>PLMN01000004.1 GCA_003141555.1 Candidatus Aminicenantota bacterium
TCATAGAAGGGGACACAGAACGCCAGCCAACTCTTAGCAGGTCATCATCGGGGTTCTGTGTCCCCTTTTTCCGGAGGCCGGTGGGGTTGGTCGGCGACACGACCCGCCGGGCGCAATGGGTTGACTTGAACGGCCGATTAGGGTTAGATGTACAGCCATGAAATGGTTCCGCTTCCCAATCGCGATCCTTGCCGCCTTGATTTTGGGCGCATCCACGGCCCCGGCCTATGAAACGCGGCCCGCGATCCTGGTCCATGCCGGGTTCGGTTTTCCCGAAGAGAACAACCTGCACGGCGGTTGGGAGTCCGGTTTGGGCCTAGTCCTGCCCTTCGCCCCCCGGCTCGCCGTCGCCGTCGAATATCTCCAATGGAAGGATACGTCCAAACAATCCTTCGGGAAGCTCTATCCCGGCACTCTGACCCTGGCCCCGATCCAGGCTTCCCTCCAGTACGGGTTCTATGAAAACATGTACTTTAGGGGCTATGCCCTGGCGGGCGCGGCCTACATCGTTTCGCGCTTCAGGATCGGCGCCTACCTCTCGATCCCCGAAGTCACGATCGAGCAGCGGGTGGAAAACGGATGGGCGTTCTTTGGAGGCCTTGGGGCCAACCTCGCCCTTTCCAAGACATTCGACTTTTACATTGAAATGTCCTATATGCGCCGATCGCTGCCGGCCGTGACCATCGTTCACGACACGAATCTGGGAAACAGCGAAACCTCACTCACGGCCAACCTTCGCCATGTGTTCCTGAAAATGGGCCTGAAGTTCTATTTCTGACCGGCCGTTGATTTTCTCCAGGATTTGCCTTACATTTGAGCCCTGAGCCCCCTTCCGGACCCGGGCAGAAACCGCGATGAGAAAAAAAATCGCCCTCGCTATCCTCGCCTTCGGCATGGCCGGGCCGGGGTTCATCCTCGGATTGCGGGCGGAGGTTGACCCGCCCTGGAAGGGTGTTTTCATCGGTGCGCTCGACGCCAAGGCCTGGTGCGGCCTCGTCCTCGCCCCCCAGAAGGACGCGGCCTTCGCCTTCCGGTTTAGGATCGAGAAGGAGGGCCGCATCGCCGACGGCGACGACCTTTTCTATATGGTCTCGGAAGTCGGCCCCCAGGCCCCGGACGGCATGTATTCCCGGATGAAATTCGACCTCGGGCTCCCGATCCTCCCCGCGGACAAGAAGTCCGAAACTCCCATCCTGATCAAGCCCGCGTCGAAATCGGACACCGTCACCTTCGAATGGTCGCGCCAGGACGAGCGAACGGTCATCGGCCGCCTCCAGGCGCCGAAATACGTCAAGGTTCACTTGACGGCCTATCTTCCCTGGGATTTCAAGGGCCGCTACAAAATGCTGCCCGACGGGCATATCCAGGGCGAGGGAAAGACGGCCCGATCTCCCGTGGCGCTTATCTGGACGCACCGGGCGGGGGCGGCCTCCGCCTCCGAAGGAGAGGAGATCGATCTCGTCTTCTCCCAGGACGATGACCGGAGCGTATATTTCGCGGCGGGATTCGGCGACGACGCGGAGGCCGTCCGAAAGCATATCACCCGCTACAAGAACATCGGGACGATCAACGCTTTTCTCAGCGAGGAGAACGACCGGTATCAGAAAAAGCGCTCCGTGGTCGAAGGGCTCTACCCGGGCGTCGCCGAAGCCCTGGCCAACAACCTGTTTTCCATGATCCTCTACCAGCCCGGCGAGCACCGGCTGTACACTCCCGCGGGAAGGCGCTGGATCTTCAACCGGCCGGATGGCCAGCCCGACCAGTGGCAGATCTTCGCCTGGGATTCCCTTTTCAACGCCCTCGAGCTCGCCGTCGAAAGCCCCTCCCTCGCGATCGACGCGGCCCGCGCCGTCCTCGAGACGCAATATCCGAATGGAAACATCCCCAACTGGCGGAGCCGCTTCGGAGGGACGCCGGATCGCTCCCAGCCACCGGTCGGGGCGTATGTCGTGCTGAAGCTTTTCCAAAGGACGGGAAACCGAGAGTTCCTTGGCGCGGCCTATCCGACTCTCCGGAAATGGCACGCCTTCTGGAAAGCGCGCAAGCCAAACGGCCAGGCCCGCCGCGATGGGAACGGAGACGGGCTCCTCGAATGGGGCTCGGACCGGGAGCTCGTCGCGGACAAGGTCCCGGCGTGGGAAGCCGGCGCCCCGGGGGAGACGCGCGCCCGCTGGGAATCCGGCCAGGACGATCTCCCGAACTGGGACGACGTGCCTTACAGCGCCGACGCGGGCACGCTCACCATGAACTGCGTCGACCTCAACAGCCTATACGCGCTCGACGCCTGGTGCCTGTCCCAGATCGCCGATGTCCTCAAGCGGCCGGAGGAGGCCGAGGCTTATCTGGCCGAATACGGGAAGATGAAGGACCTCATCAATTCCGTCCTCTGGAATCCGCGGGAAGGCTTCTATTTCGACCGCCACTGGGACGGCCGTTTCTCGACGCACAAGGCCGCCTCGAATTTTTATCCTCTCCTCGCCCGGATTCCCGACGAGGGCCAGGCCCAGCTCATGATCCGCCACCTCCGGGATCCCAAGGAATTCTGGGGGGAATACATCCTGCCCTCGATTTCCCGCGACGATCCGGCGTTCAGTGACCCGAAGAACCCGGACCGGCAATACTGGCGGGGAACGATCTGGCCCCCGACGAACTACCTGGTCTATGAGGGGTTGAAGGCCTGCGGCTTCGACGCCGTCGCCTCGGAGCTGGCCAAGAAGAGCCAGGCCCTTTTCATGAAAGCCTGGTCGAATTTCCAGATCTGCCCGGAGAATTTTCATCCCCTGACCGGCGCGGCGGCGGGCCAGCGCTACCAGAGCTGGGGCCCGCTCTTCGCCCTGACCGCCATCGAGGAATACCTCGACTTCACGCCCTGGGAGGGGTTCCGCTTCGGGATGATCGATCCCGAACGCAAGGGACGACTCCTCCGGGCGACCATCCAGGGCCGGAGCTACGACGTCGAGGCGTCGCGCGGCGGGATCGCCCTTCGCGAGGACGGGCGGGAGATCTTCACCATCGATGGCGGGGCGGTCGTCCGCCGGTTCCTCTATCTCGAGAACGAGGTCAGCTTCGATCTGAGCACCAAGACCTCGACGGATTACAAGATCAAAATCCTGTTCCTGAAGAAAGGGAAGTATCAGCTCCTGATCGACGGCAAGATCAATCAGATCGCCGCCGGCTCATCGCTCAAATTCAAGGTTCCCGGCGGGGAGCACAGGATCTCGATCGAGCTCCTGGAGGAGATCAGCTGACATCTTCGCCCGGCGGGGTGATGGCGGCTTTGATCATGGCGAGTTCCTAAGGAAATCCCCCGGCATTAAAATATAGGGAAACGGTTTCCTCTCCACCGACGTATATAAAGAAGGATGAGGAGGGCATGTTCCCGGCGCTTCAGCCGGGCATGTTTCTTGCTGTTCAGGAGGACGAGCACTCGCCTTCAGGGGCACGGGCCGAGGGCGGGCCAACTCTCTTTACATCCATTGTAACGATATGAAAGACAGGATATGAAACCCGGATGGCCGGCGGCGGCCCTTGTGGCCTGCCTGATGATAGCCTTCGCCCGGATCGCGCCCGCCCAAACCCGGGAGGAAACCGGCCTTGAAGCCCTGAAGAAGACCGCGCCTAAGATCTATATCGACTGCTCGTCCTGCGATCTCGAGTTCATCAAGACCGAGATCACGTTCGTAAATTACGTCCGCGACCGGAACGAGGCCGAGGTCCACATCCTCATCACCACCCAAGCCACGGCCGGCGGCGGGACCGAATTCACCCTCTCGCTCTCCGGGCAGAACGCATTCGCCGGCCTGGACGACACCGTGACCTATTTCGCCAACGGGACCGACACGTCCGACGAGACCCGGCGCGGCCTGGTGAAGACGCTCCGGATGGGGCTCATGAGCTACGTCGCCCGGCGGCCGATCGCGGCCCGGATCGCGGTGAGCTATGCCCCCGAGGAGAAACCCGGCGCGGCCAACGACCGATGGAAATCCTGGCTTTTCAATGTCGGAGGAAGCGGCTATTTTAACGGAGAGCAGTCCACGTCGAGCCATTCCTATAGCCTGAATTTCACCGCGAGCAAGATCACCCCCGACATCAAGCTCCGCCTCGGCCTGTCGGCGAGCTTTCAGCGGAATCGCTACACCTACGAGGACGCGGAGATCGTCAGCACCCAGAAAAGCTACGCGGCCAACGGGCTGTTCGTAAAAAGCCTGGACGAGCACTGGTCGGTGGGCGTCGCCTTGGACAGCCTGTCCTCGACCTACCAGAACATCAGCCTCAGCCTCGCGCCGGCGCCCGCCGTGGAATTCAACGCCTTCCCGTATTCCCAATCCACGCGCCGCCAGCTTCGCTTTCTTTACAAGCTCTCCTTCTCCCTCGTCCAGTATCGGGAAACCACGATCTACGACAAGCTCCGGGAGGCGCTCCTCCAGGAATCTCTGTCGGTGACCCTCGACATCAAGGAGAAATGGGGGAGCATTTCCACGTCCCTTTCGGGATCTCACTATTTCCACGATTTCTCGAAGAACAACCTGGGCCTCTATGCCGTCGTCCAGCTCAACATCTTCAAGGGATTCAACGCCGTCGTCCTGGGAGGGGGCTATCGCGTCCACGATCAGCTCGCCCTCGTCAAGGGCGAAGCGACGCTCGAGGAGATCATCCTCCGGCGCCGCGAGATGGAAACCACCTACAACTACTTCGCCATGGTAGGGGTGAGCTATACCTTCGGGTCGATTTTCACCAACGTCGTCAATCCCCGGTTCGGATCCCTGAGCACGGGGGGAATCACCATCAATATGAACTAGGGACAGAGCGCCATGAACCGCCCCCCCATCCTGCCCCCCTCGGGCCGCCGCTTGTCGAGCCGCCGGGGGATATTCCGGCTCGCCGCGGCCGCCGCCGTCCTTCTGGTCCTGGCCGTCCCCGGATCGGCCCAGACGCCTCCTGCGGGCGAGGCCGGGGCCGCGGATCCCAAGGTCTTTGTGAAATCGAGCCTCGAGCTTCCGGAGCTGGCCCGGGAAATCGCCTTCGTCCGATTCGTCCAGGATGAGACCGAAGCCCAGGTTCTCGTCGAGATCACATCGGCCGGGACGGCCGCTGGCGAGGAGTTTACCGTGGCCCTGACCGGACGGAAGGAATTCCAAGGCCTCGACAACATCTTGAAATACCCGGGGAGACCCGAAGCCGGGACCGACGCCGTCCGGAAAGATCTCGTCCGAATCCTGAAGCTGGGGCTCGTGCGCTATGTCCTCAAGACGCCGGCCGCGGGCAGGATCGGGCTGTCGTTCCAAGACCAGGTCAAGCCCACGGCCGTGGTTGATCCTTGGAATTTCTGGGTCTTCAGCTTGGCGATCGACGGTTTTCTCCAGGGAGAGAAGACCTACGCGAGCCAGATGTGGTCCGGGTCCATCTCCGCCCAGCGGGTGACTCCCGAATGGAAAATCCGGACCGCCGCCGGGGTCAATTGGCAGAAGAACACCTACGCGGTTGAGGACTACAATTACGAAAGTGCCATGAACTCGCAGAGCTTCAGCGACGTCGTCGTCCGCAGCCTGGGGGAGCATTGGTCGATCGGCGGGTATCTCAAGGTCCAATCGTCGACGTACGACAACCTCAAAATGCTGCTCCAGGCTACGCCCGCCATCGAATACGATCTCTTCCCGTATTCCGAGTCCACCCGAAGGCAGCTCCGGCTCCTGTATACCCTCGGCCCGAAATTCGGCTGGTATCAGGAAAAGACGATCTACGACAAGATGAAGGAGACGCTGTGGAGCCAGTCGCTGGCGGCGACGCTCGAGCTCAAACAGGCCTGGGGAGTTCTCAGCACGACGCTCGAAGGGTCGCATTATTTCCACGACCTTTCTAAAAATCGGCTTTCTCTCAGCGCCGAGCTTTCCCTCCGCATCTTCAAGGGCTTGAATTTCAACATCGACGGCAGCGGCGCGCGCATCCACGATCAGCTGGCCCTGCCCAAAGGCGGAGCCACGCTCGAGGAAATCCTCCTCCAGCGCCGGCAGCTCGCCACGACCTACAACTATTACGTCTCGGTCGGCCTCAGCTTCTCTTTCGGATCGACCAACAGCAATGTCGTGAACCCGCGCTTCGGGTCGTCCAGCGGAGGGACGTCGATCCAGATTTCAAACTGACGCCGCGGCGGAGGGAAGGGTTCGGAAAAGTACTCGACGAGGCTCGGTCCGGCCTCAGGCGGCCGGCCCGGCCTGCTTCGCGGCCAGATGGATGGCCGCAGCGCCGAAAAGAAGGGGAGTGATCTTCACGGGGGCGAACCCCGCCTCACCCAGGATCGCCGCAAGCTCGCCCGCGCCGTAAAACGACCGCATCGAGGCCGAGAGGTACGCATATCCCGCCCTCGATCCCGAGAGCCGATGCCCGAGCCGCTTGACGACGACGGCCGCGTAGGCGTGAAACAGGGCGCGAGTGATCCCCCGGCGCGGCTGGCTCGTCTCCAGGTTCATGAACCGGCCTCCCGGCTTGAGAACGCGCCGGAACTCGCGAAAGGTCGCGATCAGGACGTCCCGCGACAAATGGAGATTCCGGGTCGCGAATGACACCGTGACCAGGTCGACGCTCGCCTCCGCCAGGGGAAGCCGCTTGACGTCGCCCAGGATGAACGAGGTCGGGACGGCCATGGATTTCATCCGGGCATAGGACAGCATCGGGAGGGAGAAGTCCAGGGCGACGATCCTCGTCCCGGCCGGGGCGATCCGGGAGAGGGTCTGGGCCATCTCGCCCGTGCCCGAGCACACGTCGAGCCAAACGCCGCCGCCGTCCCGCGCCGCCCGCCGGGCCCCCTTGCGCCGCCAGACACGATCGAGGCCCAACGTCAGGATGCGGTTCGTCCTTTCATAGGTGTCCGCGAGCTCGGTATAGAGCTCTCGAAGAGGCCGCCTCACTTTTATTTTGACATCCATCGGCGTTCATATAATATACATTTCTCGACCGCTCTCCAAGCGGCGGAACTCAGCCGGAAGAAGGCGGGAGTCCTCGCGCCGGTCTCGATCGGCCCGGCTCCGCAAAGGAGGATCACGATGCGCGTCCGATGTTCCCGAAGAGATTTTCTGCTGACCGGAGCGGTCCTTGGGGCCGCGACCTTCATCGCCCCGCGGGAGGAGCTGCGGGGGCAGACGACCGGGACGGCCGTCGGTCCCAAGCCGGCGGGCGTCGTCCGAGCCGTGTCGTCCGCCAACGGGCTCAGGGCCACGGACCGGGCCATGGAGCTGATGCGGCAGGGCACGGACCCTCTCGATGCGGTTATCGCCGGGGTCAACATCGTCGAGGACGACCCCAACGATATGTCCGTCGGCTACGGCGGCCTCCCGAACGAGGACGGCATCGTCGAGCTCGACGCGTCGGTCATGTACGGGCCGACCGCGGCCTCGGGCGCCGTGGCCGCCATCCGAAACATCAAGAATCCGTCCCGAGTCGCGAAGCTCGTTATGGATCGGACCAAGCATTGCCTCCTGGTGGGGAACGGCGCCCTCAAGTTCGCCCTGGCCCACGGCTTCAAGAAGGAAAACCTCCTGACCGACAAGGCCCGCGAGGCGTGGCTGAAATGGAAGGAGACGATGTCCGATCAGGACAACTGGTTGCCGGCTCAGATCAAGAAGCTGCCCGAAGACCTCCAGCCGGTCATGATGACCCACGGCACGATCAACTGCCTCGCGATCAACGAAGCGGGCGTGCTGGCCGGCGTGACGACGACGAGCGGCCTCTCCTACAAGCTGGCCGGCCGGGTCGGGGATTCGCCCATCATCGGCGCGGGCCTCTATGTGGACAACGAGATCGGCGCGGCCGGTTCGACCGGAGTGGGCGAAGCCAACATCCGGACGTGCGCCAGCTTCCAGGTGGTCGAGTTCATGGGCCAGGGATTGTCGCCCGAGCAGGCCTGCCTCAAGACCCTGGAGCGGATCGCGGACAAGGCCCGGCGCTGGCCGAAATCACTCGGGCTCACGGACGCCGGCGGGCGGCCGACGTTCGGCCTGAATTTCTATGCGCTCAACCGGAAGGGCGAATTCGCCGGGGCGACGATGACCGGCCGCTCGACCTACGCGGTCCACGACGGCCAGAAGAACGGCTTGCGGGATTGCGCCTTCCTGTTCAAGGCCTGACGGCGGCGAAAGCTCATTCCTCGAGCAGGATGACCTTGTAGCCATCCTCGCTCAAGACCTGGGCCAGCCGAAGCGAGGCGTCCCGGTCCTTGGCCTTCACCCGGACCCGGAAATATGTCCGTTCCGCGGAGGCGCACGACGAGAGGACCACGTCGGCGTATTTGGCCCGCAGCCGGCTCTCGAGCGCGCGGGCGTTGTCCTCATAGATGAACGCCCCCACCTGGACGAAATAGCGGGGGAGGGCCCGGGCCGTGGCCGGCGAGCCGTCGGCCAGGATATCCAGCCTCACCGGCGCCACGCCGCAGCCGACCATGTCGATCATCCGGGCCGCGGCGAAAGACAGGTCGATGATCCGCTCGCCCACGAACGGCCCCCGATCGTTGATCCGCACCGCGACGCTTTTGCCGTTATTCAGGTTCGTCACCATGACCCGGGTCCCGAAGGGGAGGGTCTTGTGGGCGGCTGTCATATCAAACATGTTGTAGATCTCGCGGTTGGACGTGGGCCGGCCTTGAAAGTCCTCCCCGTACCAGGAGGCCAGCCCGCTTAAGGCGGAACCGCCGCCGGAGGAAGGAGGGCTCAGGCGGGCACACGAGGTCAGGAGGGCGGCTCCGCACAGGAGAAGGACCATCGGTCTCGCGGCGCGTCCCATGAGATATATCAATCTTGGCACGCCCTCATGATGCATCCCATTGAGAAGCGGCGCCATCCCCGTTCGCGGTGATTCGGCTTGGGATTTTCCTCTCCCCCCTCGCGGTGAGAAGGGAGTCGCCTGTAGCGGCCAAGGAGGGGAGAAGGAAACGACTCCTCGGATCGACCGCCTTGCCGGATCGTTATTAGATGATCTTGGACGGACCGACGAGCCGGCAATACTTCGACAGCTTTTTTTTCAGAAAAGTGAACGCCTTGGCCGGGTCGGAGGCGTAGGTGATCACCGCCGCGTCTTCCGGGGCAATGGCCTTGGCCTTGATCAGCTCGTCGAATTGCAGGATCTTGCGCCAATATTCCTCGCCGTAGAGAAGGATGACGAGAGCATCGCGCGAGATCTTCCCGGTCTGGATCAGGGTCAGGATCTCGAACAGCTCGTCCAGGGTTCCGAAGCCGCCCGGGAAGGCGATGACCGCCCGGGCCCGTGAGACGAGCCAGAACTTCCTCATAAAGAAATAGTGGAAGGCGAACGCGAGCTCCGGCGAAATGAACCGGTTCGGCTGCTGCTCGTGGGGGAGGGAGATGTTCATGCCCATGGTCTTGCCCCCGGCCCGGGCCGCGCCGCGGTTCGCGGCTTCCATGATGCCCGGCCCGGCGCCCGTGCAAATGACGAAATTCTTGCCTTTGGGCCCCAGGGGGATGGCCCAGCGGGCCAGGAGATACGCCAGGCGCTCGGCGTCCACGTAATACGGGTGGAGGGGAGCGGCGGCATCCAAGTCGTCGATCCGGGCCGAGCCGAGGAAAAGGATGGTGGAATTGACCTTCAGCCGGTCGAACCGGGCCAAAGGCTCCAGGTATTCGCTCAGGATCCTGATCGGCCGGGCCTCGGGCGAAGCCAGGAATTCGCGATTTTCGTAGGCGATGGAAGGGGCCGGGGGATTTTTCATGGGATCTCGGTTCATGTCCGCCATTCTAGCCCAATGGCGTTTTGACTTCAACCCGACCGTGTGGTATCAATAAAGGCCGATTTCGAGAAAGACAGAGCATGGACAATCCCCTGGCGCCCTTGCGGCGCATGGCCTATCCGGGACGGCTCATCCTCCTGGGCAAGGACGCCTCCGGCCGGTCCGTCATCGTCCTCTACGCCGTGACCGGCCGTTCGCCCTCGAGCCAGGCGCGCCGGCTCGTCCGGGACGGCCGAGCGGTCTGGACGCGGCCGACCGATCCCGAGGTCCTCAAGACGGGCCGCCCCGACCTCCTCGTCTACCCGGCAATCATGATCGGCCGGGGCATCGCCGTCAGCAACGGCCGGCAGACGGCCGACATCGACCCGGATGGGGACGGCGGCCCGGTCGAAACGCTCGAACGCGGTCTGAAGGATTGGAGCTACGAGCCCGACGCCCCGATTCATACCCCGCGGATCAGCGGCTGCGTCCTGCCGTCGGGACGGGCGGCTTTGGCCGTGCTGCGGAGGGCGGAGGGCGGAGGGATCCTGCGCTCCTTTTTCGAAATTCCGCTCGCGGCGGGCCGAGGGCGACTCGTCGCGACCTATTCCGGGGAAAACCGGGACCCCGTACCGTCGTTCGAAGGCGAGCCGCTCGATCTCAGGCTCGCGGGCGCCACGGCTCGCGATACGGCCGAGGCGGCCTATGCCGCCCTGGGTCCGTCCGAAGAAGGCGGACGGGATTTCCGGATAGCCGTAGCCTGCCTGTTCGCCGACGCGGCCGACGTGTCGCAATTCGAGCTCCACATCATCAATCGCGAAGAGGGGAAGAGATCATGACCAAGGACAAAGCCGAAGCCTCCGCGAGAAAGCAGTACTCTACCAAGGTGAAAGAAGAGTTCCCGGAACTTCTTGATTTTGGGACGCAGAAGTTCCTCAAGCGCCTCTCGATGCGCTACGGCGAGAACCCCGGAACGCCGGCCGCATTCTATATTGAAGAGAAGGCCGGCGGCCCCAACATGGCCACCTTCCAGATCCTCCAGGAAGGCAGCAAGGGGTTGAGCTACATCAACGTCGGGGACATGGATCTCGGCCAACGCCTGGCCGCGAGGCTCACCGCGCTCTACCCGGACCGCCGGGCGGCCGTCCTGATCAAGCACGAGATGCCGAGCGGCGTGGCCCTCGGCGACACCCCCCTCGAGGCGTTCGTCCGGGCCTGGGACGCAGATCCGCTCTCGAACTACGGGGGCGTCGCCGTGTTCAACTTCGCCGTCGAGTCCGCCGTCGCAAACCTGCTCGTCGAAAGCCCGCGCAACATCGAAGTCGTCTACGCCCCGGACTACGACCCGGAAGCCCTCATCGTCCTGGCCGCGCGCAAATCGCTGCGCGTGGTGAAGATGGGCGGGCCGCTCACCGAGCCCGCCGTGGACAACGGGCTGGAATTCAAGCGCGTGGCCGGAGGGCTCCTGGTTCAGAGGCGGTTCCAGTCGAAAATCGCCGGGCCGGGCGACGTCGATACCGTCTCCCGGCGCAAACCCTCCCTCGAGGAAGTCCGGTCGGCCGTATTTGTCTGGACCGTGGCCGCTTTCACCCGATCGAACGCCGTGGTCATCGGCTCCGCGGACAAGATCCACGGCATCGGGTCGGGCCAGCGAAGCCGCATCGACGCCGCCGAGGACGCCATCCGCTTCTCGCGCCGGGGATACGGGCCCGAAGGCTGCGTCCTGGCTTCGGACGCGTTCATGCCCTTCCCCGATGTCGTCGAGCTGGCCGCGAAGAACGGCATTACGGCCGTCATCTACCCCCTCGGTTCGGTGAGGGACGCGGACGTGATCGCCCGGGCCGATGAGCTCGGCCTGGCCATGATCGTCACCCGCAAGCCGGGGGAGGTCGACTGCGAGCGGTGCTTCCTTCACCGCTGAGGTCCGACGCCGAGCGCGCCCCATGAGCCTGACCGAATACCGCAAGAAAAGGGATTTCAAGAAGACCCCGGAGCCCAAGCCCGTCCGCGCGGCCGCGGCGGCCACCGCTCCGTGCGCCAGCCTGATCTACCTGATCCAGAAGCATCGCGCCTCCCATCTCCATTGGGACCTGAGGCTCGAGGAGGGTGGGGAGCTCCTGAGCTGGGCGGTTCCCAAGGAGCCGCCCGCGGCCGGAGGCGTCCGGCGGCTGGCGGTCCAGGTCGAGAACCACACCCTGGACTACGCGAATTTCGAGGGCACGATCCCGGAGGGCGAATATGGGGCGGGAACGGTCGAGATCTGGGACCGTGGGACCTATGCGCCCGTCGAAACCGAACCGGGGAGGCGCGTCGTCGACCTCCGCGGCCGAAAGCTGAAGGGACGCTACGCCCTCATCAAGCTCAAACCCAAGGACGAAAAGGATAAAAATTGGCTCTTCTTCAAGCTCAAAGACAAATCGGCCTAGCGGCAACCCGCGCGGCGGCGGTCCTCGCATCGGCCGCCCTCCTGTTCGGAAGCGCGTCCGCGCAAACCCGGGCGGAGAAATATGCCGCGGCCGCCGAATCGATCCGGACGGCCGGATTGAGAAGCGAACACGCTTACAAGCTTCTCGAACGGTTGACGACCGAGGTCGGTCCGCGCCTCACGGGATCGCCCCAGGCCGCCGCCGCGGTCGCGCTGACGCGGGCCATGATGGACGAGCTGGGATTCGAGACCTGGCTCGAGCCCATTATGGTCCAGCACTGGGTCCGAGGGACGGAATCGGCAGCGATCGTGCGGCTGGCCGGGCAAAAAGCCCCGGCGCTCGCCATCACTGCCCTGGGCTTCAGTGTTCCCACGCCCGCGGGCGGGATCACCGCGCCGGTCGTCGAGGTCCGCTCGTTCGAAGAGCTCCGCGCGCTCGGTCCGGCGGTCCGCGGCCGGATCGTCTTCTTCAACGTCTCCATGGACCCGACGCCTATGGACACCTTCCAGGGCTACGGGGGCGCCGTCCTCTACCGGTCGGAAGGAGCCTCCGAGGCCGCCCGCCAGGGCGCGGCGGCCGTCCTTGTCCGCTCGGTCACGCTCCGGACGGACGATCATCCCCACGCGGGCATGGTCGCCTACGATCCGAAGCTGCCGAAAATCCCGGCCGCGGCCGTTTCGACGCTGGGCGCCGACGCCCTGAGCGCCCTGCTGAAGAAGGCCGGGAGCGTCGAAATCCGCCTCGAGCTCGCCTGCCGGGAGCTCGATCCGACGCCCTCGGCCAACGTCGTGGGCCAGATCCGCGGGACGGAGAAGCCCGACGAGGTCGTCCTCGTCGGCGGCCATCTGGATTCCTGGGACCTGGGAACGGGGGCGCATGACGACGGGGCCGGCTGCGTCCAGGCTATCGAAGCCCTCCGTCTCATCCGGGAGACGGGCCTCAAGCCAAAGAGGACGATCCGGGCGGTGATGTTCATGAACGAGGAGTTCGGGGCCAGCGGGGGGCGCGATTATGCCGCCGCCGACCGCCGTAAAGCCGAAAGGCACATCGCGGCCTTGGAGTCGGACCGCGGGGGATTCCTCCCGATCGGATTCGGGATCGGCGGCACGAGAGAGCAATTCGCCCGGCTCGAGGCATGGGGAGATCTGCTCAAGCCGTCGGGCATCCTTTGGATCGGACCCGGGGGCGGGGGAGCGGATACCGGGCCGCTCGCCGCATCGGGCACGGTCCTCATGGGTTTTGTCCCGGATTCGCAGAAATATTTCGACGTCCATCATTCGAGCCTCGACGTCCTGTCCTCCGTCCACCCGCGCGAACTCGAGCTGGGGGCGATCGTCATGGCCATCTTCGCCTACGTCGTCGCCCAAGAAGGGATCTGAGCATGGAACTGGCGATCCTCTGGCACTTCCACCAACCCATCTACCGGCGGCCGCACAGCCTCTCCTACGTCCTGCCGTGGGTCAATTTCCACGCGACGAAGAACTATTACCAGATGGCCCGGCTGGCCGACGAAATGGGCTTTCCCTGCACCTATAACTTCGTTCCCTGCCTGCTGGAACAGATCGAGGACTATGCCCGGGGCGAGGCCCTCGACCCCTTCCAGCTGGCCCTCGAGTTGCCCCCCGACCGCCTCGGCCCGATCGAAATCGAGCGCCTCCGGAAATTCGTCCCCGCGGAAACGCAGGCGAGCCGCCTTCAAAAGGCGGCCCGGGAGTCGTTCTTTTCCCCGATCGATCCCCTCCCGGACGATCCGGCCGAGCAGTTCGCCCGCCAGAAGGAGATTCAGCGGAATCTCATTCCTATGTGGGCGAAGCTCGAGTTGGGGCACAAGGCGGAGCTGACCGTCAGCCCGTATTACCATCCGCTCCTGCCGATGATCTTCGACGCGGGCACGGCCGGCCCCGAGCGGCCCGGGGCGGACTTCCGCCACCCCGGCGACGGCCACGTCCAGATCCGGATGGCGCGCGAGTACTTCCGAAACGTCTTCGGCCACTATCCGCGCGGCGTCTGGCCCTCCGAAGGCGGGATGAGCCGGGAGACGGCCGCGGCCCTGGCGGATGCCGGCTTCGCCTTCGCGGTCACCGACGAGAACCTCCTCTGGAAAAGCCTCGACGGGACCGGCGACCGGACGGCCCTGTTCAGGCCCCATCTGGCCGAAGGCCTCCCGATCTTCTTCCGTGACCGTGAGCTGTCCGATCTCATCGCCTTCGAATATCAGCGCTGGCCGGCTCGCGACGCCGCCCTCGACCTCGTCCGACGGCTCGAGGACCGCCGGGCGTTCTGCGGCGACGACGGGATCGTCGTCCTGGCCCTTGACGGCGAAAATTCCTGGGGGATGTTCCCCCGCAACGGTCTCGATTTTCTCCGGGAGCTCTACGGCCGCCTGACCTCTCACCCGGAGATCACGCCCGTCTTCTTCGAGGACCATCTGGCCCGACGCAAGCCCTCGAGCGAGATTTCACTCAAGCCCGGCACATGGCTCGGCAACTTCTCGAAATGGTCGGGCTCGCCGGCCAAGAACCGGAGTTGGGAGATCCTGAGCCGGGCGCGGCGAGCCTGCGGCCCGGTGGAGGAGCTCCTGGTGGCCGAGGGCTCGGACTGGTTCTGGTGGTTCGGAGAGGACCACACTGAGGAGTTCTCGTTCCTTTTCGACCTCTATATCCGCGAAGCTTACCGCCGAGCCGGGGTTCCGCATGAATGACGGCGCGGCCCTGCTCCTGGCCTTCCATAACCACCAGCCCGTGGGCAATTTCCGTTCGGTCTTCGAAACGGCCTTTGCGGACTGCTATCGCCCGTTCCTGAAGGCGATCCGGGAGCATCCGTCGGTCCGCTTCACGGCCCACTACTCCGGCCCGCTGCTGGAATACATGCGGGAGAGAGAGCCCGAATGCTGGGACATCCTGGCCGAGCTCACCGGCCGCGGCCAAGTCGAGCTTCTCGGCGGGGGGTTCTACGAACCGATCCTGACGACGATCCCCGAGGCGGACAGGCTCGGCCAGCTCGGGATGATGAGCGATTTCCTCGAGCGGTATTTTGGAGCCCGGCCCCGCGGCATCTGGCTGACCGAGCGCGTCTGGGAGCCGTCGCTGGCTTCGACGCTGGCCGAGGCCGGCATCGAATATACCCTCCTCGACGAGGAGCACTTCCATTACGCGGGCGTCCGCGACCTGCACGCCTATTACATCACCGAGGACCAGGGGCGGCCGCTCAAGATCTTCCCCATCGACAAGACGCTCCGCTATCTCATCCCGTTCCAAAGCCTGGAGAAATTCGAGGCCTATTGGGAAGGGATCCGGGTGCGCCACGGCTTGGCCATCCTCGGCGACGACGGCGAGAAGTTCGGCCTCTGGCCGGGCACGAAAAAATGGGTGTTCGACGAGGGCTGGCTCGCCCGCTTCCTGGAGCTCCTCGATGGGGACCGGGTCCGGACTGCGACTTACGCCGAAATTCTCGACGAGCGCCCGCCGGCGGGCCGCGCTTATCTTTCCCCGGCCTCCTATGAAGAGATGATGGAGTGGGTCCTCGAGCCCGAGGCCGCGGCAGCTTTCAAAGCGATCAAGGCCCGCACCCCGGCCGAGGCCCGCCGCTTCCTGCGGGGCGGGTTCTTCCGGGAGTTCTTCCTCAAGTATCCGGAGTCCCACCATCTCCATCAGCGGATGCTCATGGTCTCGCGCGAGGTCGGCCGGGCTGGGAACGAGGAGGCGAGGCGCGAGCTCTACAAAGGCGAATGCAATGATCCGCTTTGGCATGGCGTCTTCGGCGGCTTGTATCTCCCCCACCTGCGCGAAGCCTCCTACGAGCACCTCCTCAAGGCCGAGAGCCTGGCTTCTCCCGAGCTCGACTGGACGGCGGAGGATTTCGACCTCGACGGACGGGACGAGTGGCTCCGCCGGGACGCGACCTTCGGCCTCATCGTCAAGCCGTCCGCCGGCGGCGCGGTCATCGAAATCGACCACTACCCGCTGGCCCGGAATCTCGGCGACGTCCTCTCCCGGCGACTGGAAAGCTACCATGTTCCCGACGAGCCGCACTCCGCCGGGGAGGGAAAGAGCATCCACGAGCTGGCCAAGGAGCTCCCTCCGGAAGCCCGGAGCATCCGCTATGACCGCGGGCCGAGGAGCTCCGCCGTCGACCGATTTTTCGCGGCCGGAGCGGAGGACCTTGATTTCGTGGAGTACGCGGACGCCGAGAGAGGGGATTTCTTCGACGGAGGATACACGGCCTCGCTCCTCGGGCCGATCCTGCGGCTTTCGCGGAAAGGAACCGTCCGGACGGAGAGGGGAATCATCCCGGTGCGCATGGAAAAGGATATCATCCCGGCCGAAGACGGGCGCGTGATCTTCGACGTGCGGGTCCTCAACCTCGCCGACGAAGCCGCGGCGTTCATCTTCGCCAGCGAATGGAACCTCTATCAATACCCGGAGGAAATCTCCTTCGGCGAAGGAATCGTCCGCCTTTGCCGCGGCCGGATCGAGCTCGAATTCAAGCCCGTGCCCGTCCTGAGACATCGCCCGATCGAGACGCTCTCTCAATCGGAAAAAGGGTATGATATAATCCGTCAAGGCATCAGCCTTCTCCCGTGCTGGACGATCTCGCTGGCCGGGAGGGAAGAATTCCGGGCCCGGGTGATCCTGACGGACCGCCCCGGCGATTAGAGCCGGCCGCCGGGACGCCGGCCCCGGGCCCAGCGGAAGAGGAGTTCGTCGCGCCATGGCACCCATCTTCGAGAAAACCCTGGTCATGATCCTTTCGGGAGGCAAGGGCGAGCGTTTGTATCCCCTGACACGAGACCGGGCGAAGCCGTCCGTCCCGTTCCTGGGATCGTTCCGGATCATCGATTTCAGTCTCTCGAACTGCCTCAACTCCGGGCTGCGCAAGGTCGCCCTGCTCACCCAATACAAAGCACTCTCCCTCGAGCGCCACCTCCAGTTCGGCTGGAGCATTTACCATCCCGAGAGCCGGGGGTACGTGATCTCTCTTCCCGCCCAGGGCCGGGTGGGCGACCGGTGGTACGAAGGCACGGCCGACGCCGTCTTCCAGAACGTCTATTCCATCCAGCAGGAGAATCCCGAGGTCGTCCTCATCCTGTCGGGGGACCACATCTATTTGACCGATTACCGCCCGCTCCTGCGCTTCTTCCTGGACCGGGAGGCGGACGCGGTCGTCCTAGCCAAGCCCGTCCCGCGGGCCGAGGGCCGGCGCTTCGGCATCATCAAGACCGACGACGCCCAGCGCATCACCGAATTCCTCGAAAAGCCCAAGAACCCGCCGGCGATGCCGGCCGACGAGAGCCTGGCCCTCGCCTCGATGGGCATCTACGTCTTCCGGACGCGGACCCTGATTCGGGCGCTGATGCAGGATGCCAAGAGCGCCAAGAGCAGCCACGATTTCGGGAAGGACGTCATCCCGCGGCTCATCCAGGAATTCCGGGTCTTCGCCTATCCCTACGAGGGCTACTGGGAGGACATCGGGACGATCGACGCATACTGGAAATCCAACATGGCCTTCCTCTCGAGCGAGCCGCCGTTCGATCTCCACGACCCGGCCTGGCCGGTCCGGACGTACCAGCGCCAGTCGCCGCCGGCGTTCATCGACCGGACCACGGTCCAGGCGTCCATCATCAGCGCCGGCTGTCGCCTGCGGCGCGCGGACGTCCGCACCTCCGTCCTGTCGCCCGGGGTCATCATCGAGGACGAAGCGCTCGTCCAAGACTCGATTGTTTTCAACGACGCCCGCATCGGGCGCGGGGCGCGCCTGACCAAGGTGATCGTCGACAAGAAGGCGATCATCCCCGACGGCTTCGTGGTGGGGGAGGACGCCGAGGCGGACGCCCGGCAGTTCCGGATCTACGGCGACGGCATCCGGATCGTGCCCAAGGGCTGGAGGCTCTCGTGATCGAGGCCCAGCCGTTCCTCGCTCCGGATTTCCAGAGCAAGGAGCCCAGGGAGCTGGCCCTCCTCTCGATCGTCACCCAGAGCTTCTTCCAGCCGTTCTCGGTCGACGATAACCTCCTGGTCATCCTGACCGCGCTGACCTCCGGGTCGGGGGTGGGATTCAACCGGGCGATGCTGTTTCGGACCGACGGAGACAAGCTCCGCGGCGGGAAGTGGCTCGGCCCGCGTTCGCCCGAGGAAGCCCGCATGATTTGGGAAGTCCTGTCGACGCCCGGCCTCGGCTACCTCGAGATCATCGAGCACAACCGCTGGCTGCTCAGCCGGGGCGCGGACGCGATGAGCGGGAAGATCGCCCCGCTCGAATTCTCGCTGACCCGCGACAACCTGACGATCCCCGTTACGGCCGTGGCCAAGAAGGAGCTGCTCCTCATCCGGGAGGCATCGCGCGAGCCGCTCGTCGACGCTCGGTTCCTCGAGACGATCGGCGTGGAGGAATTCCTGTGCGTGCCGCTCCTGTTCCAGAACGAGGTCATGGGCGAGATCATCCTCGACAACGCCTTCAGCCGCAAGCCGATCCAGCCGAAGGACGTCAAGCTCGCCGGGCTGTGCGGGCTGATGGCGGCCAATTACATCTATACCGCCTCGCTCCACCAGAAGATGGTCGAAATGGAGCGGATGGCCGCCCTGGGGGAGATGGCCATGTTCATCACCCACCAGATCCGGAATCCCCTGACCACGATCGGCGGCTTCACGGATCAGCTGCTCAACGGCCAGGCCGATGAGGCCAAGCGGCGCCGGAACCTGGAGATCATCCGCGGAGAAATCCGCCGCCTCGAGAACATCGTCTTTGAGCTGGGCCATTTCCTCAAGTTCGACCCGAAGCGCCCCGAGCCGTTCGACCTCAAGGCCGAGCTTCGGTCCGTCCTTGAGGCGATGGAGCCCCGGGCCGCGGCCGAGAACCGCGAGATCCGGTCCGAGATCGACGGTCTTCTCCCGCCCGTCCTGGGAGACCCGACGGCCGTCGGCGAAGTCCTGCGCAACCTGATCATCAACGCCTTCGAGGCCTCGCCCGCGGGAAGCCGGATCGAGGTCTGCGCCGAGCGCAAGGACGCCTCCTGGGTCGTCGTCGGCGTCAAGGACGCCGGCCATGGGATTCCGCCGGAGGCCCGGGCGAAGCTCTTTACGCCCTTTTTCACCACCAAGGAGCGGGGGATGGGTTTGGGGCTTCTCTATATAAAGCGGGTGATGGACGCCTGCGGCGGGACGATCGAGGTGGAAAGCGAAGCCGGCCAGGGGACGACCTTCCGGCTGGGCTTCAGATCCCAAGAGGAAGGGAGACCGGAGACATGAAACGAATCCTGATCGTCGAGGACGAAGAGGCGCTTTGTCTCCTCTACAAGGAAGAGCTGTCCGCCGAGGGCTACGAGGTCACCACGGCCCGGGATGCCGAACAGGCCCTCGAGATCCTCCGGCGCGAGCGCTTCGACCTGATCGTGACCGACATCCGCATGCCCGGCCGGGATGGGGTGGAGCTCATCACCGAGATCATGGGCCTCCGCAAGGAGGTCCCGATCATCATCAATACGGCGTACCAGAGCTACCGGGACGATTTCATGACCTGGGCCGCCGACGCTTACGTGATCAAATCCTCCTCGCTTGACGAATTGAAGGCTAAGATTCGGGATCTCCTTTCCCGATGACATCCCCCTCCGAGCTCCGCAAGGACCCGGTCTCGGGCCGGTGGGTGATCATCGCTTCGGAACGGAGCAAGCGGCCGGATGACTTTCGGCCGGCCAAGCCCATCGAGCGGCCATCCGTCCCCTCCGCATTCTGTCCTTTTTGCGCGGGCAACGAAGCCAAGACCCCGCCCGAGATCTTCACCCTCTCCGGCCCCGCGGACGGGCCGGGGTCCCCGCCCTGGAGAGTCCGGCTCGTCCCGAATAAATTTCCGGCCGTCTCGAGGGGCGACGCGCCCGCCCGCGTCCGGCGAGGCCTGTTCGAATCCATGCCCGGGATCGGAGTGCACGAAGTCGTCATCGAGTCGCCGGATCACGGCCGGGAGATGGCGGACCTCCCCGAGGACCATATTCGGGACATCCTGGCGACATACCAGGCCCGGCTCCGGAGCATAGAGGCCGAGCCCCAATACGCTTACACCCAGCTGTTCAAGAACAAGGGCGTGGAAGCCGGTGCGTCCCTCAGCCATCCGCATACTCAAATCGTGGCCCTGCCGATCATTCCCAAGCAGGTCAAGGAGGAGATCTTCCGCTCGGAGCGGTTCCATCGCCGAACGGGCGACTGCCTTTTCTGCCGGACGGTCGCCGAGGAGCTGGACGCCGTGGAGCGGATCGTCCTGAAAAACGCCCATTTTGCCGCCGTTGAGCCTTTCGCCTCACGCTTCCCGTTCGAAACGAGGATCTTTCCCCTCCGGCACGCCCCGTTTTTCAGCGCCGCGGGCCTTGAGGAAATCGCCGCCCTGGCCGGGATGCTCTCGGCGGTGCTGACGAAAATGAAGTCCCTTCTTGCCGATCCTTCCTATAACCTCGTTCTCCATCAGAGCCCGAACCCGGCTCACGCCCGCCGGCTCTGGCCCGAATTCGAGCAAATCTCGCACTGGTACCTGGAAATCATCCCCGTCCTGACGCATGTCGCGGGCTTCGAGTGGGGGACGGGATTATATATCAATCCCATGGTCCCCGAGTCCGCGGCGAAATTCCTGAGAGACTGAGCAGAGCTTCGCCTACGGGATTTTCTCCGGAGGCGCCGCCCCTTTTCTGTTGACATCGCCAAGGATGAGATTATCATGACTGTCTAAGAAATGAATAGGAGTTCCAGATGAAAAGACATATGATCGCCTTGGCAGCCTGTATCCTGGCATTGTCCGGGGCCGCCGCGGCTCAGCCCCTCCTCAGCGATGCGCCGCACCGCCTTCCCTTCGAAATCAGCTTCTATGGCGGTTTCAGCCTGTCCCAAATCAAGGGTACGACCAATTACCAGGACCAGTGGGGATGGAACCTTCTTCGAAACGTCAACGAGCAAACGGCCATCGCCACGAGCGCGAAGGCGGGCTATGCGGCCGGCGGCGAGCTGGCCTTCTATTTTACGCCGAACTTCGGGATCCAGGCCTTGTTCTCCTATACGAAAATGAACGTTCCCAACAGCGCGGACTGCACGTTCGCCTGGACGTGGAACGATGGGTCGAGTTATACCCAGACCGCGACCTGGCCGGGGACGGGATCGTTCAGCTCCACCCCGCTCAGCCTCGACCTCATCGGCCGGGTCAGCACGGGTCGGCTGGATGGGACCTTCTCGGCCGGCGTGACGCTCTTCATGAATTCTTTCACCCAGAATTCATCCATGGGATACGGGATCACGACCATCACCCAGAACACGGACGGCACGTATACCCAGTCCGTGGATGCCCTCAAGGTCGGCCTCACGTTCTCGGGATGGCCGACGCTGAAGAAGACCATGGTCGGAGCCAATATCGGTGCCGGCTTGACGTACATGCTCTCGGACTCGATTGGGATCCGGGCGGATGTCCGCTATTACTACTGCCCCGCGGCGGTCCTCACTTGGAACTTCGTCCTGGGAACTTATGACGGCGTCTTCTTCGGCGACATCACGAACGAGCCCTTCGACAACAGCGATGTCCAGCTGCTCCAGGAGACATCCAACTCATTCACGATGCGGATAAATCCGTCTTTCCTCCACCTCACGCTCGGCCTGGTCTTTTTGTTCGGCGGAGGCCGATGATCCGGCCCGCTCGTCAACGGCCGACCAGGCTTTGGTAGAGGAGAGCATATTCCTGGGCGGCGCGCATCCATGAAAAATCGCAGGCCATGGCGTTCGTCCGGAGCTTCCCCCAGACTTCGGGCCGCCCGTAGATCCGGACGGCGTTCTTCACCGCTTCGAGCATCGCCGGCGCTGCGTACTCCGCGAATTTGAAGCCGTTGCCCCGGCCCGTGACCGGGTCGTACTCCTCGATGCTGTCGTCGAGGCCGCCGGTCGCTCTCACGACGGGGATCGTCCCATATTTCAGGCTGTACATCTGGGTCAGTCCGCAGGGCTCGTAGCGCGACGGGATGAGAAACATGTCGCTCCCGGCGTAGATCCGGCGGGCGAACTTCTCATCAAAGCCGATCTTGAGCCCGAAGAACGACGGGAATCGGCGGCGGGCCGTCTCGAGCGAACGCTGGATTCCGGCTTCGCCCGTCCCGAGAATCACGAGCCTGACGCCCAGGGTGAACAGGCTGCCCAGGGCTTCCACGACGAGGTCCAGGCCTTTCTGTCCGGCCAGGCGCGTGACCATCCCGATGACCGGCAAATCCTTCCCGTCCGCCGGGAGGCCGAATTCCCTGAGGAGCGCCTGCTTACATACGGCTTTGCCCTGGATTCGCCCGGGTCCGAAATCCGCGGGAATATCGCGGTCGACGGACGGGTCCCACACGCCGTAGTCCACGCCGTTGAGGATGCCGGCCAGAGATTCGCTCCTTTGCCGCAGGAGGCCGTCCAGGCCGCAGCCGAATTCGGGCGCCTGGATCTCCTGGCTGTATCGGTGGCTGACGGTGCTCAAAGCCGTGGCGTAGAGGATGCCCGCCTTGAGGAAGCTGACTTTTTCGAAGAACTCCAGGCCGTCCAGGCCGTAGAGGCTCTCGGGGAGCCCGGTCTCGGCCAGGACGCTCTTCTCGAACAGGCCCTGATAGGCCAGGTTGTGGATCGTGGCCAGGGTGCGCGTGGAGCGAAAGAACGGGTCGTCGGCGAAAGCCGTCTTCAGATAGGCGAGGGCGATGGACGCCTGCCAATCATGGACATGAAGGACGTCGGGCGCGAAATCGAGCGTCTTCAGCGCTTCGAGAGCCGCCCGAGAAAAAAAGGCGAACCTCGGCCCGTTGTCGGGATAATCCCCGGCCGGCGTGCCGTACAAGCCGTCGCGATTGTAGAGGGCGGGCTTGTCGATGAAATATACGGACGCCCCACCCTCTAGAGACTCCCACAGGGCGAAGGTCTCGGGTTGTCCCGCCCAGGAAAACGTCACCCGGTCGGCCTTTTTTAAAAGAGGAATTCCCTTCTGCCGGACTTCCCGGTACAGGGGCAGGAAGACCTTGACCTCGGTCCCCGTTTTGGAAAGGGCCTGAGGAAGGGCGCCGCCGACGTCGGCCAGGCCGCCCGTCTTGGCATAGGGGGTTGCTTCCGAGACGAAGAATGCAATTTTCATGGGAAGTTATTCTAGCACAAAAAAACGCGGCCGGTCGATCCTTGCAGCGGCCGCCTTGATAAATCAAGCGCGAGCCGCTAAGATGGGTGGGCCATGCAGAAAGTCGCCGCGGCCGTCATCGAAAAGCAAGGCCGCGTCCTGATCGGCCGGCGGAAGGCGGGCGACCGATTCGGCGGGCTCTGGGAGTTCCCGGGAGGAAAGCTCGAAGCCGGCGAAGCCCCCCGGGACGGGCTTCGCCGCGAGCTCCGCGAAGAGCTGGGGATCGAGGCGAGCATCGGCCCGTTCCTGGGGAGCTTTCCCTTCAACTCGGCCGGCCTGTCCATCGAGCTGCTGGCCTTCCGAGCCTCGATCGAAGCCGGCGCCCCGGCTCTTTTCGATCACGACGAAATCCTGTGGGTGCCCCTCGGAGCGCTGGCTGATTATCCGCTCACCGAGCCCGACAAGCTGCTCGCCGCCATTCTCGCCGGAGGAAGGGAGGCGTGAGCGGCCCCGACGCAAGCCGGGCCGCCGTGCTCCAGCCGGGCAAGGACAAGGCGGTCCGGAACCGGCATCCCTGGATCTTTTCCGGGGCGATCCGCAGCCTCCCGGATTTTGAAAATGGCGGCATCCTCCCCGTCGTCGCCTCCGACGGCGCGTTCCTGGGGCACGCCTATTTCAACACGGCCACGTCGATCGCCGGCCGGATGCTGAACTTCGACCCGACCCCGCCCCTCGAATCCCTCGCCGCATGCCTGGACGAGGCGCTGGCCCTGCGCCGCCGGTTCTTCGGGCCGGAGACCACCGCCTTTCGGCTCGTGAATGGGGAAGGGGACGGCCTCCCCGGCCTCATCGCCGACCTCTACGGCGACGTCCTCGTCCTCCAGATTTCGACCCTCGGCATGGAGAGACTCAAGCCGTTCGTCCTCGAGCGGCTGGCGGAGAGGGTCGCGCCCCGGGCGATCTTCGAGAAGTCCAACATCCCGTCCCGCCGGGAGGAAGGCCTGCCCATGTTCGAGGGACCGCTCCGGGGCGATCCGCCGGATCCGGTCGAGATCCTCGAAAACGGCCTGCGCTTCCTCGTGGATATCGTCCGCGGCCAGAAGACGGGATTCTATCTCGACCAGCGCGACATGAGGACCTTCGCTCGGGCACTCGCCCCGGGACGCCGCGTCCTCAACGCCTTCGCCTACACCGGCGGCTTCAGCGTCGCCGCCTTCGCCGGCGGGGCGGCGGCCGTCGATACCGTGGACGCGTCGGAGCGGGCGACGGCGGCCGCGCGGGAGAATTGCCGCCTCAACGGCTTCGCCGAGGGGCCGGGCCGGTTCATCACCGACGACGTGTTCGAATTCATCCGCCGGCCGCCCCTGAACTACGATTTCGTCATCCTCGATCCGCCCGCGTTCGCCAAAAGAAAAAACGAGGTCATCCGGGCCTGCCGGGGCTACAAGGACATCCACCGGGTCGTCTTCCAAAGCGTCCCGCCCCGCAGCCTGGTCATGACGTTCTCCTGTTCCTTCTTCGTGGACGAGACGCTGTTCCGGCAGGTGCTCTTCCAGGCCGCCCGGGAAGCCGGGCGCGGGGTGAGGATCCTCCAGCGGCATCGGCAGGCGTTCGACCATCCCATCAACATTTACCATCCGGAGAGCGATTACTTGAAAGGCTTCCTGCTCCATGTGGACTGAAGAAACGCCTTCAGGCCCTTGAGCCGAGGACGGACGTGAACATGCAAAAACCTGAGGAATTCGAGAGGGCCTTCGCCGCCAGCCGGTCGATGGCCGTCGTCTTCGGCTTGAGCCTCCTCGTTTACCTGCTCCTCGAAGAGGTCATCCGGGGACGCTACCGGCCGTTTCTCGGCTTAGCCAAAGTCAAGGACCTCGCCGGACTGCGGTCCGCCGGCTTCGCCGCGGCCGTCGTCGTGGTGATTGCCCTCAGGTTTCTGCACGGACGCCTTACAGCCTCGGCCGCCCGCGCAACCGACGGTTCGGCCGCCGTGAGATCGCTCTTCAGGGCGGCGGTCATCGGACTGATGCTGGCCGAGCTGCCGGCGCTCATCGGCTTGGCCCTCTTTCTTTTCAAGGGGCTGAACCAGGATTTCTATCTCCTTCTCTTCGTCTCCGGAGCCCTGGTTTTCATGTATTTTCCCCGGACGGCCTCCTGGGAGGGAGTTCTCGAGAAGCGGCGGCCCGTCTGCCCGTTGTGAGGGAGCCATGAACATCCGTTTTTTGGGCGCTGATCGTCAGGTCACCGGCTCGCACCACCTGTTGCGGACGGACGGCTCGACCCTGCTGGTCGATTGCGGGCTGTTCCAGGAGCGTCCCTTCCTCGACCGGAACTGGACCCCTTTTCCGGTCCCGCCGCGGGACATCGACTATATCCTCCTGACCCATGCCCACCTCGACCATTGCGGGACCATTCCCCGCCTGGTCAAGGAAGGATTCCGGGGCACCGTCTTTGCCACGGCCCCGACGATCGACTTGGCCCGGATCGTGATCCTGGACTCGGCCCAGATCATGGAAGAAGACGCGGCCTTCAAGAAGAAGCGGCACGCCAAGGAGGGGCGGGTGGCGCCTCACCCGGAAATCCCGCTGTACACGGTCGAGGACGCCCGCCGGTCGTTCGAGCTCTTCGAGCCGGTGTCCTATCTCGAGCCGTTCGCCCTCGAGGACGGGACCTCCGTCCGATTCTGCGATGCGGGCCACATCCTGGGATCGTCCATGATCAGCCTCGAAACCGCCGGCCCGGAGGCTTCCCGCAGAAAGCTCGTCTTTTCAGGGGATATCGGCCAATGGAACCGGCCGCTCATCCACGATCCCTCCGTCTTCGAAGCGGCGGACTACGTGATCATGGAATCGACCTACGGCGACCATAACCATGATGACCCGCAGCCCGTCGACGAGCTGCTCGCGGCGGTCATCGCCGAGACCGCCGCCCGCGGGGGCAACGTCATCGTCCCGGTGTTCGCCCTGGAGCGGGCCCAGGAGCTCATGTTTTACATCGGGAGGCTCATCCGCAGCGGCCGCATCCCGCGGCTTCCCGTCTATCTCGACAGCCCGATGGCCGTCGAGGTGACCGCCGTCTTCGCCCGCTACCCCCAGGACCTCGACCCGGAGGCCGCGGGGCTGGTGGCCGACGGCGCGCGGCCCTTCGACTTCCCCGGCCTCCGGCTCGTGACGAAGATCGAGGAATCCAAGGCGATCAACCGGGTTCCCGGGCCGTGCGTCATCCTGGCCGGCTCGGGGATGTGCACCGGGGGCCGGATCAAGCATCACCTCGCGGCCAACATCTCCCGCCCGGAGTGCACCGTCCTGTTCGTCGGCTACCAGGCCCGGGATACGCTCGGCCGCGAGATCCTCGAAAATGCCCCGACCGAGATCCGGATCAACGGCCGCCAGCTCCCGGTCCGGGCCCGCATCGCCCGCATCAACGGGTTCTCGGGGCATGCCGGCCGCGACGGCCTCCTCCGTTGGCTCAACGCGTTCAAGTTCGCGCCCCGTCGCCTGTTCCTGGTGCATGGCGAAGAGGATGTCGCCTTGGGGCTGGCCGAGTTCCTAGGCCGCGAAAAATCGTGGGAGATCACGGTCCCGCGCTACCTCGAGGAGTTCGAGCTCGGCTGAGCTCCGGCCCGGGCGGGCCGGCCGGGCGGCGAACGGCAACAATTCCGTTGAAGACCGGGAGCATCCGGCGTAAAATACCCAGCTGAAAGCGAACACATCCATGACGCCCGAGATTCGCGCCGCCCGGCGCAGATGGAGCCTGCTCAAGACCATCGAGCTGTCGATCAGCGTCATCCTCATCATCCTCCTGGCCGCGCTGCTGCTCAAATCCAGCCGCGTCTCCGAGACGGGGGCCGGGGCACCGTTGACCGTCGCTCTCACCGACATCACCCTGGCCGAGGTCGCCGTCGGCCCGTTCCACGAGTTCCTGCCGGTTGAAGCCACGATCCAGCCCCAGGCCACCGTCTACCTCGACGCGGCCGAAGGCGGCCGCGTGGAAAAGACGTTCGTCGAAATCGGCTCGGTCGTCAAGGATGGCCAGCCCCTCCTTTTGCTGTCGAACCCCTCCCTGCTCATGGACATCATGTGGCGGGAATCGGAGCTCTTTCAGCAAAGCAACAATCTCCGCAACACCCGCCTCTCCATGGAACAGTTCCAGCTCCAGCTGAACCAGCAGCTCAGCGAGCTGGAGAACCAGATCCAAACGCAGAAGAAGCTCTTCGACCGCTACAAGGAGCTGGACAAGGATAGCCTGATCTCCAAGCAGGATTTCGAATCGGTCCGGGACCAGTACAACTACCTCCTCAAGCGCAAGGACCTGCTGACTCAGAGCCAGAAGAGCGAGCTCAACATCCGCAAAGCCCAGCTCGAGGCCCTCGAGGAGTCGCTTACCCGGATGCAGGGGAACCTCGATGTGGTCAAGCAGCGCCAGGAGAATCTGACCGTCAAGGCGCCGATGGACGGCCAGATCACCTCCTTCCTGGCCGAAGTCGGGCAGTCGAAATCCCCGGGCCAGCGCCTCGGCCAGATCGACGTCCTGAACGGGTTCAAGGCCTCGGCCTTCGTCGGGGAGGACTACCTCGGCCGGCTCGAGGTCGGACAGCCGGGCGAGTTCTCCCTCGACGGCCGGACGTTCAAGCTCATCGTCAAGAAGCTCTACCCCGAGGTCAAGGACGGCAAATTCCAGATAGAGCTCGAATTCCGAGGGGAGCGCCCGAAGAGCATCAAGCGCGGACAGACGCTCCATGCCCGCCTCGGCCTCGGCGAGACGGGCCGGGCCCTGACCATCCCCGAGGGCGACTATCCCAAGACGGCGGGCGGCGCCTGGGTCTACCGGGCGGACCTCGACAAGAAGGAAGCCCTGAAAGTCCGGGTCACGCTCGGCCGGCAGGAAGCCGAGGCCATCGAAGTCGTCAAGGGCCTCGCGGCCGGCGAGCGGATCATCGTCCCTCCCTACGACGCCTTCGGGGGGCGCGACAAGCTTCTCCTCAAAGACAAATAAGGAGGATCGAATCCCATGCTCAAATCTCCGTGCGCCATCCTTCTGCTCGCTGCGGCCCTCGTCCTCCCTGCCGGAAGTGCGACCGCCGCCCCGCGGGACCAGGAACGGGAGACGGCCCTCAGCCTCCAGGACTGCATCGTCGCCGCTCTCAAGAACAACCTCGGCGTGGCCGTCGAAATCATCACCCCGCGGCTGGCCGAGATGAACTTGGCCTTCACCCAGGAAAAGTACATCCCCGGACTGTCCTTCGGGTTCAGCTCGGCCAACACGAGCTCCGCCTCGTTCTCCTGGCTCACCTCCGCCGCCACCGTCGCCTCGCTGGAGAATGATTATTCCGCCACGGTTTCTCAGCTCGTCCCGACGGGAGGGCGCTTCACGGCCTCGCTGTCCTCCTATAAAAGCGACTCCAACCTCAGCTTCCAGACGATCAATCCCCGCTACGGGAGCACACTGAGCTTCAGCTTCTGGCAACCGCTCCTCCGCAACTTCGGGATCGCCCTCACCAACCAGGACATCGTCGTCGCCCGGAACAACCTCGACATCAACGAGACCCAGTTCCGGAGCGTCCTCCAGGACGCCATTTTCCGGGTGGAGCAGGCCTACTGGACGCTCGTCTACAGCATCGAGAGCCTCGAGGTGCGCCGCCAGTCGCTCGGCCTCGCCCGGGACCTGCTGACCAAGAACCAGCGCGAGGCCGACGTGGGGACCATCGCCCCGATCGAGATCCTGAACGCCGCGGCCGAGGTCGCCACGCGGGAGGCGGACATCCTCCAGGCCGAGACCCAGGTCGCCACGAGCCAGGACCAGCTTCTGACGTTAATGAATCCGCACGCGGGGGACGGGAAGCCCCGGCCGGGCCGGATCGTCCCGACCGACAAGCCCGACTACGAGAAGCGCTCTCCGGATCTCGACGCCTGCGTCGCGACCGCCCTGGATAACCGGACCGATCTCCAGGTCGCGAAGCTCGACCTCCGGAACAAGGAGATCGGGTATGACTATGCCCGCAACCAGCTCCTGCCCGACCTGAGCCTTTCGGTCTCGTACTGGAGCCCCGGCCTGTCCGGGACCCAGATCCTCTACCAGGACGACAACCCGCTCACGGGGGTCATTATCGGGACGGTGCCGAGCGGCGCCCGGGCATCGCTCCTCGACGCGCTCGGGTTCAAGTACAAGAATTATTCGATCGGGCTGTCGCTCAGCATCCCGATCAACAACCTGATCAACAAGGAGCATTACGCCCAGATCCGGCTCCTCTATGACCAGGCGAAGCTCCGCATCGAAAACCTGGAGCAGCAGGTGTTCCTCGAGATCCGGAACGCGATCCGGGCTGTGGACCTGAACTACAAAAGCGTCCAAGCCTACCGGGTCGCCCGGGAGCTCGCCGAGCGCAGGCTCCAGGGCGAGGAGAAGAAGCTCAAGGTCGGCCTGACGACGAATTACCTCGTCCTGTGGCAGCAGCGTGACCTGGCCAACGCCCAGAGCGCGGAGCTCAAGTCCCTCATCGATTACAACCTCTCCCTGAGCGCGCTGGAGCGGACCCTCGGGACGAGTCTCAAGACGAAGAACATCAACCTCGCCGAAATCATTGATCGATAAGGAGGTCGCCATGGCCAGATCCCGGATCCTTTGGCTCGCCCTCCTGATCCTGCTCGCCGCCGGGGCTTCCCTGCCCCAGGCCGCGGGGACGGTTCCCCTCAAGATCTTCCCCGAGCCGCTGAATGAGGGCCGCATCACCCCTCTCTTCTACGGCAACTTCATCGAGCTTCTCGACGATCTCATCCCCGGCATGTGGGCCGAGATGCTGGGGAATCGGGGTTTCGAAGGGGTCGAGCCCACGGCCGGCTGGGTTTACCATCAGGGCGCCCGCAATCTCGGCGACCGCGACTGGGACCCCGATCCGTCCTGGACGCTCGACGCCGAGAAGCCGTTCAACGCCTTGCGTTCCGCCCGCCTGACCGCGGCCGCGGGGAAGCCGGGCCGGCTCGTCCAGGGCGGCCTGGCCGTCCGTCAGGGGATGACCTACCGGTTCTCCGGCTGGTTCCGATCCGACGCGCCGGGCCTGGAGACGGCCGTGACCCTCAAGGCGGCCCTGCCCGACGGACACTGGATGACCTTGGGGACCGTCCCTCTTCCTCCGGCCGGAGCCGACTGGTCCAGGAGGGAAGCGACCTTCACGTCGTCCGGGACGACCGACCGGGCCGTCTTCGAGCTCTCGGTCCGGGGCTCCGGGCATCTCCGGGCCGACAAGCTTTCACTGATGCCCGGGGACGCGGTCGACGGCTGGCGCAGAGACGTCGTCGATGCCACCCGGGAGATGCGCCCGGCCATCCTGCGCTGGGGCGGATCGACCGTCGACCCCGGCGGATACAAATGGAAGGACGGGATCGGCGAGCGGGACCGGCGCTCGCCCTTCCGCAACCCCGTCTGGGGCCGGTTGGACACGATGGACGTGGGGATCGAAGAGATCCTCTCGTTCTGCCGGGCCGTCGGCGCCGAGCCGCTTGTCTGCGTCTCCTTCGGCGACGGGCCGGCCAGCGCCCGGGACATGGTCGAATACCTCAACGGGCCGGCTTCCACCCCGTGGGGCCGAAAGCGCGCCGACAACGGCCATCCCGCCCCGTATGGCGTTAAGTACTGGCAGGTCGGCAACGAAATCGACGAGCCGGGCTACCCGGCCCGCTGCGCCGAATTCTGCCGCGTGGTCAGGGCGGCCGAACCGGCGGCCGTGATCCTGACGTCCTTCCCGACGCCGGAATTGATCGACCAGGTCAAGGACGCGGCCGATCTATACTGCCCTCACTACTACCGATCCGACCTGCAGGGCGTCGACGAGGACATCACCCGGCTGCAGGCCCTGCTGCGGGCCAAGATCCCCGGCCGTCCGGTCCGGCTCGGAGTTACCGAGTGGAACATCGATGCGGGCTCCTGGGGACTCGGCCGGGGCCGGCTTTATACGCTGAGCTGCGCCCTGTTCGAGGCCCGCTTCCTCAACCTCCTCCACCGCCATGCCGACATCATCGCCCTGGCCACGCGGTCCAACCTCTGCAACAGCTTCTGCGGGGGGACGATCCAAACGAATGCGGCCGGTCTCTTCCGCATTCCCGCCTTCCACGTCATGGCCCTCTATGCCGGCCATTCCAAGCCGGTGCCGGTGCGGATCAGCGAGCCTCCGGCGGGGGTCGACGTCTCGGCCTGCGCGGCCGAGGACCGCCGCTCGGCGACGGTCTTCATCGTCAACACCCGCAAGGAGCCCGTCGACCTGGAGATCGACGCCTCCGCCCTTGCCCCGGGCATGGACGTCGTCGAGGCCCGGTGCTTGGCCGATGCCCAGGACCGCCGCCAGCCCGACGTGATCAATTTCTGGGACCACCCGGATCGCGTCCGGGTGGGGCCCGCCGCGCGCGTCGGGAGAGCGGTGCGCGCGCCCGCGCTGTCGGTCACGGTCGTGGATTGCGCCGCCCGCTGACGGGGCTTGCCGGCCTCGAGGATCTTCAGGAGATCGGCGGCCGAGCGGTTCCCGGGAGCCGGCGGGTGGTCAGGGTGCGGTCGGCAAACAGATTGATCCGGAATGAGTTCGATTTCCGGGGGATCATCATGCAGGACTCGTTCAGCCGCACGCCCGCCGCGGTGGCGTCCACTCGGCTGAAGACGAAGCGCTGTTCCTCGAGCGGCCAGCCCCGGTAGCCCGGGCTGAACCGCCGGCCCGGCCAAAGACCCCGGCCGAGGGCTTCGGCCACGATCCGCCGTTCGACCGTCTTGAAGATCTGGACGATGGCCGCCGTGCCGAACGCGTCGAGCAGCAGCCCCCGGAGCATGTCCCCGTCCCTGAACTGGCGCTCGACCTCGTCCTCGAGAGCCGGGCCGATCGTGCTGATGCCCAAGGCCACCTGGACCGCCTTGTCGAAGATGCGGTGGCCGTTCGTCTCCCGATGGGGGAGGATCGTGTAGACGGCCCGGGGAGAGAGGAGCGACCGGACTTCAGGCTCGATTTCCTCGATCATCCGGAGGAGGACGGGTGAGGCCGAAGCCCGACCGTTCCGCGAGCCGACGCGGATCAGGATATGATTCTCGTCCCAGCGGAAAGCGAAATCGGTGAGGAGGATCTGTTCCGACATGGCGGTGTGACCTCAGTCGAGCTCCGGCAGTCGGTCGAGGCCGTTCCGCCGGGCGTCGGTTTCCATGATACTCCTGAGCTCCGCGCGCAGGGCGGGATCGGGGAGGTTCGGGGGAAGGGCCTCGAGGAGCGTCCTGACCCGTTCCGCGGCCCGATCGCCGATGGATTTTCGCCCCGCGCCCTCCCAGGCGTCATACGTGTCCCGGTCGGCGAGCACGGCGGGGATGTGCTCGGCCCGGTACCAAGTCCGGGTGTGGGGCATGGTCAAGAACTGGGTGTCCGGCCGGATCCCGGCGAACAGGTGCTCGGCGATCGGCTCCTCGCGCTGGGCGACGCCGGCCAGGAGGCGGTAGGCCATCCCGCAGATGTCGTTGTCGATGAGGAGCTTTTCCGAGCTCATGGTGCTTTCGAAGTCCATCATGCCCGGGCCCGAAACGACGTTGATCCCGGCGAGCGCGGCCAGCACGGCCCCGATGCCCGTCTCGAAGCCCGATTGGGCGTCATGAAGCTTGGCGTCGCTTAAGCCCATGTAGGCGTGGGTCGGGAGCTTGAGGGCTTTCCCGATCTGGGCGTAGGCCAGGTCGAGCATCATGGTCTCCATGGCCCCCATGGGCGTCGTGCCCTTGCGCATGTCGAAGCTCGCCGGAGAGCCGCCGAAGACGACCGGCGAGCCCCGACGCGCGAGCTGGCAGATGACGAGGCCCGACAGGTTTTCGACCGTGTGCTGGACGAGGGCCCCCGCGAGGGTCACGGGCGCCGTCGCCCCGGTCAGGCTCATCGAGATGAGCTCCGAAGGCACGCCCGCCCGGGCGGCGTCGATCAGACTCTGGGCGGTCAGGTTGCTCCACTTCAGGGGCGGGGAGGGGCAGGCGTCGAAGATGGCCAGGGGTTTGCGCCGGAGCTCCTCGCTCCCGCCGCGGACCGCGGCCAGCATGTCGAGCATCGGCTTGAATCCTTCCACCCGGAACGTCCCCGTGACGGACGGCTTGGCGGAATAGAGAAGCCCGAGGTAGAGCCGATAGCTGTCGCCGACAATGGGCGGGACGTCGGAGGAGATGAGGGCCGTGCTCTGGAGATGGATGTGCTCGCAGGCGTCCGTCAGGCGGACGAGCCGGACGACGTCGGAGGTGAGGCCTTTCCGCTCGCGGCCGGTCGCGGAATCGAGGACCCGCGGGGCGGCGGACCCGGGGTCGAAATGGACCTCGTCCCCGCCGATCGAAAGCTCCCGGGCGCCGGACCGGTCCCAGACCGAGAACGAGGCGGGGGTGGCCGCCAGGCAGTCCTCGACGAGGCGGGGCGCGATCCGGACCCTGAGGGACGACGCATCGACCGGCATCCCGGCCTCCCGGAAAAGCCCCCGGGCTTCGCCGTTCTCCACGAAGACGCCTTCGCGATCGAGGATCGTGAACGCCTCGCCGACGATCTTGTCGACGAATTCCCGGCTCAGGAGCTCGATCCTGGGGCGCAGGGCGGGGATCATGACGACCTCTTCTCCGCGACGAGCTCCCCGGCCCGGGCTACGGCCGCCAGGGCGTTCTCCCCGTAGCCGTCCGCACCGATGTCCGCGGCCCAGGCGCGGTTGGCAGGCGCGCCGCCGACGAGGACCTTGAACCGGTCGCGCAGGCCGCGTTCCCGGAGCCTCTCGATGACCCGGCGCTGGCCGAGCATCGTGGTCGTCAGGAGGGCCGAGAGGCCGATGACGTCGGCGCGCGCCTCCACGGCCGCGTCGATGAAGCGGTCGGGCTTGACGTCGGCCCCCAGGTCGACGACGTCGAAGGCGTTGGCCGCGAGCATCGAGGCGACGAGGTTCTTGCCGATGTCGTGGATGTCGCCCTCGATCGTCCCGATGACGATCCGGCCGCGGGACAGGCCGACGGCCGCCGAAGCTTCCAAAGCCGGCTTGAGAACGGCCATGGCCGCCTTCATGCAGGCCGCGCTGCTGATCAGCTCCGGCAGGAAGTAATCGCCGCTCTCCCAGAGGAGACCGACCCGCCGGATGCCGGGAATGTAGCCCTTTTCGATCACGTCCTGCAGGTCAAGGCGGTCCTCGAGGGCTCTCCGGGCCAAGCCGGCGGCCGCCTCGGGATCGCCGACGACGATGGCTTCGGCCATGCGCCCGTAGATCGCGTTCAGGTCATCCATATCTCAACACTCCTTGTCAGCTCCATTCCCTGAATTCGAGGGCGTCCACGAACAGGCTCTGGAAGGCGGAACCCCGAGCCAGGCTTTCGTGCCCGATCCGGCCGGCGAGAGCCTCGCACCTCTCCCGTTCCGCCATTGAAAGGAGCATGGCCCGGGCTCCGGCCAACGAGGAGTTGCCGATGAAACGGATCTTCTCCCGCGCGACGAGGGGGAGAAGGCCGAGGGCCATGGCGTTCCCAAGGTCGAGATAGCTGCCGAACGCCCCCGCGACATAAACTTCGTCGAGATCGGGGATCGAGAGCCCCTCCGCCTCGAGGAGCATCCGGATGCCCGTCTTGACCGCCGCCGCCGCGAGTTGGACTTCACGGATGTCCTTTTGGGTCAGGACGATTCCATCAGCCACGGGGATGGCCTTGGAGGGATCGCGGATTTGTCCCTGGGGAGACACGAGGCCCCGCCGCAGGGCCAGGGCGACGAGGTCGATGAGACCCGTGCCGCAGACCCCCTGGGGGGGCTCGCCGCCGACGGTCTCGACGGCGACGGCCGTCCCTTTCCCGTCCGCGGCCTTGAACACGGCCCCGGGCACGGCGAGCATGCCGCAGCTGATCGCCATGCCCTCGAAGGCCGGCCCGGCCGCGGTGGACGTGGCCGTGAACTTCGATCCGTTCTTCAGGACGAGCTCGCCGTTCGTCCCCAGATCGATGAACAGAAAATTCCCGGGGCGATGGACGGCGTCGATGGCCGCCAGGCCGGCGGAGATATCGCCGCCGACGAAGCTCTTGAGGTTCGGGGCGACGATCACCTTCCCAGCCGAGCTGATTTTCAGCCCGCTCTCGGAAGCCTGAACCGGAGCGATCGACGAAAAGACGGCGAAATACGGCGCGACGGCGAGCGTGTCCACGGGCAATCCCAGGAAGAGATGGTTCATGGCCGTATTGCCCGCCACGACGGCTTCGTAGATCTCACGGCCCGCCACCCCGCTGCTCTCGCAGAGGCTCCCGATCAAGGCATTCAGAGAATCGAGGAGGACCCGGCGCAGCTCCTCCGCCCGGGCGGGATCGCCGAACGCGGCCGTGATCCGGGACATCACGTCGGCCCCGAACTTCACCTGCGCGTTCAAGGCCGTGGCCGTGGCCATGACCCGCCCGGCGACGAGGTCGACCAGCTCAGCCGCCACGGTCGTCGTTCCGAGGTCCAGGGCGAGGCCGAAGGCCCGGTCCGCCGTGTCGCCCGGCTCGACCGCAAGGAGCTCCCGGCCGCCGTGGAGGACGACCGTGATCTCGCCGGCGGGACCGCCGCCCTCGGCCCACGCCCGGACGAGCGACCGGAGGGCGTCCGGCGAAGCGGTCAAGCCCTCGCCCGGAAACCTCGCCCGGACGAGGTCGAAAAGCGCCTGGGGCTCGGTCAGGGCGGGACTGGGGATGGCGAGCCGGATCTTGCGGACGGCCGGATCGAGGGCGAACGAGCGTTCAACGCCCTGGCTGAGGACCGGCATCCGCGGCAAGAGGGAGGACGCCGGGATGCGGACCGCCAGGTCGCCGGCGATCCTGACCCGGCAGGCCAGCCGGAAATGGGGGGCGAGGCGCCGGCGCGCCGCCAGGGCCCGCTCGTCCTCGCCGGCTTCGGGGAGCGTCCCGCGGACGATCTCGACGAAGCACTTGCCGCACAGCCCCCGGCCGCCGCAGTAAAGGCTGAGGGGGATGCCGGCCTTGGCCAGGGCGTCGTCGAGGCCTTCGCCTTCGGTTGCGGCAAGATCGATCCCGTCGGGCAGGATCTTCAAGATCGGGCTCATTTCCGTCCTCCCTGCGCGGCGGGCCGCATCCGGCGGCGCTTTGCGCTCCAAGCATAATACGCCGGAACGCCCGCCAGGACAAACCCCGCGCCGGCCAGGGCCTGCACGGGACGGGAGAACAGCACCGAGACGAGGATCACGACGTTGACCAGGATGTAAAGTCCCGGCAGCCAGGGGTATCCCCGGACGCGATACGGCCGTTCGCGCCGGGGAGCCTTCCGGCGGAGGACGATCAAGGCGAAGCCCGTTGCACCGAAAAAGAGGACGAGGACGAACGTGACGAATTCGATCAGGCTCTGATAGGTCCCGGTCAGGCAGAGCAATCCCGCCCAGCCGAGCTGGGCCAGGATCGCGGTCGAGGGCACGCGGAAGCGGGGGTGGACGAAGGCCAGCCGCCGGAAAAACAGGCCGTCGCGGGCCATGGCGAACGACACGCGCGGGCTAAAAAGGATATTGGCGCTCAGGCAGCCCAGCGTTGCCGCGGCCACCAGAACGGCGAAGATCCGGCCGGCGCCGGGCCCGAAGAGCGCGCCCGCGGCCGCCTCGCCGATCCTGACGACGCCCCGCATTTTATCCACGGAAAGGGCGAGGCTGTAGACGACGTTGGCCGCGAGGTACAGCCCGGCTACGGCGAGCGTCCCCAGGATGAGGGCCCGGGGAAGGCTCCGCCGCGGGTCCCGGACTTCTTCGGCGGTACAGCTTACGGAATACCAGCCGTCGTACGTCCACAGCACCGCGAGGAGCGCCGCGCCGAAGCTCGGCAGCGAGGGCAGGGGACCGCGGGGGAAGAAAGGCACGAGATTCGCGGATCCCGACTTCGCTCCGAGGAGGAGGCCGAGGACGAGGAAGGCCGCGAGCGCGCCGAGCCGGAGGATGACCATCCCGTTCTGGAAACGCGCCCCGCTTTGGACCCCGAGGCAATTCAGCCCGGAGAGCGCGGCGATGGCCCCGATCGCGACGAGGTGGCCGGCCGACAGGGTCAAGGACACGGGGCCGATCGAGGCGGAGAAAATCTCCCGGGTGAGCGACAGGGAGGGGACGATCGAGCCGAAATATTCGGCAAAGCCCATGGCCAGGGCGGCGATTCCCGCGCTGCCTATGATCCAGAAAAATGTCCAGCCGTAAAGAAAAGCAACCCCCTCGCCGTAAGCCTCCCGCAGATAAACGTAGGGGCCGCCGGCGCCGGGGAACATCGTCCCCAGCTCGGCGTAGGTCATGGCCCCGAAGAGGGTCAATCCTCCGCCAAGAAGCCAGACGAGCCAGATGAGGAGCGGCGAAGGAAGCTCTGCCGCGATCAAGCCCGTCGTCAGGAAAATGCCCGAACCGAAAACCGAACCTATCACGAGATAAATCGAATCAAACTGCCCGAGCTTCCTGGCCAGCTCCGTCATTTATTGCATTTCCCAATAAATATCTTCATATATTGTTGATTATAATATAGTTACAAGATTTCTCCCTTTTTTCTTATCCGTTGAATTATAGGCTAACCTTAATGGGACTTCAATACTCCTTTAGTAATCCCCGAATTGATATTCGGCGATCATCCAGCCTCCAATGAATGGCCTCGCAGCGACACCTTCAATTTCGGATCGCCAATAGCTATGCCTATCAACTTCAACGAGATTTCCGCTGTCCGCATTATCCTTGCAATCGGTATTTTGAAAAAAGGATATTAATTAATATACTCAAGATCTTCGTCTCGCATTGCCCTTAAAAATAATTTATATTTGATTCATCTTTGTTTTTGATTTCCTTTTCTAAGTCGTCTCGTTCTTAACAAACGGACGTGCACTTCTCCTTTCACTCATTTAGCGATTGGATGCGTGTCCGGCCGTTATCCTCCATTCTGAAACTCAACAATTCCGAGGACACCCAAGAACTCGCAGTTATCGAAATGTTTAAGAATGCTCTCAGCGGCCGACCCTAACTGGCCGTTATTTTTCTTTCCATTCCGCTCGTTCCGGCTTTCGCCATTTCTTGTCGATCCTTACCTAGGAATCGTAGTTATCCATTTCTTTTTCGGCGACGCTGTTCCATGCGTAACTTGATGCGTCCCGAATTCTAGGGTGAGGGGCAATATCGTCGAAAATTTGATTTTTCATCTCATTGATAATAAATGTATAAGGCTATATGTCGGCCGGCCGACATATATACTCCTCGCAAGGGGGCTTGTCATTTTTCCGGGAATTCAGTATTCTTGTATACGCCAATTCCGCTGGCCGATATGCACGGGAGAGGCGAAGGCGAAAGGAGGCGAGAGTGATCGTCGCCGTAACGAATCAAAAGGGTGGAGTAGGGAAGACCACGACAGCTGTCAACGTTGCCGCGGCGCTGGCTTTCTCCGGTTGCCGTGTGCTCTTGGTCGACACCGACTCCCAAGGTCACAGTTCCAAGTCCATTGTCCGCGACATGGAAAAGCTGGACAAGTCTCTTTATGACGTCATGATGAACCCGGGGCTCAAGCTCGCGAGCGTGACGCTCGCCTCCACGGTGCCTGGACTCGACGTAGCGATCTCGCGCATATCGATGGCCAAGCTCGAAGCTTCGCTCCTCGGACAGATCGATGGCCACTTCAGGCTCAAGGATGTCCTTGAGCCCGTCCGGGAGAAATACGATTTCATTTTTATCGACACGCCGCCGACACTGGGTCTAATCACCCTGAACTCGCTTGTGGCCGCGACTCACCTCTTGATTCCCATCCAATCCTCCTATCTCTGCCTCGAGGGGACGGACGATCTTCTCGAGACGATAGAGAAGGTGAGGAGGGTGGCCAATCCCGGCCTTCAGATCCTGGGCGTCCTTATAACCCTCCACGACACGCGCCTGAACATTGCCAGGGACGTCGAGGAGCGGATCCAGAGGGTCTTTGGCGAAAAGGTCTTCCACACCCATATTTCAAAGAGCGTCAAGCTCGAGGAAAGCCCAGCTTATAAGGAATCCGTTTTCACTTATGCCAGCGGCTCCGTCGGGGCCCTTCAATACAAAAAAGTCGCCGAGGAGATATTGGAACGTGCAAAAAACTAAGCGCTCTGGTCTTCCGGAAACGTTGGGCATGCGGCATGACACCCATTTTGTGGATTTTATTAGCAAGAAAACAGCGGCGCCTCTCGTGCGGCTGATAGCTTTGGACAAGATCGAGCCTAATCCCCGCCAAGCGCGAAATGAGCTCGGCGACATCGAGGAATTGATGTCATCCATCAAGGCTAAAGGCATCCTCGAGCCAATCATCGTCAGGCCCAGGGCGGACAAATACGAGATTATCGCCGGGGAGCGCCGGTTCATCGCTTCCCGGAACATCGGCTTGAAGGAAATTCCGTGCATCGAGATGTCGGTTTCGGACAACGAGGCGATGGAAATCTCGCTGATCGAGAACCTTCAGAGAAAAGATCTGGACATTTTTGAAGAAGCCGACGGGCTAAAGGTCCTGATGGATACTTATGAATACAGCCATGGCCAGATTTCGGATAAGATCGGAAAGGCCCGCTCGACGATCACGGAGATCATTAACATCAGCCGCATCCCGCCCGCCGTCCGAAAGCTCTGCCAGGCGCACAGCTTGGACAAGAACAGGAGTTTGCTCATCGAAGTTTCGAAGCTCAAGAACGAAGAGGAGATGCTGCGCATCGTCGAAAATATCGCAGAACGAGGTCTAAAGCGAGAGGATACCCGAGATCTGACCAAGCAACTGAAAGGCAAGGACGGCGAATCTAAGAAGCCAAAATACTATATCTTTAATTATAGTCCCAAGGAAGATAAAAGTTACAGCGTAAAAATCGAATTCAAAAAAGAGAGTGTCAGCCGGGCCGAAGTCATTCGCGTCCTCGAGGATTTGTTGAACAAGCTCAAGCAGCGCCCGTGAGATTAGAACGATAATCTTCTGTGGCGCTTAATCCAGCCAATTCCCGCGTTCATTATTCATTTTGATTTATTCTTATAATATATTATATATCGCCGTAATAATATTGCCCTTAATTATTAAAATTGGGCAGGGTGAATCAAATTCGGTTTTTGGGGGGTGGCCATGTTTCCTCCCTAGTTCTAGTTTACATAATATATGTTATGCGACTCATCATGGCTGTTTTTGTTAACCCGTTTATTATCAGCATATTACCCCTTCCTATAATGGTGTGGATATCTTCTTAGACCACAATTTGGGCAGTTGAGGAAATCCTCAACAATATCTGGGGGGCTTTCTTATCAGATACGGCCGCGTTTTCTCTTCGGTACCGCCGAGCTCGACATATTTCTTAAAACATTCCGCCGCCGCTTCGGTCTCGTTCTTCTCCCAGTGCAGCCGCCCTAGCTCAAAATAAGCTTCCGATGTCCCGGGGTCAAGGCTGATTGCAAGGTTCAGGCAATCGATCGCCTGCTCCGCGCGCCCCGATTCGGTATAGAGCTTGGCGAGGTTCATATAAGCCGGTATCGAAATCGGATGGACACGCACTTGAACATGGACGTCCAGGGCATTCCCTTTTGTCTCCGGCGCCTCTCGCTTCGCGTCCGGCCGAGCGGATGCTTCGAGAGCGATCGCGTCCCGAAACGAAAGCTCAGCTCCGTAGAAGTCCCCTGCTCCGAATTGGGCGCAGCCGAGGTTATATCGGGCTTCGGAATCGGCCGGATCAAGCTCTACTACGGCCTTTCGATAAAGCCGAATCGCGCCGGAAAACTCATTCAATCTGAAAAGCGCGTTGGCCGCCAGGTCCCAGGCGTCTCGGAAGTCCGGCTGCAGCTTGATCGCCTTCCAGGCGTGCCTCAGACAATTGATCCTGGCATTACGGCTGTTGTAGATCTGGGCAAGGTTGTATTCAAGCGTCGGCGACAGCGAATAAAGCTCTATGAACCTCTCCAGCAATCCCGCGGCACTATCGAGTTCGCCCAGTCTGATCAGCTCAAGCGCCCCGAAATTGACGCTGCTTGCAAGGTTGTCCGGCTCCTGATTGAAAGAATAGCGATATATCGCCTTATTAAATTCATGGAAATCCGATTCGAGCTCAAGGATGCTCGATCCCGGTGCCGGGGTCTTCCGGCTCGCAGCCGCATCGAAAAGCTCGCGCGCCTGGAAATCCGCCGGATACAGCTTCAACAGCGTGGACAGGACCGCCGCGGCTTCGCCGTGCTTCCCGCTCTCGAGTAAGCCGATGCCATAATTCCTGAGGGACCAGGACTCGAAAGGCTCCGCGTCGGCGGCGGACGACAACAAGGCCAGACCGTCAACCCGCTGTCCCAATCCGAGCAGGGCCAGGGCCTCCAAGGTGAGCAATTCCCCACCCTCGTTCAGCGCGGGGTCGCGCGTCTCAAGCGCCCGCTTGAGGGCCCCCGCGAAATCCCGCGCTCCGAGCGCTGCCATGGCCGACTGCGCGCGGCAAGCGTTCGCGTCGTAGCCCAGCTTCAGGGCCTCCCGAAATCTCTGTTCAGCTTCCTCCGGCCGGCCGCGCGTCTTGGCGATCAGCCCCAAGACGAAGCTCGGAAGCCCGCCGTTGGGGGCCTTCTTTGCGACCCGGCCGACATTCTTCGATTCTATCCGCTCCTTGACATCTTCTTCGAAGATCGCCATATATCTACGGGCAAGCTCCTCCGCACCTCCAAGGTCTCCTTTTTCATAAAGCACGGCCGTAGCCAGGGTCCAGCCGTCCTCGTTTTTGGGAAAGCGCTCGCGCTCTTTCGCCAGTTCGCCCAGGGCCTGGTCGGGCTGTCCCAGCTTGGAGAAGGCATAGCCTTTCAGCCCCCGGACGCCTTTCGTTTCGGGGTCATCGGCGAGAGCTTGATTGAGAGCCCGGAGCGCGTCTTCATAGCTTGCGATGTCGAGCGCCTTGCGGGCCAGATTGAGAGGTTTTTCCACGGCCCACAGGCCGGCCCCGCCCGGGCCGGCGAGGGCGGCGGCTATTATCAACAGGACGGCCGGAAGGAAGCGGCCGCGGGGTTCCCTCATGCCGCCATCATAGTAAATTCCCCCTTGAAAATCCAACCCGGGACGTCCGCCTCAGGCGAACGAGAAAAGGGAAAGATCAGCGCGGCGCGGCGCCGCCCCCGGCCCGGATCAGACTAGCGGAATCAATTCGGCAGGGCGCCGACGGCCAGCTGGGCCTTGGTCCAAAAAAGAAATTTCGCGGGCATACGGTCGATTCCCCGCGACGAGGCGTTAGGATCGATGCCCATCCCCGATGTGGACGTCTCGTTGGTGATATTGGCCGCTTGGCCCCGCGCTCGGGCGATCGCTTTGCGCTGGGCCTCGGTCGGGCCGCCCCATTCGAAGCCAAGGGCCACGGTCTCGCCCTTGGCGATCCCGAGGCTCGGGAGAGAGGGCGCCAGGCGCGGAAGCGGGATCATCAACTCGAAGACGAGGTTCTTCTTCTCGGTCGAGAACTTGAACAAGGCCGGCGGCCCCGAAACGCCCTCCGGGACGGGGACGACTTCGCCCTTCCCGTTCACCACCTCGGCGAAGTAAAAGTTATAAAAGGGGGTCGCCCGCATCTTTTCCTTCTGCTCATCGGAGACCGGCCCCTGCTTTTCGAGGAGGGCGATGGACTCGTTGGCCGTGATCCTCTTGCGCCGGAACTGGATCCCGTAATCCTTGGACTCCTGGCCCGTCGGGTCGACGTAGAGGGTCAAGCCCAGCTCCTCGATCGTGCTCCGCGTCTTCTGATCGGCGATGACGAAGAGGACGTAGAGGTCGTTCGCGTCGTTGCGGAACGCGTATTGCACGGCGCCCTTCTCCGCGTCGTTCAGGACCGCGCCCTCCCAGTCCTTGCTCGCCCCGTCGATCTTGGGCGCCTGGGCCGCCCAGGCGCTGGGGACGATCTTGTCCTGGGCGCCGGCCGGGCCGGCCGCCGCCAGGGCCAAAAGGAGAACGATGATTCCGAGCGATATCTTCCGCGATGGAGTCATGAGAGCCTCACTTCCGAACATGAATTCGTTTCCAACCGAATTAGTATGAAGCAACCCCGCTTCGAAATCAACCGGCGGCTGGGGCCCCGAGCCTTGCTTGGGGATCATTACCGCCGCACTCGACTGCGCCTACAGCCGCAGTCGAGTGCCCGCGGCGCTCTCCCCTTTCACACACACCTTAATAAAAAAAATGCCGCCCGCGCCCGCCTCCATCGACGGGCCGCCGGGCGGCCGCCATTTCCATGTGCCGGGCCCGTTACAGGCCCTTGCTCATCGCGTTCAGGAAGTCCTGATTGGTCTTGGTCTTGCCCAGCTTGTCGATCAGCAGCTCCATGGCTTCGACCTCGCCGAGCTGGCTGAGGACCTTGCGCAGGATCCAGATCCGGTTGAGGTCGGTCTCTTCGATCAGCAACTCTTCCTTGCGGGTCGCGGAGCGGTTGATGTCGATGGCCGGGAAGGTCCGCTTGTCCACGAGCCGGCGGTCGAGGTTGATCTCCATGTTGCCCGTGCCCTTGAACTCCTCGAAGATGACCTCGTCCATCCGGCTGCCCGTGTCGATCAGGGCCGTGGCGATGATCGTCAGGCTGCCCCCCTCCTCCACCTTGCGAGCCGAGCCGAAGAACTTCTTGGGCTTGTTCAGGGCGTTGGCGTCGATGCCGCCCGACAGGACCTTGCCCGAGGGCGGGATGATGGCATTGTGGGCCCGGGCGAGGCGGGTGATGCTGTCGAGAAGAATGACCACGTCCCGGCCGATTTCGACCAGCCGCTTGGCCTTCTCCAGGACGATGTTGGCCACCTGGGCGTTGCGCGCCGGCGGCTCGTCGAAGGTCGAAGCCACGACCTCGCCGCTCACGCTCCGCTGGAAGTCCGTGACCTCCTCGGGCCGCTCGGCCACGAGGAGGACGATCAGGAAGATCTCCGGGTGGTTCTTCTCGATGGACTTGGCGATCGTCTTCAGGAGCGTGGTCTTCCCGGCCCGCGGCGGTGAGACGATCAGGCCCCGCTGGCCCTTGCCGATGGGCGTCATCAACTCCATGATCCGGGCGTTGAGATTCTTCTGGTTGCCGTCCTGGAGCTTGATCATCTCATGGGGATAGAGCGGCGTCAGCTTCTCGAAGTGGACGTTCCGCCGCTGGTCGATGATGACGTCGGGCTCCATGAAGTTGATGGCCTCGATCTTGATCAGGGCGAAGTACTTCTCGCCGTTCTTCGGCGGGCGGACGATGCCCGAGATCGTGTCGCCCGTCCGCAGCTGGAACTTGCGGATCTGGGAGGGCGAGACGTAGATGTCGTCCTGGCTGGGCAGGTAGCTGAATTCGGGCGCCCGAAGGAACCCGAACCCGTCCTCCAGGCATTCCAGGACGCCTTCGGAGAACAGGAGGCCCTGCTTCTTGGCCTGCGCTTCCAGGATCTTGAAGACCAGGTCATGCCGGTCATCTTTGTCGATCTCCTCCTCGGGGAGGCCGATGAGGGCCGCGAGCTTCATGAGATCCTTGGTCTCCTTGGCCTCGAGCTCGATCAGGCTGTACTCTTTCAGCTCCTTAACCTCTTTGAAGTCCTTGGGCTGCTCCCTGGGCTGGTCCTTGGGGATCGGCGTGTCTTTATTCATGGTTCACCTCTTGGAAAATCGTTCAATGCGTCAGGGGCGGCTCTTTGGGAGATTCGCCCTCCTCCCCGTCCCGGGCCGCGCGGGGACCGCCGTCCGGCGGAGCGGACGCCTTGGCCTTGGCCGGCTTCCGGGCAGGAAGGTCCCGGGTCAAAACGAGCTTCAGGACATCGTCCATGTTCTCGACCAGGTGGATTTTCATGTCCTGGGCCAGGTTCTTGGGGAGGTCTTTCAAATCGGCCTTGTTGTCGATGGGCAGGACGGCCTCGCGGATGCCTTCCCGGTGCGCGGCCAGGAGCTTCTCCTTGATGCCGCCTACGGGCAGGACCTTGCCCCGGAGCGTGATCTCGCCGCTCATGACCAGCTTCTTGCTGACCGGGATCTCGGTCAAAAGCGAGAGGATGGCGATGGCGATCGTGATCCCGGCCGAAGGCCCTTCCTTGGGCGTCGCGCCCTCGGGCACGTGGATGTGAATGTCAAAGTTCCGGGTGACGTCCTTGGCGATGTTCATCTCGAAGACCTTGCCCCGGACGTAGCTGAAGGCGGCCTGGGCGGACTCCTGCATGATCTCGCCGAGCTGGCCGGTGAGGGTGAAGCTGCCTTTGCCGTGAACCTTGGTCGCTTCGAACGTCAGGAGCTCGCCGCCGAACTCGGTCCAGGCCATGCCCAGGGCCACGCCGATCTCGTCCTCGCGATCGATCGCCGTCCGGCGGAACTTGGCCACGCCCAGGAAGGACTCGAGGTTCCTGACCGTGACCTTGTCCTTGTGCTCCCGGCCCTTGACCACGACCTTCTTGACCACCTTGCGGCAGATCTTGGTGATCTCCCGCTCGAGGTTCCGGACGCCGGCCTCGCGAGTTTGGTCGTTGATGAGCTTGAGGACGGCCTGGTCCGAGATCTCGAGGTTGCGCTTGGTAAGGCCGTGGGCTGAGAGCTGCTTCGGCCAGAGGAACTGGCGGGCGATCTCGAGCTTCTCGTTCTCGGTGTAGCCCGGGAGGTAGATGATCTCCATCCGGTCGACGAGCGGCCGGGGGATGAGATCGAGCATGTTGGCCGTCACGACGAACATGACCTGGGACAGGTCGAAATCCGTGTCGATGTAGTGGTCGAGGAAGCTGTTGTTCTGCTCCGGGTCGAGGACCTCCATGAGGGCCGAGGCGGGATCGCCCCGGAAATCCATGCTCATCTTGTCGACCTCGTCGAGGAGGAAGACGGGGTTCCGCGTCCCGGCCCGCTTGATCATCTGGATGATCCGGCCCGGGTAGGCCCCGATATAGGTCCGGCGGTGTCCGCGAATCTCGGCCTCGTCCCGGACCCCGCCAAGCGACAGGCGGATGAACTTCCGGCCCGTGGCCCGGGCGATCGACTTGCCCAGGGAGGTCTTCCCCACCCCGGGAGGCCCGATCAGCCCCAGGATGATGCCCTTGGGGCTCTTGACGAGCTGGCGAATGGACAGGTATTCCAGGATCCGCTCCTTGACTTTCTCGAGCCCATAATGGTCCTCATTGAGGATCCGCTCGGCTTCCTTCAGATCCCGCTTCTCTCGGGACTTCTTGGCCCAGGGCAGGGCGATCAGCCAATCAAGGTAATTCCGGCAGACTGTCGCCTCGGCCGACATGGGCGGCATGGCTTCGAGGCGCTCGATCTCCTTGCGGGCTTTGTCTATCGCGTCGGGGGGCATCTTGGCCGCCTCGACCTTCTTTTTGAGCTCCTCGATCTCGCCGGCCTGCTCGTCCTTCTTGGCCCCCGGGGCACCGCCCGGGGTGAAGACGCTCGGCCCGCCGGCCGGGCCGAAGGGCGACTTGCGCCGGTTGACGCCCTTGCCGTCCTTGCGGAGGTTGGCCTGGATCTTGGCCACCTCGGTCTCGAGGAGGATGATGAGGCGGCGGAGGCGCTCCTGGCTGTTAATGGTTTCGAGCAGGTTCTGCTTTTCGTCGAGAGGCAGATAGAGATGCGAGGAAATGATGTCGGCGATCCGGTCGGGCGTGTGATCGCGCAGGGCCGGGATGATCGACTGGAAGTTCGCGTTCTGGATGAGCTTGAGGTAGTCCTCGAAGAGGGCCAGGGCGCGCTTCATCTCGTCCTGGATCTCCTTGCCGGAGTCCTCGTAGACCCGGATCTCCTTGGCCAGGACCTGGTAGAAGGGATAAGAGCTCAGGAATTCCAGGATCCGGGCCCGGCGCTTGCCTTCGACGATGACCCGGACATTCTTCTCGTCGACCGGGACGGTCCGGATGACCTTGGCCGTGACGCCCATTGAATAGATGTCCTTGGGGCCTGGGTTGTCGAGGGAGGCGTCCATTTGGGCGGCGAGGACGATGAGCCGGTCCTTCTCGGCCGCCTTTTCCAGGGCCTGGATCGAGGATGGCCGGCCGATGATGAACGGCACCAGCGTCGCCGGGAAAACCACCAGATCCCGGAGCGGGATCAGGGGCACGTTCTTCAGGATTTCCGATTGTTCGCCGGTGGGTTCCATGGTTAGACTCCGATGACCTGTTTGAGGTGGTCGAAGCTCAGCCCGTCGTCTTCGACCATGCGCTTGGTGATCCGGATTCGTTTCGATGTTTTGGCCCCGGGCAGGTAGAACATCAGGTCGAGCATGAGGTCCTCGATGATCGTCCGCAGCCCGCGCGCCCCGAGCTTCCGCTCGACCGATTTCCGGGCGATCGTCCGCAGCGCGTCCTCGGTGAACTCGAGCTCCACGCCTTCCATCTCGAAAAGCTTCTGGTACTGGCGGATGATGGCGTTGCGGGGCTTTGTCAGAATGTCCACGAGATCGGCGAGCGAGAGGTCGGTGAACGTGGCCACGACGGGGATCCGGCCGACGAGCTCGGGGATCAGGCCGTACTTGATGAGGTCTTGAGGGATGAGTTCGGCCAGGAGCTCGTCCGTGGCCTCCGGGCGCGGGACGCGGGACTCCGCCTTGAATCCGACGACGGCTTTTCCCATCCGCTGGGCGATGATCTTGTCGAGGCCGACGAACGCCCCGCCGCAGATGAACAGGATGTCGGTCGTGTCGACGGGGATGAATTCCTGGTAGGGGTGCTTCCGCCCCCCCTGGGGCGGGATGTTGGCCATCGTCCCCTCGATGATCTTGAGGAGGGCCTGCTGGACGCCCTCGCCTGAGACGTCCCGGGTGATCGACGGGCTGTCGCTCTTGCGGCTGATCTTGTCGATTTCGTCGATGTAGATGATGCCCTTCTGGGCCCGGGCGATATTCCCCTTGGCCGCCTGGTAGAGCTTCAGGACGACGTTTTCCACGTCCTCGCCCACGTAACCGGCCTCGGTCAAGGTCGTGGCGTCGGCGATGGCGAACGGCACGGACAGGATCTTGGCCAGGACCTGGGCCATGAGCGTCTTGCCCGTGCCGGTCGGGCCGATGAGGAGGATGTTGCTCTTGGAGATCTCCACATCCCCGGCCTGGCCGGTCTTCGGGAGGCGGATCCGCTTGTAGTGGTTGTAGACGGCCACGGCGATCTTCTTTTTAGCCTTATCCTGGCCGATGATGTATTCGTCCAGGGCGCGCTTGATCTCGGGCGGCGTCGGGCTCGGGGCGGCGGCCGGCCTCTCCTCCTCCTTCGCCGCGGAGGCTTGGAGCATGTCGTGGGCCGTGCCGATGCAGGCGTCGCAGATGAAAATCCCGCCCGGCCCGGCGATGAGCTTCTGAACCTGGCCCTGGGCCCGGCCGCAGAAATTGCACTTCACCGGAGCGCCGGTCTTGGATTCCGTTTCGTCGATCATTGATGTCGCTCTTTCGTCGGTGGCGTCTCGCGGCGGTTCGTCGGCGTCGGGCCGGAGGCTACTTCTTCGGCGCGGGCCGCGTCGTCAGGATCTGGTCGATCAGACCGTAGTCCCGGGCCATGGCCGGGGTCATGATGAAATCCCGCTCGATATCGGCCTGGATCCGGCTTTTCGCCTGCCGGGTGTGCTTGACCAGGATATGATAGATGCTCTCCCGGATGCGGAGGATCTCCTTCGCCTGGATGGCGATGTCGGAAGCCTGGCCCTGGTAGCCGCCGAAGGGCTGGTGGAGGACCACCCGGGCGTTGGGCAGCGAGATGCGCTTGCCCGCCGCGCCCGCCGCCAGGAGGACGGCCGCCATGCTGGCGGCCTGGCCGACGCAGATCGTGGAAATGTCGTTGGCCACGAACTGCATCGTGTCGTAGATCGCGAGCCCCGAGGTGATGCTCCCTCCGGGCGAGTTGATGTACAAGGAGATCTCGCGCTCGGGGTTCTCGGCCTCGAGGTAGAGGAGCTGGGCGGTCACGACGTTGGCCAGCTCATCGTTGATCTCGCTCCCGATGAAGATGATGCTGTCCCGGAGCAGGCGCGAATAGATATCATACGCCCGTTCGGACCGGCCGTCCTGCTCGACGACGAAGGGAATGAGAGTCATGGAATCAGCGTAGGGTTATTCAATTATAGCCTGGCCGACCAGAAAGTCAACGGTCCGGCGGACGAGCAGGCTCGATCTCAGCTCGTCGAGCCGGTCGTCCCGGGCCAGCGATTCCCGGGCCTTCGCCGGAGGGATGCCGTTGGCCTTGGCCAGGCCTTGGATCTCGCGGTCGACGTCCTCGTCCGTAACCCGGATCCCTTCAACCTCGGCGATTCGCTTCAGGAGGAGATGGCGCTTGAGGTTCACCTCGGCCTGTGTCCGGGCGGCGCCGCGGAGCGATTCGAGCACCTCGGGCGCAACGGACCGCCCCTGGGCCGACTGGAGCATGTTCTTCAGGACGGCCTCGGCCTCCTCGTCGACAACGCTCTTGGGCAGCTCGAACGCCGCCCGGTCGACAATTGTCCGCAGGACCGCGTCCGCGGTCTCGCGGCGGGCGGCCTGCCCCCGGCTCACCCCGATCTCCTCCCGGATTTTGGCCCGGACGGCATCCAGCGTGTCGAACTCCCCCAGGGTTTTGGCGAAATCGTCGTTGGCCTCGGGCAGCTTCTTCTCCTTGATCGAGTCCACCTTGAGCCGGTATTCGATCTCCTTGCCGGCCAGCTTCTTGGCCTTGTGGTCGGCGGGGTAGGCGTGCCGGAACGTCCGTTCCTCGCCGGGGGCGAGGCCGATGAGGTTGGCGTTGATGGCCGGATCGTTCCCTTCGTGGCCAGCCAGGACGACCACCTTTTCCACGGGCATCAGACGCTTCGTCTTGATGTCGCGGCCTTGAATCTCGACGACGGCGTAATCGCCGTCCCCGACGCCGCGGCCCTCGATGGGGATGTACTCGACGGCTTTCTCCCGGAGCTCATCGAGGGTCCGGGCGACGTCGTCGTCGGCGACCGTCGCCTCGACCTTTTTGACCGGCACGCCCTTATAGGCCGGCAGCTCGAAATCCGGCCAAGTCTCCACGACGGCCTTGAACTTCAAGGGCCCGCCCTCGTCATAGGCGACGTCCTCAACCACCGGCACGCCTACGGAATGGATGCCCTTAGCCTCGAGGAGGTCCCCCAGGATGCGCGGGATCAGCTCGTCGATGACGGAGTGCTGGATTTCGGCTCCAAACATCCGCTTGACCACGTCCCTGGGCGCCTTCCCTTCGCGGAATCCCTTCAGCCGGGCCCGCCGGGCGTAATCCTCGAGAAAGCGGTCGTATTCCCGGCCGACTTCGGGGGCTGCCACCTCAGCCTCGATCTCCTTGCGGGTCGGGCCCAGGTCCTTCACGTTGCTTTGTACATGTTCCGGTTGGTCGCTCATGGATTGTCCTTCCCTTACGGTCACGTCGCACGGCCGGGCCCCGCGCCCGGCAGGATCGGAGAGTCTGGGCAGAGCGGGAGTCGAACCCGCATTCCCTCATCGGGAACTAGGTCCTAAGCCTAGCGCGTCTGCCATTCCGCCATCTGCCCTGCGAAAACGGGGTTCCCTTGGCAAGGAGGGCCTTCTCTATGAAAAGAATGAACGGAAAACGCGGTCTCGCTATTACGAGGAACGAAGGAATATTCTTTTACCACATTCGGGGAGCCTTGTCAATTTCCGGCAAAAAAAAGTCGGAGTTTGCCTCCCCGCGGCCCGGGATCGGGGGCGAATCCGGCGGGCTCGCTTGCCCGGGCAATAACTCAGGGCCCTTCCGCCGGGAGGCGGCGCCCTCCCCCGCCGGGCTTCCTCAGCCCGGGCGAAGGAAGGCGGCCGCCGCTCCTACTTGATGAGCGCCTGGAGCTGCTTGGCCTTGGCCGGATCCAGGGTCTGGAGCTTCTTGACGATGTCCCTGGCGCTGTAGCTGTCATGGAGGTTCAGGTAACAGATCCCGAGATTGTAAAAAGCGTTGGCGTTGTCGGGCTGGAGCTCGGTGGTCTTTTTCAGCGGATCGAGCGCCGCGTCGAACCTTTTGAGGAGCATGTTGTTGATGCCGATGTACAGCCAGGCGTAAGCGTTGTTCGGGTCGATCTCGATCACCTTCTTGAAGGGCGGGAGCGCGTCCCCATATTTCTTCAGGCTGTAGTAGCAGACCCCGATCTGGAAATAAGCAAGGTCGTAATTGGGCTTGATGGTCAGGGCCTTGTTGAAGGCATCGAGGGCTTCCTGGTACTTCTGCGTCTGGGCGTACATGAAGCCCAGATTATAGGCGGCCTGTTCGTCTTTGGGTTTGAGCTCCGTGATCTTCCGGGCCGCTTCGATGGCCTTGTCGGGCTTCTGGGCGTCGCTGTACATCTTCAGGATCCAGGAATAGTAGTTGTCGGCCTTGTCGGGGTTGACCTCGGCGAGCTTCTTGTAGGTATTCTCGGCTTCCTCGAGCTTTCCGGCCTTCTGATAGGCCTGGGCCAGGTTGCTCAGGATGCTCAGGTCGCGAGGCTGGAGCTTCTGGGCTTCGGCCAGGGCCGCGGCGGCCTTGTCGAACTGCTCGGCGTTCGACCGGGCCGCCCCCAGACGCTGGTAGGCTGCGAGCGGATCCGCGGGCCCGGCCGCCACGTATTTCTCGTAGGCATCGCCCGCCTTGGGGAAATCCCGAGCCGCTTCGTAGGCCTCGCCGAGGGCGAGGTAAGCCTCTTTAGCCCCCGGGTTGATGGCCAGCGCCTTCTGGAGCGCCTCGACCGCTTCCGTGGAGCGCTGCATCCGGGCTTGGATCTGGCCGAGGCCGAGGTAGGCGTCGGCCGACTGGGGATTGAGCTCGATGACCTTTTTGTAGGCGGGAACGGCGTTTTGATAGTCGCGCATCCCATCGTAGCCTTTAGCCAGGAGCGTCCAGGCGTCGAGGTTGGTCGGCTGGACCTTCACGACCTTCTCCAGGTTGCGCTGGGCGTTGTAGGCCTCGCCGCTCCAGGCGTAAAGCCGGCCCAGGAACCAGTTCGACTCGGGCGTCAGGAAATAATCTTCCGGCTGCCAGGCCTTGAAGGCGGTGACCTTCTTGGCCTTGGGCACGGCGTTCACGGCCGTGATGGGGACGACCAGGCGGAGCCGCTTTTCGATGACCTGGACGAGGCCCAGGATCTTTCCCGTTTCGTCGACGGCTGCCCCGCCCGTGATCGCGTCGGCCAGATTGGCCGCCGTATCGGCGATCTTCACGCCGCCGCCGAGGTCATGGACGCTGCGGACCGTCGCCTCGCTGATGATCATATCGCCGGCCTCGTTGGCCGCCACGATATAGAACTTTTTTCCGGGCGTCAGACTATCGAAATCCCCCGGGGTCAGGGGCGTGACCTTGCCGTCGATCTGGATGATGGCCAGGTCCAGCGTCTTGTCCACGCCCATCACACCGTCGACATCGACGTCCTTCTTCTTGGCGTTCAAACCCGCGGCGCCCGCGGCCAGGCTGACGAGATGGTAGCTCGTCGCGGCCAGCTTCGGCGTCAGGACGAGGGCCGTGCCGCGGCCGATCTCCTGCTTGTCCTTGCCGGAGACGATAACCTGGATGACGCCCATGTTCGTCAGGGAGAGGAGCTTGTCCTGCGCCGTCGGGACTTTGGCCTGCTCCCCCGTCTGGGCGAAGACGGCCCCGCAGGAAACAAGCAGGACGACGCCGAGAATCAGGGCCTTGGTTTTATTGAACATCATAAGTCCTCCTGAGGGTCCGATGGAGTTCGGACAAAATATAAGTATCATTATTACAACGAAAAAATAGGCCTGTCAAATCCAAATTGATTCGGCGCCCCGTCCGAGGCGGGCCTCCCCCGGCTGACATTGACAGGGTGCGGCGTCCAGAGTAGCATGAAAATCCAATGTCGCGCCCGAGGCCCACGACGATCTTGATCGCGGCCGCCGTCCTGGCCGTTTTGGCCGCCCTGTTCGTCCTCAAGGTCGGCCCGGGGATGGCGGATTTCGAGGTCAACTACAAGGCCGGCAACCGTCTTTGGACGGGCGAGACGCTCTACCGCACGGCGGACTCCCACTGGCAGTTCAAGTATTCCCCGTTTTCCGCCCTCCTCTATCTGCCCCTTTCCGCGCTGCCTCTGCCGGCCGCCAAGGCGATCTGGTTCGTTCTGGTGATCCTGTCCATCGGAGCGATCATCCTCCTGGCCCGGGAGGCGGCGGCCGACAGCCGCGGGGCCGCGTCCTGGACGGTGGTCCTTCTATCCTTTCTCGCCCTGGCGAAGGATTTCCTGCGCGAGGTGCAACTCGGCCAGATCAACGCCATCATCACGGCTCTGCTCATGGGCATGACCGTCCTGATCATTCGGGACGACGAGGCCGATCGGCCCTCCGCCGGCCGCCAGGCGGCGGCCGGCCTCCTCTGGGGCCTGGCCGCGGCCCTCAAGCCCTATGCCCTGATCTTCCTCCCCTATTTCGCTCTAAAGGGGAAATGGAGGACGCTGGTCGCGGGAGCCGCCCTCATCGCCGGCTCGCTGGCCATGCCGTCCTTGTTCTATGGAATCCCGGGCAACTGGGCCGTGATCGAGGAATGGATCACGAGCCTGTCTCGCTCCACGCCCGGGCTTCTCGCCGCCCAGGACAACGTCTCGCTCCTGGCGTTCCTCATGAAATGGACGAACGGCTCGGCCGCCGCCTCGATGATCTACGGCCTCGGCGTGGCTCTCCTGGCCGGGTTCACCCTGACCTTCCTCAGCCGGGGCCGCGGCGTTCCCCGGGCAGCGGCCGCGGAATCGGCCCTTCTCCTGCTGTTCATCCCGCTCATCTCCCCCCTCGGCTGGGATTATACGTTCCTGTCCGCTTTCCTCGCCGTCGTCCTCGTCATCGGCGGCTGGGCGTCCTTTCCCAAGCCGGCCAGGGTTCTCCTCGCGATCAACTTCCTGGTCGTGGGCCTGGCCCTCTACGACCTCGTCGGCCGGCGGCTCTACGCCGGGTTTATGGCTTGGTCCGTGCCTACGGTTAATTTCCTGATCATCGCCGCCGCCCTTTTCTACCTTCGTTGGAAAAAGGCGGCGTGAGGCCGGCTCGCGTGAGCTCCCGCCGGAAAATTCTGGCCCTTTACGGCCTGACCCTGGCCGGGAGCGCCCTCTGGCTTCTGGCCGCGATCCTGGCGCCTTTCTTCGCAAGCCGGGCTCCTCGGCTCGCGGCCGGACTCTACGCCTGTTTTTCGCCGTTCTGCCATCAGATCCCCGCCCGGAGCTTCGCCCTCTTCGGGCATCCCCTGGCCGTCTGCGCGAGGTGCACCGGGATTTATGCGGGAATATCGGCCGGATTGCTGGCCTATCCGAAAATCAGGGGATTCGCCGCGCTTCGCCTTCCCTCGACGCGGATCTTCCTCCTGCTTTCGGCGCCGATCGCGCTGGACGCGGCGGGGTACTGGCTCGGCCTCTGGTCCTCGGGAAACATCCTCCGCTTCCTGACCGGCTTCACTTGGGGCGTCATCCTCCCCTACTATTTCATGGCCGGCGTGGGAGAATGGCTGCTGTCGCGGAACGCGGACGGAGAATTCTGAGCGCTCCCTCCGTGAATACCGCCCGGCTCCGCCCCGGGGACGACTTGCATTGCCGATACATTAAAAATACAATGGTGGCCGACTTCAGAGGACGAGGCCTATGAGCGAACGCCGGGACAACCATCTCAAGCCGGCCCTGATCGGGGGGGCGGCGGCGGGCGCGCTATCCGGGTTGCCGGTGATCCAATGCCTGTGCTGCCTCTGGATTCCGGCCGGCGCCGCGTTTGCCGTCTTTCTCGCCTCCCGATCGGAAGAGCCCGTCCGGCCCGGCGATGGAGCTCGGATCGGCGCCTTTGCCGGGATCGCAGCGGCCGTCGTCCATTCCCTGATCAACATCCCCTTCCAAGAGGTCCATCTGGCCTTCTACCGAAGGGTCTTCGAGCACTTGTCCGAATACGGCCAGGCGATGCCCGACGGCTGGCGGGATTTTTTCAGCCCCCAAACCCCTCGAGGCTTCTCGGCGATTGGCTTCCTGCTCGGTCTCCTCATTTTCGCCACGATCTTTGCCGCGTTCGGCGCCCTGGGGGGCGTCATCGGCGCCTCCCTCTTTGCCAGGAAAAGCCCCGATGTCCGGCCCCCGGCCGGGCCGCTCCCCCCGCAGCCATGAAACTCCTCAAAACACAGGTGATCGTCAATCCCGAGTCAGCCAAGGGCCAGACCCGCAAGCGCTGGGTCCAGATCCGCGAAGGCATCCGCCACGTCATCCACGATTTCAAATTCGAATTCACGGACAAGCCGTTGGACGCCATCGACCTCGCCCGGGCGGCCCTCAAGGACGGCACGGAGCTCGTGATCGGCGTCGGAGGCGACGGCACGATGAACGAGATCGCCAACGGTTTTTACGAGGACCGGAAGATCATCAATCCCGAGGCGGCTCTGGGCATCGTCCCCTCCGGCTCGGGCTGCGACCTGACCCGGAGCCTCGCCATCCCCTCGCGCCTCAAGGACGCCCTGACCGTGATCACCGAGGCCCCCACCCGGACGATGGACGTCGGCAAGGTTCGCTACCGCGCCCCGGACGGGACGACGGCCGAGCGCATCTTCCTCAATGTCGCCGACTTCGGGGTCGGGGGCGAAGTCGTGGCCAAGGTCAACCAGAAACGTCTCGAGCGGAAAGCGTCGTCCTACGTCCGCTGCCTTGTCTCCACCATGGCCAAGTACAAGGCGAAGCGCGTCCGGATCTCGGTGGACGGGATCGAGATCCCGGCCGGCGAATACCTCATGGGGGCGGTGGCCAACGGCCGCGTCTTCGGCAAAGGGATGAAGATCGCGCCCCAAGCGCGTCTGGACGACGGCCTGTTCGATTTCGTCTGCGTCAAAGGGATGAGGTTCCTGGAATTCTGCGCCAACGGCTGGAAGCTCATGAACGGCACGCACCTCGGCCATCCCAAGATCTTCCTCGTCCGGGGCCGGAAGATCGAGGCCGAGTCCGAAGATGGGGAAACCGTGCTGATCGAGCTCGACGGCGAACAACTGGGAACCCTGCCTGCGACGTTCGAGGTGATTCCCCGGAGCCTGCCCGTCAAGGGCTATTTCTGACGTTCAGCGCGGGAGCTGGCCGCCCGCGTCGGACGCCGGCGGGATGTTCGTAACCCGCAGCTTCCCCTGGCCGTCCCGGTAGGAATAGATCATTGTCTTCCGGGCGGCGACGAGGGGGACGAGCAGGGATTTAGCCTGAGCGACTTTGTTGACATAGCTTTGGGTCTCCGGGTAAGGCGGGACGCCGTTGTACTTTACCACCGCCGAGCGTCCCGCGTTGTAGGCCGCCAGGACGAGGTCGAGCCGGTCGGGGTACGCCTTCAACAGATCCTTCAGGTACTTGATGCCGCCCTCGATGTTCTCCCAGGCATTGAAGGCATCTTTGACGCCGTAGTCCCGGGCCGTCTCCGGCATCAGCTGCATCAGGCCCTGGGCCCCCTTCTCCGAAACCGCGAACCGGTCATAGCCCGATTCGACGGCAATGATGGAGTGGACGAGCGCCGGGTCGACGCCCGCGTAGCGGGCCGCGATCTTCCGGATGATGGGATCGTAGTGAGCGGATAGCGCCGGGACGTTTACGACCGCGGCCTCGGCGGCGACGGCCAGCGCGGCGGCGGCCGCCGCCCCGGCCAGGATCCTGAGCAGAGCTTTCATCGCCCTCATCATCCTCCGCCGGCCTCCCCGATTCAATCGCCTTTGAGGGTGATTTTTCGCCCTCCTCGGCTCCCCCCTGCCGACGATCATCGGAGGAGCGACTCGACAAGGCCCGGGACCGCCACGAGCGCGGCGTCGAGCGACCCGGTCTTGCTCCCGCCCGCCTGGGCGAAATCCGGGCGCCCGCCTCCCCCGCCCCCGACGATCGGGGCAAGACCCTTGATCATGTCCGCCGCCGAGATCCGGCCTACGAGGTCCTTCGTCACCCCGACGACCAGGAAGGCCTTGCCATCGGTGACCGCGCCCAGGATGACGACCCCCGAGCCGATCCTGCCCTTCAACGCGTCGGCCAACCCGCGCGCTTCGGACGGGACGAGGCCGTCCCGCTTCTGGACAAGGACCTTTATGCCCCGGACCTCCCGGACTTCCTCCCCGACGCCCTCCGCGCCCCCCCGGACAAGCTTCTGGCGGAGCGCCTTGATCTCGCGGTCCTTGTCCCGGATGTGCTCCTTGAGCTTCTCGACCTGCCCGGGCGCGTCGCGGAGCGGCGTCCCCAAAGCCCGGAGGATGTCTTCGAGAAGGGCCTCTGTCTCTTGGACGTGGGCAAGCGCTTCCTCGCCCGTGACGGCTTCGATGCGGCGCATCCCGGCGGCGACGCTGGTCTCGGAGAGGATCTTGAACAGGCCGATCTCTCCGGTCGACGGTGCATGGGCGCCTCCGCAGAGCTCGCGGCTGAACTCACCGACCGAGACCATCCGGACAGTCTCCCCGTACTTTTCCTCGAAGATCGCCATTGCCCCCGCCCGGACGCCCTCCTCGAGCGTCGTCTCCTTGGTGAAGACGCTCAAGTCCTCCCGGATTTTCTCATTGACCAGCCTTTCGACCTGGGCAAGCTCCCCCGGCTCGACGGCCTGGAAATGGGTGAAGTCGAACCGGAGGCGGGCCGCCGAGACGAGCGACCCGGCCTGCTTGACGTGATCGCCCAGGGTCTGGCGCAGGGCGGCATGGAGGAGATGGGTGGCCGTGTGGTTGCCCCGGACGGCCTTCCGCCTAGCCTCGTCAATCGAAGCCGCGACGGTGTCGCCCTCGCGGAGCGTTCCGGCCAGAACCTTGATCCTGTGGCTGCGCACCTCGGGAACGGGGTAATAGGCGGCCTCGACTGCGGCCGAAGCGAGAGCGTTTTTCAGAAGCCCCGTATCCCCAACCTGGCCGCCGGCCTCGGCGTAGAAAGGCGTGATGTCTAGGACGGCCTCTCCGGAGTCGCCTTGGGCTAGGGCGGGGACTCGCGCGCCATCCTTGATCAGGGCGACGATCCGGGCCTCGTCCACGCGCCCGCAGTCGACGCCCGCGAATCGAACCGCCCCTGGGGCGATCCCTTCGAACGCCTTGCGCTCCTTCTGCGGCCCGGCGCCCTTCCAGGAAAGGCGGGCCCTCTCCTTCTGCCGTTCGAGCTCGTCGCGAAACCCGGCCTCGTCGACGGTCAGCGCCTCTTCCTGGGCCAGCTCCTGGGAAAGGTCGAGCGGGAAGCCGAACGTGTCGTAGAGCTTGAAAGCCGCCTCTCCGGACAGGCCGGCCGCGCCGCGCTCCCGGGCCTCCCCGGCGTATTGATGGAAATAGCGGAGGCCGGAGGCGAGGCTCCGGGCGAAACGCTCCTCCTCGGCCCGGCAGATCCTCGCGATGAAATTCTGGGAGGCGAGGAGCTCGGGATAGGCTTCCTTCATGATGTCGGCCACCACGCCGACGAGCTTGTAGACGAAGGGCTCCTCGAGGCCGAGCAGGTTGCCCTTGCGGAACGCCCGGCGCACGAGCCGCCGCAGGACGTAACCCCGGCCGTCGTTAGCCGGCATGATCCCGTCGCCGATCATGAACGAGACCGCCCGGACGTGGTCGGCGATGACCCGGACGTGGACGTCGCCCTCGTCGCCCGCGGGATAGTCGCGCCCGGCCATCCCGCAGACCTCGGCGATCAGCGGGCGGAACAGGTCGGTCTCGAAATTGCTCGTCTTGCCCTGGAGGGCGGCGGCCATCCGCTCCAGGCCCATGCCGGTGTCGATCGAGGGCGAGGGCAAGGGATGGTAGACGCCGGTCTCGTCCAGGAAGAACTGCATGAAGACGAGGTTCCAGAGCTCGACCATCCGGTCGCTGCCCTTTTCGATGAGCTCGAGCGGCGTCCCCGGCTCGAGCGCCGGATCCTGGTCGTAGTGGATCTCGGAACAGGGGCCGCACGGCCCGGTCTCGCCCATCGCCCAGAAATTGTCCTTCCGGCCGAGGCGGAAGATGCGGTCCGCGGGGACGCCGGCCTCGCCGGTCCAGAGGCCGAAGGCCTCGTCGTCCTCCTCGTAGATCGTGACGTACAGCCGGTCCTTGGGGAAGGCGAAGACCTCGGTCATGAGCTCCCAGGCGGCGAGGATGGCCTCCCGCTTGAAGTAGTCCCCGAAGGAGAAATTGCCCAGCATCTCGAAAAAGGTGTGGTGCTTCCGCGTCCGGCCGACCTGTTCCAGGTCATTGTGCTTGCCGCTGACCCTCATGCATTTCTGGACCGTGACCGCCCGCTTGTAGCTCCGCGTCTCCAGGCCGAGGAAGATGTTCTTGAACTGGTTCATCCCGGCGTTGGTGAAGAGAAGCGTCGGGTCGTCCTTGGGCAGGAGCGGGGAACCGGGCAGGACCTTGTGTCCCTTGCGGCCGAAAAAATCGAGGAACGTGCGGCGGATGTCCTGGGCGTTCATGCGGTCATGTCTCGCCGACGGAGGACGGGGTCTTGGATCCGGCCGTCGTCCGGTCCATCTTTTTCTCCATCTCCTCCATGGCCAGGTCGGTCGTCGACTGGATGCCTTGGATGCGCAGCCGGAAGTTGTCGGGGCTGGTCGAGTAGCGAAGGCCCTGCTCGAAGGAGATGAGCCCATCTTTGTAGAGATGGTGGATGGACTGGTCGAAGGTCTGCATGCCGTACTGCGACACGCCGGCCGCGATCGCCTCCCGGATCAAGGGCCCCCTGTCCCGGTTCTGGATCAGGTCCTGGATGTGGGGCGTGGAGATCATGACCTCCACGGCCGGGACGCGGCCCTTGCCGTCCTTGCGCGGGATGAGCCGCATGGAGATCACGGCCGCCAGGATGCTGGCCAGCTGAATGCGGATCTGGCGGTGCTGGTGGGGAGGGAAGACCGAAACAATGCGGTTGATCGTCTCGGGAGCGTCGAGGGTGTGGAGCGTGCTCAAGACGAGGTGGCCCGTCTCGGCCGCCATCAAGGCCGTCTCGATCGTGTCAAGGTCCCGCATCTCCCCCACGAGGATGATGTCGGGGTCCTCGCGCAGGGCGCTGCGCAGGCCCCGGGAAAAGCTCTTCACGTCCCAGCCGACCTCGCGCTGGCAGATCGTGCTCTTCTTGTCGCGGTGGAGAAACTCGATCGGGTCCTCGATGGTGATGATATGCTTGCGCCGGCTGTTGTTGATGTAGTCGATGATCGAGGCCAGGGTCGTGGTCTTGCCGCTGCCCGTCGTCCCCGTCACCAGGATGAGGCCCCGTTCGAACTGGGCGATCTTCTCGATGACCTCGGGCAAGACCAGCTCCCGGATGGGCTTGACCTCGAAAGGGATGATCCGGAGGGAGATGGCGATCGAGTTGCGCTGGAGAAAGATGCTCCCCCGGAACCGGCCGAAGCCGGGGAGGCTGTAGGCCAGGTCCAGGTCGAAATCCTCCTTCAGCATCTGGCGCTGGAAATCGCCCATGATCTGGTTGGCCATCTCCTCCATGTCCTTGCCCGTCAGTTTGGGAAGCTGGGCCAGGGCCACGAGGACCCCATGGACGCGGAAATTGGGCGAGCTGCCGACTTTCAGATGGACGTCCGAAGCTTCCATCTCGATCGCGGCTTTCAGGAGGTCGTCGATGTTCATGGCCATGGTGGTCCTCTCAGATCTCGATATAGGTCAGCCACCGGCGCTCGTCTGCGGCCCGGCCCTGGAGGATTGCAAAAAACGCCTCCTGGAGGCGCGTCGTCACGGGCCCTCGCCGGCCGTCGCCGACCGGAATCTTGTCGACCGAGCGGACCGGCGTGATCTCGGCCGCCGACCCGGTGAAGAAGATCTCGTCGGCGACGTAGAGCATTTCGCGCGGGAGCGTCTCCTCGCGCACGGGGATCCCGAGCTTGCGGGCAAGGATCATCACCGAGTCGCGGGTAATGCCGGGCAGGATGGAGGACGAAAGGGGCGGCGTATAGATCGTCCCGTTCTGGACGAGGAAGATGTTCTCGCCGCTGCCCTCGCTGATGTGGCCCCGGATGTTAAGGGCGATGCCCTCGCTATAGCCCTCGAGCTTGGCCTCCATCTTGATCAGCTGGGAGTTCATGTAGTTGGCCCCGGTCTTGGCCAGCGCCGGGAACGAGTTCGGGGCGAGCCGTTGCCAGGTGGAGACCTTGACATCCACGCCGGCCTCGAGGGCTTCCTCGCCCAGGTACCGGCCCCATTCCCAGACGAGGACGGCGCAGTCCACGGGGTTGGGGAAGGGATCGACGCCGAGCGCGCCATAGCCCCGGTAGACGATCGGCCGGATGTAGCATTCCCGCAACTTGTTGGCCTTGACGGTGGCGATGATCGCGGCGTTGAACTCTTCCTCGGAATACGGGACCTTCATCCTATAGATTTTACAGGAGTTGTAAAGGCGCCGGGTATGGTCCGACAGACGGAAGAGGCCCGTCCCCTTGGGATTGGCGTACGCCCGGAATCCCTCGAAGATCGAGCTTCCGTAGTGGATGACGTGCGAAGCGACGTGGATGGTTGCGTCCTTCCAGGGCACGAGGCGGCCGTTCATCCAGACGATCCCGGTTGCGGGAAAAGGGCTCATGACCGGCTCCTTCGTTGGTTTTCGACGGCGGATTTCGCGCGCCTATCTTACCGGACATCCGTTCCGGGAGTCAAACAGGCGCTCAGAGGCCTTCGCCGCAGTAGGGGCAAGCCTTGGCCCGCGGCGGAAGCGGCCGGCGGCAGTTCCAACAGAACTCGGACGCGGACGGCTCGCGGGCCCGGATCCTGCCGAGGATATCCTCGATCTCGGATTTCCGGTGCTTTTCGCCCCGGATGTCCGACAGCAGGGCCCGCAGGATCTCGGACGGCCGCTGGTAGCGGTCCTCGACCTTGGAGGCCAGGCATTTCATGATGATCTCGTCGAGCTCCCGGGGGATCTTCATGTTTTTCAGGCGGGGCGGCGTGATCTTGCCCTCCTGGGCCTTCTCCAGGATCTTGAACGGGTCGGGATCGTAAATCGGCGGCCGGCCGATGACCATCTCGTAAAGGATGCAGCCGATCGAGTAGATGTCCGAAGCGAACGTCGCCTTGCCCTGGAACTGCTCGGGGGCCATGTAGGGCGGCGATCCGATGCGGGTCGAGGCGTAGGGGACGTTCTGCAGCCAGGCCGAAGTCCCGAAATCCGTGATCTTGACCGTCCCCTCCTCCGAGACCATGATGTTCGACGGCCGGAGATCGCGGTGAATGATCTTGTTCTTGTGGGCGTGGTCGACGCCGGCGCAGAGCTGCTTGGTGTAGTCAAGGGCCTGGTCGATGGGGAGGATCTTCTCCTTGATCAGGATCTTCTCGAGAGTCTTGCCCCGGACGTACTCCATGACCATGAAGAAGGTCTTGTCCTCCTTCTCGGCGGCGATCATCCGGACGATGTTCGGGTGGTTGAGGGCGGCCTGGAGGCGCGGCTCCTTCAGGAGCTTGAAGAGCTCCTGGGATTGCTTGTGGGGGACCTTGATCGCGACCTTGATGTCGAGCCAGGTGTCCTTGGCCAGGAGGACGGAGCCGAATCCCCCGCTCCCAAGCGAGCGGATGATTTCGTATTTCCCGACTTTCTGACCCTGGAGAAACATGTCACCAATTCCAGAAATGGGAGAGGACGGCGGCGGCGCTGAGGGCCGCGGTCTCGGCCCGGAGCACGGACCGGCCCAGGCTCACGGCTTCGTAGCCGCGGCCGGAGATCGAAGCCTCTTCCGCTTCCGTCCACCCGCCCTCGGGCCCGACCAAGATCACGGCGGAGACGGGCACCCGGTCGCGGTCCGCCCCCAGGACGTCCCGGAGCATCGGCCCTTGCCGCTCGCTGAGAAAAAGCGCCGCTTCGGGCGGCGGATCCGCGAGGAATTCGTCCAGACCGAGGGGCGCATGGATACGGAAAGGCCAGCCCAGGCGCGACTGCTTCGAGGCCTCGCGGGCGATCTTTTCCCAGCGATCGACCTTGCGGAGGCTCTTTTCCCCGAGCCTGGAGACCGAACGCACGGCCGCAATCGGGAAGAATTCCGCCAGGCCCAATTCAGCCGCTTTTTGGACCACGAAATCCATCGTCTTAACCTTGAGCAGGCCCTGGGCCAGTCCGATTCGCGTCTTGCGGCCTTCGCCCGGCGTCCGGTCCAGGCAAGTGAGCGTCATGGCCTCGGCCGCGACGTCCTCGACCCTGGCCCTATATTTCGTGCCCTCCTCGTCGAACAGAACCACGACTTCGCCCGGACGGGCCCGGAGGACCCGGCTCAGGTGGCGATGTTCCCGGCCTTCGAGGACCATGACCGCGCCCGTCGCGCGGGCCTTCGGAATGAAGAAATGGTTCGAGGTCACCGGCGGCTTTCGCCCGGCCGGACCCGCGATTTCCGGACCTGGTCCTGGCTCAGGAGATCCAAATTCTCGCCACGGAGGTCGGCCAGCTGGCGGAGGAGGGCTCTCTGGTCCTTGGCCAGATCGTCCGGCGTGCGGACATGAATCCGGACGAACAGGTCGCCCACGCGGCGGCTGTCGAGCTCTTTCAGCCCCTTGCCCCGGATCCGCAAGACCTCCCCCGACTGCGTCCCGGCGGGGATCTTGAGCTTTTCCCCGCCGTCGAAGGTCGGCAGGTCGACGGTCACGCCGAGGGCGGCCTGGGCAAAGGTGATGGCGATCTCGCATATCAGATGGTGATCCTCCCGCTCGAAAAAGTCATGCTTCCGAACGCGGATCAGGGTATAGAGGTCGCCGGGTTCCGCCCCGCTTTCCCCGGCTTCGCCCTCCCCGGCGATCCGGAGGCGGGAGCCGTCGCCGACCCCCGCGGGAATGCGGACCTTCAGGTCGCGCTTCCGGCGGGCGTGGCCCGTGCCCCGGCACTCCTCACACGGAGCGGTGATGATCTCACCCCTCCCCCCGCAGCGCGAGCAGGGGCGGGTGACGGTGAAGAAGCCCTGCTGGTGCCGGATCTGTCCGCGGCCGCCGCAGGCCCCGCAGGTTTCCTTGTGCGAGCCCGGTTTGATCCCCGTCCCCCCGCAGGTCGGACAAGCCTCGGCCCGATGGAGGGAAATCTCCTTGTCGGCGCCGCTCGCGGCCTCCTCGAGCGAGATCTCGATTTCGAGGGCCAGGTCCCGGCCGCGCTGGGCGGTGCGCCGCCGCGGCCGCGCCCCTCCGCTGAACAGGTCGCCGAACCCGAAGTTGAACCCGAAGATGTTGCCGAGGAGGTCCTCGAAGCCCTCGAAAACCGTCGAGTTGAATCCCTGGAAGCTTTCTCCCCTCAACCCTTCGGCCCCGAACTGGTCGTAAGTGGATCTCTTCTGAGGGTCGGCCAGGACACTGTAGGCTTCGGCCGCTTCCTTGAACCGGTCCTCGGCCTGCTTGTCGCCCGGGTTGCGATCCGGATGATGCCGCAACGCCAGCTGCCGGTAGGCCTTCTTGATCTCCTCGGGCGACGCATCCCGGCCGACATCCAAGACCTCGTAATAGTCACGCTGACTCATGGGCTTTCTTCCGGACCGCTTTCGAGCGCTCCTTAATGGCCAGCCCGTCGATCTGCTGTTTGGTGAGGCCCGAGGCGGGTTGGACGACGATCTGCTGTTCCCGCCCGGTCTGCGCGTCCCGGGCGCTCACCTTGACCAGGCCGTTGGCGTCGATCTCGAACGTGACCTCGATCTGAGCGCTCCCGGCCGGACCCGGGACGAGACCCACCAGGTCGATCGTCGCTAGGGAGACGTCGGCCGATGCCCGGGCTTCTTCCCCCTGGACGGCATGGATCCGGACGAGCCGCTGGTCGTTCTCGACGGTGGTGAAGATTTTGGTCCTCCGGGTGGGGATGGTCGTATTCTTCTCAATGATTTTCTCGTAGCCGTCGTTCTCGATTTCGATCCCGAGCGGCTGCGAGGTGACGTCGAGCAGGAGGACGATATCCTGGTACCGGCCTTCTAGAATTCCCGATTGGACGGCCGCGCCCAGAGCGACGCTTTCGTCCGGGTTGACCCCTTCGGCCGGGGCTCGCCCGAAGAATTCGGTCACATGGTCCCGGATGAGGGGCATCCGCGTCTGGCCGCCGACAAGGATCACCGTCTCTACGTCGGCGGGCCGGAGACCGCTTTCTTTAAGGGTTTTCTCCACGAGGGGGAACGCCCTGTCCACGAGGTCCCGAGTCAGGTCCTCGAGGAGCTTCCGGCTGAGCGTTTTCTGGAAATGCTCGGAGCCGGCGGCGGTCACGGTCAGGAAAGGAAGGTTGATCTCGGTCTCCAAGGTGAACGACAACTCGCGCTTGGCCCGCTCCGCGGCCTCTCGGATCCTCTGCATGACCTGGAATTCGCCGACGAGATCGAGACCATGTTCCTTCTTGAGCATCTCGAGCACCCAGTCGACGATCTTCCGGTCGAAATCCTCGCCGCCGAGATAGGAGTCGCCGTTCGTCGCCAGGATCTGGAAGACCCCGCCCGAGATTTCGAGGAGGGTGATGTCGAACGTCCCGCCGCCCATGTCAAAGACGGCCGCGTTGCCTTTCGCGGCCCGGCTCAGGCCGAAAGCCAGGCTGGCGGCCGTGGGCTCGTTGATGACGCGGAGGACGTTGAGCCCGGCGATCACCGCCGCATCCTTCGTCGCCTGGCGCTGGGATTCGCCGAAGTGGGCGGGCACGGTGATCACGGCATCCCGGACTTCCTGGCCGAGATAGGCTTCGGCGTAGGTCTTGATGTGGCCGAGGATCAGAGCGGAAACCTCCTGGGGCGTGATCGGCGGCCCGCCGACGTCGATGAGGACGTCCCCGTTCGGCGCCGGAAGGAGCTTGTAGGGAAGGCGGGCCCGGGCCTCCTGGACGACGGCGTCGGCAAACTTGCGCCCGATGAGGCGCTTGACGGCGAACAGCGTCTTCTGGGGGTTCGTGACGGCCTGGCGGAGGGCCGTGTCGCCGACCAGGGTCTCGCCCGCCGAAGTGAAGCCCACGACCGAGGGAGTCATCGCCGCCCCTTCCGGGTTGATGATGACCCGGGGCCGGCCCTCGTCGAGATGGGCCGCGCACGAGAACGTCGTGCCGAGGTCGATGCCGAGGATGGGACCCATCATGAAGGGTTTTTCGGGACAAGGACTTTGACCAGGGCCGGCCGGAGGAGGCGGTCATGGAGAAGGTATCCCTTCTGCAGCTCCTCGCCGATCATCGGCTCCGCGACGTCCTCGGAGATCTCCGTGAGGACGGCCTGGTGGACGGCCGGGTCAAACTTGACGCCGGCGGCCGGGACCGGGGTCACGCCCCGTTTCCGGATCAGGTCCTGAAGCTGCCTGGAGATGAGCTCCATGCCTTCCTGGAATCCCGTTCCCTCCGCGGGCGAACCCGCCGTCTTGAGCGCCCTCTCGAAATTATCGACGACGGCCAGGAGATCCTTGAGCAGGTCCCCCTGGGCAAATTGGAGGTACTCGCCCCTCTCGCGGTCCAGGCGCTTGCGCTGATTGTCCATCTCGGCCGAAGCCCGGAGATAGCGGTCCTTCATGGAGTCCGCCTCGCGGCGCAGGTCGAAGAACCGTTGAAGGAGATCCTTGATCTCGTGATCCTTTTTCCGGAGCTTCCCCCGAAGCGTCCGCGCGTCTTCATGGTCATGGCTTTTTTTCAGTTCGGGAGGCTCCCCTGCCGCCTGTCCGGCTAAGGCGCCGGACGTCTCTTGGGCGAGAGGGGCCGGCTCCGCGGCCGGCTTCGGGAGACCGTCCCGGTCCTTGTCGTCTTTGATCTCGGGGTCCATGCGCTGTTCCTTTTCCTTATGACGTCTGGGTGATTTTCTCGCTGATCTTCTTGGCGACGTCGTCCACCAGGGGGATGATCTTCTTGTAAGGAAGCCGTTTGGGCCCGATGATCCCCACCGAACCCATGACCTGGCTCCGATCGCCGTAATGGGACAGGATGAGCGAGCACTCCGCGATCTCGGGGAGGTTGGATTCCCGGCCGATGAGGACTTTCACCCGGTCGAGGGAGATGAAGTCGCTCAGGAGCTTGGCCAGCCCGGCTTTCTCCTCAAAGTTCTGGAAGAGCGACTTGAGCCGCTTGAGATCGAACTCGTCGAACTTGTCGAGCAAGCGGGCCGCGCCCTGGAGGATGATGGGATCGGCCTGGTCCTCCTGGACGATCGAGTCCTTGAGAAGGACCATAAGCCGATTGAATGCCTGTTCGAACTTGGACTTGAAATGGGGCAGCTCGCCCAGAAGGCTGTCGCGAACGGAGACGAGGGTTTTCCCCCGGAAGCCCTGGTTGAGATACTGCGAGGCCCGGTCAAGCTCGCCCTGCTCGAACCCGGTCTCGGTCGTGATGATCTCGGTCAGGACGAGGTTGGATGAGGTCACGAGGATGATCATCACCTTGGCCTCCGCGATCCTGACGAACCGGATGTGGTGGAAATGGATCCGGGAAACCCGGGGCGAAAGGACGAATCCGAGGCTGTCCGATTCGTCGGCCAGGACGCGGGAGGCCTGGTGGAGGAGCGAGGTCAAGTCGCCTTTCCCGGCCGAGAAATCGGCCGCCCTTGGGACCAGGCGATCAAGAGCCACGGGCGATACCTCGAACAGGCTGTTGACATAGAACCGGAGCCCCTGATCCGTGGGCACCCGGCCGGCCGAGGTGTGGGGCTGGGCCAGGAACCCGAGCTGCTCGAGCTTGACCATGATGTTCCGGATGGTCGCCGGCGAATCCGAGAGCATCCCCTTCTGGTGGATCAGGCCCGAGCTGACGGGCTTCCCGATCTTGAGGTAGTGCTCGACGATCACGTTCAGGACGATCCTGTCTTTCTCGCGAAGAGATGAATTTCTCATGGACGCTACGTAGTTCATTATAGCCGACGTCGACGGGATGTCAATTTGGCGCGCCGAAGCGCAGGCGCTTCCGGACGTCATCCCGAAGGCCATGAGAGATCTCCGCTGTTATAACGGGAGGCCTTGAAAAAGGTAGCATGATAGC
>PLMN01000003.1 GCA_003141555.1 Candidatus Aminicenantota bacterium
TTCGCTATCATGCTACCTTTTTCTCCCCTTTGCCCCTATTTTGTGGAAGATAGAGTGCCGATTTGGTAAGATTCCACACGCCGATGCGGATAAAGGAAAGCAGCACACCAAGTAAGGCGGGGGAGATCGCTCTTGACCCCCTCCCCGCCCGGTTCGATGTCGCCGTGATCGGCGGCGGGGTGGTGGGCTGCGCCGTCCTGCGCGAGCTCTCCCGCTACCGCCTCGAGCTCCTCCTCCTTGAAAAGGAAGCCGACCTGGCCGAGGGGATCAGCAAGGGCAACAGCGGCGTCATCCACGCCGGCTTCAACGTGCCGACGGGAACGCTCAAGGCTAAGGCGAACATCGATGGGCTGTATCGCACCTACAAGCTCGCCCGCGAGCTCGGCGTGCCGCATCGCAGGACGGGAAAGCTCGTGGTGGCCCTCGACGCCTCCGACCGGCCCCGCCTCGAGGAGCTCAAGGCCCAAGGTGACCGGAACGGAACCCCCGGCCTCGAGATCGTGGACGAGAGCGCGATCCGCTCCCTGGCCCCCAACGTCCGCGGCTTGTGGGCGCTGTCGTCGCCCCATACGGGCATCATCTCGCCTTACGAATTCACTCTCGCCCTGGCCGCGTGTGCCCTGGCGAATGGCGCCCGGATCCTCGCCGGCACGCCCCTCACGGGCGTCGCCATCCGGCCGGAGGGATATCTCCTCGCCACGCCGCGCGGGCGATTTACGGCCCGCTGGGTTGTCAACTGCGCCGGGCTTTGGGCCGACGACGTCGCCGCCCTGGCCGGGATCGAGGGCTACAGGATATACGCCTATCGCGGCGAATACCTGATCGCGGACCGGGAGGCGGGCTCGGTGCTCGACATCCCGGTCTACCCGGTCCCGGCCCGGGACGATTCGTTCCTGGGAGTCCATCTCACGCCCACGCTCCACGGCAACGTCCTCCTCGGCCCGAGCTCGGCCTATGTGGAGGACAAGGGCGACGCGGCCACGACCCGGGCCATGATGGATCGGCTGAAAGCCGAAGCGTTCGAGCTCGTCCCGGCGCTCCGGCGGTTCCCGTTCATCCACGCCTACGCCGGGCTCCGGCCCAAGCTGACCGACCCCCAGGGGAAGGTCAAGTTGGCCGATTTCATCGTCGAGGAGAGCCGGCTCCGGCCGCGCTGGGTGAATCTGGTCGGCATCGAATCGCCGGGGCTGACCGCCGCGCCGTCGCTCGCGGCGATGATCGCCGACATCATCGGCGCCCGCGAGGATATCGCCTTGCGCCCCGATTCCGTCGCCGAGCGGCCGGCCGTCCCCGCATTCGCCGACGAGGACGATGCCGGGCGGGCCGCCCGTGTCGCGGCGGACCCGGACTGGGGCGAGATGATCTGCCGCTGCGAGCATGTGACCCGGGCCGAGGTCCTGGCTGCCGTCCGGAACCCGTTCGGGGCGGTCAACCTGGACGCCGTCAAGCGCCGAACGCGCTGCGGCATGGGCCGCTGCCAGGGCGGGTTCTGCGGGCCGCGGATCGTCGAGATTCTGCAAGCCGAGGGCGTGCCGGTCGAGCGGATCGCAAAGCGCGGCCCGGGCTCCGAGCTCTTCTACGGGAGAAACAAGCCATGAAGGCCCCGGTCGTTGAGGAACGGGGCGTCGTCGTCATCGGCGGGGGGCCGGCCGGCCTGGCCGCGGCCCTCGGCGCCCGGCGGGCGGGCGCGGAGGATGTCCTCGTCCTTGAGCGCGAGCATCGCCTGGGCGGCATCCTCCCTCAATGCATCCACGACGGCTTCGGCCTCTTTCTTTACAAAGAGACGATCTCCGGGCCGGAATACGCCGAGCGCCTGGCCGAGGACGCCGTTCGCGAGGGCGTGCTCGCGGAGACCGGGGCCATGGTCCTGGACCTGACGCCGGACCGCCTCCTGCGCGTGAACTCGGCCGGCGGCTACCGGTTGATCAAGGCCGGGGCCGTCGTCCTGGCCATGGGCTGCCGCGAGCGGACGCGGGAGATGATCGAGATCCCCGGCACGCGGCCGGCAGGGATCTTCACGGCGGGCAGCGCCCAGAACCTGGTCAACCTCCAGAACCTTCGGATCGGAAACGAGGTCGTCATCCTCGGCTCGGGCGACATCGGCCTGATCATGGCCCGGCGGCTGACCTTCGAGGGCATGAAGGTCAGGGGCGTGTTCGAGCTCATGCCCTGGCCGAACGGCCTGGAGCGGAACGTCCGCCAGTGCCTCCGCGATTTCGGCATCCCGCTCGAGCTCTCGAGCACGGTCGTCGAAGTCCGCGGGCGCGACCGCGTTGCGGGCGTCGTCACGGCCCGCGTGGACGAATTCTTTCGTCCGGTCGCCGGGACCGAGCGCGAAGTGGCCTGCGACACGCTCCTCTTATCGGTGGGGCTCATCCCCGAAAACGAGCTTTCCAAGCGGGCCGGCGTCGAGCTCTCGCCTCTCACCGGCGGGGCGGTCGTGGATGAGACGCTGATGACGTCCGTCCCCGGGATCTTCTCCTGTGGGAACGTCCTCCACATCCATGATGTGGCGGATTGGGCGTCCTTCGAAGGGTTCGAAGCGGGCCGGCACGCGGCCGGGTTCCTGGTCTGCGGGGCGGCCGCGGGCCCGAGGGTCAGGATCACGCCCGGAGAAAACGTCCGCTACGTCCTTCCCCAGGCCGCGGCGTCGGGCGCGGCCGGCCTCGAGCTGAGCTTCCGGGTGACGGCTCCCGCCCGGGGGATGTGGGTCACGGCCCGGGGGGCGGCGACCGGGGCGTCCTATTATCGGAAGAAGTTTGCGCGGCTCGTCCCGTCGGAGATGCAGAAGATCAAGATAAGGAAGGCCGTGGGCGAAGATATCGAGGTCGCCTGCCATGGATGACCGCCTGACCTGCATCCTGTGCCCCATCGGCTGCGAGCTCGAGGTGAGCCGCGTCGGCGACAAGTTCGAGGTCAAGGGCAACGAGTGCGACAAGGGCCTGGCTTTCGCCGCCGACGAAGTGCTTCATCCTAAACGAAATCTGGCCACGTCGGTTCCAGCGTCGGGCACTACCGCGCGTATGATTTCCGTGCGGCTGACCGGCGGGGTCCCGCGCGAGATGATCTTCCCCATCCTGGCCGAGATCGCCAAGCTCCGGCCGGCGCTGTCCGTGCGGCGTGGTCAGGTGCTGATCGCAAACGTGCTGGGGACGGGCGTCGACGTCATTGCCACGCGGACGCTCCTCTTTTAGGCCGAATCGGCCATCGGGACTTCGCTGCGAATCCTAAAAACCCAACCAGGCGAGCGGAGGCTTGATGTCGCCCGCGATCTCGCGGAGGACGCGGCCCGCGAGAGGCGCGCGGAGCGCGCCTACGGAGAAGATCGTCACCGCGGTCATCTTCCCGCTCGGGAATTGGGAAAATTGGATGGCTAAACACTCCGTCGAGCCAGTCCTCTGGCCCGCGATCGCGATCTTGGCCCCGGGGATATAGTACACCCCCCATCCTATCGACCAGCCGAAGGCTGGGGGCAGGTCCAGACGCCCGCTCAGGCGCGGCGGCTCGAGGATAGACGGCGAACGAATGACCGTTTGGGGATAGTGGAGGGGGAGCCCGATATAGGGATTGGCGAAGCCGCCGCCTTGCATGTTGACGTTCATTATGAAATGCAGATAGTCCGCCGCGCTTGCATAAAATGACGACGCGACGGCAGGCGGCGAGCCTCCTCCGTCGGCTTCGAACGTTCCCGCGATCCGCCCCTCGAAGGACGGTCCGACAACGAAGCCCATATGCCTCAGGGAGAGCCTGTCGAAGACGACGGAACGAGCGAGGGTCTCGAGCGTCCGTCCGGTCTTCTCCTCGATCACCATCCTGAGGAACCGTAGTCTCTGCGAGGAATAGCCGAAATAGCCGCCTGCCGCCCGCTCGAAAGCTGAATCCGGCCGCGACCGAGCGGCCCGCGAATCCGCGAGTCCACTCCACTGGGTCAGGACGTGCCGCGCGGTCAATATCTGGGAAAGTGAGTCCCCGAGGAGGTCGGCAAACTCGGGGTATTCCGCCATCGGCTTCGCGAGCTGTTTGACTAGCGGCTGGTCCAGATCGAACATCTTGAGGTCGGCGAGTTTTAGGACGAGGTATCCGAAGACGGGATCGGCCAGGCGGCCGGCCGGAAAGACCGTATCGCGATCGAGGGGCCTCTTTTCCCCGGGATCAGCGAAGCCGAGATTGAAGAGGTAGGTCTCCGGCTGTTCCAGCCAGCTCTTGGCTTGGCAGACGGCGACGGCAATGCCGCGCGCGCCGGATTCTCCCATGGCTTTCCGAAGGAAATCCCACGTTCGCGGATAGTTACGGATCTGGTCGTCGACCGTCGTCCATGTCCAGCTCGCCTCGGCGGCGGTCGGGACCGGGATCTCCTTAACGTTCGGCGCATCTGCGCCGGCGGAGACCTCGGGCTGGGGAGGAGCCGTCGCCGGGGGAGCGGTAGAGCAGCAGAACGAACCGATTAGGGCCGCCAATACGGCTCCCAGCGCCGTAGCGCGGATGCGTGCCCCCCGGATCATCCTCGAACAGGATATCCGCATCAATATCCTCCCCTCAAATATGATAGCCCGTCTTCCAGGATCTGCAAGACCTAAGAGTCACCCAAGGTACAGCAAGAACGGGGCCAGAGCGGTCAAATGCGGCGTGCTTGTAACCATAATATTTTCAGGCGGATGGACTCGGGCGTGGCGTCTGGGCCCAGGGCCGATGTCAAAGAGCTTAGCGAGATCCTTTACTTCAGCTCCCTGAGCGCTTCGAGGAGGAAGTCGTCGTCCGCCTTGTCGCGAACCGTCAACCGGACCCAGGAGCCGCTTTCGAATCCGCGCTTTTCGGCCAGGTCCTTGATGAAAATCCAACGCTTCCGAATGAGCGCCTCGGCCAGCTTTCCCGACGTCCAGGGCGCTTTCACCTCGCACAAAATATAGTTGGCCTTCGAGGGCAGAGGTCGTAGGAATGGGACGCGCTCGAGCTCGGCCGCGAACCGGGTGCGCTCCTCCTCGATCCGATGGCAGGCGGCCTGAAAAGCACCCTTGTACTTGTCGATGATCTGGAGGAAATTCTCGCCGAAGGAGTTGATATTCCAGATCGAGAGATTTTTCCGGGTCCGGGCGATTGTCCCGGCGTCCGAGGAGGCCAGGATGCCGAGTCGGGCGCCCGGCACGCCGTAGGACTTGCTGATGCTCTTGACGACGATCAGGTTGGGGTATTTTTCGAGGATGCCGTTCTCGAGGCAGCTATGGTCCGCCGTCCCGTCGACGAAGTCGGCGAACGATTCGTCGAGGACAAGGCGGATGCCCTTCTCTTGGAAGCCGTCCAGGAGGCTTAGGACGTCGGCCCGCGGGAGGAAGTGGCCCGAGGGGTTGTCGGGGTTGATCAGGATATACGTTCCGAGCCCGTTCGCCGCGGCGAATTCGCGGATGTCGTCCGTCGTGTAGCGGAAATCCTCGCGCGCCGGCTTGAATTCCATCAGTTGGCCGGGCCGGAGGCAGGCTGCGTACTCGTCGAAGGTCGGGGTATGGAGACCGACCTTGCCCTCGATCTCGCGGAGGAGCGCTTTGATCAGCTCCGCCGCGCCATTCCCGACGAGGTAGTGATCGATGTTCCCGTTGTACATCTTGGCCGCGAGCAGGTTTTGGACGCTCTGGCCCGAGGGGTAGCTCGTCAGGAGGACGGGCAAGTTCTGGCCGAGCTCGAGGAGCATGCGCTGCGTCGGGAAATAGGGATTGACGAGATAGCAGAAGTCCTTGAGGACGGGGAAGCGCCAGTAGCCGCCGTAGCGCTTCTTGAGCAGGGCTAGGCGGTCCTCCTCCCGGGAGAACAGGATGGAGGCGATGTCCAGATCCTGGATGTCGTCGATCTCGTACCAGTGCCGGCCGCCCATCTCGAAGGCTTTGAGCGCGCCCGAGTCGATGAAGGTCAGGATTTTCAAGACCTCCTCATAATATTCGTTGACGCCCTTGGTTTGGATGTAGGTCCCCAGGAACGGCAGGAAATGGCTCCGGCAGAACGTCCGGGAAAGCTTGTAGATATTGACCGTCTTGTAATACCCGCCCTGGTCGGCCCAATCGATCTTCTTCCTGGGGATGATGCTGGTGATGTTGTCCCCGGCGTCCATCGTGGCCACGGTCCCGTCCATCCAGGACTGGAACTTGGCCACGACGGCCAGGTTCTCGGCTTCGCGGGCCCGGACCTCCTTCAGCAGGTTCCGGTCGAAGATGATGTCGCTCTCGAGGAGGAGCGTGTCGTCCTCTTCCATGTAGTCCTTGGCCAGGTAGAGCGAGTAGATGTTGTTGGTCCTGGCGTAGATGGGGTTTTCGACGTAGGTCACCGCTACGCCGCGGAACGAGGCCCCCAGGAAGCGGCGGACTTCCTCGGCTCCGTGCCCGACGACCATGATCGCCCGCCCGACGCCCGCTTCGGCCAGGGCTTCGAACGTGTAGTCGATGAGCTTCCGGCCGTTGAGCTCGACCATGCATTTCGTGGAGGTCTTGGTGAGATACCCGAGGCGCTTCCCGACGCCGGCGGCTAAGATGACGGCCTGCATGTCGATCGTTCCCTGCGGAACGCCTTACGCGACGAGGAGGATCGCGTAGCGGTTCATCTGCTGCTTGTAGTCGTGGAGGACTTCGATGGGGTATCCGGCCTTGAGGACCGTGGAGAAGACGTCGATGGCCATGGCGTCGGGCGAGGGCCGGGCCAGCTTAGGCTTCTTGCACTCCGCCCGCGAGCTTGCGCACTTGGGGCAGAGGTTGCAGCTGTCCATGAACATCAAAAAGACTTTGACGTGGCCCGAGAGGAAGACTTCCTGCTCCAGGTCCAGGAGGTCGGCGTTGATGCCGCGCGACCAGGCGTGCCGGTCCTCGGGCTTGTCCACCGACTTCGCGAAGTGGAAGAGGACCGCCGATTTGTACTCCTGGAAGAAGCGGGCGCACTCCTCGACGGGCGGGGCATTGGGAGGACAGCAGGGGCTCTGGCCGTAGTCGGGGCAGCCGAAGCGGCACTTCATCCGGACCCATTCGGCGACGACGATCTCCTTCGGATCGATCCACTTGAAATCCGTGAACCCGTGCTTCTGGATCATCGTCTCGAGCTTCTTGATGTCGGTCATGGGATGTCCTTTCCAGTCCGAATTTCCCTCATCTTATTCCGAATGGGGCGAAAGTCAATCCGGAGGAATGGAAGAGGCCGACCGGGCGGCAGGACCGGTTTCCCAGCGGGCCGGGAGGCCAATCCCCGTGCCGACAGGGAGGAAATTAAGCTATAATGCCCGCATGATCGCCGTGATCCTGGCCCGGCCGGAGAACCCTGAGAACATCGGGCTCGCCGCCCGGGCCATGAAGAACACCGGCTTCCGCGACCTCCGTTTGGCGGGCGTCCGCCGCATCCGGGTCAAGGCGTTCGCCGCGGCCGTCCACGCCGCCGATATCCTCGAGAGCGCCCGGCTGTTTCCCGACCTGCCGTCCGCCGCGGCCGACCTCCACGTCGTCTTCGCCGCCACGGCCCGGCCCCGGTCGAACTTCCCGGCCCTGACACTCGACGAGGCGGTCGCCCGGATCCGGAGCTATCCGTCCTCGACCCGGATCGGATTGCTCTTCGGCAACGAGCGGACGGGCTTGACCACGGAGGAGATGCGGACCTCGAGCTTCCGCTTTTCGATCCCCCAGGCGGGGCGCCAGCCTTCCTACAACCTGGCTTCGGCCGTGCTCCTGACCTTATTCCCTCTGTTCGCCGCCGCGGCTTCTGGGACGACCAGGCCGTCCGCTTCCGCCTCGCCGGCCGCCGTCCCTGCCGACCCGCCGCTCGCCCGCGCCACCCAGGACGCGGTCATCGGGCGGATCCTGAGCATCCTCGAGGATCGGGGATTTCTCCACGACACCAACCGCCGCCACGTGACCGACGTGGCCTTCGAATTATTCGGCCGGCTGGCCATGACCGCGAAGGACCGGAACCTGCTTCTGGCGATTTTCCACAAGGGCGCCGGAGCGGGGCCGGCTTCCGGAGGGCGCGGCGCGCCGGCCTATTCTCGAAAGGAGTCAAGATCCCGTGGATGAACCGATCAAGGTGACTTTTCCGGGCGGCGTCCGGGTGGACGCCTCCTTCAAGGGCTTCACGTTCAAGACCGACCAGCCGGCCTATGCCGGTGGGACGGGAACGCAGCCTTCGCCCTTCGACCTGTTCCTGGCCTCGCTCGCCACGTGCGCGGGCTATTACGTTGTCTCGTTCTTCGAGGAGCGGAATATCCCGTCCGATGGGCTGGAGATCACGATGCGCACGGAGCGCGATCCCGCTACGCGGCGGATCGGTCTTGTGGCCATCGATATCTCCCTGCCGCAGGGGTTTCCCGTGAAGTACAGGACGGCCGCGGTCAAGGCGGCCGACCAGTGCACGGTCAAGAAGCTTATCTTAAATCCCCCGGATTTCGAGATTACGGCCGCCGTCAGGTCTTGAGGCCGGGCCAGCTCAGGGCCTCCCCCGGCTCGGGGCCGGGCCAGCTGGACTTGCCCCGCGGACCGATCACGCGGAGGGCGTCGGGAATGACGCGGAGGTCAACGCTTTCCCGGGGCGCGAGGGCCTCCCCATTGTACTGGATGTGCAGGTTCCGGCCGCGGACGACGATCCGCTTGACCTTGAAGTGCTTGAGGATCCGCTGGTAGCGACCGAAATAGATCAAGGGAAAATAGAACAGATAGCTGTAAGCCCGGTTGTCGAACAAGGTCACGTCGAGGTAGCCGTCGTTGATCCGGGCCTTGGGGGCGATGAGCCAGTTGTAGCCGAAGTGGTTCGTTTTGTTGACCACGCAGTCGAAGATCCTGAGCTTCAGGGATTTCCGCTGGAACGCCTCGCCTTTGTCGTCGACCCCGTCGAAGAGCTCGATCTCCATCTCGTCGCGGGGGTGCAAGAGCAGGCTGCGGGAGGCGAGGGCGTGTCCCACGATGCCGCGGATGGAGGACTGGGCCGTCTTGAGGGTGGTCATGGCCGTGGCTCCGATGCTGACCATGCTCGCGACCCGGCCCTCGAAATCGATCAGGTCGATCGGCCGAGGCGTCCCGAACTTGACGATCCGCATGGCCTTGGCGATGACCTTGGGGATGCCCATCGATCTCCGGATGGCGTTGCCGCTCCCCAGGGGGACGATCCCGATCAGGACATCCGCGGCCCGTCCCGCTTCCATGACGCCCTGCATGACGTCGGCCAGGGTGCCGTCGCCGCCCAGAATGATGAGGACATCGTTTACGAGACTGAGGCGGCGGGCCAGGGCGATCATCCCCGGCTTGGCGACGGCCTCGTCATGGATGCGGCCCTGGAACTTGCGCCGCATGTACCGCTGGATCTTCTCGTACCTCTGCCATTTCCGGCGGGCGGACATGGGATTGACGAGGACGGCGACGCGCTTGTTAGCGATGATGGAACGGGGATTCTTGCGCGACATATCGAGCCCGACAACCAAAATTAGCACGTTCCCGGCGGCAAGTCAAAGAACCTACCCTATTGGACAGGGATCAAGTCGCTTCCTTGGCTGTTCCGCGGCGCTTTGAGCGGCGGCCGGGTCCCTAGGGTTTGCATCGACTCCGGCCTTCGCATAGAATCAGAATCGCATGCTGCCCTCTCCCCGGATCCTCACCTTGCCCGGCCGGCGGTTTCTCCTCAAGATCGAGGATTCCGCCTCGGCCTCGGATTACGGCAAGTACGAGGAGCTCCGCCAGGAAATATGGGGGTTTCCCCAGGACGCCCTGGCCGGTCCCCGGAACCTGGAATGCGAGAGCTTCCTTCATGAGGGAAGCAGCCTCTTCCTGGCGGTCTACGTGGGGGACGAGGCCGGCGGATTTCCCGAGGATGCCGCCCACTTGGCCGGATTTTCCTACGGCTTCGTCGGGCTGAAGGATCCTACGGCCGGTTTCCGGTCTCCCGATAACCTCTGGTTCTACTCCCAATACACGGGCGTCCGGCCCGAGTATCAGGGCCTCGGCCTCGGCGTCCCGCTGAAGGAGTTCCAGCGCGATGTCCTCATGGAGACGCTGGGCATCTTCACGGTCGTCTGCACCTATGATCCCCTGACCGCGATCAACGCCCGGCGCAATGTCGGCCGCTTCGGGATGGACGTGGTCGAATACCGGCCGGCGACGTACGGCCCGTTCGGCGGGCTTCTGAACCGGGTCGACATCCCCAGCGACCGGTTTTTCATGAGCTGGGACCTTCGCCGCGAGCTCCGGCGGCCGCCGCTCCGGCTCGACGAGGCGCTCGCGGCCGGCGCCGGGCTCGTCGAGGCGGAGGACGTCGTCGTGGAGGGGCGCCGCGGACCGGTCGTGCTCGAGGCCCTGCGCGGGCTCAAGCCGGACGAGGGGCGGGACCTGGTTCTGGTCCGGATTCCCCGGGATTTCTACGCGATGCTTCGTGAGACGGACGTCGCCGCCCCATCGGTCCGGGGAATCCCGGTCGAATGGCGGGCCGCGACCCGCGGGGCGTTCCAGGGACTGCTGGCCAAGGGCTATCGAGTGGTCGATTTCGGGGATGCCGGCGTCCCACGCCCCGCGCCCTACTATGTCCTCAGGCGGCCTTCATGAGGTTTTCCGAATACCTGGATTTCGCCGCGGCCAATCTCCGGGAGATGAAGCTCCGGACCGCCCTGACCGCGTTCGGCGTCACGGTCGGCATCGGCGCGCTGGTGGCCATGGTCGGGTTCGGCCAGGGGCTCCAGCGGAACGTGGCCGAGAGCTTCGAGAAGCTCGATCTCCTCAATTCCATCACCGTCCTTCCCCAAGGCGGGCTCACGGGGGCGCTGGAATTCGGGGGGAGGAGAGCCGGAGGCCGGCGCCGGCCTTCGCCCACGGCAACCGGCCCGGCGCTCGACGACGCCGCGATCCGGAAATTCGAGGCGCTGAAGGGCGTCGAGACCGTGTTCCCCGAAGTCCGGTTTCCGGCCCTGGTGGCCGTCGGCGAGGCCGAGGAATTCCGGCTGGCGCAGGTCATCCCGGCCCGCATCGCGGCCTCGAAGCTCATCACGCTCGCGGCCGGGACACCGTTCGCCCGCGACGATGAGGACGCGGTCATCGTCGGCCGCTCGCTTGCGCGGTCCCTCGGCTTCGCCGATCCCGCGGCGGCGGTAGGCCGGACGCTGCGGCTCTCGTCGATCGCCCTCGACTTCGCGGGCTTCAATCCGGCGAATCTGGGCGAGATGCTGGCCGGACGGAAGCTGCCCATCGCCAAGGAGACCTACGAGTTCCGGATCGTCGGGGTCACCGACAACATCGGCTTCGGCGGGCCGACGCCGATCCAGAGCGACGTCTATCTTCCGCCGGGCCCGGCCGGCCGGATCAAGAAACTCCCGTTCACGAACATCTGGGACCTGTTCCGGGCCGGGGCCGGCGGGACGGGCTACTCCGCCCTGAACGTCCGCCTCTCCTCGCCCGCTTACGCCGACGCGGTGAAAGCCGAGGCCGCGGACCTGGGCTTCACGACGTTCGCCCTGATCGACCAATTCGCCCAGATCAAGACGAGCTTCGTCTTCATGGACATGGCCCTGGCCGCCGTCGGCATGATCGCCATCTTCGTGGCCGCCCTGGGCATCATCAACACCATGGTCATGTCGATCCTGGAACGATATGCCGAGATCGGGGTGATGAAGGCCGTCGGTGCAAGGCCCGGCGTCATCAAAAAGATCTTCCTCGTGGAATCGGCGGCGATCGGCTTCCTGGGCGGCGTGGGCGGGCTGGCCCTCGGCTGGGCGGTGAGCCGGGTCATCAACCGCGTGGTCAACTATTTCCTCGCCCGGCAGGGGATCCCCCATATCGAATATTTCCGCTACCCGCTCTGGCTGTGCCTGGGGGCGATCGGGTTCGCCGTCGGCGTAAGTCTCCTGGCCGGGATCTATCCCGCCCGGCGCGCGGCGCGCGTCAACCCCGTCGTCGCCCTGCGCCACGAATGAGTCGGAAATCGGTGATAGCCGAAAATCGGTGACACGATCCCAAATCAAGAGAATTGGGTCGCGTCACCGATTTTCGGCTATCACCGATTTCCGCGGGGCGCGGCTTGCGCCCGCATCGGTCTTATTGATATAAAATACCGGTTTCATGACGCCCGTCCCCGATATCCAGAAAGGAGCCCGCCGATGAAAAGAACATCCGCTCTCATTTTTCTCCTCGGCCTCGTCGCCCTGATCTCCGCGGCCGCCTGTGCGCCGTCCGCCGTCAACCTCGACGACAAGAGCCTTGAGGCCCGCGCCTGGGCCGTCCAGGCCAAGGTCCTGTCCGTCGACACTCATTGCGACACGGCCATGATGATGACCCGGTCCACCTGGGACGTCGGCGAGCGCCACGAGCCCGGAAAGCCGGGCAGCGGCCTGATCGATCTGCCCCGGATGAAGGAAGGCGGCCTGGACGCCCTTTTCTTCGGCTGCTTCGTCGGGCAGGGCCCGCTGACGCCCGAGGGATATGCGAAGGCGAAGGAGAGGGTCCTGGCCATGCTCGACGCGGTGGACAGGATGTGCCAGAAGTATCCCAATCTCGTCGGCCCGGCCCGCACGCCCGCGGATGCCTACCGCCTGAAAGCCGAGGGCAAGCGGGCGGCTTTCATCGGCATGGAGAACGGCTATCCGGTCGGCAAGGATCTCGCGCTCCTCGATCTCTACGCCAAGCGCGGCGTCCGCTATCTCACCCTCGTCCATACTTCGGATAACGACATCTGTGACTCGTCCACCGACCGCCAGCGCAAGCCCGGCCAGGAGCGCGGCCTGACCGCTTTCGGCCGCGAGGTCGTGGCCGCTTGCAACCGCCTCGGCATCATGGTCGACGTCTCGCACATGTCGGACAGGTCGTTCTATGACGTCCTGAAAGCGAGCCAGGCGCCGATGTTCGCCTCGCACTCCTGCTGCCGGGCCCTGTGCGACAATCCCCGCAACCTGACCGACGACATGATCCGGGCGCTGGCCAAGAGCGGCGGCGTCCTCCAGATGTGCTTCCTCTCGGACTACCTCAAGGCGCCGATAGCCAATCCCGAGCAGGAGAAGGCCCTCAAAGAGCTCGAGGCCAAGTACGGCCCGCGCCGGAACGTGCCCTCGATCGCGGACGAGGCGCTCCGGGCCAAGGCTCAGCAGGAGTTCCGGGCCGTTATGCAAAAGTATCCCGCCCCGCGGGCCACGGTGAAGGACGTCGTCGACCACATCGACCACATCGTCAAGCTCGTCGGCGACGATTACGCCGGCATCGGCACGGATTTCGACGGCGGCGGCGGCGTGACGGGCTGCTCCGATGTCAGCCAGATGTTCCATGTGACCATGGAGATGCTCCGGCGCGGCTACTCCGAGAAGACCATTCGCAAGATCTGGGGCGGCAACGCGATGCGCGTCCTCCAGAAGACCATCGACCTGGCCGCGGCGCCTAAATAGGCTCGGGGGCTGCTCGGGGGGAGAAGGCCGGCGGCACGCCGGTTTCCCCGGCGCGGAAACCGGCTCGGGGTTACGGCTCGCCGCCAGCGCCGCTTCGCGTCGCTGGTCCATGCCGGCTCGCCTCCACACCGGCCGCCTTGCCCTCTCCCCCCTCGCCTTGGGGAAGTTCGCAATCGTACGCTTCTCCCTTCGTCCCTTGGCGCCATACGGCGAAGGGACAAGATCAAGTGCCGGACTTTTTATACGGCGAGGGGGATGGGGCGCAACGACCACGAGGAGGCTCAGCCGTCAGCGGCTCCGTTTTTGAGGGAACCCTCCGCGCAACCAAGGGCGCCGCTGCTGTCTGAGCCGCTGAGGATGAGGGGGGAAGGTGAGGCACTAGCCGCCGGACTTAGAGCGGGTGGCGCTGGCCGGCGACAGGACCCGCTCCTCAAGAACCGGCGTGCCGATGGCCCTCTCCCCCTGAGCCTCTTGTAAAATATATTTACAACCCAGAACATTGAGCCTATACTCCTACCATGGGCAGCGGATTGATATCATTGAGGTTGGCGGCCGCAGGGCTTGGCATAAACCTTGCTCAATCATCATCCGGCGATCCTTCCTTCGGGAGACTCAACAGGGCATGAAAGCCGATTTGCGCCGCCGAGAAATCCAGCCTGGCTCCGCGATCGGAATTCTGGCGGCCGCGGTTGTGTTCGCCGCCGCGCTCTTCTCAGACGCCCGCATCCAGGATCCCGCCCCTCAGCCGGGCGGCACGCTTCGGGTGCGCGGGTTCGCCGAGTCTCCCAAGCCCGACCTCGACCCCGCGTCGGGCCGATGGGTGTTCGTTACCGAGCAGATTTACGACGGCCTGGTCCGGCTCGACGAGAAGCTCGAGCCGACCCCCCGGCTCGCCCAGTACTGGACCATCTCCAAGGACGGCCGGACCTACGTCTTCGACCTGCGCCCGGGAGTGAAGTTCCACAATGGCGATGACCTGACCTCCGCGGACGTGAAGTTCTCGCTCGAGCGGTTGCTCCGGCGCGAGACGAACTCCCCGGTCCGCGATTACTTCCTGGCCCGGATCGCCGGGGCCCGCGAGTTCGCCGAGGGGAGGGCAGAAGGCGTGGCCGGGTTCCGCTGCCCCAACGACGCCAAGTTCGAGATCCAATGGTTGAACCCCGAGGTGTCGGCCCTCACCCTCCTGAGCCTGAGCTTCTGCAAGATTTTGCCGCGCAAAGCCGTCCTCGCGGGCGGCGCCTCGTTCTTCTACAAGCCCGCCGGGACGGGGCCGTTCAGGTTCGATTCCTACGTCCTCAGCCCCAAGGGCGAGATCATGGGCGTCCGGATGGAGCGCAACCCCGACTATTACGGGAGGAAGGCGTACCTCGACGCGATCGAGTTCAGCCCCTATTATACGGTCGAGCATTTCCTGAGCCGGGAGATCGATATCATCCCCTTCCTGTCGGACCGTCTGGCGCTCGGCAATAATCCCGTCCTGGACGCCGGCCCCGGCCCGGTGAGCTACCTCCTGATGAGCTGCGCCAATCCGCCCCTCGACCGCCCTCTGGTCCGCAAGGCCCTGGCCTTGGCCATCGACAAGGGGAAGCTGGTCGCCGCGGTGCCCGACCGCGAATTCGTCCAGAGGCCGACCAACAACTTCATCCCGCCCCGCTGGCCGGACTTCTATCCGCTCGACGACCCGTCGCTCTTCGACCGGGCCAAGGGCCGCCAGATGCTCGAGGATATGAGCTACTTCTTCGACAAGCCGTTCCCGCGACTCCTCGTCCTGCTCCCGGCGTCAATGCGGGACTCGGGGGCCGGGGCCAGGTTCTTCGATGAGCTGGCGTCGCAGTTCGGGAAGATCGAGGTCCCGCTGAGCCTGAAGTATTATCAATCGCTCCGCGAGGTCAAGGACTACCGCCAGCCGTTCCTGGCGCTCGCCGAGTGGGCCCCGGATTTCCCCGATCCCGAGAGTGTCCTCCGCCCGCTCTTCCATTCCCGTTCGGAGATCAACCTCGCCAATGGGCGCTATGCCAACCCCCGGGTCGACGCCTTGCTCGAAGAGGCGGTCCAGGAGACGAGCCTGAGCCGCCGCAACGAGCTGTTCCGGCGGATCGAGCTCCTCCTCGGCGAGGACGTCCCCGCCGTCCCGCTCTACTCCAACGATCCGCGGATCGTCGTCCAGTCCACTGTCCGCGGGATCAAGATCCCGCTGATGGGCTTCGCCTATCTCGACGCCCGGGACATCTGGCTCGCCCGGAGGGACCTGCCCCAGTGAAGCTGACGATGACCCTTCCCCGGCGGTTCACCTTGTGGATCGCCTTCCTGCTGGTCATCCTCGTCGGGGCGATCACCTGGGTGACGGAGCGGCGGGAGGTCAGCACCATCTACGAGGAGACGAAGAACAAGGGCGTCCTGATCGCCAAGAACCTCATCGACCACAATCTCCGCTACCTCCTCAACTACGACTACGACGGCCTCCAGACCGGCATTCGGGAGCAGCTCGACGACCGGCTCCTCTACGTCGTCTTCTACGACAAGTTCGCGACGGCCATCGCCTATAACCGCGAGATCGCCGAATTGAACGCGGTCTACTGCTGCAGCCGCCTCCAGGGCGACAACCGGCCGGACAGCGTCGCCGCCCAGGCCAAGGACGTGGCCCTCGGCGGGAAGCTCCGCCCCGTGATCGAGATCGAGATCCCGATCTTCATCCACGGCTCGTCCGACCGCTGGGGCTCGGTCAAGGTCGGCCTGTCGCTCGCCGAGATGCGGGCCGAGGTCCGCCGGACGCGCCTCGTCCTGATCCTGATGGGCCTCGTCGGCTTCCTCCTCGGCCTCGGCGGGGCGACCGTCCTCGCCCGCCGCATCTCCCGCCCCATCGAGAAGCTGGTCGAGGGGACGGTCCGCATCTCCCAGGGCGATTTCGACCATCGGATCGAGATCTCCTCCGAGGATGAGATCGGGAACCTGGCTCGGAGCTTCAACGACATGACCGCCCGCCTTCTTGACGCCCGGGGGCAGATGGAAGACGCCCACCGCAAGCTCGTCCAGGCGGAGAAGCTCGCCTCGATCGGCCGGCTTGCGGCCACGATCGCCCACGAGATCCGCAACCCCCTCACCTCGGTCAAGCTCAACATCCAGAAGATCGTCGAGGACGGCCGACTCGGCCCCCCCGAAACCGAGCACCTGGCCATTTCCCAGGAAGGCATCGCTCAGATTGAGAAGTTCATCAAGGAGCTCCTGAACTATACGCGCGTCGCGGAGCTCCATCCGGAACGCTTCCCCGTGGCTCTGATCCTCGAGGAATCGGCCAAGGTCCTGGCCGACGCCTTCCGCGAGAAGCGGATCGCGCTCGAGAAGCGGATCGAGGACGGCCTGCCCGAGATCCTCGTCGACGGCGACAAGATGCGGCAGGTCTTCCTCAACGTCCTGCGCAACAGCCTCGAGGCGACAAGCCCCGGGGGCCGGATCAAGGTGACCGCCGCCCGGGGCGAGGGCGCCGCCGCCGGGAAGGTTCGGGTCCGCATCTCGGACGGCGGCTGCGGCATTCCTGAGAAGGACTGGGAGAACATTTTCGAGCCCTTCTACACCACGAAATCCTCGGGGATCGGGCTGGGCCTGGCCATCTCCCGCAGGATCGTGGAGCAGCACAAGGGCACGATCCGCGTCGTCCGGAAGCGGGGTCCGGGGACGGCTTTCGAGATCCTCATCCCCGTCGAGGAGGCCTCATGAAATCCATCCTGATCATCGACGACGATGCGCTCATCCGGAGGACGCTCTCGGCCCGCCTGGCCAAGCAGGGCTTCGACGTCCGGACGGCCGAGGATGGGGAGTCCGGCCTCAAGGCCCATGCCGAGGGCTGCCCCGATCTCGTCCTCCTCGACATGCGCCTGCCGGACATCGACGGCCTCGACGTCCTCCGCAGGATCCGGGAGCGAGGCTCCCGGTCGGCCGTGGTCATCATGACCGCCTACGACGACATGAAGACCACGGTCGAGGCCATCAAGCTCGGGGCGTTCGAGTATCTGGTCAAGCCGCTCGACCACGTCGCCCTGGACCTGACCGTGTCCACGGCCTTCCAGGTGAAGGCCCTCGAAGAGAAGGTCAGCTACCTCGTCGAGGAGAAGAAGAAGGAATACACGATCGACGCCATCGTCGGCCGCTCGGCCCCGATGCGGGCCGTCTTCAAGCTCATCGGCTCCGTGGCCAACACCCGGGCGAACGTCCTCATCCAGGGCGAGAGCGGCACGGGCAAGGAGCTCGTGGCCAAGGCCATCCACTACAACAGCCCCACCCGCGATGAGCCGTTCATCGTCATCAACTGCTCGGCCATCCAGGACACGCTCCTCGAGAGCGAGCTCTTCGGCCATGTCAAGGGCGCGTTCACCGACGCGGTCTGCGAGACGAAGGGCAAGTTCGAGATCGCCGGCAAGGGCACGCTCTTCCTGGACGAGATCGGGGACGTCTCGCCCAACCTCCAGTCGAAGCTCCTCCGGGTGATCGAGACGCGCGATTTCATGAAGGTCGGCGGGGAGCGCGTCCTCAAGACCGAGGCCCGGATCATCGCCGCCACGAACCAGAGCCTCCGGGCCCTGATCGAAAGCGGCCGGTTCCGCGAAGACCTGTTCTACCGGCTCCAGGTCGTGGAGATCAACCTGCCCCCGCTCCGTGAGCGGCGGGAGGACATCCCCGGGCTCGCATCCTACCTCCTGGAGAAGATCAACCGCGAGCTGAGGAAGAACGTCAGCAAGGTCCCGCCGGAGGTCATGAAGATCCTGATCGAATCCCCCTGGAAAGGCAACGTCCGGGAGCTCGAGAATGCCCTCACCCGGGCGGCCATCCTGGCCAAGGGCGACGTCGTCCTGAAGGAGAACCTGCCCCTGGAACCGGAGGAGCCCAAGCGCTTCTCCCCGGAAATGGTCTCGCTTGAGGATGTGGAGAAGGACTATATCCAGCACGTCTTGTCTGCGGTCAAGGGAAGCAAAACCCGGGCCAGCCAGATTCTCAAGATCAGCCGTCCCACCCTGGACAAGAAGATCAAGGACTTCAGCCTCGAGATCTGACCGCCCCTTTTACGTTCCTGTAAACTTTTTTGGCCCGGCCGGCCCCTCGGCCGGCCGTTTCCCCTGATATTTCAGCCTCGGAATTGGCACAAAACCGGCTCTTTAATGAAGCCTAGAACGAAATGAAAGGACATTCTCATGCCAGGCCCCAAAATCGTCGTCGTCGATGACGAGGAAACCATCCGGAAGACGTTCTTCCTCATCCTCGGCAAGCAATACCGCGTCTATCTGGCGAAGGACGCGACCGAAGCCCTGTCCCGGTTCAAGAGCGCCGGCGTCGAGCTCATGATCATCGATTACCGGCTCCCGGACATGACCGGGATCGAGCTCGTGACGGAGCTCCGCAAGGGCGGATACCGGGGCGACGTCATCCTTATCTCCGCCCATTCCGATATGATCGAACCCGCCATCCTCAGCCGGCTTTCCATCAGTCATTTCTTCGCGAAGCCCCTGGACCTGAACGCCTTGAGCCGCTCGATCGACTACCTCCTCAGCCTGCGCACTCCGTCCGAAAAGCGGGCCTGACCGCCGCCCCTGCCGCCGTGGAAAGCCGGCCTTTCCTCCCGCCGGAACGTGGGCTACAATACCCTTCCGGATCCGGAGGATGATCGACCCGTGACCATTCCGCTGCCGCTCGTCGTCGCGGTGGTCTTCGTCGCGGCCCTTGTCCGGGCGACGTTCGGCTTCGGCGACGCGCTCGTCGGCATGCCCCTCCTCGCCCTGCTGATCCCCCTCCGGGCCGCCACGCCGCTCATGGCCATGGTCGCTCCGGTCCTCTCCGCGGGGCTCCTTGTCCGCGAGTGGCGCCATATGGATCTGCGGAGCTCGATGCGGCTCGTCCTTTCGACCGTGGCCGGCATTCCGCTGGGACTCTTCATCCTGGCCCACGTCGATGAGAAGCCGGTCAACCTCGCCCTGGCGGCCGTGATCGTCCTGTTCGCCGCTTACAGCCTGGCCCGACCCGGGCTCCTCCGGCTCAAGACCGAGGCCTCGGCCCCGGCGTTCGGCTTCGTGGCGGGGATCCTGGGCGCGGCCTACAATACCAACGGTCCGCCCGTCGTCCTTTACGGGGCTTTGCGCGGATGGCCTCCGGAGAAGTTCCGGGCCACGCTCCAGGGCTACTTCCTGCCCACCGGACTGGCCATCCTGGCCGGGCAGGGGATCGCCGGACTGTGGACCAGGCCCGTGGTCACGGCCTTCCTGGCCTCGCTGCCCGCCGCGGCCCTCGCCCTCTTCCTCGGCGCGGAGCTGGGCCGGAGAATCCCTGCGGCCCGCTTCAACCGCTATGTCTATATCCTGATGCTAGCCTTGGGGCTGGCCCTGCTGATCAAGAATTTGGCGGGCTATTGACGGGGCGAAGATTAAAGGGGACCCGAATTGCGCCGGCTGCTACAGGAATTATTTTGTAAGAGATATTTACATTCTGAACGAAAGTTGACATTTTTTCCCGGGCTGTCTCCGTTGATCAGGGCAGAAGAGGAGGCTATCGGTTGGCACGATATATGCAATTAAGATAAGCACTGAACGATCGGGCTGAATTAAACCCGGTGGTTCCTCTTCAACTCTCTTCCTTTCGGGGGGAGGCGACCCCGATAATCCAATTCCTAAATCGCCTCCCCGTTTGTCCGAATTATCATTCCTTGACAAGGCCATATTTATTATATATATGTATACGTACGTGATTAGTAAAAAATGCTATAACCTATACGTATAGAGGCATTATGGAAGAAGACATTTTGACCAAACAAGATCTGTTGAGGAAGACGGGGATGGGGGAAGCGGACTTGGCCTCCTGGATCCGGGAAAAGATCGTCCGTCCGACGGGCTTCACGGACGACAAGGAGCCGCTCTTCGCCGCGGACATTACGGAGCGGATCGATTCCCTCCGCAAGCTGGCCGAGCTCGGCTACGGCTTGCCCGAGATCCACAAGATTATGAAGAAAGTCGGCCTTCCGAAGGATGGGAACGGCAAAAAGCCCCATCCCGAAAAAGACCGCTATTTCACCGTCGGACAGCTTGCCGAGCGCTCGGGCGTCAGCCCCCGGACGATCAAACATTGGGAGGACAAGGGGATCATCGGGCCCGACATGCGGACCGAAGGCGGGTTCCGGCTCTATTCCGAGCCCTATGTCATGATCTGCCAGCTCGTCCTCGACCTCCAGCTCTTCGGCTACTCGCTCGAGGAGATCAAGGCCGTCTCCGACGACGTCCGGGGCATGCTGGCCCTCGAGGCCGAGGTCGAGGCGTTCCCGAAGCCCGAGGCTGAGGAGAAGCTCGCGGCCATGCTCCGCGAGATCCAAGGCCTGTTCGAAAAGATGAGGCTTTTTCGCGAGGGCGTCGACCGCTGGGAAGACCTCCTCAAGAAGAAAAGAAAGGACGTTCTGAGCCTCCGGGCCCGGAACCAGAAACGACCGGACCCGGTCAAGGACGAAGCCCATGCCTAAGATCGTATTCATCGAGCCCCAGGCCACGAACCTGCACATCTTTTCCCAGTTTCCCCTGCCCCGGCTCGGCAGCCTGATCCTGGGGACGATGATGAAGGAGCGCGGCTGGGAGGTCGAGCTCTTCGTCGAGGAGCTCCGCAAGATCGACTACGCCGTCCTGGAAGCGGCCGACCTCGTCGGCATCTCGACCATCACCTCCACGGCCCCGCGCGCTTACGCCATCGCCGACCGCGTCCGGGAGATGGGCGTTCCCGTCCTCATGGGCGGTCCGCACGTGACCTTTCTGGCGGACGAGGCCCTCACCCACGCGGACTTCGTCGTCCGTGGCGAAGGGGAGCGGGCGCTTATGGAATTCGTCGACGCCTGGGAAACGGGCAGCGGATTCTCCTCGGTCTCCAACCTGTCCTACATGGAGGCCGGCGTCGCCGTCCACAACCCGATTCTCCCCGTCGCCGGGGACCTCGACCGGAATCCCTTTCCGGACCTCGGCCTCCTCAAGCCCGACCCCGGGCGGACGCGAACGATCCGGACAATCCCCGTCCAGACGTCCCGGGGCTGCCCCTTCGACTGCTCATTCTGTTCGGTCACGGGCATGTTCGGCAAGTCCTACCGCTTCCGGTCGACCGAGAACATCATTGCCGAGCTCCGCAAGTACGACGACCGCCGGAACTCGATCTTCTTCTACGACGACAACTTCGCCGCCAACCGGGCCCACACCAAGGAGCTGCTGCGGGCCATGATTCGCGAGCGGTTCAGGTTCACCTGGACGACCCAGGTCCGGGCCGACGTCGCCCGCGACCTTGAGCTCGTCCGCCTTATGAAGAAGGCGGGTTGCCACACCGTTTACGTCGGCTTCGAATCGCTCAATCCCGAGAGCCTGAAGGACATGAAGAAGCGGCAGACGGTCGAGGAGATCGATCAGTCCGTCCGGATCCTGCGCCGCAACGGGATCAAGATCCACGGGATGTTCGTCCTCGGCTTCGACCAGGACGACTGGGCCTCGGTCAAGCGCACGGTCAAGTTCGCCACCCGGGCCCGCCTGGCCACGACCCAGTTCCTGATCCTGACCCCGCTGCCCGGCTCGGAATTTTACGAGAAAATGTGCGCGGAACATCGGATCGCCTTCCGCGACTGGTCGCTCTACGACGCCCACCATGTCGTTTTCAAGCCGATCGGGTTCACCCTTTTCGACTTGCAGAAGGCCCAGATGTTCTGCCATAAGAAATTCTACTCGATGAAGCAGACCGTCCGGAAGGTTTTCGCCCGCGAATGGCTGAGCGTCGCGGTCGCCCATTACGCCCGGAAGCTGAACCGGACGTGGAAAAAGCAGAACCGGACCTTCCTGCGCGTCGTCGAGCTCCTCCGGCCCAAGAAGGGATCAGAGATCTCGGTCGACTACCGGGAAAAGATCTCTCTCGAGCGCTGAGCCGGCCGGGGCCGCTCCCCGCGGAAGAATTCCTTTGTATTTCCCCCGGGAGTGTGTTTAACTACGGCCCTTATTTGGAGCTATGAGAGGAGACTTGCCATGAGAAAGATCCTGGTCCTGGCCGTCGTCGCGGTCGTCACCCTGGCCGGATGCTCGTCCAAGAAGGAGCCCACGGTGAAAGCCCCGGCCGGCACTCCCGCCTACGATCTGGCGAAAGAGCTGATGAAGACCATCCCGGCCCTCGACCCGGCCAAGACGAGCCTCCTGGTCACGTCCAAGGGCTTCGATGTCTCGGCCGTCGATGTCCTTCAATTCCTGATCGACCAGTACGGCGCGAACGCCGGCCAGCTCAAGACGCTCGACGTCGCCAGTTTGAAGAACGCCATCGAGCAGAGCGCCCAGCAGTTCGGAGAACGCAAGCTCCTCCTCGCCGCCGCGACGGAGGCCAAAACCGTCCCGACGCCCGAAGAGCTGAAGGTCGCCCTCAACGCCCAGTATGCCCAGGCCGGCGGCGAAGCCCAGTTCACGGAGATGCTCAAGTCGCGGAACCTGGATGCCGAGTTCGTCAAGAAGAGCATCGGCGAGGACCTCAAGATCCAGAAATATCTCCAGACCGTCCTGGCCCCCGCCGGCCAGGTGACGGACGACGACGTCAAGAAGGCCTACGCCGAGGACAAGACCGCCTCGGTCCGCCACATCCTACTCCTGACCAAGGACAAGACCGAGGCCCAGAAGGCCGAGATCCGGGCGAAGATGGACGGCATCCTGGCCCGGGCGAAGAAGGGCGAGGACTTCGCCGCCCTGGCCAAGGAATTCACCGAGGACACCGGCTCCAAGGCGAACGGCGGCCTCTATGAGGATTTCGGCCGGGGGAAGATGGTCAAGGCCTTCGAGGAGGCCGCCTTCTCGGTTCCCGTCGGCCAGATCAGCGGCATCGTCGAGACGACCTACGGCTACCACATCATCAAGGTGGAAGGCCGGAAGAAGGAAACCGAGCCGTTCGACAAGGTCAAGGAGCAGATCGCGGCCCAGCTCAAGGAGCAACGCCAGGCCGCCGCTTTTGATTCCTACCTTACGAAGCTGAAGGAAAAGGCCGGCTTCAAGGTCCAGGGCCTGTAAGCCCGGCGGCCGCCCGTCATAAGCCCCAGAATTCGATTTCGGCCCGGCGGGCCGTCCTAGCCAGCCGCTGGTAGTGGAAGTCGATTCTTCGGATTCGGCGCGCCCTTCCGGGAAGGTCGAAGGTCTGGCTGTCCCGGTTGGCGAGGAATTTCCCGTTGTAGTCGATCTCGTAGTCTTCGCCGTTTTCAAAGGCGATCCGGAGGCCGTCGATCTCCAGGTCATTCATCCGGACGACGAGGACCAGCTGGTGGAGAGGCTTCGTTCCCGCCGGGAAGATCAGAGCGTCGTGCTCCGTGGCGAACGTCACCTGGCGTTTTCCCAGAAATTCGGCTCCCGGCGGCACGAGGCGGGGCATGCAAGCGGTGAGCGTCAGACCGATCAAGGCCAGGAGGGTTATGCGGAGGACGGCGTTCTTCATGATCTTTCCTCGAGGATCTCGCGCAGTTTCGCCGGGATTATGCCACAATAGTCCGGCCGTGTAAAACGACCGCATGCCGGGCATGCGGTCGTCCCGAGGCCTTGCGAGGGATCCCATTTGCCTCAACGGAAGCGTCAGGTCTTCAAAACGTGGATCCCTCGCCAAGTTCCGGCCGTGACAATCTTTTTACGATCTTTTTGCCCTTGGATGACAATCGCCTTCCCGTTCCGGGCTATCTTGGGATCGACGGAGGTCAAAACCATGAACATGAAAAAGGGCAAAGTCACCAAGGGCGCGGGCCGGCGGGCCGTTCTGGCCTTCCTGGCCTTGGGCGCGGTTCTCGTCTTCGGCCGGAGCCTGTCATCCGCGGAGCCGGGGCCCGGCGGGCCCGTTCCCACTCTGATCAAGCTCCTCGAGGTCGGGCGTTCGACGTCCTACCGGGGCCTGGCCATCGTCCCGGTCTATCGGGTCGACCGGACGAAGCCGAGGGACCTGGTCATGCTGGACGACGCGATCAAGAACGGCTGGATCGAGATTGCCGAGCTTGACGGGGGCCGTGTTCCCCAGGTCCGGATCTCGAACCTGTCCTCGCGGACGATCTATCTCATGGGCGGCGAGATCCTGACCGGAGCCCGCCAGGACCGGCTCCTGGCCTCGGATTTGCTCCTCGCCCCCGGCACGAAAAATCTCGTGGCCCCGGTGTTCTGCGTGGAGCACGGGCGCTGGACGGCGGTGACGCCGACGTTCACGACCAGGAACAACATCGGGACGTCCGAGCTGAGGGCCGCGGCCGCGGCCAAGGGCGGCGGCGCCCAGGCCGAGATCTGGGACAAGGTGGCCGAGCAGAACGCCCGGCTCAGCGTGGCCTCGCCGACCGGCGCCTACCAGGACGCCTACGAGTCACCGGCGAATAAGGCGACGATCGCCGAGATCGAAGGGCGGATGGCCGGGATCCCCCGGCTGATGGAGGACACCGTGGGCGTCGTCATCGGGCTGGGAGGCAGGATCGTCAGCGCCGACGTGTTCGAAGACCCTTCGCTCTTCCGGAAACAATGGCCGAAGATCCTGCGCTCGGCGGCGCTCTCGGCCCTCGGCCTCAAGGTCCAGGGCGAATTGAAGCCCGAGGCGGCCGCCGACTTCCTAAAGGCGTTTGTCGACAAGCCCTACCAGTCTAAAAAGGGGCTCGACCTGGGGATGGAGTATTCCTGCCTCGACGAGGGCATCAACATCCAGGCCATCGCCCTGGATGGCGCCGTGGTCCATCTCGCCGCCTTCGCCCAGGAAGAAGGGAAGACGTGGCCGAAGGGGGAACAGCCGGAACCCCGCTTGAGGGTCATCCGGGACGGCTGCTGACGGTCGCGGTGCGGGTCCCGGGAGCGCGGACGGCCTCCACGCTCCCGGGACCCGCCCGTTTTTTCATAAGCAAAAGATTGGGGTTATAATAGACGGCAAAGGAGATGCCCTCGGGCGAACGACGACCATGAACGCGCCCCGCCTTTCGAATCACTTGAGGCTCCTGTTCATCCTCGCCGTTCTGGCGCCGTGCGCCGTCCTCGCCTTCCTCTCCATCCGCTCGATCGACCGCGAGGAGGCGTTCCTGGAGAAGCGCCTTCAGGGGGCGCTCGACGCCGAAGTCAGCCATGCGGTATCGCTCATCCGCGAGGACCTTGGCCGCGTCCAGGATGACTTGACGGCCGGGGCGCCGTCGGATGTGGGGGCCGATCCCCGCGCCGCCCTCGCGGCCTGGAAGAAGGCCGCGCCGCTCGTGGGCGTTCCGTTTCTCCTGTCCTCCGACTTCAGGATCCTGTGGCCGACGCGGGACGCGTACCTGGCCCAGGACGACCTTGCGTTTCTGAACTGGAACCGGGATTTCGTGACGGATGCCAAGGCCACTCCGATTTATCAGAACGTGGCTTTGCTCTACAAGGACCGGATCCCGGCGCCGGTTGGGGCTCAAGCCGCGGCGCCAGCCGCGCCCGAGACGGGCAGTGGAAACAAGGAGGCCAAACCCAAGACCCAGGACTTCCGCGTCGAGCAGCAGGCCCTGGCCGAGTTCGAGCTAAGCGACTCGGCCCGTAAGCGAGTTTACGACGAAGCCGCGCGCCAGGGCCAGAAGGCGGTTTCGCGGACGGTCTCGCCCCAAGCCGGCCTCCCGGCGAAGCCCGCGGCCGCCGAGAGCCGGGCGGAATCGATCTACATCTCGGAGCCGCGGAAGTTCAGCGAGATCATCGCCGGCCGGGAGGCGGGGCTCATCCCCCGGTTCATCGACGACAAGCTGAGCCTGTTGTTCTGGAAGCGCCTCGCTTCCGGCCGGATCGTCGGCTGCGTCGCCGACGACGCCGCGGTCCGGTCCCGGATCCTGGTCCGCCTGCCCGATGTCGTCTCGCAGGGCCGGATCCTGACCGTGCTCGACGAGAACGGCCGCCCGCTCGTCTCGCCCTCCGGCCAGGACAGCCGGGACTGGCGCCGGCCGCTCGTGGCTCGGGAGGTCAGCGAGACGCTGCCCCGCTGGGAAGTGGCCGCCTATCCCACCGACCCCGGGGCGATGGCCTCGCAGGTCCGGGCGACCCGGCTGATGATGGCCGTCCTCATCCTGGCCCTGTTCGCCGTGATTGCGGCCGCGGGGGCCTGGATCCTCCACACGCTCCAAAGCGAGATGATCTTAGCCCGGCAGAAGACGACGTTCGTGACCAATGTCTCGCACGAGCTCAAGACGCCGCTGACCTCGATCCGGATGTTCTCCGAGATGCTCAAGGAGGGGCGGCAGCCCGACCCGGCCAAGCAGCGGGCCTATCTCGGCCTGATGGCCGCCGAGACCGGGCGGCTGACCCGGCTCATCAACAACGTCCTCGATTTCTCCAAAATGGAGAAGGGGAAGCGGGCCTACGCCCGCAAACGCCTGGACGCCGGCGTCCTCGTCGAGGCCATTGTGGAGAGCGAGTGCGTCCGGCTCGAGCACGACGGGTTCGCGGTGTTCTTCGCGAACGCCGCCGGCCCCGCGCCCGTGGAGGCGGACGAGGAAGCGCTTGAGCAGGCCGTCCTCAACCTGCTGTCCAACGCCGAGAAATACTCGGCCGGGACGAAGCGCATCGAGGTCGAGATCGGCCGGGCGGACGGGAGAATTCGGATCGACGTCAAGGACCGCGGGATCGGGATCCCGGCGGCCGAAGCGAGCAAGATCTTCCGCGAATTCTACCGCGTGGACCGGACGCTCGCCGCCCCGGTCTCCGGGTCGGGCCTGGGGCTGACTATCGCCCGCCGGATCGCGCGCGACCAAGGCGGCGACGTCGAATACCGGCCCCGGGAGGGCGGCGGGAGCGTCTTCCGGATCACGCTCCCCGAAGCGGCGAAGAGGGAAGCGAAGGCGGAGGCGAAGCCGTGAAAGAGATGATTCTCGTCGTCGAGGACGACCCGGCCATCCTGACCGGGCTCGAGGATTTGCTCGAGGGCGAAGGATTCGAGGTCAGGTCGGCCCGGGACGGGATCGCCGCCCTGAAGGCGTACCGGGCCGAACCACCCGCCCTCGTCCTCCTCGACGTCATGATTCCGCAGCTGAGCGGCCTCGATGTCTGCCGGGAGATCCGGAAAAAGGACGCCCTGACGCCCATCCTGATGCTGACGGCCAAGGGCCAGGAAGTGGACAAGGTGGTGGGCCTCGAGCTGGGGGCCGACGATTATATCGTCAAGCCGTTCGGCGTCGGGGAGCTCGTCGCCCGCGTCCGGGCGGCCCTGCGGCGGGCGGCAGCCCGAGCGACCAAGGCGCGCGACGCCGGCCCGATCGAGTTCGCCGACGTCCGGATCGATCCGAAGACGTTCACCGGGACCAAGAGCGGCAGGAGCTTCGCGGTGACCGCCCGGGAGATCGAGTTGCTCCGTTTTTTCGCGGCGCGCGCCGGCGAAGTCGTCGATCGCTCCACCCTCCTCGACGAAATCTGGGGCGTCCGGTATGAGGGCACGACCCGGACTCTCGACCAGCACATCGCCAAGCTGCGGCAGAAGATCGAGGACAACCCCGCCGCGCCGCGCTTCATCCAAACGGTCTACGGCGTCGGCTACCGCTTTTCCCCTTGATCCCCCAGGAGAAAGGCTGAGGGTTGAGACCCGATCCCTATTTCTATATAATTCGCCCATGTCCCGCGCGCTTCGCGGAAGAATCCATCTCGTCACGGCGTCTAAGAAGTGGTGAAAACGTCTACCCTCGCGTCCATCCATCCGGCCCGTCCCGCCTTCGCGGCGCGCCGCGGCCGGAAATTTCCTTTCGTATCCCAATACAACCCAACAAGGAGGTCTGCCTTGAGCCCTAAAGCGCGTACGATCATCCGCTTCGCGGTCTTGGCGGCGTTCGTCCTGGCGATGTCCGGCCCGTTCTTCTCCCAGAACGCCGGCCCGGAGGCGAGCTTCGTCAAGGACCTGAAGTGGCGTAACATCGGCCCGGCCAACATGACCGGACGCATTTCGGCATTCGACGCCCTGGACAGGGATTTCACCCAGGTCCTGATCGGCGGCGCGTCGGGCGGCGTCTGGAAATCGGTGAATGCCGGGACGACCTGGGAGCCCATCTTCGAGAAATACGGCACGTCGTCCATCGGCGACGTGGCTTTTTTCCAGAAGGATCCGAATATCATCTGGGTGGGCACGGGCGAGGAGTGCGTTCGAAACAGCGTCGAGTGGGGCGACGGCGTCTATAAATCCACCGACGGGGGCAAGACCTTCACCCGCATGGGCCTGGAGAACACCCAGACGATCGGTCGGGTGCTTCCCCATCCGACCGATCCGAACATCTGCTACGTCTCGGGCGCCGGCCATCCCTGGGGTTACACCGGGGACCGCGGCCTGTTCAAGACGATCGACGGTGGCAAGACCTGGCAGAAGCTCGGGGGCGGACTTCCGAACGACGGCAAGGCGGGGGCCATGGACTGCGTCATGGACCCCGGCAATCCCGACGTCCTCTACGTCACCTTCTGGCAGCGGCTCCGCCAGCCGTGGCGCTTCGATTCCGGCGGCCCGGGCGGCGGCATCTATAAATCCACCGATGCCGGCAAGACCTGGAAGAAGATGACCAAGGGCCTGCCGACCGGCGATTTGGGCCGCGTCGGGATCGCCATCTCCCGGTCCAATCCCAAGGTCCTGGGGGCGGTGGTCGAGGCGAGCTTCCAGCCCGCGCGCCAGATCAGCACGCCCGAGGGCATGAAGGAAAATCCAGATTTCAAGAACATGGCCAAGCTCGGCACGGGGATCTACCGGTCCGAGGACGGCGGCGAGACTTGGATGTTCATGAACCGGACGAACAGCCGCCCGTTCTACTACAGCCACATCTTCATCAACCCCCTCGACGACAAGCTCGTCTATTATTTGTCGGAAAGCCTGCAGTACTCCGAGGACGGCGGCCGGACGCTCAAGACCATCCCCGGCCTGCACCCCGACTACCACGCCCTGTGGCTCGATCCGACCAACAGGAACCGGTTCTACGTCGGCCAGGACGGCGGGGCGGCCCTGACCCACGACCACGGCAAGACGTTCATCTACTTCGATAACCTGGCCTTCTCCCAGTTCTACGCGGTGAGCGCCGACATGCGCGACCCGTACTACGTCTACGGCGGCCTCCAGGACAACGGCACGTGGGGCGGCCCTTCGATGAGCCGCGAGGGCTCGATCCTGACCGACTTCTGGTTCAACATCGGCGGCGGCGACGGGTTCCACACCCAAAACGACCCCGTCGACTGGAAGACGGTCTACTGTGAGAGCCAGGGCGGGTCGGTTCAACGGGTGAACGCCGAAACGCGGGAGGCCCGGTCGATCCGTCCGACCCAGATGAACATCGTCAACTTCAAGGACATCTTCCCCAACGCCCCCGCTCCGGCGGCGGGCGGGCCCGGCGGCCCAGGCGGCCAGCGCGGGCAAGGCGGACAGGGCGGCCAGACGGCCCAGCCTCCGGCCCAGGGACAGCCGGGCCAACCTCCGGCGGCGGGCGGCCAGCGGGGTCAGGGTGCCGGCCAGACCGGCGCCGCGGGCGGTCCTCTCGGCGGCGGCCAGCGGGGCGGCCCGTTCCGGTTCAATTGGAGCACGCCGATCCTGCTTTCGTCCCACAACCCCACGACCCTCTATTTCGGGGGCAACTACCTGTTCAAGTCGGTGGACCGGGGCGACCATTGGATGATCGTCAGCCCCGACCTCACGACCAACAACCCCGATAAGAACAAGCCGAGCGGCGGCCTGACGATCGAGAACACCGGGGCCGAAACGCACTGCACGATCATCACCGTCTCGGAATCGCCGATCCGGCCCGGCCTGCTCTGGGTGGGCACGGACGACGGCAATGTCCAGATCTCGCGCAACGACGGCGGCACGTGGACCAACGTCCGGCTGAACGTGGCCGGCGTCCCGGCCAACACCTGGGTGAGCCGCGTGGCGGCCTCCCGCTTCGACGAGGGGACGTGCTACCTTTCGTTCGACGGGCACCGGAGCGACGACTTCAAGCCCTACGTCTTCAAGACGACGGACTACGGCAAGACCTGGACCAGCATCTCGGCCAATCTGCCGGACGGCGGCCCGGTCTACTGCGTCACCGAGGACCTGAAGAACAAGAACCTCCTCTTCGTCGGCACCCAGTTCGCGGTGTTCTGCACCCTCAACGGCGGCAAGTCGTGGACCAACCTGTCGCTCAACGCGCCGACCATGGCTTACCACGACCTGATCATCCATCCCCGGGACAACGACCTGATCGCCGCGACCCACAGTCGGGGCATCTGGATCCTGGACGACATCTCGGCCCTCCAGCAGGCGACCGACACCGTCCTCGGCGGCGACGCGTTCCTGTTCGCCAACAGCCGGCCGGCCACGCGCTGGCTCCGCCTCGGCCGGGGCGGCTACAGCCGCGGGAACCTCTACTTCAAGGGCGAGAACCCGCCGACCGGGGCCCTGATCCATTACTATCTCAAGGACAAGCCGGTCGGCCCGGTGACGATCGAGATCATGGACGTGACCGGCCAGCAGAAAGCCACCTACACGATCGACAATCCAAAGACCGGGATCAACCGGCTCATCTGGGACTTCCGCTTCGATCCGGCCCCGAGCATGGTTCCGGGCGCCATCAGTGCGATGAAGGCCCAGATCACCACCATTGCCGGCCGGGGCGAGCTGAATGACGAGCAGCGGGCGGCCGTCCAGGATGCGCTCAAGCAGTTCGACGCCGTCGGGGCGAACTATCGCAAGGCCCAGGAAATCCAGCAGGGCGTCATGCAGATGCTGGGCATGGGCGGAGGCGGCGGATTCGGAGGAGGCGGCGGCATGGGCGGCCGGGGCGGCATGGGTGCGAGCGTCGCGGATCCCGGCGTCTACGCCGTGAAGATGACGGTCGGCGGCAAGACGCTGACCGGCAAGGTCGCGGTCCGCCAGGACCCGATGCTCGACGGGAATTAAGAAGCGAACGAGACGGATTTTTCGCCCTGTCCCCGGCGCCCACCGCGCCGAGAGCGGGGGCTTTTTAATTGGTGACAGTAACCTGATTTCCGAATTGTTTTAGATAAAGCATTGAAAATTAGTAAGATATAGGAGTCCTTGGACAATCTTTGCTTAAGCTAAAAGTAGAATTCCCTTCTCAAATATGTAAATAAATTCGGAAATCAGGTTACTGTCACCGATTTATTAGGGGGCGGCGTTCTTGAATTTCACGTACATCGCACAGCCGATCCCGACAAGGACGCGGGCGACGAAGCAGAAAAGGCCGACCGTGCCCGAGGCGAACAGCCTGGGGACAATAAGCGTCGCCGCGGCGAGGACGACGATGACGATCCGGCCGCGTTCTTCCGCGGCCAGGAACCCCCGGACGATGAAGAAGCCGGCGATGACGTTGGCGATGAGCGCATAGGGGATCGGGATGATCGTCAATACGATTCTCGGTCCGGCGCCGCCTTCCCCTTCCGGTCGCCGTACGCCTGGAAGAGCCGGCCCCATTCCGATTCGACCAGCCAGCGCTTGTAGATGCGCCCTTCCTTGAACGGCCAGTGGATTACGTCGTGGTAGAAGAACGAATAGAAGCTGCCGAGATAGAGGAGCGGCGGCCGGGTCAGGAGCTTCTGGAAAACGCGTGTCGGCCCGAACCAGGTGACCCAGCCGGCGAATCTGTGGAAGGACGGGCCGACGCGGAATCCCCAATTCTCGGCGGCTGCGCCGGGATCGCCCGCAATTTCGATCTCCTCGGGGCGCCCCACGCCCAGCCCCGCCTCATGGGCCAGGCGGATGTAGGGGATGGACATGGGGTCGAAGCCCATCATCTTCGAGGCCACGGCGTCGATCGCCACCTGGTCGGCCGAGGCGAGGAGGACGTCCTTCCGCACGGGCTTCATGATGCGCGGCCCCGGGCCGTTGCCGGCCATCGTGGCGTCCATGAGGCAGAACAGCCCGGGGTGAATCTCTTTTTGGATGGCCAGCAGGTCCACGAGCGTCTCGTGGATATGGGTGTGCGTCTGGTGGCGCTTGTGGCTCAGCAGCCCTCCGAAGGCGTTCTTCATCGCCCCCGTCGTCGTCGTATAGATGTGGCACTTCGCCGTGGGCAGGTGGACGATGTTCTTCCCGGGGAGGAAATCGGGGATCGGGACGCTCTCGCCATAGATCCTGTCGAGGATGAGCATCTTCGCCTTCGGCCGGTACGGAATCCACTTCATATCCTCGTCCCGGAAATTGAACTTAACCGGGATGCCGTAGGCGTCGAAGATGGGTCTGTAATGGTTCAGGTCCTCGCCCTTGAAGGCATCCGTCACCTCGGTCTTGTTCTGGACGCACGTGAGCCCGCCGAACCCGTGCTTCCGGAGCGCCAGGATGGCGCCTTCGAGCTGCCAGGGTGTGGTGTTGGCCGATGGGAACGGATAGTGCCAGCTGATGTTGTCCTTGATGATGGTCGGGGCGGCCTTGTCGAGCGCCCCCGGCCCGCCGCCGAGCTCGAACGCCCGGACGACGTCCTCGAGAACCGAGGCCGGGGTCGTGCGCAGGACCGCGACTTTCGCCTTGCTCATGCCCCTCATTATCTTATTTAGGTGGCAGGCAAGGCAATACCGGAATTCGGGCTAATAAAAAAGGGGGCGGCGCTGCCGCCGCCCCCTATAAGAGCAGGGAAATAAGGAAATCAGGTTACTGACACCGAATTCAGGAGGGGTCCTCCTCGAGCTTGCCCATGGGGCGCTTGCTCCGGCGGATGGCCCAGCCCACGGCGAGGAGCAGGGCCACGACCACGACGACGAGCCCGATCGACATGTGGCTGTACTTGACGATGATCGGCGCGGCGATCAGGCTGACCAGGTTGGCCACCTTGATCATAGGGTTCAGGGCCGGGCCGGCCGTGTCCTTGAGCGGGTCGCCGACCGTGTCGCCCACGACGGCGGCCTTGTGGCGCTCCGAGCCCTTGCCGGTGTTGGCCGCCAAGTCGCGCGGCTGGTCCTCGACGGATTTCTTGGCGTTATCCCACGCACCGCCCGTATTGGCCATGAACACGGCCAGGAGCTGGCCGCTGAGGATGATCCCCGCCAGGAAGCCGCCCAGGGCCTCGACTTGGAGGATCAATCCGACCGCGATCGGCATGAGAACGGAAATGGTGGCGAGAGGAACGAGCTCTTTCTGGGCCGCCCGGGTGGAAATGCCGACGACGCGGGCATAGTCGGGCTTGACCGTGCCCTCCATGATCCCCGGGATGCGGAACTGCCGCCGGACTTCATGGACGATCATGCCGGCCGCCCGGCTGACCGCCTTGATGGACAGCGAGCTGAACAGCCAGGGCAGCGCCCCGCCGAGCAGCAGGCCGATAAAGACTTTGGTCTCCGAGAGGCGGATGGCGCCCATCTTCACCACGCCGAGCTGCTCCTGGACGCGCCCCACGTCGGTGATGAACGAGGCGAAGAGGCTCATCGCGGCGATGACCGCCGAGGCGATGGCCACGCCCTTGGTGATGGCCTTGGTCGTATTGCCGACGGCGTCGAGGTCGGCCATGATCTGGCGGGCCTTCTGGGTCGCTTCGTCCTTCAGGTCGTGCCAAGCCATCTCCCCGATGCCGTTAGCGTTGTCCGAGATCGGGCCATAGGAGTCCATGGCCACGTTGTTGCCCGTATGGCTCAGCATCCCGATGCCGATCATGGCCACGGCGTAGAGGACGTAGGTCGCGCTGGCCTCGCCCCCGTAGAGGAGCAGGGCGAAAATGAAGCTGACGACCACCGCCACGAGGGCCCAGACGCTCGACTCCATGCCGATCGACAGCCCGGAGAGGATGGTGGTCGCCGCGCCGGTCTTGGTCGATTCGACGATCTCCTTGACCGGAGGCCGCTTGGTCGAGGTGAAGTAGGAGGTCAGGGGGTTGAAGGCCACCGCCAGGCCGACGCCGATGGCGGTCAGCATCCCCATCCGCCAGTCGTGGGCGTAGAGGAAGGCCAGAAGGAAAGCGAAGGTGATGGTGTTGACGCTCGAAACTTCGTAGGACCGGAACATGGACTCTTCGGCGTCGTGGGCCCGGAGGAACTTGATCGGGAAGTGGGCCCAGATGGGGACGGTGAAGGTCCCCAGGATCGAGCTGATGACGCCGATGGCCCGGATGATCAGGGGGTAGACGATCCACTTCAAGGAGTGGCTCGGATCGACGGCCATCAGGGCCAGGCCCAGGATCAGGCCGGAGACGATGGTCACCTCATAGCTTTCGAAGATGTCGGCGGCCATGCCCGCGCAGTCGCCGACGTTGTCCCCAACGAGGTCGGCGATGACCGCGGCGTTCCGCGGGTCGTCCTCGGGGATGTCCTTCTCGACCTTGCCCACGAGGTCGGCGCCCACGTCGGCGGCTTTGGTGTAGATGCCGCCGCCCACCCGCATGAAGAGGGCGATCAGCGTGCCGCCGAAGCCGAAGCCGAGGAGGGCGTCGGGCGCGGCCTTGCCGAAGATGATGAAGATGACCGTGCCTCCGAAGAGGCCCAGGCCGTCGGTCAGCATCCCGGTCACCGTGCCGGCATAGTAGGCGATGGACAGAGCTTCGTTGAAGCTCCGGCGTGCGGCGGAAGCCGAGCGGACGTTGGCCTGGATGGCCATCCGCATGCCGAGCTGCCCGACGAGCAGGGAGAACGTCGCCCCGAGGATAAAGGCCAGCGTCCGGCCGATGGCGATGATGATCGTCGCGTTGGCCCCGAATTCGTGGGTGGCCTCCGCGCTCGGCGGGACGATATAGACGCTCATGAACAGGACGAACGTCAGGGCCCCGATGAGGGGCAGGATCGTCTTGAGCTGGCGGCTCAGGTAGCTGTCCGCGCCGATGCGGATGGCGTTCCAGACCTCCTGCATCTTGGCCGTCCCCTTGTCCTTCTTCATGACGCTGCCGCGCAGGAGCCAGGCATACAGCAGGCTGATGAAGGCGGTGCAGACGACGCCGAGGATGGCGATCTGCTCGAAGGTGTTCAGCCCGTGCCGGCTGGCGAGACCTAGGATATTCATGCTTCCTCCACGCTGGATCGATGGCCGGAATTCGGAAATTCCGCGTACTTCATGCTTGTCCTGAGGACGCTCGAAGTATCTATCGAATCAAATAGTTACCTTTTATATCTGCATTCGGGAATCAAGTCAAGATGATGGCAAAGCCCAAAAGGGAACCTCCAGCCGCGCGCGTCATCCATATGGCCGCTTCATTCAGTGCCAGAGCGTACAGACGAATGGCCCAGACGGGAAAGAGGGAGCAGCAGATGCCGAAGAAGACCGCGGGGAAAAGGTTGATGGTGAAAAAGCGCCTTAAATTCATGGCGACCTCCGTTTGACGTCAATATGGCGCTACGGGCCGATCTTCATGGCGCCGGGGCGGCGGCTCGGTTTCCACCAAATCATGGCCGCCGCCGCAAAAAAGGCCATGGCCGCCATGCCTGTCAATTGATCGATCAATCCTCCACGGATGAGGGTCCCGGCGAACGAATTCGTCCAGTTGATCGTCGCGTGAAAGAGAACCGCCGCGAACAAGCTGCGGCCCGTTCGGATGTGCAGCCAGGTGAATACGACGGTGAGCGGGATGATCCATGCGGCAAAGAGCGCGAGCTCGACGATTGCTTTGCCGCGCGCGGCTTGCGCCGTCCCGGGGATGAAGAACAGGGGCCCATGCCAGAAGGCCCACGAAAGACCTAGGATCATGTTTGCGGCCCCGGGGCGCCATTTGCCTAAAAGTCGATCCAAGGCAAAGCCGCGCCATCCGAATTCCTCGGAAACCGCGCCGCCCAGGATCATCGCCATCGTGAATGCGACCAGACGAAGGGGTTGAGTCAGCAGCGGAGAGGCGAGAATCGTTCCTCCGCGCATCATATGCACGGCAAGGCGCAACCCCAGCATCATCATCGGGAGAAGCAGGATGACCCCATAGGAGCTCCAGCCAAGATTGAATTGGAGAGCACGCCGCCATAGCTCGCGCAAGCCTGTTCGTCCGCCTGTTCGCCACGTCAAGAGGACCCCGGCGATGGATGGCGAGAATCCGCCGAGAAAGAATAACAAGAGGCCGGGGCATGTCGGCGACGGAGATCCCGGGGTGGCAGACCCGCCGGGAATCTGATAAAGCGCCATCAATCCCCAGGTGAGGAGCATAATGCCGTAGGTTAAGGCGAAAAACAGCCAGAGGCCTTTCGATTCACTTCTTTTTTCCATAAAATGAGTGCGGTCTAGAACGAGCGCCGCTGATTTTGAGCGCAGCCTCAAAATGGACTTTTCAAAGATCATCTCTCCCGCCCTGTTCCGAATCGGCCGCCCTCCACGAAATAACGGTATTTCGGCCGCCGATCGATGGAAATCATAATCTGCTTTTTATTCCTATGGCTTTAAGCGATTTCCAAAAGATCTTCATGTTTCTTGCTTGGTTTTATCTTGGCCTTTTTTAGATTTTCAGCGACTCTGAACTTAACGATTTTGCTGATCAATGTCAGAGGCAGACGCTTGTCTATCGGAAATTTTAAGGAGCCCTTTGAGTTTTCATAGAGCGAAAGCTCCTTCTGGAACGCACGAATTCCGGAGGACGTCGGATAAAAGCCGATATGGTCTTTCCAGGCGGCAAAATAAACCAAAATGCCTTTCAGGGCGAACGCGGGCATTTGATAGCTGATTCTCTCTTCCGCTCCGGGAGCGGCGGCTCCTATTGTCGTCCGTAATTCCCGCAGAATATTTTGTATTTCTACCGGGAAAGTCGCGATATATTCGTCAATGGAAGCAATGCCGGTTTTTTTGCTTTTCATGAGGCCCCCCTTTGTTCTTGGAATTTATTGGTCTTTCCCTCCGTGCTACAGGCCGATCTTCACCGCGAAGCCGCCGGCCAGGGGCAGGGCCTTGGTCTTGACGTGCAGCACGCCGCGGCGGTCCCGGGCGTCGAAGAACCAACCCTCGGCGGCCTTGTCGAACTCTTCTTTCTTGTCCAGGCCGGGGAGCGCCTTGTCGTTGAGCCTGACGGCGGCCGGCTTGACCGGGATGTGGAGGTCCACCACGTAGGACCGCGTGGCCGGCATGTCGCGGTATTTGCCCTTAGCCGGACCGACCTTGACCGTGATCTCTTTGGCCGTGTCGATCATCTTCGGCGCGTCGACCTCGACGAGCGTCCGGGCAAAGTAGCCCGCCCGGTAGTCCTGGGTCACGCCGTCGTCCTCATAGAGCGAGAAGCTCGATTTGCCCGAGGGGAAGATATCTAAGGTCACGGGGTCTTTGGGCTTCTCCCTGTCGTGAAGCATCTCGGGATACATCGGGATGATCGCCCCGGCCTTGACGAAGACGGGCAGCTTCTCGAGGGGCGTCTCGAAGCCGTTCAGAACCGTCGGGCCGAAATACTCCTGGCCGTTCCAGTAATCGATCCATCGGCCGGCCGGAAGATAGATGTCGTTCCGGATGGGCGAGTCCTCGTAGACCGGCGCGACAAGGAGCGACTCGCCGCTCATGAACTGGTATTGGGTCCGCTTCGACCAGGTGACGGGGTCATCGGGATACTCGAGGACCATGGCCCGGACGGTCGGCACGCCGGTGTCGTAGGCTTCCCGGCAATACGAATAAATGTAGGGTGTGAGCCGCATCTTGAGCTTCATATAGCGGCGGTTGATGGAGGTATAGGGCTCACCGAAAATCCAGGGCTGCTTCATGAGGTTGGTCTGCTTGGACCAGCCGCTGATGATCATGTAGACGGGCGTGAAACACTTCCACTGGAGGTCCCGGACCTGGGTCAGGGCCCCGCCGCCGAAGATGCCGTCCACGTCGCCCGTGGCCGCGTTGAAGGCCGAAAGCCCCGCCCCGAGGACCGACGGGATGTGGAAGCGGATGTACTCCCAGTTGCCCGACTGGTCGCCCGACCAGATCGTGGAATAGCGCTGGCCGCCGGCCCAGGCGCACGTCGTCCAGACGAAGCCGCGGGCGTCGCTGTTTTTCTCGATGCCCTCGTAGGCGTCCCGCATGCCGTTCATGGCGAACTGGTAGCCGGGCCCGACCCAGGCCACGTCGAGCTTCATGACCCGGGTGCCGATCTTGCCGACTTCGGCGGCGATCCGGTCGAGGCCTTTCTCCGTCCAGAGGCCGGTATAGAAGCCGCGCTTGGCGAGCTCCTGGACCGTGTACTCGAGGTCGGTGTAGCCGCAGCCGTAGCCGTCGTTCGGCAGGATCCAACCGCCGGGCATGTCGTTCGCCCGGTAGGCATCGGCCACCTTGGAGATGACATCCGGCGTCTTGCCCTTCTTGTTGTAGCAGTCGGCGTCGCCGAACTCCAGGCCCCAGCGGGGAGGGAAGAACGGCCGGCCGGTGATCAGGGTGTAGGCCTCGAGGATCTTCTTGAGCGAGGGGCCGTAGAAATAGTAGGCGTCGAAGCGCGGCTCGTCGTGCGACAGGACAAGCGGCGACAGAAAATCGTATTTGCCCGGGGCCATGGTGTTGCGGAAAACGCCGTAGCCGGCCGTGCTCATGTAGAAAGGCGCCGGGTTGGATGTCGTGCCGTCGCCCCAGCCGCGCGTGTTCAGCCGGATGTTGACCGACGCGTCGCGGTGGGAGAAGTAGCCGTTCTGCATCCCGCAGCCGTAGAAGTTCTCGGCCTCGCCCCGGCGCAGCGTCTGGACGGTCGAGGGACCGTAGGCGAGCGGCCGGCTCTCCTGCCAGAGGACGGTCAGGTCGTCCTTGTCGAACATTGCGAAGCGGAGCGGCCGCTTGTAGACGCGCAGGACGCAGACCGGGCTCTGGATGCGGTAGTAGTCGGCCGTCTCCTTCCAGGCCTCGGCGACGGGCGCGCCCTTATAGACGACGATCGGCGCATCCTCGGGCTTGGCCGGGGTATCGGCGAAGGCGCCGTCGGGCCCGAGCCAGATGCGGAAGATGTCGTCCCGATAGAAGATCACCCGGACGAGATCCGGCCCGGCCGCGATCTGGAAGATGTTGTCCTTCAACTCGAACGAAGTCAGGTCGCCGAGCGTGACGCTCCGGCCCCGGGGCGGGGCGGCCGGCTTCTGGCGGGCGAACGCGAAAGTGGCGCCGGCCGCCAGGATAAGGAGGGCGGCTGCCGGGACCCGGATGGGCGTTCGTGTCTTCATGGCGTCTCCTTGGGGCGGAAAATGAGCAAAAGATCCACTCTATCTTAACGAAAAGCCGAAGCGAGTCAAAGCCCCCCAATTCGGTGACAGTAACCTGATTTCCGAATTTCCGGCCGACGGCGGTGGGGGCCCCGGGAGAAAATAGGGGACGGTTCTATTTTTCGTTGGATCTTGGGATAAATACGGAATAATAGAACCGTCCCCTTTTTTCTTATAGAATGAGCGGCGGAGAGCAAACGGCATGGAATTCGCGGCGGGAAAGGTGCTGGCGGCCTCGGCGGCCTGCCTGGTGCTGTTGATCGCCTTTTGGGCCGCGGAACGGATTGTCCTCGCCAGGCGGCGCCGCGGCGTGCCGCTCCGGATCTGCGTCACGGGCACGCGCGGGAAGTCGACCGTCGTCCGCCTCCTGGCCTCGATCCTGCGTGCGGCGGGATACAAGGTCCTGGCCAAGACCACGGGCTCGAAGCCCGTCCTCATCCTTCCCGACGGCGCGGAGCGGGAGATCGCCCGCCCCGGCCGGCCTTCGATCCTCGAGCAGAAGCGCGTCCTGGCCCTCGCGGCCCGCCGGGGCGCGGACGCGATCGTGGCCGAGATGATGAGCATCCGGGGCGAGAACCTGCGGGCCGAGTCGGCGGCGATCTTCCGGCCGGGGATCTTGGCCGTCACCAACGTCCGGCTCGACCATCTCGACGACATGGGCCGGACGAAAAACGAGATCGCGGCGACGTTAGCCGCGGCCATGCCGGCGGCGGGCACGACGTTCGTCCTCGAGGAGGAATCGTATCCGGCGTTCGCCGAGGCGGCGCGGAAGCGGCCCGGCGCGCTCGTCAAGGTTCCGCGGGCCGGCGGGGCAATGGGCGACGGAGGAGGAATCGAACCGGGGCAAACGGAGGGCGGCGCGTTTCCGGAAAACATCCGGCTTGCGGCGGCGATCGCCGGCTCGCTCGGCATCGCCCCGGACATCGTCGCGGCCGGGATCAAGGCGGCGTCCCCGGATTTCGGCGCCTTGAAAGTCTGGAAGATTCAGGCCGCACCGCCAGCCCCCGCTTCTGCGCGCGCCGGCGGGCCCGCGATCTTCGCGGCCAGCGCCTTCGCGGCCAACGAGCCGGAGTCCTCGGCTCTCGTCCTCGACGCGCTCCGGCGGCGGCATCCCGGGCTGCCGCCTAAGACCCTCGCCCTGCTCAACCTGCGGGCCGACCGCGGCGACCGGACGGAGCAATGGCTCGAGGCGCTTCGGGACGGATTCTTCGCCTCCTTCGAACGGCTGGTGTTCATGGGCGATCACGCCCGGGCCCTCGGCCGGAGGAATTGGGCGAGCCGGGGCGGTCGGGGGCGTCGCGCCCGGGCGGAATTCCCGCATCCCTCGATTTCGGCCGTGGCCGACCGCGATCCGGCCCGCATCACGGCCGCCTTGTGCGAGCTCGTCGCCGGTGACGCGCTCATCGTCGGCCTGGGGAACATCGGCGGCGCGGGCGCGGCCCTGGTCGATCATTGGGCCCGCACGGGGGAGGCGTTGTGATGACGGGCACGGTCATCATCGGGATCGCGGTCGCGCTCCTCTACGCCGAGATCACGGGCATCCTGCCCGGCGGGATCATCGTCCCGGCGTTCGCGGCGCTCTACCTCGATCAGCCGCTGCGGGTAGTGGCCACGGTCGCCGCGGCCCTCCTCAGCCTGGCCTGTTACAAAGCGCTCGCCCGCTATTTCCTGCTTTTCGGCCGGCGGCGCTTCGTCCTGCTGATCCTCCTCGGCGGGGTCTTCGGCCAGCTCTGGCTCCTGGTCTGGCCGCATCTCGGGCCGACGTCGCTCGACCTGCGCGTCGTGGGCTGGATCGTCCCCGGCCTGCTGGCCGGCAACCTCGAGCGCCAGAAGTTCCTGCCGACCCTGGCTTCGTTCGCCTCGGCCGCGGTCCTGACGTATTTCCTGGCCAAGCTCGTCCTCTGAGCGACATGAAAAAAGAAAGGCTCCCGGCGATGGTCGCGCTCGTAAGCGTGGCCCTCTTCGCCGCATACAAGCTTGGGCCGGGCATGGGGAGAGTCGCCGGGGCTGCGAGCGGAGGGCCGGGCACGGTCGCCTCGGCCGCGGACGCCGAGATGCTGGCCGCTGCTCGCCTCATGGACGATGCGATCCGCGCGGTCCGCGGCTGCGCGGAGGCCGCCTGCGGCGGGATCGACGCGCGCACCGACATCAACCGGACGGGATTCATCGGGCTGGAGAATTCGCCCATCACCACGTCGCTCGGGCATCTCGAGGCCAAGCGGACGGCGGCCAATCCCAATTTCGCCGCGGCCGTGGTGCGGATGCTGAAACAGGCGGGCGTCGGCCGAGGCGATGCTGTCGCGGTGGGCGCATCGGGCTCGTTCCCGGCGCTCGTCGCGGCTTCGCTGGCCGCCCTTCAGGCGATCGGGGCGAAGCCGCTCGTGATCGCCTCGCCCGGCGCCTCGAACTGGGGGGCCAACGACCCGCGATTCACGCTCCTCGACATGCTCGATTGCCTGCGCGAAAAAGGCATCCTCGACGCCCGGCCGGCGGCTTTGGCCGTGGGCGGCGAGAACGACGACGGATCGGACATGACCCCCGAGGGGCAGGAGCTCGCCGCGCGCCGGATCGAAGCGCGCGGGCTGCCGATCGTCCGCGAGAAGACGCTGGCGGACGATGTCCGGCGGAGGATGGAGATCTACGAGGCGGCCGCGGGCGCGGCGCCGATCAAGGCGTTCATCAACGTCGGCGGGAGCTGGGCCAACATGGGCACGGATTCGCGCGTGCTCGAGCTCAAGCCGGGGCTGACCGAGGTCGTGGCCATACCGGCGCCCGGGAAGCGGGGCGTCATCCAGGAGATGGCGGCCCGCCGCGTCCCCGTGATCCACCTTCTCTATGTCAAGGGGCTGGCCGAGCGCTACGGGCTTCCGTGGGATCCCGTGCCTCTGCCTAAGCCGGGGGAGGGCGCGCTGTTCGCAGGCGCGCCGGGGCCCGGAGGCCGGGGGCGATGGTTCCCGCTCGCGGCGGTCGTCCTGATCGCCGCGTGTTTCATTGTCCTTGCAAAGCGGTCCTCCTTGTAGAAGCGGAGATTGCTTCGTCGTCGCGCAAGCGCGCTCCTCCTCGCAAGGACATTTATTTTCCCCTCTTGACAAACGCCGGTGTTCGCCGTATTATTACTTTGCAACGCAAAGTACTTTGAACAATAAGGAGCCGTGACATGACCGAAGAGCAGGCCCGCGAGGACATCAAGATCATCAAGTCCATGCTTGAGAAGACGAAGAAGGCCACGGGCGAGGCCGTCGGGATCTTCATCGTTTGGGGCATCCTGATCACGGCCGCCATGGTCGTCAGCTATATTCTCTCGGTCGCCCGCCTTTACGACGCCCAGTGGATCATCTGGGCGGCCGCGGGCGGCGTCGGCTGGATCGCCAGCTTCATCTTCGGCTTTCGATATGCCCGCTGCGCCCACGTGACGTCCTACGTTCAGACCGCCTTCCGCCACCTGTCCATCGCCTGCGGCGTGGGCTTCGCCCTCGTCTGCTTCGCCTTCCCGATGCTCAAGATCTACGGCTACGAGAATATCCCGATGCTCTTTTCGGTCGTAGCCGGCATCCTGTTTTTCACCATGGGCGGCATCTACGAAAGCCCGGCCATGGTCTGGCTCGGCTTGCTCTGGTGGGTCGGCGGGACGGGCATGACGTTCATCAAGGGGGACCCGCGCGAGCTGGCTTTCGCCGTCCTCTTTCTCGTCGGCTACGACATCCCGGCCATCGCCCTCTGGCTCAAGAACCGCCGCGAGGCCGCAGCCAAATGAGCCCCGAGAAGTTCGCGCCTCTCGATCCGGTGATCCATTCGCCGGTGCGGCTGGCCGTGCTGTCCGTCCTGGCCTCGGTCCGGCAGGCGGATTTCGGCTACTTGAAAGGGGCGACTGAGACGACGGACGGCAACCTCAGCACGCACCTCTCCAAGCTCGAGGAAAGCGGCTACATCGCCATCAAGAAGTCGTTCAAAGAGCGCAAGCCGTTCACGACCTGTTCCCTGACGGAGAAAGGCCGGACGGCGTTTCAAAATTACCTGAAAGCCCTGGAAAGCTATTTTCCAGCCTAGGAGAATCGTATGACCATCAACTCTCGCTTCATCATCAGGCTGGCGGCGGGACTTGTCGTCCTGTCGCTCTCCGCGGCCCTGCCGCTTCCCGCCCAGGACATCAAGGACCCCGGCGTCCTCCAGGCCCTGAAGGACGCCAAGGCCAAGCTGCAGGTTGGCCTCAACGCCTGGTCCGAAGAACAGATCCTGGCGGCCCGGGACGGTTTCCTCAAGGCCTGCGTCCTGAACAAGTCCGACCAGGCCGATCTTCTCTATTACGTCGCCCTCGTCGATTATCGCCTGACATCCTATTATCTGTCGGCGGGCAAGAACGCTGAAACCGAGCGTTTCGCCCTCGAGGGCAAGCAGTACGCCCAGAAGGCCATGTCCCTCGGGCCCAAGTCCGGCGAGCCGGACGCCCTCTACGCCAGCCTGATCGGAATGCAGCTGAGCGTCCATCCCGAAGACGCGATGACCCTCGGCATGGAAAGCTTCCAGTTCATGGCCCAGGCCGACCAGAAGGACCCCGGCAACCCGCGCGTCAACATGCTCCACGGTTCCTACATGCTCTATGTCCCCTCGGAATACGGCGGAGGCCCGGAGGCGGCTCGGGGCTATCTCGAGACGGCCGTGGCCCAGTTCGAAAAGGAGACCGGCGGCGATCCGATCAAGCCGGATTGGGGCAAGGACGAAGCGTTCTTCTATCTCGGACTCGTCTACAAGCAGCTGAACGAACCGGCCAAAGCCTTGGACATGCTGAAGAAAGCCCTGGCGGCCAACCCCGGCTACGGCCGGGCCAAATCCGAGATCGCGGCCTTGGAAAAGAACAAGAAGTAGGCGGTGCCGCAGCGCCTCGATTCGAGGCGACCTCCTCGCCGACGATTGCCTGAATGACCATGAACAAGACGACCGCCCTCTTTCTGGTCTTGATCGGGATCGCGAGCTTGCTCGGCGCCCCTTCCCAGGCCCGGGCCGAGACCGGGACTCGCGCGCAGGAAACCGCCTGGATCGAGGGCCGGATCTTCGACAGCGATACCAAGGACCCTCTTCCGGCCTACGTCCTGGCGGAGGACGGCCGCGGCTGCTCGGCCGACGGCCGAGGCCGCTTCCGGCTTGCGGTCGCGGGGAAGGCGGGCGCGGCGGTGAAGCTGTCGGTCTTCCTCATCGGCTATAAAAAGAAAGAGGTGACCGCCCGCATAGGCGAAACCCTGGCCATACCGCTCGATCTCGAGCCCCTCCCGGCTCGGGAGATCTCGGTCACGGCCGACAGCGGCCTGACGGACGCGAAGAACGCGCGGACGGTCAAGCTGGACAAGATGGACGTCTACTCTCTTCCCGGGACGGCGGCCGATCCCATCCTCGCCAGCCAGGTTTTGCCGGGAGTGAATGCCCTTCCCGACACCTCGAGCCTACTCATCCGGGGCGGCGCGCCGGACGAGGTGACCTACTTCTTCGACGGCATCGAGATTCCCCACCCGTTCCTGAGCGAATCGCTTCACGAGAGCTATTTCAGCATCTTCGACAACCAGGTCATCCAAAGCTTCTCCGTGGCCACGAGCGGCTTCTCGCCCCGCTACGGCAACGCCCTCTCCGGGATCATGGACCTCACGGCCAAGGACTCGCCGGCGAAGGGGGAAGGGGGGCTCGGCCTGTCGATCATGGGCCTGAGCAGCTACGTCGGCGTTCCGCTGAAAGGCTGGGGCAGCTTCGTCGGAAGCTACAACCGCAGCTTTTCCGATATCCTGACGGGGCTGAACGGCCGCCACGGCAACCGGTTCGGGAGCGAAAACGCCTTCGGGAAATTCAACATCCGCCTCGGTTCGGCCCACCAGATCAGGTTCTACGGCCTGTCCGACACCTATGATTATTACCAGAGCGGAGCGTTCGGCGTGGGCTCGGGCAATCTGATGGCGGCCGCCACCTGGACGGCGGCCTGGACCGGGCGGTTCGCGACCAAGGCGACGGCGGCCTGGACCCGCTACGACGTCGACTATCGGGAGGTCGGGCTGGACGCCCGGACGCGCGATGAGGCCGTCCAGTCGCGCATGGACGCGATGTGGGACCTCGATCGCCACTACCTGGAGTTCGGGGCGGACATCATGGGCCGGCGCCTCGACGCAAACGCCGCAGGGACGGCGGTCGGGTTGACGGGAGGGAGCGATTCGGGAATGGCGGCGGGGGATTACGCCACGCGGGTCGGGGCGACGCGCTTTGGGTTCTACGCCAACGACAAGTTTCGCCTGACGGACAAGCTCTTTCTCAACGCCGGCGGCCGGGCGGCGGCCCTCGACGTCCGCACGAGCTCGTGGGGCTTCGACCCCCGGCTCTCGATCGTCTATCTCTCGGGCCCGTCCGATGCCGTCCGCTTCTCGACCGGCCTCTATCATCAGTTCGGCGACCCGGCCACGCTCCGGGCGTACCCGTCCCTCAGCCCGAAATCGGCCGTCCACTTCGCCTTGAGCTTCGACCGCATCCGGGACGACCTCGATCTTCGGGCGACGGTCTATGACAAGGAGTACCGGCATCTCTTCCTGACGGGCGAGGACGGAGCCGTCACGAACGGAGGGAAGGGCTACGCCCGGGGGGCCGAGCTTTTTCTTAAGAAAAAATTTAAATCGTTCGAGGCCCTGGTCGTCTACAACTTCCTCCATTCCCGGCGGATGGAGGACGATATCCGCTTCCTCGCCCCCTCTCCCTACGAAGTCATGCATTCCGCGACCGGAATCTTCCGCTGGATCTTCAAGGGGGGAGCGCTCGGCATCCGCTATTCCTACGCGTCCGGCCGCCCCTACACGCCGCTCGAGGGAATGGTCTATTCCGGCCAGGACGGAAACGGGACCGGGTCCGAGGCCGTCGCGACGCTCGTCTGGGGCGACCCGTTCAGCGCCCGCTATCCCGCCTATAAGAGAATGGACATCAACGGGAGCGCCAACATCAAGGCCTTCGGGCGGATGCTGGTCCTGTACTTCGGGATGACCAACGTCTTCAACGACGTCAATATCCTGAGGTACGATTACGCCTCGGACACGGGTGTCCGGGCCGATCAGCAGTCGATTTTCGGCCGGACATTATTCATCGGCGCGTATATTCCGTTCTTTTAAGCGTCATCGACCAGCCCCCCGGCCTCCGGAAAAAGGGGACACAGAACCCCGTTGATTATTCGTTGAGAGTTGGCTGGCGTTCTGTGTCCCCTTTTTCAAACGACGAAGCAATCCCCTCATGGCGGAGGCGATCCCTCGCGAAGCCTCGGGATGACGACGATGCCCCCGCGGGTGGCATCGACCGGGGCGCCCCAACGGCCGAAGCGAATGGGACCCTCGATAAGGGTGATGAGCGAGGCCGGTGGGGCTGGTCGATGACAGGACCCGCGCGGTACCCTTTGTCAGAAGCGGATGAGCACGCCGCCCAGGAGGCTGACTCCCGAGAAGTCGAAGACCGCCTTTTGCGCGTTCAGGCCCGCCGCCGCCGCGTCCGTCAGAACGGCGATGCGGGCATACTTCTCGCCGGTGATGTTGTAAAGCGAGCCCGTCGTCTCGACGGTGTCGGTCGTTGTGACGGTGTACATCGTCTTCTCCGAGCCCGTCAGGTTCGTGAACCGCGCATACCGGGCGCGCGCCTCGACGATGAAGGCCACCTGCGAGTTCAGGCTGACGGCCAGGCTGACCCCGCCGTGGAGGCCCAGCGTGTTGCCCGTGGCCGATTGGTAATCCTCATCCTCGAACGTGCTCGTGAAGTAATCCCGGCTATAGGAGTAGGAGGCGTGGAAGAAGGCGGGCCCGCCGTGAAGGGACAGGCCGAGCCATGGCCGGAGAGGGATGTCGTAATAGGCCTCGACCCTGAAAGAATAGGCCGTGACGGCCGGGGTGTTCCAGAGCGTCTGGAAATACAGGCTGCTCTCGGCGAAGTGAATCGAACTGTCGGCCTTGGCCTTGAGGTAGCTCCCCCCGACGCCGATCGAGAACGTCGGGCTCATCCGGAAGATGAGGTCCGCGCCGCCCTCCGGTCCCGCGGTGAAGGATTTCAGGTCGGTGCTCTGGATCGTATATCCCAAGGACGAGGTGAGATCGAGGCATTTGTTGAACATCCCCTTGGCGGCCGGGTCGAAGTCCCCGCTCCCGAACAGGCCCCAGCCGCCCGTCAGCTTGATCGTCAGCCTCCCGCCCTTGAACGCGTCCACCGACTCGTCGAAGTAGCCGGGCGTCTTCTCTGTCTTCTCCTCGATGACATCCACGTCGAAGCGCGAGATGTAGCCGGGGAGGACCTGGCCCCCTTGGCCCGTGGCGACGGTGATCATGTACCACTCGCCGTCGTAAAGGCTCGACTTGAACTCCGACCCCTTGGGCGACCAGGCGATGACCGGGCTTGTGGTGTCGCGGCTGCGGTGAATCTCGGCGCTGTTCGCCTTGACCCGGATCTTCCACTCTTTAGCCGGCTCCTGGCTCCAGAGGGACGCGGCCAGCGCCAGGACGACGGCGGCCGCGACGATTATGGATCGCTTCATGATATTGTCCTTTCGCTCCGCCCCTCAGATGAGCTTCCGGGCCTCCAAATAGAATCTTTTCTCGGCGGCTTCGCCCATGGAAAACGTCTTTCGCGGCAGGGCGCCGTCGAGGATGACCGTCCGGAAAAGCTCCGTTTTCTTCATGGCCGGGAGGTAAAAGCCGATGTTCCCCGGCTTGGCGCCGAGGTGGGCGACGGATTCCGTGCCGTGGACGTAGTCGATCTCCCGCGCCCCCTCGGCTTTCATGAACGCGTCCAAGCAGCCCTGGAGCGTGCCGACCGGGAGGTTGGTGTCGGGCCTGTCGATCTCGGCCACGGCGCAGCCCGCAGCCGACACCAATCCCACCTTGTGGGGAACGCCGACTTGACCGTCGACGACGGCCTTCATCTCCTCGAGCCCCGACATGCCATAGCGCCGCCAGCTGCCGGAGTAGGTCTCGTTGATTTTGGCGAAGATGTCCGCGTCCGGCGCGACGTCGAACAGCACCCGGTGGATCGGCTCGAAAATCAGGGCGTCGTCGTGGAGGTTGACGATCTCCACCATGGCGTAGCGTAGGGGCGAGGCCATGATCCCGGCCCGGTCCGAAGCGTGCTCCTTGGTCTTTTCCCAGATGGTCTTGGCCGTGGCCAGGGAATGGTTGCCGTCGCCCATGGCGTAGAGCAGCACGGGCGTGCCCTCGGCCAGGCCGTACCTCCGGCAGAACTCCGCGGGATCGGCCAGGGCTTTCAGGCCGTCGACGACGGCCCGCTCCCGCGCCTCGTCGCGCACCCGCCAGCCCCGCAGGTGGCCCGATCCCAGCATAAGCTCGAAGTCGTAGATCTTCGGGAGCTTGGCCTTGTTGGCCGCGAGCGGGCCGAGAACCATATCGCCCGGGTCGTCGATGAGGACCATGATGTGGGGCAGCTCGAGGAGCGCGCCTTCGCGGATGCGGACCCTGGGCGGGATGCGCTCGAGGATCGTGCCTTCCGTCGCCCGGATCAGCGTCGTGGAGCTCTTCCGGTAATCGTAGTGCTCGAGGTCGAGGCAGATGACCAGCCCCTTGCGGGTCCGGCCGCCCGATTCGCGCTCGAGGTAGACGAAACCCTCCTCCGCGTCGAATAGCCCCTGGTCGAGATAGCGGCGCATGCTCGATTGGATGCGGGCGATCCGCGTCCCGGGGTCCTTTTCGCCGAGGAACACTTCAGGATAGATGAGGTTCAGCGTGGACGGGGCGCCGCCGACGAGATCGGCGGCCTTCCGCCAATATTCCGGCTCGCTGGTGTACTGGTCGCAGGCGATGACCGCCCACTTGGTCAGGTCCGTCCCTCTCTTGGGGATCAGCGCCTCGGGAACGCCGAGGCAGATGGAATCATAAGCGCGCATGAAGGCCACAGCTCCTTATGGTATTAATCTCCGGGAGTCGCTCCTCGTTTCATTCATAGTAAATTTTCTTCGGATCGGACTTGGCCGGGTCGTGGAGGAATGCGCCCACGCCCTTTTGGATGATCTCGGCGTATTTGGGGACGCCGGTCATGATCACGGCCTTGTCGGCGTGGTCCGCGGACCAGACCGAGAGAACCTGGATCAGGGTCGAGCAATGGCGTCCCACCCGGACGTCGATCGGCCAGCCCTTTGCGTCGATCTTCTCGAACAGCAGTCCGCGCTTGCCCGCCCGGACGACGAAGTCGTCCTTGCCCTCGAGGAGCAGGCGCGCGTCCGTCCGGCCGCGCGTCGCGTCGAGAAACGGCTCGGGCGACTCGAAGAGGAGCGGGATGGCCTTGGTGAAATCGCCGATCTCGCGGTGCGATAGCCCGCGGAGCTCGGCCGGCGACTTCTCCATCCCGATCTTGAACTCCTCGTCGGAGAGGGTCATGGAAGCCATGGCCGCGATGTCGAGCCCCTTGGGGTGGGCGACGATGGTGCTGATGACGGGATACTGAAGCTCGGCCTCGTGGAGGTCGATCACGATGTCCACGGCCTCCTTGTTGATCAGCTGGATAAGGGCGTAGCACGTTTTTTCGGTCAGCGTGCCGTTCGGCCGGCCCGGCCAGTCGCGGTTCAGGTTGCGGATGTCCATGTAGGCCAGGTTCTGCTTCGAGGGGTAGTGAATGTACACCTCGGGGTCGGGCCATTGGTCGAGCGGGTTCGACCAGCGGTCGCCCATGCGGAACGTCTGCCCGCCCCAGTCGGTCTTGATGGTGTAGGTCGCCGGATACGCGCCGCTCGGCCGGGTGACGGTCGAGGCGCTCCGATTGGTCGAGTTGAGGACGATGATCCGCCCCTGATCGAGGACCGCGTTCTCGGCCAGGATCCACGTGGTCAGGCGGCCGGCGGGCTCCTCGGGGTGCGTGCCGCCGAGGACGAGGACCGTCCCGCCCGGCTTCGCCCCTTCGAGGAAGAAGACGTTGGCGTCGTTGGCCGTGCCCTTGATCGGGGCGAAGTACTCGCCCAGCGTCGCGACGCGCGCGACGCTCGGCCCGGCGACGACGGGCTCTTTCAGGAAGCGGCTCGCCCGGAACGAAATGCCGGCGAAGGCGGCCAGGACCAGGCCGAGGGCGATGATGATTGTCTTGCGGAGGGTGTTCATTTGAGCCTCAGCAGTCTCAGGACGAAGGGCAGCAGGACGACGACATAGAGGACCTCCTCCTGCCACTTCCGGCTCCTGATCAGGTTCCAGACCATCAGGACCACGACATACGCCACGAGCAGGTAATAGAGCCAGGTGATGATCATCGCGGTCTCCTCGCTCAAAACACCGTCAGGAAGGCCAGCTTCTTGCTGAAGACGACCATCAGCGTCCCGACGATGATGATCAGGATCGCCGGGACGATGCAGTACTTGAGGAACGTCCCGTACTTCTCCTTCATGCCGACCGTCTCGACGGTCAGGCGGCCGATGATGGCCGTGGGCGGAAGCGCGTCGCCGAGCGGCCAGATAATGCTCATCCCGGCCAGGGCGACGATGGGGTTGAGGTTGATCGTGTTGAAGAGCAGGACGAGCGGCACGCCGAGCACGGGCGCCGCGCCCCACATGAGGACGGTCTCGGAGATCGGGAGCGTCAGGAACAGGGTCAGGATGACGACCATCACGGGGAGGGTGACGACCGAGATGGCGATCAGGCCGCGCGCGCCGGTCAGGGTCATGATCTGGACCAGGATGCCGACGCAGGTCAGCGTCCCGATGAGGGGCAGCAACTGGTGGACGGTGCGGCGCGACACGTCGAGGACGTTGATATGCACGGGCGAAAGGGCCAGGGTGATGGCGGCGGCCGCGGCGAACATGAGCGGCAGGCCGAGGATCGGGAAGTCGAACGGCCAGATCCGGCCGGCGACGACCAGGGCGAAGAAGAGGAGGAACGGGAGGGCGATCTTGAACCAGCTCATGCCCGGCGGAGCCTCGGGCAGCTCCTTCAGGATCTGGTCCAGGTCGGCCGGCTTGGCCTTCCAGCCGAGGATGAAGATCGTGGCCAGGGCCAGGAGGAGGCAGGGGATCATGAGCGGCAGGAAGAAGCCTACATAGGGCATGTTGACCCCGGCAGCGGTGAGCATGGCCCATAGGCTGACGGGCGGGGCGGCGGCGCTCAGGCCGGCGATGACGAAGACGATGGCCGCCGCCTTGGGCTTGGGGATGCCCATGTAGCCCAGGACGCTGGCCACCAGGCCGCCGACGATGAGCACGGTTACGCTGCCGGCGCCGGTCAGCATCCCGGGGATGAGCATCACCACGGCCAGCATGATGAAGAGGAGCGCCTTGCGATGGTGGAAGCGCTGGACGACGCGGCGGATGACGAAGGCGATGCCGCCCGCCTCCTTGAGGAGGTTCATGAAGAGGGTGGCGGTGATGAAGATCAGGCAGATGTCGAGGTAGGTGAAGGCTCCTTCGACGATGTGGCGGGCGGGGATGCCGGCGCCGCCGATCAGGCCGCCGACGAGAGCCGCGGCCAGGATCGAGAGCTCCGTCGAGAGCTTGAGGATCTTGGCCAAGACGTACGCCGCCACCATGGCCGCCAGGATGACGGTCGCCGAAGTGGTCATGCTCATGGTTGAGGTCATGGGCCGCGCTCCCTTGTCGTGGAAATGCCGGCGCGCCGGTAGATGAATACTCTAGTCAAATCCGGCTAAATTATCAAATGCGGAGCGGGGAATTCGGTAACAGGCAGAAATCGGTGACAGACAGAAATCGGTGACGCCCGGAAATCGGTGACACGATCCCAATTCAAGAGAATTGGGTCATGTCACCGAATTCCGGAGATCGTGTCACCGATTTCCCATCGAGGTCTCTCCCCTAATCGTAGAGGACGTACGTCTCGCCCTTCTCCTTGATGTGGTTCTCGATCCAGGCGACCATGAGGTCCCGGCGGGCCATCATGGCCGCGATCTCGTTGTCGGTCAGGGTGTCGCCCACGATGTCGCGGATCGAGGCCGCGGTCAAGGCCTTGATCGCCTCGTAGAACTTCCGGGGAAGGGTGTCCATGATGAAATTTTTCCCTTCCTTGAAGTGCTCGTCGTAGATCAGGCTTTTGGTGAATTTCGGCGTCGTCTGGAACGTGCGGGAATGGTCGATGAGGATCATCCGCCAGTCCTCGGTGATCAGGTAGTTGCGCTGATGGCGGTCCTCGTTGGCGATCAGGTTGTCGAAGGCCCGCTGCAGGCAGAGCTCCCGTATGAAATACGTATATTTGATCCCCTTGGGCTGGAGCTTCTCCTTGGTGATGGCTTCGAAGTTCTTCCAGCTGTCCACCCACAGCTGGCAGGAGCCCTTGTCTCCCCGGAATTCGAGCTCCACGGTCGGCGGCACCATGTTCAGGCCGAGGGCTTTGCTCAGGCGGTAGGCGGCGATCTCCGTCTTCCAGCCCTCCTTGTGGCCTCCCATGATCCCGCTCACGTTCTTCCAAACGGCATTCCTGGTCACGCCGTCTTTCTCCAAGGTCAGCTTCCAAGGCTGAGTGACGCCCTCGCTCTCGGGCAGTTGCTTCTGGTCGACGATCTTGGCCGTGGCGAGGAAATCCTCCCATTTGGCGAAGTCGGCGATCTCGTCGGACTTGAACTGCGGTGCGGCGATTGTCATGCCTTCGGCACATGCCGCTCCGCCCCGCGGAGCGGCGATGGTCGCGCCTTCGGCGCCTGCAGCTCCGCCCTGGGCGGTAGCGCGAATACCGAGCTTCGCCCCGGCCGTGTCGGGCTTCGCCACGCTTTGGCCGAGCGCCAGGAATCCGGCACAAATGAGGATCAGCGCGCATCTTTTCATGATGTTCCCTCCTCTTTCCGACTGAAAGGCGGGGCCCATATAATTCCCCCTGATGTCAGAAAAGATAGCATTAATTTTGGTGCCAGGCAAGACGGAGTCATTGCGAACGAAGTGAGGGATCCCCCTTCGGCAAGCTGTCATCCCGAAGCTTTGCCGAGGGATCCCCTCTTCCTAGTCGGAAGGATTCCCGCTAAAGAGGAGGAGATCCCTCACTTCGTTCGGGATGACGTTTAATCCACGCGATTGCTTCGCCCCACGTGCCGCCGCGGCACAGGGGCTCGCAATGACCTTACTTCAGGATCTTTTCCAGCGCCGCGACCAGGTCCATGTTCTTCTCGGCCTCGACCAAGGGGATCTTCTTGCCCTGGGAGATGGCCGTGAAGCGGCCGTCGGAGTTGCCGTCCTTGATGACTAGCAAGATGTCGGAGAAAGGGGCTACGGCATCGATGCTCTGCTCGTCGGTCGTATCGCCTGCGTCGGCGCCCTGCGCGCGGCGCTTCATGCCTTCGATGTGAGCGCCGATAATCGTGATTTTGGCCTTGTGGGCGGCGTCGATGAGCTCGGCGATCCGCTTCAGCTCGTCGTCGATCGAGATCCCGGCCGCGCCCATGCCCTTGAGGCTCGAGCCCATGGTGACGATGATCGTTTTGTAGGGCTTGGTCTTGAGGTCCTGGGGCGTCGCCAGCGGGGTGATGTCGTAGTCGACGCCGACGCGCTTCAGAATGACGTTCAGCATGGCTGGGCCCTGGCTCTGGCCGCACGACGTGACGAGCACGGGGGGAGAAGCCTTCGGAGCCGCGCCTTGGCCGGCGGCGAGGGAGATCGCGCCCGCGGCCAGCAGGGCGGCGAGCAGGACGAGAATCGACTTGGCGGCGATATGTTTCATGGCGCGCTCCTTTGATTCGGCGGATACCCGATTATCCTATTGCAATCGATTCCGAAGGTCAATTCAGCACGCCGTAAATCGGTGACAGTAACTCCATTTCCTTATTAAGGTGCAGGTCAACCGAATGAATTCGGAAATCAGGTTACTGTCACCAATTAAGTGTCTTCCAATTCCGATAGAAATGATATAGAATAACCCCATTCGAAAGGAAAGGAGTTCTCCATGAGAAAGCGTCAGCTCCGAATCTTCGCCGTCGCCTTGTTCGCCGCGGTCCTCGTCTTCGCCCTGGGCGCGTGCAAGGGCAGGACCGTCAGTAGCCGGCTGGGCGAAAAGAGCGTCGAGAACATGATTGAAAAGACCACGGGCGGCCAAGCCAAGGTCGATCTCAAGGACGGGACGATCAAGGTTAAGACCGCCGAGGGCGAGACCGAGATCGGCACCTCCAAGACGTGGCCGAACGACCTCCCCGCCGACGTGCTGAAGCCCGAGTCCGGCAAGATCACGGGCGTCGTCCGCTCGACCCAGGAAGAAAAGAAGTATTGGAACATCAGCTTCGAAGGCGCCGACGCCGCGGCGTTCGACAAGTACGCCGACGCGCTGAAGGCCGGCGGCTGGGACATCAAGATGACCACCAAGACCGGGGACGGCGGCCTGTTCCAGGCCGAGAAGGGCAAGCTGATGGTCGTGGCGACGTTCACCAACGCCGGCAAAAACGTCAATCTCGTCGTGACGAACCAGATCCAGTAGTTATCTTCAGGGCCTTCATCTTGTTGAACAGCGTCTTGCGGCTCACGCCGAGCGCGCGGGCCGCGAGCGTCCTGTTCCCGCCCGAGTCCCGGAGCGCTTTCTCGATGAGGGTTTTCTCGGCATTTTCCGCGGCCGCCTGAGCGGCTCCGCGGAGCGATGGGTCGGCGGCGCTCACGGCCGCCGCGACCGCGCCCGCCGCCGTCCCGGCCGCGCTCGTGCCCCCGCCCGCTTCCCCCGCTTCCCTCATTCGCGCCGGCAGGTCCTTCTCGTCGAGGACGCCCGCGCCGCCCTCGCTCATGACCATCGCCTCGTAGACCACGTTCTCGAGCTCGCGCACGTTCCCCGGCCAGCCGTAGAGCGACATCCGCCTCAGCGCCTTGTCCGAGACGCGCCGGATCTTCTTCTTGAGCGCGGCGCCGTATTTTTTCAGGAAGTGCTCGCTCAACAGCGGGATGTCTTCGCGCCGCTCCCGCAGCGCCGGCAGGTGGATCGACAATACGGCCAGCCGGAAGAAGAGATCCTCGCGGAATCGGCTTCTCTTGATTTCCTCGTCCAAATTCTTGTTCGTAGCCGCGATCACCCGGACGTCGATCGGGATGGTCTTCGTCCCGCCGACCTTGACGATCTCGCGCTCGCCGAGGGCCCGCAAAAGCTTGACCTGGGCGTCTTGCGATAAATCCCCGATCTCGTCCAGGAAGATCGTCCCCTTGTGGGCCAGCTCGAACTTGCCGGTGGTCTCGCCTTTGGCATCGGTGAAGGCGCCCTTGACGTGGCCGAAGAATTCGCTCTCGATCAGATCGCGCGGGATCGCGCCGCAGTTGACCACGACGAACGGTCCGTCCTTGCGCGGCCCGGCGAAGTGGATTGCCCGCGCGACCAGCTCCTTGCCCGTTCCGCTCTCGCCCGTGATCAGCACCGTGCCGTCGACGCGCGCGACCTTGTGCATCATCTGGAAGACAGAGTTCATCACCCCGCTCGTCCCGACGATGTTCGAGAAGCTGTAGCGCGAAGTGAGCTCGGTCTTCAGCTCCTCGACCTCGGTCTCGAGCCGGTGGAGCTCGAGCGCCCGCGCGATCATCAGGAGCAGCTCCTCGTTGTCCACGGGCTTCTCGAGGTAGGCGAACGCGCCCAGCTTGGTCGCCTCCACGGCGTTCTTGATCGTGCCGTAGGCGGTGATGATGATCGTCCGGCAGCGCGGCAGGATCTCGCGCACGCGCGAAAGCACTTCGATCCCGGGCCGGTCGGGCAGGTTCATGTCGAGGAGCAGGACGTCGGGGGCAAACGAGGCGGCCTTGGCCAGGCCGGAGGCCGCGTCGACGGCGCACTCGACGGCGTAGCCCCGCTCCACGAGGAGCAGGTTGAAGATGTCGCGGATGTTCTTCTCGTCGTCGACGACCAGGATCTTGGATTTCATGTCGCGGGCTCCATGTGCGTCCTTTGTAACGTGCCCATTTCCATCAATACTGCGGGAGCGTGATCAGGATCGTCGTCCCCTGGCCGGGCCGGCTCCTGACCTCGATGTCGCCCCGGTGGGACTTGACGATGTTGTAGCCGATCGAGAGACCCAGCCCCGTGCCGCTCTTCTTGGTGGTGAAGAACGGGTCGAAGATCCGGTCCATGTTTTCCTCGGGAATGCCCTCGCCCGTGTCGGCCACGGTGACGGCGGCTTTCTGGCCGTCCTTCTGGCGCGCCTCGACCGCGAGCTCGCCGCCCTCCGCCATGGCCTGGATGGCGTTGAGGAAGACGTTGAGGAAAAGCTGCTTGAGCTGCGATTTGTCGCCCTGGATCATGAGGGCCGCGTCCGGGAACCGGCGGTGCACGGCCACCTTGTTTTTTCGCGCTTGGAACGCGACGAGGTCCAGGCTCTCCTCGAGCACCTCGCGCAGGTCGTGGCGCTCGCGCTTGATCTCGGTCGGCCGGGAGAACGAGAGCAGGGCCGAGACGATCTCGTCGATCCGGCCGGTCTCCTCGATGGCCGCGGCCAGCAGCTTTTGCGACGTCTCGTCCTCGTGCTTGGACTGCAGATACTGGAGCGAAGACTTGATGGCCGTCAGCGGGTTGCGGATCTCGTGGGCCGCCCCGGCCGCGAGCTCGCCGATGGTCGCCAGGCGGTCGGCGCGCGACATGCGGCGGAAGCGCTCGCGCTGCTCCTTGAAGAGCAGGGCGTTTTCGAGGGCGATGCCGGCCTGGGGGAGGAGCGACGAGATGAAGGCCACGTCGTCTTTGGTGAGCGGCAGGCCGTCGTCCCTGGCCCCGACGAGGAGGATCCCGATCAGCCGGTTCATGGACATGAGCGGGAAGCAGAATTCGATCCCGAGGGCGGCGAGCGTCTCGGTCTCCTTGCGGGTGAGGTACTCGAGGACGCCCTGCTGGCGGCGGATCTCGAGGAAGGTCTCGTTGACCTTGAGCCATTTGACCAGGCGCGAGCTGCGGGGGAGGAAGATCGCCCGCTGCTCGTCGTCGGTGAGGCCGGAGGAGGCGGACGGGGCGAAGCGGCCGGCGTCGGGGTCGTGGATGAGGAGGAGGAGGCGCGGGACGCGGCAGACTTCCTTGACCCGGCCGAGGAAATTGCCGGCGATATGGTCGTAGTCCTCGATGAGGTTGAGGCTGTTCTCGAACTCGCGGAAGACGAGGAGGGGGAAGCCGGGCTCGGCCCGGCGGCCGGCGAGCCGGCGGCCCAGGGCGCGGATGGGATTCTTCATCGCACCCTTAATTATAGCCGGAAAATCGGTGACAGTAACCTGATTTCCGCATTTCCCAATAATGACCTTGCCCTGTGAGATTCGGAAACTCAGGTTCGCGTCACGAATGAAATAATTCGGAAATCAGGTTACTGTCACCGATTTATTCAGCGGACGTCGTAGCGCACGAACAGCGCATACGCGGCGCCGTACGCCAGGCAGGCCATGATTGCCATGACCGCCGCGTAGGGCAGCGCCGCGCGCCCCCGCTCGCCCGCCGACATCGGCCGCTCTGCGAACTGGGGCACGATATCGAACGACACTTTCTCCCGCGTCGTGGACACGTCCTCGTTCGGGTTGTACCAGTGCGGGCTCTTGGGGTCCTTGGCGTCGAGCGCCGTGAACCAATTCTGGAACTGCCCCTGGTAGACATGGATGTCGTCCCAATCCTTCCGGAACCGCGCGTACCCGCCCCCGACAACCGCCTCGGCCAGATACCCGAAGCTCGCCGCCGGCGAGATCGCCGTCACTCCCCGCGTCCGCTCGAACTGCCGGAACATCGTCCGGTAATAATCGTCCCGGATCGCCTTCTCGGCCGCCATCCGCTTCCGCTGCAGATTCGCCCGCAGCTCGTGCTGGGGCAGGAACGGATTGTTGCTTTGGCTCATCCAGCTGCCCGGCGGCGCCGCCTTGTTCAGGTCGTCGAACGCCTGGTTGATCTTCTTCTGTACCGCCTCCGCCTTCTCTATCGGATAGACCGTCTTCGCCACGAACCCGCTCGAGTTGGGGATGACCACCGCGAACAGCAGCCAGACGCACAGCGCCAGCAGCAGGCTGACGTTGGAGCTTCTCGCCAGTACGGAACAGAGCAACCCGAACGCGGCCATCACCGCCGCGAGCAGCGCCGCCGCCCCCACGAACGCCGCCGCTTCGATCGCGGTCGCGCTCCCCATCCCTGCTCCTCCCGTCGCGATCAATAACAACAAACTGACGACCGCGCCCACCGCCATAATCGCCGTCACCGACGCGACGGCGCTCACATATTTCCCGCCTAAAATCGCCGCCCTGGGCACCGGGTTGGCCAGCTCGAGCGACAGCGTCTTCGTCTCCTTCTCGCCCGACACGGCGTCGAACGTGAATAGCAGCGCCACGAAGCTCACGAGCAGGGCCGCGATGAACGCCCAGGTCAGCTCGTCGTACTTGGCCAGCAGCGGGTTGGCGCTGTCGTTCCTGCTCTTGATCCCGAACACGTTCCAGGCGCTGTAGATGATCGCATTGGGGAGGTACTTTTCCTTGGCGTCGTCCATGAACGCATTGTCCCGAGGCCGCAGGTCGAAGTTGCGCCGCCCGACGGCCAGCTGCGACGCGTTGCTGCCCGCGTCCTCCTGCATCGCCTTGACGGCCAGCGCCCGCGCCTCGCGGTAATTGCCGAGGGCCGCGGCCTGTCGCCGACCGAACGATAACGATCCCGCTGCCATAACGCCCAGCACCAGGACGAGCGACAGCAGGAATCGCAGGCTGTATAAGTTGTGCAGAATCTCCCGCTTAGCGATCACTCTCCACACGGCTCACCTCATCTCTTCTTGCATCAACGGCCACCTTTCGTTCGCATATCCGCCGTCCCGCCTTCCGCATATCCGCCGTCCCTCATCTCACGTCGTACCGGATGAACGCCACGTACGCCAGCGCGAATAGCACCAGGCACTCGGCGGCCAGCAACCCAAGGCGCGCAACCGCCCCGCCCTCCAGGCTCCTGCCAACCCCCTCTCGCCTCTCTATATACCCCGGCATGTCGTTCGCCACGAGATACGGAAAATCGTCCGGCTGCCCGCCCGCGAGCTTGCCGACCCGCAGCACGTCCCACCTCGACTTGACGTCCGCTTGCTTGCCCGCCCAGGCGTCGTATGCTGCCAGCGTCTTGAACCGGCCGCCGCTCAGCTTCTCGATGATGGCGTCGGCCGTGATCATTTTCGCCGGCGGCGCAGCTGTGATCCATTCGTATTTCGACCAGATATCCTTCCCCCGCAGATACGAGATGAACGTCTCCCGGTAGCGGCGCACGTCATCCAGGCGCCGCACGAGCGCCGCCCAATCCGTGCCGCACAAGGTCCCGGCCACCGCCCGGTAGATGCCGGCCGGCGAGATCATGGCCAGGTTGTCTGCGGCCCGGGCCTGCCGGCTCAAGCTCTCCAGATAGGCCGCCTGCGGGGCCCATTTTGTATCGGCGTTGTCGATCATCATCGGGATCTCGATCGACGCCCGCTGCCGCTTGTACTCGAAAAACGAGGCCGAGCAGCCGTAGGATTCCTCGCGGCCGTCGTCCTGGCCGCTCATCCACCAGTTCATGTCCCAGTCCGCCCGCGGAAGCGATTTCGTCGCGGCCTCCTGCCGCTCCCGCAGCCCCCGGTCCATGTCCTTCGTCACGCTGGCCAGGTTGTCTCGCGATTTGGCCGGCACGAAGCTCTCGGCCGCGTAGGAGGCCATGTTCGGCACCACGAACACGAAAAAAACCCACAGGAAGAGGCAGAGCACCAGGCTCGAGACGGAGCTCCGAGTCCGGGCCGAGACGAACATCCCGACGAGGACGAATAGGACGAGGTAGCCCAGGCTGATCAGCGCCAGGAGCGCCAGGCGCCCCCACTCGCGGGCCGAGAAGGAGAGGTCGCCCGAGAAGAGGATGATCAGCCCCCCGACGAGGAAGCAGAAGACGAGGATGGGGAGCAGGGTCATCAGGATGCCGACGAGCTTGCCGGCGAGAAGCGTGGAGCGGGGGAGCGGGTTGGCCATCTGCTGGCGGAGCGTGCCGTCCTCCTTCTCCCGGCTCAGCGCGTCGTAGCTGAAGAGCAGGGCCAGGAGCGAGAGGACGATGGCCGCGATGTCCACGAAATCGACCGAGAAGAAAGAGGCCAGGAAGGGATTGTCGCGGGCGGCCGCCTTGCCCTCGGGCAGGAGCGGCTTCTCGCCGAGCCGGATTTTCACCTGGTTTCCAACCTGGCCGCTTATCCCCTTGCCGAAGATACCGAGCGGCTCGGGCGGAAACACGAGAATCGGGCGCAAATACGACCACGTCCGGATCTCCTTCATGGTCTTTTCGGCCGCGTCCCGGTCGATCCGGTACTGGCCCGCCTGGTCGCGGTAGTCGCCGATGCCGAGCAGCACGCTGAACGGGATCAGGACGAGGCAGAGCAGAAAGCCGATGGCGAAGCGCGCGGAGAGGAGGTTGTTATGGAATTCTTTGCGGGCGATATGAAGGAGCATGATAAGCTGGTCTCCTGGGAGCTGATTAAATGCAATTAATGTGCCATTAGCCTTTTGAGAGTAAATGCCCTTGAAATTTGATTCGACGGGTAAGCTGTTGCCCAATTCAAGGCATGAGGTTTCGCACAATCCCGCCAAGAACAAAGCGGTGCCGCTATTAGGCGTATGAAATCTCTCCATGAAGTATTATTTCATTGAAACAATGGGTGATTATCGATATACTTGACAGCGAGTCAAGTATTGGCTATTCTGGAATCGTCAACAGCCATGAGAAGAAAATATGTTCCTCTCGAGAGCCGTATGAGGCAGGCCGACTGCCGGGATGATCTCGAAAAGCTGATCGACTCCGAGTTCGACTCGAGATATCAATTCTGCAAAAAGACCGGCGTACCCCAGGACACGCTGTCCCGGATATTGAACAAAAAACGGGATCCTTCCCTTCGCCTCCTCAATGCCATTCTCGATTCCTTGGGCTACGAATTGGCATTCCAGCGAACAAAGCCTTCTCCTTCATCTTCTCGGGCCGATTCCCGCGAGGCGGATTCGTCTGTTCTGGAAGTCGAGCTTTTATAGATAGCGCAGGTCCGGTTAATTGACAAATGCCATCCCCCGGCCCTATAGTCTCGGATGTAGGAATATCGTCAATTTTAAGGAGGTTTCGAATGAAAATGCGCTCTTGGATTTCAGTGATCGGCGGAATCGCGCTCATGGGGTGCCTGGCTCTCGCTCAGGAGACGATGCCGGCGCCGAAGCCCGCCCCGAAGCCGGCGAGCCCTGCTGGGATGGCGGCCACCCAGGTCGCCGGGAAATACGTCCAGGTCGGGACGAACCAAAGATACCAGGACGGCAAGTGGATCGAGATCACCTACGGCCGGCCCATCATACGCCAGCGGCAGAACATCTTTGGCGCGGGCGCCGACTACGGCAAGACGGTCAACGGCGGGGCGCCGGTCTGGCGCGCCGGGGCGAATCAAACGACCCGCCTCAAGACCGAGGTCCCGCTCGTCTTCGACGGGAAGACCCTCCCGGCCGGCGAATACGACGTCTTCGTCGACCTGAAGGAGACGGCCTGGACGATCATCTTCTCCACCTGGCCGGCCCAGGAGAAGTACGATCCCAAGAACAAAGAGGCCCTCTGGGGCTCCTACGGCTACACCCCGGACAAGGACGTCCTTCGCGCCCCGATGAAGGTCGAGACAATGCCGTACTCGATGGACCAGTTCACCATCGCCTTCGTCGACATGACCGCGGCCGACGGCAAGATCGCCATGATGTGGGACAAGACGATGGCGACCGTGGCCTTCAAGGTCGGGAGCTGAGCCGACTGCTCGATCGTCCCATTTTTTCATTCTGACGGTTCGTGCCGGAGGGCGGCCGCCGTGGAGGCGGCCCTCTTTCGGCCGAAGTGCGAGTACATCATGAAGTCGTGCATGCCGATTTTCCTGGGCGTCGCGTTCGCATTCGCCCTTGTCCTGCCGGCCCAAGCCCAGCAAGGCCAGATCCCCGACGGCGCGGAATTGGCCCTGGCTCTCCAGAAGCTCAATGTCCTCGGGACCGCCCTCTTCGTCGGCGCCCATCCGGACGACGAGAATTCCTCCATCCTGGCCTATCTCTCGAAGGGCCGGAACCTCCGGTCCGCCTATCTTTCCGTCACCCGGGGAGAAGGCGGCCAGAATCTGATCGGCTCGGAAAAGGGGCCCGAGATCGGCCTCCTCCGGACGCAGGAGCTCCTGTCGGCCCGCCGGATCGACGGGGCCGAGCAGTTCTTCACCCGGGCCGTCGATTTCGGCTACACCAAGACCTCCGAGGAGACCTTCGAATTCTGGGGCAAGGAGAAGATCCTGGGCGACATCGTCTGGGTGATCCGCATGTTCCGGCCGGACGTCATCCTCACCCGCTTCACCCCCGAGAACAGCGGCGGGCACGGCCACCACATCGCCACCGGCCTGCTGATCAAGGAAGCGTTCCTCGCCTCCGCCGACCCGAAGAGGTTTCCCGAGCAACTGAAATACGCGCCGGTCTGGAAGGCCAAGCGGCTGCTGTGGAATACCTTCCGCGCCCCTCAATCCCAAGGAGGCCAGTCACCCCTGCGGGTCGACACGGGCGAATACAATCCCTGGCTGGGGAAATCGTACACGGAAATCGCCGGCGAAAGCCGGTCCCAGCACAAGAGCCAGGGATTCGGCTCCGCCGGGCGGCGGGGGACCCAGATCGAGAGCTTCGACATTATGGATGGCGATCCTGCGACGACGGACATCTTCGACGGGGTCGACGTCACCTGGAACCGCGTCCCCGGCGGCGGGGCCGTCGGGAAGCTTCTGGCCGAAAGCCTGAAGTCCTTCGACCCCGGCCATCCTTCGAAATCGATACCCGGCCTGCTGGCCGCCTACGGGGAGATGAACAAGCTCGCCGCCGACGAATGGGTCCGGATCAAGAAGGCGGAATTGCTACGGGTCATCCAAGGCTGCGCCGGGCTCTGGATGGAGGCCATCGTCGGCGATTACAGCGCCACCCCGGGCGACGCCGTCCAGATCAAGACGACGATCGTCAACCGATCGGACCAGGCCCTCACCCTCCACAGCCTCGGCTTCGCCGATCTCGCTCCGGAATCGATTGTCGACCGCGCTCTCAAGACCAACGAGCCCGCGGCGATCGACACGACGGTCCGGCTCCCCAAGGATTTTCCCCTCTCCCAGCCCTACTGGCTGAACGGCGCGCCGCAGGACGGCTTCTTCTTCTTCGGGGGCCAGAACGTCACCGGGCTGGCCGAGAATCCGCCGTCCCTCGGTGCGAAGATCGTCCTGGATGCCGGCGGACAACGGCTCGAATACCTCATCCCCGTGTCCTTCCGCTGGACGGATCAAGTCAATGGCGAGCTCTACCGGGGCTTCGAGGTCCGGCCGCCGGTCACGATCCAGATCGAGGACAAGGTCAGCATTTTCCCGGGCGACGCTCCCAAGAGAATCAAAGTCAAGCTCCGGAGCAACTCCCAGAATGTCGCCGGCCAGGTCCGGCTCAAGGGGCCCGACGCGTGGAAGATCACGCCGGCCGTCCTTCCGTTCTCTCTCGCCGCCAAATACGATGAAGCCGAGGTCGCGTTCGACATCGCCCCGCCGAAAGGCGCGGCCGAAGCGGACCTCATCGCCGAGGCCGAATTCGCCGGCGAGAAATGGAGCCGGGCCCTGGTGGAAGTCGTCTACCCCCACATCCATCGGCAGGTTTATTTTCCCGAGAGCCGGCTCCGGGTCGTCAAGCTGGACGTAAAGTCCGAAGGCAAAAAGATCGGCTACGTCATGGGGGCGGGGGACGAAGTCCCCGACGCCCTGCGCAACCTCGGCTATGAGGTGACGTCTCTCACTGACGAGATGCTCGAAAGCGCTGATCTCGCCCCATTCGACGCGATCGTGACCGGCGTGCGGGCTTACAACACGCGCGACCGGCTCCGGCTGGCGAAGGACAAGCTCCTCCGCTATGTCGAGCGCGGCGGGACTCTCGTCGTCCAATACAACGTCGCCTCCAACGTGCTGGCCGACCGCATCGGCCCGTATCCGCTGACCATCGGCCGCGACCGCGTGGACGTGGAAACCGCGCCGGTGACCTTTCTCGTCCCGGACCATTCTCTTCTCAATTTCCCCAACAAGATCACGGCCAAGGATTTCGACGGCTGGGTCCAGGAGCGGGGCCTGAATTTCGCGTCCCAGTGGGACGAGAAATACGAGGCGATCCTCGCCTGCCACGATCCCGGGGAGCCCGATAAAAAGGGCGGCCTCCTTTACACGCGCTACGGGAAAGGCGCTTTCGTCTTCACGGCCCTGGCCTGGTTCCGGCAGCTGCCCGAGGGCGTGCCGGGCGCGTACCGGATTTTCGCCAACCTGGTCTCGGCGGGCAAATACGCCCGGCCGCGGACCGGCGGAAAAAACGAGGCCGGACAAGCTATCAAGTAATGGCCATCGCGATCAAGGACCTGCCGCGGCTCCCGACGCTCGTCCGCGACTATTTCTACGATTACGCCAAGGTCGCCGGATTCTTCAACGGCGACTTCCGGGATCCCGCCGCGTTCGACGGGCTCGCGGAGCGCGTGAGCTCACGCTCCCTTCCGCGCGCCTCCCTCGCCGAAGTCCTGGCCGAGCAGAACCGAAGCTATGGCTGCGGGGACGCGACGCTCGCGAACATCCGGAAGATCGCGGACGACCGGGCCTGCGCGGTCGTGACCGGCCAGCAGGTCGGGCTCTTTTCCGGGCCGCTCTACACGATCTACAAGGCCTTGACCGCGATCAAGCTCGCCGAGCGGCTCGAACGGCGCGGCCACGGGGCGTTCGTCCCGGTTTTCTGGCTGGCCTCGGACGATCACGATCTGGCCGAGATCGATCATATCCTCCTCCTGGACAAGGATCACCGGCTCGAAGAGGTCCGCTGCCCGATGCCGTCCGTCGCCGCGACCCGGATCCCGGCTTCGGGCATGATCCTCCCGCCCGAGATCGAGGATTGCCTCCGGCGCATCGGGGACCTCACCCGCGATACCGAGTTCAAGGCGGGCATCCTCGCCCGCTTGCACGACGCCTACCGGCCCGGCCTGTCGATGGTCGAAGCGTTCGCCCGCTGGATGACGGGCTTGTTCGCTTCCTCGGGGTTGATCTTTATTGATGCAACCCATCCGAAGCTCAGGGCCTTGGGAAAAGAGGTGTTCCGCCGGGAGATCGCCGACGAATCGCCCTCGACTCGGGCCGCCTTGGAAACGTCCCAGAAGCTGCATCTAGCCGGCTACGGCGAGCAGATCCACCTTCATGAGCGGATCCTCAACGTCTTCTACGCGGAACGGGGCCGGCGGTCCATCCAGCGGACCGACTCCGGGTTCGAGATCAAAGATCCTCCCCAGGCGTTTGCGAAAGAGGAGCTTCTTGCCCTGGCCGAGGACAAGCCGTTTCTGTTCAGCCCAAACGTCCTTCTCCGCCCCATCTATCAGGACGTTCTCCTCCCGACCGTGGCCTATGTCGGCGGACCCGGCGAAATCGCCTATTTCGCCCAGATGAAGGGCGTCTATGAGCGCTTCGGGCTGCCGATGCCCGTGATCTACCCGCGCAAGAGCGTGACCCTCGTCGAAAAGAACGTCGATCACATCCTGAAGAAGTACGGCCTCGACGTGATCGACGTCTGGACGAAGGCGGACCAGCTCGTATCGACCGTCGCGGAAGAGGGGATTCCCGCATCCCTGGCCGCGGCGCTCGGACTTGCCCGATCGGACCAGGACCGGGATTTCGGCGCCCTCGCCGCGGAGATCGCGGCATTCGAGCCGACCCTGAAGAATTCCGTGGACCTCGCCCGGAGCAAGATGGACCAGCAGTGGGATTTCCTGGAAAAGAAAATCCTCGGGGCGGTGAAGAAGCGGAGCGAGATCGTGGTCCGGCAGCTCGCCACGGCCGTCGACAATCTCTACCCGAACCGGAGCCTCCAGGAGCGGGTCTTCAACATCGTGCCCTATCTCCTGAAATATGGCCCCACCTTCATGGACGCGCTCGACCGGGCGGTCGAGATCGACGACTACGATCACAAGGTGGCGGAGATATAAGGAGACCGACGTGAACTTGGACGCATTAGCCTTCGGAGCGCACGCCGACGACGTGGAACTCGCCTGCGGCGGGACGCTGATCAAGCTCGGCGCGCTGGGCCATCGGACGGGCGCCGTCGCCCTCACCCGGGGCGAGATGGGCACGCGGGGCACGCCCGAGATCCGGGCCCGGGAGTTCGACCGCGCGGCCGAGATCATGGGTCTGGCGGCGCACGCCATGCTCGACATTCCCGACGCGCGGATCGAGGCGAGCTGGGAGAACAAGCTCAAGATCATCGCCGTCATCCGCGCCCACAGGCCGAGAATCGTCTTCGCCCCTTACTGGGTCGAGCGCCATCCGGACCACGAACAGGCGTCGCGCCTCGTGCGCGAATCGGCCTACCTCGCCGGCCTGCAGAAGATCGATACGGGGCAGGAGGCCTTCCGGCCGTTCCGCGTCCTTTATTACCAGAGCCGCTACGAATTCACGCCGTCCTTCGTCGTCGACATCTCCGCATATCACGACGGAAAGATGAGCGCGGTCCTCGCCTATCAATCCCAGTTCTATCATCGCCTCGAGCAGGGCGAGCCGGAGACGATCCTCAGCCGCCCCGAATTCCTGGACGCGATCGAGACAAGGGACAGGCGATATGGGGCCCAGATCGGGGCGAAATACGGGGAGCCCTTCGTCGTCCGCGAGCCCCTGGCCGTGGATGACCCGGCCGCCTTTTTCGGACCGGGCGCCCTCGGGATGAATCCATGATGCCCATCATGACGCGCGTCATAAAGCCCGGCGTGCCTCCCGCCTGCCGCCTCCGCAGGGCGCACGAGGGAACGACGAACGCGGGAAGGACAATCGGATGAACATCGGCATCGTCTGCTATCCGACCCACGGGGGAAGCGGCGTCGTGGCTTCGGAATTGGCGATCGGCCTGGCCCAGAAAGGCCACGTCATCCATATCGTCAGCTACGCGCCGCCCTTCAGGCTGCGGACGTTCCACCAGAATATCTTCATCCACGAGGTCGAGGCGGCCGCGTATCCCTTGTTCAAGGCCCCGTCCTACGAGCTGGGCCTGGCCGCCAAATTGGTCGAGCTGGCGGAGCATCACGGCCTCGAGATCATCCACGCCCATTACGCGCTGCCCCACGCGGCCAGTGCGTACCTCGCGAAGCAGATCTTCAATTCCGGGCGGCTGAAAACGCTCACGACCCTCCACGGCACGGACATCACCCTGGTCGGGGCCGACCCGTCGTACCGCCGGGTCGTCAAGTTCGCGATCGAGCAGTCGGATGGGGTGACGGCGGTCTCGACTTATCTGAAGAACCGGACGGTCGAGGAATTCGGCATCCGGCGCGAGATCCGGGTCATCCCCAATTTCATCGACCCCGGCCGGCCGGACCGGAACCGCGGCCAGTGCTCGCGGGAGGCGTTCGCCCCCCACGGGGAGGCGATCCTGATGCACGCCTCCAATTTCCGCCCGGTCAAGAGGGTCGCGGACGTCGTCCGGATCTTCGCCCGGGTCCGCGCCCGGATCCCGGCCAAGCTCCTGCTTGTCGGCGACGGGCCCGACCGGCCGATGGTCGAGGAGCTGGCGGCCGGGATGAACCTCGGCGCCGACGTCCACTTCCTCGGCGAGCAGGACCAGCTGGAGCCGCTCTTTTTCTGCGCCGACCTGTTCCTCCTGCCCAGCGAGCAGGAGAGCTTCGGGCTGACCGCCCTCGAGGCCATGAATTGCGGAGTCCCCGTGATCGCGGCCGACGTAGGAGGATTGCCCGAGGTCGTCGTCCACGGCGAAACGGGCTTCTTGTTTCCCGTCGGCGACATCGCGGCCATGGCCGACAAGGCCGTCGAGATCATGGGCGACGCGGCTGCGCGCGAACGCTTGGTCGCCCAAGCCCGCCTGCGGGCCGTGCAATGTTTCGACGCCGCCCAAATCATCCCTCAATACGAGGCCTTTTACCGGGATCTCGTAAGCTCATAGCAGCCCATGAGTTCACTGGACTGGATCGTCCTCAGCTCCTTCCTCCTGTTCGTGGCCGCCTACGGCATCTGGAAGACCCGCGGCCAGAAGGACATCCAGGGCTATTTCCTGGCCGACAAGTCCATGCCCTGGTACGCCATCACGATCTCGGTCATGGCCACCCAGGCCAGCGCCGTCACGTTCCTTTCCACCCCGGGCCAGGCCTACGTGGACGGGATGCGGTTCGTCCAGTTCTATTTCGGCGTGCCGATCGCCATGGTCGTCCTCTCCGTCACCTTCGTCCCCCTGTTCCATCGGCTCAAGGTTTACACGGCCTACGAATTCCTGGAGCAGCGCTTCGACCTGAAAAACCGCGCCCTGGGGAGCCTTCTCTTTCTCATTCAGCGCGGCCTGGCGGCCGGGTTCACGATCCTCGCCCCGGCCCTGGTCATTTCCGTCATTCTCGGCTGGGATTTCCGCCTGACGATCCTGATAATCGGAGGCTTGGTCATTGTTTATACGACGATCGGGGGGACGCGGGCGGTTCAGAAAACCCAGCTCCTGCAGATGATCATCATCACCGTGGGCATGGGGGCGGCCCTCTACATGATTTTCCGGCGCCTTCCGCCCGACATCTCCCCGGCCGCGGCCGTCCGCGTCGCCGGCCGGCTCGGCCGCCTGAACATCGTGAATTTCGCCTTCGACTGGAAGGACCGCTACAACGTCTGGTCGGGGCTCATCGGGGGGGCCTTCGTCGCCCTCGCCTATTTCGGGACGGACCAATCCCAGGTCCAGCGCTACCTGTCCGGCCGGTCGGTCGCCCAGATTCGGGCCGGGCTGCTGGCCAACGGCGTCCTGAAAATCCCCATGCAGATGATCATCCTCTTCATCGGGGCCATGGTCTTCGTCTTCTATCAGTTCGTCACGCCGCCCCTGTTTTTCAACCGGGTCGAAACCGACGCCCTGAAGAACGGACCCACCGCGGAGGCATACGCGGCCGCGGAATCGAAATTCGCCCTGGTCCACGGCGAAAAGAGCGAATCCCTCAGGAAAATGCTGGCCGCGATCGACGCCCGGAGCGACTCGGACCTCGATGGCGCTCTGCGCGAAATCCAAAAGGCCAAGGACGCCGAGCTCGGCCTGCGGAACGAGACCATCGATCTCATCAAGAAAAGGAATCCCCTGGCCGAAACGAATGACACCAATTACATTTTCCTGAATTTCGTGACCACGTATCTGCCGGCGGGGCTCGTGGGGCTCATCCTGGCCGCGATCCTCTCGGCCTCGATGTCGGCCTCCTCCGCCGAGCTCAACGCCTTGGCCTCGGTCACCGTGCTCGACATCTACAAGCGGATGATCCGGAAGAACGCGCCGGACCGGCATTATCTCCGGGTCTCCAAGATGGCCACGGTTTTTTGGGGGATTTACGCCATCGGCTTCGCCCAGTTCGCGAATCACGTCGGCTCCCTGATCGAAGCCGTGAACATCCTGGGGTCGCTTTTCTACGGCACGATCCTCGGGATCTTCCTCGTCGCCTTCTATTTCAAGAAGGTCGGGGGGAACGCCACGTTCATCGCGGCCATCGCCGCCGAGCTGACCGTCCTGGCCTGCTTCTTCTTCACGCCGATCCCATTCCTCTGGTTCAATGTCATCGGCTGCCTGATCCTCATCACTCTGGCCAATCTGATGAATCCCTTCATGGCCGATAATAAACGCCGGATTGCTTAGTCCGCGACTACTGGCCATATAATCGCGGTAGTCTTCGATGCTGAGCTGGACGCTCAACGAGATCAAGACGAGGCATCTTAAGAAGCCGACTAGCAAGCAAATTGGTATTCGCGATTTCCTACTTTGCGCGTGAACAATTTTAAAATTTCAATATATTCGTATGATCACAGGACTTTGGGACAAACTAGCTTTCTATTCGTCGTATGACTGATCTCATTTTTTTCAGCTTCCGAAAAGAAACCGGGAACTTGAATCATAATTTGACTTTATTTCTATCGAAAATGTAAAATCTCAATAAAATGTGCTAACTTTCGGTTTCTATTTATTGAGTTAGCTAGCGCATATGATAAAGAATCAATTGTTACAATGAATTCGTAGTACACGAAGAGGGGGCTCTTAGCATGTCCAGGCTCAAGAATGGATATATTCCGAAAGTCCTTGCGACCGAATATGCAAGTTATCGCGATACTGTGTTAAGAACTCTTATAACTAGATTAGAGACTGCCCAAGCCTCAATTTCACGGCCAATATCGATATATGATCCTATGGCCGGGACTGGGCCGCTTATTCCAGAAGTGGAGCGATCCGGCTATGTGGGTTATTTCAATGATTTGAATTCTTTACATCTATATGTTAATAAAGCAAAAACTTATCGTTCATATAAAACTTTTAAAAGAATCGGATCTGCAACTTTATTAAAAAAATTATGTAATTTTACATCACGATTAGATCGGAATACACCTATGCCCACCGAAAAGTGGATAGATGATGTTTCGTTAAGAATTCTTTCGTCTGCGTGGAGTAGCTGCGAAGACGAAATTAAGCCCGTTACGATAATACTTAAAGCAATAATACTTCTTTCAATTCGTGATTTTTCATCATTCGTAAAAACGAAGAATCCAACCTGGCTCAAACCCGGAGGAACTCGTCGAAATATAACTGTCGAACAAGCCTTTTCATATGCTATAAATATGTTAGAGAATTATTATCAGCACACCTACTGCGGTTATCAGGCAATAAAAGGAGGGGAAATCAATTTGACGGATCGGGATTGTACTAAATATGTACCAAAGAGCGGAGTTGATATTGTTCTGACTTCGCCCCCATATTGCAACCGTGTAGATTGGGATCGTCTTTATGCGCCAGAACATTATTTTTTAAGAGCCGTAGGAGTTTGGCATACAAGATGTGAGTTTATTGGTACGACTGCTGTTCGACATTACGACAACTTTGATTCCGATATCGCTTTTATCTCAGAACATTCAAAATATTTGAATATTTTTCTTACAAAAGTAAAAGAAAGACAAATTGGAAATGAGAAGAGATCAGATTATTACCTAAAGTATTTCACGCGATATTTCGCTGGCTTATTCAGAGTTTTCGAAGTCGCTGCTTCAAGTTTGCATAAAAATAATTTTGGCATCTACTTTGTTGTTCAAGATAATTGTCATCGCGGTATGTCTATCGATATTGGCCGGGTAATATCTCAATATCTTTCCATTAAAGGCTTCCAAACGCGTGTCCTTAAAATATGGAATCAGCATCATCTTGGAATGCGAAATATTTCTAGAAAATATCGAGCGGTGAATCCAAGGCAGCGAGAAAGCTTGTGGCACGCAATCAAATAATCGAACGAAATGAAAATTGGGGTTGCCTAAGATATAACACATCTTTGCATCAGTTTTCCTACACCGAGAAATTACCTAAAACAAGCGAACCTTACGCTAGTTTGCCAGTTGTGCTCAACATAGTCATTTCCAGACGCTGTAATATGAATTGTAGATATTGTGTCGCTAAAGACTTTGCCGGAATTGTAAATGAAGACCTAATCCTTTCAAATGATTTGATTAGATGGCTTAATAATTCGCCATTCATGCTTTTGGTGTTGACCGGTGGCGAACCACTCATGCCCCCATATGATGCAGTTTCGTTGCGCTTAATTAATTCCATAAAAAGGCGGGGGATTATTATAGATACGAATGGCACTTGGCTTCCTGATCGCACTGTCCTAAATCAATTAAAAAAGCACAATGTCATGGTGCGAGTTTCGATGGATTCAATCAGCCCTGAAGAAGAAATTGAACAACGAAAAGTTGGGCGAGGACAAAAACTCGATGATCATTCTGCATATTATGAAAAACTAAATAATATTTTAAAATTTCAATCTGCGGGCATTTGTACCGCCGTTCAGACGGTAATTTGGCGCTCAAATTCGAGCTCCCTTTATCAAATGATCTATTGGCTAGCAGATCATGGGATAAAGCGATGGTATCTTCAGCGATTAATTCCGTCCCATAGATTTAAAAAGCCTACAGGTCGTTTTGTATTAGAGAAGTCCAAATATTACAGCGAAGCAACTTCTATTGCGAAAAAAGCTCGCGCTGTTGGAATTGAGTGTGTCGCAAAAATGGATCTTAGGCACAATAGTGTTTTTCTGCTGACAGCCGATGGTGAGCTTTATACTCAAGGAAATGCCCCGGGACAAAAGGTGCGGTTAGGGAGATTCCATGATATAAATAACTATTTTGACTATGTAAGTGCAGCTGACCATGCATGTAGATATTATATTGCCGACGTGACTACGGAAGATCCAAAAACACGTCAGGGCATAGAGAAAGGCTAATTAGAAATTTTAATATTTGCTCCAATAAATCATTGTTTAATTTTAAGTTTTATCATTTTGAAAACGAATTGAGGGGATAATAATGACTGCACCGAACTTAATAAGTGATTGGGCGAATGGATTTGCGAAGCTGTATAGTAAGCAAGACCTAACTAGAAGTCCAGAAGAAATGTGGATTGCAACTATGGCGCATTGTAGTTCAATTGGGGAAGCAATCCGAAAATCAGATTATGTTGAGCTAATGTTTTTTGCATGCAAAGTTTTCTGCTGGATGCTATCATTTTCAGTTCGCATTAAAAAAGATCCACACCCCTTATTCCGTATCGATAATGAGTTTTGCGATATTGTGTATTTTAAATTCCCTGAGGTTTGTGGCCACTGTACGGATAGCCAATGTACTTGCCAACCAGTCGAAATGGATGCCAAGAAAGATAAAGCTGGGAAATACAAGAAACTTCTAGAGAAATGGGAAAGAGCCCATAGAGGCAAAGGTAATTCAACCAGTTATTCTATTGCTGATTGGTTAAAAATATTTACTGATATATATGGAGGTCGTATCCACCTTCAAACTCTTGAGACGCTTGGATTTCATTTTCTTGAAGAAGCGGGTGAAGAAGCGTTTGCGATTCGAAAGTTAATTCAATTGAGAGGGGCTTTGGGGGCGAAGATAGCGGGGTTAGACGAAGCGAGTATCAAAAAATTGACGACTATACCGAATATCGCAAAAGCATATATTAGTCTTGGAAAAGGAAAGCTGGATGGTAAACCTCATTTTAAACTGAATGCAGCAACAAAAGAAAACATATTTAGTCGCATCGTGGATGCAAAAATGGATCTAATGATAGAACTTGCAGATGCATTTTCGTTTTTTTGTTCAATACTCATTAAGCTTAGTAAAGTCACCATAGCCGAAAATAAACATTTTGTTGCCGATTTAGAGAGTAGACTGATAAAAATGTATGGTGAGCCTAAGACAGGTTTAATTTGTCCTGAGTGCAAGAAGGATGTGTGCGATTGTTCCTTCTTTTCAAATATAGATGTTGTTGGAAAATAATCAATACTATTTATCCTATATTTCTATCAAAGAAAAATGAGACCATCAAAAGACGAATATTATTTGAATGTCGCGGAGCAAATAGCACTCAGAAGCACGTGCATCAGGGCGAACTATGGTGCCGTTATTGTAAATAACGATCAAATTATTGCGACTGGATACAATGGTGCGCCGAGAAATACGCTTAATTGTATAGATGTAGGAACCGAATGCTATAGAAGTAAGCTTGCAATAAGAAGCGGTGAGAATTATGAACTATGTAGAGCTGTTCATGCCGAACAAAATGCAATTATTGAAGCTTCAAGGATTGATATGTTGGGCGCGGCACTTTATTTAGTTTGTCTTGATGCTAAAACCAAGGAACCATATTCAAACTCTGAGCCGTGCCGCATATGTAAAAGATTCATTATTAATGCTGGGATAAATAAAGTAATTGCCCGCGTCACGAGAAATAGATTCAAGACGTACCATGTCAGGAATTGGATCGATAATAATTTGTGGGAATATAGAAAGCGGGGGAGAAAAATTGTTCCTGTTGAAGCACCGCGAACACTTAGCGAAGCAGTAGATATCATAAGGGCAAAGAAATTAATAAATCATTTTTCGCTTGCAGATGCTTTAGTTGTTCAATTACGAAGTGGGGAGATGGCAAAGCAAGCTATAGGAAGAGTTGCGGCTCGCTACTTTTTTAATAATGTTAAGAATATGAATTCTGTTGCTCTTTCTTGTGGAGACACAATACTTAGTATGCTTGAACATCTCCCATATCAGCCTCACCTTCAGCTAGTGATAAACCAATTGTCAATAGAAGGCGATCCTTCAATGATCCATCAAGCGCCTGCTACCCTTGTAGGTCTTCTCAGAGCGAAATCTTCACCTAAATCGAAGGTTTTTGGCCTGCAGCTTCCTCCGCGTAATATGTTTAAAATTCCTTATAAAGTTGAGCAGGATGAATTCAATCCGCGATTAATTAAAAAACTTTGGGCGGAAGCGCGTTGTTCAGAATACGCTTTCCTCGGGGTGGGTTCTGCTGCATCTGACTCAGCTAGTTTTTGGGCAATGGCTCAATCAGCGACTGAAGGAAGATTTTCAAAAATAGCAAAGAAAATTGGCATTATAGGTGAGATTAATAATCAGGTATTTAATGAAAATGGAGAAGATTGTTCTCATCTGATTCCCGGATTTGATAGTCATGTTGTTAATATTTTGAAATTAACTGATTTAAAATCAATGGCCAAGGACCGGTCGAAGCAAAAAGTCGTTTTGGTCGCAACTGGCGAGAGTAAAACAAAGGCTTTGCGAACCGCTTTAAAATATGGTTTTGCCAATGTTATAATTACTAGCCGAGAAGATGCCGATAGGCTATTAGAGAAAGAGTAAAAAGCGAATCGATAATATTTGATTATATTCAAAAGCCCTATTCAGGCGAATTGACATTCCAGCGAAAGCATACTCCTCTTTCGTCTTTACGCTTCCCGTGAGGGGGATGCGCCTATTCTGGAAGTCGAGTTTTTATAGATGGCCCTGGAGCTGATCGCCGGAGGGGCTCGAAGTTCCCTAAAAGGCTTGAAATACTCCAACGGCCGTTTCAAAAAGATTGCGATCACTGGCGCCATTACGGATTATACTTTACTGATATTTTCTTTTAATGATTTGATATTCTTGATGATTTATGTATGCAATCATGGCATAAAGTACAGAGTGTTTGTAGGTTTTCCTTCGTATTCTCTCCTCTTTCCACGTGGGGCTTTATGTGGTGAAGTTCTAAATGCCTGGGATCCGATGGATTCCATTCCTGATGCGTCCATCCGCAAGAGCTGCATTTATACGCATCTCGCCTGAGAACTTCTCTACGTACGGAGTCCGGAATAATTCGGTCATGTTCATGACTCTGTCGATCCGCTTGAAGAACATATTCCCCGACCTGCAAATCAGGCCGCCCGGTATTCTTTGTCGCTATCGGCCAACCGTATTCCGTACGTAGTTCCCTTATCCTTCGCGCCCATTCGGTTTTTTGATTAGCGACATATCTCAGCTCTTCCCCGCTAATGGGCTGTCCCACATTTTCTCTTAAAAACTCCAATATTTTATCTCGCACGGAAAGTCTTTTCCTCCTAATAATATTGGCCGTATTCCATCTGTGTGCGGCATCACGATCTTGGCGAGTACTGATCAGAATATAATCATCCGGCTTCATAGATCCCAAATCATCTTCTCTAAGCGAGAAATCACCTTCAATATTCATTTGTTTTGCCGTTATCCCATTAATGATCTTCCAACCGAGTTGAACTCGGAGTTCTCTAAGTCTTCGAGGCCATTCTTGAATTCCTGAAACTACTAATAATTCATCGCCTTTAATCACGGTTTGAGGATATTTTTGGAAATAACGTAGGATTCGTTCTCGCGCGGAATTTGTTCCATCTACAAGAATTAAAGATTTCCCTAAATCACGTAGGCCGTGAAAAATGTCAACCAATGCCAATACCTTCTTGCGAAGATCATGATTTTTAAGTTCAGATTCAAAATTCCGAATAAGATCTTCAATCTGATTTCTAAGAGATTCGGAATTCTTGCGGCTCATCGGCTTTTCCCTTCCGCGTCTTGCGGTAATAAAAAACGAGAGATTTTCGCTTTTAAGCAATCCGGGTTCCTAGTTTGGCATTCCCATATGACTAAGTATTTCCAACCGATTTTACGTAATTGCCCTTGTTGATATTTGTCTCTCATAATATTTTCATTGAGCTTTTTATTCCAAAACTTCTTATTTGAAACCGGCCGTTTTGAACGTCGGCATCCCGCGTGTCCATGCCAAAAACAACCATGAATGAAAATAACCTTCTTGTGTCTCTTAAGGACAATATCCGGATTACCCGGCAATAATTTCTGATAAATTCGGAAACGATATCCCATCCTATGAATAATCGATCTTACGGTTAATTCCGGTCGCGTATTTTCGCTTTTGACATGGCTCATTATCCAACTGCGTTTGGTCGGCGAAAATACGTCCGCCATCTATTTCCGGTTCATCGAGAGGAGTAAAAGCACGACATCCGCGACGCGTGAGGCGAGTAGAGGCGGGACGGCGTTGCCAATTTGTCTTGCTATTTCGATTTTAGTGCCCGAAAAAATAAAATCATCCGGAAACGATTGAAGCCGAGCCGCTTCTCTATGCGTAATAGGCCGATGCTGTTTCGGATGAAGATATCGTCCCTTTTCGGGCTTGAAGAATTCGGTTCTTATGGTGAATGCGGGTCTATCCCACCAAAGTCGACCGAAAAGATCGGTTCCCCCGGATTTTTTTCTTATCCAACATTGAGGCGTTAGTTCGGGAGCGTTTTTTTGAAGATCGAAACGATTCATTCCTTCATCGGGTATCGCCTTATATCTGGCAAGGCTTTCGCGGGTGGGAGTTCTTCCGAAATGTAGGTTGAAGGGAGGAGCCTCATTTCTTATTTCAGTCCCCTTGGGGGTCGGTAAGTCTCCAATTGCGTCCCTGACGGTTCTCCATTTCTGAGCATTGGGCATATATTCACCGAGAACGTTCACTAGATATTTTGGAGAAGATGACATCTTGTTGGGATTGTAATGTGTTTTTCTGGGGGGGAAGAGCATCCGAGGATCGGCGAATTTACATCCTACGATAATAGCCCTTTTCCTTGTTTGAGGTACTCCGAAATCGGCGGCGCAAAGAATATCTCCCCACACCTGAAATCCCAACGCCTCGGCTGCTCCCATTATTTCCGCATGTTCAAAAGAACCTAAAAGTTGGGGGACATTTTCCATTACGAATATTTCGGCCTTGGCGATCTCCACGATATTTAAAAAAGGCCGCCACAATTGTTTTCTGGGATCCCCTTCACGATTCTTATTTAATAGACTGAAACCTTGGCATGGTGGGCCGCCTATAACGACATCCGCCTCGGGAATGTGAGATCTTCCTGATCGCAGAATTTCATTGATATCGCCCGGAACGCAATGATTACCGAAATTTACGTTATACGTATTTACACAATCTTCATTGAAATCATTGGCCCAAACGGACGTAAATAGATGGCCGCATCTTTCCGAAAAGCCGAGGGACATGCCTCCGGCACCGGAAAAAAGATCGATTAGGCGATAACGTTTTCTTTTCTTTACTAATTTGCCGGAATTCCTGGCCCCATAAATCCGTTCATCTTCCTTCAAGAACGAAGCGATTTTCGATTCAATCGAGTATGGGACTATTCTTGTTTTCGTCAAATTATCAACTCGATGTAGAGGAAATCATGATGAGCAATCCATCATTTTCATTTAAGAGACGCTTGTTCTTCTTATCCTCGTCATATTAATTGAGAAATCGATCATATCGTTCTTTCCCATACGGCTCGTCCTAATTAGTAATACAATTATTTTTGGGTAAAAAGATTCCCATGCCCAAGTAATTAGTTGCTCGGATTAATTACACTAGTCCTTTCAGGTTCGTTTTAAATATTACCACTTTTTGGTTAGCTTCCAAAGCATTCGGGAGAAGTAGGTAATATTCTCTTATTACTTGCGTATATAATCCCATTATTGCCACGTCATTTCTCCCTTGGCACAAAACCTGCACTATGTACCTTGAAATGCGATTTTCTGCATCCGGAGAACGATCATGAAGAAATGGCGAAGAACGACCATAGCGCCGGCACTTGCGGCCGCGCTTATCCTCTTATCCCTCAGCGGGTTGCGAGCTGATCAAGCCGGCGCCCCCCCCACCGCCAAACCCGCCTCTCTCACCCTCGAGGACGCTGTGGTTCAGGCGGTACGGCGCAACCTCGGGGTGACGGCCCAGGTCTACAGCTTCCAGCAGGCCGACGACTCCGTGATCCAGGCCGGCGAGAAGTTCATCCCCTCGCTCTCGTTCCGGTTCAACCAGGAGAACATGAATTCGGCCTCCTATTCCTGGATGGACGCGAGCGACGTCACCATCACGAAGTCCGCGGTCGCCTCGGCCACCGTCACCCAACAGGGCCCGCTTGGCGGCAGCTTCTCGATCCAGCTCAGCGGCGACAAGTACGACACCAACAGCCGCTTCCAGACGATCAACCCCCGCTACGACGGCCAGCTTACCTTCAGTTACACCCAGCCCCTGCTCCGGAACTTCGGCTGGCAGACCAGCCGGCGGGACATCCTCGTCGCCCGCAACGGCCGGGACATCGCCGAGAACACGCTCAAGAGCACCTTGCTCTCCACGATCTACTCGGTCGAGCAGGCTTACTGGAACTACGTCTACATGATCGAGTCGCTCAAGGTCGAGCGCCAGTCGCTCTCGCTGGCCGAGGCCCTGCTCGACAAGAGCCGCAAGGAGATCGCCATCGGCACTCTGGCCCCCAAGGAGATCCTTAGCTCCCAGGCCGAGGTGTCGTCGATCAAGGCCGACATCCTCCAGGCCGAGGAGGCGGTCAAGGACGCGGCCGACCAGCTCCGCGGCCTGATCAACACGCCTCTCGACAAGGAGCCGGCCGAGGTCGTGCCGGCCGACACGCCGGGCTTCGCCAAGCGCGACGTCACCCTGGACGGGGCGCTGGCCACGGCCTTCAAGTACCGGCCCGACCTTCAATCCGGCGCGCTCGGGGTCCGCAACCAAGAGATCAACTGGTCCTACGCCAAGAACCAGATCCTGCCCCAGCTCGACCTGACGGCTCAGTACTGGAGCCCCGGCCTCTCGGGCGACCAGCTCATCTACCAGGACAACAACCCGCTGACCGGCGTCATCCTGGGTGTCATCCCGGGCGGCGCGTCCCAGGCCCTCAAAGACGCCATGGCCTTCAAGTACAACAACTGGTCGATCCAGCTCCAGCTCACCGTGCCTTTGAGCTCGATGTTCACGCGCGCGGCCGTGGCCCTGGCCCGGTCGGAGCTCGACCAGCAGATCGCGGCGATGAAGCAGACCGAGCAGACGGCGTACCTGGAGGTGCGGTCGGCGGTGCGCGCGGTCGAGACCAACTTCGAGCGCGTCGGGGCGCGCAAGGAGGCGCGGACGCTCGCCGAGCAGAAGCTCGATGCCGAGGAGGCCAAGCTCAAGGTCGGCCTGAGCAATAACTTCTTCGTGCTGAACTACCAGCGCGACCTGGCGCTCGCCCGAACGAACGAGCTGCGGGCCATGATCGACTATACGCTCTCGCTCGCGTTCCTGGACAAGGTGACGGGCGTCAGCCTCGACAAGCGGAATATCAAGATCGTCGATGCGGGCGAAGGAGCGATGAAGTGAGAAAGGATGGAACGATGAATACGATGAAGAAGTTCTTTGCGGCGGCCGTGTGCGCCGCGGTGATGCTGGCGATCGCGGCCACGGTGGCGCCCGCCGCGCCCCAAACCGGCGCCGGCGCCGAAGGCCAGTCCCAGACGATGAAGCTCCTGACGCTCAAGAAGGCCCAGCTCCAGCTCGAGAAGACCAGGGGCGACTACGAGCGCTCGCTCAAACTCCTGGAACAGGGCCTCACTTCCGAGCAGGAGTTCGCCCTGGTCAAAACGACCTACCAGCAGGCTCAGGTGGACTTCCAGCAGGCCCTCATCAACTTCATGGGCAGCGAGGCCCGGATCTCGGTCGCGAGCGCGGTCAAGTTCCAGGACGCGGGCGGCAAGAAGTTCGTCCGGGTCACGCTCCGCTACTCCAGCAAGGAGCTCAAGCAGCTGGATAACTTGAACATCAAGGCCGACGACCTCTTCCCCCTCGGTTTCATGAAGGAGCTCAAGGACGTCTCGGTCTCGCTGAAGTCGGAGGCCAAGATCGTCTCCGACCCGTACGAAAAGGTCATCGCCGCGCTGCCGCTCGAGACCGAGCGTGACGTCACCTTCCAGCTCCTCAAGGACGTCGAGAACCTCGACGTCAGCGTCTTCTACTCGGGCAAGACCGAGACGACGTCGGTCTATCTCCAGAAAGGCGTCAGCGCCAACATCGTGACCATCAACTCGGCCCAGTTCTCGCAGGAAGCCGATCTCGAGAGCACGGCGACCTATGACCTGTCGCTTGAGAAGTTCTCGGGCGAGGCCAACGTCTTCAAGCTCGACGTCGTGAACCTGCCCCACGCGATCAACTACGAGTTCTCCGACCCGACGACGGCGGCCCGCCTCTCCCAGATCAAGTTCACCGAGGGTGTCACCAGCATGAAGCTCCAGCTCAAGCTCTTCCTGCCCAAGAATCCCGACGCCCAGGTGGTGATCGACAAGCCGCTCGAGCTCTACGTCCTGACGCTCGAGGCCGAGCGCGCCGGCGTTCTCCAGGATATGCTCGCCAAGAGCCCGGTGATCGGCCCCAAGGAGATCGACGCCATGAAGGCCGGCAGCGTCCGGCTGATGCTCGTGCCGCGCGGCGTGGGCAAGATCGAGGTCCAGGCCGTCAACCTCTACCACGAGATCAAGGTGGGGGAGAACGTCGAGATGGAGGTCCGGGTCAAGAACGCCGGCACGCGCAAGCTCAACAACATCCGGGTGTTCGCCGACCTGCCGCTCAACTGGCGGGCCGAGATCGCGCCCGACCTGATCTCCTCGCTCGAACAGAACAAGGAGCAGGTGGTCACGATCAAGTTCCAGCCGCCGGCCGATGTCGCGGTCGGCGACTACGAGCCCAAGATCAAGACCGAGTGCAGCGCCGACAACCGCAAGGTCGAGTCCGAGGACAAGATCGTCCGGGTTCACGTCGCGGCCAAGACCAACTTCATCGGCATCGCCCTGCTGGTGCTGCTGCTGGTCGGCCTGCTCGTCGGGATCGTGGTGTTCGGGATCAAATTGACGAGGAGATGAGCGGGGTGCGACATGTTTAAGACGATCTTCAAGAAGGAGCTGCTCGACCAGATCCTCAGCCCCAAGTTCCTGATCGTCTCCCTGCTCTGCCTGGTCCTGGTGCCGGCCAGCCTTCTCCTCAACTCAGCCGGCTACGACGACGCCTTCCGGGAGTACGATGCGGCCCGCAAGGAGGCCGGGAATTCGACGGAGATCTTCCGGGAACCGAGCGCTTTGAGCGCATTCGGTATCGGCCTGGAAAACGTCATGCCGAAATCCGTCGTCTTTTCCAAATACCAGATGGAGGCCCGGGGGGCGCAGGTCCAAAGCGAAGTCCTCAGCAACATCAACGGCAAGATCGATTTTGTGGTCATCGTCAGCTTCCTTCTTGGTCTTATCGCCGTCCTCTACGCCGGGACGATGGCCTGCGAGGAGAAGGAGATCGGGACGCTCAAGCTAGTCCTGGCCAATCCGGTCAAGCGAAGCACGGTCATCGGGGCCAAGTTCGCGGGAGGCTTCAGCGTCCTCCTGATTCCCTTCGCCCTCAGTACATTGATCGCCCTGCTGCTTCTCCTCGGCCAGGGATTCCCCATCTTCGCCTCCGGCAATGCGGCCCGGATAGCGGCGGTCATCGTCCTATCGGTCCTCTACCTTGCAGCCATGTTTTCCCTGGGGCTGTTCATTTCCACCCGGACGCACAAGACGAGCCTGGCCCTCCTGGCCGGCTTCTTCGCCTGGATTTTCCTGACCTTTATCATTCCGAAGACCGGCGAACCCCTGGCCGGCCTCATCCGGCGGATTCCGAGCGAGGACGCCATGAAGGCCAACCGGGCCCAGGTCCGCAGCCAGATCGAAAAGGAAAAAGGAAAGGCCCTGGCTCCCCTGATGGAGAAGTATTTGCACGTTGACGGGCGAGGGAAGTGGGACTGGGATGCCTATACGAAGGCCCGTGGGCCGGTGGCCCAGAATTACGAGGAACGGATCGACCAGACGCTCCAGAAGTTCGATGCGGCCTACGAACAAAAGAAAAGCGATCGCCGGAACCTCAGCCTCAATATCGCCCGCATATCGCCGGCTTCGGCGTTTACCCAGGCGGCCTTGAACTTCTGCGATACGGGCGTCGCCGATCTCGAAAATTTTTCGCGAAGTCTCCAAAACCACGGCATTCTGCTCTCCCGGGCCGTCTTCAAATACTCCTTCCAGGACACGTTTACGTCCGACGACGGAAAGACCAATAGGTCCATGGGAGGAGCTTCGTCGCCGGAGGGCAAGATCGACTACCCGAAATTCCGCTATCAGTTCCCGGCTTTCGAGGAGACCCTGCGGGCCGCCGCGCCCGATCTCGTCCTCCTCATCTTCTTCAATCTCATCTTCTTCGCCGCCGCGTACGTTTCGTTCGGCGGCTACGACGTCCGTTAACCAAGGAGGTTATCGATATGACGACACTTCAACCCATTCTCAAGGCGGACGACCTGTCCAAGCGCTATGAGGACGGCGTCCTGGCTCTCGACCACCTCAACCTGGAGGTCCGCGGGGGCGAGGTCTACTGCCTGCTCGGGGCCAACGGCGCGGGCAAGACGACGACGATCAACCTCTTCCTGAACTTCATCCCGCCCACCACCGGGACGTGCTTCATCAAGGGGATCGACGTCAACAAGGACCCGCTCGAGGCGAAGAAGTACGTCGCCTTCGTCTCGGAGAACGTCATGCTCTACGGCAACTTCACCGCCCGCCAAAACCTCGACTTCTTCGCCAAGCTGGGCGGCAAGCCGAACCTGACCAAGGAGCAGTACTATCAGGTCATGCGCCGGGTCTCGCTCCAGGAGAAAGCCTTCGAGCAGCGGGTCAAGACGTATTCAAAGGGGATGCGCCAGAAGCTCGGGATCTCGATCGCGATCATCAAGGACGCGGCCGGCATCCTGCTCGACGAGCCGACGTCCGGATTGGACCCCAAGGCCGCCGAGGAGTTCCAGGAGACCCTGGCCGAGCTCAAGGGCGAGGGTAAGGCCATCCTCATGTCCACCCACGACATCTTCCGGGCCAAGGAAATCGGCGACCGGGTGGGGATCATGAAGGAGGGCCGCCTCGTCATGGAGCGGACGCGCGAAGAGCTCCAGTATGAGGACCTGGTCAAGATCTACATCGACTACATGAAGTCGGAACCGTTGACGGCGTAAGGGGCGGGCGCCTTCGCCCCGCCCCCGCCCAGCCGCTCCGCTTCGCACTCTGGAGTCCGACATGTTGAAAAATATCCTCCGCAAGGAGCTGTTGGAGAACATCCACAGCTACAGATTTCCCCTGTTCGCCCTGATCTGCGTCGTCCTCATCCCGCTGGGCATGTCCGTCAACAACGCCCAGTACGCCAAGCGCCTGAAGGACTACAACGAGCAGGTCCGCCTGGCCGACGAGGCCCAGACCGGCCTCAAGATCCAGGACCTGATGGCCGGCCGCGTGACCATCAAGGGCTTCCGCCCGCCCTCGCAGCTCTCGGTCTTCTCCCAAGGCCTCGAAAACTCCCTCCCGCGCTACTACCAGTTCGGCCAGGACGGGTATTCGCAAGGCGAGTCCTCGAGCGGTGACGAGACGCTGGCCTCCACGCAGGGCAAGTTCGATTTCGTCTTTCTCATTCAAATGGTCATCAGCCTGGTCGGGCTGCTGTTCGCCTCGGACATGATCTCGGGCGAAAAGGAATCGGGGACCCTGCGAGCCATGCTGTCCAACAGCCTGCCGCGCGACGCCATCCTCCTGGGCAAGATCGTGGGTGGGTATCTGGCTCTGCTCGCGCCGTTTCTGGTGGCGCTCGTGATAGGCGTGCTCCTCCTGCTCCCGGGTGGGTTCCCGGTTTTCGCCGGCGGCACCCCCGCGCGCATCGTGGTGATGGCCGCGGCGGCCGCGCTCTTCATTTTGATTTATTACGTGATAGGAACGATGGTCTCGGCCACGTCGGCCAAGGCCCGGACGTCGCTGGTGGCCATCTTATTGATTTGGTGCGGCTTCCAGCTGGTCATCCCCAAGCTGTCCGACATCGCCGCAGCGCTGATCTATCCCGTCCGGACCGATACGCAGGTCTCGCTCGAGAAGTCGCTGCTCATCAACACGCTCGAGACCGAGTCGGCCAAGGAGCTGGGGCGCCAATTCGATTTGATCTTCGCCGGCGCTAAGCCCGATGCGCCCAACGATCCCAATTCGCCCGAATTTAAGAAATGGGCGCCGATCCGCGACGATCTCCAGCTCAAGACGCGCGAGCAGAAGGCCGCCCAGCTCGCGGCCATCGACGAGACGTTCCTCCAACAGCAGCGCCGCCAGCGGAGCCTGGCCGCGGCGCTGTCGCTCATCTCGCCGAGCTCCGCCTTCGGGAGGCTCGCGGCCGACATCTGCGGGACGGGCGACCTGGCCCGGACGAAGTACATCGAGGCGGTCCGCTCGCACCAGAAGGCGCTCGACAACGAGCTGTTCAGCAAGGTCAAGCGGACGCTGATGATGCACGACAACGGCCGGACGACGATGATGTTCAGCGCCGAGCCGGTGGACCCCAAGAAGCTTCCCAAGTTCGCCATCGCGGACGCCTCGCTGGGCGAAGCGCTCAAGGCGAACGCGGCCAGCATCGCGGCGCTGCTCTTCTGGCTCATCGTGCCCTTCGCCTTCGCGTACGTGCGGTTCCTGAAATATGACGTGAGGTAGGGGCGTGCGCGAGGAAATAGGCGACTCCGAAAGAGAAATGACATGAGCGGCAAACGCGACCGCGATCACACATTCCGGGCGATCTTCCGCAAAGAGCTTCTCGAAGGCTTCGTCACGCGGCGGTTCCTCGCCGTCCTCGTCCTGTGCCTGATCGTCTTCCCGGTGGGGAGCTATATGAGCCGGCGCGACTACCAGTCGCGCCTCCAAAACTATCAGGAAGCCCAGCGCCTCTACGAAAGCACGAAGAAGACGGTTGGGTCCATTCTCTTTCAGACGGGAGGGGCCAAGGGCTTCCGCGCGCCCTCCGGCCTCAGCTTCCTGTCGACGGGCCTCGAGATCGTCTTGCCCGACGCGGCCGAGACCGTCAAGAAGTACAACACGAACTATGCCGACATGCGCCTGACCAACGGCCAGGGGCTCGACAACCTCTACGGCTTCTTCCACGGCCCGCTCGACTTATCCTTCCTCGTGACCGTGGTCATGACCTTCCTGGCCCTGGCCTTCTCCTACAATGCGGTCTCGGGCGAGAAGGAGAGCGGCACGCTCGGCCTGATGCTGTCGAACTCGGTCCTGCGGTCGCGGATCGTCACCGCTAAAGCGGCGGCCCAGTTCCTGATGCTGGTCGTGCCGTTCCTGGCCGGCGTGGCCTTGAGCCTGGCGCTCGCCCCGCCCCCGGCCGCGGCGGCCGGCGCGGCCTCGCCCTGGCCGGCCGTGCTGACGGCGGTGGCCTTCTCGCTGCTGACCATCGCCGTTTTCTTCAACCTGGGCCTGCTGGTCTCGAGCCTGACCCGCCAGGCCGTCACGTCGATCGTCGTCCTCCTCCTCGTCTGGACGGCGCTCTTCGCCGTCGTGCCGCGGCTCAGCGTCATCGCCACGCGCCTCCTCGCGCCGGCGCCGTCCGAGCAGGCCTTCGCCCAGGAGAAGGCCCGCATCCGCCTGGCCAACGAGAAGGATTGCGAGGCCGAGGTCGACAAGCTCATCAAGGAAAACCCCATTCCGCAGGGTCGCGGCAACGGCTATCTGGAGTGGCAGAAATTGAGCGCCGATTTCCGGGCCAAGCAGGACGCGATCCGGGCCAAGTTCCAGGGCGACCTCATGGCGGCGGTGGACAAGGCCCGCCAGACTTACGAGCGCAAGCGCGACGCCCAGATCCGGACGTCGATGCTCGTGTCGCGCGTTTCGCCCGTCAGCTGCTATGTCCGGTCCATGGCCGAGATCTCGGGGACCGGCTGGCTCGAATACAAGCGCTTCACGGCCGCGGCGGACCGGTTCCTGCGGACGCTGAACGACCAGGTTTACAGCAAGAATCAGTTCACGCGGATGGAGGGCGGGGCCATGATGAGCTTTACCGGCAAGGCCACCGATCCGGCGCCGCGGATGCCCGAGGTCCGCATCCCGTTCGGCGACGTGGCCCGCGACGTGCTGCCGGACCTCGTCCTGCTCCTCCTCTTCAACGCGCTCTTCTTCGCGGGGGCATTCGTCGCCTTCCTGCGCTACGATCCGAGATAAGGCCGGGGAGACGCCATGAGACATTCGACCTTTGGCACGATCTTCCGCAAGGAGCTCCTCGAGAACATCCGCAACCAGCGCTTCCTCCTGGCCCTGGGGCTGTGCGTCGTCCTCATTCCGCTGGGGTTCGCCGTCCAGTACACGGACTACGCGGCCAAGGATGCGGCCTACCGGGATGCGGTCCGGACCTTCGAAGACGGCCACAAGACGCTGGGCGATTTCGTCCAAAGCGCCTCGATGTTCCGCCCCCCGTCGCCCCTGGCCCCGATCTCGACCGGCGTCGAAGCGCTGCTGCCGACGTCGATCGACACGGTCGGCTTCGTCAACGAGAGCGGGGCGACGCTCGGCTACGTCAATGCGAACGGGCTCGGCGATCCCTTCCGCTTCCTCTACGGCCCGCTCGACTTGGCCACGATCGCGGCGGTCGTCCTGTCGATCCTAGCAGTCCTCTTCGTCTTCAACGGCGTGAGCGGCGAGAAGGAGCGCCGGACGCTGGCCCAGGTCTTCTCCAACGCCGTCCCGCGCTCGACGCTCATCACGGCCAAGATGGCCGCGGCCTTCGCCCTGATCGCGGCCGCGTTCCTCGTCGGGCTGCTGCTCGGGGTGCTGACGTTAGCCCTCCAGGGCTTCGAGGTCTGGGGGAGCTCCGCGACCCTGGTCCCGTTCGCGATCGCGACGGGTGCGGTCCTCGTCTACATCTTCGTCATGGTCAACCTGGGGCTGCTCGTCTCGACGCGGGCCCGGAGCTCCCTTTCGGCCATGGTCACCCTGGTCATGGTCTGGGTCGCCCTCTTCATGCTGGTGCCCAAAGCGGCGGTCGTCGCCTCCAAGATCGTCCGGCCGGTCAAGTCCCAGCAGGTCGTGGACCTCGAGAAGAGCCAAGTCCGCGCCCAGCTGACCAAGGAGAGCGGGGGCGAGATCGACAAGATGCGGAAGACGATGCCGGGCATCAAGGATATGACCATGGACGCGTTCTTCAAGGCCCAGCGCGAAAAAAACCCGCTCATCGACGAGTATCAGAAGAAGCAGGACGAGATCATGAGCGCCTACAACGAGCGGATCGACGGGGAAATGGCCAAGCTCGACACCCTGTACGGGACGCAGCGGGACGGCCAGACCCGCCTCGCCCGCAACCTGTCGCGGCTATCGCCGGTCAGCTGCTTCCTCCACGGCGTCACGGAGATCGCCGGCACCGGGCTGGCCGAGGTCGGCCGCCTGAAGGAGAACAGGACGGCGCTCACGAGCCTCCTCGTGAACGAGATCAGCCGCAAGATCAAGTCTCTCCGCTTCGAGAACACGACCTGGGGCAGCGATGGGGTCGACAACGAGACGCCCGCCCCCAGGCTGGTCTACAAGTCGGCGACGCTCGGCGACGAGCTGGCCGGCGCCTGGCCGGACATGGCGCTGCTTTTCTTCTACGGAATTCTGTTCTTCGCCGGGGCGTACGTCTCGTTCCTGAGGTACGATTTGAGGTGAAGGGCGCGATGCGAAATGCGGCGAAACTGTGCGAGCGGTTGAGAGGAGAAGGGCGATGATCGGCGTCATCTATAAGCGCGAGATCCTCGACCACCTGAAATCGGCCAAGTTCCTGATCGGCTTCTGCCTGACCCTCGCCATCGCGGTCGCGGCCACGGTCATCAACGTCCAGGACTACGGCCGGCGCCTGCAGGATTATCGGGCCGCGCAGCGCGACCTCCCGGCCAACAAGTTCGATATTCAGATCTTCCGGCCGCCCGAAGTCCTGAGCGTCCTCGTCCAGGGCAAGGACCGGACGCTCGGCAACAAGGCGTCCGTCAACTATATGAACATCCCCGACCGGCTGACGGGCTACATGTCCGAGCGGAGCACGCCCCGCCCCAAGTCCCTTTCAGGATTCGGATCGGTGGATTTCGCCTTTCTGGTGCGCGTCGTCCTCAGCCTGCTCGTGATCTTCCTGGCCTACGACGCGGTGGCTGAGGAGAAACAGTCCGGGACGCTGAAGCTAGCCCTGGCCAACGCCCTGCCGCGCTCGAGCCTGCTCATCGGCAAGGCCGCGGCAGGGCTGACGGTGGTCCTGGGCTCCCTCCTCGCGGCCGCGGCGGTAGCGGTCCTGATCATGATGGTCCACCCGGCAGTCGATTTATCGGGGGCGGACGCGGCCCGGATTCTCAGCCTGGTTGCGGCCTCGGCCCTCTACCTGACCGTGTTCTATATGCTGAGCCTGTTGGTCAGCGCGGCGGTCAAGCGGCCGGCGACCGCGCTCATGGTCCTGCTTCAGCTCTGGATCTTCCTCGTGGTCGTGTATCCCAATCTCGGGGTGAGCATCGCTGAGAACTTCTATAAGCTGCCGACCGACCGCGAGATGGCCGAGAAGAAGGTCGCCGCTTTCGCGCCATACGGCGACGAGCTGAAAAAGGTCCAGGCGGCGTATTTCGGAGGGGATCGGTCGCAGCCGACGGGCATGCGCTATTTCGAGCTCCAGTCGCTCCGGTCGCGCCTCTGGAACGACGTGGACCGGGAATTGAGCCTTCGCTTGAGCGGCCAGCTCGAGCGGGCCCGGTGGATTTCCATCCTCTCCCCGGCGGCGCTCTTCAACCGGGTCGTGGAGCGCTACGCCCGGACGGACATCGAGGAATACGACCGATTCCTGGCCAGCGTGGAGCGGTACTGGAAGACGAAATATATGGACTTCCAGGTTCTTTTTTACAAAGACCTGCCGGCGTACCGGAAGGCCGCCACGCCGCCCTTCGAGCACCCCGCCGAGGGGACGTCCGAAGCCTGGGCGGCGACAGCGCCGCAGATTGTCGTCCTAGCGCTGCTGGCCCTGATCTTTTTCGCCGCGGCCTCGACTGCCTTCCTCCGCAAGGACGTGAGGTAGGCCGATGCGAACGATTATCTTCCGTGAGATCCGGGAATACATCCAGAGCCTGCAGTTCGTCGTCCTGCTGCTCTTCAGTGTCGTGCTCTTTTCGGCCAACGGGATCGTCTTCGCCCGCAAGTTCCAGGCGGAAAACGCCGCGTATTCCGCGGCGGCCGCCCAGTTCGCGCCGAACACGCAGTATCTTTTCTTGACGCGGCAACCCAGCCCGCTCCTCTTCCTGGCCGAGGGCGGCGACCTGGACCGCCCCGCGTCGTATGATATGAAGGCCAAGGGCTATATCAGCGCGTCCGCGCCGCGGCCGCGCGACTACAAGCTGCCCGATATCCCCAAGCTCGACTGGTCGTTCATCGTCAAGACGGTCTTCAGCCTGTACGTTGTGCTGCTGGGCTACGCGGCGGTGAGCGGCGAGAGAGAACAGGGAACGCTCCGGCTTGTCCTGTCCAATCCCGTGGGGCGAGTGCGATTCCTGATCGGGAAATACCTGGCGATTCTCGCCGCGGCCTTTATCCCGTTGGCCGTGGGATGCGTCATTAGCCTGGGGATTCTGGGCGTCAGCCTGCCCCAGATCCTGACCTGGGGACTGGCCTCGCGCGTCCTGGCGCTGCTGGCGTTGAGCGCGGCGTATTTGTCGCTCTTCGCGTTTCTGAGCCTGCTCGTCTCGTCGGTGATGCGCCGCTCGTCGCTCGCCCTGCTTTGTCTGCTCACGGCCTGGGTGCTCTTCGCCGTCCTGATCCCCGACACGTCGGGCATCCTGGCCGAGAAGTTCGCCAAGGTGCAGAGCGACTACGACGCCGCCAAGAGCATCGGGCCCATGATCGAGAAGGAAGTCTGGGCCAAGATCGGCGCCCTCCAGGGGCGGATCGACAAGGGCGAGCTGAAGACGGAGGAGGCGGTGAAAGCCGAGGCGGACAAGGCATTCGAAGACGGCCAGGAGAAGGTTCGGTTCTTCGAGAAGGGCTACGAGGACGCGCTGGCGGCGCGGGCGTCGCTCGCGAGAAGCCTGGCCCGCGTCTCGCCGGTCGCCCTGTTCCAGTACGCGGCCGAGGACCTGGCGGGCTCGGGCGTGGACCGGGAGGAGGCGTTCCGTGAGGATTTGCGGGCGTATTCGCGGGAGTTCGACGCCTATGTGTTGAAGAAGATGGGCAAGCTGGTCGGCCAGTCGAACTGGTCGTTCAGCACTTGGGTCATGCTGAACGGCAAAGAGATCGAAATCCGTTCGCCCCAGGCGGAAGCCTATCGCGGCGGCATGTCGGATTTCCCCCGGTTCGTCGAGCGGGCGCCACGGCTGGCGGATGGCGTGAAGGGTGCGGCGGGCGATATCGCCGGACTGCTTTTGTGGAATATCGTCCTGGCGATGCTGGCCTTCGCGGCGTTTTTAAAGGCGGATGTGAGGTGAGGCCATGACGGGAACGATTATCAAGAAAGAGATCGCGTCCAACCTGCTGAGCTATAAATTCTTCATCGTCATCCTGCTCACCACCCTCCTGCTGGCGACCAGCTTCTTCGTCCTGGCCAAGGACTTCAAGGGGCGCAAGGCCGACTACGAGCTGGTCCGGCCCAAGCCGGGCGAGGCGATGGCCGTGCTGCCGCCCAACCCGCTCTCAATCTTCGCCAAAGGCCTGGACGAGGCCATGACCCGGTCGTTCGAGATCGGCGCATATGGGATGGGGGTGCGCGCCGGCCAGAAGTCGGGAAACGCGATATTCGCCTTTTTCCCGACGCCGGACTTCGTCTACATCGTCAAGGTCGTCCTGTCGTTAGTGGCGATGCTGTTCGGGTTCGACCAGATCAGCCGCGAGCGCGAGAACGGCGTGCTGCGCCTCGTGCTGTCGAATTCGGTGTCGCGGGCCAAGGTGCTGGCGGGCAAGTGGCTGGGCAACTATCTCAGCCTGGCCGTGCCGTTCACCCTGGTTACGCTCATCGGGTTCGCCCTGATGAACCTGGACCCGCAGATCAGCTTCGGCGCGGCGGGGACGATGCGGTTTCTGCTGCTGCTCGCGGTGGCTCTGCTGTATGTGGCCCTCTTCCTGAGCTTGGGACTGCTGATCTCGGCCCTGACCAAGAAGGCGGCCTCGTCGCTCGTCGTGCTGCTCCTGATCTGGGCCGTGGCGGTGTTCGTCCTGCCCAACATCGGGACGCTCGTGGCGCGGCAGCTGGTGGACGTCCCGTCGGTTAAGGCGCTAAGCGAGAAGCGGCAGCAGACCTGGACGCGGGAGATCCTGTTGGCGATCGTCGAATCGCGGGGCAAGGGCGACGCGGCGTGGGACGCATCGCGGAAGGAGCATTTCGGCAAGATCGACGTCGAGTTCGACCAGCTCGAGAACGATTATCGGGTGAAATTCGACAGGCTCGTCCGGCTGACGAAGAACATCAACCGCGTCTCGCCGGCGGCGAGCTTCGTCTACGCGGAGACCGAGCTGGCCGGGACGGGGATCGCGGAGGAGGGCCGGCTGAAGGAGGGCGTCGTGCGCTACAAGGACGCCGTCCTGAAGGAGTCCGATCAGGGAAAGAAGGAGCATACCGCGTTCAGCTACAAGTACCGGTCGGTCGGGCAGGTGATGGTCCAGGGCGGGCTGTTCGACGTGGCCTGGCTGGCGGTGTTCACGATCGTCCTCTTCGCCGGCGCCTACGCGGCCTTCGTCCGCTACGACGTCAGATAAAATGGAGACACAATACCTATTACCCTATTTCCCTTTCTTCCCAGTGGAGCGGCAGGGTGTGATTAAATGGAGACACAATATCAATTTCCTCATTTCCAGGAGCCTAATCTGGAAAATAGGGAAATAGGTATTGTGTCTCCAAATTGGAGATGGATATGCTTAGCGCGTTGATAAAGAAGGAAATACGGGCGAACCTCGTCTCCTTTCGCTTCGTCGCCGTCGCGGCGATGGTCTTGATCGTGGTGCCGGTGGCGATCCTCGTCCTGGCCAACGACGCCGTGAAGAAAGTCGACGAGTTCTCCATGCGCCGGACCGAGACCGAGAACTATCTGAAATCCTACGCCCACTTCAACCGGCTGCAGAACGTCGTCCAGCCCGCGCAGCCGCCGCTGCCCGCGTACGCGCTGGTGCGCGGCATCTCGTCGGACGTCAACATCGAGGAGTTCGACGACGATCCGCTGCCGGTCATGTTCCCCCTGCTCGATCTGACCTTCGTCGTGGCCATTCTGCTCAGCCTGGCAGCGTTGATCTTTTCCTACGACGCCGTCTGCGGCGAAAAGGAGGACGGCACGCTCAAGCTGATGCTGGCCAACGGGCTGCCCCGGGCGAAAATCCTGCTCGGGAAAGTGATCGGCGGGACGGTGACGCTTCTCGTGCCGTTTGTCGCGTCGCTCATCCTGGGGTTGTTCGTCATCCTGCTCAACCCTCGCCTCGCCTGGAGCGGGTCGGATTGGGCCGCGCTAGGCGTTCTCTTGGCGGGCGCGGCGCTCTACGTCTTTTTCTTTTTCGTGCTCGGCGTATTCATCTCGGCCCGTCACCAGTCGTCCTCGGCCTCGATCATGACCTCGCTCTGCGCCTGGGTCGTGTTCGTCCTCGTCCTGCCCAACTTGAGTCCGTACATGGCCTCGCTCGTCGCGCCCGCGCCGTCGCGGATCAAAGTGGGGCGCGAGGTGTTCCGCCTAACCGACTTAGAACGCGACGACCTGGGGCGGAAGCTGCAGGCGGATCGGCTGCGGGAGCTCGTCAAGAAATATCCTGTGCTGACCGAAAGAGTATCCGATACCGAAGCCAAGGCGCGGGCGGACAGGGACCCCGCCTACAAGGAGGCGATGCAAGCCCGGGTGCGCGAAGTCCAAGCCGCGTGGGACGAGGCCAACCGCATCCAGAACGGGAAGGCGAACGCCCTCTGGGACGACCTAAGGCTCAAGGAGGAGGCCCAGACCAGATTGGCGAAGGCGATCTCCATGATCTCGCCGGCGGCGGATTTCACCTATGCGGCCACGGACCTCACGTCCACGGGGCTGATGAACCAGAAGCATTTCGACGATCTGAGCACGTTGTGGGAGCAGTCGTACGAGGATTACGTCCGGGCGCGGACCGCGGCCCTCCAGAAGCAGGATTCGACCGTCGACTGGTGGAACTCGCCCGTCGACGTCAGCGACATGCCACGCTTCCAGTACAGGGAGGAGGCGGTCGATGCGCGGATCGCGGGCGCCCTCCCACCGCTCGGCATTCTGGCCGCGCTGGCGTTGCTTGCCTTTGGCGCGGCCTATTTTTCCTTCGTGAAATATGACGTTCGCTGATAAAATAGGCGCATGAGTCGATTTGGCCTCATCGGAACGATCACCTCGGACCACATCATCGTCGAGGACCGTCCGCCCCTCCGCAGCCTTGGCGGCATCCTCTACCAGGCCGCCGTCCTGTGCGGGTTGGGGGAGGACGTCGAGCTCTTCTCGAACTGCGGGGAGGAGCTGAGGGCCGAAGTCGAGGCGGCCACGGCCGGCTGGCGGACGCTCCGCCGCGAGGGCGTGGCCTTCGTTCCGGGTCCGGGCAACCAGGTCCATCTCCGCTATTCAGAGCGCCTCAAGGAACGCGAGGAGGTCCTGGCTTCCGCCGTCCCGGCGCTCGCCCCCGAGCCCGTCATTGCCGCCCTTCCCCGCCTCGACATGCTCCTGATGGTCTTCAATTCCGGCTTCGAGCTCCGGTTGGAGGATTGGCGGCGGATCGTCGCGGCGGAGCGCCGCGCGATCTGGCTCGACGTCCACTCGCTCGTCCTGGCCAAGATCGTCGGCTCGCACCGCGATTACGTGGCCGTGCCCGACTGGCGCGATTGGGTGGCCGGGGTTTCCTATCTCCAGGCGAACCGCCAGGAGCTCTCCTCGCTGCGGGGCCATCCCGAGCGCTGGCCGTCGCGGGCGGAGATCGAGTCGTTCGCCGGGCAAGCCTTCGACGTCGGCGTCCGGGCGGTGATGGTGACCCTGGGCAAGGACGGGGTGCTGCTGCTGACCCCCGGCGCCCGCGGAGCTGCGGGTGTGGGCGCGATCGCCGGGGCCGGCACCGCCGCGCGCCCAATCGTGCGCCACATCCAAGCGCCGGCGGCGGACCGCGTCGTGGATGCGACCGGCTGCGGCGACGTGTTCTGCGCCGCGGCCATGCGCCTCCTCGCGCGCGGCGCGTCCATCGCCGAGGCGGCCGAGGCGGGCGTCGTCCTCGCCTCCGAGGCCGTCGGCCTGGCGGGGATCGCCGAAACATTCGGGTTGGCCGCCTCGCTCTGCCGGCCCGGCCAGCCCGGCAAATAAGGCTTCTCCCATCGGGCCGTTTATGCTATAATTTCAATCAAATGGATAGGAAAGATATCTTAGGGATCTCGTATTTTTCCGATTACATCAAACCCGGGCACATCATCCACGACCTCAAGGCCAAGGACAAGGTCCACGCCATCGAGGAGTTGCTCGACGTCCTGGCCAAGCAAAAGCAAATCAAGAACAAGAAGCTGCTCCTGACCCGGCTGATCGACCGCGAAAACCTTGTGTCCACGGCCCTGGGCGACGGCATCGCCGTTCCCCACGCGCGCGTCGACATCGACGGCGACCTCTCCATCGTGGCCGGCCGCTCGGAAAAGGGCCTGGACTTCGAAGCGCCCGACAAGAAAAAGGTCCACCTCATCATCCTGATCATCTGGAACCCGTCCCTGCCCGGCCTCTTCAATCACCTGTTCGCCGGGCTGGCCCAGTTCCTCCGGAAGCCGGAGTTCCGGCAGCGGATCTTCGACGCCAAGGACAAGAACGAGCTCTACAGCGTCCTGTCCGAGATCGAGCTCCGCTTCCCCCAGGATGACAAGATCATCAGCCGGGCCGGGCTGTTGCGCAAGCTCCAGGAAATCGAGAGCAAGAAACAAAAAGCCCACAAAGCCCAGCTCAAGACGCTCCAGGCCCAGGCGGCTATCATCCGGGAAGAGCTCGACCAGGCCGTCCTGGTCCGCTTCGACAGGCTCATGGAGCGCTACGGGTTCGCGGTCGCCGAGGTCCAGGACGGCGCCTGCCAGGGCTGCAACATCAACGTCTCGACGCTGATGAGCTCAGCCATCGAGGACTCCAACGACATCTACATTTGCGAGAACTGCGGGAAATACCTGGTCGCGGCCAAGAAGAAGAAAAAGTAAGCGTGGTCGGGGCGTCGCCCGCGCGCGATTCTAATCAATTCATCAATGAGGAGACACAATACCGTTTCCTATTTATTGCCTTCGAACGAAATAGGGTAACAGGTATTGTGTCTCCAATATAATTACCTGACGATATCCTTAACGAGGACGGGCTGCTTCATCAGCTTGTAGATCGGGAAGCTGACCGTTCCGCCGCCCCCGAATCCACCGGCTCCCCGCTGACCCGCAGGAGGGGCGCTTGGGGCGACTTGGGGCGGGGCACCAGTCGTTCCCGTCCCCGCAGCTCCGGCGGCTCCGCCTCTCTGACCGCCGGCCGCGCCGGGCGGCAGGCCACCGCCCCTCTGTCCGGCCGTGCCCGGCGGGGGGCCGCCGAAGCCGCCCGAGGCCAGGTCCTTGTCGAAGAAGTTCCAGGCGATCAGGCCGTCGTCGCTCTCCGGTTCGAGCAGGCAGGCCGCCAGGTTGCCCAGCGGCTGGGCCGTGGTGACGAAGATCGACCCCGCGGCGAACTCCTGCTTGCCCGGCGTCGGCGTGCCCTTGACCGTATTCGTCCGGTGGCCTTGGTAGAGCCGGTCGGCGCCCTTGATCTCGGTCATCCGGAAGCTCTCGACCTCGAGTGTCGCCGGCTGGATCAAGCGCTCGACGACCAATCCGTGCTGCCGCAGCTTGTGGATGACTTCAGCCGACGCGGCCGAAGCGGGGATCATGTAGCCCGCCGGAAAGGGGACGGTCCGCTTCGGGACGAAGTCGGCGAAATAGGGAATCGTGTAGGCGTGCTTCTTGTCCGTCCGGCGCATCTGGGGATACTGCGAGCCGGGCTGGGTGACGGTCTCCATCTCGTAGCCGAGGACCGTGACCGGGTTGGGCAGGGCCTTGAGCTCGAGTTCGACGCCGAACGCGTCCTTCGGCTGGGGCGCCAGGCCGCGGGCGATCGTGCGCGCGTCGGCCTCGGCGATCATCCCGGCCAGCAGGTCGGCGTTGGCCGAGAAGTAGTCGAGGATGGCCTTGAGGCAGGCGTAGTTGCCCGCGACGCGGGTCTTGAAGTCGGCATGGACATAGTTCTCGATCAGGATGCCGAAGCGGTTGCGGATCCCGATGTAGTTCGTGATGTAGCGCGGCTGCGGGTCGAGCGTCTCCCAGCCCTTGGAGGGGTCGCGCTGGTCGCGGAACCCGCCGTAGCCGAGGCCCAGCGTCTTGTAGCGGTCCTTCATGATCCTCTCCATCTCGGGGAAAAGCTTGGAGCGCTGGAACTCGAGGAGGGTCATGTCGCCGTTGGGGTTGATCGGCCAGGAGTAGGTGACGGTCTGCTCGTGCCAGGCGCCGTCCGTGGTGTGGCAGTCGACGAGAAGGATCGGGTCCCAGCGGTTGAGCACGCGCTCGAGCAGGCCCTGGACCTCGATGCTCTCGGCCTTCATCGCGTCGCGGTTGAGGTCGTAGTTCTGGCCGCTCGTCCGGACGCCGACCCCTTGCTCGGGGCCGGGCTGGTTGCGGCGGTTGTTGGGGTCGATCTTGTCGTTGCCGTCGGCGTTGAAGATCGGGCAGATGACCAGGACGAGCTTGTCGAGGTAGGGCACCTTCGGGTCGAGGAGGATGTCCCGGACGAGCATGAGGACCGCTTCCTTGCCCTCGACCTCGCCGGCGTGGATGTTGGCCTGGATGTAGAGGACCGGCTTCTTGAGGCTGCGGGCGTCGAACGGCGAGGCGGGCAGCGGATTGCCGACGATCATGAGCGGCACGTCGCGGCCTTCGAAGCTTCGGAAATAGGTCTCGACCCGGAGGAGCGGGCTGAGCTTCTGGAGATCGCGGATGAAGGCCATGACGTCGGCGTGGCGCGACGTGGCGGCATAGTTCGTCGCCTCGGCCACGGTTACGGGGCCGGAGGCGGGGGGTGGCGGGGGAACGGTCTGGGGCGCTGAAGGCGCGGCTTGCGACGCGGCGCCGGGAGATACGGCGGCCCCGGGTTTTTGCCCGGGCTTGGCCTGGGAGGCAAGTGCCGAGGAGGGCGAGGCGAGCACGGCCTGGCCGATACCGAAGATCAGGGCGATCATGGCGAGGCGAGAGAGGGGGCCGAGAGTCGGGCGATGGTTGATCATGGGGACTCCTCTCGCGATGGCGGTCGTGGAAGAGGAGCTGCCAGGGCGAAAACTGAAGTCTATTCAAATTACAGGGCGGGGTCAATAAAGGGGCATGACGCCGTCCGTCAAATATGCTATATGTGGAGCGGGAATAAACAAATGGCCTTGGGGAGCGTCAGTCCGGAAAAAGAGGCCGCCCTACGCCTCAAGATGGAGGAGCTCGGGATCCGCGAAGCGGACATCGTCGAGAAGTTCGTCCGGTCGGGCGGCAAGGGCGGGCAGAATGTCAATAAGGTCGAGACGTGCGTCTATCTCAAGCACGTGCCGACCGGGATCGAAGTCAAGTGCCAGCAGGAGCGGTCGCAGGGGCTGAACCGGTTTTTTGCCCGGCGCATCCTGACCGACAAGATCGAGACGAAGGTCCGGGGCGCGGCGAGCGCGGAACAGGCCCGGATCGAGAAGATCCGGCGCCAGAAGCGGAAGCGCTCGAAGCGGGCCAAAGACAAGATGCTGGCCGACAAGAAAAAGCACGGCGAGATCAAGCGCGACCGCTCGTTCCAGCCGGACGGGGACAATTAAATCGGTGACAGTAACCTGATTTCCGAATTCCGCAAGTAATCTTGTTGATTCCCATGAAATAATAAAAAGGCGGGGATCTCTTTTGTGTTCGATTTTTTGGCTAACGCATTGATTAAATACAAAATAAATTCGGAAATCAGGTTACTGTCACCGATTAAAATTAGCGCAGGCACATCAGGCGTAAATCCATGACATTCGTGCCCGTGGGGCCGGGGACGATCAGGCCGCCAGCGCGTGAAAAGAACCCGTAGGAATCGTTGTCGTTGAGCAGCGCCTGGACGTCAAGGCCGAGCTCGCGGGCGCGCGTAAAATTGAGCGGCGAAATCCAGGCGCCGGCGGCCTCCGTGTTCCCATCGATCCCGTCCGTGCCGAGGCTCGCAACGAACCAATCCAGGTCTTCCAAGATCGAGGCTGGGGTGCGTTCGGATCGAGCCAGCTCCGAAAGGACGCCGAGGGCGAACTCTTGATTCCTGCCGCCACGGCCGGATCCCTTGACCTGGACCGTGAGCTCGCCGCCGCTTAGAACACAGATCGGACGGCTGCCATTTTGCCGTTTTCGGGCCGCGGCTAGATCGAGGAGGCGGCGGGCATATGCTTTCGCCGCGAGGCGTGCCTCGCCTTGGTCGGGCGCGGCGGCGACTTGCGTTTCGAATCCCAGCTTCTCCGCTTCGCGGCGTGCCGCCTCGAGCGCAAGGGCGTTGTCGCCGATGATAAAGGACGAGACTCGCTCGAAGGCCGGGTGGTCCTTCTTCGGCGTTTCGGGGATCCGGCCGGCCAGCCCGTCTTCGATGATTTGCCGCGCCGTTGCGGGAACGGGTGCGGGCCCGTCTTCCCAAAGGCCGAATTTCTCGAGAACCCGCCGCGCATCCTCGTAAGTAGATGAATCCCAATAAGATGCGCCCGAGGCGATGGTTTCCAGGTCATCGCCGATCACGTCGGAGATGACGATATTGACGACCTCAGCCGGGAACGCGGCTTCGGCGAGCCGCCCGCCTTTGATCGCCGAGAGATGTTTGCGGACGATGTTGAGCTCGGTGATGTCGGCGCCGCGGAGCATGAGCGCGCGCCCGATTCGCGACTTGTCCTCGAGTGAGATCCCGGGCAACGGCAGGGCGACCTGGGCCGAACCGCCTCCTGAAAGAAGAATGAAAACAAGATCCCTTGCCGATGCCGCGTAGGCGAGAGTGAGAATTTCGCGCGCCGCTTCGGAGCTTCGCATATCGGGCAGCGGGTGCGGCGCTTCGATCAATCTTATTCCGGGAGCATCAGCGGCCGGCGGGCCTTCTCCTGGAAGCGCGACCACGACGCCGGACAGCACGCGGCGTCCCAGGATCTCCATAAAAGCCGCGGCCATGCCGGGCGCCGCCTTGCCGAACGCGATCAGGTAGATGTTCTCATAGGCGGACAGATCAAAAATTTTCGACGGGCGGCTGAGCCCGGCGATCTCGAGAGCATTTCCTCGAATCCCGACGCTGTCGGAAATAAGCCGCCGCGGCGCGGCGGCGTCCAAGCCGGCGCGCCAAATGCGTTCGGCTATGTCTTTCAATGTCATTGCGGGCCGACGCCCTGCGTCGTCCCGAGGTCTTGCCGAGCGATCTCCTCTTCCTGAACGAGAGACTTCGGGTTCTTTGAGAGGAGATCCCTCGCTAGGGCTCGGGATGACAATCTAACCATTCGCTTCGATCGGAATGATGTCCTTCACGTCGCCAATCTTACGAGCGCCTGCAACAGCAGGTTCGCGCCTTTCTCCAGGTCCTCCCAGCGGACCGTCTCCTTGGGCGAATGGCTGATCCCGTCGGGCGAGGGGATGAAGATCATGGCCGTATCCGCGACCTCGGCCAGGATCTGGGCGTCGTGGCCGGCGCCGCTCGGCATCATCAGCCAAGGATAGCCGAGCTTTTGGCATTCCGCCCGCAGGATTTCCGTGAGGCGGGGCGAGATCGCGACGGGCTTCGTCTCGTCCACGATCCTCGACGAGAAGCCGAGGCCGCGCGTCACGGCGATGTCGTCGGCCATGTTGAACAGGACGCGCTCGAGGGTTTTCAGCGTCTCGGCCGAGTGGCTCCGGAACTCGAACGAGAAGTCCGCCTGTCCCGGCACGATGCTGAACACCCCCGGCTTCACCTGGACCTTTCCCACCGTGACCATGCTTCCGTAGTGGTGCGTGGCCACGAGCTGCGTGCTCCGGAGGGCGAAATCGGCCAGGCCGAGGAACGCGTCCTGCCGCAGCTCGAGAGGCGTCGTCCCCGCATGGCTGGCCGTGCCGGTGAACGAGCACCAGCGGTAGTGCTTGCCGGCGATGTTGTTGACGATGCCGATCGGGACGTCCTCGGTTTCGAGGACGGGGCCTTGTTCGATGTGGAGCTCGAGGTAGGCTTCGAGCTCGGGCGCCGCGTAATGGGCGTTGAGGATCGATTCGACCGTGAACTCGGTCCGCTTGAGGATGTCCTTGAGCGGGCGGCCGTAGGACGTGAGCTCCTTCTCGAGGACGTCCCGTTTCAGGCGCCCGAGGAACGCCCGGCTGCCGAGGAAATCGCCGACAAGGTTGCCCTCCTCGTCGGTGAAGGCCGCGACTTCGAGGGGGCGGGCGAGCCGCCGGCCGCTCTCCTTGATGACGCGCAGGCACTCGAGAGCGGCGAGCACGCCCAGCGCGCCGTCGAATATCCCGCCGTTGATCACCGTGTCGATATGCGAGCCGGCCATGACGGTCTTGGGGGGGCGAGGGGCGCCGCGGTCGGCCCCGGCGGCGCCGGAACCCGGGCCCGTTGCCGCGCCCCCGGCCGTATCCGCGCCCTCGAGCCGGCCGAAGATGTTGCCCGCGCCGTCGACTCGATAGGCGAGGCCGACGGCCTCGATCCGCGCCTTGAGCCAGGCGCGCGCTTCGAGGTCGGGCGTGCTGAAGGACGGCCGGGTCACGCCGCCGTTCTCGTCGCGGCCGATGCGGCCGAGCTCCTCGAGGTCGCGCTTGAGGCCTCCGATATCGATTTTCATCATCCCCTTTTCTCCATTTGGAGACACAATACCTATTTCCCTAATTTGTCCTGCCTGATAATTGGGTAATAGGTATTGTGTTTCCTATTTCAGGAGGGCGACCATTTCGCCCACGGCCTGGGTAATGCCGACGATGGCCGCGCGGGCCACGATCGAGAAGCCGATGCTGAGCTCGGTGAGCTCGGGGATGGCCATGATCGGGCCGACGTTATGGTAATCGAGGCCGTGGCCGGCCGTGACTTCGAGGCCGAGCTTGGCGCCCTGCGCGGCCGCCTTCGCCACGTCGGCCAGCGCCCGATTGCGCTCCTTCCCCGGCTTCAGGTCCGCGTAGATCCCTGTGTGGATCTCGATCTGGGGGATGCCGAGTGCGGCGCAAGCTTCGATCTGGCGGGGCGCGGGATCGACGAAGATCGAGACCCGGATCCCCGCCCGGGTCAGCGCCGCCGCGTACGGGGCGAGGCGCCGCCGCCCGGCGACGACGTCCAGTCCGCCCGTCGTGGTCAGCTCCTCGGGCTTTTCCGGGACCAGGCAGACCGTGTCGGGCTTGATCTCGAGGGCGACTTTCTTCAGGTCGGCCGTGGCCGCCATCTCGAGCGTGATCTTGGTCTTGACGACCTCGCGGAGGACCCGCAGGTCGCGCTCGTTGATGTGCCGCCGGTCGCTCCGGATGTGGGTCGTGATGCCGGCCGCGCCGGCCTGCTCGGCGAGGAGCGCGGCTAGGGCCGGCTCGGGCTCCGCCGCCCGCCGGGCCTGCCGCAGCGTGGCGAAATGATCGATGTTGACCGACAATCTCATCGTTGACTCCTTAAATGTCGAGGCCTCACCCTAAGGTGCGGTGAATGGCATCGGCGATGGCATGGGCGAAGTCTTGGATGGCGTCGAGATCCTCGCCCTCGACCATCACCCGCGCGACCGGCTCCGTGCCCGAGTACCGCACTTCGAGCCGCCCGCGCCCGGCGAGGCCGGCGAGCACGCGGTCCATGGCCGCCGCGACCTCCGGGATCTTGCTGAAATCGTCCTTTCGGGCCACCGGGACGTTCAACAGGACCTGGGGATATTCGCGGAGATCCTCCGCGAGTCCCGAAAGGGACCGTCCTTCAACCGCCATGACCTCGAGCATCTTCAGCCCGGTCAGGATGCCGTCGCCCGTCGGGCATTCGTCGAGAAAGATCGTGTGCCCCGACTGCTCGCCGCCCAGGTTCGCCCCGAGCTCGACCATCTTGTCGAGAACGTATTTGTCGCCCACCCTGGTCCGGACGAGCGCCAGGCCCAGATTCCCGAGCGCGTTTTCGAGCCCCATGTTGCTCATGCCCGTGGCCACGACGGACGTGGTCTTCAGCCGCCCCCGGCCGCCCATGAACCGGGCCAGGACGAACAGGGTGTGGTCGCCGTTGAGGATGCGGCCCGTCTCGTCCACCCACAGGGCGCGGTCGGCGTCGCCGTCGTAGGCGATGCCGATGTCGGCCCGCGCCTGGACCACGGTCCTGGCCAGGTCGTGGGGATGGAGAGACCCGCAGGCCTTGTTGATGTTCTTCCCGTCGGGGGAGCACCCGCCGGCGATGACCTCGAGCCCTAGCTCGCGCAGGACGCCGGGCGCGACCGCCGACGCCGCCCCGTTGGCGCAGTCGAGCGCGACCTTCAGCTTCCGCGGGAACGCGACGCCCGCCAGCGCGCCCTTGAGGAACACCGCGTATTCGGCCCCGAAGGCGGGGTCGGTCCGGACGACCGCTTCCCTCCGTACGGCGTGCTTCGGAGCGCGGAGGACCACGTCCTCGAGGCGCGCCTCCCAAGCGTCGGAAATCTTGCGGCCCTCCGAGGAAAAGATCTTGATCCCGTTATCGTGGTAGGGATTGTGCGAGGCGGAGATCACGACGCCCGCGTTGAAGTGGTGCTTGTTCGTGATGTAGGAAACGGCCGACGTCGGGATGACTCCCGCCGACATCGGGTGGCCGCCCGCCTCCCGGATTCCCCCGGCCAGGGCCGCTTCCATCCATGGTCCCGATTCGCGCGTGTCGCGGCCGATGAGCACGTCCGGCGCGAGCCCCTCCTCGCGCAGGAGCCCGACCAGGGCCTTGCCCAGGGCGTGGATGGCGGGCGCATCCAGGGGGTATTCCCCGGCTACGGCCCGGATTCCATCCGTCCCGAACAGTCTCTTCATGAATTATACCGGGGCGATGACGACGCGCACCTTGACCTTGGTCTGGGCGGTCGTCAGGCGCAGCTCGGGCTTGGGGAGGATGAGGTCGGCCTCGAAGTCGGCGGTCTGGGCCAGGCCGTTGACGTCGACCGGGCTGGTCCGGATCTTGTCCTTGGGCTTGATCTTGCTCTCCGGGCCCCGGACGAAGGCTTTCGAGGGGACGAGCTCGGTCCGCACCACCTTGAACCCCGGCTTGGGGGTGCCGATGATCTCGGGGGCGATCTCCATCGAGACTTCCTTGGCCCGTTCGATCTTGATCCGGACCTTGTTGGGCATGACCCGGACGACCTTCGCCTCGGCCGGAGCGGCGATCATGTCGGGGTTCAGGGGGTAGTCCTCCTGGTTGATCGTGGCCTTTTCCAGGCTCAGGAGGCAGCGGACGTTGGCCGCCGACACCTGGTTGAGCACCCGGTTGTTCGCCCGAAGCGTGACCTCGATCGTGGCTTGCGGCTTTTCCACGACCTCGAAATCGGCCGGGAGGCTCCGCATCTCGAGGGCGACCATGAGTGTCTTGTCCGAGTTGATCTTCTCCTCGGGGATCAGCGTCATCCACAGGATGAACGACAGCAGCAGCGCGGTAAGCTTGAGGGGCCAGTTGTGGGTGATGAGGGTCACGGGATTGGGGTTCATGATTTCAGGTACTCGAGCAGGCGTTCCTTGAGCTTGTCGGTGTCCTGGATCCCTTCGAGGACGCCGCGCGCCGCGAGCGAGATGCCGCCCGTTTCCTCGGAGACGATGATGACCGCCGCGTCGGTCTCCTGGCTGAGCCCGAGGGCGGCCAGGTGCCTCGTCCGGGCCAGGAACTCCGTGCGCAGGTTGTGCGAGGCCGGGAGGGGCAGCAGGCAGCCGGCCGCCTCGATCGTCCCACCCTTGATGATCACCGCCCCGTCATGGAGGGGCGAGTGGGGATAGAACAGGCTGACGATCAGGTCCTTGGAGATGACGGCCTCGATCTTCGTCCCGCGGTCGACGTAGACGGTCAGGGGCAGGTCCTTCTCGACGGCGATCAGGGCCCCGATCTTCTTCTGGGACATATAGTCCACGGCGATGAACAGGTCCTCGACCTTCTCCTGGAACGAGCGCAGGGCAATGGGCTTGCGGAACGTGCGCGTGCCGAAGCCCGTCAGGAAGCGGCGGATCTCGCTCTGGAAGAGGACGATGACGGCGATGATCAGGTACGTGACGAAATTCCTGAGGAGCCAGTTGGAGACCACCATTCGGCTCCATTGGGTGAAGAGGAACAAGATTCCGATGATTCCGAGGCCGATGGCCATCCGGTAGGCCTTGGTTTCCTTGATCAGCAGCAAGAACGAATAGAGGATGACGGCCACGAGGAGGATGTCGAGAAGGTCCAGGATCGTGGACCTGTGGAGGGCGGTGAGGACATTAGCGAACACGGCCGGCCTCCTCTCCGATCGTTCCGGCCGCGCCGGCGAGCGAGTCTGGCGGGGAGCCGGTGATCGCTTCGGCCACCAGGACGGCCCGGCGGACGGCGCGGACGTCGTGGACGCGGAGGATGTGCGCCCCGCGGACGACGGCCACGACCGCGGCCGCGATCGATCCCTCGAGCCGGTCGTCGGCCGAGGGAAGATCCAGGAGCCGGCCGATGAATCCCTTCCGCGACGGTCCCACGAGGAGCGGCCGGCCGAGGCCGGCGAACGCGCCGAGTCCGTTGAGCAGGGCCAGGTTATCCTCGAGCCGCTTGCCGAAGCCGATCCCCGGGTCGAGGACGATATTTTCGAAGGGAAGCCCGTACGCCCGGGCGATTTCCAGCCGGGCGGCGAAGAATCCCCGGATCTCGCCGAGGACGTCGTCGTAGAGGGGCTTGTCCTGCATGGTCTTGGGCGCGCCCTTCATGTGCATCAGGACGAAGCCGGCGTTGCGGTGGGCGGCCAGGCCGAGCATCCGGTGGTCAAGGCCCTCCCCGGCGGTGATGTCGTTGATGATGTCCGCGCCCGCGTCGAGGGCGGCTTCCGCGACCTCGGGCTTGGTCGTATCGACCGAGATCAGGACGGGCGATTGCCGCCGCAGCCCGGCGATGACGGGCACGACGCGCCCGAGCTCGTCTGCGGCGGGGATGGGAGTGGAGCCGGGCCGGGTGCTTTCGCCGCCGACGTCGAGGATGTCGGCCCCTTCCCCGGCGAGCTCCAGGGCGTGATCGACGGCGCGTGCGGGGTCGGCGAACCGGCCGCCGTCATAAAAGGAATCGGGGGTGACGTTGACGATGCCCATGATCCAGGTCCGGCCGGCGAGACGGTGGCCCGTCCCGCGGACCCGGAATACGGCTTCGTTCTTCATCCCGCCTTGCTCTATCCCTTGTCCGGCTCGGACTCCTTCTCGGGCGTGGCCGCCGGGGCCGCGGAGGGTGGCGGGGCGGCGGACGCGGCCGAAGACGCGGGCGCCGCGGGCCCCGCGGGCATTCCGGCCGCGTGGAAGGGTGTCCCGTCGGGCGCGGACTTGGCCGGCTTCGCCCGGCGGCCCTTGACGATGGCGTTGATGTCGTCGGAGGAGATGATTTCCTTCTCGAGCAGAAGCTTGGCGATCTTCTTCAGCTTGGGCTTGTTGGCGTCGAGGAGCTGCTGGGCCCGCTCGAAATTCCGGTGGATGATCTTCTTGACTTCGTCGTCGATCCGCTCCGCCGTCCGCTCGCTGAAGTTCTTGTTCACGGCCAGTTCGCGGCCGAGGAAGATCAGGTCGTCGCGCTCGCCGTAGGTCAGCGGCCCGAGCTCGGACATGCCCCACTGGCAGACCATCTTCCGGGCGATCTCGGTCGCCTTCTCGAAGTCGTTGGCCGCGCCCGTCGTGGTCTGGCCGAGGAAGATGTTCTCCGCGACCCGGCCGGCCAGGAGGACGGAGAGCTGGGCTTCGAGGTATTCCTTGCTGTAGGTGTAGCGGTCGTCGAGCGGCAGCTGCTGGGTGATGCCCAGGGCCATGCCGCGGGGGATGATCGTGACCTTGTGGATCGGGTCGGCCTCGGGGATGAGGGCCGCGACCAGGGCGTGGCCGGCCTCGTGGTAGGCCGTGCTCCGCTTCTCCTCGTCGCTGATGATCATGCTCTTGCGCTCGACGCCCATCAGGACCTTGTCCTTGGCGTATTCCATGTCCTTCATGGTGACGACGCTCTGGCTGTTTCGGGCGCCGATGAGGGCCGCTTCGTTGACCATGTTGGCCAGATCGGCGCCGGAGAATCCCGGGGTGGAACGGGCCAGGACGGTGAGGTCGACGTCCTTGTCGAGCGGAATCTTGCGGATGTGGACTTTGAGGATCTCCTCGCGGCCCTTGACGTCGGGCATGTTGACCACGACCCGGCGGTCGAACCGGCCGGGCCGGAGCAGGGCGCTGTCCAGGATGTCGGGCCGGTTGGTGGCGGCGATGAGGATGACGCCCTCGTTCGAGTCGAAGCCGTCCATCTCGACGAGGAGCTGGTTCAGGGTCTGCTCGCGTTCGTCGTGGCCGCCGCCGAGGCCCGCCCCGCGCTGGCGTCCGACGGCGTCGATCTCGTCGATGAAGATCAGGCAGGGGGCGTGCTTCTTGCCGTTGTCGAACAGGTCGCGGACGCGCGAGGCGCCCACGCCGACGAACATCTCGACGAAGTCCGAGCCGCTGATCGAGAAGAAAGGCACGTCGGCCTCGCCGGCGACGGCCCGGGCGAGAAGGGTCTTGCCCGTGCCGGGCGCGCCGACCAGGATGACGCCCTTGGGGATGCGGCCGCCGAGCTTCTGGAACTTCTGGGGCTCCTTGAGGAACCCGACGATCTCCTGGAGCTCGTCCTTGGCCTCCTGGACGCCGGCCACGTCCTTGAACGTGGTTTTCTTCTGTTGCTGGCCGGAGAAGACCTTGGCCCGGCTCTTGCCGAAGGACATGGCCTTGTTTCCGCCCGACTGCATCTGGCGCATGAAGAACACCCAGAACAGGATCAGGAGGATGATCGGGAACCAGGAGAATAAGACCGAGAACCAAGGCGTCTTGTTGGCGTCCTTGACGTCGATGCCGACCTTGTTGTCCTCGAGGAGCTTGACCAGGTCGTTATATTGCTGGGGGATGTTGGTCTTAAACTGGGACTGGTCGGCCTTGTATGTGCCCTTGATCTGGGTTCCGGTGATCTGGACTTCGGCCACTTTTCCGTCCTGAACATCCTTGATGAACTGGCTGAACTTGATCTCGGAGTTGACCAGGGCGGGCGCCTGGAGGAGGCTCCAGAGGAGGATGATGATGGCGCCGGCCGCCATCCAGAATATGATATTTTTGGCGGGTTTGATTTTCTTTGGGGTCATCTAAATTTCCTTTTCCCTGATACTTTAACATTTTTGGGAGGATTTGTTAAGAAAAAAGCTTCGAAATTCAAATTTTTTTCCGATTTTTTCGGTTTTTAACGGGTTCCGCAAAGGCTGGTGTTGACTTTGGCTTGGAACCTAATATAAACGTAGGACAGGAAAAAAAGTTGCAAAACAGGGGTCAAGGATGAATCTTCACTGGATCGACCTGGTCATCATCGTCGTCTATCTCGTCGCCGTGTCCATGATCGGTTTCATCGTCAAGAAGCAGGCCACCAAAAAGCTCGACTCCTATTATCTGGCCGACCGGAACATCCCCTGGTGGATGCTCGGCTTGTCGGGCTGTTCAAGTTATATCGACATCGGGGGGACGATGTCGATGATCGGGGTGATCTTCTACCTGGGCCTGAAATCGCTCTGGGCGACCCACATCTTCTGGGGCTGGTTCATGATGTGCTTCTACATGGCCTTCCAGGCGAAGTGGATCCGCCGCTCGGGGGTCATGACCTTCGCCGAGTGGAACGAGACGCGCTTCGGGGCGACGAGGGACGCCGAGGCCGCCCGCTTGGCCGCGGCGATTTTTCTCCTGATCCTGATGGTCTGCAACCTGATGTTCATCTCGGTCGGGACGGGAAAGTTCGCCGAAGAATTCCTGCCCTTCCCGCGCTGGGAGGCGACCCTGATCGTCCTGGCCGTCGTGGGCGTATATGTGACTTTGGGCGGCTTTTTCGGCGTCATCCTGACCGACGTCTTTCAGACGATCCTCATCGGGATCGGGGCGGTCATCATGGCCTTCATGGTCTTCGCCAAGGCGCCGGCGATGAGCTTCATCGCCAGGGATCCGGGTTGGTTCTCCCTGGCGCCGACGTGGAAGCTCTGGCCGAGCTTCATGGCGACAACTCCGCCGGCCTACCAGCATTTCGGCGCGTTCGGGCCGATCCTGCTGGCCGGGTTCGGCTGGATGGTCTTCCGCCTGCTCGCCGGCCCGAACGTCTGGGACTTCCAGTTCTTCCTGACGACGCGCTCGCCCCGCGACGCCCAGCTCGCGGCCGGGCTCTGGACGGTCGGCTACACGCTTCGCTGGATCCTGGCTTGCGCGTTCATGGTCCTCGGCATCCTGTTCCTGGGGTCATCGGCCGGGTTCGATGCCGAGAAGATCATGCCCCTCGTCCTGCAGAGGTTCCCGATCGGGCTGCGGGGCTTCTTCATGGCCGTGCTGCTCGCGGCGCTGATGTCCACCATCAGCGCCATGATCAACGTCACGAGCTCGGTCGTCATCAACGACTTCATCAAGCGCTATTTCGCCAAGGACATGTCCCAGAAGCGGCTCGTCCGGTGGGGACAGCTCGTCTCGGTCGGGGCGGTCCTCGTCGGGTTCGTGCTCAGCCTGTCGTTCTCGAACATCATCTCCGCCTGGGAAAGCATGGTCTTCGTCGTGGTCACGGTGATCCTCGTGCCCGCGACGCTGCGCTGGCACTATTGGCGGTTCGGGGCGCGGGCGTTCGTGGGGAGCATGGCCGTCTCGGCCGCGCTGATCACCCTCCGGGTCCTCCTCGTCAAGGGGCTCCACGCCTCGGCCTCGCTCGGCCTGGACATGGGATTGTGCTTCCTGACGACGATGATCTTCAGCTTTTTCACCAAGCCGGCCGACATGGAGGTCCTGGTGAAGTTCTACACCCGCATCCGGCCGTTCGGCGTCTGGGGGCCCGTCCGGCGGGAGGCGGTCCGGCGCGGGCTGGTGCCGGCGCGGGACAAGATGCCGGCGATCGACGCCCTGAACGGCCTGATCACGGCCGTCTTCCAGTTCTCGCTGGCTCTGCTGCCGTTCTTCGCTTTTATGCGGAACTGGCGCCAGCTCGGCCTTTGGGCGGCGGTCGTGGCGATCGTATCCGTCGTGCTTTACTTCACCTGGTACAAGAACCTGCCGGCCAAGGACGAAATTTGAAGCCCACCCTTCACCTCATCTGCAATGCCCATCTCGATCCCGTCTGGCAGTGGCGCTGGGAGGAGGGGGCGGCGGAAGCCCTGTCCACGTTCCGGGCCGCGGCTTCGATTCTAAGGGAGCGCGAGGACCTCATCTTCAACCACAACGAGGCGGTGCTCTACCGCTGGGTCGAGAGCTACGACCCGCCGCTGTTCCGCGAGATCAGGCGGCTGGTGAAGATGGGCCGGTGGGCCATCGGGGGCGGGTGGCATCTCCAGCCCGACCTCAACCTGCCCGGATTGGAGTCGCTCGTGCGGCAGATCGAGGAGGGGCGGCGTTATTTCCGGGAAAAGTTCGATGCGGCACCCAAGGTCGCCTACTGCTTCGATTCGTTCGGGCACGGCGCCGGCCTGCCCCAGATTCTCGCGCAAGCCGGCTACAAGATGTATATCCACATGCGGCCCCAGGCCGCGGAGATGGCCCTGCCCGCGGACCTCTACAGATGGCGGGGGTGCGACGGATCGGAGATTCCCGTCTACCGGATCGAATTCGGCCTGTACCACACAGAACGCGACAACATCGAGCGCCGGCTCGAGGAAGGGACGGAGCTTGCCCTGGCGAGAGGCCGCGATGTCGCGGTCTTCTGGGGGATCGGCGACCACGGCGGCGGGGCGACGAGAGTGGATCTCGAGCGGATCGACGCGTTCAAGCGGCGGGAAAAGCGGGTGCGCGTCGTCCACGGCACGCCCGACGGGTTTTATGCGGCGATCAAGCGGTGGATCCCGGCGGCGCCGGTGGTCGAGGGCGACCTGCAGCACGTGTTCACCGGGTGCTACACTTCGCTCTCGCGGCTGAAGCGGGAGGCGCAGGCGAGCCTCGGGCTCCTCGTCCAGACCGAAGCGCTGCGGGCGGCGGCTTGGTGGGCGAAGGGGCTGCCCTATCCGGCGGAGGAGCTGGGCGAGGCCTGGCGCGGGCACCTGTTCAACGATTTCCACGACATCCTGACGGGCAGCTGCGTCGAGCCCGCGGAGCGGGACGCGCTGGCGCTCTACGGCAAGGTCGAGGAGGAGGCGCGGCGGCTGAGGCTGGGGGCGGCCGCGGCGCTCAACCGCGGCCCGGACCGGCGGCTGCATATTCCGGTCACGGTCGTGAACGCGAATCCCGCGGGAACGGCGGGCCCGATCGAATTCGAATGCATGTCCGATCTCCGGCCGCTCTGGACGGGCGAGTGGGAGCTCAGGCTCTTCCGGCTGGACGGGACCGAGATCGAATGCCAGAAGGAGCAGCCCGAAGCGCTCCTGCCGTTCCATGACTGGCGACGGAAATTATGCTTCATCGACGATCTGCCGGGCGTGGGCGTGTCGCGCTACGAGGTCCGGGCTGTCGAGAAGCGCGTCGACAGCCCGGCCGGCGCCGCGAATGGCGGCGCCGAGGACGCCGGCCGAGACGTCGCGGCGGGCCCCGCGCCCGTTCCGCGGGCGCTCGTGATCGACGACGATGCCGATTCGTGGGGCACGGACCGGCGGGCCTACGGAAAGATCGCGGGCGAATTCCGGGCGATCGGACCGGCGCGAGTCGTCAAGCGAGGCCCGGTCCGGACGATCACCGAGTTCGTGCTCGAATGCGGCCGCAGCCGGATCGTGATGCAATCGCTCGTCTATCCGAAGTGGCCCGTCGTCGAGTGGCGGCTGCGCGTCGAATGGAACGAGGAGAGGCGGCGGCTGAAACTGGCGTTTGACGCGGGGATCGAACGGCCTTCGATCCTCGTTGAAGTCCCGGGCGGAGCGATTGACCGGCCGGCCGATGGGAACGAGCATGTCCACGGACGGTGGCTACTCGTCGAGGGCAAGGCGGAGGATGGAAGGCGGACGGCGCTCGGGATCGTGAATTCGGGCCAGCCCGGTTTCGATTTTGCGGGCGGCGAGATCCGGCTGTCCGTCCTGCGGAGCGCGGCCTATTGCCACGAGCAGGGATTTGCCCTGGGCGCGCCGCCGGAGTCGCCCGCGCGGAAATACGCCGATATCGGCGTGCACGATGTGCGCCTGTTCGTGATTGCGGGCGAGTCCGGCGACGTGCGCAGGCGATTGCCCGGCCTGGCCGATCGGATGAGCGCCCCGCCTTTCGCCCTGGCCCATTTGCCGATCGGCGCCGGCGTGGCGCAGCGAGAAGAATTCCTCTCCCTCGAGCCCGCGCACGTCCGGCTGACCGCCCTCAAGCGCTCGGCCGATGGCCGGGCGCTCGTCGTCCGGCTGCACGAGGCGGCTGGTATTGCAGCGGATTGCCGCCTCCGGCTGGCGATGGGAAAGGAACGAACGATCGCCCTGAAGCTCCGCCCTTACGAAATTAAATCGGTGACAGTAACCTGATTTCCGAATTTATATTATTGATAATAAAAACATTGTGTAGATTTATGGACCTGTGAAGTATCATGCGTTATCGGCATTTCATTGTTTTTCAACTACAAAATGTTTGAAATACGGAAATCAGGTTACTGTCACCGATTAAGATGATAAAATGACAGACATGACGCGGCGCGAACGGGTTCTGCGGACCATCGGACACAAGGAGCCGGACCGCGTGCCCGTCGATCTCGGGGCGATGCGGTCCACGGGCATCACGGGCGGGGCCTACGGACGGCTGAAGCGGCACTTGGGCATGACGGGCGGCCAGACTCGCGTCTATGACGTCATCCAGCAGCTGGCCCTCCCCGAGGAGGCGATCCTCGATTACGTGGAGTCCGATGTCGTGGACCTCGGCCGCGCCTGGTTCGAGGACGAGAGCGACTGGAAGGACTTCACCCTGCCGGACGGCGCTCCGGCCAAGATCCCGGCCTACATCGATTTCGTCCCCCGCGACGGGGGATGGGTGGCGCGGAACGGCCGCGGGATCGAGATCGGGGCGATGCCCCAAGGCGCCTATTATCTCAGCCAGACCCGGTTCCCGCTCAAGGACTGGGACGGCGCGGATCTCTCCATTCTCGACCGCCTGCCCGAGCTCATGGACGACGTGACCTGGGGCGCTCTGCCGTGCGCGCCTTATCACAAGCCGCTCACGCCCGACCACCTGGCCGACATCCGGCGCCGGGCCAAGCGCCTCTACGAAACGACGGACTATGCGATCATGGTCGCGTTCGGGGCGAATCTGCTCGAATGGGGGCAGTACCTTTGCCGCATGGACCAGTTCCTGATCGATCTCGTCGAAAATCGCCCCAAGGCGGAGGCGCTGCTCGACAAGCTCGTCGAGTCGCACCTCGATAGCTTGGCCAAGGTGCTGGACGCGGTCGAGGGTTATGTCCAGATCATTCAGATGGGCGACGACCTGGGGACGCAGCAGGCCCTTCAGATTTCGCCGCGCCTGTATCGCGAGGTCTTCAAGCCCCGCGAGCGGATGATCTTCGAAACCGTCCGGAAGCGCTCGAGCCTGCACGTCTTCCTCCACTCCTGCGGGGCGATTGCGGACATCCTCCCGGACCTCATCGAGGCCGGCGTCGAGATCATCAACCCCGTCCAGACGAGCGCCCGCGGGATGGACCCGGCCCGCCTCAAGCGCGAGTTCGGGAAAGACCTCGTGTTCTGGGGCGGCGGCTGTGACACGCAGCGGGTCCTGCCGATGGGAACGCCCGACGAGATCGACGCCCACGTGCGCGAGCGGATCGGCGTGTTCGCCCCGGGCGGCGGGTTCGTCTTTACTCAGGTCCACAACATCATGCCCCATGTCCCGCCGCGGAACATCGAGGCGATGTACGCCGCCGTCAAAAAGTACCGGTGAAAGACAGCCGCGCGCTCATCCGCGACATCGTCGCCCTGCGGCCCGCGCCGCGGCGCGGCTTTTGGTTAGGCAATCCCCACCCCGATACCTGGCCCCTCTACCACCGCTACTTCGGAACGCGGACCGAGGAGGAGCTCCGCCTGAAGCTGGGCGACGACTTCCGCTGGATCACGCCCCAGTACATGGCGACGACGTATCGCCATCCCGCCGGCAAGAAGATCTTCGACTCCCGCGAGTACAAGGTCTTCCACGGGCAGCCGGGCCCGCTGGCCGGCGCGGAGACCGAGGCCGACGTCGCGGCCTTCGACTGGCCCGATCCCGGCTATTTGGATTTCAGCGAATGCCTGGCCGCCTTGCGGGGCGCCGGCCCGTATTACCGGGCCAGCGGCTTCTGGGCGCCGTTCTTCCATGACGTGATGGACCTCTTCGGCCTGGAGGAGTATTTCGTCAAGATGCACACGAATCCGGCCGTCGTCCACGCCGTGACGGCCCGGGTCTGCGGGTTCTACCTCGAAGCCAACCGGCGTTTCTTCGACGCTGCGGACGCCTTTTCCGCGGAACAAGGCTCTGCGGGCCTGGTTGACGCCTATTTCTTCGGCAACGATTTCGGCACGCAGCGCGACCTGATCATCAGCCCCCGGCACTTCGAGGAATTCATCCTGCCCTGGTTCCGCCGCTTCACCGACCAGGCGCGGTCGCGCGGCTGCCAGGTCATCCTCCATTCGTGCGGGGCGATCGCCCGGGTGATTCCCCACCTCATCGCCTCGGGGGTGAACTGCCTGCACCCCCTCCAGGCCCGCGCCGCCGGCATGGAGGCCGAGCTGCTGGCGCGGGACTTCCGGGGGAAGATCGCCTTCCTGGGCGGGATCGATACCCAGCAGCTCCTCGTGCGCGGCTCGCCGGCGGATGTGCGTGCGGAAGTGCGGCGGCTGAAGGACGTTTTCGGCCCCTGGTGGATCGTCAGCCCGAGCCACGAAGCGCTGCTACCCAACGTCCCGCCAGAGAACGTGGCGGCCATGGCCGAGGCCGCCCGCGAAGTCTGATCGCCCGCCCCCCGCCCTATGCCCCCCTAATCGATCGTCGGCATGCGCCTGATGCGCGGATTGCTAAAGACGTCGGCCTCGTCGATGTTTTTGGACGAGAACTCGCTCACGACCGCGCCCCCGTCGCCCGCCTGGAACCAGTGAAGGCGGCCGGGCGGCAGGGTGTATTGATCTCCGGGATTCAAGATGATCTCGTGCCGAGCCGTGAACAGCGTCTCGTCGCCGGGTGGGATGATCGCCTTGGGATGGGTCGCCGGCGCGCCCTCCACATAAAGGTAGACGACTCCCCAGCGGCAGCGGAACGTCTCTTGTTTGCCGGGATTTCCGGCATCGATCGGCGGGTGATAGTGCTCGGGGCAGATCTGGCGCGGGAAGATGACGAGCTCCTTGGCGCTGTAGCGGTCGTTCGTCTCGTAGATGACCAACTGGAGGCCATAGCGCTCCAAGTCGTTCAACCCTAAGTCCACGATCTCCATCTCGTCCTTCTCGCGCGCCGTGATTACGATACCCGCCCGGGCTAGGATAGCGGCGGCCCGCTCCCGAGCTCTCCTGACATCCTCGATCTTCATGTTCGCTCCCCGGCGATGGGCCCGCCCGCGCCCGGAACGGAAATTCCCCGACGGAGGCCGAGAATCCTCCGCTCAGGTCGTCCTTGACGGACGGGGCCTTTTTCGGTAGTATAGCAACCCCAGTGGGGCTGTAGCTCAGTTCGGGAGAGCGCTTGACTGGCAGTCAAGAGGTCGCCAGTTCGATCCTGGTCAGCTCCACCAACAAAATCCTTTATAATCCTTTGTTTTTCTCAGGTCAAGATTTAAGCCGTTTTAAGCCGTAGTGGCCGTTTTTAAGCCCTCCGTGTCAAACCTGTGTCAAACGGCGGGCAAATGGATTGTTGAGGTCTGGCCGGAATCTCAGCGGTCCAGTGCTTTCATACATGCGAACATCCGTTGACACGGCCATCAGGCACTTAGGCGCGCCAGTGCCATGTCTCTGCTCTCGCGCAATATCCCTCGTTTTCCTGCAACTTCCTATCGGATTCGCATCAATCCGTCATCGGGAACTCACGTCTTGACCGCCGCCGGCGTTCGCGGTAGATTTAGAAATGGGGGGCGGAATGATGAACCGTGATAAGATTATGAAAGCCATGACCGGCCGCGGGCCCAGGCAGCGCGACCTATTTGCCCGAGCGAATTCAATTATTCAAGAATTATTGAAATCCGAGTTTCATAATATCAAGCGCCCGGTTGTCGCCTTTTGGCACCCCCTAGGAATAGACCCTCTTTTAGACAAGATTTGCGCGGACCCGGAAGCGGCCATTATTGCCTTTCCGCATGGGATGATTAGGGAAAGCTTGAACCTGGGCGAGTTAGATGTGGATATGATAATTTTCAATTCCCGACCTCGAGCCAAAAAGCTCTTATTTAAGCTATCGGACAAATTACTTCGAGAGTTACTGCGCCATGAGCTATTACATATCGACCTTGGCGAGATTGAAATGTCGACAATCAGCGACGACGGGCATCATAGCCAGAGATTCGTTGAGGCGGCTCTTGCTCGCAGGATAGAAGTTGACCCGGATGATGTAGCATGGAGACGAAGGGCATGTGCGTTCAATCCAGGCCTAGAATAGCTCCCGAACGGCGGAATATCCCCGTCCGCCTGGCCCGGGATATCGAGCGGAATTAGGCTCTGAAAGAGATGGTCCTCGGGTCCCTGGAGTTAGTAATAGCTCAAGCGGCTAACTGAAGAGGCTTACGATGGCCCCGAAGTTGCGAACATCAGTTGACACGACCTGGGGCCCGAGTGACCACTGCCGTATTTTGATCGAATTATCTTGACGGACTGATTCGTAATCAGTAGGTCGGAGGTTCGATTCCTCTCGCTGGCTCTCGATTTTCTCCCCTGTTAAGCCTGATAAATAGGACATTTGTGCCCATAATACCCAAATCGGCTTTTATGCCCCTTTAAGCCGATTTATGTCCGGTTTAGGAGTAAACACGTCACAAAAGTCGACATACTTTCGGAGCAAGAATATTTGTGCAAGTCTACGTTTTCGGGACCTCATCCCTGAAAAATGGTCCGAATTTAATAAGAGCTTTCTAGCAAAATAAAGGCTTTCCCAACGGACCAGGATCCGGGGCATAAATCACGCTCAAGTCGAAGTTTCCAGTTAGACACGGCGCGGCTTCACATCGTGCAACTGACGCTGACGTTTTGGCACTGCACAATGCTGGGATTGCCGGTCGGACAGCCGTATCCGTCATGGTCGGAATACTTGAAATCCACCGAATGGCTTCCGACGGTCAGCGCATAGTCGATTGAGGCGTTGGCTTTCAAGCGTCCCCGATCGACACCGTCGATGATGATGTTGTAATCATTGCTGTGCGAGGACAGGTTGGAGACGTGTAGAACCCCGGTGTGGAGCCTTTCGCAATCCGGGAGGATGACCGACACGGCGGCCGTGCTCGAAAGCGTCTGCGTTCCGCTGGCGGCTGTCAGCGTGTATACGGTATCGATGACGGGACTGACTTGCGTCGTTCCCGAAGCGGAGACCGCGCCGATGCCCTGGTCGATCGAGATCGACGTGGAATTGGAAGCGTCCCAGGACAGGGTCGACGATTGGCCTTTGTTGATCGAGGTCGGAGACGCAGAAAACGAGTTGATGGTCAATGGCTTGGAAGCAGGCGTCGAGGGCGTCGTCGGGGTGCTATTTTTACAATGTTGAAAGGTCAGCAAGACCAGGGCCAACCATATTAGCGTGGACCCTTTTAAGGATGCGGATTTTAAAGATCTCATCTTTCCCTTCTTCCTGGCTAAGGAGCCTAATGCCGGAGCAAATTTATCTGGAATTATAACAAAAAAAGCAATCCTAATCTGTTTCCTCAATCGTCGTCAGTTAGTAGGCATTTTTTGATCTAAGTTCTCACAATATCTGGGCCATTTTGGGGGGATGATGTCTCCCATTCAACCGCTAATAAAAAATGGGAGAAATGTAGTATTGACCTTCTCTTAATATCCAGCTAGCCTATCTATATATGAAAAATGATGATGTTTTCAACCCAAAGGAGCTACTGGCTTATCTTAAGACAGAGAGAAGACAAAAATGAATATTCATCGTCCAGCTTCCACGTTCCGAAAAACAGCTGTCCTGGCCCTCGGGGTATTCCTGATAGGCTGCGCCGCCCAAGCTCTGCCGGCCAACCCGCTGGAGCTCTTGGCGACGCCGGTCACCGTCACCCTGAACCCGAGCGGGATCTCCCCGCTCACGGCGATGATCGATTTCACGACCACGCAGGATAGTCTAGTTAAGGTCGTGATCCAGGGTGCCGTCCCCGTGACTCATGCCGATACCGTCTTCGGCAAGACCCATTCTATCCCTATCCTTGGCCTCTACCCCGGCCGGATGAATTCCGTCGTCGTAACCATTTCCGCTCCCCGTCATCCCGTTGAAACCCAGACCCTTCAGATCCAGACCTATCCTCTGCCCGCGTTTTTCCCGAGCATCGCCGTAACGGCGATGAACTCCGCACTCATGGAACCGGGGTTGAGCCTGAGTACTCTTCTCCTGGCCAACGGTTCTACGCTCTGGACGTACCCGATCATGTTTGACGCCAACGGCGCGATCCGCTGGTATCTTGATCTCTCCTCCTACGCAGGCCCCTGCTTGCCTTTCCGCCGGATCAAGGACGGGAATTTCGTCTTCGGCTTCGAACATTCCGTTTTTGAATACGACATCATGGGAAAGCTGGTCAACAAGATAACGGTTCCCAGTTTCACATTTCACGACGAGATCATCGAGCTGCCCAACGGTAATTTCGTGGCCGCCGTGAACAAGCCGGGGACGATCGTCGGCAACGACGTCGGCCTTGTCCCGAGCCGCGGGGACGTCATGATCGAAGTGGATCCGAAGTCCGGGGCTGTCCTGACGGAATGGGACATCTTCGATATTATGGATGTCGATCGGCTCCAGGGTCTCGGCATCGGCCTGGACGGCGACTGGTTCCATATGAACGGAATCGTCTATCGCCCGAGCGACGATAGCTTCATCGTCTCGGGAAAGTATCAGGCCGTCTGCCGTATTACCCGGGACAACCAACTGAAATGGATTCTCGCCGCCAACCGGGGCTGGGAGGGCGCCGGCTGGCCTGAAACCGGGATCAACACCCCGGATTATCTCTTATGGGCTTACTCTCTCGCCGGCCAAGGCTATCCCCTGGCCATTCAGACCGGGTATCAGGCAGATCCCGGCTTCGATTGGCCGTGGCAGCAGAGCTCACCCGTACTTTTAGCGAACGGAAACCTTTTTCTCTTCGACAACGGAAATATGCGATTCTTCCTGGACCGTCCTCCCTATTATTCCCGCGGCGTCGAATACAAGATCGGCGACGCCGGCCTGAGTGTCCAGCAAGTCTGGCAATACGGCCTAGAGCGTGGCACGGATCTCTATTCTCCCCTCTTCGGCAACGTCGACGAGCTGCCCGCAACGCACAATCGCCTCATCGCCACCGGGATGGATCAGGGCGCAAGCGGCTCGTACGCGAAAGTCGTGGAAGTGACGTACCCCGACAAGACTGTTGTTTTTGAAGCCGCTCTTCAATTCAAGAACGCGCCGTTCCCGGCGGCGACATATGGCCAATACGATCTTGTCCATCGAACCGTGCGGACCGCGTTGTATCTTGTTGAGCCGATCTTTCGCAAAGGCAATTGATTAGTCGCTCCCGGCTGGGTGAAACCCAATTGGCATTGAAAGGTATTCTATGAAGAAAATCCAGGTCTCCTTTGTTGTAATCATCATGACGATCGTTTTAATCGGCGCAGGAACGCATGATTCTCGAACGGAAGCATCGAAAAAACCCTATACCGCCGTTTTACCCACGACCAATGAAGGAATGTCCCCGCCCGCTCTGGTTAATCCGGCCGCTCTGCCCGCGGCCTGGTCGGCTCCGGAGAACGCCTCGAACACCCCGAACTTCAGCCAGACCCCCGTTGCAACCCTCGACGGGAAGGGCAACGTCTATATCTGCTGGGACGAGTGGTTCGGCCAGCTCGGCGACCGCCGGGACATCATGTTCAACACGAACAAGTCCGGAGCCTGGAACGCGCAGCGGACGAATACGCTCCAATATCCCTTCATGGACGAGGTGGGATTCCCCGAGGTCGCCGCGACCCAGAGCGGTACTGACGCCGTATATGTCTGGTTCGACCGCGACGTGGCCCGGGCGCGGATGGTCGTCGACGCGGACGAGCGGACCGGCGGGACGTGGACCGGGCTCCAATGGATCTCGAGCCAGGTGGGCGATTCCTCCCGGCGGGTGACCATCGCCGCCTCGACGGTCGACGACACCCTCGGCTTCGTCTGGGAGCAGGACGTCCCTTCCGGCGTCAACCTCATCTATCAATACCGGGACGGTACTACCGGCCGGATGAGCGCCCCCGCCCTCATCTCCGGCGGCCAAGCCGGCAGCCAGTATCTGCCGAATATGTGCATCGACGCCGGCGGCAAGGCGCACGTCGTCTATTATTCCGGCGCGGCCGATACCGTGGTCTGGTACACGGAGAACGCCAACCCCAAGAACCTGGGTGGATGGACGACGCCGATCGCCCTGTCGGGAGTGACGGGCGTCGCCCGGGTGTTCCCCAAAGTGGCGGCCGCCGCCGACGGCGACGCTTACGTCGTCTGGACGGAATACCACGGCGGCGGGAACGAGGAGGTTTTCCTCCGCTACCAGGTGAACGGCGTCTGGCAAACGGCCGCCGCGATCTCCCAGACACCCACGTTCTCCGAGTTCCCCTCGGTCGCCGTCCATCCCCTGACCAAGGACGTCTTCCTCTCCTGGTCGGAGAGCGCGGACGGCATCACGGCCAACATCATGGTCAAGACGTTCGAGACCGACAAGACAACCGGCACGCGCGCCTGGTCGGCTAACTACCAGGTCGATGCCGCCAACGCGTCCGAGCTGTCCTGCATCCGCGTCTCGGCGCAGGGCGACGTCCACCTCGTCTACGCTGAGGGCGGGGAGATCTGGCACGTCCAGAGGATCGCCCCGAGGCTGGCCGCCGTGGCGGCGCCCGCGGTCACGTCGCAGCTCGACCGGATCGTCTTCGCCGCCCGGAAATTCAACACGATCGCCTTCGCCAAGAATCCGGCCAACGATGACGCCACGCTCCAGGAATATCGCCTCTACGGGAAGAAGCTCGAGGACCCAGACACGAGCTATGCCGTTCTGGCGACATTCACCCCGGCGGACACGCTCCAATACGTCCACAAGAATCTGGCCGTCGGCCAGAAATACGCGTACCTAGTCGGAGTCGTGAACAAGGCCGGGCTGGAGCTCAGGTCCGGCGCCACGGTTTCGAACTGAGTTGAGGGTACCTCACCCAAAAAATAGTCCAGCTAAAGATTAAGTTTTTGGCCATTAGGTTTTCAGCGCTTTTTCTCAGGGGTCTTCGATGGGAGCGCGTCTTCTATCGCTCCTGGCTAGGACAGGCCGGGATCGTCAGAACGACAGGACGCCCTGCTTGAAGAGATTGAAGCCCAGGCTCAGGCCGATGCCGTACTCGTTGCCGCCGAGCTGGACGCTGACGCTGTTCGCGGTCGCGGTCACCTTGGTGAACTTGTAGTAGAGCTTCACCCGGAGCATCGAGTCGAGCACGGGCGGGATCAGGTAAACCCCCGCTATGAAGTGGGAGCCGTTGGCTTTGCCCGTCGTGTCCGCGATCGTGCTCGTCTCCGAGTAGGTGTACCAGTCGATCCCGCCGCCGACGAAGATTTGGAAGTACTTCCATTCGTAGTTCGGCCGGCCGGACAGGGAGATCATGGGGTTGATCTTGAACGTGGTCGCTTCCTGGGAGAGGGTCGAGGCGCCCGTCTTGGAATAAAACCGCAGCCCGCCCTCGACGTCGAGCGAGAATCCGCCGACCTGGACCAGCGTCCGGGAGAGGCTGAACCCGAGGATCATCGGGGCATCCGTGCCGTAGATCAGGGTGTAATTGGCGTCGGGGATCAGGTAGCTGCTCGTGTCGATCCCGATCATCGTGTTGGCGAAGCCCTCGCGGCCTTCGCCCGTCTCGGCCTCGGTGATCGTCTCGACCGGCTTTTGCGGCTGCGGCGCCGGCTGCACCCGGACGGGCTGTTCCCGGACCGGGGGCGCGGCGACGGCCGGTCTTTCGGCCGGCTAGGCTTCCGTCGAGATGTGGATGAGGAGCCCCGTGTCGGTCTTGGCGATCTCGTAGCCGGGCAGGGCCCCGCTGAAATCGAGGACCACGCGGGCGATCATCGACGAGTATTGGCCCGTCCGCACGCTGGTCACACCCGCCTGGTTGATCTCGAGGAAGGGCTGGGCGTCGATCCGGGAGAGGGGCGAAAGGTCGATCGCCAGCCGGGTCGGGCTGGAGAGGGCTAGGGCCTGGTACAGGAATTCGCCGTCGATGGCGATCGCGACGTCCGCGCCCTTGTCCGTCCTGTGGAACGAGACGGCTTTGAGCGAGTTGACGCCCTGGGCGGCGGCGGGGACCGCCGTCAGGAATGCGAACATAGCGACGACGGCGGCGAGCGCCACGATCTTTGTTTTCATAATAAAGTGATATCCATCTTGAGACTTCGGTTATAGTTCAATCGCGACGCCCGACTTGAGTTCCAGTCCGTCTTTGTTCACGACGCTGACCTGGTAGGCGTATTTCTGCTTCGGGGCCAGGTTGGCGTCCTTGTATCCGAAGGTCGCGAGATTTAGCGTGGCCAGCAGAACGAACGCATCGTCTCCCTCTTCGGCTTTCCGGCGGTAGATCCGGTATTCCTGGAGCGTCGCCGGGTCGTTGGCGTCGTTGGGGGTGAACGATACGGTATTCACCTTCTTGGCAGCGAACAGAATCCGGTTGACTTGCGTTGTTATGGTCGGGGGCAGCAGGGCTTGGAGCTTGGGCTTCGGCGGCGTCACCTTGGAGGTGAACAGGATCTCGGCCCGTCCGCCCGATCCGGGGATCTCATCCTGGTACACCAGATAAAGGTTCCCGCCCGGCATCACCGCGATGTTGGGCTGGAGCGTCTGCCCGGGGCTGTTCGTCAAGTTGACCGGCCCGGTCCAGGCGAAGGTCGTCGTTCCCGGCGCTTGAACGTAGGAGTTCATGAAGATGTCCCAGTTCGAGGCGCTGATCTGCTCCTGCCAGACGATGTAGATCTCCTTGCTGTCGGGGTCGACGGCGATGGAGGGGTTTTCCGAGTTCGCCGTGGAGTTGGAGATGTTCTCGGTCGCCTGCCAGGCGCCGTTGACGGTCCGGCGCAGGCGGACCTCCTCGTTGCCGTCCACGATGTCGTGCCAGACGACGTAGGCGTCGCCGTCCTTGTCGGCGGCGACCCGGGGCAGAACGTCGCTGAGCCGCGTGTCCGGGGCGATGTTGAAGGCTTCGGACCACGTGGCGAGATTCTTGGGCGTGGGGTTCTTCGTGTACCAGACCTGGGCCTTGTTGTAGCGCGTCTGGAAGACCGCGTGGGCCGTGCCCATGGGATCGAAGGCGATGTGGTTCACCTGGTAGGTGTATTTCGACGAGCCCAGCAGGACAGGCAGAAGGTTGGGCGGCATCCAGGTCCCTGTGGCCCCGTCGCGATAGCGCGTCGTCAGCTCGAACATCATGACCGTGTCGTCCATGAACATCTCGAAGAGGGATTCGTCCAGGGGGGAGACGCCGAGCACCACGTAAGACGTCGCTCCCGGAGAGCCGGAGATGTTCGTCGAGGGGCCCATGACGCCGTTGGCGTACCGTGCTCCCCTGATGATCATGTGCTGGGCGGCGAAGTCGCCGTCGTGATAGGCGACCCAGGCCGTTCCGCTCGGGGAGGCGGCGACCGTCGGGAAGCCGACGTCGTCGATGGCGTCGTAATCCAAGGGGGCGACGACAGTGGCCGGGGACCAGGCGCCGCCGGCGTTAGTGGCGAATATCATGTTCCGGCCCCAGCCCGAGCCCGTCCACTCGGTCCAGGCCGTATACACCTGGCCCTTGGCGTCGAGCGAGAGCGTCGGCTGCGTGCTGTGGAACGCGGTCCGGGAGAGGACGACCGGGGCGGACCACGAAACCGTCGGCGCCGCGGCGGTCGTGCCGAGGCGCACCCTCGAGCCGGCCTGCGGCAGCGCGGCCGGGGCGGGTCCGAAGGCCGCCAGGGCGGCGAGCCCGACGGCGAATATCATCTTCTTGGACATGGTATTCTCCTGTGTTTCGATTTAATCCTATATAATATATAGGATAAGTATAAATAGTCAAGCCAGGTAGGTTCAAATACTCAAATATATCGACTCAGAGATGCTATATTGATCGGGAGCAGGTCACTTGTCTAGCAATGAAAAACAAAGACAAATCCTCGAGACGAATATAAGTGGCGCCGGCGGCTGAATATAAAAACGTTTTATATGATGGGAGATATTGAGGTAGACCGAACGCCGAAACGCTTATTCTGGGATTCTTATAATGATCCGAAATAAGTATCTGGCCAGTTAAAGTGACATGAACCCCGGATCTTGGTCAATTGGGAAGGCAATTTTTTAGCTAGAAATCTCTCATTCTATACGGACCATTTATCAGGGATGAGGTCTACGCAAGTCCATTTTGTAGCGTTTCGACCAAGGTTCATAATTGCGGGGGCTATCCCAGTAACATCCTCCCCTCATCCGGTCTGCCGATCAAAAAGAGATTACGATGGCTCTTCCATTAGCCGAATATATGACTATTTCATTTACTTGTTTTGGGTAAAGGATACACTTAACATGTGAAGGTAAGGCTAATATGAGTTTAGTGAACTTCCCCCCATTCCTTGGACAGAAAAGAGGGGCAAGGAAGGTGCATCGCGGCCGGGCTCTTTCGGGACTTTGTTGAGCACGGGACGACCGGAATAAGCGGATTTTCCGAGGCGTCCGAAAAAACATCGCTCCAGGATGCCCTAGGAACGACGATCTCTTTTCGATTCATCTCAAACTCTCAGCTCTGTCGAAGATGGCGGGAACGCATGAGTCGATCCTCCGAAATATACTTCCCGAGGCGTTTGATAACCGAGTGATGAATGCAGCCGCTCCGTATTGTAGAAAATGAAGTAGCTCGCCAGACGCCGACGCGCTTCGTCCACCGTTTCGTAGGCATGAAGATAAACTTCCTCGTACTTCACCGTCCGCCAGAGACGTTCGATGAATATGTTGTCGAACACCCGGCCGCGCCCGTCCATCGAAATCCGGATGCCTTTCGCCTCGAGCCGGTCTGTAAAATCCGGGCTCGTGAACTGCCCGCCCTGGTCGCTGTTGAAAATCTCCGGCCGAGAAATCCCCAGCGCTCGATCAAGGGCCGTCAGACAGAACTCTTTTTCCAGGAAAATCGAGAGTTCCCAAGCCAAGATATAGCGACTGAACCAGTCCATGACCGCGGTCAGAAACACAAAACCATGCGCCAGGCGGATGTAGGTGATATCCGAGGTCCAGACCTGATCCGGACGGCTAATCTCAAGATGGTCAAGAAGATAGGGGTAGATCCGATTCAACGGATGCGGTTGGCTCGTGTGCCTTTTGGGATAAATCGCCGCGATCCCCATGACCCGCATCAGGCGTTCAATTCGCTTATGATTGACCTCATACCCTTTTCTTTTCAAGACCTCCGTCATCCGCGGCGATCCGTAAAACGGCGTCTTCATGTACTGCTCGTCGATCAATCTCATCAGGTCCAGGTTCAAAGCGCTCTCGCCGGCGCTTTCGTAGTAATAGGATGATCTCGCCAGGTCCAACAGCCCGCATTGACGCGCCACCGATATCTCATGCTTGGGTTCGATCAAGACACGTCTCGTCCCTAGCGGAGTTCCTGAGATTTTTTTTTGAGCCAGTCGTTCTCGACCTTGAGCCGGCCGATCTGCCGAAAAAGTTCTTCCTCGAGATCCGCATGGTCCTTTTCGCTTTTTGCCGCGCCCTTGGAAAAAACGGCAGGCAAAGCGGCCAGGGCGCGATCTCGCCACAACCGGATCTGGTTAGGATGGATCCCATACTCTCCGGCGATCTGGGCGATTGCCTTTTCCCCTTTGATCGCCTCCAACGCTACCTTGGCCTTGACGGCCATGCCTTCGTCCGGCGAATCGTTCAATTTCATTCCCGCGATTCTCGGACTATTTCCCGGAAGTCCCGACAACCTGGGATTCCGGCGAGAGGAGTGATATGATAAAAACAAGCTGGCAAATATGCAGGATTGTCCATCCATAAATCGTGGTATTGGCTTATCTTCAAGATATAAGGAGCTTATATTATGTCCACCCTCGCTCAAACAATCAAAGATGAGATTCGACGAATCTCGCGGCGGGAAATCGGCCTGGCGCTCTCGAAATTCCGCCGTGACCATATTGCCCTGAAGAAGAGACTCGCCGAGCAAAAGAGCAGAATCTCCGCAATCGAGAAAAATAACAAGGAACTTTCAAAAAAGCTAGCCGCGTTCGGTCAAGATCGGCAGCTAGAAACCGGTTCAGAACCGACAGCCGAGCAGGCTCCAGTCTATGCCAGGGGGATCAAGAGCCTGCGCCGGCGGCTGGGTCTCTCCCAAGTCGCCCTTGCCAGGTTGGTCGGCATGAATAGGATTAGCATCTCACATTGGGAGAAGAAGTCCGGCAAAATAACAATCATAAAACCTGAAGTGAGAAAAATGCTGACGGAGCTGAAGGGCATGAAAAAGGTAGAGGTCGCGGCGAAGCTGGGGACACCGAAAAGACCAGGAAAGATAGTCCGTAAGGGGTTTCCGTAAGAACATCGTATACCAAAAAACCGTAAGGACATCGTGAACTATTTTGCCCATCGCCTAAACTTCTTCCGAGATCGTTCGGAAGGAGTCGATGACGATGAAAGAACAGCGGGAATATGAGATCCGTCTCAAGGCTATCCGAATGTACGAGGAGACGGGACGATTCCGTCGTACCCTGGAAGCCGTCAACCGAAGTCGAGGATGGCTGGCCAAGTGGACGAAGCGATTCAAGGCTTTTGGCCTTGACGGGCTTCGGGACCAAAGTCGGGTTCCGAAGTATGTCCCAAGCAAGACTCCCCGGCCACTTATCCGCAAGATCTTGGCGCTCCGCGATGAACTGGCGGCCCATAAGGGCCGCCGGGCGGCTTTCGCCGGCATCGGCGCCGAAACGATCCATTTCGAGCTCGAACGACGGGGTTGCCGCAGGCTTCCCGCCATCTCGACCATCGAAAAGATCTTGGCTCGGGCCGGTAAGACGAAAAAGGTCAGGAGCCGTCGACTGGCTGGTGGACCGCCGTATCCCCGCATCCAAGCTCGCAGGATGGGCGACGTCCAGCAAACCGACCTGGTCGGGCCCCGATACCTGCGTGGACCCCGAGGCGTTACCCGGTTCTATTCCTTCCACACCATCGATGTTGTCGGACAGACAGCCTCGGCCAGCCAGTTCCGAGATAAGCAGACGATCTCGTTCTGCCGCCATCTCGTTGATTCCTGGCACGTTATGGGCATGCCGAAGGTCTCCCAGATGGACAACGAGATGGCCGCGGCCGGAGGGGGCCGGTATCGTTACAGCCTCTCCCAAGTCATCCGGCTCCATCTCCTGTTGGGCACCCATCTTCTCTTCATCCCCCCGGGAGAGCCAGGACGCAACGCCACCGTGGAAAGCTTTAACGGCATCTGGCAAAAGCGGGTCCTTTTTCACAGTTGCCCCGATCTTCGGACGCTGCGCCGGACCAGTGACCGCTTCCTTCGCTATTACCACGTCCAGAAGCCCAGCCGAAGCCTCACCTTCGCCGACCACGGGACCCGGTTCCCCGGAGTCCTCCGCGATCGGATCTGGCCGACTCTCCGCCATCTCCCGGACGGCTTCTCTCTCGAGTCCTACATCGATGCCCGCGGTCACATGGCTCTTCCCATCGCCAGGGGGCACGTATCTTGGATTCGTAAGGTTGACATCCACGGGCGGATCGAGTTCAACGGCGACGAGTACTTCATCCGCCGTAAACTGGAACGGCAATACGTCGTGGCCACACTCTCTACGCATCACCGGCAGGTCTTCGTCAGGCACGAAGGGCAGCTCATTAAGTCGGTTCCATTCCCATTTACAGGACGTGTTGTCGCGCCCCTTCGCTAAAAGCCAAACAGTTCACGATGTCCTTACGGTTCCAAGCATTAAGAATCGGTTCACGATGTCCTTACGGCTACCGCGTAAGCATTAACCGGTTCCAGCAAAAGAGCGCAGTCCTATATTAGCCTTCTCGCATGACCGGCTTCTTAAAAAAGGGGAGAAGTGAAGAAGCGGGGCCCGGGGGATCTAGGCCCGGTGAAATACGATGAGCGAGCGGATAATTGTCCCCGAGCGTTGTTTGGTCTGTCCATTCTCTGAGAAGATCAACTTCATCATTCAGTGTAAATTCTACAACCGGGGCTACCAGGCCGACGGCGGGGACTTTCCGGAGTACTGCCGGGTGAGGAAGATCGTGGTGGTTGAGGGGGACGAGGACACGGCGGAAGGCTGAAAAGAAACCAAGAGACGGTATTTGCTTGGCTGATATAGGAGGGTAATAATGACGAAGCTGTTTTGGGTGACGACATGTAGCGGATCAAAGGCTATGATCAAGTTTAAAAGTAGCTCCCATCCCGATTTCTTGTTTGGTCTCGATACTGGAAAAATCATTTTTTCTATAGAGGATCTCAATAAAGAACTCGAGAAACATTTTATTAGCCGAGCTCATCCCTCGCTTTTTCTTTACGCAATCAACACAAAGACCGGAAAGATATTCCCCCTCAATATTAACCTCGCAAACATGGCATGGGGAGAATTGGCCCCCGGAGACACAAGGGCGGAAGAAGGTTATATTGAAGTCAGATAGATGAGGCGGGGTCCGGGGGATCCAGGCCCGGAGAAGAAGTGACGCCTTTCGGCGATTGTAGCGCCTCAGGGGAGAGACGCAAGAATAGGGAATAATTCTCATGGGCCATATTTAGGAGAAGGGGGAGGAAATGAATATCCGAAACACAATAGCGGGGAAAGTAGTTGGAACGGCTATGCTCCTGACGGCTTTAATAAGTTGGGGCTGTCAGAATAATCAGCCATTGGTCTATGAGACCCTGTCAGAGGCTGCTGTAAAGGGCAATCTAGATGACGTAAGAAGACATTTGAAAAAGGGTGCAGATGTAAACGCCAAGGATAGTTTGGGTGAAACGCCGTTGCATTTAGCCGCTTATAATGGCCAAACAGATATTGCAAAGCTTCTAATCGCCAAGGGCGCTATTGTCAATGCAAAAGCAACTTATAATTCTACACCCTTACACTTGGCTGCAGGGTCGGGACAAGTTAAGGTTGCTGATTTCTTAATCTCCAAAGGCGCAGACGTTAACGCCAAGGCCAAATGTGACTGGTCTGAATACTTAATAGCAAAAGGAGTTAAGCCAAAGCCGACTAAAGGAAGCGTTGAAGAGCTTACGATTGCGCTAAAAGCAGCTCTAACAGACTTCGCCAAAACCGTGCCTACAAATGGCTATACGCCGCTGCACTATGCCGCGGATAACGGACATAAGGACATGGTTGAGTTGCTGATCTCCAAGGGCGCGGACGTGAATGCCAAAGACAAATACGGCAGAACGCCCCTGTTTATTGCCACTTCTACTAAGAACGGAAATAAGGAGATAGTTGAGTTGCTGATCTCTAAGGGCGCGGACGTTAATGCCATAAGCAACTATGGCGTTACTCCCCTGCACGATGCAGCTGATGACTATGTCGAGCTGCTGATCGCCAAGGGCGCGGACGTTAATGCCAAAGACGAATCAAGTGAAACGCCGTTGCACCATCTCGCCCACAGCGGACATAAGGAATTTGTTGAGTTGCTTATCGCTAAGGGGGCGGACGTGAACGCCAAGAACAACAAGGGCCAAACCCCGTTACGAATTGCCATAGAAGATAACAGGAAGGACGTAGCCGAGCTGCTTAAGAAGCACGGGGCGCATGAATGAGGCGGGGGCCAGCCGGATCCCGGAGGCCCCTAAGAGAAGTGACGCCTTTCGGCGATGGTAGCGCCTCGTAGGAGAGACGCTAGAGCAATAGATTATTCTCAAGGGGGGAACACATGATGAACATCGAAAAATTCCTCGATCTCGGGACCGAGCTCGAGACCCTGGTCTCTTCTCTTTACGAGGAGATCGCCAAACTCGCCGGAGACGAAGCTACGTCCAAGCAGCTTATCAAGATCTCGCGCGAGGAGCTGAACCACGCAAACTCCCTCAAGATGGGCAAGAATTACTTGAAGGAGGTCCCGGACATCTTCACCGGTGTCAGTATCGACGAAGGAGAGTTGAACTCCGATCTCCAAAAATGCAAAGAATTGCATGGTCAGCTCCTGCAGCACCTCGCCTTCCTGCCCAGTCTGAAATCGATTCTAGATTTGGAAAAGAGGTTCGAGAGAGTTCACCTCGGCGCGTCCGTCTTTGTCTCAGACAATCATCTCAAGCAACTTTTCCAAGCCCTGTCCCAAGGCGATCAGAACCATATCGCCACGCTGACCGGCATGATCTCAAATATCGAAAGGAAGCATTGACGCTCAAACGATAGTCTTTTCTCAGTAGGGGGGAGAAGATGACCGATGAATGTTTTGGCTGTGATGGCCAGGCCACAGTGGAGGAAGGTCCCGGAGAAAACTATAACCGTCGCTATACTTGTGAAAACTGCGGGACCTACGATGTGGAATGGAAGATTTATCATTTTAGACAACTGCCACTCTTTTACGAAGATTACAAATCCACGCTTCAAGGCAAACTTTATATAAGAGATTGGCTTTTGGAGAACCATTCCAAGACCCCAGGGGAACCGTGCCCGCTTTTGTTGAAGGAGGCGCTTCCAGAAATCTTGATGATATAGCGGTAGATTTATCTCAGAGAGGGGGAGAGATGATCGCTTTAATGCCAGACCTGACCGAGCGACTAATCCTATAGGGACTCCTGTGTGGGGACCGGAGGAGCTCGAATTGGCCTACCAGATCGAGAAATATGACAGCAAGTGGAACGAGATCCGGAGCGACGACGGGAACCTGCTCTACTGGGCGAACAGGCAGACCCGGCAGATCTACAGGGTCGGGTCGGCGTACGTCGGCGGGGTGTTCATTGGTCGCTCCTTGAGGGACAAAAGAGCGACGATTATACAAAATCGGGTTTAAATCGATTACGGCCGGGATCGGACGTAATCTGTGGAATATGTGTATGATCGAAAACATTCCTGAATTAACGTTGGGACACTACTGTATGTGTTATTATAATAAACAGTCGCTTGGGGAGGCTTAAATGAAATTATCGGTTTATCTTCTTAGAGATAACTTCAGAGAATTGAATGATTTTCTTAGAGAAAAATATAGAGAGGGCCGGGAGGGGCTAGATGAACTCGAGCCTTCAGAAGCTCTTCCATACGAATCCCGCACTTTTCTTCTTAAATCTGGAAGAGAGTACCCACGATGGGCGAGTTATTTTTCTAGCCATTTTATGATTAGTGATTTAGAAGTCGCTAACTATAGTTTCGTACATATTTTAAGGTCATCTAACAGGATATTTGCTTTTACTTTTGGATATGGCCATACAATGCTTGACCCAGCGCGAATGGAGCCGAATTTTGGCCTAAGGGTTTGTGCGAATAGCATAGATCCGAAACGTCTAACTACTCTTGATGTCCGGAATATTGATGTCGTGACAAAACAACAACGAACTCACTTAAGTACCGCGACAAACGTTCTCGATTTTGGAATCGAGCTTGAAGAAGAATGGATACGCTTTTTATCGGGAGTCCCCCTTGATTCGTCTATTGCAAAAAGCATTGCAGGAGCAGACTCATTAAAAATTAGGGCGGATGTAAATCTTGAAGAATTAGCGATAAAATGTTCCGATATTCTAGCTCTCTATGATTCCGATCGTTATAAAGATAACTTCGCATATCTTGACCACTATAGGGCCGTTGGGAAGAATGACCCAGTAATAGCGCAATTAGAATCAGAACTGGAGCGCCGGATCATTGCACAGAGCACCGACAAGATTTCCATTGCAAGTCCCGAGATTCCAGATGAACAAAATATAGAAAGGTATAAGATTCATATTGGAATCAGCCAATACGAATTTCCGGAACTTAAGCTCGAAGAAGTCTATCATTTTCTTTCGAGTAATCCGGATATTGAGAACCCTTTAAATAAAGTGCATATCATCCCCCTTGATCAGGATGATAATCCATGTGCAAAAGCGTCAACACTCCGCGATTATTTAGTATGTGAAGCTGCCCTCGCTGGAGACATATACGTCTTATCAGCGGGCGTATGGTTTCGCGTTAGTTCGCCCTACGCTCAGACGATTCGCGAAAAAGCACGCCAGATAGAGGATTTAACCACGGAATTAGCGCTTGTCCCCCTGATAAACGGTGAAAGTGAGGAGAGCTATAACGAGCGACTTTCCTCAGTACGAAATTGGGTAAAACTCGATCGCAGACTAATTAATTTGCAGGAACCCTACCAGAGAGTCGAGGTCTGCGATGTATTCGCTGATAATAACCGCTTCTTATGTATAAAAAAGATGACAAGATCCTCTACTTTAAGCCATCTTTTCGCACAGGCGGCAGTGTCAGCTGAATTATTACGCGGTGATGATTATTACAAGTCGCAAGTAAGATCCCAGATCAATGAGCGATTAGGAAGGAGTATCAATATTGATGATCCCACACCAACTTTTGTTATTAGCTTCGTCACCGAGAAACCGGGCCCACTTTGGGAAACGATTTTTTTATTTAGCGCAATTCATTTAGTGCGCCAAGTCCAGTTGATCCGACGCCTGGGCTTTGGGGTAGCAATTGCCAAGATTAATATTCAATAGCCGATGATCATCGTTAGTACTGAGCTTTGCAAAAAAGTATGGGGGCGCGTCAGCGGGTGTTCGCAAAATGGGGCAATCATAAGCTTTTTCAGCATTCAACTTTCGCCACTGGGTTTGCCTTTTATCCGAAGATCTTGGTTTTTTTAGAAAATATAGAAACTTATTTCTAGAGGGTGGCGGGATATGGCCTTTTCAAGAGATCTTATTCCCAGGTTAGCTTATGCGAAACAAATGTATCTGCACGGCTACGAACATGGCAAGGGGCAGGGCTTTTTGAATAAATCTCTTGCTATCATTTCAATAGACGGGGCAATAGAGCGGTTTCTTTGGACTATTATCACTGAATTTAATGTAAGCTCAAATTTAGGCAGGTCGTGTCAAGATTCGTTTGCAAATTCGGGATTATCAAAAGCCTCTTCAGTTAGCCGTTTGAGTCTTCGTTGTAACAATCCTCCTCTCTTCCGGCTTGCCGATCGAAGAGAGTTAAGGATATTTTAATATTCTAGCCTCTTCGAGCAAGTTTGTTAGAAAAAATACTTATTAACCCACCTAGCATTATGTATCCGATAATTACCTCTAACGTCACGATAACCTCAGAATACCATTTAATTGGAGTAATATCCCCGAAACCGAGCGTCGTAAATGTTACTACGCTATAATATATCCAAGAATACCAAGTATACGATCTCGGCCTAAACGCCTCTGGTCCAATTATCATGTAACTAAAAGCAAATAATAGAACAATTAATACTGACCATACTGTCCATCTAAGAATGCTTCTCCCACAATCTGAAGATATTTTCCAAATACGATATATATATGGATGTATTTTCATGTAATTTGAAAGATACCAAGCATCTTCAGTCATTTTTTTTATGAGGGGGTTCGTTGTTGAGGCCGAATCACCTAGTATGAAGCGCAAATCCTTTACTTTAAATTTAACTCTTTTTAAATATTTTGTCTTATATGTAAGTATCGGAAAAAGGCCAGCGATTGATTTAAAATAAGTCCTTAAAAGATTAATTTCTTTATATTCAAATTTTGATTTAGTTAAATTTAAATCCTCGCAATTAAATATTGCACCCCCTAAATCAATTTTTTCTGATGATATATCGGCATTAATAAATCTTATTCTCTTAACATCAAACCTAGACAGCATGAAATTAATGATATTACTTTTCCATACGCTTTCATTACAGCTCAAATTATCGGCAGTTAGCAATACATGCGAAAAATTTATTTCCTTGCCGAATAATTTACTCTCATGAAATAATATATTCTCACATTTAATATTTGTTCCACTAAAATTTATTTTCTTACTGATTATTTCAATACCTTGAAAAATTACACCCTTGCCGAAAATATTCGAATGAGAAAAGTCTACTTCACGAAAATTGAACTTTGAATGTTCAAACGACAAGTATATAACATTAGGAAATTCATTATTACAAAAATCGAATTTTTTACCAGAAAACTTCGCTCCATTAAAATATATGAATCTACCCATGAATTCACAATGATTAAAGCCGCCTCCCACCTTAAACAACGCTTTTGTAAATATAATATCATCACAATAAAATTTTGAGCCATAAAAAGAAGCCCCTTCAACAAATTTAGTTTCGGTAAAATCAACTTTATCACCATGGAAGCGCGCAAAATAAAAATAAGCAATTTTCCGAAATTCTATGTTATTGAATGAAATATCATTCGGAAATATAAAATTCGTAAAATCATAATACTCATCTTCTTTCTCTTGCCGCTTTAATTCATCGTTAAATAGTAAATCGAAATCGGCGCTTTTATTCTCGTTCTTATCTGAGTGGAAAATACAGTGTTTCTCATCATATAAAGGCCTTCCGCAGGGAGGCTTTGAATAGCCGTGAATTCCTAATGCCTGACAACTACCAGATTTATCATTATTTTCGACTGACATAATATTACGCACGCGCAACACAATCTAGAGATTTAATAAAATAATGTCAAGACGGTACTGTCTAATCGAGAAAAATGAAAAGTCTTACGCATCTCCCGGGGATGTACATCGAAGAAGGGTGATTTATCGATGCCCACGAACGGTGATTATTGCCCGCACGCTGACATTAGACGATCGCGAGAAACGTATGAATCTGCTCCGACCTTAGGTTCCGATTCGATTTGCATTATTTGCTCGGTCACCCACCGGAGCATGTCCAGGATCGGATTCGATTTGCTGATATACGCCAGTAGGACTTTATGGAGAAGAGCCTTATAATGCGGCGGCCATCGTAGTAAAACCTCTGCTCCTTTAATCTGCCAAACGAAGAGAGTTTACGATGGCTCCTCCTTTAGTTAATATTGCGAACGTTAATGTACACTAGCTATTGGTGAGGGTTTGCCTTCAGTTGACTTCTTGATATAATCAAGAAACAAGTTCGGGAAAGAGCGGTACCAAAGCATAATGAATAAGGAAAAAAAGATAGAGCACAATGCTGGCGTTCTTTTTGGCGAAGCGCCTCGCCCAGAAAAGAAGAGCATTCATCTGAATGTAATTCGACTACCCGATGGCATGCCCCCGCTTGATTTGGAGTGGCTATCCGAGATAGCTAATTCGCCTGTTAAAGATGCGGGCTATACGCGCACTTTTTACAGCTATCCTGCGAAGTTTCAAGCTCAACTGCCCAATCAGCTCGTTGCTGCTGCAACTCAACCTGGAGGTCTTGTTTGTGACCCATACTCTGGCGGAGGAACTACGGGTTTAGAATGCTTGCTGCTAAATAGACGTTTCATTGGCTATGACCTTAGCCCCTTTGCCGTGCTAATCTCACGTGTCAAAACAAATAAGATTGAAACTGCCAGTATTTATAAAATCCTTCCAGAGATCATTAAGGTTCGTTCGAACCCACAGACAACTATTTTCGATGATGGAGATATTGAGTGCATCGGGGAAGACGTAGCAAAAGAGATAAATGGCATAAACCAAAATATAGTGGGTAGTAAATTAGCTTGCGCTGAGAAAGATTTTCTAAAACTTGCCCTTATACATACTATTAAAATGGTTGGCCGTCGGGATTTCACGAGGAACCTAGGGAGCACACAAGAGCTTTTCAAGGAAGCCGATGAACTATCTAGGGTAAGCATATTGCCCTTGTTTGTGGCTAAGGTCAACAAAATGCTGAGAGAAATAGAAGAAATCCCAAAGACCGCGCTCAGACCGAAGTTTTTCTGCGCAAGCAACCACCATATGAAATTAGAAGATAGTAGCGTCGACCTTATTATCACTAGTCCGCCGTATAAGGACTTGGACGTTGAATATGGTCTTATTCAATTACAGCGGAGAGAATTGAATCGCTCAAAAAGGTCAGAGGCAATTTGGAAAATCCTGGGCGCAAAGATAATCGCTAAAGACAAACTCTGTGGCGATAAAGGTGATTCATACTGGGAAAATTTAGCTGGTTCTCTTTCAGAATGTCATCGTGTATTAAAGAAAAATCACTTAGCGTTTTTCTGGATTGGCTTTAAAACGGAATTAGACCAAAAGTCATTCTTTTCCCACTTGGATAATCATAATTTGCCAGTTGAGCACTTGATTCCGGTAGTACTTGGAAATGATAGGGTAGCGTCTTCACGAAGCACCCATCATGGACGGGAAACGGGAATGATGGAAAGGGACTTTTTAATTGTAACTAGAAGCATATAAGGGGTGCGGGATGAAAGAACTCTGGTATGTATCTTGTAGTCCAAGGAATCCTGCCAAGATACGCGATGAAGTTGCTTTGCTAGCCAAACTTGAGGGCGAAGATTGGAACGCTAAAGATTCTTCAGGTAAGCATACTACTCAAATAAAATTTGCTCAAATGCTCGCGAAATCAACCGGTTTCGAAGGCACAGCAGCAGGAAAGGAATCGGATTTTTCTGCCCGCGACCGAGTTGCTCCTATGAAAACATATGGTTTTGCATATATCGATGAAGATAACAGAATAAGAATTACTAAAGCGGGAAAAGAGCTTATAAAAGGAGTAAACGAAGAGCGAGTGTTTTTGATGCAACTCCTCAAGTGGCAATACCCCTCAGCCCAACACGGAGAATCCGAATATTTGGATGAACCGGCTACTCTATTTGAGCCCAAAAAACTTGGATTTAATTTATTGCCATTTATCTTTACCCTTCAAGTTGCAAAAAAAGTCGATGGCCTAACAAAGCGCGAAATTGCTTTTTTCCTTCTTCCACATCACCGGTTGAGTGGAATTTCAAAGGTCGTGGAAGAAATTAAAAGATACCGTACGGCGAGGGAAGGGAAAAAAGGGCGAGTTGCGAAGAAAACATTCGATGAAAAGATGCACCAAAAGCTTTATAAGAAAATATATGCAAAGCATCTTGCGAAATACTCTAACAAGACAGAGAGAGCCAAGCAGCTTAAAAAAAAGATGGCGAATTCTAGAGACGTTGCAGATGCCTGCATGCGTCTATTCAGGTATACGGGAATATTCGGCACTCAGAAGGATAGACTTGTTCTGAACGATACCCGCGCAGAGGAAATTGCGGTCATCCTTAGTCGAAAATGGAAAATTGTCGAATTCTATAAAAATTCTAAGCTTTTTTACTCATATTTTGGCGATCCCGAGAAACCCGAATTGCCTTTCTTCGAAAAGTCTTTCTTAATAAGGAAGATAACTAGTCTGGCAAAGAGGATCGAGAAAGAAAAAGCGGGGCTTCCTGTTGAATTTTCATTAGACGATGTTACTACTTCTGCATTAGAAAAGATGTCGAAGGCCGAATTGCTCTCGAAAATCACAGAGCTTATATTGCTTTTCAGGACTTTATCGAAAAGACAACTTGAGAGTTATCTTAAGTCGGCCAGAGGCCAAAGGGATGTTCTAGATTTCTATGATGCGATTATCAATCATGATGTTGCCGACCCTCCGAGTTTCTTTGAATGGAATACGTGGCGAGCTCTAATCGCTCTTGATGAAGCGAAAGAGGTTATTCCTAATATGAAACTTGACGATAGACTTTGGCCTATCGACTGTGCCCGAGGCAATTGCCCAGATATGGTTGTGAAATTTGCTAATTATGTAGTTGCTGTAGAAGTAACAATGACTGGAGGAAGACGGCAATACATGACTGAACCAGAACCTGTAACTTTTCATGTTGGAAGATGCAAAAAAGAAGAAGAAGACAGTGGCAGCAAAAGAAGAGTTTACGGCCTATTTATAGCACCGACAATAAATAAACATGCTGCAAATCATTTTCTACAGCATATTAGGCAATTAGAAGTTCCCGATTATGGCAATGTTACGGTAGTACCTATCGACTTGAATATGTGGAAAAGTATCTTAAGTTTCGCAAATTCTCTTGGATATTTACGTGACCATGCTTTGGGTGAGCTATTAGCAGCAGTGGAGAGCGCGGGAACTTCAACCAAAAGTGTTGATGCTTGGCTTGGCTCAATCCCTGAGTTAGTTGAAATATGGAAGGCTCAATTATCTGTAGCTTAGGGATTACCCAGATATAGAAACACCTTATGAAGGACCTCGCCAGAAATCAGAATACGACTACTGAGATTTCGTGATAGGTTCCTCGCAAATGAAGTTATATTGCAAAGGACAATAATGAGGGAGAAAATAAATGAAAATGCGGAACTACTGGCTCGACTTGTTCACAGGAACTAGTTGGAACGAATTCAAAATAGCCGGGGCCAAGGTCTCCGGATTCCGCGAATCTCGCTGGAATTCCGTTCAGAAGATAAAGCCAGGCGATTACTTGATCTGTTATTTGACAGGCATATCCCGTTTCATTGGCATCCTTGAAATAATTGATATGCCTTATAAGGACACTACGCCCATTTGGAAAGACGATGTCTTTCCTTGCCGGCTTAAAGTGAAAGTGGTCGCAGAATTGCAACTCGAAACTGCGGTTCCGGTCCTTGAATTGCGTAACAAACTATCTTTCTTCCAGAATCTGAAGAATCCCCATGCGTGGACAGGAAATTTCCGGGGATCTCCAGGCAAATGGGAGGAATCGGATGGAGAAGCAGTAGTTCAGGCGATTTACGAAGCTCAAAAGAATCCAATCATTCGCCCCGTAGACGAGCGAAAACTCAAATACAGACCAAAGGCTTTAAAGGCCAAAATCGGACCTGTGACTGTACCGGAGAACGAAGGAGAGGAACCGATAAAGGAAGAGTCGGAAGGCGAGAAACTAAGAGTACACACAGAAATCCAATGGCTTCTTCTAAAATTTGGCGCTGATATGGGATTCGATTTATGGGTTGCCAGGAACGACAGAAATAAATCATGGAACGGCAAGAAATTCACAGAATTTGAAAGACTCAAAACAGGTCTGCCGCTCCAGTTTGACGACGCAACAAACCGCACGATTGAGCTTATTGACGTGTTGTGGCTGAAGGGTAATGCGATTGTCGCAGCATTCGAGGTCGAAAGCACAACGTCCATCTACTCTGGACTTCTTCGTATGTCCGATCTTGTATCCATGCAACCGAATCTGAACATACCGCTCTATCTTGTCGCGCCAGATGACAGGCGTGATAAGGTGATGACGGAAGTCAATAGGCCGACATTCTCAAAGTTATCTCCACCCCTATCGGAAATATGCAGATTTATTTCCTTCAACTCGTTGAAGGAGCAGATCAAAGCTGTAGGGCATATGCTTCGGTTTATCAAGCCGGAGTTTCTGGAAGAAATATCGGAATCATGCGAAATCGAAGAAGTATAAGTCCCAACAAACGAATGTAATATTCTAGCTTTTCCATAGCTAAATCGCCAGGGCACATAAATGAGGCGGGAGGTCAGCCGAATCTCGGAAGTCCCCTGAAGGCAAGGACGCTAGTTACCGAGGTTCATGCTGAATTATTTTTAACGAAATAAATAGGGGGGAACCTCCCATGAAAGAAAGCGATGAGAAAAAGCTTTGGCCAACGATCGAACAAATAAATGATGCGCGAAAAGCATACGCTGTCATTGAACCACGCGACCTTTTTTACCGAATTGCACGCGAATTAATAAATCTTATAAAAGAAAATAAAACTTCGATAACTCTTCCAGAAGCAATCGCTTCTCTACTTCAAACCTGGAATAGAGCTTACTATAGATTCAATAGATTTACTGATGGTCATTTTAATGAAATCAAAGAGCTATTAATTAAAAGAAAAGATTTATTGCGAACAGAAAATTACGAACATTTCACAGACAAGGATATAGAAGACACTTTTTTAGAATTCGAAAACGTTCTCGGACCCGTTGGCGCAGCAAAGTGCCTTCATCTACTGGTTCCATCCTTCTTTCCTATTTGGGATCGCGTAATCGCCGGCAAATATGGATTCCCGCTAGGTATTAAAGGCTCCAATTATATAGCATACAGATGTTTCTTAGAGCACACGAAAGTACAGCGAGAGCAACTTAAGAATCAGTTTGCCGGACAAGACATCCTCAAGGCAATAGACGAATACAACTATGTAACATTCTCTTTGCCTGAGAAGAGAAAAACATGGGAAAAAGAGGCGAGAGCCTCGGCGGGCAGCCGTGGCCCCCGGGTGAAGTGACGCCTTTCGGCGATGGTAGCGCCTCATTGATATAGACGCGGTTTCCGGATAGAATTCTCAGCGTGTCACGATTACGATACCAGGAAGCCGCCGGGCAGGAAGTGAAGCGCGGCCGTTCGCCGCTGGGCCAACGTCGGTCATTTTATTATTGCAGAAACGCCCTTATATATTTCCGCCTCTAATTTCCCAGTCGATTCGCAGTGCAGTGGACCATTAATGTTAGCGAGCTCGAACACAGCATTGACCATTAATTCACAGGACGAATCGCTGACTTTTTTAACATAAACATTAAACCGTCCGCGCCTATCGCCAACTAATACGTTTTTATTTTCTTCATTTATCAGTTTGCCACAACTGCAGTATCCCGTGATGTTATCCCGGCTACCGAAGCTAATCCAATCAGTAGTTATCAAGCCGGAAGCTTTCTCCATGTTCATAATCGAAAGATTTAATTTGGCGAATACCTCAATGACAGATTGCCAGACTATTTCGAATGGTTTGTCGAAGGTGAAAGAGTTCTGAATCTGCCGGGAGACGGGAGCTATATAAGTCGTACATGATATAAGCCAGCAACAAAGGATAAAAAACGCGATGAGCTTAATTTTCATATTCCCTCCTCTTGATAGTCAAATAATATTCTGGCAGACGGACGATGTCAACGCGTGGAAGAAGAAGCCGGGAAGACCCGGAGCCCGGTCCGGGAGACTAAGCAAACAAGGTTCTAACGGAAATGGTCATCGGGTCCATAGAACTCGGGAATATTCAAGCTACTAAATGGAGAGGCTTACAATGGCTCCGAAGTTGCGAACATCTATTGACACGGCCATTATTTGTAAACAACTTCAAAATGGCAGGCCCCGTTCGTTTATGTTGTTATTCTTGACATCGATACCCTGCGGAGAATATTCTCTTCCATTGAAGGATGGTGCGGGGGCCAAGTTCAGTAAAAGTGAATGTTGCATTGTATAAAAAAACATACTCGTCTATCCAAAATGTCAGACCGGCGCACCAACCGGCAACGAACAAACCCATCCAGCCGCGCTTATAGGAGAATATTATTATGGATAATACGGGAAGATTAAAACTATTTATTAGCTATTCGCATAATGATGAAACTCAACTTAAAATATTTAATGAACATATTGCGCCATTAGTCACTGATGGGTCTATAGAGGTTTGGCACGACCAAAAAAATTTAGCAGGCCAATATTATCAAGGCAACATAGATAATAATATGGATAAGGCAGACATCATTCTTCTTTTTATCTCTAAACATTTTCTTTCCTCAAAACCTTGTATGGAAGAAAAAACCCATGCATTAATACTCAAGAAAAAGAAGGGGATTTCGGTTGTTCCAGTAATATTATCCGCATGTGGTTGGCAAGATGATAAAGAAATATCTCCATTATTGGCTTTACCTAAAGATGGAAAGCCGATTTCAGATTATGCAAATTCCGACACAGCTTGGCTTAATGTGTATAATGGACTTAAAGGAGTGATTAAAAAAGAGAAAGAAATTAGACAATTAAATATTTCAGAACAGTTTTCATCTTTTCTACAAAATACAGGTCTATTAGCGAATGCCCATTCTCAAAAGGAGATAGTTCTTTTAGAGGACATCTTCGTCTATCCTGACTTAGTAAAATATGATGATTATGGAGAATACGAAAAAAAGGTCAGTTCAAAGAAATTATTAGATGATTTTTGTGATTATACAAAGATACTTATTGCAGGAGAAGATCAGTCAGGAAAAACAACGTTATGTAAAAAAATATTTATTGAGTTACGGGAGATAAACTATGTTCCAGTTTATTTATCAAACAAAGCCAATCAAGATCAAGGAAAGATAGAAACTCAAATATCGAAAGCATTTAAAGAACAATACAAAATAATTCCAATAGAAGAAATTGACAGGTGTCGGATAGTTCCGATCATAGATGATTTCCACTTTGCCAAAAATAAGGAAAAACAGATATTTGATTTATCGCAATATGACCATCAGATTATTATTGTCGATGATATATTCAGTTTAAATATCAAATACGAGAACATTATAAAATCTTTTACTCGTTTTAAAATAAAAGAATATATTCCATCGCTAAGAAATCAATTAATTGAGAAATGGACACGCTTGACGGAAAAAAAGAACGACGTTAATCCTAAAATAAATAAGACCTACGAGAACATCGACAATACAACAGAATTGGTCAACAGCGCATTAGGCAAAATATTCGGCAGTGGGATTATGCCCGCATTTCCCTTTTTTATTCTATCCGTAATTAATATTTATGAAACAGTAGGAAAACCGCTTGACCAAGAAATTACTTCACAAGGATATTGTTATCAAGCGCTTATATACATGTATTTGAGAAAACAAGGAGTAGAAAATGACGAAATAGATACTTATATAAATTTTCTAACTGAATTTTCCTTCTTTTTTTATTCAACAAAAAAGAAAGAGCTTTCAGTAGATGAATTTAGCGCATTTATGGAATCATATTCTAGAAATTATAATTTTCCATTAAAGCAAGAAATATTAATAAAGAACTTACAACAAACTAAAATAATTGAATTGGACAGTTTTAATAATTATAGTTTCTGCTATCCATATCTTTACTATTTTTTCGTGGCAAAATATCTTTCGGAACACGCGGAGGAAAATAAGGATATTATCGCGTTTATTATAAACAATCTCCATAAAGACGAGAATGCTTATATTACTATTTTTATATCTCATCATTCCAAACATGTCGGCATTTTAGAAGAAATAATCCTTAACGCTTGTTGTTTATTTGAAAAATACAAGCCTGCTACATTAAACAAAGAAGAGATTAGTTTTTTCGATGAACAAGCGGATAATATAGTCAAAGCAGTCTTGCCACCAATAAATATAACGCCAGAAAAGGAGAGGGCAACAAGGCTAGAGGCCCAGGATATAAATGAACAAAACAATGGGAATAATAAAAGGAAAATTATTGAGGAGGAAGAAAGCGATAATGAATATCGAATGGAATTAAGAAGAAGCATTAAGACGGTCGAAGTAATGGGGCGTATCGTAAAAAATCGCGCCGGATCATTAGATAAAATGAGGCTTGAATATATATTTGAAGAAGCGATGAAGGTTCACTTGCGAATATTATCATCATTCTTTGAGCTTATAAAAGATGGGAAAGTACAACAAGAGATTGTTAGCTATATTTCGGATAGAATAAATAAAGTGAATGAAGGAAAGGAAAGTAAGAATAAATCAAAACCTTCAGACCGAGAAAAAGATGAGAAAATATCCAGAACTATTTTCTGGAATATGAATTTTTTTGTTGTGTATGGTTTTATTAATAAAATTATTCACTCTTTAGGCTCTAATAAATTAACTGCAATTATTGAGAAGGTATGCAATAGCCAAAATACCCCAGCCTCTTTTTTAGTTAAACATGGAATATTGATGTGGTATAACAAGAATCTTCAGATTGATAATATCGCTAATAATATTGAAGAAGATGGTTTTTCTGAAACGGCCAAAAGAATAATGCGATTTATGATTGTAAATCATTGTTCTATGCATTCAATAGGTTTTAAAGAAAAGCAAAGGTTAGAATATAAACTTAGGATTTCGTCAAAAAAGTTATTAATACAGCAGGCAAAAGGGAATGATAAATAGTAATCAAATAAGTCTGAAAAAATTCTCATATCAAAACGTTCGATGAAGATATGAAAAGCATCACGTTCGGTTGTTGTACTCGGAACCGGAAGGATCAGCCGCAAAACTGCGTTCTATTAGATTCTCAACGCCTCGCTCATCGCTTTGTTCCGCTCCAATTCTTCTTTCCCCTTCAGGTCGACGTAGCACAATGTCGACGACAACGATGCGTGCCCTAGCCCCGCTGGATATCGAAGGCGCTGTAGCCCTTGGCTGCGAGCATCACGCCGCCTGGACGGCATATTCCAGTCTATGCTATACCAAGCCTGTAACTGAGACTGCTTCAGCGAAGAATAGCGTAGAGAGTCTAGGAGAGCAGGAATAATTCTCATGCCAAGGATAAAGTATCAAGAAGCCATCGGTCAGACGCCGAAGCGCGGCCGTCCTGCCCTTGCAGTGAGTGACGCGGAAAAGGCCCGGCTCCATAGGCTCTACATCATACAGGGGCTTTCTGTGCGCGATTTAGGAAGGAATCTAGGAATAGGCGAGAAGGCTGTCAGGCTCCGGCTCCATGCGGCGGGCGTTCCCATGAGGTCAAACGCCAAGCGGCCCAGGCTCCGGTACGTTGATCCGGTCAGGGTTTATTCGGACGTGATCCTGCACGGCGTGGAAGGCGCGGCCAAGCGGCTCAAGATGACGAAACGAGCTCTGCAATATCACCTTTCCAGGCTCAGGCGTGAGGCCAAGAGTGAATAAATAAGGTGAAAATAGTGAGTCGCATAATGCTGAATCTGTCAACTAGAAACGTGGAAATATGCTACGGAACAAAGGAAAAAAATTTTATCCCCTAAAATGGGATATTATTTTAGAATTTCATCCCATTTTACCCCTGTTTTCAGCTCGAAAAGTGCCTCCAGGGTCAAATTTGGCCTATTTCTGTGTGTAATATCCCATTTCCGAAAATAGCCAATTTGCCCGGTTTTGGTAGAAATTCGAGGTTCGGGAACGGGGCACAATCTAGATCTGTAGCCTAGACCTGTTTCTTCTAGATGTGTAGGTTTCTAGACTTGTAGCCTGGGCACAACCTAGATCGACAAGCTCCCTGTGTGATACGAGCCTCTACCGGCTCCTAGAAAGGCCGAAAATCGGCCGCTAACCCCACTTTTAGGGGCCTGTCGGTATGCCTAGGGGGTAAGGTAGGGGGGAATCCGAAAGGCCCTTAGAAGTCATTTCCGAGCCTTCCGAGCGGATTACTTCGATTTACTTCCAATGTGTGATCCGGGCCGTGGATTCGCCGAATACCTCGCGACGGTTCGCCGCTTCGTCCTCTTCCAACTCTCGCCTGTTTTGCTCATCTTCGGAAAGCTCGACTCTTCGCGCTGAGTCGGGAGCCTCGCCAAGCAGCCTCAATTTAAACTCTTCCTGTAGCGTCTCTATCGGCCCGAGCGGGCTTCTCCTTGGAGCGTTCATAGAAAAAATATCGTCGCGAAAAAATACGCGGGAAGCCATTGCACAAGATCCCGCGACTGAATTGCAAAGGTCATCATGACCGCCCGGATAATGAGTAACGAGATCCTTCCCGCCGCTCCGGGTCCGCCGTTCAAGGCCCGTCAATTGAGCGTGAAGCCGCTTGTTGTCCAAAAGCTCCACGGTACCATTTGAGATCAAAGGCAAGAAATCTAGATAAAGCTCTGACGCCGTTCGCACGGAATTTTTGACCATGATTCCATGCTTTTGAAACGCCTCTTGAATATATCCAATCGCGTACCTGTCAGCCTCCACTTCCGATATTCCAAAGGAGCTTAAAAGATCAGAAAATTCAGAAATTGCCGATTCCGGCGGAAATGGAGGACGCCGCTCCCGGAGAACATCGAGGACGATCAAGCCGGATTTCTCCCGATGACTAATCGCACAACAAAATGAATCTTGCCGTCCCGAGCTCGGATCTATGAAGCCGAAATATTGAACGCCTTGGAGCCTCGGGAGTTCGAACCGCCCCGGGATTGTAACGGCGTCAATCAGCTCCGCCGAAATGAACGCCTGGATATCGGTCCGCCATTCTCCAAGCCATTCCGCCCGGGCCGCTTGCGGATCTTCCTTCAACGCATTTTCGATCAATCCGCTGTCAATCGTCGGGTTCATGGTCCGCGTCGGGGCAAGCCATATCAGCAGCCCGCCTTCCTTCCCGAAATTCGCCTTGTACTGCTCCCAAAGGACGCCGCTCCGGCTGTACGGCGTAGAAATTCCGAGCAGTACGCTCTCCGGAATCGTCGCCAGGGCCGGGCGGACAGCGGCCAAGATCTCCCGGTCCGGATTCGCGCTGTCCTCCTCCGATCGGTAGTAAGCCATTTCCTCAAGTATCGCAGCAAGCAAAGTGTAGCCCCGGAGCGTTCGAAATGAGCTCGTTTTGACCGCGATTCCAACGCTTCCGGAAAGTTCAATCTCTTCCTTTGTTTCCCGCTCGATTTTGGCTTTAAGAAGCCTGTTCCCATGGAGAATCCCGGAAATATATGCTTTGATAATCCCGGCTTGATTCTTGTCGTTTGCAATGACGAAGATCCAACCTCTCTCACCCGGGCTCAGGTACGGCGTCCAATCCTTGAAGCATGCCAGGTAGACCGCGATGATCGAAGAGATGAACGATTTCCCCGAACGGCGACCGCATACAACGAAAGACTCGCGGGCTCGTTTCACCGGCGGGCGGGTCAATCCCGTGCATCGTTGAAAGAGCCCCATGTCCGCCGCGTCGATCGGCAACGCAAACAGCGCCGAAAGATAAATCTCCCAAGCATGCCAGGACGCCGGATTTTTGAACAGAGACCCGAGAAGGTTCCTGTCCCGCATGGCTTGAACGATGTTCATTCTTTCACGTCCGGAACGTCTTCCTGAGCCGGAGAATCTTCCTTCGCCGCGTCGGATTTTCCTTCGGCGGATTTTTGTTCATCAAATTCCCGGACATACGACATTAGATCAATCGCGGCCGCGCCCTTCCGCTCAATCCCCAGGACTTCCAAGTCCCGGCGCAAACTGTTTGAATATCCTAGGAAATTCTTGCCCAGGCTAGGGGCGACTTGTCCATTGATGAAGATTCCGTTTTCGGCGGCGTGCTCTTCCATCGCTCTGAGTATAGCGATTTTTGAAATGGCCCGGTCGATTAGAATTTCCTTCCCCGCGCTCAGGTTCGGCCCGGCGTCCTCCCGCAATCTCTCCCGCGTTTCTTTCAGGAATGCCCGCAAATAGGCGCGGTGATTGGGGGCTCCGCCCGCTTGAACAATCAAGCTATAAGCTCCATGCTTTGGCTTAGTCCCCATGTGTCACCCGTTCACCCGCCCTGTCGCCGGAGCTGATTCCTGGAAGCATCGAAGAGGCGAGCAGGCGTCTGCCAGTAGTGAGCTCTCCAAGCGGGTTCCTGTTGGCTTCGTCCCTTCGGGGTAGATCCAATCTTGTACTTGATCTAAGAAAGTTGGATCTTCTCTTCCCTTCATGTTTCTCCAAGAACATTAGACCTGTTGGAGATCCAAGTCCTGGTTGAGCTCTTCTCTCTCTCTCTCTCTCTGCCTGCCAAAGAGAAAAAGATTTGATTTGATTCTTGCGAGGCCGCTTCGGCCTTGCCCCGAGGCTTTGCGAGGGGCTTAGTTCCCACTCCGCGCTTGCGCCCGGGAATAAAGTTAATCTCTTAAAAAGACAAATATTCGCTTCGCTCATATTTTTCTTTTCTTCGGAAATCTTAAGAAAATATTAATCATCTTTTCTTCTCTTTTTCTTTCTTCCTATAATAGAGGGTTTCCCTCTCTTATATGTCACCCTTTTTCCCCCGAGAGAGTGTGCCAACTTGGGGACTTGAATTTGTGCCAACTTGGGGACTTGAAATTTCGTCCAAAATCGCCTTCGATTCCTGCTCTTTTTGTTCGGGAGTTTGAGCCGGGAGAGAGGCCAATTTTTTTGGGAAATATCGCCAAATGTGAAAGACCGTTTTTGATCCAACTCCCACGGGTTCCCATTTTCTGATGAAGCCGTTGTCTTTGAGGATCTTCAAGATGGCTTTTGTCCTCTTGATTCGCAGCCTCCCGCTCGTTCCCAGGACTCGGCTCATTTCTTCCGCTGTCAAGTGAACGCTCTGAAATGGCGATACGGCCCTATACAGGTTTTGGGCGGCTCCGGGGAGCTTGTAGAATGACTTTTTGAAAAGGGCTAGTTTGTGATATTTCAAAGTTTGAAAAAGGATCAATGCGCCCATGTTTGGGCTAACCTGGTACACGGTATCGGGGTATCCTCCCCCGGATCTTTCGGGGTCGGTTTGAATGATATCAATGATCGAACCGATCAGGCTCACTGTCGCCCAGCCCGTTTCCGGGGTCCAATACCGGTACAAGCAACCTTCAAGCCGCAACCTGGCATAAGAAGAAATTATCTTGGAAATCTCTTCGTTAGAAAAATGCTTTACGGATAACCCCAGCGCCTTTCTGAATTCCGAGGCAGTAAATTTCACTTGCGGAATTTGCCAGCGGGCTTCGTCGAGCTTCCCGATGACACCTTCAACATCCTCCCTCTTGAACAGGTCTCTGCTTAGGCGGGGGAAGTTCCGGACCCCATCCCGGAAAAGTCTATTGGCATAGAAATCATGAGCCCAAAAAGTTTTGTAACTACGCCTTCCGACAACTCGCAATTTGTTTTCTGGGCTGGTTGGCAAGAGATAGTTAAAGGCTCGATCCGTGCAGATGTAACCCTTATCGGATTTCTTCAGCTCCGCTTCATCCCAGCCTTGTTCGATTTCATTTAACATCGTTCACCTCGAAAGTAGGAAAGCGGCATTGGGCGAACCTGCCCGCCGAAGCGGAGCAGGCTGCCGCCGCGCATGGGAGATAGTTGCCGATAGGAAAGCGTAGAGGCGGGAGCTTGCCGAGAAGAGCCTGACCCAAGACCAAACCCCGCGCCCTGAAGGAGGCAGCGACACGGGGACAACGCGGACAAGCTCCCGCCGCGCCGTTATGAAAAAAGTAGACACGATTTCCATTTTATTTTACGTGAAGCTCGGCAAGTATCGCTCGCCGCAGCTTCGCTTGATCGAGTATATCCTGATAATGCAACCGGGCCTCTAAGCTGAGATCGACCTGACCGAATCTGAGAATTTTAGCCTGCTCGACATTCTCGCGCAGCTCCCGGACTTTCTGGCTTGGCTTGAGTATTGCGGCTCCGCCGAAATCGAAGTCCGCTGGGAATGGAAGGGTTGCGAACAAAAACGGCTGAGTGATACATGCGCTCGTAAGCGGCGGCGTTAGTTCGAAAACGGCTGCTCCAACCAAGGCCGAAAATTGAACGTCCCCAATCCCGCCAACCTTGTACGGAATCGCGGCCGAAAAAATCCGTATACGTCTCTCCTCTGAAAGCTCATCGAGCTCCCTCAAAGCCTCGGCTTCCGTGATTCCGTCCTGGCATAGATCCGACAGCAGAAAATTGGAAATTAAAAATCCAACTTCCGACGCTGCCCAATGGGGGTAGAGCTCGGGCGCAATCGCGGCGGCTCTGGAATCGGCGACGAAGTGGCAGGATGTCAGGTCATAGATTTTATTTGTGATGCTTCGCATGTTCAGCCTCCTCACGTTCGGCCTGCTCCTCAGCCTCGCGTTGCCGTTGACGATTAGCTTCGTCCTCGCGCTTGCTGAGCACGTCTAAAAAAAGATCATACTTTCTCTGCAACCAATCGCGAGGGATAACCCGATCGGTCTCATACCTGAAAAGGGACATCTCCGTACAGCCGATCAACCGGCTTGCTGTTTTGCGAGAAATACTATTGGACGTTCGGAGCCGCCTCAGATCCGAATTTTTCGTTGAACAAATTAACATTTCATAACCTCCGATCGAACATAAGTCACAACCTATTGTCCCTGTCCTGGCGATGTTGTCAACCCGCCCCGAAAAATAGTTCCGGCCCAAGAAAGCCTATGTTTCTCTCGCCAAAATAGGCCGTATTTCCCTAGGCCAACCCGGCCGGGGGGATTAACGATCGTCCGTCCTAGACGATCCTAGAGCGATTTCCAAATGGAGAAATATTTCTTCCCCGGAAGATGCAAATCCAGGAATCTTGACCCCGAAAAAACAATATATATGTGATGAATTTCCTCTCGCCGATAGAAGCGCGGCCGGAATTGCGGCGGCTCGCAAGAATGAAATAGGTATCGTAAAGGGAGAAAAAATGGAGAACGTTAAACTGATTAGCGAAAAAGAATTCAAGGCTATGGGCGGCAAGGTACAGGAAGCTCCGCAGGTCTTCTTTGAATTGGTCGGCATCCAAAAAAGGTTTTCTCGGAATGGCAAAGAGTGGGCGCTTCCTGTATTCGAAAAAAAGATGACCCGTCGGTTATTTATGCGATAAGACCTTCGGGATTTGATATCGAAAATTAATGCTCTGGTAGCTGCAATTCCAGGAATAACGGGGCGATTCTGACAATAAATATCTGATGAATTTCCGCACGGTGAAAGAAGCGGCCCGCCTCTACAGGGTCCATCCTCAAACGCTCTACGATTGGATAAAAGAAGGAAAAATTCCCTTCACCAAGATAGGCCGCTCTTATCGGATTAATGAGGCCGATCTACAGAAATCCTTGGAGACTCGCTCGTATCATCCTGCTGAGCTTCTACAGCCCGTCACGAATCCGATTGATGTTTCTCTCAGAAATTATGATAAGCTCCATCTGAAAGGAGTTTTCAAAGTGGACGGGAAACCAACCCGCTTCCACTATGGTTTAGGATCGGTTATCGAGAGAAAAACAAAAAAGGGAGGGAAAACATTCGGCATCGATTACAAAATCAACGGAGCGCCGCGGGTTAGGAAGGCAATCAAGGGAGCGCGGACACGAGCCGATGCGCTCAAGGTTCTAACAAATGAGCTGTCGGCCGCCTTCCAGGAAGAAAATGGTTTTAAGCGGGATGTTCCTGAGCTGACTTTTGCGGAGATGGAAGCCAAGTACATGGAGAAGTATTCAAAACCGAATAAGCGGTCTTGGAAATCCGATGAGAGTTATTTAAAAACTCTATGCGCTGCTTTTGGACAGCTCCCTCTCAACAAGATAGTCCCGGAGATGATTGAGGATTACAAGATTGCGCGGCTCAAGGCGGGGTTAAAGCCCATCTCCATCAATCGGCATTTAGATTGCGGTCAGACTCTTTACAGCAAGGCGATTGATTGGAATTATTGTTCCTTCAACCCGTTCAAAAAAGTTGACAGGTTCTCGGAAGCGGGGACGGAGAAGCAACGCATCTTGACTAAGTCCGAAGAGGAAAGACTGCTGAGAGCTTGTCCCGACTATTTGAAAAACATTCTCGCCATCGGACTTTGGACCGGGATGAGACGCGGGGAGCTGCTACCCTTGAAATGGGCTGACGTTCATTTTGATAAAGCCCTGATTCGTGTTGCACTTCCCAAAGAGGGCAAGTCTAAGGAAGTCCCGATTAATGATGAGCTCATGGCAGTGCTGAAGAGTCTTCGATCGAAAGCGGGAGGGAATGAGTACGTCTTTACGAATCCGACAACCGGGACGTGCTACAAAGACCCGAAGCGCTCCTTCCATTCGGCTTGTACAGCGGCGGAGATTATCGGGCTGAGATTTCATGACCTGCGGCACTCGTTTATCACCAGAGAAATACAGGCAGGCGTGCAGTCTCAAATCATAATGAGCATTACGGGTCATACGACTGAAAAGACCTTCCGCCGGTATGCTCACCCCCAGCAGGAAGACAGACTGAGAGCCGTGCAACTTCTCTGCAAAAACCCGGCCAAAAACCCGGACGAAAACGAGCCCCCGTGTCAAACCTGTGTCGAACGGGGGTCCAACGGACCTGTCACCGTCCCCGCAACTAAAACGGAATCAGTAAGTTAGAAGGGCTCAAGAAAAAGTGCCTGTTTTTCTGGCAGTCAAGAGGTCGCCAGTTCGATCCTGGTCAGCTCCACCACCAACTTCCCTTCCCCGATTTTTTATTTGATGATCTTCTGGACCGGCTGCTTGGGGGGGCCGTTGATCGTGACGGACATCTCGTTCGACCAGCCGGATTCGCCCTTGTCGTCATAAGCTTTCATCCGATACGTGTAGGTCCCGATGCTCAAGGGGCCGTCCTGGTACGTCCTCTGGATGCCGTTGCCCCTGTCGATTTGGACCGGCCCGCCCGGGGGGACGGTCTTGGCGATCTGCTGGTAGCCGCCCGTCGACGGCTTCCGCTCGATGATGACGCCCTTGGTCGGCCGAACCTCGGAGTGTTCGCGATACGTCAGGACGGCGACCGTCGGCTCGATGGAGCTCTTGGGCTCCACCTTGTCGAGGGAGGGCGGGACGAGCAGGGCATTGACCTTGATCGGAGCCACGTCGGGGACGACCGTGATCGTGATCTCCGCATAGTTGTTGCTCTTATTGGCGTCCTCGGCCAGCTCCACAAGGCCGGACAGGATGAATTTTCCGGCCGTCAGCACGTCGAAATTCGACTTGACCCACAGCGTCCACTCCTGGCCGGCCGTGAGCACGGGCACGCTTGTGGTCCCGAACTTCTCTTCGGCGGGGAGGGGAGACTTCGGGGTCGTCCCGCCCGGTCCGGAACCGGGAACGGGCGCGCACTTGAAGGTCGTGATCCACTGCCCGGTCGTCGGCCCGTCCCCCACGTTCTTGACGACGAGCTGGGGGTAATTCGAATCGAAGTAATGGCCCGCCGTGAAGGTCGTCGAGCCGCCATAGTTGGCGATGACCCGGACCGTAAGATCCGGCTTGCCCGCCCCGGCCGCGACCAAACCGCCGGCCAGCGCCAGGCCGATCACGGCGATGACGATCATGCGCATCCCCGTCGTTCTTTTCATGATCCCTCCTGAGCGATAAAAGCTCCCTCGGCTCCTCATCGGCTTGAGGCTTTCGTTCTGGAAGGGATGATAGTCGGGCCGCCGATCGATGTCAATGACGCGAGCCGGGCCGGTCTTCAGGTCCAGAGAGAGCCGAGTATGGGGAACTGAGTCTTGAACCCGAGCAGGGTCAGGTAGAGCCCGAAATCGGGAAAGAACGTCCGCAAGTCCTTCAGATTCTGGATCGGGTCATAAGGCGTGCCCTCGGGGATCGGGGTCCCGACGCATTCCCCCAAGAGATGGAGCTTTTTGGACATCCACGCGTCGAGGATGGCCGGGAGCCCGAAGCGGCGGAGGGCGATCACCCGCTCGTCCCGGCCGAGGATCGGCTGGGTGATGATGAACCGGGCCCCGGCGTCGACCTTGCGCTCCATCTTGGCCAGCTCGGCGTCCTGGGGCTCGTAGGGATTGAAGGCCACCCCGCAGCGGAACAAGCCGGGATACTCGCGGTCGATGTAGCGGAGGAGCTCGACCGACGTCACCGTCAGGCAGGGGACGCCGATCTCGTCGGGCTCGAGGCGGTGGAGGCGCTGGCTGCCGTCGCCTGAGACGATCAGCAGGTCGCGCCCTCCGGCGTCGTGGACGGCCCGCAGGATCGCGTCCAGGTCCTTCTTGGTATGGAACGTGTTGAGATGAACGCAGAGGCGGTCCGGGTGGACCGGCAGCCCGAGCTCCTGGATGGCGTCCATGGCCGTGACGCTTAAGTGGCCCATGGGATTGTCGGTGATGCAGACGACGTAGCCGGCACCGATGGAGGCGCGATACTTATCGCCGAACTTCGTGAGTTCGCCCTCGATGTCCGGGGCGTCCAGCTTGGGCGTCAGGATCTCGACGTGAAAGACTTTGAGGTCGTAGGGATGATCCAAGGTCGCTCCTTCAGGCATAGAACTCTTTGACCCGCATGATGGCGTCGAAGCCTTCGACCGACAGGACATCGCGCAGGCAGGCCAGGGCGGGATGGGCCTCGGGCAGGATCTCGTATTTGCGGACGGTCGAGCCGATGATGGTGTCCAGGCCGAGGGGCATGGCCAGGGTCAGGAACGCGCTCTCCAGCGGGCCCTTGACCGGCGACCCGTCGGCCCGCTTGGAGGGGAGCATGACCGTGAAATTGCTCAAGCCGACCGAGACGTGGACGCCGGCGAAGAAGGGATCGGCGTGGATCAGAGCGAGCGCTTCCAGGACGCGCTTGAGATGGCCTTCGTGGTCGGTGCCGATCGGGGAGATGCCGGGGTCGATGATGGCCTGGTCGTTGTCGAAGCCGGGGATGCGCCGGCGGGCCTCCTCGAGCAGGGCCCGGGCCGTGCTCCGCGTCTCTTCGGCCGTCCGGTTGGGCTTGTCCTCGCCGTCCTCCACCCGTTCGGAGGCCATCAGGATCGGCCTGAACGGCCGGATCGCGGCCAGGTCGAACAGGCCCATCCGGAGGGGCGAAATGGAATTCAGGACGGGCTTCCGCCCGCCGGCCTTGGCCGGATCATAGACCAGGAGGCCCGCCCGGGCCAGGGCCGGGTCCGGCGTGTCGATCGACAGCGGTTTGGCCGTGACCCGCTGGATGGCCAGGACCATCCCGGTCATGAATTCCGGGGAGCGCGCCCCGACGTTCACGTCGAGGTAATCGGCCCCCTTTTCGTCCTGGCTTTGGGCCAAATCCAGGAGGCCGGCGATGTCGTTGGCGTCGAAAAGCTTTTTCGTCGAGGGGACGGAGTCGTTGATCGACTCGCCGATGAGGGTCAGACCGGGCATGGGCATGGCCAAGCTCCTTGTTTAAGAAAGAAAGAATGCATTTTTATCTCATTCGGCCTCGGGAATCAACGCCGCCCACGAAAATGGCCTTTCCCTCGCCTCCGCCGCCGTTCTTTCCCCCGCTCCTCCTTTCTGAGATAATGGGCTTCGTTCAATTTCCCCGGAGGAGTCGCCCATGGAATTCTACGAAGCCCTGAGGACGCGGCGAAGCGTCCGGAAATACAAGTCGACCCCGATCGAACCGGCCGCGCTCGACCGCATTCTCGAGGCTGCCCGCACCGCCCCCTCGGCCGCGAACCGCCAGCCCTGGCAGTTCATCGTCGTCTTCGACGAGGGCGTCCGGCAAAACCTGGTGAAGACCTATCCCCGGGATTGGCTCGCCTCCGCGCCGGTCATCATCGTAGCCTGCGCCGAGCCGGCCGCGGCCTGGGTCCGGAGGGACGGGAAGAACTACGCGGACGTCGACGTCGCGATCGCCTTCGAGCACCTCGTCCTGGCCGCCGCGGCCGAGGGACTGGGGACATGCTGGATCGGGGCGTTCGATCCGGCCGGCGTGGGCAAGGTCATGGGCTTGCCCGAAGGAATCGAGCCGATCGCCATGACGCCCCTTGGCTATCCCGACGATGTGCCTCGGCCCACGAGCCGCAAGCCCAGGGCCGAGGTGGTGCGCCGGGACCGGTGGTGAACGGGGAAAAACCTTGGCGATGAGGACGGTCCGGGTCGCGGGTCAGGATATCGGACGAACGGCCCTCCGGAAGGCGCCCAAGTTCCTGGCGGTTGTCCTCGTGCTAGCCGTCCTCCCCGCCGCTGAGGCGGGGCAGGCGTCCGGCGGGCCGTCCGGAGAGGCGAAAAAGCCCGAGGCCAAATCCTATGAAGCCATCTCCCTGACGGGCGAGAAGCTCGTTTCGCCGGCCGCCGATAAGGCGGCGCTCGACCGCCTGGCCGGGGCCCGCCTAAGCACGGCGAAGGATCCGAGCGAGGACAATTTCATCGGGCTGGGACGCAGCGCCGCAGCCGCCGGCCGGTACCGGGAGGCCATCAAGGCATATTCCGACGGCCTGGCGCGTTATCCCCGGTCCTACCGGCTCCTCCGCCACCGCGGCCACGGTTACATCACGATCCGCCAGTTCGTCCGGGCGATCGGCGACCTCGTCCGGGCCGCGGACCTGGCCAAAGGGCATCCGCTCGAAATCGAGCCCGACCTCGTCCCTCACGCGGAGAGGAAACCGCTGTCCAACACGCATTACAACATCTACTATCATCTCGGCCTGGCGTACTACCTGGCCGGCGATTACCCCCTGGCCGAGCAGGCGTTCCGCGAAGGCCTGACATGGTCGAAAAACGAAGATTCCACGATCACGGTCACGGACTGGCTGTATCTGACCCTCCGCCGGATGAGGATGGATCAGGAAGCGCGCGAAGCGCTGTCCGCGGTCAAGTGGCGGCCGAAGATTGAGGAAAGCTTCGGCTATTTCCAGAGGATCCTGATGTACCGGGGCCAGGCCGCCCCGGACCTGATGGCCGTGCCCTGGGAAGACGATCCCCCGGGTGAGAAGAAAGCGAACCTGCTCATCCGCCTGTACGGCCTCGGCAACTGGCATTTGTGGGGGGGCGACGCCTTCCAGGCCCTGGGCGTCTTCGAAACGATCTTGAAGGAGAAGGCCTGGTGGTATTTCGCCTCCATCGCCGCCGAAGTCGACGCGGCCGGGCTCACGTTGACGAATCCAGCCCGGGCCTCCGCGGCCGACGCCCTCAAGACGTGGACCGTGATGTGGAACACGTACGATCTCGGCCTCGTCTACAGCCTTTTCTCCGTGAATCCGGCGCCGACCTACCTCCCCCCTGAGAAGACGGGCGTGATCGAGGGGCTCGAGCCGCTCGTCGAGTATCACAAGGAATTGGGATTCATGCTCGGGGGGAAGGCCCAGGACAACCGGCTGCGCCTGGAGGATGTCCGTATCCGGACTTTTGCCGCGGAGGCGGTCGTCACGGCCCGCTGGCTCCTCGACCGGAGCGTGGGCGAGGACGGGCCGGTCCGGCAGGGGCCGGTGACGTTCGTCCTGGTCCAGGCGCCGGACGGATACCGCATCGCCCGCGCCCGCTTCGCCGACGAGTGAGATCCGGTCAGGGCGCGATCAGGTTCAGCCCGCCCGGGACGATCCCGATCGAAACATCGGGAAACGCGGTCCTCCCGTCGGCCGCGCGAAGGATTTCCCCGTCCGCCTGGACCGCGAACGGCGTCTTCGAGGAGACCCTGAAGCTCGGGGCGCGGAGGATTTCCACGCCGTCGGCGTCGACGTGCCGCCCCGTCTTCGCCAGGCGCGACAGCCGGGCCAGCCGGAGGAACCGGCAGTCGCCGATCAGGCAGCCGTCCAGGAGGCCGTCATCGGGTCGGGCGCCGGGATTGATGAGGCGGCCCGTGGCCCAGTAGCGGATGTTGCTGAATATCGCCGCGGCGAACGCGCCTTCGCGCCGCCCGGCTTCGGAGTCGAGGACGATCTCGAGCGGGATCGCCCGGGTCGCGTAGGCCCGGCGGATGCCGAGGATTCCGGCGAGGATCTGCCGGCGGGCCAGCCGCGGCCTGCGTTCGACCAGGCCGGTCACGTAGCGGTTGACGTAGGCGCCGAGGCCGATATTGGCCTGCCCGAGAAAACAGCCCAGGACCTCATCCCCGTCCCGGACGAGGCCGAGGTCGATCTTCCTCGTCCGACGGTCCTTCAGGGCCCGGCAGGCCTTGACCAGCGTCTCGATCCCGAACTCCCGGGGGATGTCGTTCGACGAGCCGACGCCGATCATCCCGAAGTCCGCCCCGCCGCCCGCGGCGGCCAGCTCCCCGATCATGATGTGGAACGTCGAATCGCCGCCCGCGCCCACGACCACCGGATAAGACCGTGCGTGGGCGCGCGTTAGTTCGCGCAGGTGCTCCTCGCTCCGGGTCATGACCAGGTCGTAGCGGATCTCGAAATGGCGGAGGAGGCGCTCGAGCCTGATCTTCCGGCCGAGCGCCCGGCCCATTCCGGCCGAGGGGTTGTAGAGGATCGACAATCGGTCAGAGAGCATGGCCGGGGAGGCTCCTTTTCATCTCGTCGGCCCGCGCGGCGAGGGTTTCGTGGACGCGGGCGAGATCGGCCCGGACATGGGCCAGGACCGGCAGCCAGAACAGGATGTTCACGACCCAGAAGAAAAGGACGCTGCCCATGGCCGCCTTCAGCCCCCAGGCGCTGGCAATATAGGAGCCGATAAGGGGGCCGATCGCGCTCCCGATCATGTCCATGACCGACGCGAGGGAAATCATCGCCGCCCGGTGCTCCGGGAGATTGATGTCGGTCAAGGTGCCGTACCAGTTGGGGTTGACCCCCTGGTTGATGAACATGGCCGCCGCGATCGTCGCGACGAGGGCCCCCATCCCGGGCGTGGCCAGAGATTTGGCCAGCGTCGCCCCGGCCGGGACCCGGACGTCGGACAGGATGAAGAGAACCATGAAGACGATCGGGAGACAATTGCACAGCAGGGCGGTGAAGACCTTGGCCCGGCGGTCCTTGCGGGATCCCAGGTCGCCGACGCGACCGAAGACGACGGCCCCGGCCGCTCCGGACAGGGCCACGACCAGGATCGTGAAATTCACGGCCGGCGCTTCGAGGTTGTGGATGTCCTTCATGTATTTGAAGATGAGGAAGAGGATGATCGAGCCGGGGAAGACGTCCACGAAATTCAGGACGAGCCAGAAATTGCTCCGGGCCGCCCGCAGGAGGCGGATGTCCCCGGGCGAAAGCCGGAAGCGATATTCGGCGCCCTCGAGGATCGCCTCGCGGAGCTCGTCCTCTCGGCCGCCTCGGCGCGGCTCGCGCACGGCGAGCAGCCCGACGGCAAGGAGGATGTTGATCGCGCCCACGAGGAGATAGGCCCGGCGCCAGTCGCCGTCGAAAGCCCCGGCCACGGCGAAGCCGCCGAATCGTCCGGCGAGCATCGCCACGGACATGTAGCCGAAGGCGGTGGCCCGGCGGGCCGGGGCGACGAGATCGCCGACGAGCGAGAAGACGGCCGGGACGACGAGGCCCACGCCGAGGCCGTTGAGCGCCCGGGTGACGAAGAAAAAGACGAAGCCCGCCGTCCCGTGGGGGGCGAGAGCCGTCAAGGCGGAGAATGTCCCGTAGACGAGGCCCCCCGCGACGCACAAGCGAACGCGCGAGCGGCGGTCGGCCAGCAGGCCGGCCGCGATCGTCGACGCGGCCGAGAGCAGGGTGAAGGTGAACGTGACCCACCCGAGGGGGACGACGTTCGCCGTGGCCCGGAAGAAATCCTGGAGGAGCGGGTTGACGAACGGGCTGAGCAGCCCCTGGTCGGCGTAATCGAAGACGAGGACGAGGCAGAAGAGGACGAAGGACGTCCCTCCGGCGGTCCGAGCGAGGCGGCGGGTCCTGTCGTTCATGGCGGGGCGGCCTATTTTACCCTATTTTCGGGGCCCGGACACGGAATTCCCGAGCCGGGGCCCGCCCTTCCCAGAATTGTATTGACAGGGACCGACGGAAAGTCTAGTCTTTAAACGCATGGATCTCGCCAAGAAAATCGCCGCCATCCCGACCTCGAAGTTCATCATCTTCATCGTCTTCTTTGCCTTGACCATCTGGCTGGTCATGCCCATGATCACGCTCACCAAGGTCGAGCTGCGCAACTCGATGGAATACTTCTACCGGGCGGCGGGCGGGGTCGTCATCATGATCATCCTGTTCGGGAAGACCGTGACCGATCTTCTCTTTTCCCAGGACCTGTCCCGCCGGCGGTCGTCGATTTACATGGCCCTCCTGACCTTTTACTCCATCGCCCTGGCCGGAGGGATCATCTTCATCGCCATCCGCATCTTGCTGCTCTACATGAACGCGAACAGCTCGTCGTTCTCGGGCGCCTCCGACACCGGCGTCCAGTATTAATTATCTCACCGTTTTCAATAGGGCATCGGTTTCGGCGAGGGTCAAGCGGACGCTGACGATGAACGGCGGTTCGCCCTCGACCCAGTGGCCGTACGTCGTCGTGACGATTGCGCCTCCGGGCAACACCTCCACGCCGGGGTAGGCGCAATCCCAGGTATCCTTGTTGTCCATCAGTCGGATCCGGTATTGCCCCGGCCTCCCCGCGGTGATGTCGGCATAGGTGCCCCCCCAGGCGACCCAGTCGCCCCGGCTCGGCGAACCCTTGGCCATGTCGCGGAAAGAGATGAACAGGCGCCCGTCGGGCGCGTATTTAGCGGTATGGCGGTCGCCGGTGAGGGCTGCGGGCAGCTCGCGGGGCGCGGTCCATGTCCGGCCCTCATCGGCGGAAAAGATCACGTGCGAGTTCCGGGTCCGGGTGTTCTCCCGGAGGAGGACGGCGATCTGTCGGCCGTCGGGCGAGCGAAAGGCGCCGGGCTCGCAGAGATGAACGGCCTCAGAGCTGTAGATCGCCTCCGGGAATGCCCAGGTGAGCCCCCCGTCCCGGGAGAATGTCTTGTAGAGGGTCATGGCTTTCGAGAGAGCTCCGTCCTTGCGGAAAAACCGGCCGTCGTCGTGGAAGAGGGCCAGGTATTCGCCTTCGCCGGTCCGGATGACGCTGGCCATGGCCACGACGCCGCCCTAGTCCCCGACGGGCCGGAGCGGGGTCCAGGTCCCCCCGTCGTCCTCCGAGACCGCCATCCGGATGGGATAGAGCCCCGAGAAGAGGATGAGGCGCTTTTTGCCGGCCTTGTCCACGACGCGGTGGATGGTCGGCGTCTCCAGGCTGGTTGCCCAGTTCTCCGGCACGGGCAGGCGTGAGCCCCAGGTCCGGCCGCCGTCCTCGCTCTTCTTGAGGCAGATCGGGCCCTTGCCATGGCCCTTGGGGTAAACGCAGAGGATGGTCTTCCCGTCTTCGAGGAGGACGGTCGTCGGGTGGCCGAGGTATTGGCCCGGCTCCCGGTCCACGATGGTCTGGAGGTCGTCCCGGCCGGCGAGGTCGACGAGCGGAACCGCGAGCTCGCGCAAGATGTCGGGCGGCGCGGCCGGTTTCTCCGGCGGTCCCTCACCCGCCGGCGGGATCGGGCTTGCGCCGGCGAGAAAAAGGGCGGACAGAAGGAGGAAGCCTACGACGGCAGGTCCGGGGCTGGAGAATCTCATCCGGGAATTATAGACCGGCCGCGCTCCCCGGTAAATCCGCAATGCCTCTTGCGCCGCCGCCGGGATCATGTAGAATACGGCGGGAGGGGCGGGCGCTTCGGCCCGCACCCCCGCGGCAGCCGGTGCCCCGGGTTGAGCCCGCGGATCCTTGCCGCCGCACTCGCTCGCGCCTAAGATCGCGAGCGAGTGGCGTGACCTGCGTTCAGGAGGGACGAGTGAAGATCCGCGACGCCCTCATTTCGCTCCGGCCGACGCAGTGGACCAAAAACCTCTTCGTGGCCGCCGCCCTCATCTTCGCTAAGAAGTTTTTCGATGTCCCCTCCGTCCTGCGGACGCTGGCCGCGATCGGCATCTTCACCCTCCTCGCCGGAGCGCACTACATCGTTAACGATCTTCTCGACATCGAGCAGGACCGGGCCCATCCCCGGAAATCGCGCCGGCCCATCGCCGCCGGCCGGATCGGCCGGGGCGAGGCGGTCACCCTGGCCGCCGTCCTCGCCGCGGTGAGCCTCGTCCTCGCCGATCTCCTCTCGCCCGCGTTTTTCAGTGCGGCCGCGGCCTACGTCCTCCTCCAGCTGGCTTATTCCATCAAGCTCAAACACGTCGTCATCCTCGACATCTTCCTCGTGGCTTCGGGCTTCGTCCTCCGAGTCATCGCCGGCGGCTTGGCCATCTCCGTCCCGATCTCGCCCTGGCTCCTGCTCTGCACCATGCTCCTCGCCCTGTTCCTGGCCATCAGCAAGCGCCGCCACGAGCTCCGGCTTCTTGCCGCCGACGCCTCGAGCCACCGCCCCATTTTGGAGGAATACAGCTTCGGCCTGCTCGACCAGATGATCTCGATCGTCACGGCCTGCACGGTCATCGCCTACTGTCTCTACACCGTGTCCGAAGAGACCGTCCGCAAGTTCGGGACGGACCGCCTGATCTACACCACGCCGTTCGTCCTCTATGGGATTTTCCGCTACCTGTATCTGATTTATTTGAAGGGCGAGGGCGGGACTCCCGAGGAGCTGATCCTGAAGGACAAGCCGCTCCTGGCGGCGATCGGGCTGTGGATCGCGACGGTGGTCGCGATCATCTACTATTCCTGAGCCGTTCCGCCCGCGGTTTCCCCGGGCCGGGCCCGTTCTCCTCATCCGTTCGCCCGGCGGTCCGCTTAATCGCGGACGTAGCGCAGGCACCGGGGCTCCCGCTCCAAATGGAAAACGATCATCGCCTGGAGGCTCTTCCGGATCGCCTTGAGCTCGCCGGGGGTGAACGGAATCTCGTCGGTGCATGACGGCGGGTTCCGGCGCGCCCACTGGACGAAGCGGCCGAGCTCCCGGCGCACTTCATCGCGGCGGGCGGGGGCGCAGGCGTCGCAGAAAATTCCGTCCCTCTTCGGCGAAAGCCAGGCCGCCTCTTCGGGCCCGATGTCCTTGCCGCACTGCCGGCAGTGCCGGACGTCGGGCAGGAAGCCGTTCGCTTGAAGGAACCAGGCCTCGAAATAGGGGGTCAGCAGCCCGATCTCGCCTTTCATCTTCAGGGCCCGGAGGACGGACAGGAGCAACCGGAAAAGCACATCTTCGCGCGCCCGGACGGGCGCGACGTCCTCGACGAGCTCGGCGAAGTAGGACAGGGTGAAGGACGTCCTCAGGTCGCTCTGGATCTCGAAGAACGACTCGAGGAGGTCGCAGCCGCTGACCGTGACCAAGTCCCGCCGCTCCTTCTCGTAGAAGAAGACGGTCACGTGGGACATGGGCTCGAGGGCGCTGCCGAAGCGGTTCCCGAACTTCCGCGCGCCCTTGGCCACGCCCCGGACGAGGCCCTTCTCCCGGGTGAGGAAGACGGCCAGCTTGTCCTGGTCGCCGAGGGCGGACGTCCGGAGGACGATCGCTTCGGCTTGGTCGAGGGGCATGGCGGCCGGGGCTAATCGATGAACGATATCTGGTGAACCTTGATCTTTTCCCGGAGGATTTCGGGCTTGAGGCCGAGGGCGGCGGACGTCTTGGCGAGATCCCAGCCGTTCTTGACCAGCAGCCGGTGGATGTATTTCCGCTCGAAAGCCGCCGCCGCCTGGCCCAGGGTGGGGAACGGGTGGAAGCCGGCGATCTGCTCCTGCTCCCGCGTCTCGACGAGCAGGTTCAGGTGGGCGACGCCGATCTCCTCCTCCTCGACCAGGATGACGAAGCGCTCGATGACGTTCATGAGCTCGCTGACGTTGCCCGGCCAATGGTAGTTGAGGAAGGCCTTGAGGGCGTCGTTCGAGATCGTCTTCGGCTTCTTGCCGTACTCGAGCGAATAGCGGCGGAGATAATAGCGGATGAGGAGAGGGATGTCCTCGAGCCGCTCCCGGAGCGGGGGAATGGCCATGGGGATGACGTTCAGGCGGAAAAAGATGTCCTCCCGGAACCGGCCCTTGGCGATCAGGTCCTTGAGGCTCTTGCTTGTGGCGGCAATCACGCGCGTGTCGAAGCTGACCGGGTCGTTCGTTCCGGGGGGCTCGTATTTCTGCTCGACCATGGCCTTGACCAGCCGGGCCTGCGTCTTCAGGCTCATGTCGCCGATCTCGTCCAGGAAGAGCGTCCCTCCGTCGGCCAGCAGGATTTTGCCCTTCTTGTCCTTGACCGGCGGGATCGCCCGGTTGCGATCGTAGCCGAACAGCTCGCTCTCGATGAGATCGTCGGGGATGGCGGCGCAGTTGATCTCCACGAAGCGCTTGTCGGCCCGGCGGCTCTTTTCGTGAAGGAGCCGGGCGATCAGCTCCTTGCCCGTCCCGCTTTCGCCGGTGATCATGACCCGGCCGTTGGTCGGGGCGGCTTTCTTGATCTCGCTCCGGAGCTTCTGGATCGAGGCGCTCTTCCCGACGAGGTGGAACCGGGACTTGACCCGCTCCCGGAGCTGGAGGTTCTCCTCCTCGAGCTTGTGCTGGCGGAGGGCGTTCTTGACCGTCAGCACGACCTTGTCCAGGGAGAGAGGCTTCTCGAGGAAGTCGAAGGCGCCCAGCTTGGTCGCGGCGACCGCGGTCTCGACCGTGCCGTGGCCCGAGATGACCACGACCGGCGGAGGCTCGTCCAGGGCCTTGATCCGCTCGAGGACCTGGAGCCCGTTCATCTCGGGAAGCCAGATATCGAGAAGGAGGAGGTCGAAGTTCTGGGTCTTGAACAGCGCCAGCCCGCTCTCGCCCGTCTCGGCCGTCCGGACGGAAAACCCTTCATCCTCGAGGATTCCCTGCAGCGAGGATCGGATGCTGGATTCGTCGTCGATCACCAGGATGCGGTCGCCGGCCATGGCCTCACGCCGGCAGCTGCAGGACGAAACGGGCGCCGCTCGGGCGGCCGTTCATGACCTGGACCGTGCCGTTGTGCTCCTTGATGATCTGGTTGACGATGGCCAGCCCGAGGCCCGTGCCCTTCTTCTTCGTCGAGAAATGGGGCAGGAAGAGCCTGTCCTTGTCCTGGATTTGGATTCCGGGCCCGCTGTCCGTAACTTCGATATTCACCTGGTTGGCCTCTCTGTCGAACGTGGCGTGAAGGGTGATTTTACCCTTTTTGTTCATGGCGTCAATGGCGTTGTCGATCAGGTTGATGAAGACGCGCTTCATCTGCTCCGGATCGAGGGCCATGGTGGCCGGGACGTCGGGCTCGATCGCGACCTCGAACTCGACGTCGGCGAAGATCCCCCGGAACATGGTCACGACCTGGGCGATGATGTCGCGCAGGCTGGCCGGCTGGAGGTTGATCTTGGGCAGTCGGGCGAAGTCCGAGAACTCGTCGACGAGGGACTTGATCGTCTGGGCCTCCTGGATGATGACCTTCGCCCCCTGCTCCACGATCTCGCCGCCCCCCGGCTCCGTCCGCTTGAGGTTCTTGAGGATCCGCTCGGCGTTCAGCTGGATGGGGGTCAGGGGGTTCTTGATCTCGTGGGCGACCCGCTGGGCGACTTCCTTCCAGGCGGCGATCTTCTGGGCTTTGATGAGCTGGGTGAGGTCGTCGAGGACGACGATCATCCCGGCGAACTCCGGATCGCGGCCCCGGATCGGGGTCAGGGTCAGGGCGATCGTGATCTGCTGGCCGTTGAGCTGGAGCGAGAGCTCCTTGTCCATGACCCGGTGGCGGGACTTGACGGCCGCGTCGATCGCCGCCGCGAGTTCGCGGTAGCGCTCGCCGCCCAGCACTTCCCGGTACGGGCGGCCCGCCCCGCCGTCGCCCGGCAAGGCGAGCATATCCCGGGCCGAGGGATTGATCGTGGCGATCATCCCGTCGCCGGCGAGGGCGATCACCCCGGTGTTGATTGTGTTGAGGATGGTCTCGATGGACTGCTTCCGGGCCTCGAGCTCGGCCGTCTTCTGGTCGGTGGCCTGGCGGCCGGCCTTGACGTCGGAGATCATCTGGTTGAAGGCGTCGATGAGAAGCCCGATCTCATCGGAGGCCGGGTCCTCGACCTTGACCGCGAGGTTGCCCTTCGAGACCTCCTTGGCCGCTTGGGCGAGCTTCTCGATGGGCACGGTGATGCTCTTGGCGATGTGGAACCCGATCCAGACCGCGGCGAAAACGATGAGCATGGTCACGAAGATTAGGAGGAGGAGGTACAGGGTTTTGGCCAGGTCCTGGGGCTTGCGCGTCCGGTAGCGCTCGATGAACGAGGAAAGGGAGGTGATCTTCTGGGCGTAGCTCTTGGGCAAGAACTTGCCGGTCACGGCCAGGAGATTCCCGGCCGGCGGGATGGGCGTCGAGACGCCGCTCCGGACGAACTCGCCGGCGCCCATGCTCAGGCGCTCCCGGATCGGCTCCCCGAGGTGAGCCCTCTGGACGGCGCTGGCCGAGAGCTCCTGGTAATCCTGGAAGGGGAGGTTCGGGTTGTAATAGGAAAAGAGCTCCTCCTTTTCGAGGAAGATCCCGATCTCGTCCAGGTGGTACTCGGACAGCTTGGTCCGGACGAGGTCCTCAAGCTTGCCCCGGTTCTCCGGGGCGAGCAGGTTCTGGCGGCGGATCTCCTTGCCGAGCTGGATCGAATAATGCTCGGTCATCTCGGAGATCATGACGTAGAAGCCGTCGGCCACGTCCTTGGTGTCGTTCAGGATCCGGGTGAAGTCCGGCTTGAACCATTGTTCGATGTTGCGGTTGATGAGGTTGCTCGTGAAGAGGAAGAGGAGGAGCGTGGGGATGAAGGACACGGCCGTGAAGAAGATGACGAGCTTGATCTTGAAATGAGCCCCCACGACCTTGCGCTTGCGCTCGAGGTAGAGCTTGGCCAGGTTCCGGCCGAGGACGAAGAGGAGGATGAGGGCCAGGAGGAGGACGATGATCTGGAGGGCGTAGAGGAGGAGGTTCGTGACGTTGGATGGCGAGAACTCGGTGGATCGGCGGAGGAAGAAATCGATCACCACGAACAGGACGATCAGGAGGATGATTAGGCCCCCGACGATCCGCGAGCCGCGCTCTTTCGGGGTGGCCATGGGGATGCGCCTCAGCGGTCCCGCGTCCCCGCCGGGCTCTTGACGGGCGGCCCGGCCAGGAACGAGGCCAGCGTCTCGCGGTTGATCCGGACGTTGGTCAGGACCGCGCCCGGGGCCCCGAGAGGCCGGCCTGGCCGGCCGTTGAGGGTGAAGGCGAAGCCGCCGGCGTTCCCAGTCTGGAGGACGAGCTCCCGGCGGGCCGTGCAGACCGCCTTGTCTCCGGGATGCTTCATCCCGTCGAATTGGACCATCCCATCGGCCGCGATGTGGATCCAGGTCTCGGCGGTGAAGGTCAGCTCGAGCTTCAAGTCCGTCCCCACGTCGGTGGGGCCGGCATCAAGGACGGGCGGCAGCTCGACGGGGGCCGAGACGACCGTGTGAATAGCCCGGGAAGGAGCCGCGACGACGGGCGTATTGTTCCGCATCGGCCTGAGGAAAAGGATATAGGCCGCGGTCAGGAGGATGAGGAGGATCAGGGCTAGGCCGCCGGCGACGGCCCGCCGCAGCTTTCTCCGGGGCGCCCGTTTTCTCTTATCCGGGCGAATGTCCGGAGCGGGCCATTTCGGTCGAACTTCCGCCTCGACGGCCGGCCGGACTTCTTCGAGGTACCGGGCCAGGAAGCGGTCTTCGGGCAGGCGCAGGACCTTGGCGTAGGTCCGAAGGATGCCTTTGATGAAGAACGGCTCGAGCAGATCCTCATAGCTCCCACTCTCCAAGGCCTCGAGATGCTTCAGGTTGATCTTCGTTTTTTCGGCGATGTCCTTGAGCGTGACGGAGCGCTGTTCCCGTTCCCGGCGGAGTTCCTCACCCAGCGTGGCCATGGCCTCACAATGTTAGGCCTATCAAAGATTTGTGTCAAATCTTGAGAAACCGGCCGATGGAGCTCAGGCTGCCCAGGAAGCCCACCAGGCCGCCGCCGCCGAGGAGGCCGAAAACCTGGGAGACGCTCAGATAGCGGAAGGCGATGATCTCCTGGAGAGCGCCGAGCGAGCTTCCGAGATAGAGGGGGAAGGACTTGATGAGGGCGAGCACGATCAGGAGGGAGAGTCCGGCGCCGGCAATCCCCATCACCACCCCTTCGATGAGAAAGGGCACGCGGATGAACGTGTTGGTCGCGCCGACGAGTCGGAGGATCTCGATCTCGGACCGGCGGGCGAGGACGTTGAGCTTGATGACGTTCGAGATGATGAAGAACGAGGCCAGGATCAGGATCCCGCCCAGGAAGAATCCCACCGCCTCGACGAGGCGGCCGAGGGCGCGGACTTTCCCGGCCCATTCCCGGTTGTACTGGACGTCCTCGACGGCGGCGAGCTTGCGGACCTCGGCGATGAAGCCGAGAACGCGCTCCGCGGGAACGCCGGCGTCCTTGAGACCGGCCTCGATCGAGGTCGGGAAGGGGTTCGTCCCCAGGTTCTGGAGGATGTCGCGGAGGTCGGGGAAGTTCGTCCTGAACCGGTCGAGGGCCTGGTCGGGCCCGACCGCCCGGACGCTTCCGATCAGGGGCGAGCTCCGAACGGCGGCCTCGGCGGCGTCCCGGTCCGCGGGCGGGGCATCCTTCTTGAGGTAGACGATGACCGTCAGGTTCTTCGAGAGCTCGCCCGCCTTGGCCCGGAGGTTGCCCGAGAGCGACAGGACGACGCCGACCGTGACGAACGAAAAGCAGATAATGGTCAGCGAGAAGACGTGCCGCGTCTTGAATTGCCACAGGTTGTGCAGGGCCTCGCGCAGGAAGTAGCGGAGCTTGGCCGGGGTCATTCGGCGTCCCTTTCCCGGAGCTTACCCTCGTGGAGGGACAGCACCCGGCCGCCGAAGCGCCGGATGAGCTCCCGGTCATGGGTGCAGATGACGACCGTCGTCCCCTGGGCGTTGATCTCCTTGAACAGGGTGAAGATCTCATGGGCCAGGGCCGGGTCGAGGTTCCCCGTCGGCTCGTCGGCCAGCAGAATGCGGGGGTTGTTGACGACGGCCCGGGCGATCGCTACCCGCTGCTGCTCGCCGTAGGACAGCTCGGTCGGGAAATCCCAGATCTTGGATTGGAGGCTGACCATGCGCAGGGCGATGAACACCTTGCGCTTGAGGTCCTTGGGCGGGGCGCCCAATACCCGCAGGGCGATGGCCACGTTTTCAAAGACGCGCTTGTGGGGCAGGAGGCGGAAGTCCTGGAAAACGATTCCCATATGGCGGCGGATGCGGTGGATCTTGTGGTTGGGAATGCGGAGGATGTTCCGGCCGCCGATGATCACCTGGCCCTCGGTCGGGACGACCTCCCGATAAAGGGTCTTGATCAGGGTGGACTTGCCGGACCCGCTCGGGCCGGTGATGAAGCAGAACTCGCCATTGGGAATCGTCAGCGAAACGTCCGAAAGGGCCCAGGAGGCTTTCTGATACCGTTTCCAGACATGATAAAGTTCGATCATCGGATCGGGAAAATTATAACAGAAACCCGGGAGGGGGAATACCAGATTCCCCGGCTTACAGGGTGAACAGGTACATGAGCCAGCCGAAGAGGATCGCCCCTCCGACCATGATGAGGAAGAGGGTCAGCCCGTAGCGGATCCGGGCTTTCTTATCGCTGCGCCGCAGGAGGGCTAGGACGACCGCCACGAAGGCGGCGTAAACGATCATGGAAAAAAGATGGCTCTTGAAGATCATGCTTTTTTCCCGGCGGCGATGTCGAGGGCGTCGAGAGCGATCAGGAAGTTCAGGAGCCCCGCGCCGGCAATGTACGCCGTCCCGAACTCGAACGTCAGGAGCTTCAGATCTCCGACGCCGAACGGCAGCAGGCGCGAGAGGAGATAGACGGCCCCGTTGCCGATATCGGCGAAGAAGGCGAGAATGGTAAGCGGGTTCTCCGTCTGGAACGGGTAAATCTTGCCCCCCATGGCCAGGCCCATGGCGGTCATGGCCAGAATCGAAACGAAAAAGATCAGCCCGCGCGCGACCTTCTTTTGGAGAATGTGGCCGAGCCCCGGGACGAACCATCCGAGGACCATATAAACGACGCCTTTGATGTTCATGGGCGGGGGAGAGTGTAATAGAAACCATCGGCCAAATCAAGCGCAAGCCCGATGTCATTGATAGTGATGACAGACCCGGCGGGTGGCGCCGACCGGGGCGCCCCAACGGCCGAAGCGAATGGGACCCTCGTCAGGGTGATGAGCGAGGCCGGTGGGGCTGGTCGGCGACAGGACCCGCCGGCATATCTAATTCATGTCGGTGTGTCAAGGCCATTGCTTCGCTCGCAATGACCTCCCGCATCCTTTATAATAAGCCGCATGCCCGAGCTCCCCGAAGTCGAAACGATTGCCGTCGGCTTGCGGCGTAGGGCCGTCGGGCTGCGCATCGACGAGATCCGCCTCCTCTGGCCCAAGCTCCTGCGCGGGGCCGCCGCCGACCTGCGGCGCCTTCGCGGGAAACGCATCCTGGACATCCGCCGCCGGGGCAAGATGCTCCTCGTCAGTTGCGAAGGAGACCTTCACCTGTTGTTCCATCTGAAGATGACCGGCCAGTTCCACTGGACGGAGCGCGCAGTCCCGACCGACAAGCACACGCGGCTCCGGATCGCATTCCGGGGCGGCGGGCCCGAGCTCCGCTTCCGCGACGTGAGGAAGTTCGGCGTCCTCCGGATCCTCGCCACCCCCCGGCCGCTCGAAGCCGCGCCCCTTCGCGCCCTGGGGCCCGAGCCGCTCGCCGTGAGCGGCCCGGAGATCGCCCGGCTCCTCGCCCGAAGAAAAGGGCGGCTGAAGAGCCTGCTCCTGAACCAGGCGTTCCTGGCCGGGATCGGGAACATCTACGCGGATGAGATCCTCCATGCCGCGGGCCTGCACCCCCTCCGGACGTCGTCGTCGCTTACGACCTCCGAAGCGCGGCGGCTCGCGAGCTCGGTGGCGAAGATCCTGAACGCGGCCGTGGAAGCGGGCGGGTCGTCGATCCGAGACTACAAGGACGCCGACGGCGTGGACGGGTCGTTCCAGAGCCGCCACCGGGTCTACGGCCGCAAGGGAGAGCCCTGCCTTCGCTGCGGCGCGCCGGTCGAGCGCCGGGTGATCGGCGGCCGGAGCAGCTTCTTCTGCCCGAAGTGCCAGAAGTAAGATTCTTGGTCCCGGCTCGGGGGGACAACGGCAAGAGCCGCTGCACTTGCCGCGAAGCGCGGCGTGGCGCGTGGGCAAGAGCCCACGTCCTGGCCTCCAAGAGTCGGCGGGAGGAATGCGACAAGAGTCACTGAAATTGACAACCCCCCCCGTTTTCTTATAATGGAATTTGGACTTTTGATTTCCATGGGGACCGAGCGGCTTTCCTGTTCACGGCGATCCAGGGGGGCTCCGCGGTCCGAAGAGGAAGCGATCCATGGCCTTGACTTCGACGTTGGACATCCTCCGCTTCGCCATCGAGCGGGAAGAGGACGCCATCCGGGCCTACGGCGACCTGGCCCAGGGCGCCGTCGATCCCGTGGTCCGCGCCCTCCTCTTGGAGCTCCAGGCCGAGGAGAAGGACCACAAGCGGCTGCTGCAGAACATCGTCGACGGCAAGGCCGAGGCGCTCGACATTCCCGACGTCGAGGACCTCAAGCTCAGCGATTACCTCATTGAAGAGCCTTTCGATCCCGCCGGCGGTTTTCAGGATCTCCTGATCCATGCGGCCAAAAAGGAGGCCCTCGCCGCCGAGCTTTACGCCCGGCTGCGCGACGCGACTTCCGATCCCGAGCTTCGGCGCCTTCTCGCCTTCCTGATCCAGCAGGAGAAGGCTCACAAGCTCAAGCTCGAGCAGGAATATGAAAAGCAGATCCTCCAGGAAGACTGAGCCTTCCCGGAGGACGGAATCCTCCGGGACCGCGCGGCGCTCCGGAGGATCGGATTCGGCGGCAGCGGGGGTCCCGGGCCTTGCCCGGGGGGCTGCTTCCGCCGTACTCGCCCGTGCTTTTAGGCCACGGGCGAGTGGCGAGCCGAAGGCTCGTCCCTTGACGAAAGGAGCACGGTGATGGAAAAATACGAATGCACGGCCTGCGGCTACGTCTATGACCCCGCCGCCGGGGACCCGGAGAACGGGGTCGCCCCGGGCACGCCTTTCAACACCCTTCCCGACGACTGGGTCTGCCCCCAGTGCGGCGTGGGCAAAGAGTTCTTCCAGAAAGTCGACGACTGAGGATCGCGGAGGGAAGTCGCCGGGCGAGGGCTAGATGCAGGCCGTCATCATCGGGAACGGGATCGCGGGCACGCTCGCGGCCAAGACGCTCCGGGAGATGGACCCGGACGCCGGCGTCGAGATCTTCGCTGCGGAGCCGCACCTCTATTACCCGCGGCCGAACCTGATCGAATTCATCGCCGGAAGCCTGCCCTTCGACCGCTTGTTCGCCTTTCCCGAAAAATGGTACGGCCAGCACCGCATCGAAGTCCACGCGGGCATTCCCGTCGAGAAAATCGTCCCCGACAGCCGCCAGGTGATCGCCGCCGGCGGGCGGCGGGTGCCGTATGACGCCCTCCTCCTGGCCAACGGGGCCGGGGCGACGATCCCTCCCCTCCTGGGCGTGGATAAGGCCGGCGTCTTCACCCTCCGGACGCTGGGCGACGCCCTGGCCATCCTGGACCGCCTGCGGAGCCGGTCGAAGGCCGCCGTCATCGGGGGAGGGCTCCTCGGTCTCGAAATCGCCCGCGCCCTGCAGGCCCGGGGCGCCGAGGTCGAGGTCGTGGAGGTCTTCGATTACCTTCTCCCGCGCCAGCTCGATCCGGCGGGCGGGGCCCTGCTCCGGGCCGAGATCGAGAAGCTCGGGGTGCGCGTCCGGACCGGGACGGCGACCGACGAAATCCTGGGCGACGCCGAGGTCCGCGGCCTGCGCTTCAAGGACGGTGCGACCATGGAGACGGACCTGGTCGTCCTCGCCATGGGCGTCCGGCCGAACCTCGACCTGGCCCGGGAGGCGGGGCTGCGGACCGACCGGGGCGTCGTCGTCGACGAATTCCTCGAGACGAGCCGGCCCGGCATCTTCGCCGCCGGTGACGGCGTCCAGCGCGGCGACGTGGTCCTTGGGATCGTCCCCGCCTCGTTCGATCAGGCCCGGATCGTGGCGGCCAACATCCTCGGCCGGAAGAAGATCTACGAAGGCACGGTCCCGTCGAACACCCTGAAGGTGGCGGGCGTGAATCTGACGTCGATCGGGACGGTCAATCCCCAGGGGCCGGGCTTCGAAGAGATCCGCCTCGAGCGGCCGGAGGAAGGGATCTACAAGAAGATCGTCCTCCGCAACGATGTCCTCGTCGGCGCCATCTGGATGGGCACCAAGACCGGAGTGAACGCCATCACCCGCGGGGTGACGCAGCGCATCTCCGTCGATAAGTGGAAGAAGGACCTCCTCGAGGAAACGTTCGATTTCTCGCTCCTATGAATACGCGCCTGATCGCTGTCCTTCTGGTCATCGGCGCGGCGGCCGCGCTCCCGACCGGGACCGCGTCGGCCGAGACGCGCCTCGGCGGTTACTTTTCCCTCGATTACCTCAAGGGCAAAGCCCCGGACCCCTACTCGGGAGGGAGCATCCAGAACTTCACGGCCGGGCTCCTGCTGTCGGGGGAATTCTCGACCCGGTTCACGTACGCCGTCGAGATTCAATCCCTCTCCACGGATAAATTCGAAGTCCAGCAAGCCTGGGCGGCTTACCTGGCGTCGGACTCATTCCACGCCCGGGTCGGCCTGTTCCTGGTCCCCTTCGGCAAATACAACGAATCGGCCCGCGCGTACCAGACGGGGCTCGTCCAGCCGCCGCTGTCCGTAGGCTGGCTCGCCCCCGCGGCCTGGCGCGACCTCGGGGCGCTGATGGAGGGCCGCTTGGGCCCCCTGGTCTACGCGGCGTATATCGGCAACGGCCTCGCCGAGGCTGAACGCCTGTCCGGCGGGCAGCAATTCAAGGACAACAACCGCAACAAGGGCCTCGGGGGGCGGCTCGGCGTCCTGTGGGGCGAGAATCTCGAGATCGGCGGGTCCTATTACACGGGCAAGGTCGACGACGCCGGAACCCGGACGCTGACCCTCAAGGGGCTCGATGCGACCTGGACCACCGAAAACATCCGCCTGTCGGGCGAGTATGCCAAGGCGGGTATCGCCAACCCATCGCCCTTCGCCGCCGGGTCGGCCGAAGCCTGGTTCGCCGAGCTCGCCCTGAAGTTCGACAGCTGGACGCCGCTCGCCGCCTATCAGAAAGCCCGGACCGACGATCCCTACCACGGCCCCGGCTTCGACCCCTCCGGCGTCGCCGGCGCCGGCCTCTTCGAGCGCCGCAGCTTCTGGTCCGTCGGGATCACGTACGCCCTCCAGGCGAACATCCTCCTGAAGGGCGAATACGACTTCAGCGTCCGGGACGAGCAGGGCGGCCGGAACCCCGTCGTCCGGATCCAGGCCGCCGCCCATTTCTAGGATCCGCGAGGAATCCCATGGCTAATGTCGTCGTTCTCGGCTCGCAGTGGGGAGATGAGGGGAAGGGGAAGATCGTCGATCTCCTGACGCCGTCCTTCGACGTCGTCGCCCGCTACCAGGGCGGCCACAATGCCGGTCATACGGTCCACTTCCGCGGGACGAAGATCGTCCTCCACTTGATCCCGTCCGGCATTCTTCACCCCGAGACGCTGTGCGTGATCGGCAATGGCGTCGTGCTCGATCCCCGGGCTTTCCTCGACGAGCTCGCGGCGGTGAAGGCGATCGCCGACGTCCGCGACGAGAACATCGCCATCAGCCGGGCCGCGCACCTGATCCTGCCCTACCATGCCCTCGAGGAGAAGTTCAGGGAGGAGAGCCTGGGCGAGAGAAAGATCGGGACGACCTGCCGCGGCATCGGCCCGGCTTACGAGGACAAGGCGGCCCGCCGCGGGATCCGGGTCGGCGATCTGCTCGACCTCGACGTCCTGCGGGACAAGATCCGGGCCAACGTCGCCGAGAAGAACGAATTTTTCCGGGCCCACGGGATCGCCGCCGTCGATCCCGAAGCCGTCTTCGCCGACTATGCCCGTTTCGCCGAGGCCCTCCGGCCGTTCGTCCAGGACACGAGTCTCCTCCTGGCCCGCAAGCTCAAGGGCGGAAGCTCGGTCCTCTACGAGGGCGCCCAGGGCGCCCTCCTCGACCTCGACCACGGCACTTATCCCTTCGTCACCTCGTCGAGCTCCACGGCCGGTGGGGCGTGCACGGGCCTCGGCGTCGGCCCGTCGCGGATCGACGCCGTCCTGGGGGTTGTCAAGGCTTACACGACGCGCGTCGGCTCCGGCGCGTTCCCGACCGAGCTACGACAGGGGCCGGGCCCGCTCATCGCCAAGAGAGGCGACGAGTTCGGGGCGACGACCGGCCGGCCCCGCCGCTGCGGCTGGTTCGATGCCGTGGCCGTGGCTTACGCCTGCCGGATCAACGGCATCGAGCTTTTGGCGGTCACCAAGCCCGACGTCCTCGATGGCCTAGGAGAGCTCCAGATCTGCACCGGGTATAAATACAAGGGGAGTCTCCTGGCCGGGTTCCCGACCGAATCCTGGATCCTCGACAAGGTCGTGCCCGTCTACCGGAAGGTCCCAGGCTGGACGGCGCCCCTGCATGGCCTTCGGGACTATGAGACCCTGCCCCCGGCCTTCCGCGATTATCTCCGTCGGATCGAGGACATGGTCGAAGCCGAGGCCGCGATCATTTCCACGGGCGTGGAGAGGAACGAGACGGTCTTCCTCGAGGACCGCGCCCGCGGCCTGTTCGACGTGGCTGCCGTCCGCAAGGCCGCCACGCCCGTCGCCTGACGACCGGCTTGCATTGCGGATGGAATCATGGCATATATTAATCAAGACGATGATTTTAAAGGGAGGATGGATTACATGAAAAAAATTTCCGTCGCGGTGCTCTGCCTCGTTCTCCTGGTCGGGGTCGGTTTTGCGGCCCAGACTCCCATCGTACTGAAGGTCAAGGTCCAAACGGCCAACGTCCGGGCCGAGGCCAGTACCTCCGGAGCCGTGATCAAACAGGTCGGCCTGGGGACCCTCCTCGAGGCCCGCCAGAAGATCGGGGATTGGTACGAAATCTCGATCACGAACGAAACGGGCGCCAATCTCACCGCGTATATCAGCGCCAGCGTCGTCGACGCCCTGGGCGTCGATCAGGCGCCGCCGCCCGTCCGCGAAGGGGCGCCGGTCCAGCCCGTCCAGGCCGCACCCGCCGCGCCGGTTTCCACGCCGCAGTCCTACTACGCCCCGGCCCCGCCGGCCGGAGGCTTCAAGCTTATCGCTGGCTTCGGCTCGGCGAGCATGAGCTCTACGAGCGTGAGTATGCCGAACTCGCATCCAAGCTCCGACTACGATCAGTATCGTAAAGGGCGGACGGGATTTGCCTTCGGCCTCGGCTTCGAAACGGGAGGGACCATCGGCCTCGAGATCGACCTCCTGTACCTCCAGAAAGGCGTCCGTTATCAGGGAACTGCAGCCTATTATTATGGGACCGACACGTTCGACATCACCACGAAATTAGATGAATTGAGCGTCCCCGTCCTCCTGAAGTTCCACGTCCTCAACCTGGCCTCGGGGCCGGACATCTATCTGGCCGGCGGGGGCGAGATCGCCTATGTCCTGAGCCCCAAAGTCGTCTACACGATGAGCGGCCCTGACGTATTGGCGAATTACGGCGTCCAATCGAAGAGCGACACGCAGGACGAGAAGGACTATGTCCAATCGCTCGATTACGGGTTGGTCCTCGGCGGCGGCATCAGCCTGCCGCTTGGCGGTATCAAGCTCTGCATCGAAGGCCGGTATCACCTCGGCTTGGCCAATATGGAGAAGGTCCCCGCGGGCGCGACGGACTCGGGCACGTCGCCCAAGACGAACGCCCTTCTGGTCCTGGCCGGCCTGAAATTCTAAACGGGGAGCCCCCGCCCGTCCGCGTCCGGCCGAAGGCCAGAAACGCGGCGGGGATCGCCGAGCCCAGCCCGGGGATCCCGGCCGCGGGCTTTCTCCGAGCCGGTTCGGGGCCGCCGGCCGCCGCCAGAAATCGCTTTTCAAGCACCGGGTTTTCAGATATCATACTATTCCAATAAAATTGCTCTTGTAATTCCCGAATAAGGACAGTGCGATGACGGACAGTCAGGGATTCTCCCCGAACGCGATGCGGATTCTCAAGGCCCGGTATTTCATGAAGAACGCCAAGGGCGAATTCCTCGACAAGGCCCCCGCCGATCTGTTCGAGCGCGTGGCGGCGTATATCGCCTCCGCCGAGCGGACGCCGGCCGCCCGCAAGGCCTGGGCCCGGACCTTCTTCGCGGCGATGATGGCCCGCGATTTCCTGCCCAACAGCCCGACCCTGACCGGCGCCGGCCGGGACATGTGCCTCAGCGCCTGCTTCGTCCTGCCGATCGAGGACTCGATGGAGTCCATCTTCACCACCGTCAAGAACGCGGCCCTCGTCCACAAGGAGGGCGGCGGGACGGGCTTCGATTTCAGCCGGCTGCGCCCCCGGGGCAGCTTCGTCCAGAAGACCCAGGGCGTCGCCTCGGGGCCGGTTTCCTTCCTCAAGGTCATCGACGCCGCGACTGAGGCCGTCAAGCAGGGCGGCACGCGCCGCGGGGCGAACATGGGCCTCCTCCGGGCCGACCATCCGGACATCGAGGATTTCATCCTGATGAAAAAGGACGGGAAGAGCGTCGGCAACTTCAACATCTCGGTCGCCGCGACCGACGCCTTCATGAAGGCGGTCAAGGCCGGCGAGTCCTACGAGATCGTCGATCCGTTCAAGAAGAAGGTCGCGGACCGCAAGGATGCCCGCAAGGTCTTCCGGATGATCGTCGAGTCGGCCTGGGCGATCGGCGACCCCGGCCTGATCTTCATCGACCGGATCAACAAGGACAACCCGACGCGCGGCCTCGGCCCGATCGAGGCCACCAATCCCTGCGGCGAGCAGCCGCTCCACGCCTTCGAGTCCTGCAATCTGGGATCGATCAACGTGGCCCGCTTCTTCCGCCCGGACGGCCGGGACCAGTTCGACTGGGACCGCTTCGCCTCGGTGATCGCCATCGCCGTCCGCTTCCTCGACGACGTCATCGACGTCAACAAGTACCCGCTGCCCGAGATCGCGGCGATGTCCAAGGGGAACCGCCGGATCGGCCTGGGCGTCATGGGCTGGGCCGACCTCCTCATCCTCTGCGGCCTCAAGTATGATTCCGAGCCGGCCCTGGCCTTCGCCGGGAAGCTGGCCGCCTTCCTTCGCGCGGAGGCCGAGGCCGCGTCCCGCAAGCTCGCCCGGGAGCGGGGGAGCTTCCCGAACATCGCCCAGTCGGTCTATAAGGGGACGAAGATGCGGAACGCGGCGGTCTTCACCGTCGCCCCGACGGGCACGATCTCCCGGATCGCAGGCTGCTCGTCGAGCATCGAGCCCGTGTTCGCCTTCGAGTTCACGTCCCGCATCATCGATTCCGAGATCAAGGACCTCCACCCCATCTACGAAGCCTGGAAGGAGAAGAACCCGGGAGCGAAGGCTCCCGATTATTTCGTCACGGCCCACGAGATCGCCCCGGAGTGGCACATCCGGATGCAGGCCGCCTTCCAGAAGTCCGTGGACAATTCGGTCTCGAAGACGATCAACCTCCCCCACGACGTGACGCTCAAGGACGTGGAAAAGGCCTACCTCCTGGCCTACGACCTGGGGACGAAGGGGATCACGATCTACCGCGACGGGTGCCGGGAGGACCAGGTCCTGACCAAGGGCCCCGCCGCCGCGAAGCGGCTGCCCGATGAGCGGCCCGATACCCTGACTTCGGTCACGGACAAGATCCGGACCGGCTTCGGCAACCTGTACGTCACGATCTCCTTCTTCAACCAGAGGCCGTTCGAGGTCTTCGCCAGCATCGGCAAGAGCGGCTATACGACCATGGCCGATGCCGAGGCCATCGGGCGGCTCGTTTCTCTCGGCTTGCGCAGCGGCGTAGACCCCAAGGAGCTGGTCGCCCAGCTGAAGGGGATCGGCGGATCGGAGCCGATCTTCACCGACGGCGGCCTCGTCCACTCCATCCCGGACGCGATCGCCAAGGTCTTGGAGAGGCACTTCGGCGAGGTCAAGAAGGCATCCCGCGATCTGGTTCCGCTGGCCTGCAAGCAGTGCGGGGCCACGCTCCCGGATGAGAAGTGCCCGACCTGCCCGAACTGCGGCTGGAGCAAGTGCTCCTGAGGGGCGGCGGTCTTGACGCGATAATCCGATAGGAATACTATATATTCGATTGGATTCGGGGCGGCGTTTGGGCTATAATGACCATTCGGCCGTTCCGGACAAGGAGTCACCCATGAAGGAAAAAGTGGAAGCCGCCCTCAATAAAATCCGCCCGAGCCTGATGGCCGACGGCGGCAACGTCGAGCTCGTGGACGTCGGCCCCGACGGCGTGGTCAAGGTCAAACTGACCGGCGCCTGCGGCGGCTGCCCGATGTCCCAGCTCACGCTCAAGATGGGGATCGAGCGCATCCTGAAGAAGGAAGTCCCCGAAGTCAAGTCCGTCATCGCCATCTAGCCGGGCCGGCCCCGGTCCCCCTCTCCGGAAAGCGAACATGACCCGCCTCTATCTCGACCGCAACGCCGCGACGCCCCTCCTTCCCGAGGTCCTCGCGGCCATGCTCCCGTTCCTCAAGGAATCCTTCGGCAATCCCCAAAGCCTCCACCGCGAAGGCCAGACAGTCCTCGAGGCGACGGAGGAGGCCCGGGAGAGCGTCGCCCGGCTGATCGGCGCCGCGGCGGACGAGATCGTCTTCACCGCGAGCGGCTCGGAGGCCAACAACCTGGCCGTCAAAGGGCTGGCCCTCGCCTCGCGGGTCAAGGGTACGCACCTCGTCGTCTCGGCCATCGAGCACCCGTCCGTCCTCAACGCGGCCCGCGCCCTCGAGAAGCTCGGATTCGGGGTGAGCATTGTCCCGGTCGACGGGCGCGGGTTCGTCGACCCGGCGGCCGTCGAGAAGGCCCTGACCCCAAAGACGACGCTCGTCTCGGTGATGCTGGCCAATTCCGAGGTCGGGACGATTGAGCCCGTGGCCGAGATCGCGGCCCTCTGCAAGGCCCGGAACATCGCGGTCCACACGGACGCCGTGGCCGCCGCCGGGAGCATCCCGATCGACGTCGCGACGCTGGGCGTGGATGCCCTGAGCCTGGCCGGCGCCCCGTTTTACGGGCCCAAAGGGGCGGCCGCCCTGTTCCTGAAGAAGGGGACGCGGGCCTTGCCCCTCGTCGACGGCGGCATCCAGGAGGGCGGGCGCCGGGCCGGCACGGAGAACGTGGCCGGGATCGTCGGGCTCGGCCGTGCGGCCGGGATCGCCCGGGAGCGGCTCGCGGAGCGGGCCGTCCGGGAGGCCGCCCTCCGAGACCGGTTGATCGACGGGGTCCTCGGGTCGTTCGACCATGTGGTCCTGACCGGCTCCCGCGACCGGAGGCTGCCCTACCACGCCAGCTTCTGCGTCGAGTTCGTCGAGGGCGAATCGCTCCTCCTCAGCCTCGACATGAAGGGGATCGCCGTCGCGAGCGGCTCGGCCTGCTCGTCGAAATCGCTCAAAGCTTCCCACGTCCTCCTGGCCATGGGGCTGGACCACGCCCTGGCCCAGGGATCGCTCGTCTTCAGCCTCCTGGAAGGCACGTCGGCCGGGGACATCGAGGCCGTGCTCGCGGCCTTCGGGCCCATCATCGACCGCCTCCGGAGGATGTCCCCGACATACACCGAGTTTCTCAAGGAGAAACGAACATGATCTACTCCGACAAAGTCATGGACCATTTCGCCAATCCGCGCAACGTGGGCACGCTCGCCGACGCCGACGGCGTCGGCCAGGTGGGCAATCCCGTCTGCGGGGACATGATGACGTTCTATATCAAGGTCAAAGACGACAAGCTGGCCGACATCAAGTTCCAGACGTTCGGCTGCGGGGCGGCGATCGCCGTCTCGAGCATGGTCTCCGAGATGGCCATGGGCAAGAGCCTCGCCGAGGCGATGGCCATCACCAACGAGAAGGTGGCCGAGGAGCTCGGCGGCCTGCCGAAGAACAAGATGCACTGCTCGAACCTGGGGGCCGACGCCCTGCACAAAGCCATCGAGGACTACGAGAGCAAATCCCGGCCCGGGGCCGGGGAGGCCGCACCCGCCGCGGGGGCCGACCATGCCGAGCACGAAGAGGAATGCAGCTGTCCCTACTGCGACGGGCCCGTGATCGGCCTCGAAGACGCCTGCGCCTGCCGCCACTGCGAGATCGAGCTCGTCGAATGCCCGGCCTGCGGCAACTACACGAACAAAGCCGACGCGACCTGCGTCAGCTGCGGGGCGAAGCTTCCCGCCTGAGCCCCATGACCGAGGATCTCGACAAGGCCGGCCTCCTCCGGCGCGTCCGGGAGCTGGCCCGGGAGCGGAATGCGGTCCTGCTGGCCCACAATTACCAGATCGGGGAGGTCCAGGACGCGGCCGACTTCGTCGGCGATTCGCTCGAACTCAGCCAGAAAGCGGCCGCGGTCGCCCAGGACGTCATCGTCTTCTGCGGCGTCCATTTCATGGCCGAGACGGCGAGCATCCTGGCGCCCCGCAAGAGCGTCCTTCTGCCCGATCCCGGCGCCGGCTGCCCCATGGCGGACATGGTCACGGGCGCGGAGATCCGGGCTTGGAAGGCGAGCTTCCCCGGCCGACCCTTGGTCTGCTACGTCAACACGCCGGCCGAGGTCAAGGCCGAGTGCGACATCTGCTGCACGTCGGCGAACGCCCTTCGGGTCGTGGAATCGCTCCCCGACCGGGAGGTCCTCTTCGCCCCGGACCGGAATCTGGCTTCGTTCGTCGCCCGCCGGACGAACAAGAGGATCATCGCCTGGGACGGCTTCTGCTATGTCCACAACAATATCCTGCCGCGCGACGTGCGGGCGATGAAGGAGCGCCATCCCGGGGCCGAGGTCTGGGCCCATCCGGAGTGCCGGCCCGAAGTCGCCGACCTCGCCGACCGGGTCCTCTCCACGGGCCAGATGGTCAAGGAGGCGCCCCTGTCCGCCGCTCGCGAGATCATTCTCGCCACCGAGCCGGGGATCATCCACCGCCTGAAGCGCGACAATCCCGGCAAGGAGTTCTATCCGGCCCATCCGACGATCCACTGCTTCAACATGAAGAAAATCACCCTGCGCAAGGTATGTCGCGCGCTGGAGGATATGGCCCCCCGGATCGAGGTCCCGTCCGACATCGCCGACCGGGCGCGGGGGGCGATCGAAAAAATGGTCAGGCTCTGACCGAATAAAAGGAGAACACGATGAAAAAGATGACCGAAGAATTCCTGAAGAACGCTCTGGCCGGCGAAAGCCAAGCCCACATCAAATATGCGGCGTTCTCCGACACGTGCCCGGTCTGCGGCACGTCCAAGGACAAGTTCGTCAAGTTCTGAGCGGACGGCGCGCCCCGCGCCCGATCCGCGAGGAGGATTCATCATGGCTCTGACATCCGACATGAAGGCGCCCGACATCATGGCCGTCGCCGTCCGGGCGGAAATGGACGCGGCCGACATTTACACCCACCTCCGCGGCCGGGTGAAGAACGAGGTCCTGATCCAGAAGCTCAAGTTCCTGGCGGACGAGGAGATCCGGCACAAGGCCATCCTCGAGCGGCTGTTCGCCGACAAGTTCCCGGGGCGCAAGCTCGCCGTTCCGGCCAAATCCGCCCGTCCGGCGAAGGCGGTCCCGCTCGACGAGACGAGCTCGATCCTCGACCTGTTCAAGCTGGCCATGGCCAAGGAAAAGGAGGCCGAGGAATTCTACAAGTCCTCCAAGGCCTCGATCGAGGACGCGGCGGGCCGCAAGATCCTGGACTACCTGAGCCGGGTCGAGCGGAGCCATTACTATATGCTCAAGTCCGAGATCGACCTGCTCGAGCGGTTCCCGGAATATTTCGATGTCGAGGAGTTCCACGTCGGCCAGGACCTCTTCCACATCGGGGCCTGATGGGGCTGTCTCAGCCCCGCCTCATGCCCCTCGGCTCCGGTTGAGGGGCCAAGGGGGCGTGGGGCCGGAGGGGAGCGATCCCGGGAGGCAAATATGGACAGTCCCAAGGTCCGCGTCGTCAAGATCGTCCGGATCCTGGAAAAGGCGTATCCTTCACCCCGCACCCTGCTCGCGTTCGAGACGCCCCTCCAGATTCTGGTCGCCACCATCCTGAGCGCCCAGTGCACCGACGAGCGGGTGAACAAGCTCACTCCGGCGCTCTTCAAGAAGTATCCCACGGCCCGGGCCTTTGCCGAGGCCGACCGGGCCGCCCTCGAGCTCGATGTCCGGCCTACGGGCTTCTTCCGCAACAAAGCCAAGAGCATCATCGGCGCGGCCCGGAAGATCGTCGATGACTTCGGCGGCCGGGTGCCGGACACCATGGCCGAGCTCATCACCCTGCCCGGGGTCGCCCGCAAGACGGCGAACATCGTCCTGTCCTCGGTTTACGGCAAGGCCGAGGGCATCGCCGTCGACGTCCACGTCAAACGGCTGTCCGGCCGGCTCGGCCTGAGCGCCCAGGTTGATCCGGAGAAGATCGAGCGCGACCTGATGGTCCTGGTCCCCCGTAAATACTGGCTCGAGTTCAATTACCTTCTCGTCAACCACGGCCGGGCGGTCTGTCAAGCCCGCAAGCCCCGATGCCCGGCCTGCGCCCTGAAGAAGATCTGTCCGTCGGCCGTCCTTTGAAAAGGCGCGCGGCCCGGAGGAGAAGGTCATGATCCATGAGGCGCGGCTCGTCGAAACCGGCGAGAACGGGACGGTGCGCTGCCGCCTGTGCGCCCACCGCTGCTCCATCGCTCCCGGCCGGTTCGGAATCTGTAACGTAAGGGAAAACCGCGGCGGGACGCTCATGACCCGCGCTTACGGCGAGCTCGTCGCGGCCAATGTCGACCCCATCGAGAAGAAACCCCTCTTTCATTTCCTTCCGGGGACGACCTCGATGTCCATCGCCGCCGCGGGCTGCAACTTCCGGTGCGGCTTCTGCCAGAACTGGGAGATCAGCCAGGCTTCCGAGGCGGCTCCTGAGCGGAAGGGCGGACGGGAGACTTCGCCCGCAGCCGTTGTCCGCGCGGCTCTCGACCAGCGCTGCCGGAGCATCTCGTATACGTACACCGAGCCCACGATTTTCTTCGAGTTCGCCTATGACACGGCGAAGGCCGCCCGGGCGGCCGGCCTAGCCAATGTCTTCGTTACGAACGGCTATATGACCGCCGAGGCGCTCGAGACCATCCGCCCCTATCTCGACGCGGCCAACGTGGACCTCAAGGCGTTCAGGGACGAGACTTATAAGAAGGTATGCGGGGCGAGGCTCCAGCCCGTCCTCGATTCGATCCGACTGATGCGCAAGCTCGGCATCTGGGTCGAGGTCACGACGCTCGTCGTCCCCGGGATGAACGACGGGGAGGACGAGCTCAAGGATATCGCCCGCTTCTTGGCGGGCGTCGATCCCGCCCTGCCCTGGCACATCAGCCGCTTCCATCCCGACTACCGCTTGACCGAGGCGCCGCCGACCCCGGTTACCGTCCTCCGGAAGGCGCGCAGGATCGGCCGGGAGGCCGGGCTGGCGTTCGTCTATGTGGGCAATATCGGAGACGAGGGCGAGGACACCTTCTGTCCGAGCTGCGGGCGGATGCTCATCAAGCGGCGCGGCTTCGGGATTGAGGCGAACGCGATCATCTCGGGCGCGTGCCCGGCCTGCGGGACGGCCATCGCCGGGAGGTTCTGAGCGGGGGAGCGGCATGGAGAAATACCGGATCCTTCCCCACGCGGCCGACGGCAAGTTCCGGTCCTTCGGCCGGACGCTCGAGGAGGCCTTCACCAACGCCGCCCTGGCCACGGCTTCGTTCATGTGGGATTGGCGGAAGATCGATCCGGCCCGATCGATCCCCGTCGAGATCGCGGGCCGCGACCTCGAACAGCTCCTTTACCGGTTCCTTGAAGAGATCATCTACGTCTTCGAGACCCGACGCTTCCTTCTGGCCTCGGTCGAGAGCCTGGTGATCGAGGCCGGCGCCGGCGGCAAAATCCTCCGGGCAATCCTCCGAGGGGACGAAATCGGGCCGAAGACCGAGCTCCACGGCGAAGTAAAAGCCGTGACCTACAATGAGATGAAGATCGGGGAGGACTGCGGCGGGTGGACGGTCCAAGCGGTCCTGGACATGTAGGGACGGGGACGATGGAATTGATGCGCGTCGACGAGAATACATGGGAGATCCCGCGTCAGGGCGCCATGAACGTCCCGGCCAGGATCTACGCTTCCCACAAGCTTCTCAAATCCGTCCAGGGGGATCAAACCCTCCTGCAAGCCCGGAACGTGGCCTGCCTGCCCGGCATTCGGAGGATGGCCTACGTCATGCCGGACGCCCACCAGGGCTACGGCTTCCCGATCGGCGGCGTGGCCGCCTTCGACCTCGACGAGGGCGTGATCTCGCCGGGCGGCGTAGGCTACGACATCAACTGCGGCGTCCGCCTCCTCCGCACGGATTTCACCGCCGCGGACATCGAAGCCCGGCGCAAGGAGCTCCTGGCCGAGATCTTCAAGGACGTCCCGGCCGGCGTGGGCAAGGAGGGCGTCATCCGTCTCAGCTTCGGCGTCCTTCGCGAGATCCTGGCCCGGGGGGCCGCATGGGCGGTCGAAAACGGCTACGGCACGGCCGACGACCTCCGGATGACCGAGGAGGGGGGCGAAGTGCGGGACGCCGATCCCGCGGGCGTGTCGCCGCGCGCCCTGGAGCGCGGCGTCCCCCAGCTCGGGACTCTAGGCGCGGGCAACCATTTCCTCGAGATCCAGAAGGTCGATAAAATCCTGGACGCGGCCGCGGCCCGGGCGTTCGGCCTCGAGGCGGAAGGCCAGGTCCTGGTCATGATCCACTGCGGGAGCCGCGGGCTCGGCCACCAGGTGGCCTCGGACTACATCCAGGCCATGGAGAACGAGCTCGGCACCGACGGGCTCCCCGACCGGGAGCTGGTCGCCGCGCCGTTTCGATCGTCCCTGGGGCGGCGATACTACCGGGCGATGGGCGCCGCGGTGAACTACGCCTTCGCCAACCGGCAGATGATTGCCCATGGAGTCCGGGGAGCTTTCGCCAAGGTCCTGGGCCGGGCGGAAGGGATGCGCCAGGTCTACGATGTCTGCCACAACGTGGCCAAGGTCGAAAGCCACGAAGTCGACGGGCGCGAGATCGGGCTGTGCGTCCACCGCAAGGGCGCCACGCGGAGCTTCGGTCCGGGACGGAGCGAGATCCCGGACGCCTATCGGGCGGTCGGGCAGCCCGTGATCATCCCCGGGAGCATGGGGACCGCCTCTTACATCCTGGCCGGCACGGACGAGGCCGAGGCCTTGAGCTTCGGCTCCACCGCCCACGGCGCCGGCCGGGTCATGTCCCGCCATGAAGCCAGCCGCCGCTTCCGCGGCGAGCGGATCCGCGACGACCTGGCGGCGCGGGGCATCGAGCTCCGGGCAACGAGCTGGAAGGGCGTCGCCGAGGAGGCCTCCGAAGCGTACAAGGACGTGGACGAAGTCGTCCGCGTCTCTCACGCCGTCGGCCTCGGGCGGCTCGTCGCCCGCCTTGTGCCGATCGGCGTCATGAAGGGCTGAGGGGGGCGGCGGTCGGGCGGAACGGGCGCCGAGGGCAGGGACAAAAAGGGGGCATCATGATTCGCGTCTGGTTGACGATCGCGGCGGCTGCGTTGGTTTGGGCGGGGGGCGGGGGGAAACCGGCCGCGCCGCTTGGGGACAAGGTCGACGTCGTCGTCCTGATTTCGGCTGACGCGGAATGGAAACCCGTTCGGGCGCGGCTTGCGGCGCTCGAGTTCTTTCCCACGCCGTTCGGCGAGGCCGCGGCCGGCGAGATCAAGGCGGGCGGCCGGACGCATCCGGTCGTCTATATCCGCGGCGGCTGGGGCAAGATCAGCGCCGCCGCCTCCACCCAGTACGCCCTTGACCGATGGGCGCCGCGCCTGCTCATCAACCTGGGGACGTGCGGCGGGTTCGAGGGGGCCATCCGCGTCGGCGATCTGGTCCTCGCCGCGAAGACCGTGGTCTACGACATCGTGGAAATGATGGGCGATCCCGGGGAGGCAATCGCCGATTACGCGACGGCGCCGGATTTGTCCTGGCTGGCGAAACCGTACCCGGAGAGCGTCGTGGCCGCGACGCTCGTCTCGGCCGACCGCGACCTCAATCCGGCCGATCTCCCGAAGCTGCGGGCCAAATATGGGGCCGTCGCGGGCGACTGGGAGACGGGGGCCATCGCCTGGACCGCGGCCCGGGCGAAGACGCCGTGCCTCATTCTCCGGGTGGTGAGCGACATCGTTTCGCCCCGGGGGGATGAGACTTACGGGAACCTGGCTCTGTTCGAAGATCGGACTCGGACGATCATGAATCGCCTCCTCGACGCGCTCCCGGCCTGGGTCGAGGCGGCAACCCTGCTTTTCAAATGAGAGAGCTCCCGTTTGTTCCGGCCGTGCCTCTGTGTTATAAAATGACATCGCCGGAACCCGTCGGATCGGGGACCGGCGGACGAGGAGTGAAACGGCCGTGAACGGCAATATCTTCGACGAATTGAAGGAGCGCGGCTTCATCGCCCAGGTGTCCGACGAGGCCGCCGTCCGGGCCATGCTCGGCGCGAAGCCCGTCACCTTCTACATCGGCTACGACGGCACGGCGGCGAGCCTCCACGCCGGGAGTCTCGTCCCGATCATGGCCATGGTCCATCTCCGGCGGGCGGGCCACCGGGCCCTGGCCGTCGTGGGCAACGGGACGACCATGGTCGGCGACCCGAGCGGCAAGACCGAGCTGCGCAAGATGCTCGACGAGGCGACCATCCGGTCCTATGGCGCGGCGGTCCGGGCCCAGCTCGACCGGTATCTCGGCTTCGACGGCCAGGGGGCCATCGCGGTGGACAACGCCGACTGGCTCCTGCCGCTCAATTACATCGCCTTCCTCCGGGACATCGGCCGCCACTTCAGCGTCAACCGGATGCTGGCCGCCGAGGCCTACAAGCTCAGGATGGAGAAGGGGCTGTCGTTCATCGAGTTCAACTACCAGCTCCTCCAGGCGTACGACTACCTGCACCTCTTCCGGACCTTTGGCTGCACGCTCCAAATGGGCGGCGACGACCAGTGGGGCAACATCCTGGCCGGCGTGGACCTCATCCGGCGGGTCGAGGGCGCCGAGGTCCAGGCCATGACCTTTCCCCTCCTCACGACGAGCTCGGGGGCCAAGATGGGCAAGACCGCCGCGGGCGCGGTCTGGCTCGAGCCGTCCCTGTTCAGTCCCTATGATTTCTTCCAGTACTGGGTCAACTGCGACGACCGCGACGTGGGTCGGTTCCTCCGGATCTACACCCTGCTCCCGCTCGACGAGATCCGCCGCCTGGAGGTCCTCCGCGACAGCGAGATCAACGCCGCGAAGCGCGTCCTGGCCTTCGAGGCGACGAAGCTGACCCACGGCGAGGCGGCCGCGCTCGAAGCCCGGGCCGGGGCCGCCGCGGCCTTCGGGGGCGGGGCGGAGATGGACGTCGCGTCGATCCCCACGACCCGCATCCCGCGCGCCCGGCTCGACGCAGGCATCCCGCCGGCCGAGCTCTTCACCGAGGTCGGCCTGACTCCTTCGCGGGGCGAGGCCAAGCGGCTGATCAAGCAGGGCGGATTGTACGTCAACGATCGGCGGCTCGACGCCGTCGACCAGCCTCTCACCCTGGCGGACGCAGGGCCGGACGGCCTGCTCCTGAAGGCGGGCAAGAAGAAGATCCATCGCGTCGTGCCCGGCTGAGCGCCGAGCGAAAGGCCGGAAGATCGCGGCTTTCGTCCCGGCCTTCCTCCAGGGCGGATTTGCCTTCAGCCCTGATTTCGCCCTCCGGCTTTTCTAGAACGAATCGACGAGCCTCTTGATCCTCTTGTATCTTTCCTCCGCCGACATCAGGGGATACTTTTCCACGATGGGCACCATGGCGAAAGCCATTTCGACGGCTTTGTCCATGTCAAGATACTTGAATAGGCCTAAGCGGCCGACGGGACAGATGTTTCTCGAGCGGCAGATCTCTCTCAGGTATCGATTGAAAACCCCATCGTTTTTTTGCGTCTTCACCGGATACATCGGCATATTTTGTCCGTCGAAATCCACGGATCTCTGATATTGGACGAACTGGTATTTTGCCCTTCGCCGATGGAGGACATTGAAATTGCATTTCCTGACATAAACCCTGTGCTGCGGCAGGTTGATGGTGCCGTAGCTCATGTTCTCCCACGCGTTTTCCTTCGCATAAGAAAACGTCATGCTTCGATACTCTAATTTGCCGAATTTGAGGTCGAGCAGCCGATCGATCGGGGCTGAAGAAACGACGACATCATATCGTCCCGGATTGAAATTCGTCGCCTTGAGCGTCACCGGCATCCCCGCGATCATCTTCCCGAGCAGGAAGGAGTATCCCCGCTTGGGCAAGCCCTGCCATCGATTCTGGAAGAGGCGATCGTCTCGACGTCCCTCCCTCAATTCCAATCTCTTGAGAGCCCAGTCCGCCGTCAACGTCCTGGGGGGAATGCCCCACATCTTCCGAGTATAATTTTCAATGAAGAAGCCATAGAGGGTCTTGCCGAAGATCGATCGGCACGCTCTCTCGAAATTCGTCCGATCGATATTTTTCGGCCGGCTCTTCAATTCTCCGAGAATTTTTTCTTTTTCCGGAAAATCTTCGATGGCCTCCTTGGTGATGGGGAAGGGATACAATCTTCCGTTGATGACGACGCCCTTCCTGTGGATATACCCATTGAAAGCATCGAATTGAGTCATGAAATCCTTGATCCGGGCTTTCGATGAATGAAACGTGTGGGCGCCATAAGGCTCATAGGGGAGCCCATCCTTGTTCGTCCGGGTCACGCATAAGCCGCCGATTCGTCGTTCTTTCTCAATGAATTCGACGTGATGGCCCTTGTCTTTCAGCATCCTGCCGAGCGAACAGCCCGATAATCCCGTTCCGATGATCAGGATGTTCATCTCATCGGCCTTTCCAGCGAAATTTGGGGGAGAGAATGAGGAGGCTCCCCAAGGCCGCGACCATCAAGGTGAGATTGATCTGGAAAAAAAAGACGTAGGGGACGAGGTCCCATTGGCGAAAGCGTCTTAAGGAGTTGAGCATGACCCCCAAGTCCGCCGCGAGCCTGATGAGAAAGATGAGAAGAAAATATTTTGTAAAAAACGGATAGAGGGCTGCTCCCAAATACAGCACCACCATCGGCAGGAGGAAGAGCTTCCAGCCCGATCTGGTATTCAAGATTCCCAGGGCCCATCGCTTCTTTTGGGAGAAATAATCCTTGAAGCTTTTCATCGGCTCGGTCCGGACGACCGAATCGGCGTTGAAAACAAGCTGCGCCGGACCGACCTTGTGTTCGTGAAAAGCCCGAACCAGCTGATAATCGATCGAGATGTCCTTGCTCAGGCTTTCGTATCCGCCCGCCTGTTCGTAGGCGTTTTTCTTAAAGGCCATGTTGTTCCCGAAGAGGCTCAAGGTCCTCGCCAGCCGGGACACCGCTTTCCCTATGGAGAGCATGTAATGATGTTCAAGGGCCTGGATTTTTTCCAAAAGTCCTTTTTGATAATGGACGAGGGTGAAGCCGCCCGCCATGGCGTTCTTCGCCCTCAGGTGGGAGCCCAATTCCGGGAGCCAATTTCCGGGGGCCGTACAATCGGCGTCGATCTGAAAAATATATTCGCCCTTCGCTTCTCTGATGCCGAACGTCATCGCCGATTTCTTCCCGGTCAAGCCTTCCGCGAGCTCGAAAAAGCGGACGTTGTCCTGCCGCTCTGAATAGGATCTTATGATGGCCGGCGTCGCGTCGGTCGAATGATCGTCGATGATGATGACCTCGTAGCTTTGGGGAGGGAGGCGTTGGCTTCCGAGGGAGTCGAGACAGGCCCCGATATGCCGTTCCTCGTTCCGGGCCGCGATGATGACCGAAACGAACGGCAAGCTCCCGCCGGACGAAGAGGCATCCCCTTGGAGCGTCATGAAAAATATGAGGAGCGAAATGGCCAGGTAGAGCCCAAAGAGGAGGAAGATGATCATCCGCCCTGGATCAGGCTTTCGAGACGTACGAGCCCGTCCGCGTGTCCACGCGGATGGCGTCCCCGTTCGAGAGAAACTCGGGGACCTGCACGACCAGGCCGTTGGAGAGCGTCGCCGGCTTCGTCCGGGCGGTTACGGACCCGCCCTTCATCGACGGGCGCGTTTCGGTGATGGTCAGCGCCACCGTGGTCGGCAGCTCGAGGCCGAGGACCCGGCCCTCCGACATCAGGGCCAGCACCCCCTCCAGGCCTTCCGCAAGATAGGGCCATTCGGCCTCGATGTCGTCGCGGGCCAGGCTGAACTGGCTGTAATCCTCGAGGTCCATGAAGGCGAAGCTCGCCCCGTCCCCGAACAGGACCTGGACCGGGCGGCGGGTGAAGTCCGCCTCCGGGAGGACATCGTCGCCCCGGAAGGCCTGGTCGGTCTTGCGCTTCGTCTGGAGGCTGCGGAATCGGATCTTATAGAAGGTGGCCGCCCCGCGCGCGCTCGGGGTCTGGACGGTGATGGTTTCCACGACGTTCGGCTCGCCGTCGATCTTGACGACGTCGCCTTTCTTGAGCTCGGAAGCGCGAAACATGATCCCGGCGTCCTTTCGTTCAATCCCGGATGCGCACGCGCCGGCCCCGGACCTCGAGCCGGCCCTCGAAATACAGCCGTACGGCTTCGGGATAGATCTTGTGCTCCTCCACCAGGATCCGCGCGGCGAGCGTCTCCTCGGTGTCGTCGGGGAGGACGGGCACGGCGGCCTGGAGGATGATGGGCCCCCTGTCGACTTCGGGCGCGACGAAGTGGACCGTGCAGCCCGAGACGCGTACGCCCCAGTCGATGGCCCCCCGCTGGACGTTCAGCCCCGGGAACGCCGGCAGCAGGGCGGGGTGGATATTCATCGCCCGGTTCCTGTACTCGCGACAGAACATCGGGCAGAGGACCTTCATGTAGCCCGCGAGGCAGACCAAGTCGATGCCCCGCTTCCGGATTTCGCGGAGGATCTCGCGGTCGTAGTCCTCCTTCTCGGGATAGAGCCGGGGGTTGAGGAAGATCGTTTCGAGGCCGCGCTCGCGGGCGATCTCCAAGCCGGCCGCGCCCTCCCGGTTGCTGAAGACGAGGCCGATCTCGGCATCGATCCGGCCGTCGCGGACGGCGTCGTGAATCCTGGTGAAATTCGAGCCCCGGCCCGAGATGAGGACCGCGATCCGCCCGTGTTTGCGGGGGCTGATGAAGACTTCCTCTGACACGGCGGTCAGCTCTCCTTGGCTTCGAAATAGGCGGGGATCGCCCCGCTCCAGATCGTGCGCGCCTCCTCGACCGGAAGGTCGACCGGGACGGCCCCGGCGACGGCGATCCGGATGCGATGGCCTCCGATCGTCCCGATCCGTGAGGCTGCGACCCCGCGCTTTGCCGCGAGGTCGAGCAGGGCGGGGAGGAGGGCGGGCTCGACCGTGACCAGGATCCGGGACTGGGCCTCGCCGAACAGCAGGGCGTCCGCTCGGATTCCACCCTCGAGCTCGAGCCGGCACCCGAGGCGGCCCGGCGCGGCGAAGGCACATTCGGCCGCGGCCACCGCGAGGCCGCCTTCGGACAGGTCGTGGGCGGAGGCGAGCATCCCGGCCTCCGCGGCCTCGAGGCAGGTCTCCTGGACGGCCCGCTCCCCGGCCAGGTTGATCGCCGGTGGGAGGCCGTCTTCGCGGCCGTGAGCGACCTTGAGGTATTCCGACCCGCCCAGCTCGGGCGTCATCCTCCCGAGGAGGACGACCGCGTCGCCCTCGCCCTTGAACCCGGGCGTGACGACCCGGCCGACGTCTTCGATGAGGCCCACGACCCCGAGGACGGGCGTGGGATAGATGGAGGCTCCTTCGGTGTCGTTGTAGAAGCTGACGTTGCCGCCGGTGACGGGGATCTCGAAGGCGAGGCAGGCCTCGGTGATCCCGTCGATGGCCGCCTTGAACTGGGCCATGACCCCGGGCTTTTCGGGGCTGCCGAAGTTCAGGCAGTTGGTGACGCCGACCGGCCGGGCGCCGACGCAGGCCAGGTTGCGGCAGGCCTCGGCCACGGCAATCGCCGCGCCCGTCTTCGGATCGAGCTGGGCGTAGAGCGAGTTGCCATCGAGAGAGACGGCCAGCGCCCTCGTCGTGCCCTTGATCCGGAGAACGGCGGCATCCGCCCCGGGGAGGAGCACGGTGTTGGTCTGGACCATGTGGTCGTACTGGCGGAAGACCCATTCCTTGCTGGCGATCGTCGGCGAGCCGAGGAGCTTTCGGAACACGGCGGCGAGGTCGCCGGGGGAGGGCACGGGACGGACGTTGCGCGGCTCGAGAGGCGCGGGCTCCGCCACCGGCCGCCGGTACATGGGGCAGAGATCGACGACCGCGGAGACGGGGACGTCGACCACGACCTGGCCGTGGAAGCGGACCTTCATCCGGTCGCCCTCGATGACCCGGCCGATCTCGACCGCGTCGAGGTCCCACTTGGAGAAGATCTCCCGGACCTCGGCCACCTTGTCCGGGCGGGCGACGATCAGCATCCTTTCCTGGGACTCCGAGAGGAGGATCTCGTAGGGGGTCATGCCCTCCTCGCGCTGCGGGACGAGGTCGAGATCGATCTCGAGGCCCGTGCCGGACTTGGCCGGCATCTCGGCCGTCGAGCAGGTCAGCCCCGCGGCGCCCATGTCCTGGATGCCGACGATGACCCCCCGGTCCATGACCTCCAGGCAGGCCTCGACGAGGAGCTTTTCCTTGAACGGGTCACCGACCTGGACGTTGGGCCGCTTGTGCTCGGTCTCCTTGCCGAACTCGGCCGAGGCCATGGTCGCCCCGTGGATGCCGTCCCGGCCGGTCTTGGAGCCGACGTACAGGACCGCGTTGCCGATCCCCTCGGCCTTGGCGTAGAAGATCTTGTCCTTGTCGGCCAGGCCCAGGCAGAAGACGTTAACCAGGGGATTCAGGGCGTAATTCTCGCCGAAATAGACCTCGCCGCCCACGGTCGGGACGCCGATGGAATTGCCGTAGGAGGAGATGCCCGAGACGACGCCCTCCATGATCGACCGGTTCCGGGGGGATTCGAGCGGACCGAAACGGAGCGAGTCGAGGAGGGCGATCGGCCGGGCGCCCATAGTGAAAATGTCGCGCAGGATGCCGCCGACGCCGGTCGCGGCGCCCTGGAAGGGCTCGATGAAGGACGGGTGATTGTGCGACTCGATCTTGAAGACGATGACCTTGCCCCCGCCGATGTCGATGATGCCCGCGTTTTCGCCGGGCCCCTGGACGACGGCCCGCCCCCGGGTCGGGAGCCCCTTGAGGTAGATCTTCGAGCTCTTGTAGCTGCAATGCTCGGACCACATGGCCGAGAAGACGCCGATCTCGGTCAGGTTCGGCTCGCGGCCGATGAGCGAGACGATGAGGTCGAATTCGCCCCGGGTGAGGTTGTGGGTGTCGAGGATGCGTTGGTCGATCATGTCGTCTCTCGTTGTCCTCCCGCCCTCCGCGCCGGGAGGAGCAGTCTTGGCCTCAAAGCGTCGAGATCATCGATTCGAAGATCACCCGCCCGTCTTCGCTGCCCAGCAGCCGCTCCGCGGCCCGCTCGGGGTGGGGCATCATCCCCAGGACGTTGCCCCGGGCGTTGACCAGCCCGGCGATGTTGTTCAGCGATCCGTTGACGTTGGCCTCCGGCGTCGCCCGCCCGTCGGCATCCACGTACCGGAACGCGACCTGGCCGCGGTCCTCGATCTCCCGGAGCGTCTCGGGCGGGGCGTAATAGTTCCCGTCGAAATGGGCGATGGGGATGCTCAGGAGCCGTTCCTTGCGCGCCCGGCGGGTGAAGCGCGTCCGGTCGTTTTCGACGCGGAGGGTCACGGGACGGCACAGGAACTTCAGATGCTTGTTGCGGAGCATGGCCCCGGGCAGCAGGCCCAGCTCGAGAAGGACCTGGAAGCCGTTGCAGATGCCCAGGACCAGGCCTCCCTTGTCGGCGAACTCGCGGACGTCGCGCATGAGGGGCGAAAAGCGGGCGATGGCTCCGGACCGCAGGTAATCCCCGTAGGAAAACCCTCCGGGCAGCACGACGCAGTCCACCCCGGCGAGGTCGTGGTCCTTGTGCCAGAGGGAGACCGCGGGCTGGCCCATCACTTCCCGGAAGGCGTAGAGGGTGTCGGCGTCGCAGTTGGAACCGGGGAAGACGACCACTCCGAATTTCACGGCCGTCACTCCTCGACGATCTGCCAGGTGAATTTCTCGATGATGGGGTTGGCCAGGACCTTGCCGGCCATCTCCGGCACGAGCCGGTCGGCCTCCGCCCGGGATATCCCCGCCAGGTCGAGCTCGAAGACCTTGCCCTGCCGGACATCCTTGACGGCGGCGTAGCCCAGGGTATGGAGCGCGTTTTTCACGGTCTGCCCCTGGGGGTCGAGGACGCTGTCTTTGAAGGAGACGAGGATTCTAACTTTCATGGCCGAGGACCCTTTCGAAAATGTAGTCGATTTTTTCCAGATAGGGCTTGAGAGAGAAACATTGCTCGATCTCCGCGCCGGAGAGCCGCGCGGCGATGCCGGGGTCGGTCCGGACAAGCTCCCGGAAGTCCAGGCCCTCGTTCCAGGCCCGGAGGCTGTTTCTCTGGACGAGGGCGTAGGCTTCGTCGCGGAGGATGCCCTTCCGGGTGAGGGCGAGCAGGACCATCTGGCTGAAGATGAGCCCGCGGGTGGCCCCGATGTTCCGCTTCATGGCGTCCGGCCGGACCTTCCAGCCGCCGACGATGTCGATCGCCTCGGTCAGCATGAAGTCGGTCAGGGCGAAGGAGTCCGGGAAGATCACCCGCTCGGCCGAGGAATGCGAGATGTCGCGCTCGTGCCAGAGGGGCATGTTCTCGAGGGCCACGTGGAGGTTCGCCCGGACGATCCGGGCCAGGCCCGAGATGCGCTCGCAGCGGACGGGGTTCTTCTTGTGGGGCATCGAGGAGGAGCCCTTCTGTCCCGCGGTGAACGGCTCCTCGAGCTCGAGGACCTCGCTCCGCTGGAGATGACGGATCTCGACCGCGATCTTCTCGATCGTCCCGGCGATGAGGGCCAGGACGCTCATGACCTCGGCGTGGCGGTCGCGCTGCAGGACCTGGGTCGAAACCGGGGCCGGGGCGAGGGCCAGCTTCCGCAGGGCATCGACCTCGACCCTCGGATCGAGGTGAATGTAGGTCCCCACCGAACCGGAGATCCGGCCGACGCCGATGACGTCGATCGCCCGGTCCACCCGGACGATATGGCGCTTGATCTCCTCGTACCAGACGAGGATTTTGAAGCCGAACGTCACGGGCTCGGCGTGAATGCCGTGCGTCCGGCCCATGCAGATCGTCTTTTTGTGACGGACGGCCTGGCGGCGGAGGACCTTCTTCAGGTCGACCAGTCGCCTCCGGATGAGGATCAGGGATTCGCGGACGAGGAGCGACAAGGCCGTGTCCACGATGTCGTACGAGGTCAGGCCGAGGTGGATGAAGCGCGAGTCCGGGCCGACCTTTTCGGCCACCGAGGAGAGGAAGGCGATGATGTCGTGCTTGACGACCCGCTCGATCTCCTCGATCCGCCCGATGTCGAACCCGGCCCGGGACTTGATCCGCTTCAGCGCGGGGGCCGGGATCCGGCCCCGGCGCGCCCAGGCGTCGCAGACCGCAAGCTCCACGTTGAGCCAGCGGCGGTATTTGTTGTCCTCGGTCCAGATCCGGCCCATTTCGGGATTGGTATAGCGTTCGATCATAGGAGAATGCTTCCTTTTTCGCTGCGAAAAGGGTGAATTGCATCTTATCAGCAATCGCCGATTTGGGTCAAGAACGAAAGCCGTCCGCCGGGGGCTCGGGGGGAGAGGGCCGTCGGCACGCCGGTTTCCCCGGCGCGGAAACCGGCTCGGGGTTACGGCTCGCCGCCAGCGCCGCTGCGCGTCGCTGGTCCATGCCGGCTCGCCTCCACACCGGCCGACTTGCCCTCTCCCCCCTCGCCCTACGGACAACGACTTCCGCTAGGCGAGGGGGATGGGGCGCAGCGACCATGTGGAGGCTCAGCCGTCAGCGGCTGACAGCGTTTAGAGCCTCCACGGGAGCAAGCCCCGTCCCCCGAGCCGGCGTGCCGGGGGACGCCTTGCGGGGCCGCAATGATCGCGCCTACGGCGCATGCGGCGCCGCCCTGCGGAAGCCCGGCGCGTCTCATACGTCTAATGTAAGGAGATGAGCGATGGTCTGGGCGTCGAACCGTTCCAAGGAATTGTTATAATACGTGTCTAAAGCTATGGATGAACAGAAGCCGGATACTGCGGAGAACGTGCTTATCGCCCGGGCAAAGTCCGGCCGGATGGAGGCTTATACGGAGTTGGTGCGGCGGATCCAGGTCAGGATCTACAACACGATCTTCGGCATGACCCGCAACCACGAGGATGCGGACGATCTGACCCAGGACACATTCATGTATGCGTACAAGGCGCTCGGGACGTTCAAGGAGAATTCGAGCTTTTACACCTGGGTCTACCGCATCGCGGTCAACCTGACCCTAAACGCGCTGAAGAAGAAGGGCCGGGAGAAGGGCCGCGAGGATTTCGAGGACAACGCCGCCGTGCTCGAGAAGCGGGAATACGCTTCGCTCTCGCCCGAGGGGGATTCCCTCCGGAGGGAGTTCCGGAAGAAGCTCGAGGAGGCCATCGAATCGCTGGCCCCGGCCTACAAGGCGGCGTTCAGTTTGGTCGTCCTCCAGGAGATGCCCCACGGCCGGGCGGCCGAGATCCTCGGCGTCTCGGAGAACACGGTCTCCTGGCGGATGTTCAAGGCCCGAAGGATGCTCCAGGAAAAGCTCAAGCCGTACCTGGTCGAGGATAGCCATGAGATGTAAGAAAAGCGAAAGGATGATTTCAGACCGCCTTGGCGGGATCCTGTCCGAAGCCCGGGCCGGCCGCCTCGACGCCCACCTCGCCGGCTGTCCCTCCTGCCGGGCTTCCCTGAGACGGCAGGAAAAGCTCCAGGGGGCGGCTAAGGCGATCTCCATGCCCGTCTTGGGGCCCGACTACTGGGAACAGTCGCTCGTCCGGCTGCGGGCGAAGCTCGAGACGAGCGCGGCGCCGGCCCCCGTCCGCCTTCCGCGCCGGGCCCCGGGGTTCGTTTTTAGCCGCCATTGGGCCTGGGCCGGGGCGGCCTCGATGCTGGCCGTGGTCGCCGGAATCTACCTCCTGACCTTCAGGGGCGGGACGCCGGCGGAGTTCGTCCCGCTGGCTTTCGAGGACAATTACGGGGCGATCACCGAGCGGATCGGAGAGGACACCGATATGCAGAAGGACCTCGAGGCGTCCTTTCAGACGATTCTCGGAGAACATGTCTCGGGCGTGGACAGCGAAGTTTACCACCTGCTCTATCGGCCGACCGATTTTCTGGAGAGCCTTTCGGACGAGGAGGTCCAGGCTCTCGGCGCCGAAGTTGCCCGGGCATTGAAGATCTAGGAGGGGGGACATGAAACCGAAATTTATGGGCTTGATTCTGGCTGTAGCCGTGGCCCTGACGGGCGCGACGTTCGGGCAGAACAGCGGACAGGCGCCGGTGGGACAGAACCGGGAAAGAGTCCGGGACCAGCTGGCCACCCTCAGGCTCCTTCGGATGACTCAGGCCCTGGACCTGACCGAGGAGCAGACCTCGAAGATTTTCCCGGCGATCAACAAGTTCGAGAAGGACAAGAGCGCCTTGCAGAGGGAGATCAGCGCGAATATCCGGGAGTTGCGCGGCCTTCTCAAGGATCCGGTCGTGCTCAAGGACGACCAGATCAATCCCCTCCTGGCCGCCATCAAGGCCGGCCGGGATAAGGTCCGGGCGATCGACGCGGAGCTCGAAACTTTCGTCGAATCCAATCTGACGACCCTCCAGAAAGCGAAATACATCCTGTTCAACATCGAGTTCATGCGGAGCCTGACCGACGTCCTCAATAGGTCCGGGCAGCGAGGCGCCGCTTTTGCCCCCGTCAAGAAGAGATGAGCGCGGCGTCTTTCGTCCCGGAACCAGAAATTTGCTATTGACATGGTCGTCCGTTTTCGATAATATGCTTTTCGGCCGCTTCATATTCTTTTGTCTAATTTGAGCTGTTACACAATTTACGCTTCTAGGCTGTAGAGAAAAAGCCTCTGTTACATTGACTTTTCTCTGATGCTTCTCTGCCCTGGAGAGAAGTTTTTTCTTTTTTGAGCAAAGGGACATGAGCCAGCGTAGCTCAGTTGGTAGAGCGGCTGATTTGTAATCAGCGGGTCAGGGGTTCAAGTCCCTTCGCTGGCTTTGACCGGAACGAGCGAACGTGAGATTAAAAATCGGGCAGGTACCCAAGTGGCTAAAAGGGGCGGGCTGTAAACCCGCTGCGGAAACGCTTCGGAGGTTCGAATCCCCCCCTGCCCATTTTAATGATGCGGGAATAGCTCAGTTGGTAGAGCGGCGGCCTTCCAAGCCGTCTGTCGCGGGTTCGAGTCCCGTTTCCCGCTTAGATCGGCAACCCGGAACGCGCCCAAGTAGCTCAGTTGGTAGAGCACGTCCTTGGTAAGGACGGGGTCACCAGTTCAATTCTGGTCTTGGGCTTTCCTGAGCACATAAGGTCGCCTGAACCAAAGGAGGACGAAGATGGCGAAAGCGAAGTACGAGCGGACGAAGCCGCACGTGAATGTGGGAACGATCGGGCACATTGATCACGGGAAGACGACGCTGACGGCGGCGATCACGAAGGTGCTGGCGACAAAGGGGCTGGCCCAGGCGAAGACCTACGACGAGGTGGCGAAGGCGGACGCGAAGATGTTCCGCCGGGACGCGACGAAGATTCTGACGGTGGCCTTGAGCCACGTGGAATATGAATCGGAGATGCGGCACTACGCCCACATCGACTGTCCGGGGCACGCGGATTACATCAAGAACATGATTTCGGGGGCGGCCCAGATGGACGGGGCGGTGCTGGTGGTCTCGGCTGCGGACGGGCCGATGCCGCAGACGCGGGAGCACATCCTGCTGGCCTACCAGGTGAACGTGCCGGCGGTCGTGGTGTTCATGAACAAGTGCGACCTGGTGGACGATCCGGAGATCCTGGACCTGGTGGAGCTGGAAGTGCGGGAGCTGCTGACGAAGTACAAGTTTCCCGGGGACAAGCTTCCGGTGATTCGGGGGTCGGCGACGAAGGCCCTGGCGGACGCGACGGGCGAGGCGGCCAAGCCGATTTGGGACCTGGTGAAGGCGATGGACGAGTCGATTCCGGAGCCTTTGCGGGAGACGGACAAGCCGTTCCTGATGAGTGTGGAAGACGTGTTTTCGATCACGGGCCGGGGGACGGTGGTGACGGGGCGCGTGGACCGGGGGATGGTGAAGGTGGGGGACGAGGTGGAGATCGTCGGGTTTGGGGAGACGCGGAAGTCGGTGGTGACGGGGGTGGAGATGTTCCGCAAGCTCCTGGACCAGGCGCAGGCGGGAGACAACATCGGGTGCCTGCTGCGGGGGATCGGGAAGACGGACGTGGAGCGGGGCCAGGTGCTGGCGAAGCCGGGGTCGATCACGCCCCACCGGAAGTTCCGGGGGACGGTCTATGTGCTGACGAAGGAAGAAGGGGGACGGCACACGCCGTTCTTCACGGGATACCGGCCGCAGTTTTACTTTCGGACGACGGACGTGACGGGAGACGCGAAGCTGCCGGAGGGAGTGGAGATGGTGATGCCGGGGGACAACGTGAACCTGGAGATCTCGCTGATCACGGACGTGGCGATGGAGAAGGGGCTGCGGTTCGCGATTCGCGAGGGCGGGCGCACGGTCGGCGCCGGCACCGTCACCGACATCCTGGAGTGACCGCGGACGG
>PLMN01000031.1 GCA_003141555.1 Candidatus Aminicenantota bacterium
GCGAACATCCTTATACACCAGCAGACAGGAAGTCGCCTTCGGAGAAATCTTGGAGGAATATTCATGAAAGCCATCGTATACCACAAGTACGGCTCACCTGATGTCCTGGAACTCAAGGACATCGACATGCCGGTCGTCCGGGATGATGGAGTCCTGGTCCGAGTCCACGCGGCTTCCATCAATCCCCTTGACTGGCACTTCATGAGAGGCGCGCCGTACCTTGTCCGCATGGGGGCCGGGCTGTTCAAGCCAAAGGCCACGCGTTTGGGCGCCGATGTGGCCGGCCGGGTCGAAGCGGTCGGCAAGAACGTGACGCAGTTCCAACCGGGCGACGAAGTGTTCGGCACGAGCAAAGGAGCCTTGGCCGAGTATGTGTGTGCTTCTGAAAGTACCGTGGCGCTGAAACCGGCCAATGTGACGTTCGAGCAGGCGGCGGCCGTGCCTGTGGCGGCCGTGACCGCCCTGCAGGGCCTTCGCGACAAAGGACATATTCAGCGGGGCCAGAAGGTTTTGATCAACGGCGCGGCGGGAGGCGTGGGCACCTTCGCCGTGCAGATTGCCAAGTCCGTGGGAGCTGAGGTGACAGGCGTGTGCAGCACGGGAAATGTGGACATGGTCCGATCGATCGGCGCAGACCATGTCGTTGACTACATCCAGGCGGACTTCACCCAAAGCGGGCAGCGCTACGACCTGATATTCGACACCGTGGGGAACCATTCCTTGGCAGATTACAGGCGGGCGATGACCACCAAGGGGACTCTCGTTATGGTCGGAGGATCGGACAAGGGTCGTTGGCTGGGACCTCTGAAAGGCATGCCCAAAGCGGTCGTGTTGTCACGGTTCGTGAGCCGGAAGATGCTCCCGTTTCTGGCGCATCAGAGAAAAGATGATTTGATAGTCCTGCGAGAGCTCCTTGAATCCGGAAAAGTCGCTCCGGTCATCGACAGAACGTACCCGCTGAGTGAGGTCCCTGCGGCGATCCGGTATCTGGAAGAAGGGCACGCTCGAGGAAAAGTCGTAATAACGATGGAGCCTCGTAGCGAAACCTAAAAACAGCTTGTCGCCGCCGCTTCGAAACGGGCGGTCTATTTGTCCGCGATGGTCCAGGCGATCCCGTACATCAGCTTGGACGTCTTCTCCATCAGCTCCCCGCTGACCTTGTCGACGCTGTCGCTCGTCTGGTGAAGGTCCTGGGTCACGGCCGAGAACGGCCACAGCCAGGGGATCTTGAGGGCGCTGAACGAGCTCTGGTCGCTGTCGCCGAAGGAGAGGCCCGAGGCCTTAGCGGGGCGCAAGTACAGGTCGAGCCCGACGTACCGGTCGGCGTCCCGGGCCACATCGCCCAGGCCCGACCCGTCGTTGAAGTTGATCAGCATGAAGTTGGTCGGGGTGATGGCCTTGAGGAACTCGGGCGAGGACGGCACGCCCATCGTCCGCGCGGCGAAGGCCAGGCTTTTCTCGTCGTAGGTCCGGCTCATCATGTCGAAATTCAGATAGTCCACGATTTTCAGCCCGGGGAAGGGCGGGTTCTTGACGAAATATTCTGATCCGAGCAGGCCCTTCTCCTCGGCCGTCCAGAGGGCGAAGATGATCGTCCGCTTGGGCTTCCGCGGGTTGGCGGCGAAGGCCCGGGCCAGGTTCAGGACGCCGACGCTGCCGGAGCCGTTGTCGTCCGCGCCGTTGAAGATGTAGTCCTCGTACTTGCCGACGTGGTCGAGATGGGCCCCGATGACGACCGTCTCGCCCTTGAGAACTGGGTCGGACCCCTCGATCGTCGCCAGGACATTTATGCCGCGGACCATCTGGGTCTTGAGCGTGGAGGCCAGGGTCAAGGTCGCGCCGGGGATGTCGAAGGACGCGGGCTTCTTGGCGTCGTCGATCTTCTTCTTGGCCGCTTCGAGCGTCCGTCCGGCGGCGGCCAGAATCGCGTCGGCCGTGCGGTTGCTGATCTGGATCACCGCCGGCTTGTCCCAGGGCAAGGGGACGGCGGCCCCGGGAAGCGACATCCGGTGGTAGGGCTTGTGGATGATCGGCGCTTCATCGGGAATACTCTTGGGCGAAAGAAGCGACTTGAACCGGTCCATGTCCCGGCCGGCCGGGTTAACCGTCAGGATGGCGGCCGGTCCCCGTTTGGATAACGCTTCGATCTTGGGCACCATCCCTCCCATGGACATTGCCGGCGCGGCGCCAGCGGGATGGGGTTTGACGGAGATGAAGGACGGCGAGCTCGACAGGACCATGACGATCTTGCCCTTGACATCGATATTCGCGAAGTCGTCGTATTTCGCGTCCTTGTCGGCGAGGCCATATCCGGCGAAGACGACGGGCGCGGTCAGGACGTCGCCCGTCGGGGAAATCGAGGAATAATCGGCTCCCGTCTGGAACTCCCGGTTCAGGGCGGCCGGGCCGTTTTTGACTTCCAGAGCCATCCGGCTCGAGGTCTCGAGAGTTTCCATAAGGGGGAACTCCTGCCAGTAAGTCTTTTCGGCCGGGCGCGTGGGCATCGTGGCGCCCGACAGGTACTGGGCCATGGTGAACGGGCGGGGCGCTTGGTCGCCAATAGGCGTCAGGCCCCAGAGGCCGAAGAGCGATGCGGCGTATTCGGCCGCCAGCTGGTAGCCGCGCGTCCCCGCCTCCCGGCCTTCCAGCAGGTCGGAGGCGATGAAGGTCAGCATGGCCAGCGAGGATTTGGCGCTGATTGTGTCGAAGCCGGCCTTAATATCGGCCGGCGGGACTTCGGGCTGAGCCACTTTGACCAGGAGCTTCGTGAAATCCTCGGCTTTGGCTTGCGACCCGGCTGCCGCGGACGGCGCGGGCGCCGTCTGGGCGGCGACGGAAAGAACGAGAGCGACAGCGATGAAAACGGTCAGGAATGGCTTTTTCATGCGGGGATCTCCTCTGGATATTAAAATACTCCATCCGTATATACGCGGAAACACCGGCCGGGGTTACGCCCCCGCTCACGATATTCCGGATCATCTGGAAATGCCAGGGCCATTTTGTCATAATACGGCCAGGAGTGCCGCCATGACCCTACTGACCTACAAGAGCGCCGGAGTGAACATCGACGAGGCCGACAATTTCATCAGGATCATCAAGCCGATGGTCAAGAGGACCGCGCGCCCCGAAGTCCTGGGAGGGCTCGGCGGGTTCAGCGGCTTGTTCGCTCCCCGCTTGAAGGGCATGAAGGATCCCGTTCTGGTCTCGTCCACGGACGGCGTCGGGACAAAGCTCCTGATCGCCGATCTCCAGCGGAAATACGACACGGTCGGGATCGACCTCGTGGCCATGAGCGTCGACGACGTCGTTGTGACGGGGGCCGAGCCTCTCTTTTTTCTGGACTACATCGCTTGCGGCCGATTGGACAAGGCGATGTTGGCCCAGGTGATGAAAGGTGTCGTCCGCGGATGCCGCGAAGCGGGCTGCGCGCTCGTGGGCGGCGAGACGGCCGAGCTCCCGGGCCTTTACGACAAGGAGCAGTGGGACCTGGCCGGGTTCTGTGTCGGGATCGTCGACAGGGCGAAGATCGTCGACGGCAGGAGCTGCCGCAAGGGCGACGTCGCGATCGGGCTGGCCTCGAGCGGGCTGCACAGCAACGGCTTTTCGCTCGCCCGCAAGGCCTTCACCGAGGACGAGCTCGGGGGCGAGATCGGGGAGGAGCTCCTGAAGCCGACCCGGATCTACACGAAGCCCATTCTCGAAGTCATGAAGAGCGTCCGGATCAAGGCCATGGCCCACATCACGGGCGGCGGGTTCACGGACAACATCCCGCGCGTCATCCCCGACGGGCTGAACGTCGTGATCAAGGAAGGCCGATGGCCCATTCCGCCCGTCTTCCGCCTGATCCAGGAGCGCTGCGGCGTGGACGAGCACGAGCTCTTCCGGACGTTGAACATGGGGATCGGGATGGTCGTCGTGGTCGCGGCCAAGGACGCCGAAGCCACGATCGCGCTTTTCGGGAAGATGCGTCAGAAGGCTTACGTCATCGGCGAGCTGGTCGCCGGTCCGCACGGGGTGACGATACTATAGTCCGGCCCAAAGGGCGGGTTATTGTTAGCCTATTATGCATAGTATGTCGGAATATTGTCGACATACTAAGTAAGATATGCTAACATTCTTCTCGATAGAGGAATGAAATGGCTCGACCATCGGGGGCTAAGGGATTGACCGGCCCATTATTTTATGAAGGTCTGAGACGCCGGATCGAGCGGGAGGAGTTCGATTATCAAATGCTCCTCGACGCTCTCCGAAGCTATTCCCAGCCTCGCGATAAAATTTCCGATCTCATAGGCAAGGGTGTCATTGTCCGTGTAAAGAAGGGGCTTTATGTTTTTGGAGGAGCTTTTCGGAAACGTCCATTTTCGAGAGAACTTCTCGCCAACTTAATTCATGGACCCTCCTACATTTCGCTCGAATATGCGTTGCAGTTCCATGGGCTGATTCCCGAGAGGGTCGAAACCGTCACGTCGGTGATTGTCGGGCGTTCCCGCATCTTCGAGACGCCCGTGGGCCGGTTCACCTTCCGGCGGATCCCCCGCAAGGCCTTTCCCATCGGCATGAGCCGCGTCGAAGGTGAGGCCGGGATCGCGTTTCTTATGGCCGTGCCGGAGAAGGCCTTATCGGACTATCTAGCGGCTGACCGCGGCGGACGCATTCAATCGGAAAAGGAGATAAGCACGTATCTCCTGAATTCACTGCGACTCGATTCCGCGGCTCTCGGGCGGCTCGATTCGAACCTGGTCGAAGAAATCGCCGATGCCTACGGATCGCGGAAGATCCGGATATTATCCCGGTATTTAAGACGCCGTTCGAAGATCCGACAGGAGGCGCTGCATGTCTGATGCATTGTCCCAGATGTTGGAGAAATACGAAATCCGGGCCTTCGACGATGCTCATCAAGCGCTAAGGGAAATCATCCAGGAAATCGCGCTTCTCGGTCTGTGGAGGGCGAAATTCTATGAGAAAGCGGCCTTCTACGGCGGCACCGCGCTGCGGGTCCTCCACGGGCTCGGGAGGTTCTCGGAGGATCTCGATTTCTCCTTACTGAAGCCGGATGCGGATTTTGATTTTTCCACGTTCTTGGGCCAGCTCGAAAGCGAAGTCGAGGCGTTCGGATTTTCCCTGCACGCCGAGATTGTCCGGAAAAGAACCGACTCTCCGATTCGATCGGCTTTCTTGAAGGGCGACACGGAAAAGCAAATTCTTGTGATTCGGCCGGGAGCGAACATCCTGGCCCGGATTCCGCGCGGGCAGATCGTCAAGGTCAAGCTCGAGGTCGACATCGACCCGCCGGGAGGATTCACGACGGAAACGCGATATTTGCTTTTACCCATTCCATTTGGCGTAAGAACGTTCGCCTTGCCCGACATCTTCGCGGGAAAGATGCATGCCGTCCTATGCCGCCGTTGGGGGAACCGGGTGAAAGGGCGCGATTGGTATGATTTCGTTTGGTTCGCGGGCCTGCATCCCGAGCTCAGACTGTCGCATCTGGAACAAAGAATGAGGCAGACCGGGCACTGGACGGGGGAAAGGACTCTGGGGAAAAGCGAATTTCTCCGGGTGCTCGAAGAGGCGATTCATAAGCTGGACGTCGGGCAGGCCAAACGGGAAGTCCTTCCTTTTGTGAGGCGGCCGGAGGAAGTTGATGTTTGGTCCAAAGAATTTTTTCAGGATATCGCCGGCCGAATCGTACCTGTTACCTGAAGAAACGGCTCGTTCCAAAATGAAATTTGTCTGCTAGGTGAAGGTCAAATTATTCCGTCGGCCGGGCCGGCGGCAAGTCTCTTCCTATTTACTGATCTGGGGTTCGACAGTAAAAGGCA
>PLMN01000012.1 GCA_003141555.1 Candidatus Aminicenantota bacterium
GCGAACATCCTTATACACCAGCGGACCTCGTAAAGATGGGTGGTTACTTCAGCCTTATTGTACCGGATAGGCTGGGTTTCAACGCGCAATTTGTTGGCCTTAGAAAACGAATTCTCACTGAAAGTTCGGAAATCCGCCTTCGATACAAAGTCCCATTTCCGGGCGTCACCGTGGACACGTTAGTTTTTTCAATGCGCAAAAAAGCACCTTCCGAAAAATCAGTAGTCGAAATCGTCGAACATGGCATGCAGCCTCTCAAGAGAAGCCAGAAGGAAATTCTTGAAATGCCATCGCACGCTTTTGTGTATTTCGAGGATGCTAATGTAATGAAACTAGTGAAGAAGCTCGAAGGGTTGCCGCAAGTAAGGCGGCTTGCCGATATATGCGCGACGACATCGGGTTTTGGAGGCAAGTCCACGCTCATAATGGAAGAACGTAGGAACAAGCGTCAAATTATGACTATGAAAGGGGATAGCATTGGGCGTTTTGAAACACGGAAGACTTATTGGTTTGATTTCTGTCGAGAGAATATAACCGGCCGTACAACTGACCGAACCAAGCTTGGATCAACTCCCAAAATTCTCCTCCGCAAAACAGGCGGTTCTATTATTGCGACCTATGATGAGTCCGGCATTTTTCCAGAACAATCGCTCTACTTCCTTTTTGACAACCGGAGCGACTTGAGTTTCAAGTTTATTCTTGGCGTGCTGAATTCTAAATTGCTGAATGCCTTTTTCAGGGCAAATTGCCTGACGAATAAAGACAGCATTGCGCAGGTGAAGAAAGTTGACCTTGATGCTCTTCCGATTCCGATCTATGGAAACTCTAGCGTAGTATCTAAAGCCCAACACGATCGGTTGGTTGGTCTAGTGGACAAGATGCTCGCCCTAACGCCGACGCTGGGCGCGGCCAAGTCGGATGCGGAGCGGAAGACATTGCAGAACGCCGTCACCGCCACCGACCAGCAAATCGACGCACTTGTTTATGAGCTTTACGGCCTGACTAAGGAAGAAATAGAACTTGTCGAGGGCACTTCATAAAAAAGCCGGTAATGATACGTTTAGATCAAATGATCTCTCTGGAATAACGTAACCTCTTCCTTGCTGGCGAGTTCGCGCATGTCTTTCGTGAAGCCGCTCCGGGAGAAAAGGCAGAATCGCTCCGTCCTTTCGCCATTGTGCCAATCGACAAGGGGCGCTTTCCGCTTCAGGTCCCCATAAACATCAATCCCGACGGGACGAGCGCTCCACTTGGCCTCGCCGAAGAGGATTTCCCGGCGTTCCTCGTTGATCGCCACCAGATCAATCTCCTCTTTTCTATTCCACCATCGGCCGGCGGCGTCCATCGGAAAGAAGAGGTCTTCGTGCGATTGGACGATGTCGAAGGAGAGTTTCTCGTAGTTCTCCGCTACAAGGGCGGGAAAATCGGATTCAAGCCTTGGGATAAGCCGCTCGAACCGGCCTTCTTCGATCACCGTCCGATTAGGGAGGATGTGGCGGAACCAGAACTTGATAAATTGATCCTGGATGCGATAGAGACCCTTGCGGGATTTGAGGGGCAGGCGCTCAGTGACCGGCACTTCCTTTTGGATCACCTGCAAGTCGTCGAGCGTGAATAGATAGCGGTGCAAAATCCCTTTTTCGAGGCCGGTATCGTTGACGATTTCGCCGATCTTGCTCTTGCCGAAAGCGATCGCTTTCAGAATGGCGAAATAATTCCGCGGCTCCCGCAATTCTTCCCTAAGCAGGAACTCGACCTCGCGGGCGAGGAACGCTTCTGGCGGCAGAATCTGGGAGACGATGTTATCGATAGCGGAACAAGCCGGATCCAGCCTCTTCAAATAACTGGGGTTGCCGCCGGCCAACGCATAAAGTTCGAGGCACCTGTCGAAGGAGGCCCGGGGATAGAATTTTCTAGCGTCGGCGAAGCGGAACGGCTTAAGCTGGATCTGGCCCGTCCTCCTGCCGAAAAGGGGCGACTTTTCGGCCAGGACTTCGCTCTCCATCATGGCGATGCTTGATCCGCAGAGGATCAGGAATACAGGCGTTTTCCGGAGATATTCGTCCCATCCGGTTTGGAAGATCGAGGGCAGTCCCTTCTCGGCTTCCGTCAGGTAGGGGAATTCGTCGATGGCCAGAATTGTTCTCGTTTTAATCCGGTCCCGGCCATATTGGAAGAAAGCGCGCCAATCCGGGAATCCCGCCGTCTTTAGGAAATCATCGTTGAAGTGATCGGCCGCCAGATCGGCCAACCAGCGGCGGTTGTCGATTCCGTTGACCCGCTGGCCGAGGAAGTAGACATGGGGCTTATTCTTCATGAAATGTTTAATAAGCTCCGTTTTCCCGACCCGTCGCTTGCCATAGATAACGACGAGGCGAGCTTCCTCCCCCTGCCAAGCCTTCTCCAGAGCCGCCAGTTCCTTTTCACGATCGATGAATTCCATTATCCTCTCTCGTCTTACAGTCTACTCACGAGTAGTCTACTATAAAGTAGACTAAAAATCAAAATATCTTGCGGCGGCCAAACTGGAACCCGATTAACAAATTGACTGACTGGACTCCGGCCGCTTCATTCCGGTTTCCAATCGGCAATCCGTTCGGCCGCCTCCTCGTGGAAGGCGGGCCGACGTTCCGTCTTGCGGAGGATCTCCGCTTTGTATCGATTCCATCGGTCGGAGTCGTCCATGACGTCCACCATGACCCGCCGGATCTTGGGGAGATTCCTCATCAATTTCGGCTCATAGCGGTCCCATTCCTCGCCGTCGCAGAGCTTCCGAAAATTGCGATAACCTTCGAACGTCAATCCGTCCATCGTTTCTTGAAATCGGCGCTTTGACAAGAACTTCCGCCCGAGCGTATGATTTCGAACGCCGGAATCGAGGAGCGCATGAATAGAATCGGACGACGGGATTTTATCAAGGCGGGAGTTCTGGCGGGAGCGGATGCGGCCCTATTCTCGCCTTCCCGGGGCATGAGCCGCCTGGGACCGATTCCATCTTTTCGGCCGTCGGACGCCGCCCCGAATCCAGCGGTCACCCTGGCCATGGAAACGTACGTCCGGCGGAGCTTCAACTACCTCGACCGCATGACCGACAAGGACGGTTTGCCCTACTTCAATATTTTTTGGACGGAGCCGGCCGAAGCGGCTCATGACTGGCCCGATTTCGGGGACGTGATGTCCCGGCAGCTCCAGGCCGCGGTCATGGCCCGCCGATTGACCGGACGGGAAGCGCTCTGGGAAAAGCGCTGGCTCAAGAAGGTCCTCGGCTATATCGACCCGGCGTCGGGCTTGCTCGTGCGGCCGGAGACTCCCTACTCCCGTTCCGTCGCCGATCCGGGAGATCAGGCCCTCACATTGTATGCCCTGGTCACCGCGTATTTGGACGCGCCGGATAAGGGAGTCGGGGAGGCGATACTAAAGATGGCCGAAGGGATCCGCCGCAAGGTGGAGGAGGACGGCGAAAAATCGGAATACCTGAGCGGATTTCTGATCAAAAGCCTGATGGCCGCGGCCCGCGGGCTCGACAGCGAATCCGCTTTCATCGCCGCCGGCAAGATCACCCGGTATGTTTTCGAGAAAACGGCGGCCTTCGCCCCGGACAATCATTTCCGCCAAGGCGGGCATATGCACGGCAACCTGAGGACGATTCTCGGAGTCGCCGACTTCGCCCTCATGGCTCGCGATCCCGAGCTTTTCAGCCGAGCAGACGCTCTTTTCCGGTACGTGCGCTCCGAATCGACGCGCTTCGGCTTCCTCCCCGAGGAGATCGGCCGCCATGGCGACATCGTCCTCTGCGAGACGTGCGCCCTCATGGATTTTGTCGGGCTGGCGGCCACGCTGGCCAACCATGGCCATCCCGAGTATTGGGACGACGTGGAGCGCGCCGCCCGGAACCAGCTCATCGAAAGCCAGCTCACGGACGCTTCCTGGCTCAAGGGCGCGCTCCCGTCCGCCGCGCCGGAAGACACGGCCCAGTTCAGCCGCCGTTCGGTCGGCGAACGGATGATCGGCGGATACGCGGGCTGGAGCTCGCCCACCCATTTTCTGGCCGCCCGCGAGACCCTCAATGCCCATTGGGGCGGCCCCGAGCTCAAGAATAAGACACGCGCTTTTCAAAACTGCTGCGGCGGGTCCGGGACGCACGCCTTCTATATCGTCTGGAAGAACGCGGCGCGCTACGAAGGCGGCTGCCTGACGATCAACCTTCACCTGGACAAGCTCCTGCCCCAAGCCGAGGTTCGCTGTTATCAGCCGCAGGATGGTCTTCTGACCGTCGATCTCAAGCAGGATTGCCGGGTCCGCGTCCGGGTGCCGTCGTTTCTCAAGCCGGGAGAGATCAAGGCGGAGGCGGGGGGAGCCGCGATCGAACCCCGCCTTTTCGGGAATTATCTGGAATTGGACGGGAGGCGGGCCGGAGAGCGCATTCGAGTGACCTACCCGCTTCCGGTTTATCGCGAGGAGGCTGAGATCGGGAATCCTGGGTTCGCCCGATACCGCTATCGCGTGACTTGGAAAGGGGATACCGTGATCCGGATGGAACCTATCGGAGACGATCGGGAGACGGGTTATTCGGATTTCGACAAGCGCCCGGTCCCGGTTTTTTACGGGAGAGAGGGCCCGTGCCCGTTGTACCAAAGAGACGGGATGATGTCCTCCGAGAAACCGAAGCCGGCCGAGCTATATTTGGATTCGAGCCCGATCGATTTCTGGAGCTTGAAGGAAAATAATCGCGGGTAGATCGATGCGCTCTCCTAAAAAACCTGGGATGGGATCCCAGGCTCGTCGAGCGCGCGTTTGACCGTGCGGAGATCGTCGAGCGAGGCCGGGGAGATGTCCTTGTCCGGATAGCCGCGCGCCAGCGTGTAGATTTGGACGAGCTCCGGCTTGATGCGGACGAGCCGGGCGCGCCAGGCCTCGAGCTCGGCCGCGCCCAGATTCCCGTTCTTTCCGTTCGTGAACAGCGCCTGGACGATGACGGGCGCCGTCGAGGCCAGCGCCTCGAGCCCCCGGGTGACGGATTCGAGGTCCACGCCCGGGCATGGGCGGCTGTAACGGTCGAAGGTCGCGGCCGTTCCCGCGTCGAGCTTCATGATCCGGACGTCCAGGCGGAGGAGGGCGGCCCGGACGGCCTGATCGCCGGCGGTCGTCGAGTTCGAGAGGACGGCTGTTCTGGCGGCCGGAGCCAGGAGGTCTCGCGCGGCGATCGCTTCGTCCACCATTTGGCCGAAGAGAGGGTGGAGCGTGGGCTCGCCGTTGCCGGAGAAAGTGATGTAAGCCGGCGGCTCAGCCAGCGAGCGCAGCTTGTCCTCGAGAGCGGCACGGACGTCGGGGGGAGAGGGCAACCCGTAGTCCCGGCCGGGTCGCGCTTCGTGAGCTCCCGTCCATCCATACTGGCAGTAGACGCAATCGAACGAGCAGAGCTTGGTCTCCCGCGGCAGGATGTTGATCCCCAGCGACCTGCCCAGCCGCCGCGAATTCACCGGCCCGTAGGTCAGCCCCGTCTTCAATCCGAGGATTTGGCTCATGGCGTCACCTCTCTCTTATGCGGGCAGCGAGGCCAGCGCTTGTCCCAGCCGCCGGATTCCCGTCCGGATCTCGTCTTCGTTGGGCCGGGCGATGCAAAGCCGCAGATACTCCGAGGGCCGGCCACCGGGAAAGAATTCCGCGCCGGGCGTCGCCGCGACCCCGTGGTCGAACAGGTGCTCTCGCAGCGCCGCGGCCCCCATCTTTCGGGGCAGCTTGACCCAGAGCGTATAGCCGCCCACGGGCCGCGTCCAGGTGATGCCTTTCGGCATGCGGCGGTCCATCTCCTCCAGGGTGAGGACAAGACGGCGCCGATATACCCGGTGGATGCGCTTGAGGTGGAGGTCGTAGAATCCCAGACGGCAGAAGCGCTCGACGGCCATCTGGACAAGGGGGCTCAGGCCGAGATCGGAAAACCGCTTGACCGCGGCCAGCCGGTCGATGCAATCGCGGTCGGCCGTGATCCAGCCGATGCGAAGCCCGGAGAAGAGGGCCTTGGAAAACGTGCCGAGGTAGATGACGACGCCGCGCTCGTCGATCGACTTGAGCGGGAGGGGGACCTTGCCGAAGTATTTCATATCCTCTTCGAACCCGTCCTCCAGAAGCGGAATCTCGGTGGCCTGACAGATCGAGAGAAGGCGCTCGCGATGGGCGTGCGGGGTGGTGATCCCGGTCGGATTGTGGAAGTTGGGAATCGAGTAGACGAAGCGGATCGGGCTCCCCGCCAGGACGCGCTCGAGGGCGTCGAGGTCCATGCCCGCGGGCGTCATGGGCACGGGGACGGGCTCGACGCCGTTCAGGGCAAGGAGGGGGAGGAACCGGGCGTAGGTCGGGACCTCGACGGCCACGCGGCTCCCCGGCGGGCAGAGGAGCCGGATGACCAGATCCAGGCCCTCTTGCGAGCCCGATGTCATCAGGATCTCGTCCTCGGACGCCGAGATCCCATGGAGCCGAAGCCGGCGGGCGATTCCGGCCCGGAGCGGAAGATATCCCTTGAGCTCGCCGTAGCGGAGCGCGTCGGGTCCGGAATCGGCCAGGACGCGGCGGACGACGCTCCGGAATTCCGCAAGGGGGTAGAGCCGGGGATCCACTTCGAGCGAGGCGAAGTCGACGAATTTCCCCTCGTGGAGCCGGCGCGAAGCGGCGCCGGCGGCGAGAACGAGGTTGGCCTCATGTGCGGCTCGGGCGCCGGGGGTTGTCCGGCGCGCCCAATTGAACAGCCCCCGGCGGCCGGGATCATAGGCGGCCTCCTTCCGGCGCGCTTGGACGATATTGTAGGAGCCGGGGCGGCTCAGCAGATAGCCTTGCGCTTGGAGATCGGCATAAGCCTGGTAGACCGTGGAGCGATTGACGCCCAGGCGGCGGGCGAGCTCCCGGGAGGGGGGCAGAGCCTCTCCGGGGCGGAGCGCGCCCTGATCGATGAGGCGCCTGGTCTCGGTTTCGATCTGGCGATGGACGGGCGTCTTCGCGCCGCGGTCGATCTTGAGCAGCATCGGATCCTCCTGTCGGCGGACGGGCCGCCCGGATGCGCTGCCAGCCCGTCCGCGTCCCAGCATAACGGCCTAATTGGCTGACGTCAACATCCAATCAAACAAAAATAATAACCAGCCAATTCAGGCGCGGCGAACGGCCAATGACCGGAACCCTCTTGACTTTGCCCTGAATCCAAAATATTATGATCCTACAATATCTATAGGGATTGTCTTATATATGATCGTAGCCTCCGCGAGCGAATGCCTTTAAGCGTCGATTCGGAAGATCGAGGGAACATGATCGCCCGGAACAAGCGGAAGGAAGGACTCCTCGGATTCGTTCTGATCATGCTTCTCGTCCTTGGAGCGCGCGCCGCCCAAGACCTCCTTGCCGCTCCGGTCCGGATCGATCACGCCGCGGTCGAGGGGAACAAGATCACGGCTGCGGACGTCATTCTGAGAGAGATTCCCTTCACTTTTCCGGCCGTGCTCAGCGCCGCCGACCTGACGCTCGTTCAGAACAAGGTCCAGAACCTGGGCTTGTTCAACCGCGTCGAGCTTCGTGTCGACGAGCGGGACGGCCAGGCCGTTCTCACCGTCATCGTCACCGAAAGCTGGTATTTGTTCCCGTCCCCCCTCTTTTCCATCAGTGACCGCGATTGGAGCAAACTCAGCTACGGACTTCAAGTTACGGACGCCAATTTTCGCGGCCGCAACGAAAGGCTGCGCGTGGGCGGCTCGTTCGGCTACAATCCCTCTTATTTCCTCAATTACTCCATCCCCTGGATCGGCGAGCGGCAGCGCCTGTCGCTCAACATCGGAATCTCGCGGCGGGCGAACGAAAACAGGATCTTCGATTTCCAGGAAGACAGGCTGGGGTTCAACCTGGGACTCGGAAAACGCCTGTCGCTCGAGCTCGAGACGGGCGTCCAATTCTCCCTGACCCGCATCCGGCTTCCAGGACAGTACGGGATATACGCCGTTTCCGGGCAGGCCCAGGACATCGTCCCCAGCCTGTCCTGGCAGGTGCGCTGGGACCATCGGGATCTGGCGGAATACCCCCGGAAAGGGGCCTATCTCGCCATTGAGCTGCAGCGGACGGGGTTCGGAAAAAATCAGCCGGATTTTTGGCGGCTGACATCCGACAGCCGGTTTTATCAGCCTTTTCTTGGCGCGCTGTCGCTGGGCGTTCGCCAGCTGTTCATCCTCAACAGCGGGATCCTGCCCATGTACGACCGGGTGTATCTCGGGTACGGCGAGCGCCTCCGGGGCTATTTCGACCAGATCCTGCCCAATCCCGCCCTCTTTGCCGATTACAAGAGCTACAGCATCTCCTTGACCAGCTTGGAAATCCGCATCCCTCTCCTGCCCGTCCGCTATTTCTCGATCAAGAACGGCCCGATCATCCCCAGCTTGTACCGAAACCTTAAATTCGGACTCAGCGCCGGCCTCTTCGTGGACAGCGGAATCGTCTGGAGAACCGCGAGTGAGATCCGCTGGAACAATTTCCTGACCGGATACGGGGTTGGGCTCCACATCATTTTGCCCTATATCAATGTGCTCCGGATCGAATACGCTCTCAACAAGCTGGGACACGGACAGTTCATCATCGACGCGGGAATCAGCTTCTAGGTCCGCGCTGGCCGCGGAGGCGGGAATTTTCGGGAGCGCTTTCAAAAGGGCGGGCGTAGATCGGCGGCCGCAGACCTTAGGGCTCACCCTGATCAGGCCGGCAGGCCAAAATCCGGAAGTTCAATTCGGGGCCGAACTGGTGTAAGATGCGCAAGAGAGAAAAATATGGGACTCTTGAAGCTGCTGACCCAGGATCCGCTGGCCTTCGTCCTGCTCGTCATCCCTCTTCTCTTTTCGATCATCATCCACGAGGTAGCCCACGGCTGGGTGGCCTACCGGATGGGCGATTCGACCGCCAAGGACATGGGGCGCCTGACCCTGAATCCGCTCAAGCACCTGGACCCGTTCGGGACGCTCATGCTCTTCATCGTGGGGTTCGGCTGGGCGAAGCCCGTCCCGGTCAACTTCTACAACCTTCACCCCCGCCGCAAGGGATTGATCCTGGTCTCGTCGGCCGGCATCGCGGCCAACATCCTGCTGGCCTTCCTGTTCGAAATGCTGCTCAAGGTGATCCCCGTCAGGTACGCGGGGACCTGGGTCATCATGGTTTACTTCATGGTCCAGATCAATATCACCTTGGCCGCCCTCAACCTGATTCCCATCCCGCCTCTTGACGGATCCAAGATCCTGTTGGGGATCTTTCCGAACCAGACCAGCAAAATTTACTCCCTCCTTGGGCAGAACGGATTCATCGTCATCCTGCTGCTTCTATTTACGGGAATCCTGAACCCGGTCATCAATTTCGTCAGGCATCTGATCGAGCTGCTGATCGGCATCCGCTGATTGCCTTTCGCCGGAACGTAACTCGCCCGCGCTCTTGATTAACAGCCCCAGATGAACGATAGTAGGAGCGCACCGGGTGCGAGTCGTTTCCGCCGCTGCTCCATCCGTCCGGCCGCGGAGGTATTTTCCATGAATCTCGGAGAAATATTTTCGCTTGTCGCGGGCGTCCTGGCCGCCGTCGCGATCATCCTGATGGTCCTGCTCCTCCGTCGCCGGGGGAGCGCCGACCTCCAGCCGCGCCTCGAAGCGATCGAGCGCGGGCAGGAGCGGGCGGAGCGGGAGTTCCGCGACGAGTTCGGCCGCGGCCGCGAGGAGAGCCATTCGGAGTCAAGCGCGCTGCGGCGCGAGGTCGCGGCGGGCCTTAAGGAAGCGAACGATTCCGTTCTGAAGCAGATCACGGACCTCGTCGCCCTCGACCGCCGGCAGATGGAGGCCTTCGCCGGCGAGCTGCGGCGCCTCACGGAGTCGAACGAGGCCAAGCTCGAGGGGCTGCGGGGCACCGTCGAAAAGAAGCTCGCCGAGATTCAGGCCGACAACGGGGCCAAGCTTGAGTTGATGCGAAAGACCGTCGAGGACAAGCTCGAGCAGACGCTCGAGCGGCGCCTGGCCGCTTCGTTCAGCCAGGTCAGCGACCAACTCGAGCAGGTCCACAAGGGACTCGGTGAGATGCAGGTCTTAGCGAGCGGGGTCGGCGACCTGAAGAAGGTCCTGACCAACATCAAGGTCCGGGGCACTTGGGGAGAAATCCAGCTCGGGAACCTCCTCGAGCAGATCCTCGTCTCCGACCAGTTCGACCGGAACGTCTCAACCAAGGTGGGTTCGGCCGACCGGGTCGAGTTTGCCATCAAACTTCCCGGCCCCGAAGGCCGGGACGGCGAGGTCGTCTGGCTCCCGATCGATGCCAAATTTCCAAAGGAGGACTACGAGCGCCTGATCGAAGCCTCGGAGCGGGCGGACGCGGCCGGGGTCGAGGAGGCGGGCCGCCAACTCGAGGTTCGTATCAAGGCCGAGGCCAAATCCATCCGCGATAAATACCTGGACCCGCCCCATACCACGGACTTCGGCCTCCTCTATCTCGCTACCGAAGGCCTCTACGCTGAGGTCCTGCGCCGGCCCGGCCTGCAGGATGCCCTTCAGCGCGAGTCCCGGGTCATTATCGCTGGCCCGACGACACTTACCGCCATCCTCAACAGCCTCCAGATGGGCTTCCGCACATTGGCCATCCAGAAGCGGTCGAGCGAGGTCTGGACGCTGCTCGGCGCGGTCAAGACCGAGTTCGGCAAGTTCGGGGAGGTCATCGACAAAGTCCAGAAGAAGCTCGAGGAAGCGGGCAATGTCATCGAGGGCGCCCAGAAGCGGACGCGGGCGATCGAGCGCAAGCTTCGCCAGGTCCAGGAGCTGCCCGCTGCAGAGTCCGAGAAGCTCCTCGAAGGCGCCGTCGCCGAGGCGGCGGACGACGCCGCGGCCGCCGCCGAGACGGAGAAGGCGGAGTGACCGAGGCCGCGGGCCCCGCGGACTGGTTCGAGCGCCTCCCCAAGATCGAGCTCCACGTCCACCTCGAAGGCGCGATCCCGCTCGACGCCCTGTGGACGCTCATCCTCAAATACGGGGGGGATCCTGCCGTTCCCGACCGCGCGGCTCTCGAGCGCGCGTTCACGTACCGCGACTTCTCCCATTTCCTCGACACTTGGGTCTGGAAGAATCTCTTCCTCCGCGAATACGAGGATTTCACTTTCATCGCCGAGGCCGTCGCCCGGAATTTCGCCGCCCAGAATATCCGGTACGCGGAGGTCTTCTTCTCCCCCCCGGATTTCGCCGAGGCCGGCCTCGAGCCGCGAAGGTTGGCGGAGGCCATCCGGCGCGGTCTCGCCCGCGTCCCGGAAACGCGCCTTGCGCTCGTCGCGGACCTGGTCCGCGATTTCGGCCCTTCGGCGGGGGACGTCCTGCTGTCCCGTCTCGATGAGGTCCGGGACCTGGGGATCATCGGGATCGGCTTGGGCGGATCGGAACAGGCGTTTCCTCCGGATCCGTTCGCCGGGGTCTACGGGCGTGCGCGGAAGCTCGGGTTCAGGACGACCGTCCACGCCGGCGAAGGGGCGGGCCCCGCAAGCGTCCGGGCCGCGCTCCGCCGCCTTCGACCCGACAGGATCGGACACGCGACGCGCGCCGCGGAAGACCCGGCTCTCGTCGACGAGCTGGCCGAGGCCGGCATCCCTCTGGAGCTGTGTCCCGGGTCGAACGTCCGGACGGGCATCATCCGGACTCTTGCGGAGCATCCCGTCCGCCGCTATTTCGAGCGCGGCCTCCTCGTGTCCGTCAATACGGACGATCCGCAGATGTTCGGCACCCGCCTCGCGAATGAGCTCCGGCACCTCGCCGACGTCTTCGGCTTCACGCCCGATGAGATCCGATCCTTAATTCTCCAGGGGATCGCCGGCTCTTGGCTCGAGGATGGCGAGAAACGAACCCTCGCTCGCGAGTTCGAGGAAGATCCGGCTTGGATGGAGGAGGGGGTTGCCGCGCGCCGGGCCTAGCCGGCCCGCTTGGATCGGCCCGGGCGGTTCTTGCGCCGGAACAGCCGCCGGAGCCGCTCCCTGATCCCGCCGCGGCGGTCTCCATCCTCGATCTCGAGCTTTTCGAACGTCCGGCGGACGGCCGGGCCTTGGCGGGGGAAGGGCGGGGGCGCTTTTTTCATCGTGCGACAGAAAATCTTATGGGATTCGGCCCGTAAAGACAAGACAATTCGATGCCTCGCCGCGGGGAATTCGCGAGGCTCACCCTCATCCCCACCTTTTTTTAAAAGGGGAACATTGAATTTTGGGCCGCTTTCTGTTAAGATACGGCACTCTACCCGTCCAATCCGCATTACGAGGAGTAACGTCCTTTGCAGACTTATGGCAAGATCGATAGCAAATTCCGTTTCGTGATCCTGGCCTCGAAGCGGGCCAAGCAGCTCCTGCATGGCGCCAAGGTCAAGATCAAGACGAAATCCCGGAACCCGATCCGCATCGCCCAGATCGAAGTCAAGGCGGGCGTCGTGGATTACGAGATCATCCAGCCGCTCAGCGGAGAAGCCGCCGAGGTAGAAGAACAGGTGCTCGGAGTCGTGGACGCCGCGGGCGAGAGCGAAGACGCCGGCTCCGACGCGGCCCCCGACGAAGAGCCGGGCGAGAGCGAAGAGAGCGACGCGGCCCCCGACCCAGATTACGACGAGGAGCTTCCCGACTCGGTGGTCGGCGAAGAGAAAGACGACGAATAAGGGAGGATTCCTCCCTTTCCCGCTCGGATCAGCAGGGCGATGTAGTCCAGCTTGATCCAATCCTTTTTCGGGATCCCGAGCTGCTTCGACACCTTGGCGATCTTCTCCCGCTCTCCCTCGAACTCGAGGAACATCCCCGCCGCGGTCTCGTCCAGGCAGATCTTCAGCGTCTTGATCCGGAGCACGGTCCGGTGCTTCTCGTATTGGAAGACGGGACGGTATCCCAGCCCGGCCAGGATCTTCCTGACCTGGCGGACGTTCTTCACCTCCGTCTCGAATTCCTCGCGGACCTTGTACTTCCGGGATTTTTGGGGCGCGCCCTTGTAGGTCAGGAACGATTTCCGGCCCGCGATCCGGAGCCGGAGCGCCCGGCGGCCGGAGCCAAGCTCGCCGTCCTTCCGGTCGTAGAGGGTATTCTCTTCCCGGTGGCGCTCGCGGACGAGGACCGCGCCGAGGGCGGCGAGCCGCTCCCGGGCGGCCTTAAGGTCGGGGGCGGGGACTTTGATTTCGATCTCGAGCACGTCAGGCGTTTCTCTGGAGGACCAGGTCCGCGATCCGCACGAGGGAGCTCCGGTGCTCGGACGGGGGGAATTCGGCCAGGATTTCCTTCGCCTTCCGGGTGAAGGCCGCGGCCCGCTCGAAGGCGTGGTCGAGCGACCCCGCGGCCCGGACGATCTTCTGGACCTGCTCCGGCGCGTCGGTCCGGGTCTTGCGGTGCTCGATGAGATCGAGGAGGCGGGCCCGGTCCTTTCCTCCGGTCGTCCGGAGGGCATGGAGGAGGGGCAGGGTGAACCGGCCTTCGCGGAAGTCCGAGAGAACCGGCTTCCCCAGCGTCTTCTCCTCGCCCTTGAAGTCCAGGAGATCGTCGACGATCTGGAAAGCCAGGCCCAGGGCCGTCCCGAACTCCTCGAGCCTCTCGCCGGGGCGGGGGGAGATTCCCGCCAGCAGGCCGCCGATCCGGCAGGATGCGGCGAACAGGCCGGCCGTCTTCTTGCCGATGATCTCGAGGTAGCTGTCTTCGGTCAAGTCAAGGCTCCCGTTGACCGAGAACTCGATGAGCTCGCCCTCGACCATTCGGGAGGTCACGTCGGCCAGGAGGTCGATGATGGGATAGGTCTTGGTCTTCAGGGCCAGGGCGATGGACTGGATGTAAAGAAAGTCCCCGAGGAGGACCGAGATGTTCGGCCCCCACTTGGCGTGGACCGTGTCCCGGCCGCGCCGGAGCGTGGAATTGTCGACGATGTCGTCATGGATCAGGCTGGCCGTGTGGATGATCTCGACCAGGGCCGACCAGAAGATGTGGTCCGCGCCTTTGTAGCCGCACATCCGGGCCGAGAGGATGAGCAGGGCCGGCCGGATCCGCTTCCCGCCCTTTTGGAACAGGTAGCGGTTGATCTCGGCGATCAGGGGGTTCGAGGAGCCGCTGATCTCCCGGAGACGGCCTTCCACCTCGTCGAGATCGCCCTGGATGGACCGGTAAATGCCGTCGAGCTGAAGCGACTTGTGTCCGTCCGGCATGGCGGGCCTATCTTAGCATTGACCAGCCCGTTTTTCAAAGAGAAAAAGCCCGGGCATAGTTCCGCGACACCACATCGGCCAGGTCCTCCGGGGCCAAGCCGCGGAGGGCGGCCACCCGGGCGGCAGTCGCCATTACGAAGGCCGGCTCGTTTCGCTTCCCCCGGTAGGGAACCGGAGCCAGGTAAGGGGCGTCCGTTTCGAGGAGGATCCGGTCGTCCGGGATCCTGGCCACGACCTCTCTCAACCGAGCGGCGTTCAGGAAGGTGACGATCCCCGAGAACGAAATGTGGAACCCCCGGTCGATCATCTCCCGGGCGAAGTCCCAGTCCTCGGAGAAGCAATGGAGGACGCCCCCCCGGTCAAAGCGCTCCCCGCGGACCGCGTCGACGATGTCCCGGCCGGCGTTCCGGCTGTGGATGATCGCCGGAAGGCCGGCCTCCCCGGCCAAGGCCAGCTGGCGCCTGAATGCGTCCTTCTGCTCTGCGGGGGAGGAGAAATCGTAGTGGTAATCGAGGCCGATTTCGCCGACGGCGACGATCCTACCGGAGGACGCCAGGCCGCGGAGCGCGTCGCGCAGGGCGGGGGAGTCGAGTTTGGCCTGGTGGGGATGGAGCCCGGCCGCCGCCCGGATGTCCGGGTTGTCCGCGGCGAGCCGAAGGACCGTGGCGACGCTCCGCGCGCTCGAGATGTCGATCGGGCAGAGGATGCCGGCGATCCCGGCCTCGCGGGCCCGGCGGAGGACCTCCTCCCGGTCCGGATCGAACTCCTCCATGTCGAGGTGGGCATGCGAGTCGGGGAGGAACAGGGGACGATCGGTCATGGTCCTCGCGTAAAAAAAAACCCCGTCCGTCCCGCCGACGCGACGGGACGGACGGGAGAATCCTTACTGCATCATCCGGAGCTTGATGATCCGGAAGGGAAGCGATCCGAAGCTGACCAGCTTGCTGAGGAACTCCTTCTGGCTGAATGCCTGTCCCTTGGCCTGCTTGTAGTCCTTCTCGATATCGAGGATTTCGCGGTAGCCGATATACGGATAGGCCGCCTCTCCGGGATGGAGGGCGATCATGTTCCATTTGCGCTCGGCTTCGGCGGGCGTCTGGAAGCCGTTGACGGTCATGAGCCGGATCGCCTGCTCCTTCGTGTAGCTGCCCTCGTGGATGTTGACGTCCAGCTGGAAGTCGATCACCGCCTGGAGCTTGAGCTTGAGCTCGTTGAGGCGCTGCTTGAGGTCATAGTTCCCGAAGCCCGCGTAGATGAACATGTCCTGGGCGTAGAGCGGCCAGCCCTGGATGAGGAGCTGGCTGGGGGAGAGCTTGCGGAGCAGGGACGAATTCTTGCGGTTGAAATATGCGGGGACGTAGCTGCCCGGGAAGACCTTCTGCATCGTCCAGACGGGGATGTAATCGTTCGTGAACTCGTCGAGGAAGGACTGGGCCTGGTCGTCGGGGAGGCTCTCGACGTACGGATTGACGAAGAGGGCATAGACGCCGGCGCCTTCGTAGGGGCTGGGCGATTCGAGCTTCGTGAGGATCGCGTCCCGGGAGAAAGCGGGCATCGCGTCGATCGACAAGGCCTCATCGGGCACGTCGAGCAGGCTGGTCCTGGCGATGAAGGCCTTGATGCGGTCCGCCGTCGATTTGATCCGGGCCAAGAGCTCGTCCTTGGTGGGCTGGGCGCTCTTGATCTTGTTGAAGACGTGGCTGACGACGGAGTTGATCAAGCCGTCCTGGGTCAGGTTCGCCGGCGGATGCTCGACGTCGAACTTGGGATCCATGATCTTATAGTACGAGAAGCAGATCTTGAACATCTCGGTCCGGAGGTTGGTCGCATCGGCCTTGGCCAGGGCGCTGAGCTCGTTGAGCTGCAGCGTCCCGCCCAGGCTGAGCTGGAACATCCGCGCGTGGGCCTCCCCGAGCCGGAAGTTGCCCGTGGATTTCGGCAGGAGGTCGTTCTGGAGGAATCTCTGGTAGTCTTCGAGCGCCGGGATGACCTTGGCCATCTCCGCCTGAAAGGCGGCCTTGGCCGGCGGAGCGCCCGCTTCGATCAGCTTCGGCACGTCGCTTTTGTAGAAGTCGAGGATTGCCCCGAACTGCTTGATGGCGGTTTCGGTGTACTCCTTCGGCGGGGTCTTGAGGTTCGCTTTGGCCTGCTTGACGAGTTCGGGGATCTTCTTGGCCCGCTCGGTGGCGCTCTTCAGCCGGGCGTCGAGCGGGGCGAACTCCTTGATCAGGAGGCCGCGGATGGAATTGAGGAGGATGTCGTCGTAGAGAAGGGGGTTGTATTCCTGGGGAACGATATGCTCGAGGCGCAGGAGATCGATGTCCAGCGTCTCGAGGAGCAGTTGGCGGTCGATCTGGAAATCGGGGTTGAGCTTGTCGACGCTGATCTTCGTCGTCAGCTCCTTGTTGAAGCTCTCGATCTCCGGGCCGCGCTTCTCGACGACGGACTCGCTGAAATCTTCGAGCTTGTCGTTGAACTTGTAGAAGCCGGCCAGCGTCGCGGCCGTCGGATAGAATTTCCAATAGGATTCCAGGTACGCATCCACCAGCTTGGTGAACTTGGCGTCGTCCGGGCCCTGCTGGGACTGGAGCATGCCGACGCCGGCCAGCAGCACGAAGCCGCAGGCGATGGCGAATAGGGCCGTTTTCCTCATGCGCTCCTCCTCGTGTAAAGCTATTTTATGACTACCGCGTCCGAACCGATTTCGAATCCTAGCACAAGGACCCGGGAGAATGCAATTCCTCGGGGGAAATCGCGCTTTCCCCGCGCGGCGGCACGGCCTCCGCCTCTCGTGAGCATCATCCCGCCTTTAAGAATAGCAACTTCCGTGCCAGACCGGGGAGCGGATTCCGGCGCGGGGCCGGCCCGGAGTCCGGGCCGGGATTCACCAACGCAGGACGGCCGAGGCCCAAGTGAAGCCCGAGCCGAAGGCCGTCAGGACGATGCAATCCCCCCTCTTCACCCGTCCCTCGCGGACGGCCTCGTCGAGGACGATGGGGATGGACGCGGCGGTCGTATTCCCATACCGGTCGATGTTGCGCCCGACTTTTTCGAGGGGGATTTGGAGCTTTTTGGCGACCATCTGGGAAATCCGGTCGTTGGCCTGATGGGGGATGAGAAGACTCACGTCGGAGACCGTCAGGCCGCTCGCCGCCAGGCCCTGGAGCACGGCCTCGGGCATGCGCTCGGAGGCGTTCTTGAAGACGCTCTTGCCGTCCATGCGCGGAAAATACTTGCGCTCCTCCATGAAGGCGGGGCCGAACGTCGGCTTTTGGGCCGCGGCGGGCGCTTCCATCCAGAGGTCGCGCAGGGAGCGGCCGTCGGAGAACAGGCGCGTCGAGAGGATGCCCCGGCCGTCGTCGGCCGGGTTCGGCTCGACGATCACTGCCGCGCCGCCGTCGCCGAAGAGGACCGCCATGTCCCGGCCCGCGTCCGAGAGGTCGAGGTTGTGCGACTGGACTTCGGCGGCGCAGACCAGGATCTTCTTGTACGTGCCGGCTCGGATGTACTGGTCGGCGACGGATAGGGCGTAGATGAAGCCGCTGCACTGGTCGCGGACGTCGAGGGCGCCGATCGTTCCCAGGCCGAGCTTCGCCTGGACCATGACCCCGATCCCCGGGAAGTAGTGGTCCGGGGAAATCGTGGCCGCGATGAGAAAGTCGATCTCGGATTTGTCGAGTCCCGCGCTCTCGATGGCCTTGAGCGAGGCCTCGGCCGCCAGGTCCGAGCTCCCCACGCCGTCCTCGGCCCAGTGGCGCTCCCGGATGCCGGACCGCTGCTGAATCCACTCGTCGGTGGTGTTGATGAGCTTTTCGAGGTCGAAATTGGTGACGACCTTGGGGGGGATGGACCGGCCGGTCCCGGTGATGATCGCTCTTGGGTTCATGAGGCATTCCCCTTTCGGGCGCCATTATAATGAAGCCCCCGGAACAAAGTAAAGGCCCCGGATGCTGCACTCGCCCGTGGTTGTAGGCACGGGCGAGTACGGCGGAACGGATCCCCAAGTGAAACTTGGGGCCCCTGCCGCCGCCGGCGCTTGACTTCGCTCGCTCTCCGCGCCTACACTTCGGGTTGCCCACGATGACGAAGAATATCCGGAGGAAGGCTGCCGCGGCGGGGATGGCCCTGATCGCCGTTCTGGCTCTGTCGGCGGGCTCCGGATTTCCGTCCCCCAAGGATGAGCTCGTCAGGGTCGAGTGCCGCATCACCCCGCTCCGCCTCTCCCGGGGCGAGGAAGGCAAGGTCGTGCTGAAGATCTACGTCCCGGACGGCATCACGATCAACGCCCAGCCGCCCTTCACGGTCGAGTTTGGACCCTCCGAGGAGCTCGTCTTTCCCAAGAATTTCTTCACGGCCGCGGACCTGGGCGTCGAAGTGGCGGAGGAGGGGGGGCGGGAGCGCCTCAATCTTAAGAAGCCCATTGAAATCCCGTTCACGGTCGGCCTCAAGGCGAAGCGGGACATCCACGTGCTCGAGGGCCGGATCAAGTATTTCGTGACGTCCCCGAAAGAGGGATGGTGCCTCAAGAGCTCGACGAAGTTTTCCGCGACTTTTTCGACCCGGCTGACCGTGATCCAGAAGACCGGCTGAGCCAGCCGTTCTCCCGGTACCAGGCGATCGTCTCCCGCAGCCCCGCCTCGAGCGTCGTGTCCGTCGTGAATCCGAGCTCTTCCCGGGCCTTCGTGACGTCGGCCACCCATCCGGCCTGGCGGTAGTCGCGGTATTTGTCCCGGTTGAGGGGGCCGGGCCGGCGGGCCATGGTGCTCACGAATTCGGAGGCGAGGACGATGGAGTAGGCGAGGCCGAAGGGGATGATGAGGCGCCGGGGCGCCCGGCCCATGACCGATCCGGCCGCCAGGCCGAACTCGTCGAACGTCCTGGGTTCCGGCTGGGCGATGTTGAAGATCTCGCCGCTCTGTAGGGCTTTCTCCCCGGCCAGAAGCAGGGCCCGGATAAGGTCCTTGACGTAGCAAAGGCTGAGCGGCGGTTTCTTGGACCCGATCACGGGGACGAGGCCCCATTCCACGTATCGGAACAGACTGAGGAAATCGGTATCCCGGGGCCCGTAGACCGCTCCCACGCGGAGGATGACGACCGGGAAGCCCTCCTTGCGGGCCAGGGCTTCTTCCTCTCCTCCGCGCTTGCTCTTGCCGTAGGGCGTTACCGGGTCCGGCGGGTCGCTTTCCTTCCGGCGCCCGCCTTTTTCCGACGGGCCTCCGGCCGCGAGGCTTGACAGGATCACGACCTTAGGGTGGGGACGACGGCCTTCGAGGGCGTTGAACAGCCTTGCCGTCCCTTCCGCGTTTACGGTATAATAATCCTTTGATTTCAGAGCCTTGGTCAATCCCGCGAGATGAAAGACGATATCCAGGCCCGCGGGAAGCTCCGGGACATCGTCCAGACCGCCTTTGAGAATGCGGATCCGGCCGGCCGGAGCGAATGTCATGCGGCCGGGGTCGCGGACCAGGGCATAGATCTCGGCGTCCGTGACCGACAGCGCCTCGATAAGGTGGCTGCCGATGAATCCCGTGGCGCCGGTGATCAAGATTTTCATGAGTGCCGGGCCTCGATTCTATGACAATCATGCCGGCCGGTCAAATGAGGGCCGGCGGGCCGCGAGGGCGAAAGGACGTATTGTGGTGCAACGCCGTCTGACCTTTCCGAGTTTGATCTACATGAGCAACGTCCGCAGAGTCCTGGCCGTGATCCTCCTCCTCGGCGCCGCGGGAGCCTTCGCCTCGGCCCAGTCCTCGATCCTGCCCGTGGACCAGGTCAAGGCCGGCATGACGGGGAAGGGCCGGACCGTGTTCGAGGGCAGCCGGATCGAGGAGTTCGACGCCGACATCCTCGGCGTCCTGACCAACAACTCGCCCAAGAGAAGCGTCATCATCGCCCGCCTCCGGGGCAAGGTCCTGGAAACGGCGGGCGTGATCGCCGGCATGAGCGGCAGCCCGGTCTACGTCGACGGCCGGATGATCGGCGCCGTGGCGTTCAGCTTCCCCTACGCCAAGGAAGCCATCGCCGGGATCACGCCTATCGGCGAGATGATGGCCATTCCGACGGACAAGGGGCCCGCGCCCGAAGGCCGTTCCGCCCCGAACATTCCCTTCACGCCATCGCTGTCCCTCGGGCGGCTACTCGAGATCCAGAAGGACGCCCTGTCCGCCCCGGAGAGCTTCTCCGCCCAGGGCCAGGCCCTCGTCCCGCTGAAGATTCCGCTGATGTTCGGCGGGTTCTCCTCCCGGGCGATCGACGCGGCCACGCCCTTTTTCAGCCGGCTGGGCTTCCAGCCCGTCAAGGGTGGAGGGGGAGGGCAGGCGGCCGAGAAGACGCTCGTCCCCGACCTCACTCTCCGGGAGGGCGATCCCGTGACCGTCCAGCTCGTCGACGGCGACCTCGATCTCTCGGCCGTGGGAACGGTGACCTACGTGAACGGGAACGATGTCCTGGCCTTCGGCCATCCCCTCTACAATCTCGGGCCCGTGGACTATGGCATGGCCAAGGCGAAGATCATCACCGTCGTCCCGACGCTCGACAATTCGTTCAAGCTCGCGGCCACCGGGGCGCCCGTCGGCGCGTTCACCCAGGACCGCTCTTCGGGGGCGCGGGGCGAGATCGGGCGGGCCCCGAAGTTCGTCCCGCTGAACATCCGGATGCTGGGCGCGGGCGGCGCGGTCCGGGAGTTCAAGCTCAAGCTGGCCAACGACAAGATCCTGACCCCGGTGCTTGTCAACATGTCGCTCCTGACCCTCCTCGGCGCCGAGGTCCGGGCCGTGGACGACCTGACCCTCGAGATGCAGTCCGATATCTACCTCGACAACGGGGCGGACATCAAGCTGGAGAACATGTTCTCCGGCAATTTCGACGCGGCGGTCCAGGACGTGGCCGGCCTGATGACGGCCGCGGTGTTCTTCCTGACAAGCAACGAGTTCAAGGCCGTGGGAATCCACCGGATCGACCTCTCGCTCCGGGCCTCGGAACAGCTCCGGTTCGGCTCCCTGGAGCGCGTCTGGCTCGATGCGTACGAGGCCGGGCCCGGCGAGACGATCAACGTCAAGGTCTATGTCCGCACCTTCCGGGGAGAGACGCTCCACGAGGATGTCCCCCTGACCGTGCCCTCGCTTCCGGCCGGGACCGAATTCCAGCTCGTCGTCGGCGATGCGGCGGCCATGCAGGCCATCGAAGTCGGCCAATACCGGGCGACGGGCGTCGTGCCCCGGAACCTCGACCAGGTTGTCCGCCTGCTCGGCAACCTGCGCAAGAACAATCGCATCTATTTCAAGGTCATCGCCCCCAAGCCGGGCCTGTTCCTCCGGGGCGAGGAGATGCCGAGCCTGCCGCCGGCCATGAAATCGCTGTTCGCCTCGCCGCGGGCGGCGTCCTCGTCCCCGACGGAGATCACGATGTCGACCCTCGGCGAATTCCAGGTTCAGGTTCCCTTCCTGTTCAAGGGCTCGGCCTCGATCCCGATCCGGATCCGGAAGTAGGCGCTCGGGAGCCCCGTCATGAAACCCGATGGAGATGGACAATGAAAAAAACGATCCTTGCCGTCCTGACGGCTACGGTCTTCGCCGCCCTGGCGGCCTGGGCGGTTTCGCCCCAGAAATGGGTTTTCCGGGGATACGATGACTTCCTGCGCGGCAAGTTCACCGGCGTCTCGCTGACCTCGGACGCCGCCTTGGCTCTCGCTCCGCGCGAGGACGCGATCGACGGGCCGGCCGAGGACTTCTATCTCTCGTTCGCGCCGGCGCCCGACGGCGCCGCCTACCTCGGGACCGGCCACAACGGCCGGATCTACCGCATCTCCAAGGAGGGCAAGGCCGAGCTATACGCCCAGCTTCCCGAGATGGACGTGACCTGCCTGGCTCTCGACGCCAAGGGGGTTCTCTACGCGGGGACCTCGCCGAACGGCAAGGTCTACAAGATCGCGGGCTCGGGCAAAGCCGACGTCTTCTTCGACCCGAGCGAGCGCTACATCTGGAGCCTCGCCTTTGCCCCCGACAACGGCCATCTGCTGGCGGCCGTCGGCGAAAGCGGCGGGATCTACGAGATCCTGCCCGAGGGCGAGGGGAGGATGGTTTTCAAGACCCCCGAGAACCATATCCTCTGCCTGAAATTCGATCGGAACGGGGACATTCTCGCCGGCGCCGGCGGGGCGGGGATCGTCTACCGTATCTCGCGGACGGGCAAGGGAGCGGTGATCTTCGAGTCCGGCTTCGAGGAAGTCCGGAGCCTCGCCCTCGACCTCGACGGCAACATCTACGCGGCCGCGGGTGGGACGTCGGTCCGAACGCGCAAGGAAGAGCCGGCGCTCGCGCCCGCGGGGCGTGAGGCCGATGTCGCGGTCACGATTTCGGCCGTGACCGTCTCGGCCGCCGCCGCGCCCTCCGCGGCTCCCGCTCAGGCTCCCTCCTCCAAAGCCCCCGCTCCGGCCGGTCCGTCCGGGCGGGAACCGGGAGCGCTTTTCCGCATCGGCCCCGATGGGGTGGCCACGAAGCTCTGGTCCTCCCCGGAGGAGATGATCTACAGCCTGTTCTGGAACGAAGCGGAGAAAAAGATCTATTTCGGGACGGGGCCCAAGGGCCGGCTGTTCGTGGCGGACAAGGAGGGGAAGACGACCCTCGTCCTCCAGAAGAATTCCGAACAGATCTTCGGCTTGGAGCCGGTCGGGGTCCGGACCTATATCCTGGCCGACAACCCGACCCAGTTGAGCGTCCTCTATCCCGAACAACGGCTGAGCGGGGAATTTCTGAGCCCGGTGCTCGATGCCCGCATCGTCGCGAGCTGGGGCCGCATCACCTGGGCCGCGGAGCAGCCCCAGGGGGCGACGCTCCAGTTCCAAACCCGGAGCGGCAATTCTTTCGACCCCGGGCCCGGCTGGAGCGACTGGTCGCCTCCCTATTCAAAAGCGGACGGAGAGCAGGTTCTCAGCCCCAAGGGCCGCTATCTCCAGTTCAAGGGCCTGTTCAAGACGATCGCCTCCCCGTCCGGCCCGATCTTGTCCAAGCTGACGGTCTTCTACCTCCAGACCAACGTCGCTCCCGAGGTGACGCGTCTCGAAGTCCTTCCTCCGAACGACGTCTTCCTCAAGCTCCCGTTGGACCAGGACGAAATCATCCTGGCCGCCGAGCGCCGGAGCCCCGACCCGGCCCTGAAAAAGGACGACGCCCTGCGGCAGATCATGCCGAAGAAGGTCGAGCGGAAAGGCTATCAGACGATCACTTGGGATGCCGACGACGACAACGGCGACACCTTGTCTTATACCATCTCGATCCGGCAGGAGGGGGACAAGGCTTGGCGCGTCCTCGATGATCACTGGACCGAGACCCTCTATGCCTTCAACACCCTGAATTTCCCCGACGGCATCTACACGCTCAAGGTGACCGCTTCTGACCTGCCGTCCAATCCTCCCGATTTCGAGAAAAAGGGAGAGAAGACGACGCCTCCCCTGACCATCGACAACACCCCGCCCATCCTCAAGAATTTCCAGGCCGTCCGCGCCGGCAACGAGCTTGCCGTGAGCTTCCTGGCTGAGGACGCGCTCTCGGCGATCAAGGACGTAAGGTACTTGATCCGGCCCGACGAGTGGCGGATGGTCTTTCCCGAGGATGGGATCTGCGATTCCCGGCAGGAGAGCTTCAAGCTCAAGGCGCCGCTATCCGCGGGCAACGACGGCCTGATCACGATCATGGTCAAGGACGCGGCCGGGAACGTCCTGACGTTCAAGAGCGCGTTCTAAAAGAAAGACGCAACCGGCGGGTCCTATCGCCGACCCGCCCCCCTCAGCCTCCTGGAAAACTCATAGGCATAAAACGGGGACACAGAACGCCAACCAACTATAAACAGATAGACTACAGGGTTCTGTGTCCCCATTTTTCGGAGGCCAGTGGCGGGTCGGCGCCAGGACCCGCCGGATGTGCCGTCCTAGGCTCGCTCGAGGTATTTGTCGTCCCGGGTGTCGATCTTCACCACGTCGCCCGCCTTGATGAACGGCGGGACCGTGACCACCATCCCGTTTTCCAGGGTGGCGGGCTTGTACGACGCGGATGCCGTGGCGCCCTTCATGTTGGGCTCGGTCTCGACGACCTTGAGCTCGAGGGTGATCGGTGGAACGACGTTCACCGGTTTCCCCTCGAAGGCCTCGATCGTGTAGAGGATGTTCGGTATCAGATACTTGGCCACGTCGCCGATAATCTCGGCGTCGAGCGTCACCTGGTCGTACGTCTCGTGGTTCATGAAGATGTAGTCATCCCCGCTCTGGTAAAGGAACTCGACTGGGATCTCGTCCAGGAAGGCCTGCTCGACTCGCTCCTCGGAGCGGAACCGGTAGTCGGTGACGGTGTTGTCCTTGAGCTTGCGGAGCTTCGTCTGGACCATGGCCTTCCACCGGCCCGGGGTGATGAGCTGCATTTCGACGACACGCCAGAGCTCGCCGTCCTCCCTCTTGATGATCATCCCCTTGCGGAGACGCGTGGAATCGAGCATCGGTCCAATCCTTTCGTCAAATCTCCCGCCGGACCCCCTCGTCGATATGGACGATGAAGGGCTGGCCGCCGACGCGGGCGATGGCCGCGGCGACCTTTTCGGGATCGCGGGGCGCGTAGGCGAACATGCACCCGCCCCCGCCGGAGCCGTTTATTTTAGCACCAATCGCGCCGGCGTCAAGGGCGGCGGCGATCATGGCCTCGATCTTGTCCGTCGAGATTTGAAGATGGTCGTGCAGGACGGCGTGCTGGGCGGTCAGCATCCGGCCGAATTTCCCATGATCGAAGGGCTGCGTCTGGAACAGGGCCGCGCCCTCCGTAGTCAGGTCGCGGGTCAGGAGCGTGCCCTTCAAGAGGCGGAGGTTGTCGGGCGGGAGCTTGTCGATCTCGGCCAAGACACCGGCCGTCAGCTCGCTCTTCAGGGTGAATCCCGGGATCGCCCGGGCCACCCGCGCCGCGCCCTCGAGGACGTGGCTCTTGATGAAGCCCAGCGTTCCGGTCGTGTCCTTCTTCTGGAGCGAATTGGCCAGAACGAACGTCCCGAGGGGGTTTTCCAGCCGGTCGAGCTTCATCGGCTCGTCGAACCGGATCCAGACGACCCCGCCCAGGGCCGAGGTGTAATGGTCCATCCGGCCGCCGGGCTCCTTGAACTCGGCGACCTCGGTCTCGAACCCGAGCTCGGCCAGGGCGTAGGGGTCCTCGGCCCGCGGGTCGCCGGCCGCTTCGAGCAGGAACTTGTTCCAGGCGACGACCATGGCCGAGGAGCTCGACGTGCCGGCGTTGATCGGAATCGTGCCCCGGACCTCCACATCCCAGCCGGTCATGGGCAGGCCGGCCCGCCGGTGGATGTTGACTGCGCTCTTCAAATAGTCGCGTTTCTTCTCGTAGGGGATTTCGGCGGCGAAGGAGAAGACCTCCCTCTCGCCCATGTCGGGCAGGTCGATGTCGAACGTCGTGTCCGGGCGGCGGTTCCCGCGGAACGCGATCCGCAGGTCGACGGCCGCGGCGATGATTGCCAGCCCGAAATAATCCTGATGCTCGCCGAGGAGGCACATCCGGCCCGGCGATGAGACCGAAAGCTCATAGGTCTTCATATCCGTTGTTGTAGCCGAAGCGCGGAGACGTGTCAACGGAATTCGGACGCAAAGCGCGCCGGGGAAGCGCCGGAGGAGGGGGAAGCGCGCCGAACGGGCCCGGTTGATCGGCCGGCGCGATGCGGCTATGATAGCCCCATGACCCTGAGCGCCAGAGTGGCGAGACCGATGGCCGATAAGATTCTTATCAACGGGCGGATCTGGACGGGCGATACGGCCCGGCCCTGGGCCGAGGCGGCCGCCGTCCGCGACGGTCGGATCGCGGCCGTCGGCGCCACGGCCGATATCCGGAGCCTGGCCGGTCCCGCGACCGAGGTCCTCGACTCCGGCGGCGGGCTCGTCCTGCCCGGCTTCATCGACAGCCACGTCCACTTCGTGAACGGCGGCTTCTCGGCGGCGGGCGTCCAGCTCCGCGGTGCGAGATCCAGGGCCGAGCTCGTCCGCCGCATCGCCGCCAAGGCGGGAAGCCTGCCCAAGGGCGAATGGATCCTGAACGGCGAGTGGGATCACCAGCTCTTCGACCCGATCGAGTTGCCCCGCCGGGATTGGATCGACGCCGCCACGCCGGACCATCCCGTCTGCGTCAACCGGCTCGACGAGCACATGGTGCTGGCGAACAGCCTGGCCTTGAAGCTGGCCGGGGTGACGAAGGCCACGCCCGTTCCTCCCGGCGGCGAGATCGTCAAGGACGCCGCGACGGGCGAGCCCACGGGCATCCTGAAGGACGCGGCCATGGATCTGGTCATGTCCCTGATTCCCGATCCGTCGCCCGCCCAGACGCGGCGGGCCGTGGAGGCGGCCATGGCCGCCGCGGCGGAGAAGGGCATCACCTCCGTCCACGACGTCTCCGGAGAAGCGGGATTCCCCATCTACCAGGACCTCCTCAGGGAAGGGAAACTGAGGACGCGCATCTCCTTCTACCTGCCCCTCACGGCGGCCCCGTCCGTCCTGGCCTTCGGCCTCAAGCCGGCGTTCGGGAACGATCGCCTGAAGTTCATGGGCCTGAAAGGCTTCTCCGACGGCTCGCTCGGGTCGGCGACGGCCTATTTCTTCGAGCCCTATGCCGACGATCCGCGGACGAGCGGCCTCCTCCACGGCCAGATGTTCCCGGAGGGCATCATGGAGCGGAGGGTTCTGGCCGCGGACAAGGCCGGGCTCCAGGTCGCCCTCCACGCCATCGGCGATCGGGCGAACGCCCTCGTCCTGGATATCTTCGAAAAAACGGCCGCCGCGGGCGGCCCGCGCGACCGCCGGTTCCGGATCGAGCATGCCCAGCATCTCCGGCCCGAGGACGCGGCCCGCTTCGGCCGGCTCCGGGTGATCGCCTCGGTCCAGCCCTATCATCTGATCGATGACGGGCGTTGGGCGGAGAAGAAAATCGGAGCGGCCCGGGTTCGGATGGCGTATCCCTACAAGTCGCTTCTCGACGCCGGAGCGACGCTGGCCTTCGGTTCGGACTGGCCCGTGGCTCCGATGGATCCGGTGATGGGCATCTACGCGGCCGTGACGCGCCGGACGCTCGACGGGAAAAACCCGGACGGTTGGGGGCCCGGCCAGAAGATCCCGCTCGAGGAGGCGATCAAAGGCTACACGTCGAACGCCGCGTTCGCCGAATTCGCGGAACGTGACAAAGGGCTGATCGCGCCGGGGCGGCTGGCCGACTTCGTCGTCCTCGACCGCGACCTGTTCCGGATCCCGGCCGAAGAGATCCTGGAGGCCGGGGTCAGGATGACCATCGTGGGCGGCGAGGCCGTCTTCCGGCGGGGCATTGTTTGATAAGGAAGTTTTTGTTATTATCCCCCTCCTGAATCGCGAAGGAGGCCAACCTGTTCGAACCGTCGGGATTGCCGAAGTAGAGGGGCCGCGGCCGTGATCGATCTCCACGACATCCTCAAGGAATCGGGAAATCACCAGCGGGACCTGCTCGGAATCCTCCACCGCACCCAGGCCGCCCTCGGCTTCATCCCGGCCGAGGCCGTCGCCACCATCGCCAAGCACGTCCATCTCTCGGCCAGCGAAGTGTTCGGCGTCCTGACCTTCTACAAATCCTTTTCGCTCGAGCCCAAGGGCGAGTTCACGATCACGGTCTGCCTCGGGACCGCCTGCCACGTCCGGGGCGCGGCGGAGATCGCCGGGGCGTTCGAACGAACGCTCGGCCTCAAAGCGGGGGAAACGACGCCCGACGGCAAGTTCTCCTTCGAGACGGCGAATTGCCTCGGCTGCTGCGCCATCGGCCCGTTCGTCGTCGTCAACGGGACGTACTATCCCTGCGCGACCTCGAGGACCGTCGAGGCCATTCTCGACCTCTGCCGGGGGGACAAGGCTTCCGCATGATGAAGCTTTCCCACCCCGATCACCTTCTCGAGTGGAAGGCCAGGATCCGGGAGGAGAAGCCCGTCTATGCGAAGACCGTCGTCGTCACCGCGGGCACGTGCGGCCGGTCGGCCGGCGCGCTGCCGGTCATCGAGGCCCTGAAGGCCGAGATCGGTCGGCGGAAGCTCGAGGCGAAGGTCGGGATCGTCGTCACCGGCTGCCACGGCTACTGCGAGATGGAGCCCAGCCTGATCATCCAGCCGAAGGGCATCTTCTATAAACAGCTCGAGCCCGGCGACGTATCTGAGATCGTCGAGAAGTCCCTGGTCCGAGACCGGATCATCACCCGGCTGACCTGCGAGGATCCGGCCACGGGGCACCGGGCCGCCCGGCAGAAGGAGATCCCCTTCTACCGGAAGCAAATGCGCCTCCTGACCGAAAGCAACTTCCATATCGATCCCCTCCGGATCGAGGACTACGTGGAGCTCGACGGCTACCAGGCGCTCTGCCGAGCGCTGTTCGACATGACCTCGGAGAGCGTCATCGCCGAGGTGAAAGCTTCCGGCCTCCGCGGCCGGGGCGGGGCGGGCTTTCCGACCGGCCTGAAATGGGAGCTCTGCCGGGCTGCGGCCGGCCACCCGAAATACGTCATCTGCAACGCCGATGAGGGCGATCCCGGGGCCTACATGGACCGGAGCCTGCTCGAGGGCAACCCCCATAGCGTGATCGAAGGCATGATCATCGGCGCCTACGGGATCGGTGCCTCGGAAGGGTACATCTATGTCCGGGGCGACAACCCCCTGGCCGTGAACCACATCGCCCACGCCATCGAACGGGCGCGCAAGCACGGTCTGCTCGGCGAGAACATCCTGGGGTCGGAATTCCAATTCGACATCCGCCTCGTCACCGGGGCGGGGGTCTACGTCTGCGGCGAGGAGACGTCGCTCATCGCCTCGATCGAGGGCCGGAAGCCGTATCCCCGCCAGCGGCCGCCGTTCCCGGCCCAAGAAGGGCTGTGGGGCAAGCCGACCAACATCAACAACGTCGAAACGTGGGCCAACGTTCCTCTTATCCTCCGCAAAGGGGCTGCGGCCTACGCGGCCGTCGGGACGGCCAAGAGCAAGGGGACGAAGATCTTCTCCCTCATCGGCCGGATCCGGAACACGGGCCTGGTCGAAGTGCCCATGGGCATTTCGCTGCGTGAGATCGTCACGGATATCGGCGGCGGCGCCAAGGACGGGAAGGCGCTCAAGGCCGTCCAAACCGGCGGACCGGCGGGGGGGTGCATCCCGGCCCGGATGATGGACCTGCCCATCGATTACGATTCCCTCGTCCAGGCGGGCTCCATGATGGGCTCGGGGGGCATGGTGGTCATGGATGAGACCACATGCATGGTCGACGTCGCCCGCTACTTCCTCGACTTCCTCCGGGACGAGTCGTGCGGGAAATGCGCCCCCTGCCGCATCGGGACGCGCCAGATGTTCGAGATCCTGACCGGGATCACCGAAGGCCGGGGCGAGCCGGGCGACATCCGGCGGATGGAGGAGCTCGCCGCGACGATGAAAGCCGCCTCGCTCTGCGGACTCGGGCAGGGCTCGACCAATTCCGTGATCTCGACGCTGCGCTATTTTCGGGACGAATACGAAGCCCACATCGTCCGCAAGACCTGCCCGGCCCTTGTCTGCAAGGAGATCGTCTCCGCCCCCTGCCAGCACGTCTGTCCCATCGGCCAGGAGGCCTCGACATACATCGCTCTCATCGCCCGGGGCGATTTTAGGGGGGCGGCGGAAGTCATCCGCAAAGACAATCCCTTGCCTTCGGTCTGCGGCCGGGTCTGCGCGGCCCCATGCGAGACGGCCTGCCGGGCCGGGGCGTCGGGCGAGCCCATCGCCGTCAGGGCGTTGAAGCGCTTCGCCCTCGAACAGGCGGGCCGCGAGGCGGCCGGGACGCCGGCTCCCGCCGAGCGGGCCAAGGCCAAGGTGGCCGTGATCGGATCGGGGCCGGCCGGCCTGACCGCCGCCTCGGACCTCGCCCGGCGGGGATTCCGGCCGACGGTTTTCGAAGCCGAGGCCGTTGCGGGAGGCATGCTCGCTGCGGGCATCCCCGCGTTCCGCTTGCCGCGAGCCGCTCTCGAAGCGGACATCGCCGCCATCGCCGCCTCCGGCGTGGAGATCCGGACGGGGAAGGCCCTCGGCCGGGACGTGACGCTCGACGGCCTGTTCGCCGACGGCTACGAGGCCGTCTTTTTAGCGACCGGGGCGGGGAAACCCATTTCGCCGGGCCTTCCGGGCGAGGATGCCGAGGGCGTCATGACCTCGCTCGAATTCTTCAGGCGCGTGAATCTGGGAGAGGCGCCGGTTCTCGGAAAGGTCGTCGGAGTGGTGGGCGACGGGCCGGCGGCCATCGACGCCGCCCGGGCGGCGATCCGGCTGAAGGGTTGCTCCAAGGTCATCGTCTTCTCCCGCTTCGCCAAGGACGCGCTTCCCGCATTCCCGGGCGAGCTCGCCCAGGCCGCGGCCGAAGGGGTCGAGTTCAAGTTCGAGGCGGAGCCGGCGAAGATTCTGACCGGGCGCGGCAAGTTGAAAGGCCTTGGAGGCCGGGAGGCCCCCCACGCCGCAGGCACGCCCGCCCCGGCCAAAAGCACGGACTTCGACACCTCGCTCGATGGGCTCGTTCTCGCCGCCGGCGCGGCCCCGGATACGGACGTCCTCGCCGGCCAGGGCGTGGCGGCGGCGCCGGGCGGGGGCGTCGCCGTCGATGCCGCGACGCTCATGACTTCGCGCAAGGGGGTCTTCGCCGGCGGGCAGGCCGTCACCGGTCCGGGCGGAGTGATCGAGGCCATGAAGGCGGGGCGCCTCGCCGCCGAGATGATCGGGAAATACATTGAGGGGCGGCCCCTCGAGCGGACGTATATGGTCACGCGCCCGTCGCGCTACGTCGAACGAGCGGCTTCCGGCGGGCCCGTGGCGGCCGGTCGCCCGGCGCCCGCCTGCCTTCCGCCTTCTCACCGGCGCAAGAGCTTCACGGAAGTGGAGGGCGCGCTCACCGAGGCGCAGGCCCGGGCCGAGGCCGGGCGTTGCCTGCGCTGCGAGCTCGACACGGAGGCCGGGGCCGCGGCCGCGAAATCGGGCGGGGGGACGGCCTCCGGGGAACCGGGACGATGAAGGTCATCCTCGACGGGATCGCGGTCGAAGTCGCCGAAAAAACGACCATCCTCGAGGTCGCGCGCCGCCAGGGCATCTACATCCCGACGCTGTGCGACTACGGCCGCCTCGCGCCCCCGACCGCCTGCCGCCTCTGCATCGTTTCCATCAAGGGGCGCCGCGGCGTCGCGCCGGCCTGCGGGACGTACGTCGAGGACGGGATGGACGTCACGACGAGCGATCCCGAGATCGACCGGATGCGGCGCCAGATCCTGGAGCTCCTGCTGTCGGAGCACCCCAGCGCCTGCCTGATCTGCACCGAGAAATCCACCTGCACGGACTACAAGGCCACCATCCGCAAGGTGGGCGAAGTCACGGGCTGCGTCCTCTGCCCGAACAACGGGCGGTGCGAGCTGCAGACCGTCGTCGAGAAGCTGAAGATCGACCGGGTGGGATTCCCGGCCGTTTACCGCGATCAGCCCGTCCATCGTGAGGACCCGTTCTTCGAGCGGAACGCCAACCTCTGCATCCTCTGTGGGCGGTGCGTCCGCATCTGCCACGACGTGCGCGGGGCGTCCACGCTCGCCTTCATCAACCGCGGCTCCCGGACGCTCGTCGGGACCGCGCTCGACAAGCCTCTCCTCGAGTCGGGATGCCAGTTCTGCGGGGCGTGCGTCGATGCCTGCCCGACGGGGGCCCTCTTTGAGAAGGGCGTGAAGTACGAACCCCTGCCCGATGCCACCCGGCGGACAATCTGCGGCTTCTGCAGTCAGGGCTGCCAGCTCGACCTGGAGCTCCGGGACGGCCGCCTTCTGTCGTCCTCCCCCGCCGAAGAAGGACCCGTCAACCGCGGCCAGGCGTGCGTCCGGGGGCGTTTCCTGGTCCGCGAGGCCGTCCATCATCCGGGCCGGGTCCTCAAGCCTCTTATCCGGAAAAACGGCGTCCTTGAAGCGGCGGGCTGGGACGAGGCCCTCGATCTCGTCGCCGAGCGGTTCGCGGCGGCGAAGCCCGACGAGATCGGCGTCGTCGGCTCGGCCCAGGATTCCTGCGAGGACGTCTATCTCCTCCACAAGCTCGTCCGCGATGGATTGGGGACGCGCCATATCGCCGGGCCCGAAGCCCTTTCGCCTCAGGCCCGCCTTCTCGCCCTGGGCGCGGCCCAGGGGTTCGCGCCCGGATTGAATTTCTCGATCTCGGACATCGGACGGGCGCGGACGATCCTGGTCTTCGGATCCGTCCTGCCCATGGTCGGGCTCGAGATCCATCAGGCCGTGCGTAGGGGAGCCAGGCTGATCCTCCTCGGCGGGCAGGAATCGCCCCTCCTCCGCTGCGCCCGGAGCCCGATCCTCCTTCCCGAAGGGAGTGAAAGCACCTTCCTCTCCGCCTTGTCCCGGATCCTGAACGAGGGCGCCGTCTTCGGCGATGGAAACGGAACTCCGGGGACGGCTGAATTCAAGAGCCGGCTGCACGACATCAAGGTCGCGGCCGCGGCGTCGGCTTGCGGCCTGGCTCTGGACAAGCTCCAGACCTTGGCCCAGCTTCTGGAAAAGAAGCGGCCCACGGCCTTCGTCTTCGGGCCGGAGTTCGGAGAAGGGCCGGGCGGGCCGGCGAATATCGCCGCCCTCTGGAACCTCGCTCTTCAGATCCGCGGCCTGCTCGTTCCTCTTGCCGACGAGAGCAACGCCCGTGGGGCGCTCGCCATCGCCCGGGCCTTCGGCCGGGAGGACGCAGCCGAGGCGGAAGCCCTCTACCGGGCGGTCCTCGAAGGCGCCTTCAAGACGCTTTTCATCGCCGGGCCCGCCCCCAAGCCGTCCGCCCGGCTGGCGGAATTCGTCGTGGTCCGGGACGGCGTCCTCGGCGGATATGCGGAATTTGCCGACGTCGTCCTGCCCGCGGCAACGTTCGCCGAATCGGGCGGGACGTTCGTCAACGTCGAGGGCCGCCTCCAAAGCTCCGCTCCGGCGATCGAGCCCCGGGGAGAATCCCGCCCGGCGTGGCGCATCGCGTGCGACCTCGCCCGGCGGATGGGGCTTCCGGGCTTCGATTTTCCGGGCCCGGCCGAGATTTTCGCCGAGCTGGCCCGGGCCGTGCCCGCCTTTCTCGGGGACGGCGGCGCGCCGGCGGACTCCGCCGCGGTCCTCCGGGAACCGGAGACGATCCCGGCGCCCTTCGCCGCGTCGGCGGTCTCGCCGGGAGGACCCGCCCCGGCCCTGGACCATAATCCCGATCGCTACCGGGGCCTGGCCATGGACCGCGAAATCAGAAGCCTGGCGCTCGTCCGGGGAGGGAATCATGGCTAGGATTCTCGACCGCCGGCGCCTCGTGCCCAATCTGCACCTCATCGAGGTGGAGGCGCCCGAAGTCGCCCGCAAGTGCCGGCCGGGACAGTTCGTCATCCTTATGCCCGACGAACGCGGCGAGCGCATCCCCCTTTCGATTTCGGACTGGGACGCGGCCCGGGGCTCGGTCACGTCGGTCTTCCTGACGGTGGGCACGTCGAGCCACAAGCTGTCGCGCCTTGCGGCGGGGGACGAGATCCCCGTGTACGTCGGCCCGCTGGGCCGGCCGTCCGAGATCGAGAATTTCGGCACGGTCCTCCTGGCCGGAGGATGCTTCGGCATCGGGGCGATCTACCCCCTGGCCCGCGCCCTGAAGAAGGCGGGCAACCGCGTCCTGACCGTGATCGACGTCAAGGCCCGCTACCTTCTCTATTGGGAAGACAAGCTTCGGGCGGCGAGCGACCGCGTGTTCATCGCCTCGCGCGACTTCGCCCTGGACTCGAAACAGTACGTCCCGGCCAAGATCGAGGAGATCCTCGGGGCCGGGCCGAAGGTGGACCGGGTGATCGCCATCGGCTGCACTTACCTGATGTACTCCTGCGCGATGGCCACGAAGCCCCGGGGGATCAAGACGATCGTCAGCCTGAACCCGATCATGGTCGACGGCACGGGCATGTGCGGCGCCTGCCGATGCACGGCCGCCGGCCGGACCAAGTTCGCCTGCGTGGACGGGCCGGACTTCGACGGGCACGAGATCGACTGGGACGAGCTGTTCAAGCGTCGGAAATCCTATTTCGACGATGAAATCCGATCGCTGTGCTATTGGGAGAGGAAAGAGTTCCCGTAAGCGGGAGAGACATCGAAGGCCATGGCCGAAGACAAGAAGGAACTGTCGCCCGACGCGAAAGCGCGCCTGAAGGCGGAATACGGCCGGGAGTGGCGCCAGGAGCTCCGCAAGGCGACGCCGCTCAAGGACCGGATGAAGGCCGAGCGCCGGAAGATGCCCGAGCGCCCTCCCGAGGTCCGGAACAAGGACTTCCGGGAAGTGAACCTCGGGCTCGACGCCGAGGCCGCCCGGGCCGAAGCTCGGCGCTGCTGGGACTGCGCCAACCCCCAGTGCGTCAGCGGCTGCCCGGTCGGGATCGACATTCCGAGCTTCGTCAAGCTCATCGAGCAGGGGAAATTCCTCGAGGCGGCCTGGAAGCTCAAGGAGACGAACTCGCTGCCGGCCATCTGCGGCCGTGTCTGCCCCCAGGAGACGCAGTGCGAGGACCTGTGCAACGTCAAGAAGGCGACGGGCAGGGCGGTGGCCATCGGCAACCTCGAGCGCTTCGCGGCCGACTTCGAGCGCGGCTCGGGCAAGATCGTCATCCCGCCCCTTCCTCCCCCGACCGGGCGGAAGGCGGCTGTCATCGGCGCCGGGCCGGCCGGGCTGACCGTGGCCGGCGACCTGGCCAAGCTGGGCCACAAGGTGACGATTTTCGAGGCGCTCCACATCTCGGGCGGGGTGCTTGTCTACGGCATCCCGGAGTTCCGTCTGCCCAAGGCGATCCTCAAGGCCGAGGTCGAGTACTTGAAGAGGCTCGGCGTCGAGATCAGGACGAGCTTCGTCGTGGGCAAGACCGCTACGATCGACGACCTGCGGGCCGACGGTTTCGAGGCCTTCTTCATCGCCTCGGGCGCGGGCCTGCCCAACTTCATGAGGATCCCGGGCGAAAATCTGGTCGGCGTCTATTCGGCCAACGAATACCTGACCCGGGTGAACCTGATGAAGGCCTATGATTTCCCGAACTACGACACCCCCGTCTTCCCGGCGCGGCGGGCGGCCGTCATCGGCGGGGGGAATGTGGCCATGGACTCCGTCCGCACGGCGAAACGCCTCGGCGCGGAGCGGGCCATGATCGTCTACCGGCGCTCCCGCCAGGAGCTGCCCGCCCGGATCGAGGAAGTCCACCACGCCGAGGAGGAGGGGATTGAATTCCACTTCCTGACGACGCCCATCCGCTACCTCGGCGACGAGGCCGGCCATGTCCGGGCGATGGAATGCCTCAAGATGGGCCTCGGCGAGCCCGACGCCTCCGGGCGGCGAAAACCGGTCCCCATCGAGGGCTCCGAGTTCACGACCGAAGTGGACATGGTCGTCGTGGCCATCGGGCAGAGCCCGAACCCTCTCATCCCCCAGACGACCCCCGGCCTGACCATGGGAAAGTGGGGCAACATCGACGTCGACTGGAAGACCATGCGGACGAGCCTCGAAGGCGTCTACGCCGGGGGCGACATCATCCGGGGCGGGGCGACGGTCATCCTGGCCATGGGCGACGGGCGGATTGCGGCCGCCGAAATGGACGCCTATCTGAAAGCCCGGCCGCGCTCCTGAGCCGGCGGAGAGACGTTTCCCGCGAGCTCCGATGAACCAACCCGAATTGTTCGTTCCCGCGGCGGGCCGCATCGGCACGGACGAGTCCGGCAAGGGGGATTACTTCGGCCCCCTCGTCGTAGCCGGATTCTACCTCGAGGACGATCAGGAGGATGTCGTCCGGACGCTCGGCGTGCGGGACAGCAAGACGCTTTCGGACCGGCGCTGCCGCGAGATCGCCGAGGCTCTTTGGGGCGCATATTCCCATTCGGTCGTGTCCGTGGGCCCGGAGAAGTACAACGAGCTCTACGCCAAGATGCGGAACCTGAACAAGCTGCTCGCCTGGGGGCACGCCCGGGTCATCGAGAACATCCTCGAGCGGGTGCCCTGCGGCCGGGCCGTGACCGACCAGTTCGGGGACGCGAAGTTCGTCCTCAATGCTCTCCTCAAGAAGGGGCGGACGATCGAGCTCGTCCAGCGTCCGAGGGGCGAAGAGGATGCCGCCGTGGCCGCGGCCTCGATCCTGGCCCGGGCCGAGTTTCTGAAGAGGCTGGAAGCCCTCGGCCGGGAATGGGGCATGGTCCTGCCCAAGGGCGCCGGGCCGCCCGTCGAGCAGGCCGCGGCGGCGTTCGTCCGGAAGCATGGCCGCGAGGCGCTGGCCCGCGTGGCGAAGTCGCACTTCAAGACCACGGAGCGCGTGCTCAAGGCGGTCTGAAGGGCGAGGACCGTCCTCCGCGGGAACGGCCGGGCGGCCTCGAGCCTTCGAGGTTTGGGAATCGATGTGAAGCGAGGTTAACGATCATGGACAACACCCTGAAACCCGCCCCCACCAGGCGCCTCTATTTCGAGGACGCCGGCCGGGCCGATTTCGAAGCGAAGGTCGTCGAGCGCCGGTCCATCGACGGCCGGCCGGCCCTGATCCTCGACGCGACGTGCTTCTACCCAGAATCGGGCGGTCAGCCCTGGGACCTGGGGACCATCGACGGCGTCGAGGTCCTGCGGGTCGTCGAGGACGGCGACCGGATCGTCCATATCCTCGCCGGCGATGTCGCCGCGGACGCCGTCCGCGGCCGGATCGACTCGGTGCGGCGGTTCGACCACATGCAGCAGCACTCGGGCCAGCACGTCCTCTCCCAGGCGTTCTTCGAAATCCTCCGGGGCGAGACCCGGTCCTTCCATCTGGGGCCCGAGGTCTCGACGCTCGAAATCGGCCTGGCCAAGGCCGACGACGAGGACCTCGAGCGTGTCGAACGGCGGGCCAACGCGATCGTCTTCGAGGACCGCGAGATCAAGACGTATTTCGTGCCCGAGGAGAGGATCGGCGAGGTGCCTCTCCGGCGGCCTCCCAAGGTCGCCGGTCTCATTCGCGTGGTCGAGGCGGACGCCTTCGATTACTCGGCCTGCGGCGGGACCCACTGCCGCCGGACGGGCGAGATCGGCTTGATCAAGATCGTCAAGGCCGAGCGCATTCGGGGCAACCTCCGCTTCGAGTTCGTCTGCGGGTTCCGCGCGCTTTGCGATTACACCCTCAAGAATCGGACGGTCCGGGGCCTCGTCGGCCGGTTCAACGTCGGGGAAGCCGGCGTCACGGCGGCCGTCGAGCGCCTGGCCGAGGAGCTCAAGGACCTCAAGAAGCGGGCGCGCCGGACCGAAGACGCCCTGGGCGAGTTCGAAGTCCGGGAGCTGCTGGCCCAGGCCGAGGCTGGGATCGTCCGGCGCGTGTTCGCCGACAAGACGCCCGAAGGATTGCGCGTCCTGGCCCTGAACGCCGTCAGGCGGGCGGACGTGACGGCTCTCTTTGCGACGAAGACCACTACCCGGAGCCATGTCGTCCTGGCCGTATCGGAGGCCGCGAAGATCGACCTGCGGCCCCTCGTCGGCGAGATTTCGCCCCTCTTCGCCGGGCGGGGCGGCGGAGGCCCGTCTCTCGTCGAGATCGCCGGCGACGCGGGAGCGGACCTCGAGGCGGTCCTCGACGAAGCCGCCGCCGGGGTGCGCGCCCGGCGATCGTGAGGGGGGCGTCCACGCCGGCGTCCCCCGAGCTCCCGCGAATCAGCGTGGCAATCCAATCGGGGACGGAGTAGAATGATCGGGTCCGTTCCCGGAAGGATGCTGCGCTCATGAAAACGATCCCGCGTCTCGCCATCCTGGCGGCCTTGGCCGCTGCCGCGCTCACGGCCCAGGACTTCCAGCACGTCGTATCGGTGATCAACATCGAAGTTCCCGTCCGGGTCTTCAAAGGCGATACCTTCGTCGACACGCTGGGCCTCAAGGATTTCGAGGTCCTGGAGAACGGCCGGGTCCAGACGATTGACGCGGTCTACCTCATCAAGAAGACCGAGGTAACCCGGGGCGAGGGCACCCGGTCGACGACGCCCCGGGTCGCCCGCCAGTTCGTCCTCTTCTTCGAAATGTCGGAGTATCTGCCCGAGATCGAGACGGCGCTCGACTTCTTCTTCGCCAAAGTCCTCCTCCGGGGAGATTCGCTGATCGTGGTCACGCCGATGCACCGCTACAGGCTGAGGCCCGAGTCTCTGGTCCTCGAGACGCCTGCGCATCTCAAGGCCAACCTCCTGGGCAAGCTTCGCACGGACATCCTCGTCGGCAACGCGGAATACGTCAACACGCTCCGGGAGCTCGACCAGTCGATGGCGGAGGTGGACGACCGGCCCCTCGATGAGAAGATGGAGACTCATGGCGTATACCTGAGCCGGCTCGAGAACCTGCGAAAAGTGGACGAGGCCGGCCTGATCAGGTTCGCCGATTTCCTGAAGAGTGAGCCCGGCCAGAAGTATGTTTACCTCTTTTACCAGAGGGAGGTCGTCCCCAAGTTCGATCCCACGACCCTGAACATGCTGATGACGAACAACCTGGACGACATCGCCCTCCAGTTCCAGCTGATGGAGAAGTTCCAGTTTTACAAGCGGGACGTCGCGTTCGACGTCGAGGCCGTGAAGAAGGCGTACGCCGACTCCTCGATCGCCGTCCATTTCCTCTTCCTGACGAAGACGCCGGCCCACAACCTTCCGATCGAGAGCTCGCGGCCGTCGGAGCTGACCTTCGTCGAACAGTCCGAGGACATCTACAGCGCCTTCCGCGAGATCGCCGGGGCGACGGGCGGGATCACGGACACGTCGGCCGACGCCGCCTCGGCGTTCGAGCGGGCGGTGGCGGCTTCGGAGAACTACTACCTCCTCTATTACAAGCCGCTCGACTTCAAGCCCGACGGCGCGTTCCGGGAGATCAAGGTCCGGGTGAAGAGCGGGGATTACCGCGTGACCTACCGGGCGGGGTACATCGCGAAGTGACGGACGGGCCGGTCCCGCCCTACTCGTAGCGGAGGGAGACGATCGGGTCGACCCGGGCCGCCTTCCGGGCGGGGAAGATCCCGAAGAACAGCCCGACCGAGATCGAGACGAACAGCCCCATGAACACCGACCCGGGAGTGACGGTCGCGGGGAGCGGCGTCAAGGCCCGGACGAGGAAGGCCACCCCGAAGCCGACGAGCGTCCCCAGGATTCCCCCCGTCCCGGTGAGAACCATGGCCTCGATCAGGAATTGCCGGAGGATGTCCTTGGAGTAGGCTCCGAGCGCCTTGCGGAGGCCGATCTCCCGGGTCCGCTCCTTGGCCGAGACGAGCATGATGTTCATGACCCCGATGCCGCCGACGAGCAGGCCGATCGAGGAGATGATGGTCATCACCAGATACGCCGCTCCGGTGATCTGGTTGTAGAGGTCGAGCATCGAGTCCTGGGTGAAGACCGAGAAATCGTTGGACTTGCCGAAGGGGACCTTGCGCCGGGCCCTGAGGATGCTGGAGATCTCCTCGATCGTTTCCTGGATCGTGCCCGGCGTCCGGGGGACGGCGGCGATCTGGAGCTGGGACTTGTCGTAGGTGAACATCTTCATGAAGGTCGTGATCGGGATCGCGACGAGATTGTCGCGGCTCTGGCCGAACATCTCCCCCCGCTTGCTCATGATGCCCACGACCGTGAACTTTTCGGGGCCGACTCGGATTTCCTTGCCGAGCGCGCTTATGTGGGGGAACAAGGTCTCCGCGGTCTCGAAGCCGAGGAGCGCCGCCCGGCTCGAATGGAGGATCTCGGATTCCGTCAGGAACCGCCCTTCCTTGGGCAGGTAGAGGTTGTAGACGGCCGGGAATTTATCGGTGATGCCGACGATCATCGTGTTGTCGCTCTTGACATTCTGGTATTTGACCGGGATTTCCTCGAAGACGCTGGTTTGGAGGAGGGTCGTCACGGCCCGGACGAGCCTCGCCTCGCGCTCGATGGCCTTGGCGTCGTCGTAGGTCAAGTCTTTCCGCGTCCGTTGTTCCTCCGACATCCTGCCCATCGTGACCGCGTCGTATTTCTGGATGATGATCAGATCCGAGCCGGCCGATTCGAGCTCCCGGACGAACGAGGCGTTGAGCCCGGAGATGATCGAGACCATGCCGATGACGGTCATGACCCCGATCATGATCCCGAGGAGCGTCAGGAACGAGCGGAGCTTGTGGGTCTTGATCGAGTCGAAGGCCATGGACAGGATCTCGCCGAAGATGCCGGAGCGGAGCTTCATTGTTCGGACCTCAGGGCCTCGACGGGGTTGAGCTTGGCCGCCTTGTTGGCGGGGTAGATGCCGAAGAACAGGCCGATCGAGGTGGACATGACGAGGGCCATCAATACGGAGAACGGCTCCACGCTCGAGGGGAATCCGGTCGCGGCCGAGACGCCTTTGGCCAGGATGATGCCGAGGACGATCCCGATCAGGCCCCCGAGACCGCTGATGGTCGAGGATTCGATCAGGAACTGGAAGAGGATGTTGTCCCGGCGGGCCCCGATCGCCATTCGGATGCCGATCTCCTTGGTCCGCTCGGTCACCGAGACGAGCATGATGTTCATGACCACGATCCCGCCCACGAGGAGGGCGATCGCGGCGATGCCGATCATGGCGAAATAGATGCCCGTGGTCGCGGTCTTGTAGAACTGGATGAACGTTTCGGACGTCCGGAAGGAGAAGTCGTCGGGCTTTTCGAACGGGAGCTTCCGGGCGGAGCGGAGAATCGTCCGAACCTCCTCCTGGGCCGCGGCCATCTCCTCAAGGGAGACGGTGTGGATGTTGATGTCGATCGACCGCCGCGAGCCGTAGAGCTTGGTGAAGGTCGTGATCGGAATTCGCAGGTAATTGTCCTGGCTCATGCCCAGGATCTTGCCCTTCTCCTTGCCGATGCCGATCACGAGGAAATTGTCGGAGCCGGCCCGGATCCATTTGCCCAGGGGATCGGTCCCGGTGAAGAGGTTTTTGGCGATCTCGGACCCGATGACGCACACGCTCCGGGAATGGTCCTCATCCTCGCGCTGGATGTGCCGCCCGCCCGTCAGTTCGACGACCGACCCGATCAGGTGGTCGAGGTGGGTCACGCCTCGGACCTGGACGTCCTTGATCTGCTGGCTGCCGTATTTCACGTTTCGGGTCGTGCTCGCGCTCGCTCCGATGAGGTCGGCGTGGGTGGATTTGGCCCGGAGAAGCTGCATCTCCTCCAGGGTGATGTCCTTTCGCTTCATCTGCTCCTTGAAATCTTTGAGCGACATCCCGATGGACCCGAACTTGGAGACGGCGAAGTCGTTGGCCCCATAGAAGGACATCTTGGAGTAGACGTAGTTGTTGAGTCCCTGGATGACCGATACTACGGCGATAATGGTCAAGACGCCGATGATGATGCCCAGGAGGGTCAGGAACGTCCGGAGCTTGTTCGACCAGAGCGATCCCATCGCCATCCCGAACGATTCGCCGACGTTGATTTTGGCCATGGTCTATGAATTTGTTATTTTACATGAATTCATACGGATTTGCGACGCAAAGGTTTCGGGGGGGCGGCCCTCTCCCCCGAGCCGCCGGCGGGGCCGCAATGGTCACGCCTACGGCGCATGCGGCGCCGCCCTGCGGAAAGCCGCCTCGAGATGGTTCGATTGACAATCGGGGGGCATTCCGCTGACAATGAGTGCGGAGGAGCGGAAGGAGAATTCCATGAAACGTGCGATCATCCTCGTGCTCGCCCTGGCGATCTTCTGGCCGGCGGCCAACGCGTTCTCCCAGGTCGGCTTCTACGTCGGGGGCTACGCCGGGGCCTCCGAGCAGACGCCCAGCTTCGACCTTGCCCAGTTCAACACGGACACGACCTTCGTCTACGGCCTCCGGGGCGGGATCCGGATCCTGATGCTCGCCCTCGAGCTCAACTACTTCCGGGCGGTCCACAACATCTCGATGGGGAACTTCGTCACGTTCCAATGGAACGGCCTGGCGAACGACTTCAGCTACATCGGGGCCAGCCTGCGCTGGATCTTCTCCCTGGCCATCCTCCATCCTTATCTCGTCGCCGGCTACGGCTACTACACGGTCGATATCCAGACCCTCGACAAAGTCCGGGACGGCGGCTATCACTTCGGGGCCGGCCTCGAAGTGAGCCTCGGCAGCAAGATTTCGGTCGTCCTGGAAGGGAAATACCACCACGTTACGGTCGACATCTCGAACATCAACCTCGGCCTCGGCAATTTCATCCTGACCGCCGGGTTGAACCTCAACTTCTGATGCAGATCCGGCTGAACAAGCTCCTGTCCCAGCGGGGCATCGCCTCGCGCCGCGAGGCGGACCGCCTGATCGGGGAGGGTTGCGTCGAGGTCAACGGCCGCCTGGTCCAGGAGCTCGGGACCAAGGTCGACGACGCAAAGGACCGGATCACGGTCAAAGGCCACAAGGTCAAGCCCGGCCGCGAGCTCGTCTACATGGCCCTCCACAAGCCGCCCGGGTACCTCGTGACGCTCCATGATCCGCTCGGCCGGCCCACGGTCCGGACCCTGATCCCCAAGCTTCCCGAAGGCGTGTTTCCGGTCGGGCGCCTCGACCGTGAGAGCGAGGGGCTCCTGCTCCTGACCAACGACGGCGAGCTCGCTTTCCGCCTGACCCATCCGCGCTACGAAGTTCCCAAGATTTACCTCGTCCGGGTCGAAGGCGCGGTCGGAGCCGACGCGATCGCGAAGCTCGAGGCGGGCGTCCTCGTGGAAGGGAAGAAAACCGCCCCGGCCAGGATCAAGGCCCTCGAGACGCGGGAGGCGTTCACCGTCCTCCAGGTCGAGATCCACGAGGGCCGGAAGCGCGAGATCCGGCTGATGTTCTCCTCGGTCGGGCATGAGGTCATCCGCCTGGAGCGGGCGAGCTTCGGCGGGATCCGCCTTGAGCGGCTGGAGCCCGGCCGCTGGCGGTTCCTCAAGGCCGCCGAAGTCCGGCGACTGCGGCGGCTCGTCGGGCTGGAGACGGTGTCTGACTAGGATGGGAGCGGGCCGCATCCTCCGGCGGCCGGAGCTCCCGGCCCTCCTCGCCTTCGCCGCCCTGACCCTGGCCCTGACCTTCCCGCTCGTCCTCCACCTCGGCGACCGCGTGGCCGGCGACGCCCGCGACCCGATGTATGCGCTCTGGCTCCTCTCCTGGGACGCCCGGGCCGCGGCCGGCAATCCGCTTCATTTCGCCGACGGCAATATTTTTTATCCTCACCGCGGGGCGGCTTTTTACGGCGATGCCGTTCCTGCCTTGGCCTTGTTCGCGGCGCCCGTCCGCCTGTTGACCGGCAATCCGGTCACGGCCTATAACGTCCTGTTCCTGCTGTCGTTCGTCCTCTCCGGCTTCGGGGCGTATCTCCTGGTGAAGCGCCTGACCTCGTCCCGGAACGCGGCCTTCGTCGCCGGCCTGGTCTTCGCCTTTTTCCCCTATCGTTTCGCCCATCTCGGACACCTGGAGCTCCTGTTCTGCGACTGGATCCCGTATTGTTTCCTGTTCCTCCACCGCTATTTCGACGAGCCCTCGCTCCGGAACATGATGGGAATCGCCGGCTTCTACATCCTCCAGGCGTTGAGCTGCGCCTATTACGGCCAATTCATGACATTTTTCATCGGCCTCGCCGGCCTCTATTTCGCCGCCCGGAGCGGGGCGCTCCGGAGTCCCCGGTTCTGGCGGGACGCCGGGCTCGCCGCGGCTCTGGCGGCCGCCGTCCTCGGACCCTATTTCCTGGCGATGCTCCAGGTCCACCGGAGACTGCTGTTTTCCCGGGCCCTTTGGGAGGTCAAGCTCTACAGCGCCGAATTGCAGAGCTACCTGGCTGCTCCCCCGATCAACCGCGTCTGGGGCCGGCTCACCGGCGGGCTGGGCGCGCAGGAATGGCAGCTTTTCCCGGGCCTCGTGCCCGTCGTCCTGAGCCTGGCCTGGGTGTTCTGGAAAAAAGCGGACGCCGCGAGGCAGGCGCCGCCCGCGGACGCGTCGCGCGCCCGAATCGCCTGGGGCTTCCGCGTTTGGGACGCGGCGAACGCTGCCCTTTTCCTGTGCGTCGTCTATTTGGGGATTTGGGGAGGGCGCGGGGTCACCGTCGAGGGCATCTGGATTTCCACGCGGACGCTCCAGGACCCCATGGCGATCCTCCTTGCGTCGCTCCTGCTGCGCTTGTTCCTCGCCGCGCCCACACGGCGGAGATGGGGCGCGGCCTGGCGCGCCCTCTCGCCTCCTGAAAAAGCGTACGCTCTGATCGTCGCTGCGGGCTGGCTGCTGTCGTTCGGCCCCGAGATCCGAATCCTGGGGCGGTCGATCATCGCCGGGCCTTACGCCTTATTTTTCGACTGGGTGCCGGGCTTTCAAAACGTCCGCGTTCCCAGCCGCTTCGCGGTCATGGTCATGCTCGGCTTGTCGGTCATGAGCGGCTGGGGGGTCTTGCGCCTCGCCGGCCGCCGGAAGACGGCGAAATTTGCGACTCTGATCGCCGGCGCCGCGGCCGCCCTGGTCATCATCGAGGGGCTGGCGGTTCCCATTCCCCTGTCGCCCGTGCCCGTCGGCGACCGCATCCCGGCCATCTACGCCGACGTCGCCCGGCTTCCCGAGAACGCCGTCCTCGTCGAGCTGCCCATGCCCGGCCGGGACGGCGACGAGTCGGACGAAGCCCCGGCGGTGTACTTCTCGAGCTATCACTGGCGGCGGATCGTCAACGGCTACAGCGGCAATGCGCCTCCGGGCTACCGCCTGATCCGGGAGGCGATGGAGAATTTTCCCAGCGTCGCGACGCTCGATCTTCTCCGCGATCTCGGCGTCGAGTACGTCCTCATCCACGGCCGGGGATACAGGGCCCCGAAAGGGGAGGAGATGCTCCGGGGGCTGGACGCGTTCGGCACCCTCGTCGAGCCCGTCGCGGAGAAGGACGGGGACCATCTTATCCGCCTGAAGCTCCCGCCCGCCGCCGCGGCGCCCGCTGGCGAGGTCCTCCGCCCCGTCGGCGACGCGAAAAAGTGGAGCGCGGTTGCGACCCTGAACCCTAAGGACGCCCATCTGGCGTTCGACGGCGACCCGGCGACGGGCTGGTCCACCGGATATCGCCAGAGGAAGGGGGATTCGTTCGAGATCGATTTCGGCGAATCGCTCGAGTTCCGGAAAATCGAGCTCCGTTTGGGGACGAATCCCCTCGATTTTCCCCGCGATTTTGTCGTCGAAGCCTCGGCTGACGGCGGGACCTGGTTCCGGATCTTCGAGCGGAGGGGATTCTTCCCGGCCGTGGATAAGCGGACGATCGAGGATGTCCTGGATTACGTCGTCCCGATCCCGGTCGAGCCGACGTCCGCCCGGAGAGTGCGAATCACGCTGAATGGATCCCATGCCGAGCGCCATTGGTCGATCGCCGAAATCTTGATGTTGAAATAGGGGGCCATGGCCAGCCGACGCTTTACGTCGTCCCGAGGCTTTGCGAGGGACCCCCTCTTCCTCGGAGCGGCCATCGATCAGCAGAGGAGATTCCTCGCTGCGCTCGGGATGACAACGACATCGTGGAGGGCATGATGAAATATCTGCGCTGGATCGCGCTCCTCAGCCTCATTGTTGCCGCCGCGCCGTCGCCCGGCCAGGAGACCCGGCCGCCAACGGGCGCCTGGAACGCGGACGAGCTCGGCAACCACCGGGCCGTCGTACGGGTCGACATCAAGGCCGACGCCGTCCTGGTCCGGATCCCGTGGCGGCGACGAGACGCGGACCCGGAGAAAAAGGGCCTCATCGTCGTCGACGCCGCGTCGGGCGCGCGCCTGAAGAACGTCCTGGCCGTCGCGGTCAACCGGGAGTACGGCGACGTCGCCTTCCAGCCCGCCTCGGGACCGGGCGATTATTACGTTTACTACATGCCCTATCGGCTGACCGGCAGCCGGAATTATCCGAACGCGGTCTACTTGGCCCCGGAAAAGACGGCTGAGCCGGCCTGGCTGGCCCGGAACGGCCTCGATCCCGCCCGGATGGTCGGCCCCGACCTCGGGAAATTCACTCGGGCCGAGGCCGTGGAAATCCAGTCCGTGGACGCGTTCAACTCGTTCTCCCCGATGGAGGTGATTGCTACGGCCGCGGAGACGAAGGACCTGCTGGCGAAATATCCGGACCCGCCCTATCTCCTCTTCCCCGAAGACCGGATGTTCTCGATCCGGATGACCGACGACCTGCCCCAGCGCTGGATCAAGTCCGGCCCTGGCCGGGAGTTCGCCGGAGAGGCGGCCCGCGGCGAGTTCTACGCTTTCCAAATAGGGCTCTACGCCAGCCGAACGGACATCGCCGGCGTAGCGGTCGAGTTCGGCGACCTGAAGCCGGCCGGGGGCGGAGCGGGCTCCATCCCGGCCTCGGCCTTCCGGTCGGTGAACACCGGCGGCACGGACTGGAACGGCGAGCCTTTGAAGAAAATCGTGGCCGTGGCCAAGGGCAAAGTCCAGGCGCTGTGGTGCGGGGTGCAGGTCCCGCGGGACGCGGCGGCCGGCGACTACGAAGGCGTCGTCCGGGTCAAACCCCAGGGCCTGCCTGAGGCGCAGGTCCGGTTCAAGCTAACCGTGACAAGCGCCGTGCTCGAAGACGGCGGGGACGGCGATCCGTCCCGGATGTCGCGACTCCGCTGGTTGGACTCGATGCTCGCCTTCGACGATGAGATCGTGGCCCCGTTCACCGCCCTTCGGGTCCAGGCCGATGCCGTGAGTTGCCTGGGCCGGACGGTCCTCCTCAACGCGGCGGGCCTCCCGCGCCAGATCCAGAGCTTCTTCACGCCGGACGTGACGAGCATCTCCACCAAGGGGTGCGACCTCCTGGCCGCGCCGCTCGACCTCGTCGTCGAGGACGTGGGCGGAACCAAACGAGTTTGGACCGACGCCGGAGTCAAATTTGTCGTGCAGAAACCCGGCGCGGTCGCCTGGGAGTCCGCCCGGAGCTCGGGGCCCCTTTCGGCCGAGATCTGCGGCCGGATGGAAATGGACGGCTTCCTCGAGTTCAAGGTCCGGATCGCGGCCGCCCAGCCGACCGAAGTGAAGGACATCGCCCTCGAAATCCCGCTTCTCGAGAGCGTCGCGAAATACATGATGGGCCTGGGGGCCAAGGGCGGCCTCCGGCCACCCGATTTCCAATGGGCCTGGGACGCGAAGAAGAATCAGGACGCGCTGTGGATCGGCGATGTCAACGCCGGCCTCCAGGTCGGCTTCCGCGCCGAAAATTACTCCCGGCCGCTTAACACAAACTTTTACTTGAGCAAACCGCTGGCTATGCCGCCCTCGTGGTTCAATGAAGGCAAAGGCGGGGTCACGGTCAAGTCCGCGGGCGCGGCGTGTGTCCTCTTCCGGGCGGCGAGCGGGCCGCGCCGCCTTCAGCCCGGCGAGGACCTCCATTTCGATTTCATCCTGCTCCTGACCCCGTTCAAGACGATCGATACGAAGGGCCAATGGGCGACGCGGTTCCTCCATGCCTATAAGCCCCTGGACGAGGTCGCGGCGACCGGGGCCAACACGATCAATATCCACCACGCGACCGAGATCAACCCTTACATCAACTATCCGTTTCTCCGGGCCCCGGAGATGAAGGCCTACATCGACGACGCTCACCGGCGGGGATTCAAGGTCAAGATCTACGACACCATCCGCGAGCTCTCGAATCACGCCCCCGAGATCTTCGCCCTGCGCAGCCTCGGAAGCGAGATCTTCTCCCACGGCCCGGGCCGGGGGTATTCCTGGCTCCAGGAGCACCTCGGCGGCGATTACATCTCCGCCTGGTTCGTCCCTCAGCTCAAGGACGCGGCCGTGGTCAACAGCGGGATGTCGCGCTGGCACAACTATTACATCGAAGGGCTGAACTGGGTGGCGAAGAACGTCGGGATCGACGGTCTGTACATCGACGACCTGGCCTTCGACCGGACGACGATGAAGCGCGTCCGCAAGGTCCTCGACCGGAACCGGCCGGGGGCCCTCATCGATCTTCACTCGGCCAACCAGTACAACCCGCGCGACGGATACGCCTCGAGCGCCAATCTCTACCTCGACGACCTGCCCTATATCAACCGCCTCTGGTTCGGCGAGTATTTCGACTATGCGGGCTCGCCCCCCGACTACTGGCTCGTCGAAATCTCCGGAATCCCGTTCGGCTTGATGGGGGAGATGCTCCAGGACGGGGGCAACCCCTGGCGGGGCATGATCTACGGCATGACCAACCGCCTGCCCTGGTCGGGGAAGAATCCTGCCGACATTTGGAAGGTCTGGGACGAGTTCGGAATGGCGGACGCTAAGATGACGGGCTACTGGGTCGAGGCGAATCCGGTCAAGACCGATAACCCGGCCATCCTGGCCACGTCCTACATAAAGAAAGGGCGAGCCCTGATCTCCCTCGCCAGTTGGTCGCCGGGGCCGGCCACGGCCCGGCTGAACATCGACTGGAAGGCGCTGGGCTTGGATCCGGCCAAGGCGCGGCTGCGAGCGCCGGCGATCCCTGAAGTCCAATTCGCGACGACGTTCGCCCCCGGCGACCCGATCCCGTTCGAGCCGGGGAAGGGGTGGATTCTGATCCTGGAAGAGAAGAAGTAAAAGTTTTCCTTCTGTTCGGACTACGCTTGGCTTTTCGCCTTGGACGGAACCGCCGGAAGCGTTTTTTTCGTCAGGACGTCAGGGCGCCCAAGGCGATCGAATAGAATTTGGAATCCTCGGAGTCCGCCCGCGAGGTCAGGATGCAGGGGCAATCCGCCCCGGCGACGAGGGCCGCCAGCTCGCCCGCGGCGAGGTACGTGGAGGCCTTGAAGAAGACGTTGCCGGTCTCGATCGTCGGGAACACCAGGATGTCGGCGTCCCCGGCCACCGGCGAGCTGATCCCCTTGATGTCCGCGCTTTCCTTCGACAGGGCGATGTCCAGGGCCAGCGGGCCGTCCACGATCGCGTTCTTGATCTGGCCCCGGTCGGCCATCTTGCTGATGATCGCCGCGTCCATGGTCGAGACCATCTTCGGATTGACCTTTTCGACGGCGCAGATCAGGGCGGCCTTGGGCGTTTCGATCCCCAGGCGGTGGGCCACGTCCAGACAGTAGTTCAGGATCTGGACCTTGGCCTCGAGGTCGGGGTAGGGGATGACCGCGACGTCGCCGCAGATGATGAGCTTGGGCCAGGTCGGGACCTGGATGACGCTGACGTGGGAGAGGAGCTTGCCCGGCCGGAGTAGCCCTTTGTCCTTGTCGATGATGGCTCTGATGTAATACGAGGAGTCGATGAGGCCCTTCATCAGGAAATCCGCGGCGCCGTCCCGGATCCGGGCAACGGCCAGGGCCAGGGCCTTCATGGGATCGGGCTCGTCGACGATCTCGAACAGGGACCGGTCCACCTTGTTTTCGGCGGCGACCTTTTCGATCTTGGCCCGGTTTCCGGTCAAGACGGGCTTGACCAGCCCTTCCCGGGCGGCCCGGCCGACGGCCGCGATGGTATGCGGGTCCTCGCCGCAGGCCACGGACAGCCGGCGGGGCGGATATTCCTTCGCCTTCTCGACGATTTCGTCCAAGGTTTTGATCATGAGTGCTCCTCGATCGGATCAGGTATAGGATTGAGCCGTCTCGCCGTCCCGGAGAACGCGGAGGGCCGCCGCGACGAGGGCGATCATTTCGTTCTCCCCCGGAAAGACGAAGACCGGGCCGATAAAATCCACGTGGGACTTGATGAGCTCGATGAAGCGCCGGCTGAAGGCCAGGCCGCCGGTGAGGACGATGCCGTCCACGGTGCCGCGCAGGACGGCGGCGGCGGCCCCGATCCCCTTGGCCACGGTCTTGGCCATGGCCTCGAAGACGAGGGCGGCCTCAGTGTCCCCTTCGGCGATCCGCTTCTCCGCGACCCGCAGATCGTTCGTGTTCAAGAGGGCGACCATGCCGCCCTTGCCGGTGAGCTTTTTTTTCAGCTCGTCCTGGGTGAACCGCCCGGAAAAACAGAGCTCGACGAGGTCGCGGGCGGGAATCGTCCCGGCCCGCTCCGGGGCGATCGGGCCTTCGCCGTGCAGGGCGTTGTTGACGTCCACGACCCGCCCCCGGCGGTGGGCTCCGATCGACATGCCGCCCCCCAGGTGACAGACGATGAGGTTGCAGTCCTCGTAAGCCTTGCCCAGCTCGGCGGCCGCGAGCCGGGCCGTATACTTTTGGTTGAGGGCGTGGAAGATGCTCCGCCGCCGGATCTCCGGGACGCCGGTCAGGCGGGCCCAGTCCTCGAGCTCGTCCACCACGACCGGGTCGACGATGAAAGCCGGCAGGCCGAGCGGCCGGGCGATCTCCGCGGCGATCAGGCCGCCGAGGTTCGAGGCGTGTTCGCCCTGGACGCCCTTGTCCAGGTCCTCGAGCATCCGGTCGCTGACGATATAGACCCCGCTCGGAATCGGCTTGAGAAGTCCCCCCCGGCCGACGGCGGCGCTCAGGGTTTCCGTCCCAATCCCTTGTTTGGCCAGGACGGCCAGAATGATGTCCTTGCGGAATTCTTTCTGATCGACGATCCGGTCGAATCGCCCGACCTCCTCGGCCGAATGGGCGATGTTCTCGGAAAAGAGCTCGCTCTCGTCCTCGTAAACGGCGATCTTCGTCGATGTCGAACCGGGGTTGATGACCAGGAAACGCATGAGCTCAGTCCTTTTTGTCCGAAGCGCCCGGGGCCGGTTTTCGTTCCCCTGGGAAGAACAAGAGCCGATTATAGGAAGTCCCGAGCTTATTCACAAGCCCCCGCGTTGAATCATGAATGATCTCCAGGAATTCCGCGAGGATCATGGTCGCCTGCCAAGCCCCTATTTCCCGCCCGCCAGCATCCCGCAGGCGGCCTGGATGTCCCGCCCCCCGCTATAGCGCCGGGCCACAGGCATTTTTAGATGCTTTCGCAACGCGTCCCGAAACGTATCCAGCTCATCGGCGGAAGGCGGCCGGAAGCGCCCCGTAGCGTCGTTCACATCAATCAGATCCAGGGTGATCGGCAGGCCCCGAACAAGCTCAGCCAGCTGGACGGCATCCTCTTCCCGGGTGTTGAACCCGGAAATCATCGTCCAGGCCAGCACCACGCGCTGCCTCGACGCCCGGTGGTATTCCCGGACGGCTTCCATCAGCTCCGGCAGCGGATAGGCCTTCTCCATCGGCATGAGCCCGCCCCGCCGGGCCGGATCCGCGCTTATCAGCGACACCACCAAGCGGAACGGCAGCCGGTCGGCCGTGAATCGCCGAACGCCCGGCACCACCCCCGCCGTCGAGATGCTGATGGACTTGGACGAAATCGCCATCCCGCAAGGCTCGCTCAGGATTCGCGCCGCGCGCACCACGGCCTCATAATTCAGCATGGGTTCGCCCATCCCCATGAACACCACTCCCCGGACAGGATGCGGCGAATCAACGGCGATCCGGATGACGGAATCGACCATTTCCCAGGTCGACAGGTTGCGCCCAAAACCCATCCGTCCCGTCGCGCAGAATTCGCAGCCCATCGCGCACCCCACCTGCGAGCTCAGGCAGACGATGAGCTTCTCTTCTCCGGCCCGATGCACGAGCGGGATCGCCACCGCCTCGAACGGCTCCGGCCCGTCGCCTTGGAAAAGATACTTGGCGAATCCATCCCGCGGCGAAACCACCTTGTCCCGCTGGATCAGCCGCGGCAGGCGCACCTCTCTCCGCACACGCGCCAGCACCTTGTCCGATACCTCCGGAAGGCTCGCGGGAAACGCGTCGCGCCTCACCACCGCCGCCTGCAGCCGTCGGGCCAGACGCAAGGAGACTCCCAGAGGCGCCAGGCAAGCATGAAGCTCGGGGGAGGTTGAGTCTTTGAACAGGTGCGGCATAGTCGAAAATCGAATTGTATGGCAAGGCCGATCCCGGCGCCGGCCTCCCGGCCAGGATCGAAAATTAGATTCCGTCGAACGGACTCAAGCGAAGAGCTTCTTGGTCAGAACGGCCAGCCGGGCGGCGTATTTCTCGCAGCTCTTGAGCGAGCGCTCGTCGGGCCGCCCGACGGCCACCGGGCCATAGTGGTCGCCTTGGTGGTCGCCCTGGACGATCATCCCGTGGATCATCAAGGCCTTGAGGATGTCCAGGACCGTCGTCTCGTTGCCGCCGGCCAGGTTGCCGGACGAGGTGAATGCGCCGCCGACCTTGCCCTTGAGCTTGCCGTGGTGCTTGACGCTCTCGTCGATGAGCTTCTTGAGCGGCCAGGCCATGGTCCCGTAATAGGTCGGCGAACCGAAGACGAGGCAATCGTAGTCCATGAGTTCGGCGGGCCGGACGTCTTCGACTTTTTTCAGGTCGGCCGCCAGGCCTTTTTCATTCAGAACTTCGGCGATGCGGACGGCCATCTTCTCGGTGTTGTGGGAGCGGCTGTAGTAACAAACCAGAGCTTTAGGCACGGCGGCCTCCTTTCCCTATCCCCGGCTCGAGCGTTTTTTTCTTTTCAACCGGCGTTTTCGCCGGCGTCACGGTCTGGTCCGACATGGCCTCAATGAGCGTTTGTCCGGACTTTCCTCCTTCCATTCCCAGCCGTAGGATAAAGGAAACGGCGTGATCCTGTCAACGAACGAAAAGCCGGGATCTTGTCCTCGCCGTTCTTGACTTCGATCGGCGGAAGGGAATATCTTCAGGCGGCATGAAAGCGGATTTCAGGGTCATCGGCTTCGACGCGGATGATACGCTCTGGGTCAACGAGCCGTATTATCAAGAGACCGAAAAACATTTTTGCGGTCTGCTGTCCGATTTTGGCCCGGCGGACGTCCTCTCCCGCGAGCTGTTCGAAACCGAAATCCAAAATCTCGACCTTTACGGCTTCGGGGCGAAGGGCTTCATGCTGTCCATGATTGAGACGGCCCTGCGGGTCAGCCGGGGCCGGGCCCCCTCGCCCGCGATCGACGGGATTATTCGCCTGGGGAAGGAGCTCGTCAACAAGCCGGTGGTTCTCCTGGACGGCGTCGAAGGCGTCTTGAACGAGCTCCACAAAAGGGGCATCGAGCTCATCGTCGCCACAAAGTGAGATCTCCTCGATCAGGAACGAAAGCTCGCCAAGTCGAAGATCGGGCAATATTTCCATCACGTCGAAATCATGAGCGACAAGAAAGAGTCCGACTACCTGAAGCTCCTGACCCATTTGGGAATCGCGCCCGAAGATTTTCTCATGATCGGCAATTCCCTGAAATCGGATATCCTCCCGGTCCTGAACATCGGCGGGTCCGGGATCCATATTCCGTATCATACGACCTGGCAGCATGAGAAAAGCGCGAGGGTTGAAGATCGAACGAATTTCAAAGAGGTCGATCACATCTCCAAGGTCCTGGAGATCTTCCGGGGCTAATCCTTCTTCGTCTCTTTGTCCTCGCCGGCATCCTTCACCGCTCGGGAGACGCGCTGGATCTCCTTGTCCACCAGGTCATTGACCGTGCCGGGCTCGTAGGTCCCGTCCTCGCGCAGGGCACCGGCCGGGACCCCGGTCAGGATCTCGATCCCCTCGTCGATCGTGGCCACGGGGTACACATGGAAGCGCCCGGCCCGGGCCGCTTCGACGACGTCGGCCCGGAGCATGAGGTTCTGGACGTTCTGATGGGGGATGATGACGCCCTGGGTGCCGGTCAGCCCCCGGGCCTTGCAGACATCGAAAAAGCCCTCGATCTTCTCGTTGACCCCGCCGATGGGCTGGATCTCGCCCTTCTGGTTGAGCGAGCCCGTCACGGCGATGTCCTGGCGCAGGGGGAGCTTGGACAGGCTGGAGAGGACGGCGTAGACTTCGGTCGACGAGGCGCTGTCGCCGTCGACGCCGCCGTACGACTGCTCGAAGGCCAAGCTGGCCGTGAAGGCCAGGGCCTTGTCCTGGGCGTAGCGGCCGCGGAGGTAGCCGCCCAGGATGAGGACGCCCTTGTTGTGCGTGCTGCCGCTCAGGTCGGCCTCGCGTTCGATGTTGATGACGCCCGCCCGGCCGATCGATGTCCGGGCCGTGATCCGGGTCGGCTTGCCGAAGGAGAACTGACCCATGTCGTAGACCGACAGGCCGTTGACCTGGCCGACCACCGCCCCCTCGGAGTCGATCATGATCGAGCCCTCGTCGATCATCTCCTGGATCTTGTCCTCGATCAGGCTCACCCGTTCGAACCGCTCGGTGATCGCGGTCTCGACGTGAGCCGCGGCGACGAGGGGCTTCCCGTCCTTCCGGGCCCAGTAGCTCGCCTCGCGAACGACGTCGGCGATCACGTGGAACCGGGTCGAGAGCTTCCGCTGGCGGCCGGCGATCCGGGTCCCGTACTCGACGACGGCCGCCATGCCCGCCTTGTCGAAGGGGAGCAGGCCGTCCTCGTCGCAGATCTTCTTGATGAACCGGGCGTAGTCGCCGATGCTGTGGCCGGTCTTGGGCATCTCGGAGTCGAACTCGGCCTTGATCTTGAAGATCTTCTTGAAGTCCTGGTCGGCCGAATAGAGGAGGTTGTAGATCTCCTCGTCGCCGATCATGACCACCTTGACGTTGACCTTGACCGGCTGCGGCTTGAGGCGGGTCGAGGAGAAGATGAAGAGCGAGGCGTAGTTCTGGATCTCGAAGATCTGGTTGCGCAGGGTGCGCTTGAGCATCGTCCAGACTCCGGGCTCGACCAGGGCGTCCATGGCGCTGACGACCAGGAACCCGCCGTTCGCCTTGAGGAACGAGCCGGCCTTGATCTTGGTGAAGTCCGTCTGGATCACCCCCATCCGGTTGACGGTCGACTCGATCGCCCCGAAGAGGTTGAGGTAGTTGGGGTTGGTCTCCATGACGACCGGCGCGTTCTTGAGGTCGCCGTTGTCCACCAGGATGTTGACCCGGTAGGCGAGGAACGGGTCGACGAGCTCGACTTTCTCCTCGTCCTTCTTCTGGGGCTTGAACAGGTCGATGTTGCCGATGAGGTTGCTTTCGACATCGGCCAGGTGCTCGGCGATCTTGGGAAAGGGGAACTTGGCGTTCGTCTCGGCGATCGCCCCCTTGATCGTCGGCGAGATCGCCTCCGCGTCCCAGGACTTGAGCTGGGTCCGGGTTTCCTCGTCGATCTCGCGGAGGTGCTCGAACAGGGCCTCGAGCTTGCCCGAAAGCTCCTCGTACTTGGCTTTCAGGGCTTCGAGGGCCTTGGCCGGGAGCTTCTTTTCCTTGACCAGGGCTTCGAGCTTGGCGAAGGGAGTGGGCTGCTCCTCGATGATCGGGATGAGGTCGGGCTTGACGAACGGCCCCATCTGGACCTGGATGACGCCGAAGCCTTCCTTGAGGGCCGCCTCTTCGAAGCCCTGGAGGAGATCCTTCTGCTTGCGCTGCTGGCCTTCGACGATCGCGTCCCGCTTCTCGGAATAGTGGGGGCTTTTCAGGAGCTCGGGCACGTTGCGCTTCAGCATCTCGATCAGGTTGTCGAGCGACGCGGCGAACTGGCGCCCCTGGCCCGCCGGTACGATAAGCAGGGTCGGCTCGTCGGGATACCGGAAATTGTTGACGTAGAGGAGGTCGTCGGGCGGCTTTTCCCCGTCCTCCATATTCTCGAGCAGCTGCTTGATGGTCGTCGTCCGGCCCGTGCCGACCATGCCCGTGATGAAGATGTTGTACCCGAGGCTGCGGATGTCGAGGCCGGTTTGGAGCGCTTTCAGAGCCCGCTCTTGGCCGATGATGTCGTCGCAGGCCGGGCAGGTCTCGCTCGAAACGTAGGGGATGGCCTCGACGTCGCACCGCCAGCGGAGCTTGTCGGGGGGGACTTCCGGGAACTTCGAATTGGGCGTCATCGGGTACTCCTTGCCTGATTCGGCGCTAGGACGTTTATTAACATAACTTCCGCTCCGAATACAAGGAGGGGGCGGAAGGGGGTGGGCGGGGGAAAAGCCGTGCAAAAGGCGGTCCAATTTGCTAGAATATCCGGCATCGGAGGCGGCGGAGGATCGTCCTCGAGAGGAGAAGACCATGAAAACCTACGAAGGCAAGCTTCAGGCCAAAGGCTTCAAGATCGGCATCGTCCTCAGCCGGTTCAACGGCTTCCTCACGGCCGAGCTCCTGAACGGCGCCCTGGACGCGCTCAAGAAGCTCGGGGCCGAAGATGCCGACATCACGGTCTACAAGGTCCCCGGCTCCTTCGAGGTCCCGCTGGTCGCCAAGAAGCTGGCCAAGGCGGGCAAGGTCGACGGGATCGTCTGCCTGGGCGCCCTGATCCGGGGCGATACGCCTCATTTCGACGTCCTGAGCGCCGAGGTGACCAAGGGCTTGGCCCAGATCGCCCTCGAGGACGGCGTCCCCATCGCCTTCGGCATCCTGACCGTCGAGACGATCGAGCAGGGGATCGAGCGCTCCGGGACCAAGGCCGGCAACCGGGGCTCGGACGCGGTCTTCTCGCTCATCGAGACGCTGAACCTCGTCCGGGACGCGAAGCTGTAAGATCCTGTGGGACAGCGCCGATCGGCCCGCGAGAGCGCCCTCCAATCGCTCTTCGAGCTCGAATTCAACGATGCCGGGCCCGAGGCCGTGCTCGCGCGGCAGGGCGCGGACAAGGCCGAGGCCGTGCGCGACTACGCGGCCTGGCTGGTCCGGGGCGTCACCGCCCGCCGGGAGGAGATCGACGGCCTGATCCAGGGCATGTCAGCCCACTGGCGCGTCGTCCGGATGACGCCCATCGATCGCAACATCCTCCGTCTCGCCGTCTTCGAGTTGATGGAGGGGCGATTCCTGGCGCCGGCCATCGTCATCAACGAGGCCATCGAGATCGCCAAGCGGTTCAGCGGCGACGAGGGGGCCGTCTTCGTCAACGGCGTCCTCGATGCCGTCCGGAAGAAGCTGGCCGGCGAACAATTTTCCCCGAAAGAGAACGAGCATGTCCGAACCCCAAAATCCCGCGAAACCCCGGCCGCCCCTCCCCGAGGACGACGCCCGGAAAAATGACCAGGACCTCGCCCGCGAGGAGAAGTTCCGCCGGCTGATCGAGACCGGCCTCGAGCCTTTTCCCCACCGGGCCGATCCCACGCACACCGTTTCGGATATCGTGGCGGCCTACGCCGCCTCGCCGCGGGAGACCCTTGAAGCATCGAAGACCCGGGTGGCGGTCGCGGGTCGCATTCTCTCCCTCCGGCCGATGGGCAAGGCGGCCTTCTTTCACATCTCCGACGGCCGATCGAAGCTGCAGGTCTATATCCGCGCGGATATCGCCGGCCAGGAGGCCTATGAGCGTTTCGCCCTGCTCGACCTCGGCGACCACGTCCTCGTCCGGGGCGAGCTGTTCCGAACGCGGACGAACGAGCTGACCGTGCTCGCCGCGGGCTGCGATTTCCTGGCCAAGTGCCTTCATCCCCTCCCCGAGAAATGGCACGGCCTCCAGGACGTGGAGCTTCGCTACCGGCGCCGTTACCTCGACCTTATCATGAACCCCGAGGTCATGGAGGTCTTCCGCCTCCGGAGCGCGATCGTGGCCCACATCCGGCGCTTCTTCGACGAGCGGGGTTACATCGAAGTCGAGACGCCGATGATGCACGCCATCGCCGGCGGGGCGCTGGCCCGGCCGTTCATCACCCACCACAATGCCCTCGACATCGACCTCTACCTCCGCGTGGCGCCCGAGCTCTTCCTCAAGCGCCTGGTCGTCGGGGGGATGGCCAAGGTCTACGAAATCAACCGCAATTTCCGCAACGAGGGCATCGACGCGGCCCACAACCCCGAATTCACGATGCTCGAGTTCTACGAGGCCTACCGCGACTACGAGGACATGATGGCCATGACCGAGGAGCTCCTCGGCGGGCTCAGCCGGGCGCTGCTCGGCGCGGACGAGTTCCCCTTCGGCGAGCGTACGATCTCGTTCAAGCCGCCGTTCAAGCGCCTCAAATTCATGGACGCCTTGGCTCACTACAGCGGCCTGTCGCGGGCGATCTTCGAGGACCCCGCGGCCGTCATCGCCTATGGCGAGCGCCTGGCTCCGGACAAGAAGCCGCTGACCTACGGCCGGGCCCTGGACATCATCTTCGACAAGCACGTCAAGGATAATCTCGTCCAGCCGACCTTCATCATCAACCCGCCCAAGGACGTCTCTCCCCTGGCTAAGGCGGCCAAGGACAACCCGCGCGAGGCGGCCCGCTTCGAACTCATGGTCGGGGGCATGGAGCTCGCGAACGCCTTCTCCGAGCTGACCGACCCGGCCGAGCAGAAGCTTCGGTTCGAGCAGCAGGCCGAGGAGCGCCGGAAAGGGGACGACGAGACCCACCCGATCGACCTCGACTACGTCCAGGCCTTGGAGTATGGCCTTCCCCCGACCGGGGGGGAGGGGATCGGGATCGACCGGCTGGTCATGCTCCTGGCCAATCGCAAGACCATCCGGGAAGTCATCCTCTTCCCGCTGTTGAGGCCGAAGGAATGACCGCGAGCCGCGAGGCGGAGTCCCCGTCGGCCCCGGCTGGGGGTCGCAAAGGCGCCTGATGTCCTACGAGCTGTTCATCGCCCGCCGCTACCTGACCGCCAGGCGGAAACAGGCGTTCATCTCGGTCATCACCTTCATCTCGATCCTGGGCATCACCATCGGGGTCATGGCCCTGATCATCGCCATCGCCCTGATCACGGGCTTCCAGAACGACGTCCAGGGCAAGATCCTCGGTGCGACCTCGCACCTCATGGTCTCCGACCTGTCCGAGGTCGGGCTCCGCGATTACCGGGCCCTGGCATCCCGGATCGCCGCCCTTCCCGGGGTCGCGTCGGTCTCGCCCGTTGCTCTGAAGCTCTCCCTGATCAGCGGTCCCACGGGCAACCACCATCTCCAGCTCAAGGGGATGGACCTCGAGGAGGAGAAGAAGTCCGCGGCCTGGCTCCGCCAGCTCGAGAGCGGCGGACTGCCCAAGCCCGGAACGGCCCGCGATGGGATCCTCCTCGGACGCGACCTGAGCCTGGCCGTCGGAGCCGGTGTGGGTGATGCCGTGACCATTCTGACCGATGCCTGGCGGCTGTCGCCGAACGGACCGATCCCCAAGGCAAAATCGTTTGTCGTGACCGGCATCTTCGCCACGGGACTCTACGAGTTCGATTCCTCGACGGCCCTCACGTCCCTGGCGGCCGCTCAGAAGTACTTCGGGACGGGCGACACGGTGACCTATCTCCAGGTCATGATCAGCGACATCTTCGCCGCCCCCGCCTTCAAGGAGCGGCTCAAGCCGCTCCTCCCGCCCATGACCTACGTCACGACCTGGATGGAGCTCAACAAATCGCTCTTCTCGGCCCTCAAGCTCGAAAAGACGATCATGTTCCTGACGATCACCCTCATCGTCCTCGTCGCGGCCCTGAACATCATCGCCACCCTGATCCTGATGGTCATGGAAAAGACGCGCGACATCGGCATCCTGATGGCCATGGGCGCGACCTCGCGGAGCATCCGCCGGATCTTCTTTCTCCAGGGGGCCCTGATCGGGATCGTGGGGACGGCCGTCGGCACGGTCCTCGGGCTCCTGTGGTGCTTCCTGGCCAACGCCTTCAAGCTGATCAAGGTGCCCGTCGACATCTACCAAATCTCGCACGTCCCGTTCCACATCAAGCCGCTGGACCTGGGCCTGATCGTCGGGGTTTCGCTCCTGATCAGCTTTCTATCCACCCTGTTTCCCTCCCGGCGGGCGGCCAAGACCGATCCCGTGGTGGCCCTGAAATATGAGTAGCTTCCTTCGCGCCGAAAACCTGGGGAAGGTGTATCCCCTGCCCAAAGGCGAGCTCCAGGTGTTCCGGGGCCTTGACTTCGAGCTCGAGGCCGGCGACATCGTGGCCGTCATGGGGATGTCGGGCGTGGGGAAGACGACTTTTCTGAACCTGCTTGGGGCACTCGACCGTCCGAGCGAGGGGACGGTCTACCTCGAGGGAGAGGATCTGTTTTCCCGGGACGCGGACTCCCTGGCCCGGATCCGGAACCGGAAGATCGGATTCGTGTTCCAGTTCTTCCACCTTCTCCCGGAGTTTACGGCCCTCGAAAACCTCAGCCTGCCGCTGATGATCGGCGGCCTGGAGCGGAAAAAGGCCCTGGGGAAGGGGGCCGGCATCCTTGAGGAGGTGGGGCTGGCCGACAAAGCCGACTGCCGCCCGGCCCAGCTTTCCGGCGGGGAACAGCAGCGCATCGCCGTCGCCCGGGCGCTGGTCAACGATCCCCGGCTGCTCCTGGCCGACGAGCCGACCGGGAATCTGGACTGGAAGACGGGCGAGCACATGCTCGATCTTCTCCTGGACCTGCATCGAAAGCGGGGCCTGTCGTCGGTCGTCGTCACCCACAACGACAAAGTCGCCGGGTTCTGCCGAAAGCGATATATCATGGAGCGGGGCGAGTTGAAACGAATGGATTAGTCCCGGCGTTTCACTTTTATGAGGTGCCCGGTCTCCATGGACCTCCCTTGGCGGCCCCTGTGGCCGGGGTCGCATCCTTTGAAATACGGCAGCGCTTGTGGTATAAGGATAAGGTTATGAAAAAATGGATCCTCGGGCTGTTCCTCATTCTCGCCCCCCTCTACGCCTTTTGCCAGGAAATGATCGAAAAGATCGACATCATCGGCATCGAGCGCGTCACGGTGGAAACCGTCAAGTACTATATTGCGGCCCGGGAGGGGGACTACTACAACGAGGAGCTCCTGAAAAAGGATTTCAAGGTCCTCTGGTCCACGGGGTTCTTCTCGAACATCCGGATCGAGCAGGAACAGGGAACCAAGGGAAAAATCGTAAAGATCTATCTTGAAGAGAATCCCGTCGTCAAGACGATCGCCTACAAGACGGGGAGCAAAGTCAAGGAAGAAGACATCGTCAACAAGCTCAAGGAGAAGGACGAATACATCCTGCCCTATTCCTACTTCAACCCGTCCAAGCTCCAGAAGATCAAGAAGACCATCGAGGACATGCTCGCCGAGAAAGGGCTCCACGCGGCCACGATCGATCTCCAGACCACGAAGAAGGGGAAGAGCGAGGTCGACATCCTGTATGTGATCGACGAAGGCCCCAGGGTGAGGGTCGGGGAGATCGAGTTCGTCGGCCGGCCCAAGCTTCCTCAGGCCCTGCTCCGTGAGGCGATGGCCGAAAACAAGCAGCACAACATCTTCTCCTGGGTTACGGGCAAGGACTCCTTCAAGCAGAACAAGCTTCAGGACGACCTGGCGGCCGTGAAGAAGGTCTACCAGGAGAACGGCTACATGGAGGCGACGATCGGCGACCCGCGCTTCGAGACCATGGAGAAGTCGACCGCCTTCCCGTTCTTCAAGACGCAGAAGATGATGAAGATCGCGATCCCGGTCAACGCCGGCTACCGCTACACCGTCGGCGACATCAAGATCGAGGGCAACAAGGCCTTCACCACCTTCGGCATCCAATCCATGATCAAGTTCAAGAAGGGCGACATCTACAGCACCGCCGTCCGGGAGAAGAGCGTCGAGGACATCGGCGAGCTCTTCCGGAACATGGGCCATCTCTACGGCCAGGTCGTGCCCGTCGAGAATCTCGACCCGAAGAACAAGGTCGTCAACGTCACGTATAATATTTACGAGGGGGAGATCTGCTTCATCCGGCGGATGGATTTCAAGGGCAACATCTTCACCAAGGACAAGGTCATCCGGCGGGAGATGCTCCTTAACGAGGGGAGCCCCTTCTTCTTCAGCATGTTCAAGGACAGCGTCCTCCGGGTCAAACAGCTCGGACTGGTCGACCTCGAGAAGGACCCCGAGCCCAAGCCCGCCGCCGACGACCCGACTCAGTTCGACGTCTCGATCTACGTCAAGGAGCTCCAGCGGAACAACATCCAGTTCACGGCCGGCTATAGCGGCTACGAAGGGACGTTCGTGGCCATCAGCTATTCCACGGTCAACTTCCTCGGGGCCGGCGAAAACCTGGAAGCGACCGTTCAGACGGGCGCGCGGGTCAGAAACTACAGCTTCGGCTTCACCGAGCCCTATCTCTTCGACCTGCCGATCAACGCCGGGATCAACCTCTACGACCGTTACATGGTCTACCCCTACCTCTACGACCGCAAGGACCGGGGGGTCGACCTGTCCCTGGGCTTCCGGCTGCCCGGCTGGTGGCACGTCAGCCTCACGTATAGCATCTCCTTCATCAACGTCCAGTATCCGAGCACGACGGATGCGACCGATACAACTACCACCACCGACACGACCTCGGTAGCTCTCGACCCCTTGTATATGGCCATGTATGGCTGGGGCCGCTACTTCATGAACTCGATCACCCCCTCGATCTACCGCTCGTCGATCGACAGCCCCCTGACGCCCAGCCGGGGGACCATGTACAGCTTTTCGATCAAATACGCGGGCAAGTTTCTCGGCGGCGAGATCAGCCTTTATAAGCCGAATGTCCAGTTCACCCATTACCAGCCGGTGATGAAGGACCTGTCCCTGGGGTTCCACGTCGAGTACTCCTACGCCAAGCCCATGGGCGGCACGACCGTGCCCTTCTGGGAGAGGTTTTACCTCGGCGGCGAGCGGAACATCCGCGGCTACGAGATCTACACCATCGGCCCGCGCGACGCGAACGATACCGTCGTCGGCGGCCTGCGGGAGTTCGTCATGAACTTCGAGGCCATCCTCCACGTCGGAGGGCAGTCAAGCCCGCTTTATCTCATCGCCTTCCACGACCGGGGCAACGCCTACGACATCAGCCAGCTCGTGAAATGGACGAACATGTATTCCTCGACGGGGATCGAAGCCCGGATCTTCGTCCCCGCCCTGAGGGTTCCTTTCCGCCTGATTTTTTCGTATAATAACCGCCGGATCTATACCACCGATTCCAATTTCACCTTCCGGTTCGCAATTGGAACGACGTTTTAGAATCCCGCGTGAAGAAATTTCCATCCCGAGGGAGGAGGACAGACAAATGAAAAAAGCCACGATCGCTATCGCCTTGTTCGCCGTGCTGACGGCCGCCGCCGCGGCGCCGATCTTCGCCCAGATCAAGATCGGCGTCCTGAATTCCCAGGACGTCCTGGAAAAGTCCGGGGAAGGCAAGAAGGTCATCGCCCGGCTCCAGGAGAAGGACAAACAGAACCAGGCGACCATCGCCAAGCTCGACGACGACATCCGCACGCTCCAGACCAAGCTCAACACCCAGCGGATCACCCTGACCGAGGATGCCATCATCAACATGACGTCCGACCTGGAAAAGAAGAACACCGATCGGAAGCGCCTGGCCGAAGACGCTTATTCGGGCATGCAGGAGCTCACCCAGCGCCTCTTCAAGAAGGTCCAAGACGAGCTCATTCCCATCGTCGAAGCTCTCGGCAAGGAACGCGGCCTGGATATCATTTTCGACCTGGCCAAAAGCGGGGCGGTGTACTTCAACCCCACGACCGACATCACGGCCGAGGTCATCAAGCGCTACGACGCCTCGAAGGCCGGAAAATAACGGACCGGTCTTTGTTCGATATCGAAGCGATCCTGAAATTCCTGCCCCATCGCTTCCCGTTCCTCCTCGTGGACCGGGTCCTGAGCATGGAGCCCTCGAAGAGGATCGTCGCCCTCAAGAACGTCTCCTGCAACGAGTGGTTCTTCCAGGGCCATTTTCCGGACGTCCGGATCATGCCCGGCGTCCTCGTCATCGAGGCCCTTGCCCAGGCCGGGGGGATCCTGCTCTTCAATTCCATTCCGGATCCGCACACCAAGTTCGTCCTGCTCAGCAAGATCGACAACACGAAGTTCCGCCGGCCGGTCGTGCCCGGGGACCAGCTCCGGCTGGAATGCGACCTGCTCAAGATCAAGGGCCGGTTCTGCCAGCTCCACGGGAAAGGCCTCGTCGACGGAGAACTCGCGGTGGAGGGCGACATGATGGCTTCGCTCCTCGACCGGGAGGATCTCAATGTCGGCCAATGACGTCGCGGTCGACCCCACCGCCGCCGTCCGTCCCGGCGCCCGGCTCGAGTCCGGCGTCCGGGTGGGACCCTTCTGCGTCGTGGGGGAGCATGTCGTCCTCGGCCCGGACACCCGGCTCGAATCCCACGTCCATCTGACCGGCTGGACGGAAATCGGGGCCGGCAACCGGTTCTCGCCGTTCGTCTCCGTGGGGACCGAACCCCAGGATGTGGGCTACAAAGGCGAGGAAACCCGGATCCGGATCGGCGACCGGAACATCTTCCGCGAATTCGTGACCGTCAACCGGGCGACGGTCAAGGAGCAGCGGCTGACCTCGATCGGCAGCGACAACTATTTCATGGCCTACTCCCACGTGGCCCACGACTGCCGGGTCGGGGACCGGACGATCTTCCTCCACCAGGGCACGCTCGGCGGCCACGGGGCGGTCGGGGACTTCGCCACGATCGGGGCCTTGAGCGGCATCCACCAGTTCTGCCGGATCGGCCGCTTCGCCTTCATCGGCGGGGGGTCGATGATCACCCAGGATATCCTCCCGTTTTGCCGCGTGGCGGGGCAGCGGCCCACCCTGGTCCTCGGCCTGAACATCGTCGGCCTGCGCCGCAACGGCTTTTCCAACGCCAGGATCGCCGCTCTGAAGGATATCTACAAGCTGTTCTTTTTTACGGGCCTCAATACGACCCAAGCCCTGGCCCGGATCGAGGCCGAATGCCCGCCCTCCGAGGACCGCGAGGAAATCCTCCGGTTCATCGCCTCGGCCAAGCGCGGGATCGTCAAGAAGACGTCGGACGCATGGGACTCCGAATAGGCCTGATCGCCGGGTCGGGGCGGTTTCCCCTCCAGGCCCTCGCCGGGGCCAAGGCCCGGGGATATTCCTGCGTCGTGGCCGGCATCCGGGGCGAGGCGCCGCCTGAGATCAAGGCCGAGGCCGAAGCCTTCGAGTGGGTCGGCCCGACGGAGCTCGAAAAGCTCGTCACGTTTTTCAAGGCTCAGGGCGTCACGGAGGCCGTGCTGGCCGGCAAGGTGGAACCCGGGACCCTCCTCCGGAAGGACGTTTGCGACGAAGCCCTATCCCGGCTCCTGTCCGGGATAGGGGAGAAGACGCCGACGGGCGTCCTTCGGAGCCTGATCGAATTCCTGACCGGCCAGGGCATCCGGGTGATGGACCCGTCGTTCCTGCTCGCGCCGTTCTTTTGCCCGCCCGGCCGGCTCTCCAAGGCGGAGCCCTCGGCGGGCGTCCTTGAGGATGCGGCTGTCGGCCGGCGCCTCGCCCGGGCGGCCGCCGACCTCGAGATCGGCCAGACCGTGGCCGTCAAGAACGGGGCGATCGTGGCCGTCGAGGGGATGGAGGGCACGGACGAGGCCATCCGCCGGGCCGGCCGCCTGGCGGGTGACGGCATCGTCGTGGCCAAGGCCGGCCGCACGCGCCAGGACATGCGGATCGACGTGCCGGCCGTGGGGCTCGAGACGGTGAAGGCTTTGGTCTCGGCCCGGGCCGCGGCCCTCGTCTTCGAAGCCGCGGCGGTCCCGTTCTTCCAGAAGGACGAGGCTCTGGCTCTGGCCGACGCCCACGGGCTCGTCGTCCTGGCCGAAAGCTGAGGAGGGGGCATGGACAATGTGAAAGTCGGAATCGTAGGCGTCGGGTACCTGGGCATGCAGCACGCCCGGATCGCCTCCTACCTCGAGCAGGCCGATTTCAAGGCCGTGGCCGACATCGATTTCAAGAAGGCCCTCGAGATTGGGAACCGCCACGGGGTCAGCTACTACCAGAACTTCGAGGATATGCTGGACGAGATCGACGCGGGCATCGTCGCCACCCCGACGTCCGAACACTTCCGGATCGCCATGAGCCTCCTTCAGCACGGCAAGCACGTCCTGGTCGAGAAGCCGATCACCGAGACCATCGAACAGGCCGAGCAGCTCGTGGAGACGGCCCGCAAGAACGGCCTGGTCCTCCAGGTCGGGCACCTCGAGCGGTTCAATCCGGCGGTCGAGGCCGTGGAAAACATGATTTCCGACCCCAAGTTCATCGAGGTCCAGCGGCTGGGGTCGTTCTCGGCGCGCTCTCTCGACGTCGACGTCGTCCTGGATCTGATGATCCACGATCTCGACATCATCCTGGCCATGATCAAGGACGAGGTGGGCGTCATCCGCTCCTCGGGCATCAAGGTCCTGTCGGAGAAGATCGACATCGCCAACGCCCGGCTGGAGTTCAAGGGCGGTTGCGTTGCGACCCTGACCGCCAGCCGCGTCCACCAGGGCAAGGTCCGCAAGCTTCGGATCTTCGAGCCGACGTCCTATTACTCGATCGACTACATCGACCAGGAGGTCAAGGTCTTCCCCCTCAGCGGTCGCCAGACGGACATCAAGACGCTGAAGACCAAGAAAGAAGAGCCGCTCAAGAAAGAGATCGAGAATTTCCTGACATGCCAGGTCGAAGGCCGGACGGGCAAGGTCAGCGGCGAGGAGGGTCTCCGGGCCCTCCGCCTCGCCTACGACGTCCTCAAGGAGATGGCGGCGACCTGAACGCGGCCGGCCCGCTTACTTCGACATCTTGAAAAAGGCGTCCGGGACTCCGGTGTTGTAGGCGACTTTGGTAAAGCTCATCCGCATGAACTCCGCCCCACTCTGATAAACGGACATCGCGTGGGCGACCATCAGCCCGCCTTCCATCCTGTAGTCCGTCATGAAGGTTTCGGATTCGATTTCGGCCCCGTTCTGGTCCGTGGATTTCCCCCTCGACTTGAACGGGAGGTACGTGTCCGGGTCGACGTAGAGAGTGACTTTCTCCCCGTCCTGATAGGCCTGCTCGAGGACGAGATAGTCCTTGTCCTTGATCTTTTCCTTGCCCTTGAGGGCATACGTGATGCCGAACTTCTCGGGATTGAGGACGGATTCGTTGCCCAGGGCCTGGCGCCTGAAATCGGCGGACTGTTTCGCGTCCATCTCCTGCGCGGCGCCGCCCATCTGGGGATTGATCATCCAGGCCTTCTCGCCGTCATAGGCCTGGGTGAGGACCATGCCCATGATCTCGATGTCCAAGCGCATCTTGTCGGGCTCTTTCATGGTCATGGTCAGGCCGCCGCTCATGCCGAGCGTGACCATGTCCATGGTCCCGGAGACAACCGTTTCCTTGACCGCCGCCAGGGCGGCCCGTCCGCCCTGGGCCTGGATCATCTTGTCCAAAAGGTCCTTGGCGGTCTGGGCCTGGACGGCGGTCGCCGCGGCGCCGAAGAGAATCGAGCCGGCGAGGCTCAGGATGATGGCTTTCTTCATGGTGTCCTCCTGCCGATGACGAGCTGACGGCTCTTCCATTGTATAGAAAGGCGGGACGTTTTCCAATAGAATAGGGGCTCATGAACCGGACCGGACGGAAACTCCCGTGAGCCGCGCCGCCGCCGGGCCGCGGAAGCTCGGCCTCTTCGACGCGGCCATGATCGCCAGCGGAGCGATGATCGGCTCGGGGATCTTCATGAATCCGGCCGAGAGCGCCCGCTTCCTGACGACCTCCTCCCAGCTGCTCGTCGTCTGGGCTTTCGGCGGGATCGTGGCCTTCCTCGGCGGCCTGTGCTTCGCCGAGCTCGGGGCCCTCTTCCCCCAGTCGGGCGGGCAATATGTCTACATGGAGCGGGCGTTCGCCCCCTGGGCCGGCTTCCTGTTCGGGTGGACGCTGTTCACCACGATCCAGACCGGGGCCATCGCTGCGGTTTCGACCACCTGCGCCCGGTTCATCGGGACGTTCGCCCCGATGTCCGAAGGCGCGACCCGGCTCCTGGCCGCGGGCATCCTCTGGACGCTGTCGCTCGTCAATATCCTCGGCCTCCGGCCCGGCAGCCTCGTCCAGAACGTCTTCACCGTGCTGAAGATCCTGGCCCTCCTGATCCTCATCGCGACCGGGCTCTTCTGGTTCAAAGCCCCGGCCATGAACCTGGGCCCGGTCTTCCCGGACGGGCTGAGCCTCAAGGTCTTGAGCGCGCTGGGGCTGGCCCTGATGCCCGCCCTGTTCTCCTACGGGGGCTGGCAAAACCTCAACTTCGTCGCGGGCGAGGTGAAGAACCCCGCCCGGACCCTCCCCCTGGCCATCATCTCCGGCGTGTCCGCCGTCGTGGCCGTCTACGTGCTGAGCAACGTCGTCTACGTCAAGGCCCTGCCCCTCGCCGGGATCGCCTCGTCGACCAAGCTCGCCTCGGACGCGCTCCGGGCCATGGTCGGCCCCTGGGGGGCGAAGTTCGTCTCGCTGGCGATCATCGTCTCAACGTTCGGCATCACCAACGTCTTCATCCTGACCGGGGCGCGCGTGGTCCGGGTGATGGCCGGGAGGGGGGCTTTCTTCCCCGCCGCGGCGCGGATCCATCCGAGATTCGGCACGCCCGCCGTCGCGATCCTCCTCCAGTCCGCCTGGGCGTCGGTCCTCCTGCTTTCCAACACCTACGGCCAGCTCCTCCAGTACGTGACGTTCGGCGACTGGATCTTTTTCGGCCTGACGGCCCTGGCCCTCGTCGTCCTCCGGAGGACGATGCCGGACGAGCCCCGGCCCTACCGGACCTGGGGCTATCCCGCCGTGCCCTGGATTTTCTTCATCCTGTCCGCCGCCGTCGTGGCCAACGTCTTCATTTCGTCGCCGGTCAAGTCCCTGGTCGGAGCGGGGATCATCCTGGCCGGCCTGCCGCTGTATCACTTCTCCTGGAACAAAAGGAGCCCCCATGAAGTTTGAATCCGTCGCCTATATGGAGTGGGCCAAGTTCCGAAGCTCGGCCCCGATCAACCTCGGCCAGAGCGGCGTGCCCGGCTTGTCCCTGCGCGATCTCCCCGTCGGGCTCGAGGGCTGCGATATCAACGGGGATCACGCCTACGGCTATCCCCCGCTTCTCGAAGCGATCGCGGCCCGGGCGGGCGCCCATCGCGACAATGTCGTCCCATCGCACGGGGCCTCGGAGGCCATCTTCCTCGCCTGCGCCGCCCTGCTCGACAAGGGCGACCGGGTCCTCGTCGAGAAGCCCGGCTATGAGCCCTTCATCTCCTGCGCCAAGGCGGTCGGCGCCGAGATTCACCGCTGGGAGCGCCGGTTCGAGAAGGGATACGGCTACGACCCGGATGAGTTTGAGGCCGCGATCCCGGACCGGACCAAGCTCGTGCTGATGACGAACCCCCACAATCCAAGCGGGGCGTTCATCCCCCGGGAGGACGTGCGGGCCCTGGCCCAGGCGGCGGGGAGGCGAGGGGCGATGATCTTCATCGACGAGATTTACCTGGATTCCCTGGATGCGGCCCGCGGCCGGACGGCGTTCGGGGCGGCGGATAACATCTTTACCGCCTCCAGCCTGACCAAGGTCTACGGCCTGTCCGGCCTGCGTTGCGGCTGGATCGTGGCCCCGGCCCCGCTCGCCCGGACGCTGCGGCGGGTGGTGGATCATCTGTCCGTCCTTCACGTGTTCATCGCCGAGCAGATCGCCGCGCGCCTGTTCCCGCATCTCGAGGCCATCAAGGAGACGAACCGGGCGCTCCATGAATCCAACCGGAAGATGGTGGCGGAGTTCATCGCGGCCGAGCCGCGCCTCTCCTGGATCGAGCCGCCCGCGGGAATCCTCGGCTTTCCCCGAGTCGAGGGGCCGGCCGGGGGCGACGCCCTGGCCGAGATCCTCAAGACCCGGTACGGAACGTCGGTCGTCCCGGGAGGGTTCTTCGAAGATCCGCGGCATTTCCGGATCGGCTGGGGGGTGGCGGCCGATGTGCTGGCCAAGGGGCTGGAAAACATCCGTTCGGCTCTCCGCGATTGAACGGAGGGTGCCGCGGCGGGCGGCCCGCCGGCCCGGCGCCCGCTCCTATTCGCGGGCGATCCCGTACTTTGCCATCTTGTTGTAGAGCGTGGTCCGCGAAACGCCGAGGATCCCGGCCGATTTTTTCAAGTTGTGGCTCGTGGTCCTCAGGACATAGACGATGTAGTCCTTCTCGACCTCGTCCAGGGAGGTCAGCTCTCCCCCGACCGGCGAAGGCGTCCGGACGGGCGCCGCTGCGGCCTTCCGCAGATCCTTGGAGAGATCGTCGATGTCGATGAAATCCTTTTTCGCGACCATGGCCGCGCCGTGGAGCGCATTCTCGAGCTCGCGGACGTTCCCCGGCCAGGGAAGCTTGAGGAAGAGCTTCTGGACATCCCTCGAAACTCCCTCCAGGTCCTTGCCGTAGGCCCGGTTGAGGATTTCGAGGAAATGACGGATCAGCAGGGGGACATCTTCCATGCGCTCGCGCAGGGGCGGCAGCGAAATCGAGACCCGGTTCAGGCGATGGAGGAGGTCCTCGCGGAAGACGCCCGATTTGATCGCGCGGCCGAGGTCGCAGTTGGTGGCGGCGATCACCCGGACATTGGCGTACTTGATCTCGTTCGATCCCAGGGGGCGGAATTGGCGGTTTTCCATGACGCGGAGGAGCTTGGCTTGGACGGGAGCCGGGATCTCGCCGATTTCGTCCAGGAAGATCGTCCCGCCTTGGGCTTCCTCGAAAAGGCCCCGCTTGGTCCGATCGGCGCCGGTGAACGCGCCTCGGACGTAGCCGAAGAGCTCGGACTCGAACAGGTTCTCGGGAATCGAGGCGCAGTCGCAGGCCACGAGCCGGGCGTTGCGGACGTCGCTCAGCTCGTGGATCGCCCGGGCGACGAGGTCCTTGCCCGTCCCGGTCTCGCCGGTGATCAGGACGCTCGTGAAGTACTTGGCGACGCTCTCGATCTGGCTGAAGACCTCATACATCGCCGGGCTCTTGCTGACGATGCCGTGGAATACGTACTTCTTCTCGAGCCGCTTCTCGAGGATGAAGGTCTCGCGGCGGAGGACGCACTTCTCGAGGATCTTCTGGAGCGCTTCGACAAGGGCCCCCGCCTCGAGCGGGCGGGAGAGCACGTCCGACGCGCCCTGCTCGATCCATTCCAGGATCTCATCCGGCGGGGCGGGCGGGCCGACCACGACTGCGGTCAGCCGCGGGTCGAATTTTTTCAGCCGCTTGAGAAGCTCCAGGTCCGCCGCCGGCGGGTCTTCGACGTCGAGGACGGCTATGCGGATGCCGTGAGCCTTGATGAAGGCCGGGATGTCCTCTCCCTTGCCGCAAAAGAAAAGCTGGATATCAACGCCCGCCGGGGATGATTTCAGGACATCATAAACTTCGGACTTGTCGGCGATGACGAGCAGATTGCCGCAGGAATCCATGATCGATGCCTTCTCAGGTGTCTAATATCTTAACACTCGAAGGCGCATCTTTCAACCACGGCGGGGCCGCGGGCCTCGCTTTGGGAGCGACGGCGGCAGGATTCGGGCATCTCGCCGGGTCTCGGACTAAGGCCGAATGGCGAGCCAAAGGCTCGTCCTTCGATTTCCGCCGCCCTATTTCTTGATCGTTCCGGGACGGCTTCGGAGGAACTGGATGCGGATCCGGTCCCCGCTCTCCTCCTCGATGCGGGCGGTCTCGAACTTGGCCTGGGCCAGGTACTTGAGATGCGCCCGGAGATACGTGATCCCCTGGGTCGAGAGGAAGTCGAGCCACGCCCCGCGGGCGGTTTCGTCCATGAGCTCGGGCGTCTCCTCGACGAACGTCGTCTGCGTCCGGGCCGAGAGGCGGTTCTCCGTGGACCCGCGCCTTTTCGCATAGAGATCCAGCCCGTCGTAAATCTCCAGGAAGTCGGAATGGGGCTGCCAGCGCGTCGCCCACCGGGCGTAGCGATCGTAGAATTTCCGGTTCGAATCCTTGATCCTGGGATCGGCCTGCATCTCGTTGATGATGAAGGTCTTGAGGTCGTCGCCCGCCTCTTTATACGGCGCATAGATGGGCAGGGTCAGGGCCCGGTAGTAAGCGAACCAGCCTTTGGGGATCCAGTATTCCCGGAAAAGGTAAGGAGAATAGTTGGAGAACTGCTGGACCCATTCGTGAGACGGATAGCCGTGGAGGTTGAGGTACACGTCCGGGGACCATTTTGCGTTGAGATTGCGGCGGACCATCGCCTCGGGCAGGATCGGGCGCGATGCGCCGACCATCGAGCCCACGTCCAGGCCGAGCGAGCCGTAGCGGCCGGCGTGCAGGCTGTGGAACGGGGTGAGCTTCTGGAGGTCGTAGGCCAGAGCCGCGCCATCCGGGTTCTCCAGGGGCTGGAAGACGAAGTTCATCTTGTTGGCGAACTCCTGGTAGGACTTGTCCGTGGCGAGGAGCTCGGCCAGCTTGAGGATGTAGTTCGTGGATGAGACCTCGTTGGCGTGTTGGCGGCCGCTGAGGTAAAGCGTCGGCTTTTGGGCGATCAGCCGGGGAACGGCGATCGCGTCGCCGAGAGGCTTGAAGATCTCGAGAACGGGCACGGGACGTTTTTCATAGGACCGGCCTCCCGTGTAGGCCCGGATCTGGGGGAACTGGGCGAGCCGGTCGACGGCGTCCTGAACCATCTCGGGCGACAGGATCGCGGCCGTGTCCACGATCGCCATCCCGGGCGTGAGAGGCTGCGCGGAGGGCTTGTCCGGGGCCGGCGGCGGGAGGACGGGGACCGACTCTTCCCTCTGCATGTCCTTGAAGCTCAGCCTGAAGGCGATCGAGCCGAGGTTGGGATAGCTCAGCCCGTTCGGAAGCAGCCCTTTCTCGGCGAGGTCCCGGTAGGAGGCGAGGAGGTCGAGCAGGGTCAGGTAGTCGGACTCCTTCTCGAACTCCAGCTCGGCGGCGAGGCTTTCGATGCGCTCCTCGAGGCCGTTGTAGACGAGGGTAGGGATGGTCACGGGCTTGCTCTTGAGGGCGGGGAAGCCGATTTTCTTCTCAGCCTCTTCCCGGCCGCGCTCCTTCCACTTGAGGACCATCTGGGGGGCGGAAGCGAGCCAATCCTCGAACGTCACCTTGACCTTTGGGGCGGCGCCCTCGGAGGAGGGATGGATCACGGGGAAGACGTTGCCCGGCGCGGAATAGCGCTGCGTGTCCTCGGGGAGCTCGCTCTCGTCCACGTCGAGCTCGGTGATGCCTCTCAGGAAATCCAGCGTGTCGAAGTAGATTTCATCGTGCAGGGCCTCGAGCGAGCTTACGATTTCCTCGTCCAGGCCGAGGCGGTAGTCCGGCTCGCTCGACCAGAGCTCGATCCGGAGCTGCTTGAAGTAGGGCTGCTTGGAGAAGGTGGGCTCGTTGCCGGTCTTTTTCAGGATATGCGAATACACCGGCGCGAGGACCTGATCCTGGTAATAATCCCAGAACTTCTCGAGATCGGTCTGGACGGGGGCGTCGAAGACGGCCTGCCCGCCCTGCTCGATCCGCGCCCAGCCCGTCGTGAGCTTGACGTTGCCCCATTCCGGGAGGGGCTTGAGGTAGACGATCTCGCGGATCCGGGGCGAGAAGTTCTGCTGGAAGAGAACCGCGTTCTTGGCGTCGGTGGCCGTGACCTCGTAGACCGGGCCCCGGGACGGGGCGAGCTCGAAGCGGATCTTGTCGAGCGGCAGGGCCAGGTCGCGCGCCAGGAACTCGTCCACGGGATAGAGCTCCTGGAGCCAGCGGGACGGCTCGGAATAGAACCGCTTGGGCTTTCCGAAATCCTCCTTCTCCTCGGCGAACCGGATCACGACCTGGGCCACGGGCTTGCCCTTCAGCGCGGGGAGCACCTTTTCGAGGAGCCAGAAGAAGCCCTGTTTGTAAGAGCAGAAGACCTCGACCTCGGCCGGCTGCTTGAGCGTGTCCAGGCAATATGTCTCGATCCGCCTTTTGATCTTCTGACGGACGTCGGGCGATTCGCTGACGCCGAGGCTGATCTTGAGGGGGCCGGCCGCGGCGGGGACGGCCAGTGTTTTCAGCTTGTCCTCGACAAGCTTGGCCGCGTCCTCGCCTTCCCAGGCGAACTCCTGCTCTTTTTCGAAGACCGTCCGGCTGTCGGTCATGGCCGCGGTCTTAACCTCGACCGACTCCGACCGCAGCGTCGAGGCCAGGGTCTTCTTCATCTCGTCCCCGAACTTCGGGTTGGATTGGGGGAGGGTGAATTCCGCGCTGACCGATTCCAGGTCCCGGTCCTTGAGGTCCTCGACGGCTTTCTTCAGGGCCAGGGCGAAATACGCTTCGGCCGCGCCTTTTTCGCCTTTCAGGAACCGTTCCAGGTCGGGCACCACCTCTCCGATCTGGGGCCGCCCGCTCTTGTATTCGTCGAAATAGGGATAGGTCCGGTTGAAATAGGCCAGGATCTTGTCCAAACCGATGGCATCGGCGCCCAGGAAGGCCAGAGCGCTCGACTTGTTGAACGCCTTCGGGACGATTTGGGCCACGCCCCACGCGCTCTCGAGCGGCGGGACGCGCAGCTTGCCCGTTCTCTGGAGCTCCTGGACCAGGGTGCTCGTCCCGACCAGGATCGGGGCGATGAGCGATTTCCAATTCTCGATCTCCTTGTCCAGATAGACGATGGGGAACGCCCCCCCGGCCGTGTTCAGCATAAGCTTCGCCGCGAGCTGGCCGACTCCCCGGGCCGCGCCGACGGGCGGGATGACGACCTTGGCGTCGAGCGTGTCAAGAATGCCGTCCCGGTCCGCGTCTCCATAAAACCCCTTCGTCGAGAACAAGCCGGTCAGGTCGAACTCCTTGCCGGCGCCGTCGGATCGGGGCGCATCCTTGAATCCCGGGGTCAGCATCCGCTTGGGATAGCCGAGGCGGGGAAGGACGGCCTGGAGCGTTCGCTTGCCGTAGCGGAGGCTGAAGGTCAGCTGGGCGCAGCCGGGATAGGAGAAGACTTCGCTCTTCTGTCCCCGGAGGTGCTGGTCGCGAACCGCGTCGACGGCCTTGAAGGTCTTGGTCAGGTCGTCGTCGTCCGTGAGATAGATGTTCACGGTCAGGTCCTTGATCTCGCCCGAGTTGAAAGCCAGCTTTTTCAGCGTTCCCGCGCCTTTCCTGAGGGGCGGGAGCTCGTAGAGGACGGATTTGACGATCGTTTTCTGGAGAATCACGCCTTCCGCGGTCAGGTATTGGGTGATGTCCCTTTCGAGCCGGTCATAGGTCGCCCCTTCCTCCCGGCCCCAGACGTCCCAGAAATACGGCCAGCGGAGAAAGAACGCCCGCCCGGCCTGGAGCAGGGCGTCGTCCGAGCCGGCCGCCAGGACGATGCCCGTCTGCGTCTTGGTGGCGAACACGGCCGCAATGGCCTGGTTCGGGCCGAGCTCGGGGAGGATGATGTCCTTCCCCTTCAAGGCGTCCCTGAGCCACCGGACGTTCGTCCCGATCAGGATGGGGTTTTCGGCTTTGTCGATGTTCGGCACCTCGGACTCGCGCTTGATCAGGTTGAAATCCTGGGCCAGGCTCTCGAAATTGGCCCGGGCGGCGATGTCCGCGGCCAGGGCGAGTTCGGACGACGACGGGTTGTCCGGGATGACGATTGTCAGGGCGATCTTGTCCGCCAGCCCGTCGCCGTCGGTGTCCTTGAGCCCCTTTCCGAGAAGGAAGAGGTGGGACAGGCTCCCCATGTCGGCCGCGGCGGGACTGAGGCCGGCGACCAGAAGCAGGACCAGGACGAGGCTCTTTTTCATGTGAGGATCTCCTGCGGCGGGAACTCCCGCCGAGCCCTCATTTTATACCAAATGGCCGCTGCCACCAACCGGCGGCGGCCGGGCTTTGGCCCGGCCCTCCCGCGCTAGCCGGGACCGGGGCCGGCCCTTGACCGTCATCGGGATTCTTTTTATAGTAAAAGCATCCGAGCGCACGAGCGCGCGACTTGAAAGGAGGAGAGATGATCAAGGAATTCAAGGAATTCGCCATGAAGGGGAACGTCATGGACCTGGCCGTCGGCGTCATCATCGGCGCCGCCTTCGGCAAGATCGTGAGCTCCCTCATCGACGACGTGATCATGCCCCTGATCGGGCTCGTGCTGGGCAAGGTCGATTTCTCGAACCTGTTCCTCAACCTGTCCGGCGGGACCTATGCCACGCTGGCCGAGGCCAAGAAAGCGGGCACAGCGACGCTCAATTACGGCCTGTTCATCAACGCCTTCATCAACTTCCTGGTCATCGCCCTGGTGATCTTCATGATGGTCAAGTGGGTGAACAAGCTCCGCAAGCCGGCGCCCATCGCGGCCCCGATCGCTCCGACGACCAAGGAATGCCCCTTCTGCTATACGGCGATCCCGATCAAGGCTGTCCGCTGCCCGGCCTGTACGTCGGATCTGAGGAAGTAGCGGCCTCCGTTCTTCTGGGGAACCAGGGGATGAAGGCGCTCGTCCGGCGGGCGTAGGCGGCGAAGTCAGGGCGGCCTTCGTATTTCTTCTCCAGCATCGCCACGCCCGAAACCCGGAGAAGCATGAAGGTCAGGAGGGCCGGGCTGACGAGTCCCAGCCCGCCGTTGGGAGCCGACAGGGCGATCAGAGATATTCCCCACCACATCGACGACTCGCCGAAATAGTTGGGATGGCGGGTGAGCCCCCACAAGCCCGTGCTCATGATCCTGCCCCGGTTGGCGGGATCGCGCTTGAAGCGGAGGAGCTCGGCGTCCCCGACCGTCTCGAAGACGAAGCCCAGGAGCCAAACGGCTGCGCCCGCGAAATCCAGGACGTTGAGGCGCGGCCCCGGCCCAAAATTGACGAGCATGATGGGGACGGCGACGACGAGCAGGATCGTCCCTTGCAGGATGAAGACCTGGAGATAGCTCCGCAGGACGAACCAGCGTCCCCATTCCGTCCGCCATTTGGCGTAACGGAAGTCCTCCCCGCGCTTCCGGCTGCGGGTGAAGATGTGGACGGCGAGTCGAAGGCCCCATAAGAGGATGAGCCCATCCACGAGGAAGGTCCGGGCCCCCGGGGCGGGCTGCCGGACGAAGCTCAGGACCGCGACGAGAATGAAGCCGAGTCCCCAGCCCGTGTCGGCCAGCGAATTGTCCCTGCGGACGAGGGCGATGAGGAAGAGGGCGGTCATGTAGGCCAGGACGGCGAGTGCGCAGGATAGGACGAGGGAGGTCATGGATCTGCCTTTCGGGGCGGCTATTCGGATTGCAGGACCACGGCCGTTGCGCCGATCCCCGCGTGGACGCCGATGACGGGCGCCGCGTCGATGATGAAATCCGGCGCCCGGCCCAGGAGCACGGTGAGCTTGCGGGCGTAGGCGTCGGCCCGCGGCCGGTTGTGGACGTGGACGACCGCGTAGCCGTGGACCGGATTAGATGCGGCCGCCGCCTGGATCTTTCGCAGGATCTTGGCCATGTTCGCCGCCCGGCTGAATGATTTTCCGCCAGACTCGGCCCGGCCCTCTTTGTCCAGGACGATGATGGGCTTGATGTGGAGAATCCCTCCGATCATGCCTTGGGCGGCGCTGACCCGGCCCCCGCGGACGAGGTATTTGATCGTGTCGACGTCCACGTAGATCTTGGTCCGGGGGATCCAGGATTCGATCCCGGCCACGATCTCGTCGTGAGAGGCTCCGGCCACGGCCATGGCTGCGGCCCGGGCTACGCTCAGGCCGATTCCGGCCGATACGTTCCGCGAATCGATGAGGGTGATCCTTTTTCCCGCAAGCGCCGCGACCGTGCTCCGGCAGGCGTCATGAAAGCCGCTCAATTTCCCGGAAACCGTCAGGAAAATGAGGGACTCGTAGTGATCGGCGAGATAGCTCAGGAAATGGAGGACCGTGCGCTGGCCCGGCTGGGAGGTCGTGGCCTGGACCCGGCTCGTCTTCAGGATCTCATAGAACTGGTGCGGGCGGATGGTCACCTTGTCGAGGAACTGCTGCTCCCCGAACGAGAAGGGGAACGGAAGGACGTGGATCTGGAGGTCGTCGAGGACTTCCGGAGGGAGGTCGCAGGCCGAGTCGGCGACGATGCCGATCTTGGCCTTCGGAGCATGGGCGGCCTCGTACTGGCGCCGCATATCGTCGACCTTGATCTGGGCGATCGTTCCCCGATCCTTGAGGGCCTGGAACAGCTCCTGCGGGGCGTTCGTATGAACGTGGAGCCGGACCCTCTCCTCGGAGCCGGCGACCACCGCCGACGTTCCGTATCCCCGGACGATATCCCGGATCCCGTCGGCGTCGAGGGCGGTGCCTGTGAGGAGCGCCTCGGCGCAGTACCGGAACTCAAGGGACTTGTCCTTGGCCGGCGTCTTGATCTCCTCCAGGGTCCAGCCCGCCTCGACCGTCTCCGCGTGGCGCTTCATCCTTCCCTTGGACATGAAGTGGAGGACGCCTTCGAGGAAGTCGACGAAGCCCTTGGCCCCGGCATCCACGACGCCGGCCCGGGCCAAGACCTGGAGCTTCTGGGTAGTCTCGCGGAGGGACTGTCGGGCGGCGGCCAGGCCTTCGGCCCAGAGCTCGACGAAATCGGTGGTCTTCAGCCGGTTCCGATAAACGGCTTCGGCCCACTCCCGGATGACCGTGATCATCGTCCCCTCGACCGGCGCGGCGATGGCCCGGTAGGCATGCTGCACGGCCCGGCTCACCGACTCGCCGAAGGACATCGTCGTCAGGCGCGGCTCGGGTCCGATCTCCTTGCTCAGGCCGTGGATGAACTGGGCGAAGATCAGCCCCGAATTGCCCCGCGCCCCGCCCAGGGCGGCGTTGGCGATGGACTTGAACGTGGCTTTGATCGACGACGGGTGAGACCGGGCTCCCTCGGCGATGGCCCGCATCGTCGTGGCGAGGTTGGTCCCGGTATCGGCGTCGGGAACAGGAAAAACGTTGATCTTGTTGAGGTAGGCCTGATCCTGAATGACCGCGTCCCCGCCCGCCAGGACGGCCAGGTACAGCCTTTTGCTGCTGAGGTATCGGATCTTCAACATTCTAGGACGCGGGCTGCGCCTCCGTCATTTCCCTTCTCTTCGCCGACATAAAAGTTTCCGAACCCAGATACAGCTTGATTTTACCACAGTCCGCCGTCCGGCGCGACTTCATGATCGGCGCAGCGGGGGGAAGCTAATCGTCGAGGAGCGCGACGCCTACGGCCCCGAGCCCGACGTGGACCCCCAAGACGGGCGACACGTCCAGGATATAGGCGGGCGGCTTGCCCGTGATCCGGGTCATCTTCTCGGCGTAGAGCTCGGCCCTGGCCTGGTTACGGGCGTGGACGATCGTGTATTTCCAGATTTTTTCCTCGCGGGCCAGGGTCGGGAGTTTACTTGACGATGAATCTCCGCCCGCCGTGCTCGAGGATGTCCATCCGGATCTCGTAGACCCGGGCCAGGAGCTCTTCGGTCAGGATGGCGTCCGGCGTCCCGGCGGCGACGACGCGGCCCTCCTTGAGGAAAACCAGCCTGTCCGAGTATCTCACGGCCATGTCGAGGTTGTGGAGAGTCACGAGGACGGTTTTTCGCTTTTCCACGGCCAGCTTCCGGACAAGCTCCAGGAGCTCGGTCTCGTGGCGGGGATCGAGGAACGTCGTCGGCTCGTCCAGGATCAGGATGTCCGAGCGCTGAGCCAGGGCCCGGGCGATGAGCACGAGCCGCCTCTCGCCGCTGCTGAGCTGAGTGTAGGCGCGCGCGGCGTAGCGGGCGAGGCCCACGAACTCCAGCGCTTCGCGGGCCGCGGCGGCGTCGGCATCCGACGGAGTGGAGAAGAGGGGGACATAGGCCGCCCGGCCCATGAGGACGAAATCCAGGACGGCGAAGTTGAAGGCCGAGCTGTGCTCCTGGGGGACGAACGCCAGGAGCCGCGCCCGCTCCGACGCCGGAAGGGCGGACACGTCGCGGCCGTCGACGAAGATCGTGCCCCGGGGAGTCGGCAGGATCGCGCTGATGCATTTGAGGAGCGTGGTCTTGCCCGCGCCGTNNCGCCCGCTGGTAGGCTCGACGCGCGTGGTGAGGACGGCGATCGTGGTGGTCTTGCCCGCGCCGTTCGGCCCCACGATCGTCGTCAGCCCGGCCCCCTCGAGCTCGAGCTCCGGGACCCGGAGCTCGAAGCCCTGGTAGCGGTAGACGAGGTTCCGGACGGAAATGCTCACAGCCAGAGGCTCCTGGATTTCCGGAGGAGGACGATGAAAAAGGGGATGCCGATGAGGCTGGTGAAGATCCCGACGGGCAGCTCGAACGAGGCGAGGCTCCGGGCGAGATCGTCGGCCAGGACGAGGTAGCCCGCGCCCAGGGCCGCCGACAGAGGCACTACCCGCCGGTTGTCCACGCCGACCATCATCCGGACGAGGTGCGGCACGAGCAGCCCGACCCAGCCGATGATGCCGGCGACCGAGGTCGCGGCGGCCGTCATCAGGGTCGCGGTCAGAATCACCAGGATCTTGTCCCTCTTGAGGTTGACGCCCAGGGCCCGGGCCTCTTCGTCGCTCATGGACAAGACGTTCAGCCGCCAGCGCATCAGGATGAGGACGATGATCCCGAGCCCCATCAAGGGCAGGGCGATGGCGAGCTCGCCCCAGCCGGGCCAGGTCATGTTGCCCATGAGCCAGTTGAACAGGGCCTGGAGGGCGTAGGGGCTGGCGAAGTATTCCACGAGAGAGAGAAGGGCGGAGAAGAAGGCCGAGGTGATGACGCCCGTCAGGAGGAGGGAGATGAGGGGCGAATCCGATTTTCGGGAGATGGCCAGGACCACGAGCACGGCGGCCACGGCAAAAACAAACGCCGAGATCTGGGGCGGGAAGGCGGCCCCGAGGAAGACGACGGAGATCGAGGCGCCGAAAGCCGCGCCGGACGAGATCCCGAGAATGGATTCGTTGACCAGCGGGTTCTTGAACAAGGCCTGGAGCGCGGCCCCCGACACCGAGAGCGAAGAGCCGACCATCATGGCCAGGATGAGGCGGGGAAGCCGGACGCTGTAGACGGTGGCGATGTAGCCGCCGGCGTCGGCGAAACCCTTGGCCAGGGAGGGGAAGACCGGCGAAAGGAGGGCCTTGACGATGTCGCGCGGCGGGATGTGCCAGGATCCGATGAAAAGCGAGACGGCAAAGGCTAGGAAGGGGAAAACGACGATCAACAGACTCAGGACCCGCTGCCTTCTAGTCATGGCGCAGCTCCGCCGGCACGATGCCTTCCTTCGCCGGGACATCGGCCCACTCCCCGCAACGGAGAATGCCGCAGAGCGTCGAGAACCCGCCCTCGATCCCATAGAAGGCGCGGAACACCTCGTTCCCCTCGCGGACCAGGTCGAAACCGGGAAATTTGTCGGGGTGGAGGAGCCGGGCCAGGTAGAGCGTCTCGATCGCCACCTCGGCCATGTCCCACCAGTTCCAGAACCCGAACGTGTAGCGCACCTTCCCGTTCCTGACCGCCTTGACCGAGGCCAGGCGGGGATCGGACCGGACGCTTTCGACCGTGACCTTCCGGTCCTGGGGCGGGTAGTTGCCGTGGACCAGGATCAGGTCCGGATTCCAGGCGATGAGCCGCTCGACGCTGACCAGCGTATTGATCTCCCCCGGAACGTCCGGGGCCGACTTCTCGGCGACGTTGATCCCCCCGGCTGCATCGACCGGGTCGTAATGGATCGGGGTCTTGGTCAGCACGCCCCAGAACGACAGGAAAACACGAGGCTTGGCGCTCTCGGGAATGTCCCGGAGCGCCTCCCGGACGTGCCCGATTCGGGCGTCGAAATAGGCCGTAAGCTCGGCCGCCCGCGCCTCTCGGCCCAGGATCCTTCCGAGAAGGCCCAGGATTTCGGCCTGGCGGTCGAATCGCCCCATCGAGGCGAGCGCCAGGACGGGAATCGACGTCTTGCGCTGGAGCGACTCGACGATCTGGCGCTCGAACGGCGAGGCGAAGATGAGGTCCGGCTTCAAGCGGAAGATCTCCTCCACGTTGACCCCGTTTTCGGACATCGAGACGAGAGGCAGGCGCGCCCCCGCCGGATAGATGATCCCGAACAGGTGGTCCTGGGTCCGGAGCGCGTATTCGATGCCGACCAGCCGGTCTCCGGCCCCGAGCGAGATGATCATCCGCGAGATTTCGGGCTGGATGGACACGATGCGCCCGACCCTGGCCGGCAGGGCGACCGTTCGGCCCAGATCGTCCCGGACGGTCCAAGGGGCCTGGGGCGGGGTCCGGGGCCGGGCTTTCGCGGCGGAACCGGACATCGTCCGGGCGGGGTCCAAGGCCCCGGTCGACCGGGCCGATTCGGTCGTCAAGGACGATTCGATCGACTCGGTCGTCGCAGACGTCGCCGACGCCGCGAGGGCCAGGACGGTGATGACGATATGGAGGACGCGCATGATGATAAGCGATCTATTATAGGGAATCCGCCGCGGAAAAGAAATCCGTTCAGTTTTCAGGAATGGGGGGCCAACCTTTCTTCCGGGCGATGAAGCCTTCAACCTTGCGGAGAACGATGAGCGTGATGACGATGACGGCCGTGAAGATCGCGGCCAGAAGGTAATAGCCCGCCCCCAGGATAAGCCCCATCCCGGCCACGGCCCAGATCGTCGAGGCCGTGGTCAAGCCGTGGACGGCGCCCCGTGACTGGATGATGGCCCCGGCGCCCAGGAACCCGACGCCGGTGATGACCCCGGCCGCCATCCTCATCGCCTCGCCGCTGAGGTCCTTTCCCCCGATTTGAAGCTGGGAGAGGGCCATCATCATGGTCGAGCTGGCGCAGATGAGGATGTTGGTCCGCAGTCCCGCCGGCTTGCGGCTGGTCTCGCGCTCGAGCCCGACCGCCCCGCCGAACAGGATGGACAGGAGGAGCTTCAGGGTGATTTCACCGATGTACATGGCCGTTCTCCCTTCGAAGGATGGCTTTACTTTATCATATTTCCCCCCTTCAGGGGACTACCGCCCTGCGGACTGGAGCGGGCGAAGGGAGTTTTCTCCCCGGGCATGGCCTTCAAAATCCTGGGGGAACATGGTAAGATGAACGGCTTGACATGAAAAAAAAGTGGATTCGCGCCGCCCTCATCATCCTCGTGATGGCCGGTTTGCTTTTCCTGTCCTTCCGGAAGGTGAATTGGGCCGACGCTTACCGGTTCGGCATCCGCATCTCCCTGCCGGCCCTGGTCCTCGTGCTGGCTTTGGTCCCGCTCCATATGCTCACCCGCTCCGTGCGTTGGAAATACCTCCTGATCCACGAGAAGCGGGACGTGAAATTGAGGAACCTCCTGTCGGCGACCGCGATCGGCTTCGCCGTTTCCTACATCCTGCCGGGGCGGGTGGGGGAGATCGTCCGGCCGCTCTACCTGGCCCGCAAGGAGAACGTCAGGCCGGGGTTCGTCCTTGGGACGATCGTCGTCGAGAGGATTTTCGACGTCATGACCATGTGCGCCCTGCTCGGGATCTTTCTGTTGGCCCGGCCCCTGATCGCCGCGGATTTTCTGATCAAGCCCGAAGCGGCCAAAATCCTGAACTTTTGGGGTCTGATCGGGGTGGCGTCCTCCATCGTCCTCATGGCCCTCTGCCTGTTGTTCTTTTTCTTCCGGGAGAAAGCTTTGGGCCTGGCCTCCCGCGTCCTCAGGCCCTTTCTCCCGGCCCGTTTACTGGAGAAAGTCCTGAAGCTCCTCCACGAGTTCATCGATGGCTTGAAATTCTTCCATTCGCTCGGGACCATGCTGATCTATATCGGTCTCTCGTTCGTCGTCTGGCTGGGCATCATCCTGTTCTACTGGGTATTTTTCCGGGCCTACGGGCTTTCTCTGCCCTACGTCCTCCTGATCCCCTACGTCTTTGTCACGGGCGTCGGGGCGTCCATCCCCACACCGGGCATGGTCGGGGGGTTCGAATGGTTCAGCATCCTGGGGCTGACCACGCTCTTCGGGATCGACGCCAACCAGGCGGCCGGCCTGACCATCGTCGTCCATGCTCTGCAGCTTGTGGTGACTTGCCTCCTCGGCTATGCTATATTGTGGAAAGAGGGGTTGAGCGTGTTCCAGTTGAGGAAACTCGGGGAGACGACGAAGCCATGAGATGCCCGTATTGCAACCACCTTGAGAGCAAGGTCATCGACTCCCGCGAGAGCAAGAAGGGCCAGTCCATCCGCCGCCGCCGGGAATGCCTGTCCTGCGAGCACCGGTTCACGACCTACGAAAAGATCGAAGAAATTCCGTATATGATCGTCAAGAAAGACGGCACGCGCCAGCTTTTCGACCGCCAGAAGCTCCTCAAGGGGATGCTCAAAGCCTGCGAAAAGCGGCCGATCGCCATCCGTCGCCTCGAGGAGATCGTCGAGGAGATCGAAAGCCGGCTCCAGGAGCGCCCCGACAAGGAAATGAAGGCCGCCGAGATCGGCCAGCTCGTCATGGACCGGCTCAGGGACCTCGACAAGGTGGCCTATGTCCGGTTCGCCTCGGTCTACCGCGAGTTCCGGGACGTAATCGAGTTCAAGCATGAGCTGGACGGCCTCCTCCAGGGGAAATAATCCCGCTTTTCCCGCTCTCCGAATTTGACAAAACCGCATTCCGGTATTAAATTCTAAAGTCGCGCTCCGGAAGCCCCATCCGGCAGGGACGGAAAACCATGACGATAAAACGCATACGCCCGGTGACCCGAGTGGCTCGGATCGAGGGCGAAGTCCGCCGCCTGATGCGCCTGGCGCTGTCGGACCGGGCCGAGGATGTCGAGCTGCGGGGAGGGTGGATCCCGGTCGTCGACATCTACGAGACCGAGGATGATCTGGTCGTCGAGACCGAGCTCCCGGGCCTGGCAACGAAAGACGTCGTCGTTTCGCTTTCGGTGAGCCGGATCGAGATCCGGGGCGTCAAGAAGGAAGCCTCGATCGCTTCGGGGCTGCGGTATCTCCGCCTGGAGCGCGAATACGGGGCGTTCCAGCGGAGCGTCGCCCTCCCGTGCGCGGTCTCGCCCGAGAAGACCCGGGCGATCCTCGAGAACGGCGTCCTCATCGTCTATATCCGGAAGCTGCGCGGCGCCCGCGACCGGGACATCGTCGTCAAGATCAAGAAAACCGAAGACTGATCCGGAGGATATGATGGCTGAGAAAGATAACAAGAGCCCCGAGGGGCTCGAAGAGCTGATCGAGGAGAAGGAGGCCAAGCTCGTCGTGCCCGAGCGGCTGCCCGTCCTGCTGCTCCGGGACATCGTGGTGTTCCCGTTCATGATCGTGCCCCTGTTCGTCGGGCGCGACAAGTCCAAGACGGCGATCGACGTCGCCCTGTCGTCCCACCGGATGATCCTCCTCCTGACCCAGAAGGACGTGGAGACCGAGGACCCGAAGCGGGACGAAGTCTACGACATGGGCACGGTCGCCCTGATCATGCGGATGCTCAAGCTGCCGGACGGCCGGATTCGCATCCTGGCCCAGGGCCTGAACCGGGCGAAGATCGAGAGCTTCGAGGAAGAGAATGGGCACATGGTCGCCCGCGTCACCAATGTCACCGAGGCCGAAGGCTCCGAGAAGACGCTCGAGGGCGAGGCGCTCGTCCGCAACGTCCGCTCGGGACTGGAGAAAGCCACGTCGCTCGGCAAGACCATCCCCCCCGAGGTGCTGATCATCGCGGCCAACGTGGAAGATCCCGGCCGCCTGGCCGACCTGACCGCGGCCAACCTCGAGCTCAAGGTGCCGGAAGCCCAGGCCATCCTGGAGATCACCGACCCGGTCCAGCGCCTGAAGAAGATCCACGAGCTCCTGGCCAAGGAGCTCGAAATCCTCGATGTCCAGTCGCGCATTTCGACCGAGGCCAAGGGCGAGATGGACAAGCTCCAGCGCCAGTATTTCCTCCGCCAGCAGATGAAGGCCATTCAGAAGGAACTCGGCGAGGGCAACGAGCTTCAGGAAGAGATCAAGGGCTATCAGGACAAGCTCAAGAAGCTCAAGATCGCCGACGAGGTCCGCGAGGAGCTCGACAAGCAGATCGTCCGCCTGGCCCAGATGCACCCGGAGTCGGCCGAAACGACCGTCGTCCGTAATTATCTGGACTGGATGTTCGCCTTGCCCTGGGACAAGGGGACGGTCGATAACCTCGACCTCAAGAAGGCCCGGTCGATCCTGGACGGCGACCACTACGGGCTGGAGAAGATCAAGGAGCGCATCCTCGAGTACCTGGCCGTCCGGTCGCTCTCGAAGAAGATCAAGGGCCCGATCCTGTGCTTCGTCGGGCCGCCGGGTGTCGGCAAGACCTCGCTCGGGCGGTCGATCGCCCGGGCCTTGGGCCGGGAGTTCATCCGCATCTCGCTCGGTGGGATCCGGGACGAGGCCGAGATCCGGGGCCACCGGCGGACATACGTCGGCGCCCTGCCCGGCCGCATCATCCAGGGATTGCGCCGGGCCGGATCGAACAACCCGGTCTTCATGATGGACGAGGTGGACAAGATCGGGGCCGATTTCCGGGGCGACCCGTCCTCCGCCCTCCTCGAGGTCCTTGACCCCGAGCAGAACTACTCCTTCCGGGACCACTATCTCGGCGTGCCGTTCGACCTCTCCAAGGTCATGTTCATCACCACGGCCAACCTCCTGGATCCCATCCAGCCCGCCTTCCGCGACCGGATGGAGATCATCCAGCTCCCGGGCTACACCGAGGAGGAGAAGCTCCAGATCGCCGTCCGGCACCTCGTGCCCAAACAGATCCAGGAAAACGCCCTGACGTCCAAGCTCATCGACATCTCGAGCGGCGCGATCAAGCGGATCATCGCCGGCTACACGCGCGAAGCCGGCGTGCGGAACCTGGAGCGGGAGATCGCCTCGGTCTGCCGCAAGACCGCCCGCAAGGTGGCCGAGGGCAAGCGGCAGCGCCACCGGATCACGTCCCAGAACGTCGAGACCTATCTCGGGCCGCCGAAGATCTTCAAGGATGAGGTCCAGAAGAAAGACCAGGTGGGCGTGGCGACGGGGGTTGCCTGGACCGCGGCCGGCGGCGAGATCCTGTTCGTCGAGGCGATGAAGATGCCCGGCAAAGGCGGGCTGTCGCTGACCGGCTCCCTGGGCGACGTCATGAAGGAGAGCGCCCACGCCGCGCTGAGCTACGCCCGGGCCCATGCCAAGGAGCTGGGCATCAACGCCAAGATGTTCTCCCAAAACGATTTCCACATCCACATTCCCGAGGGCGCGATCCCGAAGGACGGCCCGTCGGCGGGTATCACCATGGCCACTTCCCTGATCTCGGCCTGCACGAACCGGAAAATCCGCTGGGACGTGGCCATGACCGGGGAGATCACCCTCCGGGGGAACGTGCTGCCGATCGGGGGGGTCAAGGAAAAAGTGCTGGCCGCCCAGAGGGCGGGCATGACGGTCATGATCCTGCCCGCGGCGAACAAGAAGGACCTGATCGACATCCCGAAGGCGATCGCCAAGCAGATGGAGTTCCGCTTCGTGGAGGACATCAACCAGGTCTTCGCGATCGCGCTGAAGAAGAGATAGCCACGTCCGGCCCGGGCGCCGGTCCTCCGCCCCGTCACATGGGCGGGGGGATCAATTGAACAGGAACGACCCGACGAAGGCGAATTCCGCCGGGCCGGTCTGGAAGACCTTTTCGCCGTCCCCGGCCCATTCCACGAGGGCGGTGCCCATGCTTGTCCGGACTTTGACCTTGGGGTCGGTCAGGTTCTTGAGGATGGCTGCCACCGCCGCCCCGCACGAGCCGCTCCCCGAGGACAGCGTCTCGCCGACGCCCCGCTCCCAGAACAGGATCTCGATCTCCCCGCGGCTCAGGACCCGGACGAACTCGACGTTCGTCCGGCGGGGGAAGAAAGGGTGGGATTCGATCTCCTGTCCCCCCTGGTGCCATTCGATCCGGGCCGGGAACTCATCCACGAACACGACGCAGTGGGGGTTGCCCATCGAGACGACCGTGACCGGGTAGGCCCTGTTGCTGATCATGAGGGGGTAATCGATGATCCGGTCGTGCTCCGCGCCGTCGTCGAACGGGATATCCCGCGAGGCGAAGCGTGGGATCCCCATCTCGATCCGGAAGGTGAACACGCTCTCCTTGCGCCCGATGAACGCGCACTCCCGCTCACCCGCCGGGGTGGAAAACAGGATCCGGGGGGGATCGACCTTCTGCTGAGAGTAGAGGTAGGCCGCGGCGCAGCGCAGGCCGTTGCCCGAGATCTCGGCCTCGGAGCCGTCGGCGTTGAAAATCCGGAAGGCGGCCAGCCCCCGGGCCCGGTCCTTGACCGAGATGAGGAGCATGCCGTCGGCCCCGACGCCGGTGTGGCGCTCACAGATCTTGCGGGCCAGGTCCTCGTAGCCCCCCGTCTCGGCGACGAGGTCCTGATCGACGATCAGGAAGTCGTTGCCCAGAGCGTGGAACTTCGTGAACTTCATTCACGGGATCCTGATGGAGACGATCGAATCCTGCATCTGGCCGTCGGTCTCGCGCCGGATGAGGAGAAGCAGCGCCTCCCCCGATTTCTTCTTGCTCACCACCGCCTCCCATTCCTCTTCGGTGCTCACTTTCTGGCGGTTGACTTCGAGGACGATATCGCCGGGCTGGAGGCCCTTTCGGGCGGCATCGCTCGAGGAGTCGACCTCGGTGATGAGGAGGCCCTTGATCGTCTTGAGGCCGTATCGGCGGGCGAGGTTCGGGGTCAGGGAGGCGACGCGGAGCCCGACGTCTGTCGTTGTGCTGACGGCGCTCGCTTTCTGCTGGGTGTCTTCCATCTCGGCCACCGTGACCGTCACCGTCTTTTCCTTGCCGTCGCGGATGATCTTGAGGGTGACGGCCGTCCCGGGCTTGATGTCCGCGATCTTCATCCGCAGGTCGTTGTTGTTCTCGATCGGCTGGTCGTTGAGCTCGATGACCACGTCGTACTGCCGGATGCCGGCTTTGTCGGCGGGGTCGCCGGGCGTCACGGAATTGATCAGGGCGCCCTTGCGGTTAGGGAGGTTCAGGAGTTTGCGGGTGTCCTCGTCGATCGCCTGGTTGAGGATTGTGACGCCGATCTTGCCCCGCACCACCCGGCCCTTTTCCTTGAGCTGGCTGACGACCTTCTTGGCCATGTTCGAGGGGATGGCGAACCCGATGCCGATGTTGCCGCCGTCCGCGCCGGCCAGAATGTTGCTGGTGATGCCGATGACCTCGGCCCGCATATTGACCAGCGGGCCGCCGGAGTTGCCCCGATTGATGGCCGCGTCCGTCTGGATGAAGTCCTCATAAGTCTGGACCTCGCCGCCGAGGCCGAGCTGGCGGCCCTTGGCGCTGACGATGCCGGCCGTCACGGTGTGCTCCATGCCGAGGGGGTTGCCGATGGCCAGGACCCACTCGCCGACCCTGACCTGGGAGGAATCGCCCAGCTCGGCGAAGGGCATGCCTTTCGCCTCGACCTTGATCAGGGCCACGTCGGTCTGGGGGTCCGACCCGATGATCTTGGCCACGTATTCGTCGCTCTGGACGGTGTAGACCTTGACCTTCTGGCCGTTCTCGACGATATGGTTGTTGGTGATGATATACCCGTCGGCGCTGACGAAGAAGCCCGTCCCCTGGACGGTGACCTTCTGCGACTGGGGGCGCTGGCGCGGGCTGCCGAAGAACCGATCCCAGAAATCGTCGCCCGGACCGCCGCCGGGCAGGTTCGGCATGCTCTGGCGCTCGACTTTTTCGCATTCGATCTTGACGACGGCCGGGCCGACCTTGTCCGAGATCTTGACGAAATCGAGGTCGGCCTTGGCCTGAGGCTGGTCGGCATAGAGGTCGGAGCCGAGAGGCGCCGGGGAATTGTCGAGGAAGCTCTTCTGAGGAGCCCTCTTTTCGGGGAGATAAACGAACACATAGCCGGCTAAAAGGATGCCCAGCAGAAAGCTGGTCAGCGATATCCAGACAACCTTTTTCATTTCAAGACCTCCGAAGCGATTTTTGGGGCGTTTTCTGCTAGTTACCGAGGAATAACGATAGCATAAATGCCGACTAATTTCAAACGCCGGACGGGCGGAATCGTTGCATCGTTCGTACCGGTCGCCCCACTTGCCGCGGCACTCATTCACGATTGTAGGCGTGAACGAGTGCGGTGGAACCGGTTCCCCAAGCAAGGCTTGGGGCCCCTACCACCGTTGCTTTTTCGGCTCCACCGGGCTAAGATCGGCCCGTGCGAAAGACGGGCGTCCTGATCGTCATCGAGGGCATCGACGGGGCGGGGAAGTCCACCCAGGCGAGAGGGCTCGTCCGCCGGCTCCGGGCCCGCGGCTTCGACGCGATCGTCTTCCGGGAGCCGACCGGCGGCCGGTGGGGGAAGGAGATCCGGCGACGGGCCAAGACGGCGGGATCGCTAACGCCCGAGCAGGAGCTTGACCTCTTCCTCAAGGATCGGAAGGACAACGTCGAACGCCATCTGGCCCCTTCCCTGGCGGAGGGGCGAATCGTGGTCCTCGACCGGTACTACTTCTCGTCGATCGCCTACCAGGGCGCCAAGGGCCTCGACCCGGCCCGAATCCGTCGTCTCAACGAGCGCTTCGCCATCCGGCCCGACCTGGTTTTCATCCTGGACCTCGGCCCCGGGCTAGGCCTCGCCCGGATCGGAAGCCGCAAGACCAGGGATGCGCTCTTCGAGCGGGAGGGGTATCTTCGGAAGGTCCGCCGGATCTTCCGCTCGTTTCGAGGCCGCCTCTTCGTCCCGGTAGATGCCCGGCAGGATCGCCTGGCGATCGCGAAGGTGATCCTGGACAGAACGCTCAAAGTCATTGCGAGAAAAAGGGCCCTCGCGAAGGCCAAGCATCCATCGCATTCCTGACGATGGGCGCGGCGGGTCCTGTCGCCGACCAGCCCCACCGGCCTCCGGAAAAAGGGGACACAGAACTCCGAGGAATATCTGCTAAAAGTTGGCTGGCGTTCTGTGTCCCCTTTTTCCGTCCCATTCGCTTCGGCCGGCGGGGCGCCCCGGTCGGCGCCACCCGCCAGCAAATCAGAATTCTGTGCCATGGAGTTGTTCCGTTCGATCTCTCCGTGTCCATACGGCGATGGGACAGAGGGCAAGGAGGCCGTGTGGAGGCGAGCGAGCACGGTTCGACGCCCGCAGGGCGGCGTCGCACGCGCCGGAGGCGCGACGATGGCGACCCCGCAGGGCGGCGATCGCGAGCCGGAACCCGAGCCGGTTTCCGCGCTGGGGAAACCGGCGTGCCGACGGCTTTCTGTCCCATCGCCCCTTCCACGGTGGGGCTGGCCGGCGACAGGACGCGCCGCGGCACGTCCTTTCGTCTTCACCGCTGGGGCGCATTATTGGTTTTTTCCTCCCCGTTTTGCTATATTAATAATTCATGGCCGAGCCGAAAAAATTCAAGATCAGGATCCTCAAAACCAACAGGAAGCGTCTGTTTAGGATTCTCCTGATCGGCCTCCTGTTCGCCACCGCTCTGTTCTTCGGCGGGCTGGCGGGGACGTATCTCGCCGTCCGGAAGACCGTCCCCGACATCACCGCCCTCGAGACCTACGAGCCCGCGGTCCTGACCGCGATCTACGGGGACGAGGGCAAGATCCTCAAGGAGATCGGCCCCGAGAAGCGGATCATTCTGACGTATGACCAGATCCCGGAATCGGTCCGGAACGCGATCATCGCCACGGAGGACCCGAATTTCTTCAAGCACAAGGGCGTCGACGTCCACGGGATCCTCCGGGCGGTCAAGGAAAACCTCCTCAATGTTTTCCGCAGCCGCCGCCTCGAAGGGGGGAGCACGATCACCCAGCAGCTGGCCCGGAAGCTCTTCCTCCATCCCCTGCAGACCGTCCAGCGCAAGCTCGTGGAGTGGTTCCTGGCCATCCAGATCGAGAAGAAGTATAACAAGCAGAAAATCTTCGAGATGTACTGCAACCAGTTCGAGTTTGGGAACGGCGCCTTCGGGATCGAAGCCGCCTCGCACCTCTTTTTCGGGAAGGGGGTGGCCGAGCTGAGCCTCGAAGAGGGAGCCATGATCGCCGGCATCCTTCGCGGCCCGTCGCGCTATTCCCCCTTCAAGAATCCGTCGCTCGTTGTCGATCGGCGCAACCACGTCCTCACCCGAATGGCCGACGAGGGATTTATCTCCGCGGCCCAGGCCGAGGAGGCCAAGAAAAAGCCGCTCGGCGTCCTTCCCCTGAGCCGGGAGGGATCGGATTTCGCGGGGCATTTCTTCGAGGAGATCCGCAAGCACATCGTGGACGCCTACGGCGAGGACGTTCTCTACCGGGGCGGCCTTAAGATCTATACGACCCTCAACGCCGACGACCAGCGCTTCGCCGAGGCGGCGATGACCAAGGCCCTGCGCGACCTCGACAAGCGCCACGGCTGGCGGATGGACAAGCTCAACCTCCTCCAGGACAAGGTCTTTATCCAGAAGCAGGAGAAGCTCGAGACGTTCTGGCTCAGGTCCTGGACCACCTCCCGGGCGGAAAAGGACGACCTGCTCGAAGCCATCGTCCTCTCCGCGACCAAAAAAGAAGCTATGGTCCGGGTCAAGGGCTTCCTGGGCAAGATGACGAGCGACGATGCCGACTGGGCGTTCAACGACTACCGGGACAGGACCAAGAGCCTCGATCGCCTGATCAAGCCCGGGGACGTCATCCTGGTCAAGGTCAAGAGCAAGAACGAGAATAAAAAGGAGGTCCAGGTTTCCCTGGATCAGGAGCCCAAGGTCGAGGGAGCCTTCCTGGCCATCGATCCCCGGACGGGTCAAATCAAGGCCATGGTCGGCGGCTATTCGTTCCAGCGAAGCCAGCTCAACCGGGCGCTCCAGACGCAGCGCCAGGCGGGATCGGCCATCAAGCCCATGCTCTACACGGCCGCCCTGGAGAACGGGTTCACCGCCGCGAGCCGCGTTTCGGATCAGCCGACCGACTTCGAGGACAAGTGGCAGAAGACCACCTGGTCGCCGCGGAACTACGATCGCCGGTACAAGGGCGTGGTCACGTTCCGGACCGGGCTCGAGGAATCCCGGAACGTGGTCACGGCCAATATCCTGGACCGCATCTCCCCCCAAGTCGGAGTGGACTACTGCAAGCGCTTCGGGATCACCTCGACCGTTTATCCCTACCTGTCGCTCTCCCTCGGGACGTTCGAGGTCAACCTGCTCGAGATGGTCTCGGCCTTCACCACGTTCCCCAACAAGGGCGTCCGGATCAAGCCGTATTACATCAGCCGGATCGAGGGCCGCGACGGGAGCATCCTCGAGGAGAACAAGGTCGAGGCCGACGACGTCATCTCCCCGCAGACGGCCTATCTCATGACGTATCTCCTCCAGGGCGTGGTCGAGCGGGGGACGGCGGCCCTGGCCTCGCCGCTCCTGAACGACAAGCCCCTGGCCGGCAAGACAGGCACGACCGATAACAACACCGACGCCCGATTCATCGGCTTCTCGCCGTCCCTGTGCGCCGGCGTCTGGATCGGTTACGACGACAACAAGCCGCTCGGCGGGAACGAGGAGACCGGCGCCGTGGCCGCCCTCCCGGCCTGGATCGATTTCTTCAAGGCCGTCATCCAGGACGAGAAGAAGAAGGCCGAGGGGGCCGGAACCGACGTCCCCCGCGAGGAGTTCGAGGTCCCGTCCGACATCGCCTTTTTCCCCATCGACCGCCTGACCGGCCTGCTGGCCGCCCCCTTCTGCAAGTGGCGCTTCATGGAGGCTTTTCTCGCCGGCACGGAGCCGATGCGCTATTGCTCATACGAGGACCACATGCTGACCTTCGACTACGCCAACGGCGGAAAGATCAGGGAATAGCGCTGGCGGCAAAAAGGGGACGGCCCCGCGGCCGTCCCCCGATCCATGAAGGGAGAAGCCTGATTTAGCGGCTCATTTCTTCCGGCTGCCGCTCCCGCTCGAATGCCCGCTCGAGGCACTGCCGGACGAGCCGTGCGAAGATGACGAGGTCGATGACGAAATCCGGGGCATCGCCTTCGGCGATGAGGAAGCCGACGACGAGCCGCTCGAGATCGATCCCCGGTTCGATGACGTGCCGCGGGACAATGAAGACCCGTCGCTGCCGGTGATCGACCGGTAGAGCCGGCCGAGAACCGAGCCGGAATCCGTCCGGGTCGTAGTCCGGCCGAGCGAGCCCCGCGAATCCGTCATCCGGGAGGGATAGCCCATAATCTCGGTCTCTCCGCTCGTGCCCGAAGCTATGGGTCCGCTTTCGTCCACCCTCCGTCGAATCCTCCGTTCCGGCGGGGCGGATTCGCCTTTCTTCGAGGTGTCGACGACGTTGCCCGATCCGGATTTCGGATCGATCCTTCGGTCGCCGTCGCGAGCCCCCTGCCCGTCCTTCGATGCGCCGCCCGACGACGCGCCGGCGGACGAGGTGTCGCTCTGGCCGCCGCCGTTGCGGAGGATGACCCGGCCGCCGCCCAGCGATTCCGTGGAGATCCGCGGATTCGAAGACGGTCTCACGTCCGGCGCCTGATCGGAGAAACTCATCCGGCCGACCGAGCGAAGCGCGTCGTTCTTGAGGGCCACGGCGCGGACGTCCCTCGCCGTGAGCTGGTCCCTGCGGACGACGGTCAGCGCCCGCGAATTCATCGGATAGTTCCCGTAGTCGCGGTAGCCGCGCCCGTAGTAGAAGTTGTCGATGATGACCCCGGGGTAGCCCCAATAGCTCATCGGCGCCCAGCCGTAGTAATCGTTATCCCACCACCAATCGACCCAACCGGGGCCCCAGCCCGCCATCGGGATCCAGAACCAGCCCAGGCCCAGGTCCCACTGCCAGCGGCCGTAATGGTAGGTGCTCCAGCCCCAGGGCTCGTATGGCAGCCAGCTCCAGCCCGCCATCCCCAGCCAGGTCCAGCGGCCGTACGTGTAGGGCATCCAGCCGGCGGCCATGCCGCGGGGGATCCAGACATTGCCGAAGGGGTTCTGGTAGACCCAATCGCCGTTCTCGTCGAGCTCGCCTTCGTAGTTCTCGAGCTCGCCGCTCAGGTATTTCCGGGCGACTTGCCGGCCGACCTTGGCCTCGCGGCCGTCGTTGAACCGGTCGAACGCGTCGTCGAGCGCGGCGAAGAACGAAGACGGCTGCCCCTGGAACCGGCCGTCGGCGACGGTCAGCTTCTGGTCCTTCTTGACGAGGGTCGAGCCCTCTTCACCCGAGGCTTCGACGACGCCCGAGAAGACCAGGATCTCGGTCTCCTTGTTTTCCCGGATATCGATCCTGTAGACGCCGTTCTCCAGGAAATAGAACGTCGCGTCCGAGGTGAGGAACTCGATTTCCTTCTCCTTGGCCATCCCGCCGAGGTCCAGGTAGACGCTCCCGGCCCAGCCCCGCAGGCGGGTGGCGCCGCCGTCCTTCTTGGGAAGAGCCAGGACGTCGATCTTGGAATTGTCATCGAGGCGCAGGTAATTCTTCCGGCCGAGGGAGATCTCGACCCGCCCCTCGGCGGTCCCGATCCTGTCGCCCGCGGCGATGGGCGTATTGACGAGGAGATCTTCGTAAGCCAGGTCGGATGCGCGCTGGATGAACGCTTTCCCGTCCAGGAAGCTCAGCCGGGCGAAGGAGGCATCGGTGTACTTGACGTCGGCGGGCTTCTGGTCCGGCATTTTCGACGGCTCCTGGGCCAAGGCCAGGCAGGCCGCGGATATGATGATGATCGCCGTGAGTACTGCTTTTCTCATCTCACTTCTCCTAGAGGCTTAATTTCAATGCAAAAAATATACCAAATTCCCCGCCTGATCTGGATTTTTTGAGCGGTTTGATTGTCCTCGATAGATGACGGTTGTCCTCCCGCCGGGGCTGAGGCCCGGAAGCCCGATGCCGGGAAAGAAGGGGTTATTTCGAAAGGGGCCAGAACCCTCCGTGGATGTCCCAGGCGGGGCTGATCTCGAGACGGGCGGAGGGGCTGATTTCGGCCGCGATATCGGGCGCCGGAGCCGTTCCGGAGATCTGGCCAAGGACCTCTTTGACCCCCGCGGCGAGGTTCATGAGGTCATAGCCGCCCTCGAGGACGAACAGTAGCCGGCCTCCGCAGAGCTCTCGGGCCAGGTCCTCGATCTCGGCGGCCAAGGCGGCGATGCCGGCATTCGAAACATGCATTCCCCCGAGGGGGTCGCCGTCCATGATGTCGAATCCGGCCGAAACGAGGATGAACTCGGGCTGGAACGCCCGGGCGATGGGAGCGAGGATGTTCCGGTATACGAACAGGTAGTCGCCGTCTCCTTTTCCTGCGAGGAGCGGGACGTTGACCGTGAATCCTTCCCCGGGACCGGTCCCGGTCTCATCCCAATACCCGCTTCCGGGATAGTGGGGGAACTGGTGCGTGGAAAAATACAGCACATCGCTTCTCTCATAGAAGGCGTGCTGGGTGCCGTTGCCGTGGTGAATGTCCCAGTCCACGATCAGGACCCGCTTGAGGCCGAAGTCGCGGACGAGGCGGGCGGCCGCGATGGCGATGTTGTTGAACAGGCAGAATCCCAGGGCCCGGTCCTTCTCGGCATGGTGGCCGGGCGGCCGGACAAGAGAGAATCCGTTCCGGAGCTCTCCGGCCAGGATGGCTTCGGCGGCCTTCATCGTGCCGCCCGCGGCGAGCAATGCGGTTTCGAACGACTTGGCCGTCACGGTCGTGTCGGCGTCGAGCTTCAGGTACCGCTTTCCCGCCGTCCGGGAGATGAAAGCGGCGTATTCCGGCGTGTGGATATACTCGATCTCGGTGAGAGTCGCGGGCCGGGGCTCGACTACGGTTAAAGGAAGGCTTAGCTCGGCCCGGAGCATGGCGTGGATGCTCTCGAGCCGTTCGGGTCCCTCGATGTGGCCCGCGCCGGAGTTGTGGTCGAGGAAGCGGGCGTCCCTGACGATGCCGGTCGCCGCGCCCCGTTCGTCCATCGCCTCCCCTTGTGAACCCCGCGCGCCGCTGCGCTTATCCTTGCTTCCGGGGAAAGAACTTTTCCAGCTCCTCGGGCGACTGCTTCTTGGTCAGGAGGCTGACCACGATGAGCGCTCCGAGGGAGGCGGCCAGGGCGGGATAGATCAGCGGGATGCCCCAGAGGTCGCCGTCCGGGACCTGGGCCGCGGGCAGGATCTTGGACAGGACGAAGAGGCCGATGCAGACGACCGACCCGGCGATGATCGAGGCCAGGCCGCCCTCCTTGGTAGCCCGCTTCCAGGCCAGAGCCGCGATCAAGGCGGGGGTGATGGCCGCCCCGTAGATGGTGTAGGCGAAGAAACTCATCTCCAGGACGCTCTTCAGCTGGGTCGCCAGGAGGAAGGCTACGACACCGATGACGACGATCATGACCTTCTGGAGGGCGACCAGGGACTTGGGGTCGGCGTTTTTCTTCAGGAACCGCTGGTAGATGTCGCGCATGATCGTCGTCGAGGGCGAGAGGAGGTAGTTCATCCCCGTCGAGATAACGACGGCACAGGCCGCTCCGAGGAGCAGGACGCCCACGGGCGCGGGCACCATTTGCTTGGCCGCCATGAGGACGATCTTGCCGCCGGCCTTGGGGATCGAAAGGTCGATCTGACCCTGGAGCTTGCTATAGGCGAAGACGGCGATGATGACGACGAGGGATTCGACGATGATCGTCCCGACCGTCCACCAGGCCACCGCCTTCTTGGCGTCCTTGCCCGACCGGGCGCTGTAGAACTTCTGGTACATGCTCTGGACGCCCAGGAGGAGGAACATGGTCGAGAGAGCGTATCCGACCGCCTTGAGCCAGGGATGGGCGCCGAAGTGGCTGTTGACCACGGCGAAATAGCCCGGGTCCAGGGCGGCCTTGGCCGTGGAGAGCCCGCCCGCGGCGTGGATGACGAACGGCACGGCCAGGAGGCAAGCCAGGACGATGATGATCCCGTTCGGCAGGTCGGTGTAGGCGATGGCGATCATGCCTCCGACGGCCGTGAAGAGGATGACGAACGCCGCGGCCAGGAACGTGCCCGTCGATTCCGAGATCTTGCCGTCGGTGATGACGTTCAGGATGAACCCGCCGGCCACGAACTGATACGAGACGATCGAGATGAACGAGAGGATGAGGGCGATCGCCCCGAAGAGCCTGGCCGCGGGCCCGTAGCGGACCTCGAGGACGTCCCCGACCGTGTATTGGCCGAAGGTATGGATCTTGGCCGCGAGGAAATAGATCAGGATGATGCCCACCCAGGCGCCGGCGGCCAGCCAGATCGCGGAGATCCCGGCCTTGGCCGCGAACTCAGCCCCGCTGATGAACGTGCCCGAGCCGATCCAGGTGCAGATCAGGGTGAAGACCATGACCTGCCATTTCAGGCTCCGGCCCGCGACCTGGAAGTCGTCCTGGCTCTTGACCTTCCGGGCGCGGAGAAAATTGAAGACCATCAGGACGAGGAGATAACCGAGGATGATGTAGACGTAGAATGACATGCCGCCCTCCTGATTGATGCCTTAGCGGATGGGGCGCTCCCTCATTTCAGGCCCGTCGATCTGAGGGGTTCCCGTTTCTGCCGTGTCGCCTTGAGCTTCGCATAGACCCAGCCCATGATCGCGTAGCGCTTGAGGTCCCCGAAGGAGCGGATGTGCTTCAGCGCCTGCGGCGCCTTCCGGAGGAGCGGCGTCTTCCCGGCGCCGAACGACCAGAGGAGAACGAGCTCGCTGATCTGGCTCCAGGTCAGCTTGTCGACGTAGAGCGGCACGTCTCCTTGGGCCATGGGCAAGGTGATTATTTTTGAAAAGTATTTCTTTGTCCAGGAGAAATTTCGGGGGAGGACGCCGCTCTCCCGGGCCCGGGCCTCGAGGGGCGTGCCCGGGTAGATGTGGAGGATGGCGATCGAGCCTTCGATCCGGTCCCGATACTCCTCGATCGTCCGCATCGTCTCCCGGGCTTCCTCCCAGGTCTCGGTCGGATGGCTGAAGATGAAGAAGACGTTGGGGATGACGTCGAGCTCGTTGCACCAGCGGACGAGGTTTCGGAAATCGGCCATATCGATCTTCTTGCCGACGATGTCGTTCCGAACCCGGTCCGATCCTGCCTCGAGGCCGAACGACAGGTGGAACAAGCCGGCCCGCTTCATCTTGGCCACGAGCTCGCGGCTCATGATGTCCATCCGGACGTCGCACTTGAAGAAGACGTCGAGCTTCCGCTCGATCATGAGGTCGCAGATGGCCTCGGCCCGCCTGGGGCTGGCGTTGAACGTATCGTCGAAGAAGAAGACGACCTTGATGCCGTAGCGCTCCTTGAGGAGCTCGATCTCCCGGACCACGCTCTCCGGGCTCCGCATCCGGACGTGGCGGCCCCAGTTGATCGGTGTGGCGCAGAAGCTGCAGGCGAACGGGCAGCCCCGGCTGGTCATGATGTTGACGGCCGGGAGATCCCCGTGCCCGGGGACCGGGAATTTGAAATTGTATTTCTCGAAGGGCACCAGGTGAAAGGCGGGGAAGGGCAGGGCGTCGAGGTCGGGGATCGGCGGGCGGGGCGCGTTGCCGCGGGGCCGGCCGTCGACCCGGAGGACGAGGCCGGGGATGCCGGCCAGCGCGGCCGGGTCGGGCCCGCGCTCCCAGGCGCGGCAGAGGTCGAGCATCGTGAGCTCGCCCTCGCCCCGGACGACGACGTCGAGCTCGGGGATGTGGTCCAGGCAGTCCTCGGCGGCCATGGAGGCGTGAGGCCCGCCGAGCACGGTCAGGGCACCCGGATGGGCCCGTTTGGCGAGGCGGATGAGCTTGAAGCTCTGGAACCGGTTCTCGGTCGTGATGGTCACGCCGACGATGTCGGGCCGGTCCGCCCGGATCTTGCGCTCGATGTCCTTCCAGCCCAGGCCGAGGATGTTGGCCGGGACGATCTCGACGGGAATGCCTTCGCGCTCGAGGACGGCTCCGATGTAAAGAAGGCCGAGGGGCGGCATGGACGAGCCCTGCGACCAGCGCTCGGCGAAATATCCCCCCGGGGGGACGTACAGCTGGACTTTAATCGCTCTTCTCCGCTTCGGACTTCTTCTCGAGCTTCATCGAGAAGATGCGGGTGCAGTTCGGCTCCTCCATGGTCGTGCCGTAGATGTAGTCGGCGACTTCCATGGTCTTGTAGTTGTGGGTGATGATGATGAACTGGGTCTCGCTCTTGATCGTCCGCATGAGGTCGAGGAAGCGGGCTAGGTTGGCTTCGTCGAGGGCCGCGTCCACCTCGTCGAGGATGCAGAACGGCGTGGGCTTGTACCGGAAGAGGGCGAAGAGGAACGCCAAGCTGGTGAGCGATTTCTCGCCGCCCGAGAGGAGGCCCATGTTCTGGACCTTCTTGCCCGGCGGCTGAGCGATGACTTCGACTCCGCTCTCGAGCGGGTCGGCCTCGTCGAGAAGCTTGACCTCGGACGAGCCGCCCTTGAAGAGCGTCTGGAACAGGTCCTGAAAATAGGTATTGACCTCGGCCAGGGCGGCCAGGAAGCGGTTCCGGCTCTCGTCGTCGATCTTGAGGATGGCCTCCTTGGCCTGGGCGATCGACGAGGTGAGGTCGGCCTTCTGCTGCGTCAGGAAATCGTAGCGCTCCTTCTGGGCGGCGTATTCCTCTTCGGCCATCAGGTTCACCGCGCCGTAGCGCAGGAGCTTTTCCCGGGCGTCCTCGAGCTCCACTTCGTAGTCGACGGGTTCGTCCGCGACGACCTGGCCGCCGGCCTCGAGGCCGGGCTCCGGCTCGGCGGGGGGGCCGCTCCTCGCGGGCACCTTTGTTGTCGCGGGCGGCGCCTCGGCCTTCACCTCCTGGATTGTCTTCTTGAGCTCCTGCCAGCAGGCCTCCTCGAGGTTGACCAGATCGCGGTCGATCTCCGCCTTCCGGACTTCCCACGTCATCCGCTCGTCCTTCTTCCTCTCGTACTCGTCCCGGAGCCCGGCCAGGGCCTCCTCGGCTGCGGCGGCTTCCTTGCGGATCCGGGCGAGCCGCTCTTCGGCCGTCGCGTTCTCGCCTTCCTGGCGGGCGCGCTCGGCTTCGAGGCCGGCCGCCTTGTCGCCGGCCTGGAGCACGATATCGCGGAGCCGGGCTTCTTCGGCCTCGGACGTCCGGATCTCGTCCTGGATGGCGCTGATCCTCGCCCCGGCGGCATCCTTGCGCTGGGCGAGGCTGCTCTTCTGCGCTTCGAAATTGGCGATCCGCTCCCGGATGACGTCGATCGTCCCGCGGAGCTCGAGGAGGAGGTTGGCTTCGCGGTTGCCCTTTTCCCGGTGGCGGGCGAATTCCCGTTCCTCGTTCTCGGACCGGGCGAGGAGAGCCTGCGCCTCCTCCTCCAGGCCCCGGACGGCCTGGGCATGGGAGTCGCCCTTGGCCGTGAATCCCGTCCGGTCGAGGGCCAGGACCTCGAGCTCGTGGGTCGTCAGGGCCAGGTCATCGGCCAGATTGGCCTTCTCGGCCAGGGCGAGGGCCAGGTCCTTTTCGATCTGGAGGGAGGCCGTCCGGCATTCCGAAAGCCGGACCTGCCCGGCCTCGACCTCGGCTTCGATCCGCTGCTTCGCGTCGAGGCCGTCCTCGAGCCGCGCGGCGTGCGGGGCAATCTCCGCCTCCCGCCGTCCGATCCGCCCTTCGAGGTCCCGGATCTCCTGGCTGAGGGTGAACAGGCCTTCCTTGCGGTTGCCGAGCTTGAGCAGCCCGGACGAGAAGAGCACGTCGCCCTTGAGCGATACAAAATTGAGGTCCGGGTAGCGCAGCCAAAGGGGGATCGCCTCCCTGATCTCCCGGACGATGACGGCGTCGTGGAGGCGGGGCATGCGGCCGGTGAGCGGGGCCTTGGGCTTGAGGCGCGCGGCCAGCGCGCCGACGACGCCGGGTTCCCCTTGGAGCGCCTCAGGCGCGTGTTCGGGCGGGATCTCCGGGACGATCAGGAAGTTGCCCCGCAGCTCGCGGCCGGCGAGATTGGACAGGAGCTTGTCTGCGGAGATGATCGTCGCCCGGGCCTCGTCCTTCCAGAACACGTCGATGAGCGGGGCGTCGGACGGATCGGATTCGAGGAGGTCGGTGAAGAAACCGATCGCGCCCTCGGCGTCGTAGAGAGGCTCGGCGGCCCGCTCCTTCTCTTCGAGCTTGCGGAGGGCCTGGAGGTGATAGGCATCCTCTTCCCTCTTGTCCTTGAGGCCGCGGATCGTCTCCTGCAGGATTTCGATCGAGGCCAGGAGCTCGAGGCGATGGGCCCCAAGAGCGCGGAGGGCCTGGTCCCGGTCTTCCGCCTCGCGCTCCGCGGCGGAGCGCCGCTCCTCGAGGGAGGCGATTTCGCGTTCCTTCTCTTCGATCCGCCTCCGGGTCTCTTCGCGCTTCTGGCCGAGGCGATCTTCCTGGCGGCGGATGATCTCGAGCTCCTTTTCGAGCTTGGCGCCTTCGTTCTTGGCGCCGGTGACGTCGCCGAACTTCAGGAGATACTCGTTTCGCGCGGTTTCGACCCTCCGGGCCCAGGGGGCGATCGCGGCTTCGGTTTCGCGGTGCGCCTCCTCGAGGTCGGCGGCCTCTTTCTCCTTACGGGTGAGGGCTTCGGCCTGGACGGCGAGGTCGTTCCCGGCCTGGACGAGGTCCTTTTCGAGGACGAGCAGCCCGGCCAGGAGATCGTCCGCGTCGACGCCGGCCTTGGCCCGGCGTTCGGCGAAGTCCTCGATCCTCCCGGCCTCGCGCTCCCGTTCGGCCTCAACGCGGGCGATCTGGGATTTCAGGGCGTAGAGGGCTTCCTGGCCCCGCGTCAAAGCTTGTTCCAGGTCCCAGGCCTCTTTGCGCTTGGCGTTGACGTCCTTCTCCTCTGCGGCGAGCCGGGCGGACATCTCCCTCTCGGCATCCTGAAGGGTGTCGTATTGGGCCATGACCTCCCGCTGTCCGGCGAGGAGCTGCTCGCTGCGGCGGCGGAAATGGAGGGCGGTGAGCTCACGGATCCTCTCCCGGAGCTTGCGGTATCGCTCGGCGGCGCCGGCCTGCCGGGCCAGGGAGTTTTTGGCCTTGGCGACCTCGGCGATGATGTCCTCGAGGCGGACGAGGTTCTGCTGAGAGTCCTCGAGCTTGTTCTCCGCCTGGCGCTTCTTGTCCTTGTAGAAAGCCGTCCCCGCGGCCTCCTCGATCAGTGCCCGCTTTTCGGTGGGCTTGGACGTCACGAAGGTGCCGATGGCGCCCTGCTCGATGACGAAATACTTGTTCTCGGAGATGGATTTCTTCCAGAGCTCGTCTTGGATGTCCTTGAGCCGCACGGTCCTGCCGCCGAGCCGGTATTCGCTTTCGCCCGTCCGGAAGACCCTATGGTTGATCTGCATTTCCTCGCCTTCGCCCTGGAGGACGAGGGTGACGTCGGCCATGCCGATGGCCGACCTCTTGGCGTTGCCGGTGAAGATGGCGTCGTCGGCTTTTTCGCCCCGGACGGTCTTGACCCGCTGGCCGCCGAGGACCCACTGAATCGATTCGACGATATTGCTCTTGCCCGTGCCGTTGGGTCCGATGATGGCCGTAATCCCGGGGTGGAAGACGATCTTCGTCCTCTCGGGAAATGTTTTGAAGCCTTGCAGCTCGAGTCTCTTGATGATCATGGTCCGCTTTCCAGAGGCAGTATTGTATTCAAATCCGCCGCGATTGGAAAGGGAAATTCGAGGGGGAGAAGCCGGCCTCGGGGAACGGCCCGGGGCGCCGCGGCCCGGACAAGAAAGGACTTGAATTTCAATGGCATTCGTGGAAAAATCGGAGCATGGGCGATGAGAAGAGGAAGTACCTGAGGTTTGAATGCCTCGTCCACGTCGACCTGATCGACGTCGGGGGAGAGGAAGGGGCGGCGCCGGGGGAGGCGGTCGTTGAGGATATTTCGCGCGAGGGGCTGCGCATGGTCCTCAGCGTCGGCCTCGACCTGACGCCCGGGGCCGAGATCGATCTCAAGCTCCACTCGCCGGATGATGTCGATTCCTGTTCGGTCTCGGGCGCAATCATGTGGTCCAAGGCGAAGGATGCCAAGCTCGAAGTGGGCATTAAAATCAGGAAGATGGACGATTGCGCCCGGAACAAGTTCCTGGATATCGGCTATGCGAAGTGGCTTGAATCGCGGCTCGTCGAAAAAAAATAGGAAGAAGCCCTTGCTTCTTCCTGCGGATTGAACCCCCACCGAGTGGCGTGCCCTGGAAAGGCCTCACCTTATCTTGAGAAGTGATAATCGGTCGAGAATCCAGGGTTGTCAATGCTTTTGGGGGGAATGTCGCGTTACGTCGCTTCGTGTCGCTTTAAAAACGCCATCCGGGCGTGGTAAAGCGGCCTAATCGGATTGACAGCCGGGGGGTTTTAGGCTAATTTAGGGAACCTGAATCGCCAGCCGCCAGCGTAGCTCAGTCGGTAGAGCGACTGATTCGTAATCAGTAGGTCGGAGGTTCGATTCCTCTCGCTGGCTCTCGTTTTCCCCTGATAAATCAACTAAAAAAATTGCCTTCCCAATAGAACAGGATCCGGGAAACAGCTCAGGGTACCGTAATATATGAGCTTCGAAATATTTTCTCGAGGACCAACGTTTATGTGCAAATTGGGCAATTGAGACAGGCTTTGCAAGTATAGATTTAGAAGAGCTGAATATATTTTATGCCAAGCGAATTCAAGAGGCGCGGGCGTCTTTCCATTCTTGACATCCATCCGAGCGGCGAATATCCTTTTCCGTGAACAGCGGACTGATTCCGGGATTAAGGGGAGGGATCATCGCCTAGCGCGAAAAGCATGATAGCCGTCATTCCGTGTTTCCCTTCACTTTCGATCAAAGAGCTGCCTCTGCGGCGGGAAGACGGACTCTTACCTCCGGGTTAGTGATGCCCTCCTACCTCTCGATCACCATCGGCGGCGTCATCATAACGGCGATTCTTGCCGGCTTATCCTGGCGGCACCGGGCTGCGCTCGGGGGGATTCTGCTCGGCTTCCTCATGTCCTTCCTGTTGTTCTGGTCCGCCACGGCCGCCTTGGAAATCTCGGCGGTCGGGCTTCCCGCCAAGATCTTTTGGTCCAAGCTTCAGTATTTGGGTATCGCCGGGACGCCCCTCTTTTTTATCCTGACCGTTTTAAGTTTCACCCGGATGAAGTCCTGGCTCCGCTTCCGCCGGGTCGTCTGGTTCTTTCCCGCCCCGGCGCTCGTTTTCTTGCTCGCCGTGACGAATGACCTCCATCGGCTCATTTGGCGCGAAGTCACTCTCGATCCGCAGAGCGGGCTAGCGGTTTATCATCACGGCCCGGCCTTTTTGGCTTGGGTTGGCGTCAGCTACCTCTACGTCTTCGTCGCCTCCGTGCTTCTCGTCAAGACCGCGCTCAGCGACAAGCGCTTGGCCAGAATCCAGGCGGTGGCCTTTCTGCTCGCCGTGCCTTGGCCTTGGGTCGCCAATGGTCTGTATTTTTTCGGCCTCACCCCCCCGGGCGAAGACTATACGGCCTCCGGCTTCGCCGCGACCGGATTGTTCCTTCTCTGGGGCATCTACCGCCACCGCCTCTTCCATCTCATCCCGGTTGTTCACGAGGCCGTCATCTCGAGCATGGAGGACGGCCTGATCGTCCTAGACACCGGCCACCGGGTCATCGACCTCAATCCTGCCGCGATCGCACTGCTGAGGACAATCGATTCGCCGGTTGCGTCTTTGGCCAAAGGCGAATATATGGGAATCAGGGGACAGGACGTTTTCGCCCGCTGGCCCGAATTGGCCGGTCGCTTCATCGCGCTCATCCCGGCCGAGATCGAAACCGCCCTTGGCGAAGGAATGGGTAAGCGCGTTTTCCAACTTCGCTTCTCGCCCATCCTCGACCGGCGCGGGCGGACGACCAGTTGGTTGGTCATCCTCCACGACATCACCCGTTTGAAGAGGACCGAGGAGAACCTTCGTCAGCGCGACCGGCTCCTCGGCGGCATCGCCCGGATCGCGAACGAGCTGGTCGCCCAGACCGACCTCGACCGGGCGCTGGTCGACGTTCTCGGGACCTTCGGAGAAATGACGGACGCGGATCGGGTCTATATCTACCGGAATTCTCGCGACCCTAAGACGAACCGCCGGATCATGAGTCATGTCGTCGAATGGACCCGGCCCGATGTGTCCAAACAGATCGATAACCCCGATCTCCATAATCGTTCCTACGACGACGTCCCGGGCATCTTCGAGGCGTTGAGCCAGGGGCGGCCGTATTCGGGAATCGTCGAGCAACTGGCTGCCTCGTTGCGGAGCTTCTTAGAAGCCCTGGCCATCCAGTCGATTGTTCTCGTTCCAATTTTTTCCGGTCGCGAATTCTGGGGCTTCATCGGCTTCGATAACTGCCGGACGAAGCGAGCTTGGCCCGAGGCCGAAATTTCGCTCCTCCAGACAGGGGCGAGCTCAATCGGCGGAGCGCTAGAAAGGCGGCGAATCGATTCCGCTTTGATCGAGACCCATGCCCTCATATCCGCGCTCCTCGATTCCATCCCGGACATCGTCTTTTTTAAAGATCTCCAAGGGATATACCTTGGATGCAACCCGGAAATGACCCGTCTGGTCGGACGCTCCAGGGATGAGATCTTGGGCCGGACCGATGACGACCTGTTTCCGAAAGACACGGCCGAGGTGTTCAAGGCGAACGATCGGCTCGTCCTGGACGAAAACATTCCCCGGCGCATCGAAGAATCCCTAGTCTACCCAGACGGGACCCGGGTGATAGTGGAAATGTCCAAGGCCCCCCTCCGGGATAAAAGGGGAAAGACCATCGGCCTTTTGGGGGTCAGCCGGAACATCAACGAACGCAAGAAGCTCGAGATCGCCAAAGACGATTTCGTCAACATGGTCTCGCACGAATTGCGGACTCCCCTGACCGCGATCAAGGAGGCTATCACCTTGGTGACCGAGGGAGCGGCCGGCCCGATCAACGACGAGCAGCTCGAATTCCTCGCCGCGGCCAAGCGGAATGTCGACCGGCTGGCCCGGCTCATCAATGACGTCCTGGATCTCCAGAGGCTTCATTCCGGAAGGATCGAGTTCCACATGGCGCCGAGCGATATCAACGAGGTCCTGCGAGACGTCCACTCCCTGATGCTCCCGGTGGCCCGGGACAAAGGCGTCGGCCTCGTCCTCGAGCTCGACCCGACGGTCCCCGAGGCCGTCATCGACAAGGACAAGCTCATCCAAGTCGTGACGAACCTCGTCCATAACGCCCTCAAGTTTACCGACGCCGGGACGGTGACATTAGCCTCGGCGCGGGAGAAGGAGGGCGCGGTCCGGGTCACGGTCTCCGATACCGGAATAGGCATCAATGAGCAGGAGATCGACAAGCTGTTCAAGGCGTTTAGCCAAGTCTCCCCCGTCGCTAGGCGGAAAAGCGGCAGCACCGGCTTGGGCCTGGTGATCTCGAAAGAAATCATCGCCGCTCACGGAGGGCGGATATGGGTCGAATCGCGTCCCGGACACGGGAGCAAGTTCCATTTTCTCATTCCTGAACCGGCGCGAAAGGAGATCTGATGGCCGCGAAAAAAATCCTAATCGTCGACGATGAGCCCGATGTTCTGTTAGTCCTGGGCAAGAGACTGACGAACGCCGGCTATAACGTCGTCAAGGCGGCGAGCGGGAAGGAGGGCCTGATCAAAGCGAAAGCCGAGCGCCCCGACCTGATCATCCTGGACATGATGATGCCCGGAATGAGCGGCGAAGAAACCGCCCAGGAGCTTAACATCAGCTGCGAAACCCAGTCGATCCCTATCTTATTCTTGACCGCCCTGTACACCAAGCGTGACGAATCGACCAAGGGACATGGCGTCGGCGGGCAGACGTTATTCGCCAAGCCGTATGATCCCGAAGAGCTCTTGGCCGAGGTGAAACGGCGGTTGGCCTGAAAGGAAGCGGCTCCTCTTTTTAGGACCGGTGCAAGCCCCTAGCTCCATAACGGTTTGGGTGCCGGTCTACCCGTTGACTAGTGAGCGGCCCAGCCACCCCAGAGAAGCTCAGGGAACGCGCCTGGCAGGATGGGCAGGTCACCGTGCTCAGGAGACCGGCGACACCCCCCCACTGAGCTCGCCTGACATGCACCCCGGCTATGTCCTTGTTGGGGATATTGGCCTCCTACGCCAGCGGCATCGAAGCCTATAATTTTAACTTCGCAGGTGATACACTAAGTGCGGACAGGTCAGCCATGCCAGCAGATGGATAGTGGACATAATAGGCGTAAGGGGTGTACTACTCGGACGATATAAAAGAAGAGGAGAATTTCATGGAAACGACGCGGAAAAGGTTGTTCTATATTATGGTTGGCTTCATATTCGGCCAGCTTCTGATTGGGGCGAAGCCTCTGGCGGCTCAAGGCGATTGTAAACCGTGTTTCGATGCCATGAGCAAGGTCTTCGACATCCCATCTCACAGTTACGTCACTACCAACATGGGCGGCACAATCCAGACCATGGAGTTGATATACGTCGCCGGCGCTACTTATACGAAGTCCGGGGGCAAATGGAGTCCCGGCCTGACTTCACTGCAGGAAATGAAGGAGCTTGAACAAAAGAACCGGCAAAATAACAAGGTGACCTGCCGATATCTGGGTGATGAGCTGGTAAACGGCGAAATGGCGGCGCTATACAGCGTGCACGAAGAAACGCCCAAGAACGGTAAGTCCGATTCTCAGGTATGGATTTCCAAGGCAAAGGGATTGCTGCTACGCTCGGAGATTGACTTGGGCGACAAGATGCATATCTCCACGCGCATGGAATACGGAAACGTCAAGGCGCCGATGTAAACTGGCCGTTCGGGTGACGCAGCCTAACAAGCGCATAAAGCAGGTAATATGTGAGGGCCGTTGGTTCGCCGGGACATGGGGTCTGGTGGCCCCTCCGGACTTCAAATCCGGCACGGCTTCTGACGAAGGGGCCGGGCGGCTTCGATTCCTCTCGCTGGCTCTCTTATTTCCTTTATCCTCCTTTGTTTTTCTCAGATTATGAACCGCCTGATTAAGATCTTGAGCGATATGGGGATTTGAGCCCGAGCGTCGGAAGATTGTCATCGGCGAGGGTGATGATATTCAATGGGGGGCCTTTCGGCCCCCGCGAGGTAAGAGAATTGAAGAGTCCCTTGACTTGGTCTCACTAGAATATACGCAAGAGGCCATGAAAAGGTTACTGAGGGGGGAGAGACTCGAACGCTTCAATGCAACCCCTGGCCGGCCGACTAAACCTTCTCAGGGAAACGATTGCCCGTTTGGGGAGAGTCGAAATGTCATACCAGGTCGAAACCTACGACAGCAAATGGAACGAAATAAGGGATGTCTCCGGGAATTTGCTCTACTGGGCGAACAGGCGCGGGCGGCAGATCTATCGTGTCGAGGCTGGGTATGTGGATGGGCCGATCAACTTGTTCCTGGGGGACAACGTGACGTGCCAATTCGGCGAGGAAGAAAGAAAAGAACTATGCCGATAAATAGAGGGATTCGCCGCTCCTCCCGACCGGGTCCCTGGCCTCCCCGGCCGGGATCAAACGAACTGACCTTTTAAAACATTCATTATTACCCGTAAGGAGTCCGATTAGGGCGATAAGAGAAACGGCTTCGGAAGGCCAGGATTGTGCTGGCTCAGATCCATGGTAAACAGCGTGGATCTTCCTCCTCTTTTGGCGACGCGATACCGATGAACCCGATAGGAAAAAGCGGGCCGGGGACCGGAACATACTGCTTGCAAAATCAGGGTATCCAGACTATTTTATCAACGTGGAAGATTCCCTTTTTCGAAATGGCGTTGTGGGCTGCGGCGGGGCCGGGTTTCCCGCGTCGGTCAAGCTCTCCGGCCATGTCGACACGCTGATCGTCAACGCCGCGGAATGCGAGCCGCTTATTCACAAGGACAAGGAATTGCTCGCCGGTCGCCCGGACGAATTCTTTTCCGGGCTGGCCGAGGCGATGAAGAGGGTGGCTGCCCGGAGGGGGATCATCGCCCTCAAGAAAAAGTACGCGGATCTCATCGCGGCCGTCGCCAAACGGTGCCCGGCCGAAGTCACGGTTTTTGCCTTGGATGACGTCTATCCCGCAGGCGATGAATTCGTCCTGGTTTACGAAGTCTTGGGCCGGATCATCGGACCCGGCGGACTGCCGAAGGACGTGGACGCGGTCGTCCAGAACGTGGAGACGCTGATCAATATCGGCCGCGGCCGGCCGGTGACTCGCAAGACCCTGACCGTGGCCGGCCTGGTCCACAAGCCCCTGACCTTGGAAGTGCCCATCGGCACGCCGTTCAAGGATGTCATCGCCGCCGCGGGCGGCGCCGTCGACCCCGACTCCGGCGTCCTCGTCGGCGGGGCCATGATGGGCCGGCTGACGAACGACCTCTCGGAGCCGGTGACCAAGACGACCGCGGGGCTGATCGTCCTGTCGAAGGATCATCCGCTCATCCGGAGGTACGACCGCAGCCCCCAGGCTGTCCGGCGGATTGCGCGGGCCGCCTGTGATCAGTGCACGTTCTGCACCGAGTTGTGCCCCCGCTACCTCCTGAACCATCCTGTCGAGCCCCACCGCGTCATGCGCAGCTTCGGCCTGGGGATATCCGTCGACGGGGCGGCCCGCTACGCCAGGTATTGCTCCGGCTGCAGGCTGTGCAGTCTGGGCACCTGTCCCGAAGGCCTCGATCCTTCGGAAATCTGCGGAATCATCAAGAAGGGAGCGGACAAGGGAGGCTCTTCTCAAGGCGTCTCCCCGGTCCCAAAGCCCCATCCCTTGCGGTTCGCCCGGCGCATGCCCATGTCGAGGCTCGTCCGCAAGCTCGGGCTGGAAGGGCTGGATGATCATGCCCCGCTGCGGGACGTCCGGGTCACCCCGCGCCGCGTCCTCATTCCGCTTCGCCAGCACGCGGGCGTCGCGGCCGAACCGGTCGTACGGGTCGGGCAGTCCGTGAAAGAAGGGGACTGCATTGGAGACATTCCGAAAGGGAAGCTCGGAGCGCCGGTCCACGCGAGCATCGACGGAAGAGTCGTGTCGGTCGCGGACGCGGTCGGGATCGAAGCCGCATAAGCCGAGAGAGATGGGCAAGATCAACAATATCGGAATCATGGAGTTCAGCTCGCTCGCCGCCGGCTACCAAGTGGAGGACGCGCTCCTGAAGACGGCTCCCGTGACCATTCTGCTCGCCCGGCCGGTGTGTTCGGGCAAATTCCTGATCGTCGTCTCGGGCTCCGTGGCGGCGGTCAAGGCGTCCTTGAGCGGCGGCATCCGGGCCGGCGGCGACTCGATCATCGAATACCGGATCATCAACAACCTCCATCCCGCGGTTTTCCGCGCGCTGGGCCTGTCGGTCGAGCTCGGAAACGTCCTGCCGGGCGCGCTCGGCGTCGTCGAGACTTTCTCGGCGGCCAGCGCCGTGGAAGCCGCCGACGCGGCCGTCAAGAACGCCGAGATCACGCTTTTCCGGATTCAACTGGCCATGGCCATGGGCGGCAAGGGCCTGGTGCTATTTTGCGGCGCCCTGGGCGATGTCCGGGCCGGCCTGGACGCGGCGATCACGGCCATGGCCGAATCGGGCATGCTCGCCGGAAGCGCCCTGATTTCCGCACCCTCAGAGGAGCTCCTTCGGGAGTATATGTAAGGAAGGATGACGATGGCTGGGACGTTCGATCGGGGGATCGTCGAGAAGATCGTGCGCGATGTCCTGCGGGATTTTCAAAGGGATCAAAACGCCTCGGGTGACGATCGGGTGGCCTCGCCGCTCAAGGTCAATGTCTCCGCCAGGCACATCCATCTGTGCCCGGGGGATTTCGAGGCGCTATTCGGGAAGGGCGCCCGGCCGACTCCCTTTCGGCCGCTCTATCAGGAGGGCCATTTCGCGGCCAATGAAACCGTGACCCTCATCGGTCCCAAGAGCCGGATGATCACGGGGCTGCGCCTCCTGGGCCCGTTGCGGGAGCATTCGCAGGTCGAGCTGGCCTTCACCGACGTCATCCTCCTGGGGATAGAAAACGTCCCGGTCCGCATGTCGGGAGACCTGGAGGGCACGCCCGGGGCGTGGATCATGGGCCCGGCCGGAATGCTGGAATTGGAGCAGGGCGTGATCCGGGCGGCTTTGCACGTCCATATGAACGAGCGCGATGCGGCCCGCATGGGAGTCGTCCACAGGGGCCTGATGGAGCTCAGGGTCGAGGGCGACGCGCCCGTCGTCTTCGAGCGCGTTCACGTCCGTGTGGACCCGACCTTCAAGCTCGAGGTCCACATGGATACGGATGAGGCGAACGCCTGCCATCTGGCGGCGGCCAAGCACGTGTCCCTGACCGTGCCCAAAGGAAAATCCGACATCCCCGGCGATGTCATCAACAAAGGAGTGCATTCATGAAAAAGGCACTGGGTATGATCGAGACGATCGGATTCGTTCCGATGCTGGAGGCCACCGACACGGCCTGCAAGGCGGCCCATGTGGTTTTTCTCCACTGGGAGCCCGCCGGTTCGGGCATGGTGACGGCGTTCTTCGAGGGTGAAGTCGCGGCCGTCAAGGCCGCCGTCGACGCCGGCGCCGAAGCCGCGGCGAAGCTGGGAAAGGTCGTTGCCGCGCAGGTGATCCCGAATCCTTACGAGGATCTCGAAGCGTTCACCGGGAAGCCCAAGCCCCGGACCGCCTGAGGCGGGCCGGAAGCGTTGAATCGGCAAGGGCAGAAAGAGAGGATTGAAATGAGCAATCTAGCCATCGGCATGCTGGAGACGAGAGGCAGGGTCGGACTGGTCACGGCCGCGGACGCCATGTGCAAGGCCGCCGACGTGATCCTAATCAGGACCGTCGAAATCGGCGGCGGCTACGTCACCACCCTGGTCAAGGGCGAAGTCGGGAACGTCAAGGCTGCGGTTGAAGCCGGCCTGCTGACCCTGAAGGCCGTCGGGGCCGATATCGTCGCCGCGCACGTGATCCCGCAGCCGCACGATTCCACCCTCGGACTCGTGGACAGGAAGTCCTGAGCCAGCGGTTGCCATGAAGATTCTCGTGCCGAACATCGGCAGCACGTCGTTCAAGTACCGCCTCATCGATATGGACACCGAGGCCGTGCTCGCCGAAGGAAAAATCGAGCGCATCGGCCAGGCGGGGGGCGACTGCCCCGATTATCCGACGGCTATCGGCCGCTGCCTGGATTCGCTTATCGGCGCGGGAAAACCCTTGGCCGCCCTGACCGAGCTTTCAGCCGTGGGCTTCAAGGCCGTTCACGCCCGCGGAATTACGGGCGCCGTGAAGGTCACTCCGGACGTGCTGGCGGCCATGGAAGAATACGCGTTTCTGCTGCCGGCCCATAACCCCCCGTATGTCGCGGCCATGAAGGCCTTCGCCGCGGCCGCGCCCCAGGTCCCGTCCGTGGCCTTGTTCGAAACGTCCTTCTTCATGAATATGCCCAAAGCGGCCGCTATCTACGCGGTGCCGTGGTCGTGGGGAGAAGAGGAAGGGATCCGCCGTTTCGGCTTTCACGGCGCCAGCCATCGCTACGCCAGCGATCGCGTGCGGAGCCTGATCGGCCGGGCCGACATCACCCACATCTCCTGCCATCTGGGCGGCAGCTCGAGCGTGGCCGCCGTCAGAAACGGCCAGGGCGTCGATACGAGCTTCGGCATGACGCCCCAGAGCGGCATTCCCCAGAACAACCGGGTCGGCGACATCGACGTTTTCGCCGTTCTGTACTTGATGAAAAAATACGGGCTCAGTCCCGAGGCCATGGCCGGGAAGCTTTCCCGGGAGTCCGGGCTGGCGGGGATATCGGGAATGAGCGGGGACGTCCGCGATCTCGAAGCCGCCGCGGCGCAGGGAAACGAGCGGGCCCGGCTCGCTCTCGAGGCCTACGTCTACTCCGTTCGCCGCTATGTGGGGGCGTTCCTGATTGAGCTCGGCTCGGCGGACGCGATCACGTTTTCCGGAGGCATCGGCGAGCATTCGGCCGAGATCAGGCGCCGGGTCCTCCGGGGCCTCGAGAATTTCGGCATCCTCCTCGACGACCGGCGGAACCGCGAGGCGAAGAAAACCGCGCGGATCTCCGCCGACGCCTCGAAAACGGGAATCTGGATCGTCGAGACCAACGAAGAAATCGTCGTGGCCCGGGCCGCGGCCGAAATCGTCAAAAAAAGCAGCTTGGGAAAATCGGCGGGACGCCCGGCGTCCTGAGACAAAGGAGTCATAACCATGGTGAAACCGGCGATTGGAATGATCGAAACGAGGGGCCTCACCGCGCTCGTGATGGCGACCGACGCGATGCTCAAATCGGCGGCCGTGGAATTCATGGGCTGGAAAAAAGTCGGCAGCGGCATGTGCTCCTGCTACATCCAGGGCGACGTGGCCGCCGTGAGGACCGCGCTGGACGCGGGCGTGGCCATCGCCCGGGAAGTGGGCCAGATCGTCTCCTCCCAGGTCCTGCCCCGGCCGCACGAAGAAATCCAGAGCATGGTCCCGAAACGCTGATCGGGCCGACAGCGGAGAAGCCATGTATCTCGCCAAAGTGATGGGGACGATCGTCGCTTCGCAGAAATACCCGAAGTTCCAGGGCATGAAGCTCCTACTCATCCAGCCCTACGTCAGCGCCGACAAGGCGCTCGTCCCGCAGGGGAGCAGCATCGTCGCGGTCGACTGCGTGACCTGCGGCGTCGGCGATCTGGTCATGTTCACCCAGGGAAGCTCGGCTCGGATGACGGAGTGCACCAAGGACAGCCCCGTCGACGCCGTGATCATCGGCATCGTCGATTCCGTCGAGGTCAACGGCAAAGCCCTGAAAAACCCCTAATCACGGAAGGGAGTACGTTTCGACATGATGAGTTCCTCTCCTCCTCATATTCCTCCGTACCGCGACCTCGATATCTCGGCCATCGTCGCCGAGGTCACGCGCCGGCTGTCCGCCGAGCGGCCCGCCGAAGGCGCCGGGGATAACTCCACCCGCGACGCCGTCCGGAGCGCCGGGTCGGACGGCGTCTTTCCGACCGTCGACGACGCCGTGGCGGCCGCGCTCCGGGCCCAGCCGAAGCTCGCCGCGCTATCGCTCGACCAACGGGGCGTCATCGTCGACATCATCAAGACGTATTGCCTCGAAAACGCGGCAGAGCTGGCCCGCATGGAATACCGGGAGACCCGCATCGGCCGCGAAGACCACAAGATCCAGAAGCTGACCATCATGAACAAGGTGCTCGGCGTCGAGGCCCTGAGGACGAAAGTCCGGGTGGGAGACGCCGGAACGGAATTCATCGCGGCCGCGCCGTTCGGTGTGATCGGAATGGTCACTCCGGCGACGCACAGCGTCCCGACCATGGCCGGCAACGCCATCAATGTCCTGGCGGCCGGGAACACGGCCGTTTTTTCGCCCCATCCGGCAGCCTCTCGCTGTCTGACCCACGCCCTGCGCCAGATCAACCAGCGGATCCGGGCCAAGACCGGGCTGGAGAACCTGATCACGGTCATGGCCAAGCCGTCCATCGAGGCGGCCGGCGAGCTCTTCAAGCATCCGGATATCGCCCTCCTCACGATCACCGGCGGCCCGGGCGTGGTCAAGGCGGCCATGAAAGCGGGCAAGAGGGTAATCGCCGCGGCGCCGGGCAATCCGCCCGTCGTCGTCGACGAGACCGCGGATATCCCGGCGGCCGTGAAGAACATCATTTTCGGGGCTTCGTTCGACAACAACCTCCTCTGTCTCGGCGACAAGGAAGTGTTCGTCGTCGAGGCGATCGCGGACGAGTTCCTGGCGGCCATGCGCCGGGCGGGCGCGGTCGAGCTCACCCCCGCCCAAATCGAATGCCTGACCCGGGCCGCGTTCGTCCCCGACAAGGCCTCCGGCCTCCGGGTCGTGAACCGCGAATACATCGGCCAGAGCGCGGCCTTCCTGGGCCGGGCGGCCGGCGTGGTCGTGCCCGACAGCGTCGACCTGCTGTTCGGCGTGACGGACGAAAGCCATATTTTCGTCCAGGAAGAACAGATGATGCCGTTCCTGCCGATCGTCCGGGTCAAAGACGTCGACGCCGCGATCGCGGCCGCCCTGAGGGCCGAGCACGGATACCACCACTCCGCCCTCATCCACACCCGGAACGACGAGACGGCCCGGCGGATGGCCCGGATCATGAACACGACCCTCTTCATCCGAAACGCGGCCTGCACCGCCGCGCTCGGCGTGGACGGACCGGGGTACCTGAGCTACAGCATCGCCACGGCCACCGGCGAGGGCGTGACGACGCCGCTGACCTTCACCCGCCAGCGGCAGATGATCATCGGCGGCCGATACGACTATTTTTAAGGGCAAGCAAGAAAGAGAATCCATGTATCTGGCGAGGATCGAGGGATCGGCGGTGACGACGATCAGTCACAAGAGCCTCCGGGGGCGCAAGCTGCTCATCGCCAGGCGCTGCGAGCCCGACGGCCGGCTGGCCCGGGAGCCGATCGTGGCCCTCGACGCCGTCGGGGCCGGACTGGGAGATCTCGTCTTGATCTCGACGGACGGCGAGCTTGCCCGGATTCTGACGGGCATGCGGACGGCGCCGGTGCGCCTCACGGCCGTGGGCATCGTCGATCACGTGACGGCCGCCGGAGTGTCCGGAGAAGAGAAATGAGATTGGGCATCGTCAAGGGGACCGTGGTCTTGAGCCGGGGGCTCAAGAGCCTGGCGGGAACCCGCTATCTCATCGTCGAGCCCGTAACGGCGGAAAACCTGAAGGCCGGCAATTTGAAGGGGGGCGGCCGGGAGGTCGTCGCCGCCGATCATCTGGCTCCCGGACAAGGCCAGATGGTCTGCTTCGAGGAGGGGCGCGAAGCCTGCAGCCCCTGGCTTCCGGCCAGCGTTCCGGTCGACGTCTATATCAGCGGCATCATCGATTCGGTCACCTACGAACCCACGGAATGAAACCATGAAACAGCTCCATCTGCGCGGCACGAACGTGATTTCGGGTCCGGTCGTCGACCAGGCGGCCCGCGATGGCTACGCGGAGATCGTCGTGGACGAAGACGCGGTCATCACCTCCGTCGCCCTGGATTCCGCCGCGGTGGCGGGTGTCCGTATCATTCGCGAGGGCGGCCGCAAGGTCGGCGCTCCGGCCGGGGCCTTCTCTTTCTCCGGCGGATCGGGGAGCCCCGAGGCCCTGTTCTCATCCGCCGAGGCGCGGGCCCTTAAGGACGAGATCGTGGCGACCGGGAAAAAGCTCTGGATGCGCTCCTACGTCGACGGCAACGGCGGCAACATTTCGTGCCGGATCGGAGAGAAATACGTCCTGTGCACGCCGACCCTCGTCAGCAAGGGGGATCTCACGCCGGACGACATCTGCCTGGTCGATCTCGACGGCAATCAGCTCGCGGGCCGCAAGAAAAAGACCAGTGAAATCCTCCTCCATCTCGAGATCATGAAAGCCCAGCCCAAGGCCAGGGCTTGCGTCCACGCCCATCCCCCCCACGCCACGGCCTACGCCATCACGGGCATGGTGCCGCCCGTGGGCGTCATTCCCGAGGCCGAGATCTTCGTCGGCTACGCCGCCTTCGCCCCGTACGGCACGCCGGGCACGAAAGAGATCTCCCAGAAAGTCGTGGGACTCGTCTCCGACCACAATGCGATTCTGTTGGGCAACCACGGTGTCGTCTGCTGGGCCGATTCGCCCCTGCATGCCGAATGGTGCATCGAGATCCTCGAGACCTACTGCCAGACTCTCATTATCGCCGCGGGGCTGAGCGTCCCCATCAAAATGATTCCCTCGGACAAATCCGAAGCCCTGCTCGACGTCAAGAGGAAGCTGAACCTTCCCGATCCCCGCTTGAGCGGCCGGGAGTGCACTCTGGCCGACATGCCGGACACTCTGACCAGCATCACGGTCTGTCCGGGCGCCTGCTCCGGCGGCACCGGGCCGTGCGGGCTCCAGGGGTCGACGAGCTGCCCCCGGTCGGGCGGCGGAGCGCCGGCTCCCGGTCCCGAGAACAATGAGACGGAAGTTCTGATCGGCCGGATCGTCGACGAGGTCATGAAGACGCTGAAGAAATAGCCGGCGGCGTCGGGGAAGATCCCGGGCTTGGCGATGCCCTCGTCGAAACGGTCGCTCGTCTCCTGAACCGCTAGATCGGGCTCCACGTCCAATGGCGGATTTCGGGCAAATCCTCGCCGTATTTGTCGATGTACTGCCTGTGCTCGATCAGCTTGTCCTTGAGCTGCTGCTTCAGGTAGACGCCCTTGTCCCCGGTCTGGGGCAGGCGGTCGATGACGTCCATCACGAGGTGGAAGCGGTCCAGATCGTTCAGGACCGTCATGTCGAAGGGCGTGGTGATGGTGCCCTCTTCCTTGTAGCCGTGAACGTGGATATTGTCGTGGTTGGCCCGGCGGTAGGTCAGCCGGTGGATGAGCGACGGATAAGCATGGAAGGCGAAGATGACGGGCTTGTCCCGGGTGAAGAGCTCGTCGAAATCCGGATCGCTCAAGCCGTGCGGGTGCTCGGTTTGGGGCTGCAGCTTCATGAGGTCGACGACGTTGATCACCCGGATTTTCAGGTCGGGCAGGCGCTCGCGCAAAATGGAGACGGCGGCGAGCGTTTCCAGCGTGGGCACGTCGCCGCAGCAGGCCATGACGACGTCGGGCGTGACATTCTGGTCATTGCTGGCCCATCGCCAGATGCCGATGCCTTCGGTGCAGTGCTTGACCGCCGCGTCCATCGTCAGCCACTGCGGCGCCGGGTGCTTGCCCGCGACCACGACGTTGACGTAATGGCGGCTGCGGAGGCAGTGGTCCATCACCGAGAGCAGGCAATTGGCGTCCGGCGGAAGGTAAACCCGCACGATCTCGGCCTTCTTGTTCGCGACGAGGTCGATGAACCCGGGATCCTGGTGGCTGAAGCCGTTGTGGTCCTGGCGCCAGACATGCGAGGCCAGGAGGTAATTGAGGGAGGCGATCTTCCGCCGCCAGGGCAGGCGCGACGTGACCTTGAGCCACTTGGCGTGCTGATTGAACATCGAATCGACGATGTGNNTCGAGCCAGCCCTCGCATTGGTGCTCGCTGAGCATTTCCATCACCCGTCCCGCGGGCGCGAGAAATTCGTCGTTGGGCCCGGTCGCGGCTTCCCATTGGCGTTGGGTGACTTCAAAAAGGGCCTCCAGACCGTTGGAGATCGTCTCGTCGGGGCCGAAAACCCGGAAATTCCGCTGCTCCCCGTTCAGCTTCGTTACATCGCGCAGGAAACGTCCGAGCACATGGGTGTCACCGATGCCGTGGACCCCCGGCGAGGGCACGTCGACCGCGTAGTCGCGGAAATCCGGCATCCGAAGATCCCGGAGGAGAATGCCGCCGTTGGCGTGGGGATTCGCGCCCATGCGTCGTTCGCCCTTGGGCGCGAGCTCGGCCAGCTCCGGATTCAGGCGGCCCCGTCCATCGAAGAGCTCCTCCGGCCGGTAGCTCCTCAGCCAGTCTTCCAGCTGCTGGAGGTGTTCGGGATGGGCGGCTGGGTCGGAGAGCGGCACCTGGTGCGATCGGAAGGAGCCTTCCACCGGGAGGCCATCGACCATCTTCGGCCCCGTCCAGCCCTTGGGGGAATTGAGGACGATCATCGGCCAGCGCGGACGCGCGACCTGGCCGTGAAGGCGGGCGGCCCGCTGGATGATTTTGATCCGTTCAACCCCCCTGTCGAGCGCTGCGGCCATGGCCTCATGCATCAGCTCGGGCTCGTGCCCCTCGACGAAGATGGGCGACCATCCGTATCCGAGGAGCAGCTGCTCCAATTCCTCGTGCGTGATCCGGGCGAGGATGGTCGGATTGGCGATCTTATAGCCGTTGAGGTGCAGGATCGGCAGCACCGCGCCGTCGGAGGCCGGATTGAGGAACTTGTTGGAATGCCAGGCCGTGGCCAGCGGCCCCGTTTCCGCCTCGCCGTCGCCCACGACGCAGGCGACGACAAGATCGGGATTGTCGAACACGGCCCCGAACGAATGGCTGAGCGAATAGCCCAGCTCGCCGCCCTCGTGGATCGAGCCCGGGCACTCCGGCGAGGCGTGGCTGGGAATTCCTCCGGGAAACGAAAACTGAACGAAGAGCTTTCGCAGCCCGGCCTCATCCTGACTGATTTCGGGATAAACCTCGCTGTACGTGCCCTCGAGGTACGTGTTGGCTACGACGGCCGGGCCGCCGTGACCGGGGCCCGAGACATAGATCATGTCGAGGTCATATTTTTTGATGACCCGGTTCAAATGCATGTAAATAAAGTTCTGCCCGGGGGTCGTGCCCCAGTGCCCGAGCAGTATGCGCTTCACGTCGGCGAGCGTCAGCGGCCGTTTCAGCAGGGGATTGTCGTACAGATAAATTTGGCCGACCGACAGATAGTTGGCCGCGCGCCAGTAAGCGTCCATCCTATGGAGCAGGTCCGGGGTGAGGGTCTTTGTTATCATCGGAAGAGCCTAAGGGGGTTATCCTCGACCAATGTACCATCTCTTGAGGGAGATTTTCAATCCTTTGATCCATCCCCTTGAATCGGATCGGGTAAAACGCACCGAAGAAAATGGGGGAATATTTTCTCCCCATCCTCCCGAGGCTTGAAAAAAATGCCTCAGGGGTAGTAGATTGATCGGGATATGTTGCGGTTCAACGGGGAGCGGACATGAAACGGACGGAGACAGCCAAGAGCCCTTCCCCGGTCGTCCCGCAGTATTGGAGCCGGCCGGCCGCCGAAATTCTCGCGGAGCTGGGCGGCCCGCCGGACGGCTTGAGCGCGGCCGAAGCCGGGGCGCGCCTGCGGCGCCTGGGCCCGAATGCCCTGGCCCCCCGGCGGCGGGCCACGGCCTTGACCGCCTTCCTCCGCCAGTTCCGCAGCCCCCTGGTGTTGATCCTCATCTTCGCCGCCGCGGTCTCGGCGATCGCCGGCGAGTGGACCGACGCCGCGATCGTGATCGTCATCGTCGTCGCCAGCGCCGCGCTCACCTTTTTCCAGGAACACAAGGCGGGCGAGGCCGTGGAGGCCCTGAGGGCTCAGATCACGGTCAAGGCCACGGTCCTGCGCGACGGGCAGCCGCAGCTCGTCCCCGCCGAGGACATCGTGCCGGGGGACGTGGTGCTGCTCTCGGCGGGAAGCCTGATGCCGGCCGACGGCATCGTCCTGGAGGCCAGGGACTTTTTCGTCAACCAGGCCGTGCTCACCGGCGAGACCTTCCCGGTCGAGAAGAAGCCCGGCCCGGTCGCGGCGAACGCCGGCCTGGCCGAGCGCATCAACTGCGTCTTCATGGGCACCAGCGCCCGCAGCGGGACGGCGCGGGCGCTCATCGTCCATACCGGCGCGGGCACCGCCTTCGGCCAGATCGCCGAACGGCTGACCCTGCGCCCGCCCGAGACCGAGTTCGAGCGCGGCATCCGGCGCTTCGGGAACCTGCTCAGCCAGATCATGACCGTGCTGGTGCTGGTCGTCTTCGCCATCAACGTGCTCCTGAACAAGGCGCCCATCGACTCCCTTCTGTTCGCCATCGCCCTGGCCGTAGGCATCGCCCCCGAGCTGCTTCCGGCCATCATCAGCGTCAACCTATCCAAGGGGGCCCAGGCCATGGCCCGGCGGGGAGTGATCGTCCGCCGGCTCAACGCCATCGAGAACCTCGGCAGCATGGATATCCTCTGCACCGACAAGACGGGCACGCTGACCGAGGGCGTGGTGCGGCTGGACGGGGCATTCGATATCCATGGCCGGCCCTCGGACGATGTGATCCGCTATGCCTACCTGAACGCGGCCTTCCAGTCCGGGCTGACGAATCCGCTCGACGAGGCCATCCTCGCCCAGCCGCACCCCGACACGACCGGCATGGACAAGCTCGAAGAGATCCCTTATGACTTCGTCCGCAAACGCCTGAGCGTGGTGATCGACGCGGACCCGGGCACGATGATCAAGCCCCGGCTGATCACCAAGGGCGCGCTGAACAACATCCTGGCCGTCTGCACGCGCGTGCGGGACGGCGACCAGGACTTGCCGCTGGACGGGGCGCGGCGCGCGGAGATCGACCGGCGCTATGAAGAGTGGAGCGGGCAGGGCTTTCGGGTGCTGGGCCTGGCCGTGAAAGACGTCCCCCGCCAGTCGGTGTACTGCGTGGAGACCGACGAAGCCGACATGATCTTCATGGGCTTTCTGCTGTTTTTCGACCCGCCCAAGGCGGACGCCAAGGAGACGCTCGCCGCGCTCGCCCGCCTGGGCGTGCAGGTCAAGGTCATCACCGGCGACAACCGGCTTGTGGCGCGGCACGTGGCCGAGACGGTGGGCCTGCCGGTCAGCGGCATCCTCACCGCGGACGAGATGGACGAGCTGCGCGATGAGGCCCTGTGGAACGTCGCTGAGCGGACGACGCTCTTTGCCGAGGTCGACCCGAACCAGAAGGAGCGCATCATCCTGGCCTTGCGCAGGATGGGACACGTCGTGGGCTTCATGGGCGACGGGATCAACGATGCCCCGGCTCTCCATGACGCGGACATCGGCATCTCCGTCGACCAGGCGGTGGACGTGGCCAAGGAAGCGGCCGACTTCGTGCTGCTCAAGCGCGACCTGGGGGTGCTGAAAGCGGGCATCGAGGAGGGCCGGCGGACCTTCGCCAACACGCTCAAGTATGTCTTCACGACGACGAGCGCGAATCTAGGCAACATGTTCAGCCTGGCGGGGGCCTCCCTGTTCCTGCCGTTCCTGCCGATGCTGGCCAAGCAGATCCTGTTGAACAACTTCCTGTCCGACTTTCCGTCCCTGGCCATCGCGAGCGACCGGGTCGACGAGGACATGGTGGACCGGCCGCACCGCTGGAACATCCGGGTCATCCGCGACTTCATGGTCATTTTCGGGCTCGTCAGCTCGATCTTCGACTATCTGACGTTCGGCTTGCTGTTGCTGGTCGTGCGGGCTTCGCCGGAGCAGTTCCGAACCGGCTGGTTCGTCGAGTCGCTTCTCACCGAATTGGTGATTTCGCTGGTGGTGCGGACCCGCGGCCTGTCCTTCCGCAGCCGGCCGGGCACGCTGCTGTGGACGGCGACGCTTGCCGTGGGCCTGATCACGCTGGCGATCCCCTACCTGCCATACGGCGGTTTTCTGGGCTTCACGCCGCTGCCGGCCTGGCTGATGCTGTCGATCCTCGGAATCACGGCGCTGTACGTCGTCGCCACGGAGGTGGCCAAGAAGCTCTTCTATGCGCGCGTGGGGTGGTGAGGCTCCTTGGGCGTAAAGGGGGATCAGCCTCTATCCTTGGATTTCAGAGCTTCGAATGGGTTAGGGCCTTCGAAATGATATTGCCCATGAGTTTGCTGCCGACAACCACGATGAGCGCCACGACCAAATGCCAGAGGATTTCCTTCAAGGAGCTTGAGTTCCTCTTCTTGGAGATGAGATAGCTGAGGATGGCGAGCAAAACCAGACCCCAGATGGAGGAAACAATAAAGGCGGTGCGCGAAGAGAATATCATGACAATGAAAATGAAGGTGAACGCCAGGAACAGCCTGACGAGAAAATTTCCATAGGTCGATGATTTGATATCCCGCTTGGAAGCCCCTTCCGCTTCTTTATAGATATGGATGCCCAAGGAGTCCGAAATATTATCCGCAATGGCAATAATTAAAAGACCGGTAATGATGCTTGTCTTCGCCCCGTCTCCCTGATTCAATCCCGCCACCAAGCCCATGCAGGTGATGATCGCCGCCGTCGCCCCCATACTGAATTTATTGATGTTCAACATGCTGTCTCTTTCCGCCCCGGGCTTGGACCTCTTCCGACCCCGCGGATCACTTGCCCTTCAATTCCGCGAACAGAGCCCGGAGCTCCTCTCCCAGGATGCGCGACAGGACGGCCGGCATCTCGCTCACGTCTTTTCGGGACAGCGGCTCCTGCCGGTCGAACCGGCGGGAGGCGAGGACGGCCCCCGTCCTGGTGTCGGCGACCTCGATCTTCATGTTCAGCCGGGCGGACCAGGCCCCCGGCGCGTCCACTTCCTCGATCTGGTGGACCGTGCCGCGAAACACCCAATCCACGGCGGCGTCCTTGGTCGGCTCCACATAGATTTTCGGGAAGAGCCGGGACGCTTCCAGATAGCGGATGAGGGAATCGCGGAGGAGCTTGGACGGCTTCTCCGCCCAGAACTGGTAGGCATAGTAGTTGATCTCGAAAGCCGAAACGCGGTAGATGATCCGGAAATCGTCGTAGAGGGAGCTGATCTCGAAGCGGTCGACGAGGAGCGATCCGGAGAACGGCGCGGCCGCGGGCGGGGCCTCCAAGTTGATCTGGAAATATTTCTTGTCGGGCGACGACGAAAAGCAGCCCACCAGGGCGAAAAGGAGGGCAATCTCCAAGACGGCGTGTTTCTTCATTTTTTCACCTTCCGGCTCCGGAGGAAGAGCATCGGGTCCTCCACGAGCGCGCGGGAGAATTTGGACAGGTTGTCGATGGCCAGGCTCATGACGTCCACGGTGTTGCGGAGGTCCGCTTGCTGGACGAAGATGAAGTCCTCGACCTTCTTCATGCCGGACGAGCTGGATTCGATGAAGCCCTGAAGGTTTTTCAGGACCTTGCCCATCTCGTCGTCCGAGAACCTCTTGTTGATGTTGTCGATGGCCTGGGCGGCGTTCTCGTTGAGCTTGCTCGTCAGCCCGCCCAGGTCGCTCGTGATGCGACGCAGGTTCTCCGTGACCGCGCCGAAATCCTGGGCCGCTTTCTCGATGGCGGTGATGGCGTTGGACAGGTTCTCCCGCTTTGCCTCGAGCACCCCCGAAATGACGGCCGCGCTCTTTTCGGTGTTTTGGAGGAACAGGTTGATCCGTTTCTGGTTCTCGTCCCCGAGGAGGTCGTTGATCCGGCGCACGGCCTGGTCGATGTTGCCGACGATGTCCTCGGCCTTCTCGCCCAGGCTCCGCGCCGCCAGGATCTCGCCGCCGGGCTCTCGGCGGGCCGCGGCGCTCGTCCCGCCGGCCAGCTCGATGAACTTGGAACCGGTGATTCCGGCGTAGGTTATCGTGGCGGTCATGTCCGTACGGATCGGAAAGCCTTTCTCGATCTCCAGTTCCACCCGGATGGAAGACAAGTCGTCCGGCATGACTCGGATCCGGCTGACTTTGCCCACTTCGACGCCCTGATACTTGACCGGAGCGCCGACCAGCAATCCGTTGACCGAAGTGTTTTTGAAGTTGATGAAGTACGGAACGCCCCGGGCCCTGATCTGGGGGACGATGAGCAGGGCCAGGAAGAGCGCCAGCAGGCCCAGAGCCACGGCGCTGAAGACATACAGACGGATCCTTTGTTCCTTAGTGATCATGATCGGTCTTCCTCAAGAAAAACTCCCGGAGATAGGGATCGTCGGACCGGAGAATGTCCGCGCAGTCCCCTTCGTGGTAAATCCTTCCGTCGCGCAGCACGAGCACGCGGTCGGCGATCCGGGCGATCGACCGGAGCTCGTGGGTGACCACGATGAACGTAACGCCGTGGCCCGTCCTGAGTTCAAGCAAAAGCTCGTCCAGCCCGGCCGAGGTGATGGGGTCCAAGCCGGCGGAAGGCTCGTCGCAAAAAATGAGCTCGGGCTTGAGGATCATGGCCCGGGCCAGGGCCGCCCGTTTGCGCATGCCGCCCGACAACTCGAAGGGATACTTGTCCTCGCAGTCCCGGAGGCCGACGCGGTCGAGCATCGTCCGGACGGCCGCCCGCTCCTCGGATCGAGGCCGTTCCGGGTGATGCATCCGGATCGGGAGGGCCACGTTCTCGTAGAGCGTCAGGGCGCCGAGCAGGGCGCTGTTCTGATAGAGCACGCCGATGCGCCGGAAGAGCCTCCCCAGGCAGCGCTCGGAATCGAACTCGATCCGCTCTCCCGCCAGGCGGATTTCGCCCGCCAGAGGCGGGAGCAGCCCGATCATCGTCTTGAGAAGGGTGGATTTGCCGGAGCCGCTCGCGCCGATGATGGCCGTGATTCGACCTTGGGCGATGGAAAAATTCATCCCCCGGAGGACGACGGTCCCGCCGTAACCGACGTCGAGATCGCGGACGTTGATGATCTCCATGGTCGACTCAATACAGGACGAAGGCGAAGACGCAATCCAGCCCGATGATCAGGGCGATGGAAAGGACGACGGACTCGGTCGTCGCCTTGCCGACGCCTTCCGGGCCGCGATCCATGAAAAACCCCTTGTAACCGGCGGCGATGACGACCGCCCAGCCGAAGACCATCGTCTTGCCCAGGCCGATGAGGAAGTCGCGGAGGGTCACGGCCGCGAGGACTTCGCGAACGAAGACCGGAACCGGCGTGCCCAGGGAGAACCTGGCGACGAGCACGCCGCCGATGATTCCGACGAAATCGGCCAGAGCGACGAGGAGCGGGACGACAAGGGTGATGGCTACGAGCCGCGGCACCATGAGGAACTTCTCCGGGACGATGCCCATGGTCTTCAGGGCATCGAGCTCCTCCGTGACCTTCATGGCCGCGATTTCGGCCGTAATGGAGGCGCCGATCTTGCCCGCGAGCATGATGCCCGCCATGAGGGGGACGAGCTCGTTGATCATGGCGATCCCGATGAGGTCGGCCAAGTAGATGTCGGCCCCGAACATCTTCAGCTGGGCGGCCGAGGTCAGGGAGATCGTGATCCCGATGAGGAATGTGATCAGGCCGATGATGGGAAACGACCGGTAGCCCATGGCGTAGAGCTGGTGGACGATCTCCCCGGGCAGAACGCTGCGGCGGCGGCGCAGATACTGGCCGACGTAATAGATCTCATCGGCCAGGAGGGCGAAAAATCGGCGGATGTCTTCCAACGGGCGCACGGGTCTCCTTGCGCCGTCGATTATATTCGCTGTCCGGCCGCGGAGCAACCGTCCGCGCTGAGACGCGGCGGGGTCAGATCGATCCGGAGATTGTCCGGGCCGCGGAGAGCCTGATCGGCCGGAAATAGCCCTTCCGATTATCCGCCGCGCCTACCGCGAAAAGCGGCCTCCTCTTTCTCAGAGGGCCCCCATCCTTTTCCTGATCCTGTCCCAGGTAGGCGTGATGAGGAAGCTTTCATCCATGTCCTCGGCCATCTCCAGGAATTTCCTCCAGGGGGCGGCGAACGACAGCGCCGTGCGGCCGACGTAAGGCCGGGCGGATGGGTCGAACATCCCGATGACGCCCCGCGGGTCGGGGCGTGCGGCCTCGAGCAGGGGATAGGCGATGATGCTCCCGCAACCCGCCGAAAAAGGCGTAATCACGGAAAACGGGTCCGTCCCGCGGAAATTGGCCAGGGTGAACAGGCCGGCGAGCGTATCGGGCTCGGCGAAGACCACGACCGCGGCCGGCTCCTCGGCGGCCGCGATCGTGTCCCAGCGCTTGAAGACCAGGAAGGCGGCCGGAGCCGGGGGCGGCGCCGCTTCCCGGTTCAGCTGCTCGACGATTTCCGGAGTTTTCTTGTAGCGCTCTCCCTTCATAACGCCCGGGATCCCGCACGACAGGAAATACTTGAACTTGGGGCCCATGGCCGTCGAATAGCCCGCGTACCGGGCCCCGCCCTGGCAGCCCACGGTCTCCTTGGAGAAGACGACGGTCTCTCCGTCGCGCGCGGCGAGGAGCCGGCTGATGACGCAACGCTCGTCTTGGCCGCGGAGCTTCGACGCGCGGGGCGGGAATTCGGCGTAGACCGCGTCGTCCGTGTAGAACAAGCCGAGGGGAAGCTCCGCCGCGCCGAAATATCTCTTCCATTTTTCGAGGACCGCCTGTTGCAATGATGGATTCATGCCCCTATTATAATAAATTCGGCCGGGGAGCGGCATTGTTTTCGAGCGTCCCGGGAAGAACGCCCGGCTCAGGCCGACTTCGGGCGAAACACCGTCCTCGGGGACCGCGTGACCGTAGGGCACGGCGCTACGCTCCATGCCTGTACGGTGGGCGACAACTGCATCATCGGCATGGGGGCGATCGTCCTCGACGGCGCGGTCATCCCCCCAACTGCATCGTGGGGGCGAGCTCGCTCGTCATGCCCCGGAAGACGTACCGCGAAGGGACGCTCATCCTCGGCTCTTCGGCCAGGGCGGCCCGGACGCTCACGGAGGACGAGATCCGGCATCTCGGGGAGCATGCCGGGAGCTACCGGGACTTCTGGAAGGCCTACCGCACCCACGGCATCGGCGGCCGCAGGGCGTCCGGCTTACCTTCGGTCAGGGATCACCCCGTCCCTTGACACACCCCTAACCAAAGGTTATGCTTGACCCGCAAGCTTGCGCCGTGGGGGTGCGCCCGCATGGATAAGTTCATCGGATCCAAGCTCCGCAAGGCGCGGGAGGCGATCGGGCTGTCTCAGGGAGGGTTCGGCCGGGCCCTGGGCCTTTCCTCGGAATACATTTCCCTTCTCGAGGCCGGCAAACGCACGCCGTCGTTCGGCACGCTCCAGAAGATCGCCGGCTTTCTCAACCGGGACATCGGCTATTTCTTCTACGAGAAGGCCGCCCCGCTCGACTCGTTCACCCTCCTCTTCCGGGCCGAGGCCGTGGACGACCGGGCGCGGGCCGAGCTCCAGAAGTTCCGCCGCTACTGCGACGACTACCTCCGCCTCGAGGCCGCGACCGGCCGCCGCCTGGCCCTCGGGCCGCTCTACGCGTCGACAATTTCGGCGGAGCGCATGGCCGAGGAGGAGCGCCGCCGCCTCGGGCTCGGCGAGGAGCCCATCCGGGACACCTTCGCCCTCTGCGAGGCGAACGGCTGCCGCATCCTGCGCATGCCTATGCCCGAGGAATCCAAGGTTTCGGGCGTCTTCGTCTACCTCGAGCAGAAGGAGGCGGCGTTCGCCCTGGTCAATTCCGCCCAATCGCTCGGCCGGCAGTCCTACAGCGCCGCCCACGAGTACTGCCATTACCTCAAAGACCGCAACGAAGGGCCGGTCATCGACAACGCGGATGTCTTCATCGACGAGTACGCTTCGCTCTACCACCCGCGCGAGCAGTTCGCCCAGGAGTTCGCCGCCCGGTTCCTGATGCCCCCGGCCAAGGTCCGGGAGATCGTCGAAAAGGACCTTCGGGTCGTGCCGCCCCAGCGCCTGGTCCTCGACCACGCCCTTTACCTCAAGCGTTATTTCGGGGTGAGCACCCTGGCCATGCTCCGGACGCTCCGGGCCCTTAGCTATATCGGCCGCACGCAGCTCGAGGACTATGCCAAGCTCGATCCCGACGACCGCGAGCGGGAGGTGTTCGGCAACATCCTGGGCGGGACGGCGGACAAGTCCGGAACGGCCGGAAGCGGCGTCCCGGCGACGATCAAGAAATGGGGCGCGGCGGCCGGGCTGCTGGGGAAGGCCAAGCCGAAGACCATCCTCTCGGACCGGTATCGGCTGCTCCAGCACGAGGTACGGCGCAAAATCACGCGCGGCGGGAAGATCGTTCCGGCCGTGCAGAAGTCTCTTCCGGGGACGGACTGATCGCCCCGGCCCGGGAAAGGGGGACCTCGTGAGCAAAAACGTGAAATACCTTCTCTATTTCCTGGCTTTCGACGCCGTCGTTGCCGGCGCCTGGCTCGGCCTCAAGGCGCTGAAGGGGGGCGGGGCGGCGGCGGTCGTCGATTGGGTCACGATCGACGAGGGCTATGCGCCCAGGAACCCGGTCGAGGAATTCATCAAGAACGACGCCGAGGTCCGGAGCGCGCTGCCCGTGGAAATCCGGAACTACGGCCGGGACAAGAAGATTCTCGCCCGGTTCAAGGGGCGCCAGTTCGCCCAGCCGACGGAGAACGTCCTGAGGATGTTCTTCAAGGGCCTGGACGACTGGATGGTCGTGGACATCAAGTACAAGAACGACAAGGAGCGGGACGTCCAGCGGACGATGCTCTACGTCCTCGCGGCCAGCCGGTGGACGGTCGGCGATACGGGCACGCTGCTGAAGTAGGCGCCGGCGCGCGGCGCCGCGGCCTACTTGTAGAATTCGACGATCGAGGCGACGACGTATTCCTTCTGGGCTTCGGTCAGCTCGGGATAGATGGGGATCGAGAGAACGTTCTCGGCTGCATCCTCGGATATCGGGAAATCCCCCTTTTTATAGCCCAAGCCCTTGAAGCACTCCTGGAGATGCAGCGGGACGGGATAATAGATCTCGGTCCCGATCTGCTTCTCGGTCAGGAACGCCCGGAGCTTGTCCCGGTCTTTCACCTTGATCGTGTACTGGTTGTAGATGTGGTAATGCTGGTCGCCGCTCTCGGCGTACACCGGATCGGGCCGGACGGTCAGGCCGCGCTCGACCAGGCCCGACATCCGGAGCTTCCGGTTGTAGAACTCGGCGTTGCGCCGGCGTTGGAGCGACCAGCCGTCGAGGCGCGGCAGCTTGACGAGCAGGACCGCGGCCTGGATGGCGTCGAGGCGGAAGTTGCCGCCGACGATCTTGTGGTAATACTTGGGCTTTGAGCCGTGGACGCGCAGGATCTTGAGCTTTTCGTACAGGGCTTGGTCGGAGGTGATGACCATGCCGCCGTCCCCGAACCCGCCCAGGTTTTTCGAGGGGAAAAATGAGAAGATGCCCATCGTCCCGATCGCCCCGGACCGCTTCCCGTGGTACTCCACGCCGATCGACTGGGCGGCGTCCTCGATGACGGCCAGGTCGTGCTTCTTCGCCACGGCCAGGATGGGATTCATGTCGGCGCACTGGCCGAAGAGGTGGACGGGGATGAGGGCCCGCGTCCGGGGGGTGACGGCCTTCTCGATCTTGGACACGTCGATGTTGTACGTCTTGGGATCGATGTCGACGAACACCGGCACGCCGCCCAGGCGGGCGACGGCCCCGGCGGTGGAAAAGAAAGTGAAGGGCGTGGTGATCACTTCGTCGCCGGGCTTGAGGTCGAGGGCCATCAGGGCGATGAGCAGGGCGTCCGTCCCCGAGGAGACGCCCAGGGCGTAGGGCACCCGCGAGTAGGCGGCCACGGCCTTTTCGAGCGCCTCCACCTTTGGGCCGAGGATGAACATCTGGCTGTCCATGACCTCGTCGACGGCCTTGCGGATCTCGTCACGGAGGGGGGCGAATTGGGCCTTCAAATCCAAAAGCGGAACATTCATGGTGCCGTCCTTTTTGATGAAAATGTCCGGAGGAAAGGGATAATGGTAGCCGCCCGGGCGCTCTTTGTCAATCGGCGGCAGGGGCCCCAGGCCTTGCCTGGGGATCAAGTTCCGCCGCACTCGCTCGCACCTACAGCTGCGAGCGAGTATCCGCGGCCTTCAGCCCGAGGCCGGTAGGGCCGACAGCCTCGCTTCCGCCGGGGCGATGACTTCCTTTCGGAAATTGGCCACGAGCTCCGACGCATCCTTGTAAAGGTAGAGGTCCAACAGCGGAATCTGAGGCCGTGGCTCCGTCGGCCAGGGGCCGCGCTGGGCGGCTTCCTGCTTCATCAGGAGCGGCTTGACGGGAACGGGGATGTTCTCGATCCGGACCAGGATCTCCGCATAGGAAACGGGCGTCTCCGTCAGGTCGATGATGACGAACCTGGCAATCCGGGCCAGGTTGGCGATCATGTTGTCGAAGTCGGGCGCGTCGGTCCGGTCGAAATCGAAGAGGACGGGCAGATAATCATGGCAGCGGATCTGGTCCTGGATCCCCTCGAGCACGTCCTTCCGCCGGGAAGTGAAATGCCCGAGGATGAGGACGAACTTGGCGAATCTCTGGATGTTGGAGCTGCCGATCAGGAGATGGATGAAGGGGGCCATCTCGATCCGGTCGACGATGACCGCCGGCGCCCCGGTGCGGGTGATGATGAGACCGTTCTGGATCGCGCCCTCGAGCTTCGCGTCCCAGATCGAGGAGCCGTAAACGCTGCAATGCGAGAGCTTCGCCTTGCGGAGGTTGGTCCCGACCATGTTCGTCTGTTGCAGATTGGCGTCCTGGAGATCGGCCCGCAGGAGGCAGGCCCTGCTCAAATTGACCCCGAACAGATAGGCCCCGATGAGCGAGGCCCCGGTCAGGTCGGCCCCGCACAGGTTCGCGTCGTGGAGGTCGGCCCCTCCAAGATCGGCTTTCTTCAGGTCGGCGCCCTGCAGGTCCGAGCCCTCCAGATTCGCTCCGTAAAGCGAGGTCCGGGCCAGGACCGCATCCCGGAGGCGGGCTCCCTTAAGCACGGCCCGGAGCATGTAGGCCCCGGTCAGCTTGGCCTCTCCGAGCTCGGCGCCGGACAGGTCGGCCCGCTCGAGGTCGGCCCGCTCGAGGCAGGCTCCCCTCAGGTTCGCTTTCTTGAAGTCGGAGCCGGCGAGGGAGAGCCCGCTGAAATTCGCCCCGCCGAGCTCGGCCTGGCTGAAATCCACGCTTCCCTTGAGGCCGATTCCCGTCAGGTCCGCTTCGGCCAGATCCGGCTTGAGGGTGGGATTCCGCTTGCGCCAATGGTTCCAGAACCCCGCTCCCTGTTTCAGGTATTTCAGGCAGGTGGATTTTCTCAAGGCTTAGCCCCTCATCCCGATTTTTGGAAAAATCGGGGGATGAAATACGAACTCGCGATTCAAAATGACGCCGTTCCTTTTCCCGAAACAAGCATACGCCCCGAGCCGAGGTTTTGTCAACGCCGGGGAGCCGGGTTCCTCAGCGGATCTGCATCTCGAGGATGCGCTCGACGCGGAAGTGGCGCATGTCCTCCCGCTCGTAGCAATAGGCCCGGAGCCCCTCGAAACGCCGGCCGCCGTACTCCATCATCTCGATGGATTCCGGCCGGATGCGCCGCCGCGACTTCGTGTCGTCGGGCTTGAGGTAGACGATGTCGAGGTCGCGGGCCTCGTCGATGGCCTCCTCGATCATCTTCACCTTGTCGGCGTAGCTCAGCCGCTCGTCGGCCCGGGCATACTGAAACCGGGTCAGGAAGCGGACGACGCGCCAGTCCATCCGGATATGCGTCCGGCGGATGGGCTTGCGGAGGACGACCCCGGCGAAGCTCGTGCAGCGGCTTAGGGCCACGTAGAATTGGCCGTGGGCGAACGTCCCCCGGCCGACGTCGATGACGACCCGGTCGAAGGTCTTGCCCTGGCTTTTGTGGATCGTGATCGCCCAGGCCAGCTTGAGGGGGTATTGGGTGAAGGCGCCCATGGGCTCGGACACGATCTTGCCGGCGTCCCGGTCATACGTGAACTTGAAGATCTCCCAGATGTTGGGCCCGATCTCCACCAGGCGACCGTCGGGAAGCTCGACCTGGACCGCGTCGGCCTCGCCCGGGACCTTGAGGATTTCCCTGATCCGGCCGATCGTCCCGTTGACCCAGCGTCCGAGGGGGTCGTTGGTCAAGAGCATGATCTGGGCGCCGGCTTTCAGCTCGAGCCGTTCGTCGGTCGGCAGCGAAGGGCGCTCGAAATCCCCCTCGAGGAAGCCCTCGTAGATCCGGGGCGGCCCCGGCAGGCGGGCCAGGCGTTCCCGGTTCCGCTCGGCGGCCAGGTCGTTCGTGCTGGTGAGGTGGACCCAGAACCCGTCGTCCGGCGGGACGAAGCCGGGATCGAGATGCGCGTTCAGCCGGGCGAGGTCCTCATCCGTGACCGACGCGTTCCGGATGGCGTTGAGCAGCCGGATGAACTCGGAGTCGGACTGCCGGTAGATCTTCTCGAGCTCGACGAGCTCCAGGGCGGGGTCCGCACCGCCGAAGACGCGGGCCGAGAAGAAATAGGGCGTCTCATAATGGAGGGAGAACAGATCGCGCTCGGTCGAGGCGACCACGGGCGGGAGCTGATACAGGTCGCCGATGAAGATCATCTGGATGCCGCCGAACCGGCGCCGGGGGAACGGCCCGTTCAACCGGAGGAACTTCTCGACGCAGTCGAGGAGGTCGGCCCGGACCATCGAGACCTCGTCGATGACGATCGCCTCCAGGTTGCGGACGAGCTCCGCCCGGACGGATTTCCGGGCGGGGAGCTTCTTGACGGCGTCCGGGGTGATGTCGGGCTTGAAGCCGCAGAACGAGTGGATCGTCTGGCCCCGGACGTTCAAGGCGGCGACCCCGGTAGGGGCGAGGACGGCGATCCGCTTGGCCGTCGTCGCCCGGAAATACTCGAGGAGGGTGGATTTGCCCGTGCCCGCCTTGCCGGTGATGAACAGGTTCTTGCCGGTCGTCTCCATGAGGTCGAGGGCCCGCCGGAACTGAGGATTGATCTCGATCGCCGGGAGTGATTCGGGAAACGGCGCGGCGGCCGGAGGCGGCTCCTCGGTCCGGGGAAAAGGGGCGGTCGGCCGGCGCCGGGGGCCCGAGGGAGGCGGCGCGTTCTTCCGTCCCGGCATGCGGCCTCCGGGGCGTTAGGACCCCATGCGGAACGTGATCTTTTTCGACCTGGAGATGGTCGCCCGCCCCCCGATCGGAACGGCCATCAGGTCCCGGGTGATGTTGTGGCCGAAATTCGACGCGGCCAGGATGGGCAGGGGGCGGCCCTGCCTGCGCCGGTCGCGGAGCAGGTCGTGCAGGTAGGTCAGGATGAAGTTCAGGGCGTCCTGCTGATTCTTCTTGTAGTTGTGGTTCTTGCCGTATTGGTAGAGCGATCCGATGACGATGCCCCGGATCTTCTCGAGGACGTTGTGCCGCTGGAGCGCGGCGAGCAGCCGGTGGATGTCTTCGACGTCGATATGGATGTCCTCGATGAACAGGATGTGGCGGCTCCAGGCGAACCGCGGGGGATCGATGCGGTTGAGGAAATTCACGAACGTCGAGAGGTTGCCCCCGATCGGGATCCCCGAAAGGCGCCGGGCGGGCGGCGGCGTCAGCCAGCGGCGTCCCCGGTACTGGATCTCTTCGCCCCGGATGAGGGGGAGGATCTTCCGCGAATTGCCCTTGCCGAGCTTGAGCGACGGGAAGTAGATAACCGGGACGCGTGTGTGGTGGTAGATCTCGCTGAGGAGGAACGTGAAATCTGAAAAGCCGATGAAGACCGGTCGGCGCTCCCGGATGACCTTGTAATCCTTCCGGTCGATCTTGAAGGCCACGTCTTCAGCGCCCGTCCCTCCCGCCACGGAGACGATGAGATCGCTCTCCCGGATGACCGTCTTGAATTCCCTCGACCGCTCTTCGGTCGGGGCGGTGATGTGGTCGATCCGCTCGTCGCTCGAGAAGAGCGCCCGACCGTACTCGACATCGGTATCCGCGAGTCCGAATCCTTGGGAGATCAGCTTGGCCGTCCGGGCTAGCGAGCTCTTCGATGTCCGCGGCAGGCAAGTCGACGGGGCGATGAAGCTGATTCTGCCGATGGTTCGTCCGGTCATGGCTTTCAAAAAATGTAGACTAGCAGAAATGGGCTCTTGTATCAACGGAAGAAGCCGGGAGGCATGCTTGATCTTCTTTGTATCACATTGATAGAAAATAAGATAAGTCAGGATTCGCTATTTTTAAGCTATTTTGCCCCGCTTGGCCGCTTTTGGGGCCGATAGTTTCAGTGAAGACGTCTATCTGATTAATATTGAATAAGATATGTAAATTCCGGCCGGCGCCGCCCTCAGAAACCGCAGGATTTGATCTTGTTCTTGTCGTAATACTTCTGGTGATATTCCTCGGCCTTATAAAATTCGGAGGCGGGCACGATCTCGGTCACGACGCGCTTACGCCAAAGCCCGGATTTTTCGACGGCGACCTTGATCTTTTCAGCTGAGAGCTTCTGGTCGGCGTTCTGGGTGAAGATCGTCGACCTGTACTGGGTCCCGACGTCCGGACCCTGCCGGTCGAGCTGGGTGGGGTCGTGGAACGAGAAGAATTTCCGGACGAGCTCCTCGTAGCTGATCTTCGCCGGATCGAACGTCACCCGGACGGCTTCGGCGTGGCCCGTCGCATCCGTGCAGACGTCGCGGTAGGTCGGATTCCTGGTCATCCCGCCGGTATAGCCGACCTCGGTCGAGATCACGCCCGGCACCTGTTCGAATTTGTACTCTACGCCCCAGAAGCAGCCCGCGGCAAAGATGGCCGTCTCGGACAAGCTTGAAGATAAGGACCGGAAGGCCGAAGAAGCGTCCGATGAGGCGCCTTTTCCGGGCGCCCCCGCAGCGGCGTCGAACGGCACGAACTTCAGGGCTACGGAATTGATGCAATAGTGCTTCTTTTCGGGACCGGGGCCGTCATCGAAAACGTGGCCGAGGTGCGCCCCGCACGAGGCGCACCGGACCTCGATCCGGTGCATCGAAAGCGAGAAGTCGTCCTTGAAGGCGACGGCCGGGCCGGAGACCGGGGAGGTGAAGCTCGGCCAGCCCGTCCCGTGGTCATATTTCGTGTTGGAATCGAAGAGGGCGGCGCCGCAGGCGGCGCAGAAATAGGTTCCTTTTCCCCAGAAATTATCGTAGGCGCCGGAAAAAGGCGGCTCCGTACCGCATTGAATCATGACCTTGTACTGATCGGGCGTCAGCTCCGCCCTCCAGTCTTTTTCCGATTTTTTGACTTTGGCGTTCATGTCTTGATCTCCCGAGGAAACGCCGGGCATCCCCTCGACCGCGGCGGCGGGACTCGCGTGCAATAAGGCGTTCAGGCCGGTCCATCCGGCCCAGGCGAGAACCAGGCTCAGGGCCAAGAGGGCCCATTTCGATCGTGCGCCCATCTCGTCCTCCTATAGTCTATATATCCTATATAATAACTGTATAATAATATAAGCCTTATGCCGGGAAAAGCAAGCCCCGACGGGACTTGTTCGCAACATCTTGAATAAAAAGAGGTTAGAGATGCGCCCCTGAAGGGTTAATTAATAGGAAGCTTGAAGAGGCAACGCCCGTGAGTGTTTTCAGCCATTTTCCCGGGCGATTATTGTCAGGACGCGGAGCGTTAAGCAGAAAAGGAGATTAAGACTTTCTTCTTTTCCCCTCCTCACCCCCTGAGGATGGCAATCTAAATTCTGGTTCCCCCCGGGGTGCCGATTGCACCCCTCCCCTTGTCTGGTTGAAAAAAGCGTTTCTCCCGGCTTTGCCTCCTGTTTCTCCGGTTGTGAATAATTCCCTGAAACAGCTTGCCTGAAATACCCCTATTTCACATATGATAATTGCAACTTTTATGCCAAGGAAAAAGTTATTACAATTATATTTTTATCAATAACTTAACGACGAGACGGGGACGGCTTGAATCCAATTCGTTGGATAAGATTCAAGATGTTGGATAATACTCCAAGAGCCGGCTGACAAGAAGAATAGGAGCTTTGTCGATTTCTCATTCGATCTCGGCCACGCAAAATGCCTCAGTCGAGAACGGCCGCAAGCTCGACGCGAACCAGGAGGACGTCAAAAAGCTCGTTCAGGCGAACGAGGCGAAATAGATTGCGGAGCCCCGCGGCTTTATTAGGCTCCTTATTTTTCTTTGACTTTTATTCTTTTTTGGAATATATAGGAAGCGATAATGCTGGCTGGAGAGGATCCTCCTTAGCCCCGCTTCCTTTTCCTTTTCAAACCTTGGCGCCTCGACAGCCAGCGCCTCTCTCTTGCGGGGTTATTTCTTTTCCTCTTTCTTCTCCGCGGGCTTGTCGGCCGGCTTTTCGTCTTTGGGCTTCATGGCCGCGACCCGCGCCGTGAGATCGTCCTTCATCTTGAGGTAGGGGATGCCGTCGGTCAACCATTTTGGGGCCGGGGCGCCCTTGAGGTAGTGGTCGAAGAACTCCTTCATCCGGATGGTGTAGTCCTTCTGATTGGCCGGCTTGGCCAGGCCGTGGTTCTCGCCGACGTATTCGAGCATGATCACCGGCTTCTTCAGCCGCCGGAGCGTGTTGTAGTACTCGATTCCCTGGTTCCAGACGACCGCCCCGTCCTTGTCGTTGTGAAGGATGATGAGCGGCGTGTGGACGTTCGTCGCGTAGTAGACCGGCGAGTTGCGCTGGTAGGCCTCGAGATTATCCCAGTACCCGCCCTTGAACCGGCCTTGGCTCGTCTCGAAGATGGGCTGGTTGGCGCTGCCCGAGTTGAAATAGATCGAGCTGTACATACTGATCATGTTGGTCAGCGGCGCGCCGGCCACGGCCGCGGCGAAGTCGGCCTGGGTCACCAGGAACGCCGTCTGGTAGCCGCCCCACGAGTGGCCTTGGAGGGCGACTTTGGACCGGTCGACGACGCCGGTCGCCACCGCGGCGTCGAGGGCGGGAAGGACGCACCAGGCCGCCGACATGCCGGGGTCGTTGATCTTGTAGGTGATGTCCGGGATCAGGACGGCGTAGCCGTTGCTGGTGTAGACGGTCTTGTTGAACCCGTTCGAGCTCGGCTGGGAATACGTGTTCAGGCCTTGGGACATCTTCTCGTAGTAGTAGACGATGGTCGGGTACTTCTTGCCCTTCTCGTAGCCGGCCGGGAGGTAGAGGGCGGCCTGGAGCTTGCGGTCCAGCCCGCTCTTGGGATTCATCTTGTAGTCGAGGAGCATCTGGCCGCTCGACCAGAGGAAGTCCTTCTGCTGCGGGTTGGCGTCGGTCAACTTCACGCCGTTCTTGAGCAGGGCATCGGCGACGTAGTAATTCGGGTAGTCCGCAGCCGTCGACCGGGTGTAGAGATAGACATCGGCCTTCTTGGCCTTGAGGATCCGGCCGAAGCTCGCGTCGTCCCAGAGGAGGATCGCGGGCGCCTTGCCCTTTTCGATCCGGACGAAGCCGGCCTTTTTGGTCCACTCGCCGTAGAGGCTCACATACTGCGGTTGGGCGAGATCCGCTCCCTTCTCCTCGGGGTCGAGGATGAGGCGCTGCTCATAGCGGATTTGGTCCTTGAAGCCGTTGCCGGTCCAATTCACTCCCTTGGTGCCGCCGTGGACGGGCACGATCCAGATGTCCCAGCCGTCGTAGAGCAGCGCGGACTGTCCGTCCTTGGTCCAGCCCATGGGGTAGTCGGGCGGCTTGACGACGTTATGGTCGTCGTCCTCGTCGACGAAGGAGGCCGGGACGTTCTTGGTCAGGTTGTAGGACTTTCCCGTGGCCATCTCATAGCTGAGGAACTGCCCGTCATCGTAGTAAAGGAAATGGGTCCCGTCCGGGGAGGAGCCGTAGTAGTGCTGGTTTTTCTTGAGGGCCAGGGTGCGGGCGCCGGTTTTCAGGTCGACAACATAGATGTCGGCGTAGCGAAGGCCGATCAGGCTGCCATCGAGCTCGTACTCGCGGTCGTCCTGGCCGACGGCGAACCGCTGCTTGGGCGAGGCCGCCACTTGGCGCAGGGTGTCGTCCGCGAGCCGGATAAACTTCTTGTCCTTGACCCGGCATTCGGCGAGGTAGCTGAAGTTCTGGTCCATGGAGGCCTGGACCTGCTGCTGAGACTGGAGGCGGTTGTCCTTCCAATGCCACAGGACGAGGTCGGGCATGTCCTCGTCGGGTTCGGCGGGCGGGGCGGGAGCGGCTGAAGGCGCGGCAGCCTCGGGCGCGCCGGCCGGGGCTCCCGTGGCGCCGCGGGCGCCTTCATCCTTCTTCTTGGGCTCGAAGATGCCGAAGAGGAGGGCGTCCAGGCTTTCGGTCCACTGGGGAGCCCGGTTGGGGCTGATCGTCATGTCTTTGGGGAAAGTCTTGTCCTCCTTGGGATCGTAGGCGAACTTCTGTGGGCCGGCGGGGGTGCTTTTCCCCTCGGCCGGGGCGGCGGCGAAACCCGTGAAGCCGAGGACGGCATAGAACTTGTCTTCGTAGCCCTTCTCCTCCTTGCCCTTGAGGCAGGCGAGGCCGTCGCCCGTCTCGGTCCAGGTCAGGCTCTTGTAGGAGGCCTTGTCGCTGTCGAGGACGGAGATGACTCCGGTGGCCATGTCGCGGAGCTCGAGGCCGTTGCCGCTTTGGCCGTAGGCGTCGATGAGCACGGCCAGGCGCTGGCCCTTCTTGTCGAAAGCGAACTCGGCGACGTTGCCGATGGTGAGCTCCTTGCCCGTGGCCAGCTCGCGGAGGATGAGGTCCGCGCCCGACCATTTTTCCTTTTCGCGGGCCTGCCCTTCGGGAGCGAGCTTCTGGACGGCGAGCCAGGCCGCGTTCTCGCGGGAGAAGGCGAAGGTCTTGATCTTGTCGTACTCGACCTTGTCGCCCGTGGCCAGGTTGAGCAGGCTGGCCTTGGCCGCGGATTCGGGGGCCTTATGATCATGGCGCATCTGCTTCGCTTCCTTGGCCGTGGGGTAAGTCATGAAGGCGGCGTAGCGCGAGTCATCCGAGAAGCCGAGGGGACCGAAGCGGGCCTCGCCCATGGGGACCTTGTATTCCTTGGTCCCCTTGGTCTGGCGGATGATAACTTCGCTGTCGCCCTCTTGGGGCGAGACCATATAGGCGAACCACTGCCCGTCGGACGAGAGCGCGGTGCCGCGGATCGCCTTCCAAGCGAGGATGTCGTTGAGCTCGATCTGCCGCGGCACTTTGGGCGCGGCCGGTTCGGCTTTGGCTTGGGCCGGAAGCTGGGGCTTTGCCGGCGCTGGGGGCGTTGTTTGCGCGCCGGCGAACAAGCCTAGGATCATGAGTACGATTAAAAAGGCGGGGATGGACATTTTCTTCATGCGGGGCCTCCTTGAAAAACCTATTATGAATTATGGTGACAGGTATGGCAATACCAAAATAGGAATCAGTGACAGTAACCTGATTTCCGAATTCATTTTGAAATTAAACGGTGACAGTTACTCCATTTCCGAATTTATCTCCTTTATTATCAACGTGAATTCATTCTAAGAATTATTCAAGATCGTCTAGGCATACTTCGATTTGATGAAATCAGATGGACTCATTAGCTGCAATAAGGAAATCAGGTTGCTGGCTCGAATTCAAAGTCGGGGAAATGCGGAAATCAGGTTACTGTCACCGATTTTAAGTAGTAGAATAGAGATCCGGATATGCGAACGATAATCCTATCGGTGATCTTTATCGTTGCCCTATCGTGGGCGTGCGCGCCGGCGCCGCCCGTTGCCACCGGCTCCGCGCCCGAAATCTCGCTCAAGCTCGACGCGGCGCAGGCTCAAGTCGCCCGTGGCTGCTATGTCGGCTTCAAGAACGCGCTCCGCCTGTACCAGGAGCTCTACGCCCAGCCCGCCCTGCGATCGCGCGTCGCCTCGCCTTACCTCAGCGCGGTCCTGCTGATGATGATTCGCGAGCGCGAGGTCGGGATCCTCGACTTGGCGCAATACCCCAAGGCCGCGGCCATCGTCCGCGAGAACCCGTCGCTCGGCTCTCTCCTGCCGCTTTTCGACGTCGCCGACGCGCTTCCCATGCGCACGCGCGGAATCATGCAGGACATCAATCCGATCGCCGCAAAACGGCTGACCGACGACATCCTCGCCCCGGCCCGGGCCGATCTTCGGACCAAAGCCCCCCTGAACGACTACTACGCCTACCTTTATGTGGCGCTCTTCACGGGGTATGGATACTATCCCACGCCCGAGGACGATTTCATCAAGGACCTCCTGAGGCGCTTCCCGCAGTCGATCCTTATGAAATACAAGAGCGCGATTCAACCGCGCCTGAACGGCGACGCCCTCCAGGCGCTCCTCGCGGCCGAGCCGGAATTCTATGAAGCCGACTACAACCTGGGCGAGCTCGCGCTCCGCGGCCAAGATCTCCTCGAGGCCGAGCAATGCTTTCTAAAGGCCTACGATGGCTTTCGGGAATCCCCCCAGGTGACGGTCAACCTCGGCAGCATTTATCTCGCTACCGAGGAATACGACAAGAGCCTGGACTTCTTCGATAAAACGATTTTCCTTTCGCCCGAGTACCGCGACGCCCTGCTCGGCAAAGGCATCTGCCTCAGCTCCTTGGGCCGCTACGGCGACGCCCTGCAGCCCCTCAACCGGATCGTGGAGCTCGGATTTTACATGCTTGGAGAGAGCCATTACTGGCTGGCCTGGAACTACCACGCCCTCAAGAACGACGCCAAGGCGGAGGCCGAGATCGAGGAATCGAAGCCGCGCCTCCCCACGAACAGCGAGGTCTACGGCCTCTCCGGCACGATCGCCCTGGATCTGGGAAAGCTCGACAAGGCCGAGAACGAATTCACCGAGGCCCTGAAATACAACGGGGCGAACACCGAGGCCCTCTTCGGCCTGGGCAATCTCAACGCCCTCAAGGAAAGATGGAAGGAATCCGGCGGCTTCTATGAAAAGGCCGCTTCGGTCTTCGAGCGCAACGAGGCCGCCCTCGCCGAAAAAATCGACCAGATCCGGAAATCCGCGTTGTCGGACGAGCGGAAGGCCAAGCTCATAGCCAAGAAAGAGCAGCAGCTGAAAATCAACCAGGCCACCAAGGCCACGGCGCTCTATAATGCCGCGGCGAGCTATTTCAATGTCGGGTCACCCGACCTCAAGGCCAAGGCCGCGGAGATGGCGACGCGTGCCGCCGCCCACCCCCAGGTCAAGGAGAAAGCCGAGGCGCTCCTGAAGAAGATCAAGTAAAAAGCCCCCATTTTTTTCTTTCCTAAACACCCGTCCCCGTTCCGGCGTATCATTAGACGAGAACGGAATCCGCGGATCCGATGGACGACAACGAAATCGTAGCGGCCTGCCTGCGGGGCGAGAAGGAGGCTTTCCGTCGGATCATGGAAACGCACAGCGGACCGGCTCTGGCCCTGGCACTCAACATTCTGGGAAACCGCCAGGACGCCGAGGACGTTTGCCAGGAGGCGTTCGTCCAAGCGTACAAGAACCTGGCCCGCTTCGATGGACGAGCGCATTTCCGAACCTGGCTTCTAACCATCGTCTATCGGCGCTCCCTCGATCAATTGAAGCGGAAGAAGCGTTTCCGGATCGCCGCCGAAAGAGCCGGGCGCGAAATTTCCCCGGCTTCACGGGCCGGCGGCGATCCGCCAGCCGGCGTTGGTGGATTTTTGCTGCCGGATGAATGCCTCAGGCGCCTGAGCCCGAAGGAGCGGACAGTCCTTTGTTTATGGACGGATGAAGATCTCTCCGCGGTCGAAATCGCCGCTGTGCTCGGATGCGCCGCCTCGACCGCCCGGGTCACGCTCTTCAACGCGCGGCGGAAGCTCAAATCTTCCTTGGAGAAAGCCCATGCGGCATCATAGCTGGATCAATTTCCTCCTTCGAATCCTGCCGTTCGCAGCCTGGAAAGATGCCCTGATCCGCGGCCACGTCGAGCGCTGCCCGGAGTGCGGCCGTCGGCTGGTCACGGCCGAGGAGGCGCGGCGGGCGATTGTCCGAACGGAGAGCGTGGGCAATACGGACCGGCTGCAGCGGGAGATCGCGCTAACAATAGCGGGAATCGCGCCCGCGCCGGCCCCGACACAAGAGAGATCGACCTCCGCCCTCGCGCGTCCCTTGCGCTGGGCCGCGGCGGGCGCCGGGCTGATCACGGCCGCTTTCGCGACCGCCGCACTCGTATTCTTTTTCCGGCCGGCGCCGCCTTCGGGGGCCGCCGAGGCGAACGAGGCCGATCAGTTTCAGATCAATTATGCGATGATCGCGGACGAGCCCGCTCAAACATACATTTTCAAGCCCCATGACTCGGATGTCGTCATCATCTGGGCGGGGAAAACACATTGAGTGGTCATAGGAGGGAAATCATGACTAAGAGAGGGATCCTTTTATTGGTATCCTTGCTTCTCGTTCTAGGGACGGCGGTTCTCGCCTCGGCTCAAGCCAAGCCGCCGGCTGACGATTCTTGGACGATGAAAATGCGTGTCTACGAAGTCCCCGGTAAGGGAAGCGGGACACCTGTTAAATCCGTCACGTCGTCCTATTTAAATTACAAGCTGACAGCCACCATCAAGACCGAGTACGACCTGGCCGAGGAGATGAAGCAGATCCAGAAGACGTTCAACTACGCCGATGTCAAGCTTCTGACCGAGGCGGACTTCGCCTGGAAGCGGAACGATCGCGAGCGGGCTTTCCACATCTTCCGGCTGGACGGGCACGAATATGTCGTCCTGATCACCCCCATCGACGTCGTCCGCCGGCTGACTTTCCGGCTCGAAGTCCTCGAGCAGGGCGAAAAATCAAAGGTCAACCTATTTGATACGGAATTCACCATCCCCGAGAAGAATATCGCTGTCTTCGGCTTCGAAGATTCGAAGGGCGGCGTTTATTTTCTGTCCTTCCGCGTTACGGGCTGGGCCCCGACACTCCCGGGTGTGATCGTCGAGAGCCGGCCGTTTCCTGAAGGCGTCGTCGCCGGCGGGACTGTGGGCGGCGTCCTGGGCGAAGGCCCCGTCCGCGCCGTAGGCGAGATCAAGCCGCCGCGGCTTCTCAAGCAGGTCGATCCGGTTTATCCAGAGATTGCCCGCGTGGCTCAAGTCGAAGGTGTCGTCATCCTCGAGGCTATGACCGATATCTATGGCCGTGTTTCGAACGTGAGGATCCTGCGCTCGATCCCGCTCCTCGACCAGGCGGCGATCGATTCTGTCCGGCAGTGGGTGTATGAGCCGTTCATGCTCGAAGGCAAGCCGCACGGCGTCATCTTCACCGTCACGGTCAGGTTCGCGCTGGACGGCGGCCAGGGCAAGCCTGCGCCGCGGAAGGACGGCGAGCCGCTTAAGATCACGGGCGATGTCAAAGGCCCGAAGCTGATCAAGCAGGTCGACCCGATCTATCCCGAGATCGCGCGGCAATCGCAGGTCGAAGGCGTGGTCATACTCGAGACTACGACCGATATTTACGGCCGCGTCCAGAGCGTGAAGGTCCTGCGCTCGATCCCCCTCCTCGACCAGGCGGCGATCGACGCCGTCCGGCAATGGGTCTATGAGCCTCCGCTTATCGACGGCAAGCCTATCTCGGTGACGTTCACCGTGATGGTGAGCTTTAAATTGAAATAGGGGAAAAACGGGACGGTTCTATTTTCTTCGGATAACGGAACCGTCCCCTTTCTTATCTTTTGCCTTACTTCTGTACTTCGGCCTTCGCTGGCGGCGTCGTCTTCGAGTAATCGTACTCCGATCCCAATACGCTGTGGGGGATGGAGTAGATGACCATGAGCAATACGGCCGCGGCGACCGTCCAGGTGCGAGCCTGCCGTCCCTTGCGCATCAGGTAGAGGACCCCGATCCAGAGGACGAGGGCGATGAGCGTCTTGTTGTCCGTCAGGTCGAATCCGATCGGAATGCCCGACCAGAAAACGCCGAAGCTGTACTTCTGAACGATCGGCCCGAGGACGAACCCGCCCAGGAAGAGCATGACCGCCGCCCCCTTGGCCCAGGAACGATGGTCGAAATCGAGCGGGAGAGCGGCCAGCAGGCTTCCGAGGCCGATGGCGACGGGGATGCAAAGCCAGAGCAGGTTCGTGCCCATAATCTTTGGGATTCCCACGATCTTGAGGATCGCATAGGCGGCCCCGATCCCGATCACGAACAGGAGGACACCCGGCAGGAGCCTGAATTTCGGCCATTCCTTGGCCTTGCCAAAGGCGGCCAGGCCGGCCAGCGTCGAGAAGAGCATGGCCAGGAACATGACGATCACGTGGGGGATGAGGATCCAGGATGGGACCACGCCCTTGAACCGGATGACGACGGGCGTGTCGCCGTTGAGAGCCGCCTCCTCGCCGTCCTGGACGAGAACCACCCGGTAGGCGAGCTTTCCGGCCGCGGGCTGTTTGGGAAGGCTGCCCGCCAGGCCGCCCTGCTTGTGCTCCATCGGGACCTTCGTCCAGGGGGCCTGGGTCTTATAGCGCATGTATTCGATATAGCCCTCGAGCCCGCCCGTCCCTCGAACCATGATTTCGCAGTCCGCGGCGTTCTCCGCGCTGCGGGGCAGGCGCGCTTTGACCACCTTGCCGCCGATCGTCGCCTGGCCGCCGGCGGGATACGTCGGTCCCGTCAGGCGCTGGTAGACGGCCGCGCCGAGGGTGATGAGGACGGCCAGGATCCAAAGCACGAGTCTCTTCATCTCGATGTTTCCCTCTTCCCCTCGTCCGGGAGAAATATCGCCCGACTGCCGGCGGCCGGCGGGCTCAGTCCTTGATCGTGACCGCTCCCATGATCGCCGCGCCCTTGACGTAGAACGTGGCCTTGACTTCGGCGTCGGGCACGGCGGGATGCTTATCGTCGAATCCGCCCAGGATCGGCGTGCCGTGCATCACCACGCGCCAATCGCGCGGGACGAAGATATCCACGGCGCCCATGATGGCCGTGGCGTCGAGCGTCGCCTTCCCCCCGTCGAGGCCCGCGCCCCGGAAATCGAGCTCGAGGCCGCCCATGATCGCCGTCACCCGCCCGCCGCGGAAATTCTGGGATTCGATCCGGCGCTTCATCCCGCCGAGAAGGCAGGAGACGTCGATATCGGAATCGTGGATCTCCGGAAATTTGCCCGCATCCCCGCCGCCGCCCCCGGCCCGCCGGAATACGCCGCGGAACAGGATCCACAGGCCGACCAGGATGATCAGGACCGGCCACATGTATTCCCAGACGTCGTAGGCGAGAAGGTCGAGCGAATTCAGGAGGAAGAGGCCGCCGAGGACGATGAAGAACAGGCCCGCCCCCGGCCTCCGGAAGCCGTTCCCGATCAGGATGGAGACGCCCAGGATGATGATGATCACGGGCCAGTACGTCCCGATCAGGGTCCCGAAATCCAGCCCGCCGATCCGGTCGAGCAGGAAAAGGACGCCGAAGACGACCAGAATAAGCCCCCAGAAAATGCCGCCCTGGTGGTGGTGGTGATAATGTCTTTCTTCGGACATGCGATCCTCCTTCATGACGCGGACGCGCGTCCTATATACCATATATACGGGGCCGAGGCGAATAGGTTGCGGCCCCGAAATCGGTGACACGAAATCGGTGACATGACCCAATTCTCTTAATTTGGGATCGTGTCACCGATTTCCTGCCGCGTCACCGATTTCCGCGCGCTACAAGCGGGCGATGTCCATCCCCCCGCTGACCTCGAGGATGAGCCCCGTCGAATAGGGAAACGCGCCCCGGGCCAGGGCCGCGACGGCCTTGCCGACGTCCTCCGGGAAGCCCCATCGTTTCTGTGGAAGGAATCCCGCGGCGATCAAGGCGTCGTACTTTTCGCGCACGGCGGTCGTCATATCCGTCCGGATAATGCCCGGCCTGATCTCGTAGACGTTGATTCCGTACTCGGCCAGCCGATCGGCGTAGAGCCGGGCGGCCATGCTCAGGCCGGCCTTGGAAATGCAGTACTCGGCCCGCGACGTCGAGGAGACGCGGGCCGACGTCGAGGTGATAAAGACGATGGCCGGCTTCAGGTCCGGGGCCGGCGCCTGCTCGATCATGACCCGGGCTGCCTTCTGGGTGAGGAAAAATGCGCCCCGCAGGTTGATCCTCATGAGGCGGTCGAAGCTTTCGGGCGTCGTCTCCAGGACGTCCCGGCGCTCCGCCGGCGCGACGCCCGCGTTATTCACCAGGAGGTCGAGCCGGCCGTATCTCTCCCGGACGGCGGCGAGCAGCCCGGCGTGGGCTTCGAGCGCGGCGATATCGGCCGCGAGGGGCAGGAATTCCCCGCCGCGCTTTTCCACGGCCGCCTTCACCTCGAACAGGCCGTCCCCCGCGTTCGCGGGATCGAAGACGATGTCGCAGCCGGCCAGGTCGAAGCCTGCTCCGGCCAGCTCCAGGGCGATGCCGCGGCCGATGCCGCGCCCCGCCCCCGTGACGAGCGCTGCCGGTTTGTGGTGCATGAGGCCTCCTCGCCGCTTCAGCGAATGACCCGGTCGTTCCGGAAGTCGTCCCAGACGTTCTCGAACCAGGCTTCGCCCGTCGGGATGGGCCGGACGGCGGTCCAGGCCGACTTGGGTTTGCCTCTCCCATCGAGCGCGATCTCCAGGATCCCGTCGTGGACGACGGACCCGGGAGAGGCGAGGGAGAACGTCCATTCGTCGCCGAGGCCCGGGCAAGGCGCCGCGCCGGACGGATCGATCACGAGATACGAGCCGCGGCTTGCCCCACCGCGGTATAGATATTCTTTGATCGCTTCGAGATAAACGGCCTGGGTCAGGCAAAGATCGAGGGCCTTGAACGCCCCGGCCAGCCCGGCGGCCGATTCCGCCCGCAGGCCTTTCTTCAACCGGGCGAGCTGCCGCCAGGCGTTCGACGTCTCCCGGCCGATCGTCTTCGGGTCGCGGATTTCGGCGCCCTGCCGGGACATGCGCTCCCGGAGCTCCTCGAGGGCCGATGCTTCCGTCGTGGCGCCGGCCGCCTTCCGCTCCAGCATGGCCAGAGCCAGGAGGATCTTTTCCCGAATCCGGGCGCCCGCCGTCCGCAAAAACTCGGATACCGGGGGCGGATCGTCCCGGTAGCGCGCGGCGATGAACATCGCCGCCCGGGCGCTTCCGACCTGGCCGGCGTTCAAGGCCGAGCCTCCCGGTCGATAGACCCCGTGCGTCCCGCTGACCTCACCCACGGGGAAGAGATTTCTGATGTTCGACTCCCACCAAATGTTTCCTGCGAGGCCGCCGTTGTTGTGCTGGGCGCAGACCGCGATTTCGAGCGGCTCGGCCGAGAGGTCGATGCCGTGACGGCGATATATTTCGACGGCGGGCGGGTTCATTTTGAGGAGCCGATCGATCGGCAAGGGGAGGAGGGCGCCCGATTTTTCGAGGTAGGTCCGCGCTTCGGGGGCCAGGGCGTCGAAACTGAAACTGCCGGCTGCTCCCCTCGGGTTCCGGCGGAAATCGAGCCAGACGCGCCGGCCGAGGACGACGGTTTCCCGGTGGACGAGGATGTCGATGAGCGACGAGCCGCAGCCGGCGACCTTTCGGGGGTCAAAGGGCCATTGGTAGCCTTTAAAGAAGATGGCCGTCGTCAGCCGTCCCAAATCGGGAAAGAACGGGTTGAGAAATTCACGCTCGTCCCCGCCGTTGGAATCGGTGGAGACGTATCTCGGCACGGCCTGCTGATAGCTGCCGGAGAGGTTCCAACGGAACTTCAGCGAAGCGATCCCGAATTGGGATTCGGTCAGGTTCCGGCCGGCCGCGCCGATCTCGAAGGCCAGTCCATGCGATCCGGTCTGGCTCTCGGGATAGACCGAGGCCTCATAGATGCCCGCGGGCCCGCCCGTGCCCAGGATGATGTTGGCCGCGTTGAAGAGGACGAAGGCGGGCCGCCGACCCCGGCTTCGGCGCGCGTCGAGGGCGAGCGCTCCGATCACTTTTTTCCCGGCGCCGCGGCCGGCGGTGAGCAAGGCGATCACGGGATGGCCGTCGAAGACCCGGATTCGCTTCTTCCGCAGCTCGAAGGTCAGGGCCCGGCACATCATCCGCGACGTCAGCGGCCCGGCCGACGTGGCCCTCCGCCGCGAATCGTGGTCGGTCTTGTAGCCGACGTAGCCACCGTAACGGTCGTGAGGGAAGGGGACGCCGAGCGCCGCGAGGCGAAGGAAGGCCGCGGACGAGCCCAAGGCCTCGCAGAGGGCGATGTCGCCGTGCATGCAGCCGCCCCGGAACAAGTCCCCGGCCATTTCGAGCGGCGAGTCCGGCGACCCGCCGGCGAGCGACAGCTTGTAATAGGTCTGCTTGTCCGAGCCCGCATTGCGCGAGGTCCCGCCCTCGAAATCCTCCGTGACGAGGGCGATGTCGCGTTGCCCCCGGTCGTGGAGCGCCACGGCCGCGTTGAGCGAGGCGGCGCCGCTGCCGATGACGAGCGTGTTCAGGGAGTGGATCGGGATTCGAAGCCCCTCGATGACGGCCCGTCCGTCGCGCATGTCAGTCGCTGGTGACGATGAACATCGGCCGATGGGCGAAGCTCTTGTAGAGCGGCCGGAGGCGCTGGCTGTCGTAGTACTTGTCGATATCCACGACCTTCTTGACGCTGGTCACGATGTCGATCGGGACGTTGTCGTACTCGCCGTTGCGGAGGCAGACCATCCGCCCGCTCCGATTCTCCATGATCAGGTCGAGGGCGATGTTGCCATAGGCCATCGGGACGATCGAGTCGAAAGCGTCCGGGTCTCCGCAGCGAACCATGTAGCTCAGCCGCTGGCTGATGACGTCAATCCGGCGCCCGTGGTTGAAGCGCGGCGAGAGCTCCTGGAGACGGTGGGCGATGACGTTCCCCACGCCGCCGAGCTTGCGGTGGCCGAACATGTCCCGCTCATCGCTGGCGTAGACCATGTCGCCGGCCTCGTCGAACTTGGCCCCTTCGGACACCAGGACGACGGAATACAGGCTGGGATTGGTGGACCGGTCCTCGGTCAGGAGCTCGCACAGGTGCTCGACGTTGAACCGGGATTCGGGGATGACGCACCGGTTGGCCGCGCCGGCCATCGTCGGCAGGAGGGCCGTGAAGCCGGCGTAGCGGCCGAAGACCTCGATGACCAGGAAACGCTCGTGCGATCCGGCCGTGGTCCGGAGGGAATGGGTCAGGCTGATCGTCCGGGTGAGGCAGGTACTGAAGCCGATGCAGTAATCCGTCCCCGGCACATCGCCGTCCATGGTCTTCGGGATGCCGATGACCTTGACGCCCTTGTGGTGGAGATGGACGCCGTAGCTCAGCGTGTCGTCGCCGCCGATCGGGATGAGGAAATCGATGCCCAGGAAATCGAGGTTCTTGAGGACTTCTTCCGTCAGGTCATTCGTGGCGGCCGTGTACTGGTCGCGGAGGTGGGCCGGGACGGCGACATCGGGCACGTGGCTCGGCCGGGTGCGGGAGGTGTGGAGGAACGTCCCGCCCGTCCGACCCGCTTTGTTGACGATTTCCTCGGTCAGGTGCATGTAGTTCTCGGCGTTCGAGGCCGCGGCGTCCCGCTCGATGCCGATCAGGCCGCCCCAGCCGCGGCGGATGCCGATGACCTCATAGCCCTCATGGAGGGCGCGTAGCGTGACCGCCCGGATGGCGGGGTTAAGACCGGGCACATCGCCGCCTCCGGTGAGGATCCCGATGATCCCCTTCTTCGTATTTATATTCGCCATGACCGTCTCCTATCGTATATGACTCTCTATTATACCGGAAAGGCGCGCTCGGATTAACAGAGATATCGAAAAAGAGTCATTCCCGGCGGGTCCTGGCGCCGGCCGGGGCACGATGAGGTATCACCGCTTCAGGTCATACGATATACGCCGCGATCGCGGACCACGCACCCCACGGGACGGCCCGCGCGCAGGAGCTCGGAACAATGGGAGCAGGCCACGCAGGCTTTTCGCGGGGGCAGCGCTCCCATCCGCCGCAGGTCGGCCGCGAAATCGGGGGCGGCAAAGGCCAGGCGGCCGAGGCCGGCAAAGGTAATCCGTTTTTTCCCGACGGCCCCGGCGGCGACGAACGGGAAATATTGCCGCAGCCAGGAAAAGCCCGTGCCGACGACGGGCAGGTCCGGGAATGAGGCCTGAAGGCCGGCTGCGGCGTTCAAGAGGCGGGCGACGCCCGCCAGCGGATGCTCGGTCGGAACCGCACCTCCCGCCGGTGGGCGATCGAACGGGCGGCCGAGATAAGGCTTGAAGGCGGGGATGCCCAGCGTGACGTTCAGCAGATCGAGTCCGCGCGCCCTGAGCTCCCGGACGACATGAACGGCCTCGGCGAGGTCGGGCGTCTCGGGTTCGCCCGCGGAGCCTCCGAAGCCGTAGGGCACGGCGAGTCCGTCGCAAGCGCCCAGCCGGACGGCGAGGACGAGATCGGGCCGCCGCCGCTTGATCTCGGCCGCCGTTTCGATGAGGAATCGGGCCCTGTTCTCCAAGGGCCCGCCGTAGCGGCTCTCCGTCCGGGCGCGGGCGGCGAGGAGCTCCCCGACGAGGTAGCCGTGGCAAGCCTTGAGATCGACGCCGTCAAAGCCGGCCTCGGCGGCCGTCTCCGCGGCTTCGGCGAAGCGCGTCCGGAGATCGTCGAGCTCGGCGTCCGTGATCAGCGGGAATTCGTGGTCGGTCTTCCGGAGCGGGTCGAGGAAGGGATTGCGCTGGGCGGCGGCGGGCGAGGGCCGTCCTCCGCGCTTGGCGAAGCGGCCGGTGTGCGTCAACTGAAGGATGAGCAGGGGACCGGGGCCGGGAGTGCCGCTTGCTTCCGCGGCGGTCCGGGTTTCTGAAACCAGCCGCTTGAAAGTCGGCAGATTGGAAGGGCTGATCAGGAGCTGATGGGCGTTTGACCGTCCGCCTCCGACGACGGCCGCCGCTTCGAACCAGATCAGGCCCGCCCCGCCCGCCGCGTATCTTTTATAACGCCGGAAGGTCAGGGGGCCGGGCGCCCCATCCTCGCCGGCGTCCGCGCCTTCCATCGGCTGGATCACGAGCCGGTTGGGCACGGTCAGGCGGCCGAGGGGATTCGGAGCGAACAGGCTCTTGATATCTTGGGCGTAGGGAAGATCGAGCTTTAAGGCCAGGGCCTTGTCCCGCAGCTCATCGCCGGATCGGAACCGGAACCGCTCGTGGCCCGTCATGTCTCTCCGGCGATCTTCCGGACCGCCTTCAGGTCCCTCCGGACGCGGGCTTGGCAGGCTTCGGGCCAGCGCGCCCGGTCCAGGACGGCGAGCTCTTTCGCCTGGACGAGCTCCCCGGTGCGGACCGCGATCTTCAGCAGGTCGGCGAGCTCGGAGACGTTCAGGTCCGGAAATTTCCCCAGGAAGGCCGGATTGAAGATCGGGAGGGAAAACGATCCGCCGTGGTCTTCGATGGACAGCCTGATCTCGCGGGGGAGCGAGGACAGGACCTCGAAAATCCGGGCGAGATCGACCAGGCCTTTGCCCGCTTCGGCGGTGAACGAGGTGAGGCCGTCGGGGCCGAGGAGCAGGCCGCCGTCCTTGACGTGCGTCGTCACGACCCACGGGAGGACACGGCGCGTCGCGGCCACGGGCTCCTCGAGCATGGTCAGGAGATTCATCGTGTCGAGACAGATGCCGATCGGGCCGCCCGGCTCGGCGCCGCTCATCTCGAACGCGCGGAGGAGCTCGAAGGTCGTGAATTCAAAATGGGTTTCGACCGCGAGGACGACGCCGAGATCGCGGTAAACGGGCACTTGGGCGCTGAGGCCGCGGGCCGTCGCCTCGAGGAGATCCTCGGTCGGGAGGGAATCGTCCTTCCAGCGCATCAAGCCACCCGAGCAGGAGCGGATCGTTTTCACGCCCAGGAAGGCGGCCTGCTCGGCGACGCGCCGGTTGGCCGCGGCAATGTCCCTCGGCGCCCCCGTCGCCAGGTCGCAAGGGATGTGTTGGCCGCCGCCCCATTCCAGATAGAGGCCATTTTGGCGGGCATAATCCCGGAGCTCGGCAAGGAATCCCCGATCCTCGGCCTGGGCGGGAGGCTCGGAGAACTGGACTCCGCGGGCATCGTTGAGGAGCGCCCAATCCAGCAGCTCGAACGGGTCGAGAGCCAAGGGCTTGAGGCTGTAGGCGTCGATGCCGACCTTGAAGGGCTTCATGGCTTCCATCTCGATTCTAGCACTATCTAACGTTCTGGGCGAGGGGGGAGAGGGCCGTCGGCACGCCGGTTTCCCCGGCGCGGAAACCGGCTCGGGTTCCGGCTCGCCGCCAGCGCCGCTTCGCGTCGCTGGTCCATGCCGGCTCGCCTCCACACGGCCTCCTTGCCCTCTCCCCCCTCGCCCTGCCCGCGGTCTTCTAGGCAAGTCCAAGGGTGATCGCCGGCCGCGCAGGGTCATCCCCAAGGCCCGCATAGCGGAGGGGGGGCCCCCCGGCGAAGCAGGGGGGGAACCGACGGGACTGGTTCCCCAGCGGGCCGGGGGATGCCCTGCGGAAGGCCGGCTGAAACTCGGGTTTAGCGGGCGGGGAAGCCGGCGTGCCGACGGTCCTTTCCCCCCGAGCTCGGCGTTGACTTCGGATTACGGCTTGAATATAGTCGAGGGAACTTTTGTGATGACACGTCTTGGGAGGAGGCCTCATGCGTAAACCCCTGTCGCTTTTGCGTTGGACCTGCGTTTTCCTGATGATCGCTCTTTGGCCGCTGACCCGGGCGTCGGGGCAGGCGACGGGCAAGAAACCCATCACCTACGATGCATACGCCGGGTGGCGCTCGATCCAGGGCACCCAGCTCAGCCGCGACGGCATCTGGCTGGCCTATGCTCTGGTCGCCCAGGAAGGCGACGGCGAGCTCGTCGTCCGCAACCTGAAGAACGACAAGGAACACCGGCATCCGCGGGGCACGTCGCCGGTCATCACCTTCGACGGGAAATTCGCCGTGTTCACCATCGTCCCGCCCCAGGACGAAGTGGACAAGGCCAAGAAGGACAAGAAGAAGCCCGAGGAGATGCCCAAAAACGGCCTTGGCATCATGAATATCGCTACCGGCGAGGTCTCGACGGTCGAACGGGTAAAGAGCTTCAAAGTCGCCGATGAATCGGGCGCCTATGTAGCCTATCTTATGGAGCCCCCGCTCAAGGCGCCGGCAGATAAGGAGGCCGCGGTCAAGCCGGAGCCGGCGGCCAAGACCCTGCCCGCCAAGGAACCCGCGGCCAAGGACGAGGCCAAGAAGAAGAAGGAAAAGAAGCACGAGCCGGGCAACGACCTGTTCGTCCGGGAGCTGGCCACAGGGACCTTGACCGCGATTAAAGAGGCCACCGACTACGCCTGGTCGAAGAACGGGGCGCACTTGGCCGTGGCCGTGATGTCCAAGAAGCCCGAGGACGACGGCCTCTGCCTGTTCAGCGCCAAGGAGCCGCAGAAGGGCGCCGTTTCGCTGATGAAGGGCCAGGGGACTTATAAATCGATCGCCTTCGACGAGAAAGGGGCGCAGCTGGCCTTCGTGAGCGAGCGCGACGAATGGAAGAACGACGCTTCGGCCTTCAAGCTCTATTATTGGACCGAGGGGACGCCGGCCGCGGTCGAGATCGCGTCCGGCGCGACCAAGGGCATGCCCGCCGGCATGGCCGTGGGCGAGAACGGGCGGACGAGCTTCGCCAAGGACGGGAGCAAACTTTTCTTCGGATACGCGCCCGCTCCCAAGGCCGAGCCCGAGGACGCGCCGGAGCCGGTGAAGGTCGACATCTGGACCTGGAAGGACCCCGAGTTCCAGCCGGCGCAGAAGGTCCAGGCGGACGAGGAGAAGAAGCGGAGCTTCCAGGCCGTCATTCACCTCAAGGAGAAAAAGCTCGTTCCGCTGGCCGGTCCCGATCTGCCGAACGTGATCTTGTCCGAAGAGGCGAAGCTCGCCCTGGGCACGTCGGAAATCCCGTACCGTCAGCTCGTCTCCTGGGACCAGAGCTATGATGATGTCTACCTTGTCAGTCTCGCGGACGGGACGCGCAAGAAGATCCTGGAGAAGTCGCCGAATTCGGTCACGATTTCGCCGGGGGCGAATTACCTCCTCTACTATGTGGATCAGGACCGGAGCTGGTACTCCTACCGCGTCCTCGATGGCAAGACCTTCAACCTGACGGCCAAGCTCGGCGTTCGGTTCGAGAACGAAGAGCACGACACGCCGGACGATCCCCGCCCTTACGGCTCCGCCGGGTGGACCGAGGGCGACAAGACCGTGCTCCTGTACGATCGTTATGACATCTGGGAAGTCAAGCCCGACGGCTCCGGCGGCCGGAACGTTACGAACGGCGTCGGGCGGAAAAACGCCCTGACGCTCCGATATGCGCGGCTCGACCGCGAGGAGCGGGCCATCCCGACCAAGTCGTCCCTCTGGCTCATGGCCACGGACGAGAAGACAAAAGCCTCGGGCTATTATCGGATGACCCTGTCCGCCACGGGCGATCCGGTCAAGGTTGCCATGCTCGATAAGCGGTTCGGGGGCCTGCAAAAAGCCAAGAATGCCGAGACATTCGTGTTCACCCTGTCCCGCTTCGAGGAATTCCCCGACCTGTGGGTGAGCGGTCCGGGGCTGACCGATATGAAAAAGGTGAGCGACGCCAACCCGCAGCAGGCCCAATATATTTGGGGGAAGTCCGAGCTCATCCACTACGTCAACGACGACGGCCTCACCCTGGAAGCGCTCCTGATCAAGCCCGAGAACTTCGATCCCTCGAAGAAGTACCCCCTGATGGTCAACATCTACGAGAAGATGGCCTCCGGGCTGCACAGCTATGCCACCCCGGCGCCCGGGACGAGCATCAACATCGCCCGCTATGTCAGCAACGGCTACGTCATCCTCCAGCCGGACATTGTTTACGAGATCGGCTATCCGGGCTCGAGCGCCCTGAAGTGCGTCCTGCCGGCCGTCCAGAAGATTATGGGTGAAGGCTACATCGACCCGAAGCGGATCGGCATCCAGGGCCACAGCTGGGGCGGCTATCAGATCACCTACATGATCACCCAGACCGACATCTTCGCCGCCGTCGAGGCGGGCGCCTCGGTCTCGAACATGACCAGCGCCTACGGTGGGATCCGGTGGGGGGCGGGAGTGTCCCGGGCGTTCCAGTACGAAAAGACGCAGAGCCGGATCGGCGCGCCGCTCTGGATGCGGGCCCTGCAGTTCATCGAGAATTCGCCCCTGTTCTGGGTCGAGCGGGTCAAGACGCCGTATTTGACGATCCACAACGATGAAGACGACGCGGTTCCCTGGTATCAGGGGATCGAGTTCTTCTCGGCCCTGCGCCACCTGGGCAAGGAAGCTTACATGTTCGTCTACAACGGCGAAAAGCACGGCCTGCGCGATCGGGAGAACCAGAAGAACTGGACTGTCCACATGGATGAGTTCTTCGACCACTACCTGAAAGGCGGGCCGCTTCCGTCCTGGATGGACAAGGGCGTACCGTACCTCGAAAAGGGCAAGCGGGACGTCACGCCGCTTTTCAAGAAAGAGACGAAGAAGTCGTCGGGCGGCTCTCCGGAGGACGGCGATAAGCGCGATCAGCCGGGACGTTGAAGCAATGCCCCGGCGCGTAGCGCATAGCGCCGCTGGCCGGAGCGATGGCTTCATCGTCCCCCCGCGTTAGCCGGGACGATTGAAACAATCGCCGGGCGTGTGCTATATTGGCCTCTCTTTTGAGAGACCGAAATCGACGAGAGGAGCACGATCATGCTGGAGAAGATCCAGGAAGCCTTGATGGCCGGCCGGAAAGCCGAAGTGGAGACCCTGGTGGACCAGGCGCTGGCGTCGGGCATCCCGACCCGCCGGATCCTGAACGAGGGGCTGATCGCGGGAATGGAAAAGCTCGGGGTGCTGTTTAAAAACAACGAAGTCTTCATCCCCGAGGTCCTGGTGGCGGCCCGGGCGATGAATGCCGGCCTGACCAAGCTCGAACCCAACCTGATCAAGGAGAAGATCGAGCCCAAGGGGCTGGTGGTGATCGGCACGGTCAAAGGCGATCTCCACGACATCGGCAAGAACTTGGTCGCCATGATGCTCAAGGGCGCGGGCTACAAGATCGTGGACCTCGGGGCGGATGTTTCTTCTGAGAAGTTCGTCGACGCCCTCCGGGCGAACAAGGCCGACATCCTGGCCCTGTCCGCGCTCCTGACCACGACCATGGTCCAGATGAAGACCGTGATCCTGGCCGTCCAAGGCGCCGGCTTGGGCGTTCCGATCATCGTCGGCGGCGCCCCCCTGACCCAGGATTTCGCCGACCAGATCGGGGCCCGGGGATACGCTTCCGACGCCGCGAGCGCCGTGGACATCGTCCACCGCCTGCTGGCCCGCTGATCCGCCGCCTCCGTTTGCCCCTCCGCGGGGAGTGGGATTAGGATATTTTTCGATGAAACAGCGCCTCCCAAGGAGATGGCCATGACGAACTTCCAACGGATCGGATTCATCATCGCGGTCTGCGCCCTGATAATTCCCGCGGCCGCCAAGGACAAGATCATCATCGAAAGCCGCCCGATGACGGTCCCCATCCAGGTCGACGGCAATCCGGCCGAATGGCCCCCGGAAAGCCTGGCCCTCGAGAAGGACGTCAACGTCAGCTATGCGTTCCAGAATAACGCCGCCAACCTCTATGTGCTCTTCCAGTTCAATGAGGCCAGATACGTGAGCTCGATCGAGGCGACGGGGCTGACGCTCTGGATCAACAACGACGGAAAGGAAAAGAATAACTACGGTCTCCACTTCTACCGCAAGACCGTCCCGGCCGCGGAGCTGATCAGGATTCTGGAGAGCGACGGCCAGACCCTGACCGACGACAAAAAGAAGGAGTTCATGAGCCGGCCCCAATACATGATCTGGGCATCCGACGTCATCAACAAGAAGGGCGAAGCCATCCCGCATCCGGGCATCTCCGGCGGGACATTCCGCATGGCCAAGACCCCGAAGACCGTGGTCTACGAGCTCATCCTGCCCCTGGCTCTCCTGAGCGATCCCGGCGCCGAGAAGAAATGGGACGCGTCCCAGCCCCTCAAGGTCGGGTTCGAGTGGGGTGGGCTGACCGAGGAGATGAGAAGGGACCAGGCGGCCAATATCGGCGACCAGAGTGTTCGGGCGAGCGGCGGGGCGACCGATCTCGGCTCCGAGATCAGCGGCGGCGGCGGCGAGGGAGCCGGTTTCCGCGCTCCCGGCAGCTCGCTGGCCGGCATGCGGGGCATCGCCTCCAAGTATAAGAAATACGATTTTTGGATCGACCTCAAGATCTTCCAGAGCAAGTAATCATCACGTCCTCGCTCGCGATTGTAGGCGCGAGCGAGGACGGCGGAACCTGATCGGACTGAAGCGTCCGCCCCTGCCGCCGCCGTCAGACGACGAGCGCGACGATCATCGCTCCGGCGAACGCCAGGGCTACCGCCGCGAGCTTCAAGGCGGTGATCTTTTCCTTGAGGAAGATCGCTCCCAGGATGAAGATGAAGACCGTGTTCAGCTGATTGAGTGCCGAGGCGATCGAGGCCTGGGCATATTTCATCCCCGCCAGCCACAACAGCATGGAACAGTAGGACGCCAGGACCGTGGCCGGCACAAGCAGGGCAATCGTCCGTCCGGAGGCGAGCGGTGCGAGCAGGGCCCGCCGCCGACGATGGACGGCGACCGCGAAGGCCAGCGAAACCGCGCCCGCGAGCGTCCGGACAAGCCCGGCCCAGACGATGGAGTCGTCCGGCAGGAGCGGCTTCATGATGACAATCCCCACAGCTGAAAGGAGCATCGACAGGACGCCCAAGGCCAGGCCAGTCCGCAGGTCCCGGCGCGGGATCTGGGAATCGCCGCGCTGTCCGGAGATCAGGGCCACGGCCGCGACGATCAGGATGACGCCCCCGGCCTGGATGGGGGAGATTCGTTCGCCGAGGACGAAGAACGACAGGACGATCACGAACGGGACGTACGAACAATCGACGATGGCCGTCAGCTCAGCGCCGAGCCTGTTCAGGGCGGCGAAGAGGATCGTGTCCGACAGGGCGATGCCGATGATGCCGCTCAGGACCATCAGGGCGTAGTGCCGGAACGGAAGCGGAGGGAAAAGCGGCAGGCCCAGGGCGGCGAGCGTGGCGAGGAGGAGAACGACGGCCAAGACGTTCTTGAACAGGCTTAGGGCATAGGGATGCACCGTCCGCCCGCACACCCGGAACAGGATGACCGCCACGGCCCAGATCAGGGCGGACGCGGCCGAGAGCGTCTCCCCGGGATGGGGGAGGGTCCGGAGCGCCTGGACGATGTGGCCCATGGGAATCGCCCCCTTATAGCAGAACGACGGGTGAAATTAAAGGGACGGCCTTATTTTTTAGGAAAAAAATAGAACCGTCCCCATTTTGACTTTGGCCGGACGTTCGTGTTTAATGGCCGCATGCGGATTTTCGGCCTGCACTGGGTCGACCTGAGCATCGTCGCCCTGTACTTCGTCGTCATGCTGGGCCTGGGCTTTTTCGCCCTGCGCCGGACGAAGACCGAGGGCGATTTTTACATGGCCGGCCGCCGGCTCGGCAAGTTCTACCAGTTCTTCCTCAACCTGGGTTGCTCGACGAACGCCGACCAGGCCGTGGCCGTGTCTCGCGAGATCTATCGCCAGGGGATCGGGGGGATGTGGATCCAGTACCTGGTCCTGTTCCTGACTCCGTTCTACTGGTTCACGACGGCCTTCATGCGCCGCTCGCGGCTCATCACCCTGGGCGATTTCTTCACGGAGCGCTTCCGGAGCAAATTCCTGGGAGGGGCGTTCGCCGTGTTCACCCTGATCATGGCCTTCGTCGGCGGGGGGGCGGGCTACATGATCGCGGGCAAGACGGTCATGGCCCTGACTCCGAAGCCCCTGGCCGAATGCACGGCCGAGGAGCGGCTGAGCGTTGATCGCTTTCGGGAATTCCAGAAGCTCAAGGCGGATCTGGACCGCGGACTGTCCGCCGAGGACCGGGCGCGCTACGACGAGTTGAACAACCTGGACAAGAAGGGCCAGCTCAAGTCCTTCATCTCCTATACCAACCCCGTCGTCGTCTACGTCGGCTTCGCCGTCATCGTCAGCATCTATACCATGATGGGCGGATTCTTCGCCGCGACGCTGACCGACGTCGTCCAGGGGGTCCTCATCATCGTCTTCTCGGTGCTGCTCATCCCCCTCGGGCTGGCCCGGATCGGCGGCTTCGCCGGGCTCCACGCCCAGGTCCCCGACTACATGTTCAAGATCTTCGGCGCGGGCGCGATGTCGGAGTACGCCTGGTACACGATCCTGGCCATGGTCCTGGCGAACCTCGTCTCGATCATCGCCTCGGCCCCCATGATGCAGACCGCGGGCTCGGCCAAGAACGAGATGACCGCCCGCTTCGGGATGATCATGGGCATGTTCACCAAGCGGGTCCTGATGATCTTCTGGGCGCTGGCCGGGCTGCTCGCGGTCGGCCTGTTCGCCGGGCAGCTCCACGATCCCGACCTGATCTGGGGCCTAATGACGCGCGAGCTCCTGTTCACCGGGGGGATCGGGCTGATGCTGGCCGGGGTCCTCGCGGCGAGCATGTCCAGCCTCGGCGCCTCGTCGGTGACGTATGCGGCCCTGTTCATCCGGAACATCTACCAGCCCCTCCGTCCGCGCCATTCGGAGAAGCACTTCATGGCCGTGGGCAAGGTTGTCGTGGCCGTCACCCTCCTCGGGGGGGTCGGGGTGGCACTCTTCATCGGGAACCTCCTCTATCTCTTCCAGTATTTCATCTCCCTGCCGGCCGTCTTCGGTGCCTCGATCTGGCTCGGCTTCCTGTGGCGGCGGCTGACGAAAACGGCGGTGATCGTCCAGATCCTGGTCTGCTTCATGATCTATGCCGTCGTCCCCAACGCCTTCCAGTCCTGGAACGCGGCCCGGACCAACTCCGCGTTTCTCCTGGAGACCCGGCCCCGGACCGTGGCCATCACGACCGAAGCCCTGGCCGATGATGTGGCCGCGGGCCGCGCGGCCCGGGTGGGGGAGCCGCTTCGCCGCGGGCACGTCATCGAGCCGGCGGCCGTTTTTTATGAGAAAGTGGCCCGCATCGATCCGGCCGATCCTGCTTCTCCCAAGATCGGCCTCGGCCGGTTCAACGCCGAGATCTGGGTCCTGAGCTGGCTTGGAATCGACTTTGCCGGCTGCACCAAGGCCCAGCTGAGCGCCGTGCGCTTCGGGTTCGACGCCCTGTTCCCGTTCATCCTGCTCTTCCTCTTGAGCCTCGTGACCAAGCCCGTGCCCCGGGCCGATCTCGACCGGTTCTTCGTCCGCATCCACACGCCCGTCCAGGCGACGCCCGAGCTTGACGAGCGGACCGTGCAGGAGGCCTACGCCGATCCCGACCGGTTCCGGGGGCGAAAGATCTGGCCGCGTTCCGCATGGGAAATCCTCAAACCGGGTAAATGGGACATCATCGGTTTCGGCGGGAGCTGGCTTCTCGTCGGCGTGATCATCGCCCTGCTTTGGCTCATGGTGACCATCCGATGACGTCGCCGGACGCCGGGATGTCCCGCCCATGATCGAGGGCCTTTCGCCGAAGCCCCACGTGGGCGACCTGACGCTCGACGAGCTTCGGTCGACGCTCGCCGCGCTCGGGGAGCCGGCCTACCGCGCCGACCAGGTATTCGGCTGGCTCTACAAGAAAGGGGCCGTGGACTTCGAGGCCATGAGCAACCTGCCCAAGGCTTTCCGGGCCAAGCTGGCCGGGGCCTTTCGGTGCGGGCCGCTCGAGGTCTTCGGCGTGGCCCGGGCCAAAGACCGGACGGAAAAGCACCTCTTTCGGCTGGCGGACGGGCCGTGCATCGAGACCGTGCTCATTCCGGCCGGCGATCGGATCACGATCTGCGTCTCGACCCAGGTCGGTTGCCGCCGGGCCTGCGCTTTCTGCGCCAGCGGCCGGAATGGCTTCGTCCGGAACCTCGCCCCCTCGGAGATCGTGGGCCAGGTGCTGCCTTTCCGGGCCGGGGAGGGCGCGGACGTGACCAATATCGTCTTCATGGGGATGGGCGAGCCCTTCGACAACTTCGACAACGTGGCCCGGGCCCTGCGCATCCTCAACGCGCCGCAGGGATTGGGAATCGCGGCCCGCCGGATGACGGTCTCCACGGCCGGACTCATCCCGGGCCTCCTCCGTTTCAAGGAGCTCGATCTTCAGGTGAATCTGTCCATCTCGCTCCACGCCCCGACCGATGCGGTCCGGGGCGAGCTCATGCCGGTGAACAAGAAGTATCCCCTGGAGAAGCTCATCGCCGCGGCCAAGGACTATAGCGCCGGCGGAGGGCGGAAGATCACGCTCGAGTATATCCTCTTCCGCGGGATCAACGACCGGGTCCAAGACGCCGACGGCCTGGCCCGGATCGCGGCCCGCCTCAAGGCGAAGGTCAACCTGATCCCCTACAGCCCCGTGAGCGGCCTGCCGTTCGAGCGCCCGGGCGAGGCCGAGATCCAGGCCTTCATCGGGCGGCTGGAACAGATCGGCACGCCGGTGAGCCTGCGCAGCTCCAAGGGCCGCGACATCCAGGCGGCCTGCGGCCAACTGGCCGGCGCATACTTGAAGGGGAACTCTTAGCTTATTTCTTTTCTAAAACCGCCAGCGTTTCGATGTGGGGCGTGTGGGGGAAGAAGTCGTATCCGCGGACGAGCGCGATCGCGTAAGCCGGCGCCAGCGCTTTCAGGTCGCGGGCCAAGGTCGTCGGATTGCACGAGAGATAGAACAAGCGGGCCGGCGGCGAGGCGAGCAGGCTCCGGACGATCTCCGGGCCGAGCCCTTTCCGCGGAGGATCGAAGACCGCGGCGTCCATCCCCCCGGCGAGGAGAGGCGCCGCCCATTCCTCGGCCGGCCCCTCGTACATCTTGAAGTTGCGGACCTTGTTGCGCTCGATATTGCGGCGGAGGCAGGCGATGTTCGCCGGATCGGACTCGACGCCGTGCACCTCCCGGACCGCTGCGGCCAGGGCCAACCCGAAGGTTCCCAAGCCGCAATAGAGATCGGCCAGGCGCTCGGTCCCCTCAAACCGGGCAGCCGCCGCGATATCGGCGATGACGCGCTCGAGAAGCGGCCTGTTGACCTGGAAGAAGGACCGTGCGCCGACGAGAAACTCCGTCCCCGCAACCCGGTCTTCGACCCAGCCTCGTCCCCATTCCGTGGCTTCGGCAAAAGCCCGGCCCTTTCGGCGCTGGGAGACGATCCCGACGAGCGGGGTCCGGCTGGAGAGTCCCGCGACGATACCGTCGATGTCGCGCCGGGCGGGGGAGCCGGACCAGAACAGATTGAGCAGGATCTCGCGTCCATTCTCGCCCTGCTTCGCCTCGACTTCGGCCAGGGACTGGAAATTCCCGGCGCGGACGATGTCCAGCAGGGCCTGAAGAAGCTCCGCGACCGGACGCGCGACGAGGCGGCAGTCGTCAACGGGGACGAGTTGGTTCCGCGAGCCCGGGACATTGTAGGCCAGTTGAACCGTTCCGCCGCTCCGCAGGACGGCGAAGCGGGCTTTGTTTCGATAATCCCAGATTTCGGGCGATGGGACGAATTCGAAGCCGGCCGCCGGAGTTTCGACCGTCCCGGCCAAGATCTCGGCGAGCTGTGCTCTCTTGACCTCGATTTGGGCCGCATAGTCCAGGGGCTGGTAAAGCGAACAGGCTCGATAGTGCGCGCAGCGGGGCGCGACGCGAGAGGGAGAAGGGCGCACGATCTTCGTCGTGCGGGCTTCGAGATAATTCTTCCGGTCTCCGGCCGGCTCGGCTTCGACGATCTCCCCGGGCAGGCCCTCATCGGTGAAGACCACTTTCCCGTCCAGGACCGCCATGCTCCGGCCGGGGTAGACCAGCTTTTCGATGGTGAGAATCATGGGCCTTACCCGGGCCGGGACGGGAACTGCCGATACCCGCGGAGGTCGATCCGGCCGGCGGGCCGGCTCCAGGGCGCGCCGATCTCGGAGGGGAGCTTCCCTTCCTCGTGGCATCGGCTGAAGGCATCGTCAAGGCCTTCGACCCATCGACGCCCGCCCGCCGGTGACGGCTCGAACCGGACGAGCGCCTTCGGGAATTCGACGATGCCCGGCGCGGCGTCCTGCATGCCGTCGATGGCGAGCGCCTGGCCCAGGACGGCCTCCAATCCGCACACGGGCGCCGCGCCCGTATGGACGGCCGCGATCGCGTCCCATAGCTTTTTCAAGGGGTCGGCGTCCGGAGCGCCGTAGTTCCGCGCTCCGCCGTCGGAGAACGAGGCCAGGAGGTCGGATTTGCGGCCGTGGGCCGTGACTTCCCCGCGCTCGAATTCGTATCGGAGGATGGGCCCCGCATCGGTCCGCGAAACATGGGACACGAGGAACAGGGCGGCGGCGCCGCCCTCGAGCCGGATGCGGACCGCGGCGGTGTCGAAATTGTCGATGTCGTAGGCCCGGTAGAGTTCGGCTTCGAGCTCGATGGGCAGGGCGCATCCATCGACCTCCCGTCCGAGGACGTAAAAGATGTTGTGCAGGTCGTGGGCCATGGCGTTGTTGGCCGGGCTGTCCAGGATCCAGGCCCCGGCGGCATCGCGCCGTTTTCCCGCCCAGTCGTTGCGGCCGTAATAGGCGAAGTCGCGCGGCCACGTATACAGGCATCTCATCCGCTTGGCCGCTCCGAACCGGCCGCGCCGGATGTCGGTTTTCAAGGCCTGGACGGCGTCGCTCGACGACCACTGGAAGCCGACCGCCACCCAGAGGCCGGCGCGGTCGCGCGCTTCGATCATGTCCCGGATCTCCTGGACGGTGGCCGCGGCCGGCTTCTCGCAGAGGACGCGGCTGCCGCGCTCCAGGGCCAGGCGGGTCTGGGGCGCGTGGAATTGGATCGGCGAGGAGATGATGGCCAGCTCGGCCTCGTGCCTCAGGTAGAAGCTTTCGAGATCGGGGTAGACGGGGACATGGAGCTCTTTCAGCCGGGCGAGATGAGGCGAGCGCTCGGGGACGGGGTCGACCGTTCCTTCGAGGCGGAAGAGGCCTCCATCCCAAGCGTCAAGGAGAGCTTTGAGATACACGGCTCCCATGCCGCCGATTCCGGACAGCACGAGCGAAACCGGGGCGGGACTCACGGCCGCCGCCTCTCAAGGAGATCGACCTCCCTGAACTTTCTCGTCTTGGGGTGAAAGGCCAGCGTCCTGATTTCAAAGCCCTCGAGCGCGACGCGGGTTTCGGCTCCGGCGAAGGGGAGGGCGACCGTCGTCGTCCTCGGCCGGCCCGTGGGCTCGAACAGGCGGAGGATGAGCTCCGGCCCGCGCTCGGCCTTTTTCGCGGCCGCGAGCCGGACGGCCGGGTCACCGACGACGACGAAGGGCTTGGCTTTTTTCCCGCGGCCCGGAGGAAAATAGGCCAGAACGTACGGCTTCTCGCTCCGGACGAGCGCTTCCCGGTCGACCGCTTCGAGCCGTTCGTCCGCCGGACCGGCATTGATCCAGAAGCGAAACACCCGTTCGCCTTGGTCGATCCGGGGAATCAGGCGGTCTTGACGGAGCATCGGCGGAGGGCCGCCGGGATCGGCGGCATGGGCCGGCGACCGGAGCAGGGACAGCCGTAGCTCCCCCCCTTCGTAATCCGATCCATAGGTCGCGTCGTTGATCACAGTGAGGGCCGCGTTCGCCTCGCGCGATACAACGGCGCACCATTTTTGGGAAACGGCTTCGTCTCCGCAGCCGGGAAGCTCCTGGACCCCGTAGGCGACCTGCCCGATATAGACGGCGGGCGGGAGCAGGGTCGGCAGAGCCAGCTTGAGCATCCTGTCCTTTTCGTTCCAGAAGACGCGAGCCTCGAGCCCGACTTCGGTACCCTTCTTGGGGAGCGTATAGGTCAGGACCATGAACGAGCGGCTGTAGCCGAAGAGGGCTTCGACGACCGTCCTGACCTCGCCGTCCTCGATCACCCGGACCGGGGAAAGGGCCCCGCCGGCGATGCCTGAGAACTTCGCGGCGGCTTCGGCGTCGAGCAGCTCGAACGCCCCGGCTTCATCGCGAAAGCGGCGGACGCCCATGCCCCAGGGATCGGCGTTGTCGGCGAGGACGACCGGCCGGAACGCGCCGGCGCCGAGGTAGTCCCGGCCCTTGATCCTGAACCGGTCGACAAGCCCCGTCGCCGCGTCGATGGCGACTTCGAGCCCGCCGTTGGCGAAGCGGATCGCCCCGTCGACGATCTCCGTGCGGGGGGCAGGCGCGGCTTCGATTCTCTCGAGGCGGCAGGAAAACCTGTTCAACCGGCCGGCCTCGAGCTCGGCTTCGAAGACGACTTTCTTGCGCCACTCGAGGCTCAGGTTGCTGAGTTCCTTTTCAGGCTGGCAGGGGAGGGGACGGCCTTCGCCTACGATCCGGGGGAGGAGATATCCCCCTCGGACGTTGGGCTCGTGCTCCTCGAATTCGCATTCGACGACCGTCCGCACCCGGAACGGGTGGGGATTGTGGACGAAGATGGGGATTTCGCCCTCGGCCGCGGGCGGCTCTCCGGCCGCCAGGGCGAAGAAGGCCCGGCCCTTGACCCTGGACGCGATTTCGAGTCCGTGGTCGAGCAGCCGGACGGCGCCTTCCTCGGCCGGGCCGATCGCCGAGCCGGGCAGGATGTCGTGGAATTCGGCGAAGAGGAGATCGTGCAGCGCATCCCCGAGCTCGGCCGAGGGATACACCGCCAGGCCTTGAAAGGCGGCGGCCGAGGCCATCTTTTCCGCGGAGAAAAGCTCGTTTTCGAGCTCGCGGTGCTTCCGCTTGACCCGGGCCATCGTCGTATAACAGCCGACGGCCCAGGGATTCAGGTCCCGGGCCACGCGAGGGAGGAGGACGCCGCTTCCGGCCAGATCGGCGAAATAGGCTTCGGCCGTCGAGTGCCGGATGCCGGCCTCCGGCCGGGCGGCCATGAGCGCCCGGAGCTCGTCGAGGTCCCGGCGGGATGCGCCCCCGCCGTGGTCGCCGATACCCCAGAGGAGGATCGTGGGCCTGTCGCCGGGATGGCCGTCCAGCCATTTTTCGACCTTGGTCCGGGCACCGCCTTCGGACGAGTTGTAATGAGCTTCCACCCGGACGGCCCTGATTTCCGAGCCGTCGAAGCCGATCCAGAGGAAATCCTCCGCAGGGAGCTCCAGGAAATTCCTGTCCGGCCGGCAGAAGACGTAGGAGTCGTATCCGCACCGGGCCAGGATCTGGACGAGACCGCGCCCATGGCCGAAGGGGTCTAGGTTCGCCCCGGTCCGGACGTCGACCCCGAACTTCTCCCGGAAATATCGCTTTCCAAGGAGAATCTGCCGGACGAAGGATTCGCCGCTCGGCATGTTGCAGTCCGGCTGAAGGTACCATCCTCCCAGGATGTTCCAGCGGCCCTTCCGGACGAGCGTCCGGATGCGAGCGAACAGGGAAGGCTCGAATTCCTCGACCCAGCGGTAAAGGATCGCCTCGTTGTGGCAAAAGATGAACCCCGCGTCGCGCTCGCAGAATTCCGCGGCCGTCCGGAATGTGGACACGGCCTCGCCGGCGCCTTCGGGCCATTCCCAGAGCCAGACGGGGTCGATGTGGGCGTTGCAGACGAGATGGAGCCGCTTCACAGCTTCAGGTTGACGAAAAGGGAGAGCAGAGTATAGGCGGCCAAGCCGAAGAGCGAGATGGCCAGGACTAAAAAGATGACGCGGAACGTCTTGGCCTTGAACTGGTGGTGGTATTTGGCCACGTAGTAGGTGAGGATGAAATACCAGGTCAGGCCTCCGATCCCGACGGAGAGAGCGAACAGTAGGGGGGATCCCAAGTAATGGCTGGATACTATTCCGGCGACGAAGATCCAGAAGGCGTAAAGCGTGGGATTGGTGACGTAGAGCAGGATGACGCCTAGTATGGCCCGGGCGGAAAAAGAGCTGGATTTCTTATCGGGAAGGGCGTCCTTGTAGGTCCTTGACTGGAGATAGAGGCGGATTCCCATGGCGATCAGGACGGCGGCCGCGATGATCTTCATGATCGGGAAGCGCATGTATTTGTCCAGGTTGAAGGTCACCTGGGAGATGCCGACGAGGGAGGCGAAACAGTAGAGCGTGTCCAGGATCGCCGCCGTCAATCCTCCCATGAAGCCATGGAAGAAGTCACGCTTGAGAGTCTGCGAAATGACGAAAACATTGACCGGCCCCAAGGGGATCGCGGCTACAAATCCGAACATCAGGCCGATCAGGACAAACATGGCGCTAGGCTTGGCTGAATTCCTTTAGCGGTTCGCTCGTCTAGGGAAAATAACAAAATGAAAGACTTTTTGTCAATTTATTATTCAAAGATATATCGGATGGCGCGGCAGGCTAAAAGGCTTCATTGGCCGTGAAATAGACGCCAGAGCCTTGCTTTCCGTAGCCGATATCCATTCTCAGGTTGATTCCCTCGCCGGATGAAATCTTGAAGCGGAGCCCCCAGCCCCAGGCCAGTTTGAACTCGGCCGGATTGATCCGGCCCAGGCTGTCGGCCACGCCGCCCGCCGCGGCGAAAACGACCCCGCCGAAGCGCCACCAGACGGGGAAGCGGAACTCGGCCTGAACTGCCGTCAGGACGTTGTCCCTGTAGCGGCCCTTGTAGTATCCCCGCATCATACTGTCGCCTCCGAGCTTGGGCAGCATGAGGAGCGGCGCCGTGCCGACCGCGGCCTCCATGATCCCCTGGACGGCCAAGACGGAAGGTCCGAACAGGGGAAAGAACGACCGGAGATCGGCCTTCACTTTGAGATAATCAAAGCTCGAACCGAGGACCGAATTGTTGAGCTCGGCCGAAAGCTGATGGTAGCTCCCCGAGGATGGGGCGAAAACGCTGTCCCGGCTGTCGAAGCGGACCATGGCCCCCAGGCCCGACGTCCGTCCTGCCCCGGCGCCGGGGACGACTTCCCGGGCGAGCTGGCCGCCGGGATCGAAAGGATCAAAGCGGAAAAAATCTCCCACGTAGCGAATGCCGGCGAACAAGCCGGCGACCGCCTTGATCCGCCAGACCCAGTTCGCCTCGATCGAGATGTGCCGCGGGGTGAAGTTCTCCCGGGCGCCGTCGGGCGTATTTCCCCCGATCCCGTAGAAATCGGCCGGGAACTTGCTGTATTCGAAATACCCGTAGAGGACGGACGCCCCTCCTCCGAGGTAGAACTCCGGCGTGATGCTTACGGAATGCTGCCGGCGCTCGGTTGCCACGGCGGCGAACAGGATCGACGAGGGGTGCGCCTCGCGGGGAGCATCGGACCGGCGGAGCGCGACAAGGCCGCCGACGCCGGCCGCCCAACCCGTTTCCGGAGTCCTGTAGACGATGGGGAGGACTAGGAACGAGCTCGCAGGCGCGACGGTCTTGACCTCAGGCTCTTGGGCGGCGAAGGTTTCCGCCGTCCCCGCCCCAAAGGCGAGGAAGACGAGGAGACACGTAACAATATGGCGGCGCATGATTTAGATACTAGGAATATATCATATTCGACGTCATAGTGAAGAGCCCCGCTTTGATGAATTTCAAGCCGCCGGCTATGGACGAGATACCTCCCCAGATGGCCCCATTATTCCCCCCTATCTTGTCAAATAGATAAAAGGCGGTTGACGAAGCGGGCACCCTCGGGCTAAATTGGCAGGAAGGCGGGAGAGCGATGACATCGAAAGAGCGGATGGCCCGGGCGATGGCCGGCGATCGCCCCGACCGCGTCCCGGTGATGTGCCAGATGAGCATCGGGCACATGCTTCTCCAGACGGGGATCCCGCCCCACGAATTCTGGTTCTCCGAGGAGCGCTTCCGCGAGGGCCTGCTCGCCCTGCGCCGGCGGTATGATTTCGACGGCATCCTGGTCAGCCTCCACGGCCATGCGCCCGATTGGGAGAAGGGGATCGCGAGGATGGCGCGGGAGGGGGACTTGACCGTCGTCCGCTGGGCGGACGGAGGGCGGACGGAATTCCCTCCGGACGACCTGCCGCGGCATTATCCGGGCGTGCCCGCCGCGCGGCCCGATATCGCCCGCTTCGATCCCGACTGCGTCCCCGAACGGATCGAATATATCCCGGTGTCCCCGGGGCTCGCGTTCCGGCTTGATCCCGACCACCGCCTCGATGCGTTCCGCAACGTCCGGGATGCCGCCGGAGCCGGGTTCTCGATCCATGGCGAGGTCACCTCGCCCCTGGACTATTTCCTCGACCTCTTCGGCTTCGCCGAGGGCTTCCTGGCATTGGCCGACCATCCCGAGCGTTCGTTGGCCGTGCTCGAGAGGTTTGCCGCGGGTGTCGCCGATCTCGCCATCAAGCAGGCCCGGCTCGGCCTCGACGCGATCAAAATCTCGTCGCCCTATGCCGGCGCGGCCTTCATTTCGCCCGCGTTCTACCGGCGTTTCGTCCTGCCTTTCGAATCCCGGATCGCCCGGGCCGTGCGCGCCGCGGGGGTCCCGGTCTACACCCACACCTGCGGCGCCGTCCGCGACCGGCTGGAGATGATGGCCGAGGCGGGCGTCTCCGGGATCGAGTGTCTGGATCCGCCCCCCCTCGGCAACGTGGAGCTCGAGGACGCCAAAGCCCGGCTCGGAGGGTCGGTCTTCATCAAGGGCAACATCGATCCCGTGAACACGCTCCTCTTCGGGGCGGCCGCGGCCGTGGAAGCCGACGTCCGCCGCCGCCTCGCGGCCGGGATGCCGGGCGGGGGATTTATCCTCAGCACGGCCTGTTCCATCGCGCCCCGGACGCCGGCCGCGAACGTCGAGCTCCTGGCGCCGCTCGCCGCCGAGGCCGGGCGCTATCCCGCCGGCCCGTCCGCCTGAGCCGGGCCCCGTTCCGGGCATTTATGGCTTGCATAAAATATATTGACTTTATCAAATTAATAGTATATATATATGCCATTCCTGTTGTGCTGGCTGGGCAGGACCCACCCTCCTTATTACCCCCTTTAATTTAATTCCCTGAAACAGCCAGCCTTTCCTCTCCTCCGGGGACCCTGGCCAATCACCGGAATTGACAGGGGCCGGGGGCCGCATTATAAAGGTCTTGCAGGCTAAGGAGAACCAATGGTCCAGCGCGGCGCCCCGAAAATCGATAAGAGGCGGACCCTGAGGGAGCCGCTCCGGTTCTCGCTCCTGTTCTGGCTCCAGGACCGCGAAGAGCTTCCCGCCGAGACGGCCACGACTCTCGACATCAGCCCCCGGAGCCTTGCATTCCGGAGTGCGAAGACGATTCCCATGGAAACGCGGCTCGTGCTCAGGCTGCCCAACCCCTCGAGCGGGCGAAATCTCCAGGTCAAGGGCAGGGTCTGCCGCATCGAGAAGGACCCCGGGGCGGCCTCCACGGTCTACGGCGTGCAGTTTGAACAGATCGACGGCCGCGACCTGGCCCTTCTGGAGCGGTTCGTCCAGGTCGGCAGCATCAATGCCATCTTGAGCGCCGCGGCTCGGAAGAAAGCGACTGACATCCACCTCCTGGCCGGCGCGCCGCCCGTGTTCCGGATCGGCGGAGAGGTCGAGGTTGAGGACATGTTCCCGCTCGGCGCGACGGACCTCCAGGATATGATCGCCGTGATCCTGAGCCCACGTCAGAGGGAGAACTTCGAACGGGACATGGAGCTGGATTTTTCCTACCAGGCCCTCGACGGCCTGCGTTTTCGGGGCAATGTCCATCGGGACAAGGGGAGCGTCGCGGCGTCTTTCCGGGCCATCCCCGCCTGCGTGCTGATGCCCTCCGAGCTGGGCCTGCCGCCCGCGGTCGAGGCGATGTCCGGGCTGAAGAAGGGCCTGATCCTGGTCGCCGGGCTTCCCGGGAGCGGCCGGTCGACCACCCTGGCGTCCCTCATTGACTCCATCAACCGCGGCTCCCGGCGCGTCGTCCTGAGCCTCGAGGACTCCATTGAATTCGTCCACCGTCCCGCCCGGGGGATCGTCATCCAACGCGAGATCGGCCTGGATACGCAATCGTATGAGGAAGGGCTCAGCCGCGCCATCCGCCAAGACGCGGATGTGATCGCCATAGGAGAGCTGCAGACCGCCGCCGAGCTGGGGTTGGTCCTCGGCGCGGCCGAGGCCGGCCGCCTCGTCCTGGCCGCCGTCCAGGCTTCGAATACGGTCGATGCCCTCGACAGCCTGATCGGCGTTCTCCCGGACGATCAGCGCGCCCGGGCTTCCGCGAGGCTGGCGGGCTGCCTCGTCGGCGCCGTCGCCCAGCTCCTGCTGCCGAAGAAGGGCGCCTCCGGCCGCGTCCTCGCGACCGAGGTCCTGGTCGCGACCCCCGAAATCCGGAACCTCATTCGGACTCGCTCCTTGGAGGGGATCCCGGCAATGATCGAGTCGAGCGCCGCGCGCGGCATGCGGACGATGGACAAGGCGCTGGCAGATCTTACCGAGCGGGGAGTGATCACTCGGGAAATGGCCCTGAGCTATGCTCGGGAACCCAGGAAACTCCAGGCCGGCGGCTCGTGACCGTTTTCAAGAGAAGGCTGGCCAAGGCCGCCCTCGTCCTGATCTCCGCCGTCGCGGCGCTGGCGGCCGCCGAAATCGCAGTTCGGATCGCCTCTCCGCTTCGCTTCCGGCCGAGGGGGGACGCCCCGCTCTTCGCTTCGCGCACCTACCGGCTCTCGAAAAACAAGGAGCTGGTCTACGAGCTCAAGCCCAATACTCAGGCGACCGCCAACGGGCTCGATTTCGCGGTCAATCCCTCAGGGTTTCGCGACCGGCGCTATCCCCGGGACGCGGGGGGGGACGCGCGGATCGTCTGCGTCGGGGATTCGCTGACCTACGGCTGGCTCGTCCCGCTCCGGGCGACTTACCACAAGCAGCTCGAGCGGCTGATGAAAGCCGATGGCTTCGGCGTCGAGGTGATGGGGATGGGGGTGGTCGGCTACAATACGGTCCAGGAATATTTCGTCATCCGAGACAAGATCCCCCGCCTGAAGCCCGACCTCGTCCTGCTCCAGATGGGGCCGAATGATTTTGAGAGGACGGTCGGCATCAAGACCGTTCCCGAGACCGGCAAGCTGGTCCTCATCCCCTACAACGACCTCATCATCCCCTATATGACCGCGAAAACGGGGCTGACGAATCTCCTGATGCGGACGTCCCACCTGTTCCGGCTGGCCAACCTCGGGCTTTTCAACGTGAAGTTCAAGCGCTCGCCGGATTTCGTCCCGTCCGACGTGTTCCTGATGGGGGAGGACAAATCCTTCCTATATCTGAACAAGATTAAATCGTTCCTCGATGCCCAAGGCATTCCGTTCGCCGTGGCCGTTTTCCCCTACCGGAACGTCGGGACGGCGCCCTACCTCTACGCCGCGCTGACCCGCAGGATCCGCGACCGGCTCGAGCTCCTCCGGATCCCCTATCTCGACCTCTATGACCGCCTGAACTCGGAGACGGCGAAGGACATCTGGATCGACGGCCTCCATTTCAACGAGGACGGCTATGCGATCATCGCCGCGGAGCTTCGGACGTTCATCGAGCCTCTTCTGGCGAAGAAAAAATAGGGCATGGGTCCCGGCCGCCGGACCGTCGGCCGTCCCATCTCCCCTCGATATTGACAGGCCCGCGGGGGCGGGCTATAGTCGAGCGAGGCGTGCGGCCGGGGCCGCGCTGCCGCCGGCTTGATTTGGAATCGAATTCCCAGCGAGGTGACGCCATGAAATCCGCCTTCCGGCTCGGTCTTCTGATCCTGGCCTTGACGTCGGTCCTGCTGTTCCCCCAGCAGAATGACCTGTCCAAGACCAAGGTTCTCTACACGGTCGGGTACGCCCACCTGGACACTCAATGGCGGTGGGATTACCAGACGACCATCAATGAGTACATCTGGAACACGATGGCCTTCAACTTCAAGCTCTTCGAGAAGTACCCCGATTATGTATTCAACTTCAGCGGGGCCAACCGCTACAAGATGATGAAGGAATATTACCCCGAGGAATTCGAGCGGGTGAAGAAGTACGCGGCGGCCGGCCGCTGGTTCCCGTCCGGGGCCTCGATGGAGGAGAACGACGTGCTCGCGCCGTCGCATGAGTCCATCATCCGCCAGATCCTCCTCGGGAGCGGCTTCTTCCGCCGGGAGCTCGGCGTGACGAGCCAGGAATTCATGATCCCCGACTGCTTCGGCTTTCCGGCCTCGCTGCCTTCGATCCTGGCCCATTGCGGCCTTCAGGGCTTCTCCACCCAGAAACTCACCTGGGGATCGGCCGTCGGGATCCCGTTCAACGTCGGGACCTGGATCGGGCCGGATGGCCGGTCCGTCACCGCCGCCTTAAACCCGGGCGACTATAGCGGCTTGGTCTCCGAGGACCTTAGCGCCAACGCCCAATGGAAGGCGCGGATCGAGGGTCTCGGAGCCAAGGCGGGCGCCTTCACGGACTATATGTATTACGGGACGGGCGACGTCGGCGGGTCCCCGTCGGACGACTCGGTCGCCTGGATCGAGAAGAGCCTGAAGAGTAACCGGGATTTCAAGGTCGTCTCGGCCCCGTCCGACCAGATGTTCAAGGACCTGACGCCCGCCCAGAAGGCGAAGCTCCCGACCTACAAGGGCGAGATGCTCCTGACGAACCATTCGTCCGGGTCGATCACCTCGCAGGCCGCCATGAAGCGCTGGAACCGGAAGAACGAGCTGGCCGCGGCACGGGCCGAGTCGGCCGCCGTCGTCGGCGAGTGGCTCGGCGGCCTGGCCTATCCGCGGGAGCGCCTGGACGAAGCCTGGCGCCTGGTGTTGGGCGGTCAATTCCACGACATCCTCCCGGGCACGAGCATTCCCCGGGCCTATGAATTCTCTTGGAACGACGAGCTCGTCGCGTCGAACCAGTTCAACGCCGTGTTCGCCGGGGCGGCCGGGGCTGTGGTCCGCGCCCTGGACACCGAGGTGAAGGGGATCCCGTTCGTCGTAGCCAACCCCTTGGCCCTCGAGCGAGAAGATTCCGTCGAAGCCCAGGTCGCGTTCGACGCAGCGCCCAAGGCCGTCAGGGTCTTCGACCGCGACGGCAAGGAAGTCCCCTCCCAAGTGACCCGGGCCGACGGCTCCGCGCTGACGGTCCTTTTCCTGGCGAAGGTTCCCTCGCTGGGCTATGCGGTGTTCGACATTCGGCCGGCGGAGTCGCCCTGCGCCCTGGCAACGGGCTTGAAGGCGAGCGGGTTGTCGCTTGAAAACGGGAAATACTTGGTCAAGCTCGACGCCGCGGGCGATGTCGTCAGCATCTTCGACAAGATCGCCGGCCGGGAGCTCCTTGCCGCGCCGGCCCGCCTGGAGTTCCACTATGAGCGGCCTGCCCAATGGCCTGCCTGGAACATGGACTGGGAGGACCGGATCAAGCCGGCCTCGGGCTTCGTCGGAGGGCCGGCGAAGATCACGATCGTCGAGAACGGCCCGGCCCGGGTCGCGCTGGCCGTGGAGCGAGAGTCCCGCCATTCCAAGGTCGTCCAGGTCATACGCCTGTCCGCGGCCGGGAGCCGGGACCGGGTCGAGTTCGCATCGACCATCGATTGGGCGACGAAGGAATCCTCCCTGAAGGCGTCCTTCCCCCTGACCGTGGCCAATCCCAAGGCGACTTACAACTGGGGCGTCGGGACGATCGAGCGGGGCAACAACGATCCCGTCAAGTTCGAGGTCCCCTCGCACCAGTGGTTCGACCTGACGGACACGGACGGCCGCTACGGCGTGGCGGTCCTCGAGGACTGCAAATACGGATCCGACAAACCGGCGGACAACATCGTCCGCCTGACGCTTCTCTATACCCCCGGCGTCCGGGGATCCTACCGGGAACAGGCCTACCAGGATTTCGGACGTCACGAGATCCTCTATGCCCTTTACGGCCATTCGGGCGACTGGCGGGCGGCCGACGTCAACCTGCAGGGAGACCGCCTAAACCAGCCCCTGGTCGTGTTCCGGGCCGCTTCCCATATCGGCTCCGCCGGCAAGGCCCTCTCGTTCCTCGCGGTCAACAACAAGGACGTCGTCGTATCCGCGGTCAAGAAAGCGGAAGCGGGTGACGAGGTGATCGTGCGCGTGGTCGAAGCGAAGGGCAAGGCGGCAAAAGGGGTGGCCCTGGCCTTCGCCGCTCCGGTCGCGGCGGCGCGCGAAGTGAACGGCCAGGAACAGGAGCTTGGCCCGGCCGCGGTCAAGGACGGGAAGCTCGTCTTCGACATCACGCCTTACAGCCTTAGGACGTTCGCCTTGAAGCTCCAGCCGCCCGCTTCGCCCCTCGCCCCGGCCGTGTCCGCGCCGGTCGACCTCCCGTACAACGTCGACGTCATCAGCCCGGACAAGCACAAATCCGACGGAGATTTCGACGGGACGGGCAGATCCTTCCCGGCCGAGCTTATTCCCGACACCATCACGAGCGACGGCATCCTCTTCAAGATGGGACCCAAGGCCGACGGCGCCCTGAACGCCGTCGCCTGCGCTGGCCAGACCATCAATCTGCCCGCAGGAAATTTCAATCGGCTCTACCTGTTGGCGGCGGCTCAGGAGGGCGGCGCCCGGGGAGGCGATCCCGCGGTCCCGACCTCTGGCTCGCGGTCCGTCTTCAAGGTGGGAGGCAAGCCGCTGGAGATCACGGTTGAAGCCTGGGCCGGCTTCTATGGCCAATGGGACAAGCGGCTCTGGGACGGCGACAGCGCCTCGACGAGCTTCGACCGCGGGATCAACTACGTGGGTCTCGCCCCGGCTTACGTCCGTAAGGACGCGATCGCCTGGTTTACGACCCATCGGCACCTCCGCAGCGGGGCCAATGATCCTTATATGTATGCGTACATCTACAAATACCGGGTCGACCTCCCGGCCGGAGCGAAAGAGATCACGTTTCCGTCGAACGAGCGGATCAAGGTCTTCGCCCTCACGGCCGCGGCCAACCAGAACGACGACGCCGCGCCAGCCCAGCCCCTGTCCGACACGCTGGCCCGCGACCGGCGTGGATTCGGCCGATTCGCGGCCGTCCCGAAGCCGCTGATCTCTCCCGAAAAGGCTTTCATCGACTACGCCCGGCCTCTCGCCGTGACCATGCTGGTCCCCGACGAGGCGGCCGAGATCCGCTACACGCTCGACGGGAGCGTGCCGACCGAGACGTCCCCCCTCTACACCGGTCCCATCAGCCTAACCCAATCGACCGTCGTCACTGCGGCCGCGTTCGACCCGGTAAGGCTTCCGAGCGTCCCCGCCGTCGCGACGTTCAGCCGGTCGCTTCCGGTCAAGAGCGCCCGCTATATCGTCCCGCCGCCCGCGGGGCGGGGAGGGGGGGGCGCGTCCGGCGGCCGGGCGCTGATCGATCTCGTCCGGGCCGCGGAACCCGGCGACCGAGCCTGGCAGATGTTCGGGCCGGCCGACCTCGACGTCGTCCTCGACCTCGGCCAGGTCCGGACCGTTGAGGGCCTCGTCCTCGGGACCCTGGAGAACCACGGCGGAAGGGTGTTCCTGCCCGTGGCCGTCGAAATCGCGACCTCGCTCGACGACAAGGACTATAAGATTGCGCTCTCTGAGAAGCTCGATCCGCCCTCGGCGGCCCGGCCGCTCTCGCTGAAAAGTCTGGCCTACGATTTGAAGAAGACGCCCGCCCGGTTCATCCGGGTCAAGGCGAAGAATATCGGGACGCTGCCGGCCTGGCATCAGAATGCCGGGCAGCCGGCCCAGATGGCCTTCGACGAGATCCTGATCAAATAGAGGATCGAGAGCGGCCGACCGCAAAGCCCCGCGCCGGCGAATTGTCAAATTAGCTGAGTGAATTCAGAGAACCGTCTCGATACGAATGGGGAAAATGAAATGAAAAAGCTGAACAGGGTTTTATGGTTATGTCTATTCCTGGCTGCTCTTACGCCCGTGTTCTCGCAGTCCGGCATCGTTCGGGGGCAGGGGATGAAAGTGGGCTCCGCGTATTTAGCCACGAACATCCATGTTACGCTCAACCCCTACGGCATGGCCCCGCTTGCGGCCTTGGCGGAGTTCACGACCCAGTTCCCTTGCGACGTCATGGTCCAGGTGCAAGGCGACATTCCGATCAACAAGGACTTCAAGGACAACAGCACCTCCCATTCCATCCCGATCGTCGGACTGTATCCCGGCCAGGTGAACTCGGTCGTCCTGACCCTCTACCGTCATCATGGCGATCCGGAGATCCAGACGCTCTCGATCCTGACGGCCCCTCTTCCCGCCTGGTTTCCGACGATCGAGATCAATACCGCCGTTCCCGCCCTCATGGAGCCGGGCTTCAATGTCTGCGATTTCGCCTACACCACGGGCACGGGCGTCATCGTCGATCCGTACATCTTCGACGCCGAAGGCCAGGTCCGGGCTTATTTCGACTTGTCGAATACGCCGGGGCAGGCCTTCCCCTTCGAGCGGATGGCGAACGGGAACTTCATCTTCGGCGTCGGGCCGTCGATCTACGAGATCGACATCATGGGCAAGATCCGGAACAAGCTCACCTTGCCCGGCTACGGCTTCCACCACGACATCCGGGAGATGCCCGATGGAAGCCTCATCGCCAACGTGAACAAGGACGGCACCCAGATCATCAACAGCACGGGCGTCGTCAACAGCATCGAGGACCGTATGATCCAGATCAACCGGACGACCGGGGCCATCATGGGTGAATGGGACATGCGGGCCCTGCTCACCGTGAGCCGCAATGAGGTCATCAACAACACCGGCGATTGGTTCCACATGAACGGAATCTGGTACAGCGTCCCGGACGATTGCTTCATCATCTCGGGCCGTCACCAGGCCGTGATCAAGGTCACGCGCGACAACAAGCTCAAGTGGATCCTGGCCGGCCACGACGGCTGGGGGAACTCCGGCTGGGACGGATCGGGCCCCAGTCCCGCGCCGTATCTCCTCACCGCCCTCGACCCCAACGGCAATCCGGAACCCGACATCGTCCAGAACGGCGAGGCCGCCGCCGCCGACTTCGACTGGACCTGGGGCCAGCATTGTCCCAGCCTTTTGCCGAACGGGGACCTCTTCTGCTTCGACAACGGCTTCCGCCGCTGGTTCCAGGGCATCGGCGGCTTGTACTCCCGCGGCGCGGAATTCGCCATCGACGAGAAGGCCATGACGGTCCGGCAGATCTGGCAATACGGCGCGGATCGAGGAGTCGAGACGTATTCGACGATCATCAGCTCCGCCGACCGCCTGCCGATCACCCAGAACCGCCTGATCTCGCCCGGAATCGTCCAGATTCCGCCCGGGAGCACTGCTGTTTGCTATTCCAAGATGATTGAGGTCACGTATCCGGCCGGGCAGATCGTCTTCGAGGCCACCTCCCATTTCAAGAACCTGCTGTCCCAGACGGCCGGCAACGGGGGATTCGACCTGACCTATCGCTCGCACCGGATCCCGTCCCTTTACTGACGGGCGGGGCGGTCGATTTCCCGCCGCGCGCCGCCCGGGTTGATTTTCAGCCCGTTGTCCTTTATGCTGGCCTTGCCCGCGTTTCGGGCCTTGAGCTCGCCATCACGCCCATGAACGGACCATTGAACATCCTCGTCGTCGACGACGAAGCCAACATTCGGAGGACCCTGTCGGTCTATCTGGAAACCGAAGGGCACCGGGTCGTCGGCGTCGGCAATTCCCGGGACGCCCTGGCCGAGGCGCGGCGCCGCTCGTTCGATCTCGCGTTCGTCGACCTGCGCCTCGGGACTTCGGACGGAATGGATCTCATCCCCGCCCTCCTGGCCGCGACGCCGTGGCTGAAGATCGTGGTCATCACCGCCTTCGCCTCGATCGACACGGCGGTCGAAGCCATCCGCCGCGGCGCGACCGATTACATCCCCAAGCCGTTCACGCCGGCTCAGATCGGCCTGTCCGTCCGGAAGGCGTTCGAGATGAGGACGCTCGAGCAACGCGTGGCCACCCTCCAGGAAGATCTCGTCCGGACGAGGCCGGAGTTCGACTTCGCGAGCGCCCATCCCGCCATGAGGAAAGCCGTGGAGCTCGCCCGCCAGGCGGCGGCCTCGGAGGCGACGATCCTTCTCCGCGGAGAGAGTGGGACGGGAAAGACCGTCCTGGCCCGGGCGGTCCACGCCTGGAGCCCGCGGGCCGCGCGTCCGTTCGGCGTCGTGTCCTGCCCCGCCTTCTCGTCGGAGCTCCTGGAAAGCGAGCTTTTCGGCCATGCAAAAGGCGCATTCACGGGTGCGGTTCGGGAGAATCCCGGCCGCATCGCCGTCTGCGAAGGGGGCACGCTCTTCCTCGACGAGATCGGGGATCTGCCGCTCGGGCTCCAGCCGAAAATCCTGAGATTCGTCCAGGACCGGGGGTACGAGCGCGTGGGCGATCCTGTCCCGCGGCGAGCGGACGTGCGCCTGATTGCCGCCACGAACCTCGACCTCGAGCGCGCGATGAAAGAGGGCCGCTTCCGGGAGGACCTCTACTACCGACTGGCCGTCATTCCCATCGATCTCCCTCCCTTGCGGGAACGGCCGGACGATGTGGAGGCTCTGGCCGGCCGGCTGCTGGCGTTTTATGCCCGGGCCAACCACCGGACCTTTGCCGGATTCTCGCCCGAGGCCTTGCGCGCGCTCCAGAGCTATTCCTGGCCGGGCAACATCCGGGAGCTCAGCAACGTCATCGAGCGGGCGGCCATCATGTGCCGGACCGACCGCATCGGGATCGAATTCCTCCCTGCCGGGCTGCAGCCCGGGGAGTCCGCACCGAAGGTCGGCGATAGGATCTCCCTGGACAAAGTCGAGGAACAGCACATCCGCAAGGTTCTCGCTTCCGCGAAGTCCCTGCAGGAAGCCGCTGACATTCTTGGGATCGACCAAGCCACCCTCTGGCGTCGCCGCAAAAAATACGATATCTGACCTTTCTCCCGCCGGATTTCCGCCAACTAACTTATTTTTTGCGTTGCAAAATTCAATGTTATTTTGTATCGCCCATTGCATAATGCAATATGGGGTGTTTTAAATAGTGTTTATTTTACTTATATTCAGATGGTTACCGACGCATCCGCTTGGCATGGGACTTGCATTGTAAATAGACGGCGAGGAGTATGAATATGCTTGGAATTCGTCAAAAAGTCATCCTTGGTTTTGCCGGCCTGTTAATCATCATCCTGGCCATCGGCGTCCAAAGCATCGTGACCCTGACCGGCTTGGGAGAATCGATCGATGTCATCTTGAGGGAAAACTACCTGAGCGTCATCGCCTGCCAGGAGATGAAGGAAGGTCTCGAGCGGATCGACAGCGGCCTGCTTTTCACTCTCCTCGGCGACCGGGCCCAGGGCGAAGATCTCATCCTCAAAAACGAAGCCGTGTTCGAGAAGGCCCTCCAGACCGAGCTGAACAACATCACCGTGCCGGGGGAAGGCAAGACGGCCGAAAGGCTCCGGGGCCTTTATGCCACGTACCGGGACACGCTGCCCCAGGCCGTCGCCGCGGATCGGCCCCTGGCCCTGCGCCACGATGCTTATTTTTCATCGCTCTTCCCTCTGTTCGGTCAAATCAAGGCGGCGGCCGAAGAGATCCTCCAGATGAACCAGCGGAACATGAGCGAGGCGAACGACCGGGCGCGCCTGAGCGCCTCCCAGGCCCGAAGCGGCATGTATCTCCTCCTCGGCTTGTGCACCCTCATCGCCATCGCGTTCATGCATTTCACCGGCCGCTGGATCCTGAGGCCCGTGAAGCGTTTGACCCTCTCCGCGGACGAGATCCGGCGGGGAAACCTCGATCTCGTCGTCCCCAGCGATTCTCATGACGAGATTGGAACTCTGGCGGAATCGTTCAATGCGATGGCCGCCAGCCTGCGCGAACTCCGCCGGACCGACCAGGCTCGTCTCCTCCGCGTCCAGCGCGCGACACAGGAGGCCTTTGACCGGCTCCCCGATGCCGTCGCGGTCGTCGACCTCGAAGGCCGCGTCGAGGTGTCGACCGAATCGGCCAAGACCGTCTTCGGCCTCCGGCCGGGCGCGCCGATCTTCGATTTGCCGTACGGGCTGGCCGATTACTTCAAGGAAGCGCTGGCGGAAGGCCGGCCCGTTCCGGCCGAATCCCAGGCGCCGATGATCCAACGGTTCGTGGGCGGAGAGGAGCGCTTCTTCCGCCCGGAGGCGGTTCCCATCCGGGACGCCGACCGGCAGCCGACCGGAGCGATTTTCGTTCTCCACGACGTCACCCAGCTCCGCCAGCAAAACGAGCTGAAGACGAGCGTCATCCGCGCGGTTTCCCACCAGCTCAAGACGCCCATGACGTCCATCCGGATGGCAATCCACGTCCTCCTCGAGGAAAAGATCGGAAGCTTGAGCGAGAAGCAGGCCGAAGTCCTCTTGGCAGCGCGCGAAGACAGCGACCGGCTCCAGGAAATCTTGAGCAATCTCCTCGATATCGGCCGAACGGAGTCGGGCAAGGCCGAGGTCTACAACTATCAGTCCTTCTCCCCGCAGTCGCTGGTTATGGACGCCTTGGAACCGTTCCGGCGGACGGCCCAGGAGAAGGGCATCGCCCTGGGAGTCGAACTCCGCGGCAACCTTCCCGACGTCTGGACGGACCGGACCCGCACCAGTCACGTTTTCGCCAACCTCCTCTCCAACGCCATCCGCCACACGCCGGCGGGCGGGCGCCTTTTCCTCGCGGCAAAAGAGGAAGAGGACGTCGTCCGGTTCGTGGTTTCCGATACGGGGGAAGGTATCCCGGCCGAGTTCGTGGGCCATGTTTTCGAGCCGCTGTTCCGCGTCCCCGGCCGCGATTCCGCTGGCGGCCCGGGGCTCGGCCTAGCCACCGCCAAGGAGATCGTCGAGGCCCAGGGAGGGACGATCTCCGTCGAAAGCCGGGAGGGGAAGGGGACGACGTTCTCGTTCACCCTTCGCCGGACGGATCGGATCGATTCCAAGGAGGTTTCCCAATGACGGATTTTATCCTGGTCCTGGCCATTGTCGTACTGTTCTGGCTCGGCGCTCTCTACGTCCGGGCGTGCGACAAGCTGTAACTCCCATGTTCGAACTCATCGCCCTCCTCGCCGGCCTCTTGCTTATCGGCTATTTGATCTTTACGGTCCTCCGACCGGAGAAATTTTAAAGCGATAGGTGACCCATGAATATCCCCGGATGGATCCAACTGGTTCTCTTCCTCGGCGTCCTCTGCCTGCTGACCAAGCCGGTCGGCCTGCTCCTCAGCCGGGTCCTGGATCCCGAGGGCCGGACGCCGTTCGATCCCGTGCTCAAGCCCATCGAACGGCTCCTGTATCGTCTCCTCGGCGTCGATCCCAAAGCGGAACAGACCTGGAAACAATACGCCTTTTCGCTCTTCGCCTTCAGCCTGGTCGGCTTGCTGTTCACCTATGCCGTTCTCCGCCTTCAACACATCCTGCCCTTGAACCCCCAGAAGCTCGGGCCGGTCCCGCCCGACCTGGCCTTCAACACGGCCGTCAGCTTCTCGACCAACACCAACTGGCAGAACTATGCGGGCGAGAGCACGCTCTCCTATTTTTCGCAGATGGTGGGGCTCGCTTTCCATAATTTCGCTTCGGCGGCCGCGGGCATCGCCGTGGCGGCGGCCCTCGTCCGCGGCATCGCCCGGCGTTCGGCAAAAACGCTCGGCTCCTTCTGGGCGGATCTCGTCCGGGTGAACCTCTACCTCCTCCTCCCGATCTGCCTCGTCCTATCGCTCGTCCTGGTGTCGCAGGGCGTCATCCAGAATTTCCAGCCCGCCCGCCAGGCGGCCCTGATCGAGCCGGCCGGGACTGTCGCGACGCAGACGATCCCCCAGGGCCCGGCCGCCTCGCAGATCGCGATCAAGATGCTGGGCACGAACGGGGGCGGGTTCTTCAACGCCAATGCCGCCCATCCCTATGAAAACCCGACGCCGTTCTCGAATTTCCTCCAGATGCTGGCCATCTTCCTCATCCCGGCCGGCCTGACCTATTACCTGGGGACGAGCGTCAAGAACCGAAGGCACGGCTGGGCGGTCTGGACGGCGATGGCCGTCCTGTTCCTGGCCGGGGTTTTCGTCTGCTGGCGGGCTGAAAGCGTCGGCAATCCCCGCCTGACGGCTCTTGGCCTGGATTCGGCCGGCGGCAATATGGAAGGCAAGGAAGTCCGGTTCGGCATTTTCAATTCGAGCCTCTTCGCCACGGTCACGACCGACGCTTCCTGCGGCGCGGTCAACGCCATGCACGACTCGTTCACGCCCCTCGGCGGATTGGTCCCCCTGTTCAACATGCAGCTCGGCGAGGTGGTATTCGGGGGGGTGGGCGCGGGATTGTATGGGATTCTCGTCTTCGTCGTCCTGGCGGTGTTCCTGACCGGCCTGATGGTCGGGCGGACGCCGGAATACCTGGGCAAGAAGATCGAGGGTTATGACGTGAAAGTCGCCGTCCTGACCCTGCTCATCCTGATCTTCAGCATCCTCGGCTTCGCCGCTTGGGGCGCGGTCAGCCGGCCGGGGTTGGCCGGCCTTGGGAATAAAGGCCCCCACGGTCTGAGTGAGATCCTCTATGCATTCTCCTCGGCGACCGGCAACAACGGCAGCGCCTTCGGCGGATTGAGCGGGAACTCGCCCTGGTACAATGTGACCTTGGGACTGGCCATGTTCTTAGGCCGGTTTTTCATGATCGTTCCGGTCCTGGCCTTGGCCGGCAGCCTCGGCCGGAAAAAGCTCCTCCCTCCGAGTGAAGCGAGCTTTCCGGTGGGCGGGACGATGTTCATCATCATCCTGATCGGCACGATCGTCATCGTCGGGGCGCTGACCTACCTTCCCGCTCTGGCCCTCGGCCCGATCGTCGAGCATTTCACGATGTCCGGGTCGGCTCTCGTCTATTAGGGGACGAATATGATCGCCAAAACTCATTCGCTGTTCGATCGCCGGATCATCGGCCCGGCCGTGATCGATTCCTTCCGGAAGCTGAATCCGGTCTTTCTCCTCAAGAATCCGGTCATCTTCGTGACCGAAGTCGGCGCGGCCCTCTGCACCCTGGCCGTGGCGTTCCGCGGGGCCGGCGAAGCGCCGGGATTCATCTTCCAGATCGCCCTCTGGCTCTGGTTCACCGTGCTCTTCGCCAATTTCGCCGAAGCCATGGCCGAGGGCCGGGGCAAGGCCCAGGCCGACGAGCTCCGCAAGGCTCGGACGCGGACCCAGGCCAGTTTGCTCCAGGCCGACGGTTCGGTCCGCATCGTCGCCGCGGAGGAGCTGCGAAAGGGCGACTTCATCGTCGTCGTCGCCCGGGAAGTCATTCCCGCGGACGGCGAAATTGTCGAAGGTGCGGCTACGGTGGATGAATCGGCCATCACCGGGGAGTCCGCCCCTGTCATCCGGGAAGCGGGCGGCGACCGGAGCGCCGTGACCGGCGGCACCCGGGTGCTGTCCGATCGGATCAAGGTCCGGGTCACGGCCAACCCCGGCGAGAGTTTCCTTGATCGGATGATCGGGCTGGTCGAGGGCGCCCACCGCCAGAGAACGCCGAACGAAATCGCCCTGACCATCCTGCTCGCGGCGCTCACGATCATCTTTCTGGTCGTGGTCATCAGTCTTCGGCCCTTCGGAACCTATTCGGGCGTGTCCTTGACCGTGACGGTTCTCGTGGCCCTCCTTGTCTGTCTCATTCCGACGACCATCGGCGGCCTGCTCAACGCCATCGGGATCGCGGGCATTGACCGGATGGTCCAGAAAAACGTCCTGGCCATGAGCGGCCGGGCCGTCGAGGCGGCCGGTGACGTCGACGTCCTTCTCCTGGATAAAACCGGGACGATCACCCTGGGCGATCGCCAGGCATCGGCCTTCATCCCAGCGCCTGAGGTCACCGTCGAGGACCTGGCCAACGCGGCCCAGCTCGCCTCCCTGGCCGACGAGACGCCCGAGGGGCGGAGCATCGTCGTCCTGGCCAAAAAATACGGCTTCCGCGGCCGGACCATTTCCGAAATGCCCGGGGCCGTGTTCATTCCCTTCTCGGCCCAGACGCGGATGAGCGGCCTGGATTTCGAGGGGCGCCGCATCCGCAAAGGCGCGGCCGTCGCCATCCAGGGATTCACCGGGAAGCCGATCGCCGTTGAAGTCCAGGACGCGGTCAGCTACATCTCCCTTTCGGGCGGGACTCCGCTCCTCGTCGCGGACGGTTCGAATGTTCTAGGGGCCATCCATTTAAAAGACATCGTCAAGGGGGGCCTTCGCGACCGCTTCGAGCGATTCCGGGCCATGGGCATCAAGACGGTCATGATCACCGGGGACAACCGCCTGACCGCGGCCGCCATCGCCCGCGAGGCGGGCGTCGACGACTTCGTGGCCGAGGCCAAGCCCGAGGACAAGCTCACTTTGATCCGGCGGGAGCAGACGGCCGGCCACCTCGTGGCCATGACCGGCGACGGGACGAACGACGCGCCGGCCCTTGCCCAGGCGGACGTCGGGATGGCCATGAACACCGGAACGCAAGCGGCCAAAGAGGCGGGCAACATGGTCGACCTCGACTCCAATCCCACCAAGCTGATCGAGGTCGTGGAGATCGGAAAACAAATGCTCATCACCCGCGGGGCACTGACGACGTTCAGCATCGCCAACGATGTGGCCAAGTATTTCGCCATCATCCCCGCCCTGCTGGTCGGCGTCTTCCCGGTCATCGCCCCGCTCAACATCATGGGCCTCCGTTCCCCGCAGAGCGCGATCCTGAGCGCGGTCATCTTCAATGCGCTCATCATCGTCGCCCTGATTCCCCTGGCCCTCCGTGGGGTGAAGTTCCGGCCTTTGGGGGCGGCCGCGCTTCTCCGGCGGAACCTCTTGATCTACGGCCTCGGCGGGCTCATCGCCCCCTTCCCGGGCATCAAGATCGTGGATATCATCGTGAACGCTCTCCATCTCGTGTGAGCGGGCGAAAGGCGGACGAACTATGAAATCCTGGATTCGAGAGATTCGGACATCGCTCCGGGCAACGGCGGCCCTGGTGGTGCTTCTTTGCGGGCTTTATCCCCTGGCCGTCTGGGGGCCGGCCCAGATCCTCTTCCCGGCGAAGGCCAACGGCTCGCTTCTCGTTCGCGACGGAAAAGTCGTCGGCTCCGAGCTCATCGGCCAGGGATTCACGGGCGCGGGGTATTTCCATCCCCGTCCTTCGGCCGCGGGCGGTGGATACGACGCCCTGGCCTCGGGGGGCAGCAACCTGGGACCGTTGTCGAAAGACTTAATCGAAAGCGTCCGGGGGCGCGCGGCCGCCTATCGCGCCGAGAACGGTCTGGAGCCCGGCGCGGCGGTCCCGGCCGATGCCGTGACCGCTTCGGGCAGCGGACTCGACCCCCATATCTCGCTTCAAAACGCTGGCCTCCAGACTCCGCGCGTTGCCCGGGCCCGGGGCTTGACCGAAGCCGCGGTCCGGGAGCTGATCGGATCATTGGCCGAAGGCCGCGACCTGGGGATCTTCGGCGAGGCGAGGGTGAATGTCTTGAAGCTCAATCTCACCTTGGATGAAAAACGCGATGGCGGACGATAGGGCCAACGAGTTCCTGCAGCTGATCCGACAATCGCAGCGCGGACGTCTGAAGATCTATCTCGGCTACAGCGCCGGCGTGGGGAAGACCTACCAGATGCTCCAGGAGGGCCACCGCCTTAAGAGCGACGGCATCGATGTCGTGATCGGCCTGCTCGAGACGCATGGCCGGACGGCGATCGCCGAGCTGGCCAAGGGACTCGAAGTCGTACCGCGGCGCCGCCGGGATTATCGGGGGATCGCCGTCGAGGAAATGGACGTGGATGCCGTCCTAGCCCGAAAACCGCAGGTCGCCCTGATCGACGAGCTGGCCCACACCAACGCTCCCGGCAGCCGGAACCCGAAGCGCTATGAGGACGTGCTGGACGTGCTGGCCGCGGGAATCCACGTCATCACCACCTTGAACGTCCAGCACCTGGAAAGCCTTTACAACATCGTGGAGAATGCCGTCGGGGTCAAGGTGCGGGAACGGATCCCGGATTCGGTGCTGGTCGAGGCCGACCAGATCGTCGACGTGGATCTGGCGACCGAGGATCTCCGCAAGCGCCTGGAGGACGGCAAGATCTATCCGCAGGAGCGCATCGCGACCGCTTTGAGCAATTTTTTCATCCCTTCCAACCTCGAGAAGCTGCGAGAACTGACCTTGCGCGAGCTGGCCGCCCAGATCGATTTCCGCCGGAGGGAAGCCAAGAGCGAGGCGGGCGAGACCGAAGGGGACCAGGTGATGGTCTGCCTGAGCTCGCATGGCCCGAACAGCGAAAAGCTCCTCCGGTACGGTTCGCGTCTCGCCGGAAAGCTCAACCGCAACTGGTACGCGGTCTATGTCCAGACCCCTTCCGAAGAGGCCACGGTCATCGACGCGAAAGTCCAGCGCATGCTCTCGGATACGCTGACCTTGGCCAAACAGCTAGGCGCGCTCGTGTTCACCTACAAGGGGGAGAATATCGCGGATACGATCCTCCGCTTCGCCCGGGAATACCGCGTTGGCCACATCGTCGTCGGCAAGTCGGTCCCCAAGCCGGTTTGGAAGAGGATCGGCCGGAACAAGGCCGTCGTGGAGGACCTCATTGCTGAGGCGAGGGGGGTGACGGTGATCGTCGTCGATCCCTGCCCGGCCGTCGCGCCGGCCCTCGCCCGGCCCCGGCCGGAGGATGACCGGCGGGAAGAGGGGTTCGGGAAGGCGGACGCCGAAGGGCCGGAGGCAGCCCCCTCGGCGCCCATCGTGCGCGATCTGCTCAGCCCTTGGCTTTCCCCGCGGCGCATCGTCCTATGGGGAGTCCCCGTCGCCAAAGAACAGGTCCTTCGGACGCTTGCCGAGACGGTCAAAAACGAAGACGGCGTTTCCGACCCGGAGAAGCTCTACGCGGACATCCTGATCCGGGAGGAGCAGGGATCCACGTTCTTCAACGAGGGCGTCGCTTTCCCTCACGTCCGGGTCGAAGACCTGGCCGCTCCGGTCGTAGCCCTGGGATTGACGCGCGGGGGCGTGGCGGATATCTCGACCGACAAGCCGATCGAGCTCGTCTTCCTCATCCTTTCTCCCGCCGGGAACCCTCCCCTTCAAGTGAAGCTGCTGGGGGCGGCGAGCCGGGCCGCCCAGAGCCGTCCTCTTCTTCAAGCCCTGCGCTCGGCGGAGACGCCCGACGAAGTCCTGCGGGCCATCGTGAACTGGGAAGCGTCGATTCCGCGCTCCCTGGGCGCGTAAGTCGGGGGGAGCAATAAAGCAGATTTTCCGGCCTTAAAATTTCGTAAGATCAGCTCTGAAAGGGGATGTCCATGAAAAAACTTATTACCGCTTTCGCGGCCTCGGCGCTTTTCCTTGCTTCCGCAACGGTTTTCGCCCAAGCCTCTCCCGCCGATGAACCCAAATCGCCGTACACGTTTACCGGCAATATTTCCTTAGCCAGCCAATACATCTTCCGCGGACTCGCCCAGACCAACGGTTATCCCGCGCTCCAGGGAGGAATGGATTTTTCCCATGCGAGCGGATTCTATGCCGGCATCTGGCTCTCCAACATTTCCTGGTTCACGGACCAGAACGCCAACATCAAGTCGGCCCCGGTTTCGCTCGCCTCGCCCGGCAGCGTCGGCGCCCCCTATGCGCCGAATCAAAGCAATGCGGCCAGCCTCGAGTGGGATTTCTACGCGGGTTTTAAGAACAGTTTTGCCGGCGGCAATTGGAACTATGACATAGGCATCATCCAGTACTACTACCCGGGCCGCTACGAAAACATCGGGGCCTACCGCAACCCAAACACGATCGAAATCTACGGCTTGATCGGGTACAAATGGGTGTCCTTGAAGTATTCCAAAGGGATAAGCGCCACCACGTTTGGGGTTAACGATTCCAAGGGCGCCGATTATATTGACCTCTCCGCGACGATTCCCCTGGGCGAGAGTGGTTTCAACCTGTTGGCCCATGTCGGCAAATACAATTTTCCGGGCAAGGCCAATGTCGGATACTGGGGAACCTCCGGCGGCAACAACGACTTCTTTGACTATACCGACTACAAGTTGGGGTTAACAAAAGAACTATGGGGCTGTGTCTTCGGATTCGCTTGGACGCATGCCAACACAAAGGACACCGCCCCAGATGGCCAGACGACCGCTTACTTGAACGCGTTTGGCAAGAACATCGGGGGCCATCGTGTCGGGCTGTCCGTCACAAAGACCTTTTGATCTGGAGAATTCTCGAGAACTACCTCGAATGCGGCAGTCCATCCTGCGGGCTCGCCCGGCTCCGCCGTCGTCCGTAGATAGAAGGGCGAGCTGGAGGCTGGCCCTTGACTGGACTTTTCTCCCGATTCCGGCTAAATATGGACGAAGTTTCAAGGAGGACCCAATGGCCGAACATCCCCTGAAGACGATGCAAAAACTCGATCCCGCGCTGATGAAGCACCTGGACGAATGCCAGGATCTGTTCTATGGCGAGGGGGCCCTGCCCAAAAAGGTCAAGCTCCTGATCGCCATGGCCTTCGACGCCGCCCACGGCGCCGATCGCGGCGTCCAGGCCCTGGCGCGGGCCGCGATGCGGGAAGGGGCGACGAAAGCGGAGATCGTCGAAACGATCCGGGTCGCCTATCACTTGACGGGCGTCGGGACGATCTACACGGCTTCGCTGGGCCTGCGGGAGCTTGTGGCCGAAACCACCCCCATCGTCTGATCAGCCGTCGGCCTGCCGTTTGATGAAATCGACGACGGTCTCTTCCAGCGGCTTCAGGTCGATGATCTTGTTGATGACGTCGCGGTGAGTTTCGATCCTGTCGTCCCGGACCGTGGCCAGGACGCCTTTTGTCTTGCGGTCGATGACGTAGTAGACGTCGCCCAAGCGCAGGAACAGAAATCTCCTCATCACCAACCTCCCCGCATTCATGATGATCCGGCTTCCGGGCGAATGTCAAGAGATTTGCATCATGATGATCGCGCGCCGGGCTCGCTTTCATGGGCTTGGTTCCCGCCGCCTTGACACCCGTCGGCGGCAGGTCCTATAGTTCAAGAGCTTTGAGGTTGACGTTGCGAGGAGACATCACGATGCGAAAGACGGCCCCCTGGATTCTCGCCCTGCTCCTGATGAGCCGGGCCCTCGCCCTCTCGGGCGCGCCCCAGGTCCCCGCGCCCGAATCGGTCTTTGGCTTCAAGCCGGGGGCCGACATGAAGCTGGCGACCTACGATCAGTCGATCGCGTATTTCAAACAGCTGGCCGCGGCTTCCCGGTGCGTGAGGCTCGTGGAGGCCGGGCGGACGAGCCAGGGGCGGATCGCGTATTTCGCCCTTGTTTCGAGCCCCGAGAACCTGATCCGGATCGATCAGTACCGTGAAATCGCCCAGCGCCTGGCCCATCCCGAGGGATTGACCGACGACGAGGCGCGCCGGCTGGCGCGCGACGGCCGGTCCTTCGTCCACATCGACGGCGGATGCCATTCGAGCGAGGTGGCCGGGGCCCAGATGATGCCTCAGCTCGCCTATGACTTGGTCCGGCGGGCCGACGAGCCCGAGGCCCGGGAAATCCTTGATAACGTGGTCTTCTTCCTCTGGCCGACCATGAACCCCGACGGCCAGCAGATGATCGGGGAGTGGCACTTGAAAAACCTGGGGACGCCCTACGAACAGTCCGGCCTGCCGCGCCTCTATCAGGAATACGTCGGCCACGACAACAACCGCGACGGCTACATGCTCAACATGATCGAGTCGCGGATGATGGAGCACTTCTGGCGGCAATGGGAGCCGCAGATCGTCTATGTCCACCACCAGACGGCGCCGTTCCCGACGCGCATCTGGCTTCCGCCGTTCTCCGAGCCGGTGGGATTGGAGGCGCCCTACATCTCCTCGCGCGAGGTGAACATGATCGGCATGGCGATCGCCCAGGGCCTGGAGGAGCGGGGGATGGTCGGCGCGACCCACATGGGGACGAATTTCGACGCCTGGTATCCGGGCTATGTCGACTATGCGCCGATCTTCAAGAATATCCCGGCCTTCTGGACCGAGACGGCGGGCAACATGGCCATGCCGCGCGAGTACGCGCCGAACGACATCCCCGCGGGATTCCGGGACCTCCGGACCCAAAGCCTCTACGTCAGCCCCTGGCCGGCGGGCTGGTGGCGCCTGGCCGACGCCGTGGCCTACGACGAGGCAGCTTCGTGGTCGGTGCTCGAATACGCGGCGAAATACCGGGAATCGCTTCTCTACAACCGTTATCAGGCCGGGCGGGACCAGATCGCGCGCGGGAGGAAATCCGGGCCGTTCGCCTACGTCGTCCCGCAGGACCAGCGCGATCCGGTCGCGGCCGTCGAGCTCCTCCGCCGCCTCGCTTTCGCCGGGGTGCGCGTCTGGCAGCTCACGGCGCCGGCCGCGCTGGACGGGGTGACGTATCCGGCGGGCGCGTGGATCGTGCCCACGGACCAGGAATTCGCGGCGATGGCCCGCGAGCTGCTGGACGTGCAGAAATACCCCGACCTCCGCCAGTATCCGGGCGGGCCGCCGCTCCGGCCCTACGACGCGGCGGGCTGGACCCTGCCCCTCCAGATGGGCGTCAAATGGGCGGGCGTCGCGGCGCCGCTCGGCGACGACGTCCGATCCAACATGAAGCTCCTGGGGACAAAACCCGACCCGAAGGCCCGGCCCACGGCCTATAACCTGGAGCCGGCCGTCGACGCGGCGGTCTTCGACAGCGTCCCGGGCATCGGCTTCGACGCCAGCCCTTCGGCCGCGGCCATCATCCCCCCGCCGGGGAAGATCACTGGCTCGGGGCGGGCGCTCGCCGTGGACCCGGCCCAGAACAACGCCTTCCGCGCCCTTAACAAGGCCTGGAAGCAAGGCGGTCAGGTGGCGTTTCTCGCAGGCGGGCCGGGAGCCGAACCGAAATATCTCATCACCGGGCTATCCGTCTCGGCGCAGGAGGAGATGGTCCGATCGCTGGCCCTGAGCGCCGAGCGGACCTCTCCGGGGGGCGTTCCGGTGAAGAAGCCCCGGATCGGCCTGGTTCAGCCGTGGAGCGGAAGCCTGGACGAAGGCTGGACCCGCTGGCTCCTCGAGCGGTACGGTTTTGAATTCGTGACCCTTCACCCCGAGGACTTCCACGCCCCGCTTCGGAACAAGGTCGACGTGGTCATCCTCGCCGATGATGTCCGGCTGCCCGTGGCGGGCGGCGGCGCGGCCCAGGGCGGGCGCGGCGGCGGAGGCGGGATGCCCCCGGAGGGCGGGCCGCCGACAGGGATGCCTCCCGCGGGCGGGCCGCCGGCCGGAGGGGCGGGGCAGATGGGCGGAGGACGGGGCGGCGCGCGAGCCGTCCGGCCCGAATATGCCTACGCGCTCACAAGCGAGGACCTGCAGGCGTTCGAGGCGTTCGTTCGCGGGGGCGGGACCGTGGTCTGCTTCAGCTCGGCCGCGCGCTTCGCGATCCAGCAGTTCAAGCTTCCCGTCAAGAACGGCATCGAGGGCTTGAAGTCCGAGGAGTTCTTCCTGCGCGGATCGATCGTCAGCCTCGTCGTGGACACGAAACACCCGGTCATGGCCGGGATGCCCGAGAAGGCGGCTGTGTTCGTGGACGGAAGCCCGGTTTTCGACAGGCTCGAGGGCTTCAAGGGAACGGTCCTGGCGAAATATCCCGATACGGGCTCGCCTCTGTTGTCGGGGTGCCTGATCGGGGAGAAGTACGTCCAGGGGAAGGCGGCGGCGCTCGATGTCGAGCTCGATCAGGGACATATCGTCCTGTTGGGCTTCAAGCCGGAGTGGCGCGCCCAGCCCTTCGGGACGTTCCGCGTGGTGTTCAACGCCGCGCTCTACGGCAAGTGAGCTTGAAGAATGCCGTCGGGAAGCCGCCAAACCGCGGGCTGCGGTCGTATGTCGCCTTCCTGCGCGGCCTCAATATGGGAGGACGGAGGGTGATCGCCATGGCGGATCTCCGGGCGGCGTTTGCTTCGCTGGGTTTCGCGAGCCCCCGAACGATCCTGGCCGGCGGCAATGTGGTGTTCGAGTTTCCGAACGGGAACGGCGCCCATCTCGCTCGTGACGTCCAGCGCGGCTTGAAATCCTCGACTGCAAAGGCCTGTCATCGGAGGATCATCAAAGGTAAATGAAGAAATTCCTGGCCGGAATTCTGGCGGCTGGAGCGATCTTCGCCTTCGGGCCGGCGTGGCCGGCTCGGGCTGCGATCGCTTCGGCGGATACACGGACACCCGGGCTCGGGCAACGGGCTTTTTCCGCGTCGAGCGGATCGACGGCCGGTGGTGGTTCATCGACCCGGAGGGGCATCTCTTCCTGTCGACCGGGGCCAACAGTATTCGGCCAGGGGAAGGGGCGGACGGAGCCGATCTGGTCTCCCGGAGAATGAGCGCCTGGGGCTTGAACACGATCGGGAACTGGTCCTCCCTGAAGCCGTCTTCGGACGGGGCGCGGAAAGCCTACGTGACCACGTTCCGATCGCCCCGCTCCGATCCCGTTTATCTGGGCATGCCGGATGTCTATTCCGAGGAATTCGCCCGGGGCGTCGAGCGGGCCGCCGAGACGCAGTGTGCGCCCCTCAAGGACGATCCTTGGCTGCTTGGTTATTTCCTCGGCAACGAGCCGCCCTGGTCTCGCCGGGAAAGCGAGCTGGCGGACATGTTCCTCAAGGGGCCCGATTCGGCCGCCGGGCAAAAGCTACGGGAATTCCTGGCCAAGGGCGATACCCCCCGCCGCCGTGAGGAATTCGTCTGGGGCATGTTCGAGCGGTACCTCGACCTGATGGCCCGGGCCATCAAGAAGGCCGATCCGAACCATCTGAATCTCGGCATCCGCTTCGGAGGCATTCCCGCGGACGAAATCCTCAAGCTCGACCGGTCGTTCGACGTCTGCAGCCTCAACGTCTATGAGTATGAGCCCACGCGCCAGCTGAAGAAGGTGGCCGACGTCACGGGCCGCCCCCTGCTCATCGGCGAATTCCATTTCGGCGTTCCGGCCGACGGGCTCGGCGCCGGGCTTGTCCAGACGGCCGACCAGGCGGAGCGGGCCAAGGGCTATCGCTATTACATGGAACAGGCGGCCGCCCTTCCGTGCTTCGTCGGGGCCCACTGGTTCGAGTGGGCGGACGAGCCGGTCCTCGGCCGCATGGACGGGGAAAACTACAATATCGGGTTCGTGGACGCCACGAACCGGCCCTACCGCGAGCTGGCGGACGCGGCCGCCGCGACGCACGCCCGGCTTTCCGAGGTGCATGCGGGAAGGATGCCGCCGTTCGCGGAGAGGCCGCGCGCTTCCGAACACGGCAACCCCGCATCCCCCTGGGACTGATCGAGGCCGGGTCAACGCCTAGGATTTTCTTCCAAGGGGGCGGGAATGCTCCCGGCGGCTTTCCGGATCCGGCCGTCCCGGAAATGACCAAGGCCTTCCCGGCCCGACACTTGAAGGACGAGCAAGCCAACATTGTCGATAGGAATCTTTTAGGGTTGGAACGAAGCCGCGGATTTGAGGACACCGCTCCGCACACCGCTTCAAAAGCTTCAACGCCGGGGTGTGGGCCGCCGCGTTCCCCTCCCGAAACTCATGACTTCCTATCGGCAATCTGCGGCCGCTCCGGGCGCTTGACTCACGGCCAGCCCCGGGACTATAAGGTGGACATCAGGGAGTTTCCGATCTTCGGCGGCGAGGAGGCGATCATGAGCAAATCAGCGGGCCGCATCGCGCGCCTCGTTTTAATCCTGGCCGGGGCGCTGGCCCTCGGAGCTCAGGACCTCGCCGTCAGGGAGATCATCCGGTTGAAGCGGCTGGGATTCAGCGATGCGGACGTCAAGACGTCGATCCGGCCGTCATCCTTGCTTTGAAGGGCAAGCCCTTGGGCTTGAACGAGCTGAAGCTGTTGGCCGAGGGCCGCGTTCCGGAAGGGATCTATCTCAAGCTGAAGCAAGCCGTCGGCTTTGAAGCCGCAGATCTCAGCGCAGGCAATGCGCTTGCCCTGGACCGAGCCGGCGTCCCTGAAGCGGTCTTGGCCCTGCTCCGGCAGCCGCCGAAGAAGACGAGCATCCCGCCGCCCTGGTGGGGACATGGGAAGGGACGTGGATCATGGGGACGATGTACGTGAAGGTCCAGATCACGTTCAAGGCGAACGGCGATTTTCACCTGTTGATGGGCTCGGGCATTTACGAGCAGGGCATCTGGGCGGTGCGCGATACGGTCCTCCTCCTCACGCCCGACAACAGCGAGACGGAAGGGGATAACATGGAGTTGAACGGTAATCGGCTAAAGATCAAGGGGCGGATGGGGACCCTGGACCTCACGAAGGTCCGGTAAGCGCCGGCGGCCATGCCTTCCGAATTCAAGGACCGCCTGCTTTCCCTCGACCTCTTCCGCGGAATGACGATGTTCTTCCTCATCGGGGAGAGTACCCGCATCTACGAGCACCTCGTCGATCCCGCCCTCAAGGGCTCGATCCTCTACGCGATCGGCACCCAGTTCGAGCATCATCCCTGGAACGGACTCCGGGCCTGGGATCTGGTCCAGCCGTTCTTCATGTTCGTCGTGGGCGTGGCCTTGGCCTTCTCGGTCGTCTCGCGCGAGGGCCGGGGCGAGCCCCGCTCCCGGATCACGGGGCACGCCGTCCGGCGGGCCCTGCTCCTGCTTCTTCTCGGCTGGGCGCTCTATTGCATCGAGCCAGGCCGGATCACGTTCCGTTTCCAAAATGTCCTGGCCCAGCTCTCCGTGACCTACCTTATCGCCTATTTCATGATGAGGCGTCCCGCGCGCGCCCAGATCGCCCTGAGCTTCGGTCTGCTCATCTTGACCGAAGTCCTCTACCGGACCTTCGCCGCGCCGGGCTTCAACCAGCCGTTCGTCCCGGACCACAACTTCGGCTCGTGGGTGGACATGCTGATCTCGGGCGAGCTGTCGGCCGGGCACTGGGTGTCGTTCAACGCCATCCCGACCGCGGCCCACACGATCTGGGGCGTCCTCGCCGGGCAGCTGCTGATGAGCGCCCGGCCGCCCCGCCGGAAGTTCTCGATCCTGGCCTTGACCGGCCTGGCCGGCATCGCGGCCGGGTTCGCCTTGAATCCCGTGACGCCGGTCATCAAGCGCATCGCCACGAGCTCGTTCGTGATCACGAGCGGCGGCTTCTGCCTCCTGACGCTCGCCTTGTGCTACGGGTTCGTGGATATCCTCGGTTTCCGGAGATGGACCAAACTCTTCGCCCTCGTCGGGACGAACTGCCTGGCCATCTATCTGTTCACCGAGAGCGGCGGCACGTCCTGGATTCTAGGGCTGGTCCAGCCGTTCACGGTCCTTCTTTTTTCCTGGGCGGGCGATCTACCGGCCGCGATCGCGACCAGCCTTGCCGCTTGGTCCGTTCTCTGGCTGATGTGCTATTGGTTGTATCAGCGGAAGATCGTCATAAAAATATAATCGGCTTCGACGGGCGAAGCCCGGGCCATCGACGGCGGCCAAGTCCCCGGGCATCGCCCGGCGGCGGTTTCCGATCTACTTGGCCGGTTCCCGGCTCGCTTCTTTCTTCAGGAAGGACACGCCTTCGGTCAGCCACTTGGGCGCCGGCGCGCCCTTGAGGTAGTGGTCGAAGAACTCGAAATACCGGACCGTCAGGTCCTTCCGGTTCCCCAGCCCGCGCAACCCGTGCCCTTCGCCAGGGTATGAGAGGAAAACGGCTTTCTTGCCGTTGTATCGGAGCGCATTGTAGAAGCCGAGGCCGTTGTGAAAATCGACGGTCGGGTCGGCCCCGCCGTGCATGATCAGGAACGGCGCGGTCACGTTCGGCACGTGGGTGATCGCCGATTCGTAGATATAGCGCTCGGGCTGGTCCCACGGGGAGAAGCCCCAGCGCCCCTGATCGTAGAGGTAATAGTCGAACGCGTTGTCGCCGCTGCCGCCGTTGACCGCGTAGGCCCAGCCCCAGTTCTGAGTGAAGTCATAGGTGAGGTCGATGACCCCCGCGCCCATGCCCACGGCCGCGAACATCTTGGACATCGTCCCGATGAAGGCCGCGCCCTCGCCGCCGTAGCTGTGGCCGGTGACGGCGATCCGCTTCGGGTCGGCATAGCCCATCTCGATCACCTTGCGCGTGGCGGCTTCGACGCACTCGAGCATGTCGGTGTGCGAGGATCCGGTCCGGAAGTGGACGTCGGGCAGCATCGTGAGATAGCCGTCGCTCACCGCCTGCATGGGCGATCCGCCCATGCCGGTGAGATACGACGGCGGATTGTAGCGGTGCATGGCCTGGGAGTTCTTCTCGTAGAACGTCACGATCATGGGCCGCTTCTCGCCCGGCTTGTAGTCGTCGGGGAGGGCCAGGATGCCCTGCAGCCGCACGCCGTCCTTGTTCTTGAAGCCGAAGAGGAGGCGATGGCCCCACAGGAATCCGGCCTGCTGCGGATTCGCGTCGCTGATCTTCTTCGCGTCCTTGAAGCCCGGGCCGGAGACGCGCAGATCGGGAAACTCGACGAATGTCTGCCGGGTGAACAGATACTTGTCGGCCTTCATGGCCCGGACAGGGGGGCTGAACGACGCGTCCTCATAGATGATCTCCTTCAGCGCCCCGCCGGAAAGCTCGTAGAAACCGGATTTCTTCGTCCACTCGCCGTAAGCCGACAGCGTGATCGGCTTGGCCAGGTCGATCGATCCGCGCGGACCGACCGAGCGGGGGAGGGTCGGGTCCGGCGGCTCGGGGCGGACGATACGGAATCGGATCTCCTTTTCGTTCCCGAGCCCGGCGGTCAGGTTCTTAGGGGCGGAACCGTCGAGCGGGAGAACCCAGAGATCATACTTGTGCTGGAGGATGACCGCCTTGCCGTCGCTCGTGAATCCTGCGAGGCCGAAGGACGGCTTCGGCCCCGGATGGTCGTACTCGGTGTCGATGAAGCTCGGCGCGCGTCCGGCGCCGAGCATCCTGGTCGCGCCCGTCTCGAACTCATAGGCCTGGAAATTGCCGTTCTTCCAGAAAAGGAAGTGCGTTCCCTGGGGCGAAATACCGAATGCGTGGGCGCCGGTCAGCTGCCCCTTGGTGATCAGCGTCCGCTCCCCGGTGGCCGTGTTCACGCGGTAAAAGTCCGCCGCCGGCCGTCGGTAGTCGTGGATGTAGCCGCGCGTGTCGCGGCCGATGGCCCACTTGCCGTCCGGGGCGACGTCGAGCTCCCGCATCGTCTCATCCGCGAGTTTGATCAAGCGCTTGGCGGCGACGTCGAACGCCTGGCGGAACGTGAAATTGCGGTCCTGGTCCGCGCGGACCATCTGGGCCGATTGGACCCGCTCGTCGCCCGTATTCCAGACGTCGACGTCGGCCGCCTCGTCCGTCGAGCGGCGCGTGGTATCGGGCGCCGCAACCTGTTCCTTTATTCCGAAGAAGACGCGCTTGTTGTCTTCGCTCCAGGCGAGCGCCGCCCGATCGCTGATGACCCAGCCCTTCGGAAAGCCGTCCGTCTTCGCCGCCTCGAGGACGATGGGCCCGACGGCGGCGCCCTCCTTCACGGCCGCCGCGACGTCCGGGAAGGCGAGGAGCAGGCTGTCCTTCTCCCGCATCTTTTCGACTTCGCTCCCTTTGAGGACGGCGAGGGAATTGCCCTCATCGCTCCAGGCGATGCGGCTGTAGCTCTTGGCCTCGTTGTCGAGCGGCGTGATGCGCCCGCTGCGCGCGTCGAAGACGAAGACGCCGTTGCCGTCCTTGACGGCGGCGTCCACGGCATAGGCGAGGAGCTCCCCGGTGCGATTGAAGGCGATGTCGGCCACGCTGCCGAGAAGGATGTGCCGGCCGGTCCGAAGGTCCAGCAGGATAACGTCGAGCCCGCGGGGCCCGGCGCCCGCCGCATTCGGATCAACCCCGGCCGGAGCCCCGCCGCCCGGAGGAGGAGGAAAGCCGCCGCCCCGCGCTCCCGTCGGAGCCGCCGTCTCCGTTCCCCGTCGGCGGAGGGCCAGGTAATTTGATGTCGGAGCGAAGATGATCGTCCCGATCTCCTGCCAGGACCGCACCGCGCCGGTCTCCAGGTTGCGCAGCTCGACGCGCCTGGGAGGAATGGCGGGGGCCGCCCCGCCGCGGCCGCCCTGGGCCTGTTGTCCGGCCGGGACGGCGGCTTGGACGGGGGTCGGGGTTGTCGAACCGGGCTGCGCGGGCGAGGTCGCGCCGGGCGTCGCCGATCCCGTTCCCGCGCCGGCCCGGTTTGCGCGAGCCCGTTGGGCGGCGCCGGGGTCGACCTGGTAGGCGATCCACTTCGAGTCGGCCGAGAAAACGGGGTCCGCGGCGTCGGGCACCGTCACATCGGCGCCGGTCTCGAGATTGAGGATGTGCAAGACGGGCTTGGCCTCGGCCGGGATGGTGTTGGTGAGCTGGAGGACGTAGGAGGCCCACTTCCCGTCGGCCGAGATCGCCTGGCTCGCGATGGAGCGCCATTGGGCATAGTCGTCGATGGCCATGGCTTTCTTCTTTGCGTCGGTCCCGGCGGCTTGGGGCAGGGCATAAGCCGCCGTCAGCGCGACGGCCAGAGCGAGGACGAAGGTCACGATCCGGCGGCGCGTGATCAGGGATTTCGGGGCATTCTTGTTCATGGCGGATCCTTTCAGGCGGGATCTACTTGGGGCCCCTCTGGAAGGGACCCCGGCTCTTCGAAGGCGTTCATTCTCTTGAATCCTAGTGGGTGTTCAGGTGCAAGTCAAGGCAAACAAAAAAGATGTCAAAATGGAAGAATTTTCTTTCGTTGTCGTCTAAAAGTTAGATTAAGACTTTCTTTTGCCGGTTGTAGGAAGTCCGCGATTCTGGTTCCCCTAACCCCCCTTGCTAAAACAACCGGCCTCAACCCCCCGGGCCGTTTTCCGACGGTCGAACATCGGTTCGGCGAGCCGATCGCTGGATTCCGGGCTCTCCGGATCGCCGGGCATTTGAGAAAAAAGGCGAGAATCAATAAACTGAGAATACGGTGAGGCGAAAATCGAATGTCCTTTGAGCGAGTTCTCCTGGTCATGCCTTCGGGACGGCATGGGCTCGGTTTCGCCTTGGACATCATCCCCACCGGGCTGGAGTACCTGGCCGCGTCCATTGAAGAGTGCGTTTCCGATGTCCACATCGTCGATCTCAAGATGGAAGATCGGCCCTTCGATTATTTCTTGCGGAGGTTCAAGCCCGATCTGGTGGGCATCTCGATGTGCGCCACGGAGCATGCCGAAGGCCTGGAGATCGCCCGACAGGCCCGGAAGCGGGGGGCCGTCACGGTCGTCGGCAATTATCACCCGACGGGACTCGCCGGCTTTTTCGCCTCCGAGCCCGACCTCGATTTCGTCGTCCGCGGCGAGGGGGAAGCCACGTTTCGGGATCTTGTCGCCCGGGGAGGGGCGGAGGGCGTGGCCGGCGTGTCTTACAGGGCGCAATCGGGCGCGGTGGTCCATAACCCGGATCGGCCTCTGATCGAGGATTTGGACGCCCTGCCGTTTCCCGCGCGGCATCTTCGACGGCACGCGTACGTGAAGAGGATCGACAGGACGGCCAGGCGGGACGTTCTCACCTTGTCCCGCGGCTGTCGGGGCCGATGCACATTCTGCTGCGAGCCGTCCATGTCGAAGAGCGTCCCCCGATTCAGATCGCCCGAGCCGATCTTGAACGAGATCGTCGAGGTCTATGCCCGGCATGGGAAAGGGCGTCTTTCGTTCAGCGTCACCGATCCGAATGCCCTGGGAAACGCGGAGATCATGGCTGCGCTGTGCGATCGTCTCGCCCCCCTCCGCCTGGATGTGGAATTCGGCTGCCATATCAGGGCGGACGCCGTCGTCGCCCATCCCGAGGTGATCGAAAAGATGGTCAAGGCGGGGTTCTTCTCCTTTGAAATGGGGATTGAAAGCCCGAATCCGAGGGACCTTCAAGCGACGAAAAAGGGGTCGGGAACGGAGCTTCATGAAAAGGCCTGTCGGATCATCCGGGCCTGCGGTGCTCAGCCTCTCGGCACGTTCGTGATCGGACTCCCGGATCAAACCGAGGCCGAGATTCTGACGTTCCCGGATTATGGGCGGCGGATCGGACTTTCCAAGGCGGCGTTCGGCATCGCCACGCCGTTCCCGGGGACGGCGTTCTACAAAGACCTGGACGAGCAGGGCCTGATCTTTGAAAGCGACTGGACCAAATTCGATGAAATGCACTCGGTGTTTCACAACTCCTCGCTTCCCGACCGGCGCGTCGAACATCTGGCGACCCGGTGCATGTCAAGATTTTGGACCGCGGACCAGCTGTTGGATATCGAATATCTGGACAAGATCCGGAAAGGCCGAAAGAAATCTATCTCCCAGTTTGGGCGACACGTCCGGGAACTCATCGACATGGGGCAGAACGCCCTTGTGCAGCTCCAGGAGGGAGACTCCCTTTCCCATATCCTGGAATTCCTGAGAGACGCGCCGGATCCCTCCACGGAAGAAAAGACGAGGGCGCTCAAGATTCATGAGCTGATCGAGATGGACAGGTTTTTGAGAATCCTCGGAGATCAAGTCATCGAAATCACGTTCGACTACAAGGCCCAAGCCCTCACGAGCTGGATCCTGGAGCTCAAGAATAGGGCCGTGGATTGCATCAAGGTGATCTCCGGCGCGCAGGACGGCGCGACCGTCCATTTCCGGCTGGATCTGGCCTTCCTCGAGCGCCACCCCCGGCCATCCTGGGGCCAGAGAATTCTCCTCGCGGGAAAGCTCCTCCGTTCGAATCGGGGCTTGGCCCGGCGGGTCAACCTAGCCCGGCTGATCCTGGCCGCCGCGTTCAATTAGGAAAAAGGGGCGGCGATCCCGCTTTACTGCTTGACCAGCTCCACCCGGCGATTCTTCGCTTTCCCGTCCGCGGTGTCGTTCGCGGCGACCGGGGCCAGCGGCCCGACGCCGAAAGCCTTCAGGCGCCCGGGGGCGATGCCGTACTTGCCGGCCAGCGCCTGGACGACCGCCGCGGCCCGGGCTTCGGACAGCTTCATGTTGATGTCCAGCGAGCCGTCATTGTCGGTGTGCCCGACGACGTTCAATTTCAGCCCGGGGTCGCCTTTCAACAGCTTGGCGATTTCTCCCAGGGCCGGATCGGAGGCGGGCTTGATCTCCGATTTCCCCGAGTCGAAGTAGATGCCGTAAACGGCGGCGTGACCCGTCGTCCGGATGTCATTGGAGAAGGCGGCGGCGTCGGCCACGACCTGCTGCTGCATGCCGGCCTTCTCGATGATCCAGAGGCTGTATTGCGAGGTGATGTAGGCGTCCACGTGCACCCAGATCTCCTTCTCTCCCTGGGTGACCTTCAGGTACGAGCTGCCGTCGCGGTCGTGGTTCAAGACGGTCCCGCCGATCTTCTTGATGGCGCTCTCGTACTGTCGGAGGATCTCCAGCCGGCTCGGCTCTTTTCCATTGGGCTGGAGGACATAGAAGATGAAGGAGCTCTTCCCTTCCACCTCCACTTTCTTGTCGCCCTCGAGATAGAAGTCATGGGCCTCGAAATCCTTGGTCTCCGCCCGGGAGATATAGAACCCCGGCATGCGGCTGAGCAAGGGATGGTCCTTGGTTCCCTCGGCATCGGTTTCCTGGGCTCCGGCGGTCCCCACCGCGAGGACGAACAGCCCGGCCAAAAGAAGAGAAAGACATGCCGGCTTTTTCATGGGTGAACTCCTTCACTCCGGGTTCGGCGAATTCCCCGGGGCTCTTAATCTTAATCCGCATCGGAGCCTTGTCAAGCGCGGGCGTTTCCGGCAGGGGAGGACTTGACAAGCGGGATCCAGGTCGGGCGTTGACCCGCCCCCCGATCCGAAAGCGGCAATTTTATTAAGGAAGGTCTATTTGGCCGGCTTTTTTCCAACGGCCCGATGATACGAATATGATGATCTCAAGGAGGGAGCGTTGTCGAATGAAACATGCCTGGAAATGCCGGGCGGGACCTAGCTTCGGGCGATCATCTCCGTGAGGAGCTGGATGTGGCGCTGGTCCTCCCCGGAGAGATGGCGAAACAGCTTCTGGAGGGAAGCGTCCTTGATTTCGACCGCGGTATCGAGGTGGACCTGTTCGAAGCGTTTCTCGAGAGCGAGGAGCCTGCGGAGCCCGGAGATCGGATTTTCCCCCTTGTCGAGGTCCAGGAGCAGGGCTTCGAGCAGCCCGATCCCCGCCTTGATGTCGGCAACTTGGATGAGCTCTTTTCCAAAGAGATCGGGGAGCCGGAGGGCATAGACTTTGCCCGAACGGAGGACGCTCGAATGGTTGAGCTCGTCCTGGGCGATTTGGCGCAGGATCGCGGCGTCGGAATCCGTTTTCACGGAAAATTCCAGCTTGGCGTAACAAGCCGAAAGCTTGAGCTCGAACTCGGCGCCGAGATCGAAGAGCAAGGGAATGCTCATCACCGCCTCCCGGGATGATTCTATTCCGATCTCGGGTGATGGGCAAGCCGCGGGCGGTCCTAACTCCCCACGCCCATCTGTTTCAGGTAGGATGGAGCCTCGCGGGCCGTTTCTTTGGAAATCCGGGGAAAGCCCGTCCGCGGTCTCACGTTCGCCTTGTCGTCAGTTTTCAAGGACGACCGCGGCGAATCCCGGAGCCAGCTCCAGCTTGCCCGGCCAAGTCCTCGTCTCCGGGTCCTCGGGGGAGATCCACTTCAAATTCTTCGATCTTGGATTCTCGAGTGCGACTTCGCAGACGATGGGATTTTTATCTCTCATGTTGGCGAAGGCGATGGCCCGGAGACCGTCCTTGCGCCGGAACACGGAATACGGGCCATGGGCCTTCCCGTCGACGAGGACCTTGGCTCCGAGCGTGTCGCGGAATTGATCTGGATCTGCTGCCATGAATGGACATCCTTGGTCCAGGCGGGCGTCCGGGGAGCCTTGTGCCAGGTCCGCCGCCAGGCTTTGTAAAGGTCCGCGCCCGCATGCCCAGGTGCCGGCGAACGGTGGGCTGTTTGCCCGGAATGCGCACGAGGATGAGAGTCATGGCCTGATGCCCATATCTTTGGTGTTGTCCGGTTGGGGCCGCCCCAGGTCCAGTAGGATTTCCCCGTCCTAAAATGCCTGCCGAGAAGCTCGCGGGGAGATTTTCAGGGATTTTCAAGCGAACGTGCCCCCATTGGGAGTCTGCGGTGCGATCGCTTAAACCGTCGAAATCGAATTCTCGTTGCGCAGTCCGATCATGAACGGGCCGCTTGGAAATTCAATTGTGGATTGTGCTCCCGGTCTTCTGCTAGTATGGCAGTTGGCTTATGGAGAATGAACATGGACCCGCAACCCTCCCGCCGACCGCGAAAACGAAAAACGGCGATCTTTCCCCTTTCGATCCTCTTGCTCCTGGCTACCGCGACCAACATCATCGTCTATTTGACCCGGTCGAAGCTGGACATGTTCGTCCCGACCACCTACAAGACGCTCTACAACCCGAGCGATGTCCCGACCTTGTCCGGAACCGAAATCGTCAGCCGCGGCCGGCTGATGCTGAAGATCGTCATGAAGGACCAGCCTCGCCGCTGGGTCATCGTCGACGACACCGGCGAGCGCTACGAACAAGCCGGCCCGTACCCCATCCTGAAGCTGAAGGACATCCAGCACGGTTACGAGATCACCCCTCCGGATGCCGTGCCGCCCGCCAAGATCTCCATTCATTTCGGGTTCTATAGCTCTGAATACTATGCCAAGGGCGGCCGGACCCAGCCCGACAATTACTGGCTCATCTCGGCGGATATCCCCATGGGCAAATTCCGCCAATATCCCCTGTCCCATTGGATCGATACGTTCCCTTATATCGGCGAGGACCAGAAGGCGGAAGCCCGTCGGATCATCCGCGACGAGATGGGCATCACCGGCGGCGAGACCACGCTGGAGAAGATCGACAAAGTCTGCGCCTACCAGATCGACCGCCTCCAGAAGCATTTGGGCACTCCCAACGACCGCATCGAAGCCGAGATTTCGCCGTTTCGGATCTTCCAATGGGTCTGCGCGGACGAAGGCAAGCTCTGGTGCACCCAGAACGCCATGATCTACCATTTCTTCGCCAATATGGCCGGGATCCCCACGCGGCTGATCACCCTGAACGGGCATATCGACGACGTGATCACGACCGGCCACTCCTTCGCCGAGAGCTTCATCGCCGAGCAGGGGGTATGGGCCCGCGTCGATACACAGGCCAACAAGTTCTATGTCTGGAACCACGAGAACCGGCTGTTGAACAGCGCCGACCTCCTTCACCTGGCGGCCATCGGGGGCGTCGACGGCCTGACCACCAAGACCTTCAAGGACGGGCGGGTCATTACCGTGCCTTACAGCGGGGATAACGCCCACGAGCTTCAGTATTTCAGCCCGGGCGCCCAATTGATTTATCGTCGCGGGAGCTACAAGGCCGACCGGAAGATCCTCCGATACTTCTGGGAGCCCAACCTGGCCTATTCCCTCGACGCCGATTATGCCAAATCGGTCTATCTCTGGCGGCGGGTGCTGCTGGGGAGTTGGGCGGTGCTGTTCCTCGGCTTAGCGGGGGTGTTGATTTTCCGCCGCAGGGGCTGAGCCGGACTTTTCACAAATGTCCGGGTTGAGCCGGACGAGTCGCACCAAGGGCGACGACGTCATGGGAATCTTAATCTTGCCTAGAACAGCTCCGGATAGTATTTCCGGATCAGCGCCTGTTCTTCCCTCGTGAGGGCCGACAGGAGCACAGGCGCATCTTCCGCCCGGCGCCGCTTCTGGTTGATGCGGTTGATCAGGCTCCAATTCCGGGAGGGTTTCCCGGCCGTAGGATCCGCAGGCTCATGGGCGGTCAGATCGTACCGCGTGAAATCGATGACCTTGCCGGGCTCGTCTTTCTGCCAGTCGCGCAGGATCGCCAGTCGAAAAGAGGAGTTCATGAACCAGCGAATTTCCAGATTAAGCTCGGAGCCGCCGATGCCGGTCCCGCGTTGTACGAACCGGTAATTTAAGTCCCTGTTGTCCGGATGTTCACGCCGCCAGGCCTCGCCGAACTCGCCCTGCGTGACCAGCCGGACATCGGGCCAGCGCCGCCGCACGTTCTTCAGCCACGACGTGAGACAGCCGAGCACTTCGGGTTTGAGGCTTTTGACCAGACTGATCTCCCAGCAGACCGTGATCCAACCGAAGCCGTTGCGCTGAACGCCGTCGTCGAAATGGTTTGCCGTGACCGCCATCGCTTCGGCCATGCCCAACTCGACGCCGAGATTGCGGTACGACTCGATCGGCCCCACGCCGAGCCGGCTGTTAAAGCCGCCCTCGAATCCGAAACGCCGGGCACACAGGAAATCGCATGTCCAGCCGTCCAAATTCACGCAGTCGATGAAATCGGCCCGCCCCTGGGCGGGCTTGCAGGCGTGCTCGCGGCTGGGGTAATACGGGTAGCTGATGGACCCGTCGCCATCGCCGTTGTCGATGCCGTACTGACTCCAGATCGTGCCCTGACAGACGTGGATGCCCTCTTCTTCGGCAAGGTAGCGCAGGTTCTCGGCGGAGAGGAATCCGGCGACAAGGCTCTTCGGCCTGTATCCATTCCCGACCATATCGCCCACGCGCTGAAGCGCCTCTTTGATGTCCCGATTGACCTGGGCGCGCGGGCTGTACATCGGCGCAAAATATCCGCCCGGAATGAAGGTGATCTCATCGCCGAACGTCGCATGATAGCCCGCGACGAGTTTGCGGATGGCGGCGTAGTTCGGCCGCTCGTCCTGCAAGGCGAGCCAGGAAAAAGCCCATGTCACCTTGGCTCCGGGAAAACCTTCGGCCACGGCGGAGCGAAATGCGGCCGCGGTTTCCGGCGTGTGGATCGCGGCTTCGTCGGAACCGACGTTGAGGTTCCTCGCGGATTCGATCTGGTTCACGCGGACGACCGTGTTCAGGGTGAGAAAGCGGTGATTCTTCAGCGTCAGCCGATCCTCCAAAGGCGTCTGGGCGGCATTCAGCGCGCTGCCGAGAACACAGGCGACCAAGGCCAGACTCAGCGTATTTTTCATCGTCCCGTTCCCTCCCTTTGGATGAAGCCGTTGTTGGCGATCTGTTTCAGATGACTGAATAGGACAATCATTGTGATCTGTGCTTGGATTTTGATAATAACAGTCTGAAATGTCAATATTCGGCTGCGCGGTCCTGATCCTCGCCGGGGGGGCGATCATCGTCTTCCCCAATCACCCCTCCGGCGAGTTGTCTTCGAGACGGCCTCCTTCACAGTCATGTTTAATGTCATTGTCAGTTTCACTCAGCCGACGATATGGATTGATTAGCTTCTTTAGTGCTATATTTGCAAGATGATTGGTCAATTTAACCCGAAGGCGCGGGGAAGGAACAAGCGATGGACAATGATCAATTCAACGAAACGCTGGCCAAGCTGCAGGCCGAGCTGAAATCCGTCACGGGGATCGACGATCGTTCGCGCGAAACGTTGAAGAGGCTGGACGGCGATATCGGCCGCATCTTGCAGAATTCCGGGGAGATTTTGCCCGCCCATCACGAAAGCCTGCGGGAAAGCCTAGCGGACTCCGTCGAATACATCGAGGCTTCGCACCCCACCATTACGGCCCTGATGAATCGTCTCCTCAAAATCTTGAGCGACATGGGGATTTAAGCCCACGGGAACGGGTGACCGGCAAATCCGTAAATGCGTATTTGCAGGGAAAGCCGTGGGAGCCCTTATTGGCATAAGCCTCGAGTGGACCCTCAATTTATGAAGATATTAACGACGGAATCAATCCCCTTTGTCAGGATTTCCTTGATTTTCCTCATCCTCGGCTGTACGTTAAAATGAAAAGGAAGGTCAGCATCATGATCATTTGCCAGCGTTTAGCCAGGATTCTTGTCATCTTGTTTTGCGCCGCGGTAGCTCTCGGCGCCGAAGATCTGACTCTGGAAGGACAGTGGGTTCTTGTCCCCCAGGCCGGGACCGAGATCGACCTCTACGGCGCCCTCACGGTCGAGATCGCCCGCAACGACGGTGGACTTACCTTGATCCGAACGTTCGGAGGCGGCCGCGGCTTCAAAGATGCCTTGACCCTCAAGACCGGAGGGGTTGCCAACCTCGTCCCTGTCCTCGACCGGGTGTTTCCGACCAATGTGTTCATGGGATTATCAATGCCCGTGGGATCCGAGCGGACCATCAAAGCTTTTTGGGACGATCCGGCCTCGCCTCTGCGCCTTGACGAGACCTGCGACGTCCTGGGCTCTCAGGGGAAGGCTCCCCTGCGCAGCCAACACGTTTTTCGCGCCGGCCCGAGTCCCGATCTCATGACCTACACCATCACAAGGTCAACCAGGGAGACCCCCATTTCTTACGTGCTCAAAAGAAAAGGGAGCCGCGAAGCCTGTTTCATGGCCCTCGACGACCAGTGGACCATCGGAGAGGGGCTCGAAAAACAGGCCTTCCTGATCAGCCTTCAGGGCCTGGCGAACCGGGACGCCGCGAAGCTCTATTTCGTCTATCCGAAAAGCTGGGATTTCAACTATACCCCCCCCGTGCTCGACTACTACCGGGACAAGAAATATTACACGTTCCGCCGGCTTTCCACCCCGGAACAGGCTCTCCAGACTTTCAAGGAATCGGTCCGGGGCTATGTCGTCTGGGACCGGAATGTCAGGACCTCTCTGATCGTGGCCTTCACCATCGCCGGCCTGGAGCAGGCCGTGGTCGTCGATGAATCCTTGATCCCGATGATGGCCGCCAACGGACTTGTCGAAAAGGAGGATCTTCGTGGAAAGCTCACGGGGTGGTCCGACGCCCGGATTTACCAATGGGCCTATGATCGTTATGGGGACCGTTGCAGTCGGGATTTCATCATTTGGCTGGGCGGGGAGCACGGCCGGATCATGAAGCCCGGCGTGGCGGATTGGGGCATGATGAACCATGCCTTCTTCAGCGATCTGTCCACCAAGCCCGCCGACAAGGAGGAATACGACCTGGCCGATCGAATCCTCGATCGAATGAATCCGCTGTCCATGGTCATGGGCTGGCATTCCTACAAGAAGGACCAGGAGAGGGATCACGTCAGGCTGGTTTCCAGCCATGGATTGCGCGTGGAAGGGCTCCACACCCTGCCGAACCTGAGTTTCAGCCATCACGTGGCGGCGACGCCGGGATTTGTCTACCGCAATCACCATAACATCGGACCCGGGAAGACCGCCGTTCCGCAGGATAAGGTCTACATCTCCTGCATCCAAACCGACGGCATGGGCCTCGGGGCGTGGCACGAGCCGGGGAGGGGAGAGATCCCCTATGCCTGGGAAGTGATCATGAACTACAGCTGGCTGGCTCCGGCGATGATGGAATATTTTTATAGTACTGCCACGCCCAACGACTACTTCGTCGGGGCGCTCGGCGGGCCGGGCTACGTTTATCCCAAGGCCGTTCCCAAAAATAAGCTCCCCGGGTTGATTGCCAAGGCGCGGGAGATGATGGACCTTCTTGACCTCCGGGTTTTCGAGATCATGGATTACTCGGAGGGCGCCACCACGGAAGGCAACACCGAGCTCACGGAAGAGGTGGCCGGCGCCTTCTACTCCGGCATGCCCGGCGCCATCGGCTTTATCAACGGCTATGCGCCGTCCTTCACTTTCGCGGTCCGCGACAAACGGCCGCTCATCTCCTATGACTACTATCTATCGCCCAGCCGGACGGAAGAGGAGGCGGTGGCCGACCTGCACGAGCTGGCGGCCGTGAACGCCCGGAGGCCCTATTTTCTCCTGGTCCACGTGCGGGAGTACAGCAACGTGAAGCGGGTGAAGAGCATTATCGACAAGCTCGGCCCGGGATTCGAGCTGGCGCCGCTGGATGTTTTCGTGAAGATGGCCGGGGAGGCCCCCACCTTCCAGGAAAGATTTTTGAAAAAGAGATAATCGGGCGCTCCCAAGAGACAAGCCGGCGAGGATGATATTGTCGCGGCAAAAGGATCTAGCCTTTGGGCTTCATGATCAGTTCAGCATTTTGTCGGGAAGCATCGATTTGCGGACCGGCTCGAATTTTTCCTTCAAGCCGATTTCGGACGTCACCTCCCACAGGCCGGTGTTCATCCGCCTCATCGCGAGCGTCGAGACGATCCAGCCTTGCGTCCAGCCGGATTCGATGCTCCACGCGCCCCACCCGGCGTCCGCGTTCGACGCCCAGAAATCCCAGCGACCGTAGTCGAACGCGCGGAACCACGCGCCGTCGAGCTCGGGGTGCGCCGTGGATTTGACCTGAATGCGGACCAGGAAGTCTGGGGTTCGACAGTCATAGAC
>PLMN01000013.1 GCA_003141555.1 Candidatus Aminicenantota bacterium
TTTCTCGATTAGACACTACTGATCTGCAACGTTAATCAGAAATAGGGGGGATAGCTTTATTCTGAGAAATACGATATGGACATTATGCCTAAACAAACCGAGTCGGCAGGAGGTCATGATAGCCTTTGAAGAATATCAGCTATCCTCAGGACCTCATCTCTGAAAATTGGACCAGACAAAGTGGCAGGTTCAATTTAACAAGAAAATTCCCCCTCCCAATGGACCAGGATCCGGGGCTCGGGCCAGTGCCATGGTCGACATCACGCTTTATCCAAAATGAGGAGGTTGGTGAAGGCGCCCGTCGATCGCCTGACTCGGAGCGCGGTCGTTTTGGATCGCCCGGACCGAAAATATTTCAGGGCAACCCGTTGATGTGGACGATCGGCTGCGCATCGGACCCATATTGGGCCGTCACTGTCACATCTACGTGGTACGGCGTCGGCCTCCCGAGCCTCATGATGTCGATTGCCGAGGGCGATATCATCAGGTTGAACCCTGCCAGGGTGATGATCACCGCCACCAGTAAGATTGCGATTTTCGTTTTGCTTTTCATATTGAATCTCCATGTTGAATTCTTATCTTCACCCTTATATACGTTGAGAACTACCAAAAGGTTACCGCTGACGTTCGGTGATCCTCCAGGCGATGGGTCGCCGCCCCCCCCCGTCGAATGCTTTCCATGATTGACTCCAAGCCCGGAAGGCGAGGTGCTGTCGATTTCCGGCGGGATTGTCGCCGCAAAAGGGAAAACGCGGACGCCTTGTCCGTCCGGCCTCGGCTATGATACCCTGACCTTCTCGCCGCGATCAGCGGAAGAGGAGAGGATTATGATCATCGCCGAGCTGGCCGTTTTTCCGACGAGCGAGGGCTCGTCAATCAGTCGTTATGTCCGGGAAGCGGTCCGAGCCGTCGAAGCTTTAGACGCCGTCCTGACCAGAAGGTTGGATTCATGAAAAAAACGATCACGATTGCCGTCCCCGTTCTCCTCATCCTGATCGGCGGGGGGGTCGGACTGAAGCTGACCAAGTTCGAGTCCGGAAAGCCCTGGGTCCGGATGTCGGGGGACACCGCGGCGTTGGGCCCCGAGCTCGTTTTCCAGGCCGGGGACGCAAAGAGCGGTCTGGACAGGCTTCGCGTCGAGGCCGTCCAAGCCGGAAAGTCCGCCGAGATCTGGTCGGGATCGTTCCCGCCCTCGACCCGCGAAACCGAGCAAAAGATCTCTCTCCGTCCGCTCCCCGCCGGTCTGTCGGACGGTGAGGTCCTCATCCGGATCACGGCCGTGGACAGATCGTGGAACGGCGGCAATGTCATGGTCCTCGAGAAGAAGATGATCATCGACACCAAGCCGCCGCGGCTGACCGTCCTGGGCGGTCCGCATTACGTCAACCAAGGCGGGACGGGATGCGTCGCCTTTACCTCGGACGAAGCTCCGGCTTCGAGCGGGATCCGGGTCGGGGACGCCGAGTTCGCCGGCTTTCCCGTGGAATCGGGCCGCATCCTGACCTTCTTCGCCTTGGGATCCGGCGTGCCGACGGACGTCTCCTTCCAAGCCGTCGCAGCCGACGCCGCGGGCAACCGAGCGAGCGTGGCCTTCCGGCCGAACGTGAAAAAGAAGGCCTTCAGAAGGGACAAGGTCGAGATCACCGATAGGTTCCTGGCCGATGTCCTGCCGTATTTCAAGGAGCGGGATGCGAAGCTTCATGGGAGCGATCTCGAAATCTTCCTGACCCTCAACCGCGATCAACGGGCCCGAGACGCCGATCGGATCCGGGCGATCTGCCGGGAAACGGCGCCGAAGATGCTCTGGTCGGGCGTCTTCCTTCGTCTGCCGAACTCCAAGCCGATGGCCCGCTTCGGCGACGAGCGGACCTATTTGTACGACGGCAAGGAGATCGACAGACAAACTCATCTAGGCATCGATCTGGCCGCCCTGGCCAATAGCCGGGTTCCGGCCGCCAACGCCGGCCGGGTCGCCTTCACCGGCTCGCTCGGCATCTATGGCGAAGCGGTCATCCTCGACCACGGGCTGGGCGTTTTCAGCTTATACGGCCACCTCAGCCGGATCGACGTCACGGCGGGACAAGGCGTGACCCGGGGCGCCACGATCGGCCTGACCGGCTCGACCGGCATGGCCGGCGGCGACCATCTCCACTTCTCCATGATCGTTCAGGGCGTCTTCGTCAATCCGGTGGAATGGTGGGATGAACATTGGATCCGCGACAATGTCACGTTGAAGACGAAGTAACCGTCAAGGATCGTCATCATGAGAAAAAGCAGCCTTGTCGCCCCGGGGTGGTGGGACTATACGACCCTGGACCAAAAAATCCAGGAGGACGTCGCCCGGCTGACGGCCCGCGACCTGGAGCAGCTCGCCCGCCCCGGCTTCGAGATCCACTTCTATGACACGCGGGAGAGCTTTTATCTGGCCGAGGCCCTTGAGTATATCCAGGCCTGGCGCCAGGCCACGGAAAGCCGCCCGGCCGGGATCTGCGGTCCCATCGGCCCAACGGAGCAGCTTCCGCTCGGGGCGATGCTCGTCAACGAGCTCGGAATCAATCTCCGCAACGCCCATTTTTGGGGCATGGACGAATGGGTGATCGGAGGCAAGGAAGTCGGAGCCGACCATCCCCTCGGCTTCGCCCGGACCGACCTCGAGCTCTGTTTCAACCGAATCAACAAGAAATACGCCATGCCGCGCGAAAACATCCATTTCCCGAGCGTCGCCGGTCTCGAGGCCTATTCCAAAAGCTTCAGCGAGGTCCGCTGCGTCGTCATGCAGGGCGGCCAGGGCGAGGTCAAGCACTGGGCTTTCAACGATCCGCTGAAGCGCGAAGGCCGCTGGAAAGACGTTCCGCCGCCGCCCGAGGAATACCGGAAGCTCCGGACGCGCGTCGTCGACCTCCATCCGATGACGATCATTCAGAATGCCCGGACCTCGGGGGGCGGGGCGGTGAGCCGGGTCCCCAGCCAGGCCCTCACGGTCGGCCCGGTCGAAACCTGGAAGGCCGAGACGGTCTCGATCTGGCATTACGGCCTTCATGACAATCCTTTCGGCCTGAGGCTGACGGCTTTCATGATCTCGAAAAAGCTCCCCGACTCGGCCGTCCCCATGTCGCTCCTGGCCGATCATCCGAGCGTCCGGTTCAACTACTACCGCGGCGGGATCGGCACCTGTGACGTGGACATGCATTGAGAAGGACCGAAATATGATCGTCTTCGCGGTCGGCTGCCATCCGGACGACATCGAATTCATGATGGGGGGAACGCTCCTCCACCTCAGGGACAGGGGTTGCTCTCTCCACTACCTGAACATCGCCAACGGGAGCTGCGGGACGGCCGGCTATGATAAAGCGGAGATCATCCGCATCCGGCGGGAGGAGGGGAGGCGGGCTTCCGAGTCCCTCGGGGCGGTCTATCACGAAAGCCTCGTCGACGACCTGGATGTCTATTTCGCCCGGCCCCTCCTCGACAAGGTCGCGGCCATCCTGCGGAGGGTTCAGCCGGATGTCGTCCTGACCTTATCCCTCGAGGATTACATGGAGGACCACATGGCCGCCGCCCGGCTCGCGGTCACGGCGGCGTTCATCCGGGGCATGCGGAATTTCGAGACCGATCCGCCGACGCCGCCGTATCAGAAGGACGTCGCCCTCTACCACGCCCTGCCCTACGGACTGCGCGACATGATGCGGCGCGAGATCCTCCCCGAGTTTTTCGTGGACGTCTCCGGCGTCATCGACCGGAAGATAGATCTCCTGGCCAGGCACGAAAGCCAGCGGGACTGGCTGGATAAAAGCCAGGGACTCGACTCCTATCTCCTGGCCATGCGGGAGATGACGAAAACGGTCGGAGTCCATTCCGGCCGATTCGAATACGCCGAAGGCTGGCGTCGGCACAGCGCGTTGGGGTATGCGGCCTCCGACACGGATCCCCTGCGCGCACTCCTGGGCGGGCTTTGCGAACCGCCGGCCGCTCCTTGAAGGACATCATGTCGAGCCCGACATCCTGGACGGGCCGCAAACGCCTTCTCACCGCCCTGCGCTGCGGAATCCCGGACCGGGTCCCCATCAACACCTACGAGATGGCGGCCCTCGACAGCCGCGATTGGTACAATCTCCAGCCGGGCTATCGCCGGATCATGGATCATATCCGTGCCCATACGGACTGCATCACGAACTGGAACCCCCAACCGCCCAATGACCGCTACATCGGCTCCGACGGGTTTCTAGGTTCTCTGTATCCCATGGAAACGGATACGCGGACGGAGACGATCGGCGGTTTCATCCGCACGGAGACGGTCATCCATACCCCCAAGGGCGGCCTCCGCTGCGTGACCCAGAAAGACCCCGCCCTGAATACGACCTGGTTCGTCGAGCACTATTGCAAAAGCCGGGGGGACGTGGATAAAGCTCTAAGTGTCCCCTATGAGCCGGCCGTCTACGACGCCTCCGACCTTCTCCGGGTCCACGCGGAATTGGGCGAGAACGGCCTGGTCATGGCTTCGCTCTCGGATCCCGCCTACCTCGCCGCCGACCTCATGTCGTTCCAAGACTACCTCCTCTGGATCTTCGAGGATACGGAACACTTCGCCCGGGTTGTCGAGATCACGGCCGAGCGGGTGATGGAAAACCTTCGCCGCCAGCTCCGCTGCTGCGTCGTCGACGCCTATCGGATCTGCGGCCCCGAATTCATGACTCCCCCCTACACGCCTCCGGCGATGTTCCAGCGGTTCATGGTCCCTCATGTCCGGACCATGGTCGAGATCATCCACCAGGTCGGCGCGGCGGTTCGCCTCCATTGCCACGGGCGGATCGGACGCGTCCTCGACATGATCCTCGACACGGGCTGCGACGGCCTCGACCCCTGCGAGCCGCCGCCGGACGGCGATATCACCCTCGGCGAAGTGAAAAAGCGGGCCTTCGCCCGCGGCGTCTCAGTCTGGGGGAATATGGAGCTGAAAATGCTCGAGAGCGGGACGCCCGAGGACGTCCGCACCCAGGTCCGGCGGATCATGGCCGAGGCGAAAGAGGGCGGGGGGTTCGTCCTCCTTCCCACGGCCTCGCCGGTTGACAATCTCCTTTCGCCCCGGACCGAAGAGAATCTGTTCGCCTTCATCGACGCCGGGCGGGAGTTCGGACGCTATTGAAGCGGGAAGGATACCGAGCATCATGAATTTCTCGTGGCCCATCGACGGAAGCATCGTCGGCCTCTACCTCCTGGCGACGATGGCGGCCGGCCTCATGGTCCGCAAGTACGTCGGCAAGGTCGAGCACTTCCTCGTTGCCGGCCGGGAGATGAACGTCTACCTCGGAATCGCGTCGCTGGCGGCGACGGAATTCGGCGTCGTCACCTGCATGTATGCCGCCCAGAACGGCTACCGCTACGGGTTTGCGGGAGCGACGCCGGGAATTCTCATGGCCGCAGCGATGCTCGTCGTCGGGCTGACGGGGTTCTGCATCAAACCCCTGCGGGAATCGGGCGTCATCACGATCCCCGAGCTCCTCGAAAGGAAATTCGGCCCGAGGATCCGCTGGGCGGCCGGCGTCGTCATCGTCCTCGGCGGTCTCCTCAACATGGGGATGTTTCTCCGCACGGGCGGGGAATTCCTGGTCGGCCTGACCGGTCTCAATCCGAAATATCTCGAGCTCACGATGACCGTGCTGCTCCTCTTCGTCGCCGTCTATACGATCCTGGGCGGCATGCTCTCCGTCCTCATCACCGACTTTCTCCAGTTCGTGGTCTTGAGCGTCGGCCTCCTGGCCGTGACGGTCCTGATCATCGCCAAGGTTGGCTGGGGGACGCTGGTCCACGCGGTCGAAACCCACATCGGGAGCGGAGGATTCAACCCCTTCGTCCACCCCGACATGGGATGGGAATATGTCCTGTTCAACGCCTTGCTCAACACCGCGGCCGTCCTGACCTGGCAGACGACCATCGCCCGGGTCCTGGCCGCTAAAAACGCCAAGACGGGGCTCAAGATCTACAAAGGAACGTCCTTTTTCTTCGTCTGCCGCTTTCTCATCCCGGGGATCTGGGGAATCGCCGCCCTGGCGATCCTGACTCCGGATCAAGTCGGGCCAAACACCCTTCAGGCCATGCCGAAGCTCCTGAGCACGATCGTCCCGGTCGGGATGATGGGACTCCTCGTCGCGGCCATGCTCGCCGCCGATATGTCGACCGATTCGTCCTATATGCTGACCTGGTCGAGCGTCATTTACAACGACATCATGGCCCCGTTCCGGAAGACGAAGTGGGCCGAGAAGAAGGGTCTCCTCTGGAACCGGATGATCGTCGGCCTCATCGGCATCTTCCTTCTTTTTTACGGGCTGTGGTACCCGCTCAAGGGCGACTTGTGGACTTATCTGGGCGTCACGGGGACGATTTACCTGTCGAGCATATCCGTGCTTCTCATCGCCTGCTGTTACTGGAAGAAGGCCAATAGCTGGGGGGCCGCGGCGGCGATTTTTTTCGGGGCGGTCATCCCCGGGTCCTTTCTGGCTATGGAACAGATCAAATCCACGGCCGCGCTGGCCAGGCGGATCGGCCCCTATTATTCAGGCATCGCGACGTATCTGATCGTCGGGGCGGCGATGGTCATCGGATCGCTGATCAAGCCGAAGCCTAGGCCGGCAAGGGCCGATACCGGAGGGTCCCATGTTTAGCCGTGGATTCTGGACGTTGCTCACCGGCGCGGCTTTGATCTGGTATTCGACCGTGACGGTCTATGTCGGCTGGAAGGGAATCCGCGACATCAAGGAAATGCTCAGCCGGCTGCGCCCCGGCCCAAAATAGCGTCCATCGCCCGCGAGGCATTGCCGATCAGGACCTCGGGGAAGTGCCTGTAGAGCGGAATCATCTCGGCCGTTAAAAAACCATCATAGCCGACCTCTTTGAGAGCCCTCATGATCTCCGGCCAGTTCGCGTCCCCCGAGAGAATGTCCACGAACCCGTCCGCCGTGCCTACGGACCGGCGAAAGTCCTTGAGGTGGACGCGGGCGATTCTATTTCCGAGAATCCGGATCCACTGCTCGGGATAGCCGGTGAGCATGCAGTTGCCGACGTCGAGATAAGAGCCGACCCACGGAGATTGGAACTGGTCGATGAAATGCCGCATCGACCAGGGATCGACGAGGAACTTGTTCCAGACGTTTTCCAGGCCCAAGACGATCTTCGCGGCCGCGGCCCGGGGCAGCAGATCGGCGATCGTTTCGCCGGCCCTTTTATGGACGGTGTCATAGGGCACGATCGGAATGGAGGGGTCGAAAAAGACGTCCACCGCCCCGGGGATGACGAGGACCGCTCCCGCCTCGAGCCAGGCCGCGGCGTCGATGAGCTTGCGGCCGATCTCCAGAGCTTCGGCCCGGACCGACGGATCGTCGGCCGTAAGAGATTTTCCCCAAAAGAGTCCCGTTGCGACGGAGGAGATGCGGACGTCCGCATCCGAAGCGGCCTTGCGGATGTCCGCAGCTTTTTTCTCCGTGAAGTCCAGCCCGAGGTCTCCCGCCGGCGAAAGGGCGACTTCGACGGCTTCGAATCCGGCCTTTTTCGCCAGCGAGAACACCTCGCCGACCGGCCTGGTCCCCTCCAGCCCGCCCGGAAACGACCAATAGCTGATGCTTTTGATGAACATGACTTCTCTCCCCGGCCGATCACATCGTCACAACCTGGCCGGTCGAGGCCGACCGCGCGACGGCGAGGCAGATCCTAACGGCTTCGCGCGATTCCGCCGGCGTGACGACATCGGGCCTGCGGCCTTCGCGAAGGCAGGTCGTGAAATACTTGATTTCATTATAATAGCCGCCGAGCGAGCTGATGTTTCCCGCCGTCCCGGCCGCGGCGCCGACCTTGGGAAGGGGAAGATCGGGAATATGGGACGGGCCCTCGAAGGGATAAACGACGAGCGAGGGAGAGAGGCCGCTGTCGAACCGGATCGTCGCTTTTTCGCAGGCGACGAGGAGCGCCATCGAGAACGGGAACCCGGGAGAGAGACAGAGTGATCCCTCGGCGGCGCTTTTGGCGCCCGAGGGATGATCCCACCCGAGAGATACGACCGAGTCGATGCCGCCTTGCGGTCCGGCGACGCCGACGGCCTGGACGGATTTCGGCGGTCCGGCCAGCCAGGCGATCGCGTCCAGGTCATGGAGATGCAGGTCGAGAACGGCGCCGCTGCTTTTCGCGGGATCGAGCAGCCAGCCCTTCCAGGCCCAGGAAGGAGGCGGGCTCAGCCGGCGGGCGCTGAGCCATTCGAGGCGTCCCCATCGACCCGATTGGAGGATTTCCCGAATCACCTGGTATTCGGGCCAGAACCGGATGACCTGGGCGACCATGAACGGGACGCCCGTCTTGTCGACAGACTCGATCATCCGGTCGCACGCCTCCAAGGTGAGGGACATCGGCTTTTCGCAGAGGATGGGTTTGCCCTCCGCGGCCGCGGCGACGACCATCTCTTCATGGAGATAGGTCGGACTGCAGATGTCGACCATGTCGATCTCTCCCGCGGCCAACATTTCCTCCAGGCTCATATAGGTCCGACAACGGAGCTTTTCTCCCGCTTCGCACCGCCGCTCGGCTTCGACGTCGGCCACGGCGATGACCTTGGAATCCCCCGTCGCCTCGTGGCATTGGGCGTGCATGTGGCCCATGAATCCATACCCGGCGAGTCCGACTTTGATCATTTTCTGCCTCCTCGACGGCTTCAGATCCTGGTTTTCCGCTCCATCTTCTTGAGGTGTCTAAGCCCGCGGGAGGCCAGCTCTTCGGGGCTGTCCGCCAGCTTGCGCCAGATGCAGCAGAGCTTGGAGATGCTCTCCATGTCCGGGTCGAAGGACTCGATCGTAATCCAGCCGTCGTATCCCACCGCCTTCAGGGCCCGGAAGAATTCCTCCCACGGCACCATCCCGGTCCCGGGAATGCCGCGCTGGTTTTCGCAGGCGTGGACATATCCGAGCCGGGAGCCGCAGGCCTTGACCGCCTTCGTGAAATTCTCCTCTTCCCGGATCATGTGGAAGGTGTCCAGATGCACCCGGGCATTCTTTGCCCCGACGTCCTTGAGGAACTTGACCGCGTCCGCGGCGGTGTTGATGAAATGCGACTCGAACCGGTTGACCGGTTCGATGCAGAGGATGACGTCCGTGTTCTTCTTCGCGAACCGGCAGATTTCCCCGAACCCCTCGACCGCCCAGTCCCATTCCTGCGGGGTCCGCATCTTGCCGGAGAGATATCCCCAGCCCGCGTAGTTGACGCCGGTCAGGTTTTCCGCGCCGATTTTCTGGCTCACGTCGATGAGCTTTTTCATGAAGGCGATCCCGCGCCGGCGGGTCTTCTCCACCGGAGAGATAAGATTGTGCCTGGCCGAAAGGCCGATCCCGGTGTTGAGGCGCAGGCCCAGCGATTTGGCCCGCGCCCTGATGCCGTCAATCGGGAGCGGATCAGGATCGAACAGGGTGAACTCGACGCCGTCGAATCCCAGCTTCTTGGCCAGGTCCAGGACCCAGAGCTCTTTTGCGGTGAAATTCTCGGAAAACAACAGCTGATGAATACCATACATCATAGGCGGCCTCCTTTCTTCAGGATCCGATTCCATCCTATTATATGCGACTGCGCGGCGCGGAAACAGATGCCGGTCCTGGAAGGGAATCCATGCCGGCCGCCGCTTTTTTCCCCCCATGATCGACGCGGAGGGAATGGACATCTTGATGAGCGAGACTTAAAATGGCCGCTGGAGCCGAACCGTGAACAGATATCTCCCGATGCGGGCGGCCTTGATATTCTTGATCGCCGCGATGATGGCCGGACGAGGAGCCAGCGCGGAAAAGCAGCGTTCCGGGTCAGGGCCGCTTCCGATTCCGCCGAAGCCCGGCCGCGGTTTCTCGATCTCCCTGGGCCCGCAGCTTTACGGCACCCGGGAGCAGCCTCTCAAGGACGGGGACATCTTCAAATTCATCGACGGGGGCGGCGTCGTCTACCTCCAGTATGGATTCCAAGCCGTCGTTCACGTCGTATTCACGGACAAAAACAAGAATGACCTGACCGTGGACGTCTTCGACATGGGAAGCGACGCCGGCGCCCGGAAGGCTTTCGCCGATGAATCGATCTGCGCGGACGGATGGAGAATGATCTCCGTCGGCGCGGAAGCCAAGTCCTATCACTTTGAGCCGGACTATTTCCTGTATTTCGTCAAGAGACGCTACCTGGTCTATTGTCATATCGGAGACGACGGCATGTCCGCTTTTTTGAACGAATATGCGAACGCTTTGTTCAAGGAGATCCTATGAATCGTCCCAACCGATCCGAGATCATCCGGGGGACCGTGACGCTCGCCCTTCTGTTGACCGTCGCTTTCTCCGGCGTCCGAGCCGCCGTGCGGACTTTATCCGAGGCCAAGTCCTGGGTGATCACGGTCCGGAGTCCCAAGGCCGTCGACAATCGCGGCCAGGCCGATGCGGCGGAGATTCAGGCGATGCTTGAACAGGGGCTGCGGGCGCTGTCCGGGAAGGCGACGGCCGGGGAAGCGTGGATGACCCTCGGCTTGAAGCCAAAAGACATCGTCGGGGTAAAGATCAATTGCAATAACTGGACGATCAATCTGTCCCCCCAACCGGAATTGGTCGCCGTCCTCGCGGACAGCCTCAGCTCGGTCGTCCCGTTGAACAATATCGTCTTTTATGACATGCACAAGGCGGATTTGGAGCAGGCCGGGTTCAAACGGAACGCGACGAAGAACGGCGTCCGATTCCTAGCCGCCGAGACCGACGCCCGATACGATGACCGGGAAAAGTTGACCGAGATCGCGACCTCTTTATGTACCAAGCTGATCAATTTCGCCTCTCTAAAAACCGTGTACGAGCCGGACGCTGATGAGCCGTACGAGGCCAGCCTGCACTTTAAAAATCAGATCGGCAGCTTGACGGCCGAGGATGCCCCCAAATGCCATGATGATGCCGATTTCCTGGCCGCGATCCTGGCCCGCCCGAGTATTCGCCAAAAGACGATCCTCAATCTCTGCACCGGCCTTCGGGCAAGCTATAAACGGGGTGTCCCCTGGTATTGGGGAGGGATCATATTGGGCGTCGATCCCTTGGCCACGGAATACGTCGCCCTTCAGGTTATCAACGAGAAAAGAACCCTCGAAAAGGCCAAACCGTTGGGTTTGTCTCCCTACTTGACCATCGCCGAGACGAAGTACGGACTTGGCAGCTGTCTGCCGGAAAAGATCGAGTGGGTCAGGCTGGAACGATAGCGGTCTTTGATCGTGCGACAGGAATCGCCTTAGCCCCCTTGGTGATCTGCTCCCCGGATCCTGGTCCGAAACGGATCAAGATTCGGGGTTCAGGCCACAGGGACGTTTTCGCCGGGGCGTCACTTCTTCATGGCGTAGCCTTTTTCACGGAACAGCTTTAGGCACGCCGAGACGACGGCTGGGTCGTAGAGGACGCCCTTGCCGGCTTCGATCTCTTTCAGCGCCGCCTCGATGCCCAAGGCGGGACGGTACGGCCGATGGGACGCCATCGCCTCGATGACGTCGGATACTGCCAGAATCCGGGATTCGAACAAAATGTCGTCGCCTTTCAGTCCCTGCGGATACCCGGACCCATCCAGCCGCTCATGGTGTTGGAGAATGATTTGGGCGATAGGCCATGAGAATTCGATATCTCTGAGGATGTCATGGCCGATTTGGGCGTGGGATTGGATCAAACTGAATTCGAGCTTGGAAAGCCTGGTCGGCTTGCTCAAGATTTCGGCCGGAATGCCCAGCTTCCCGATGTCATGAACGACTCCGGCCACCCGGATTCCCTCCACCTGATCCGGGGAAAGCGCCAATTCCTGGGCGATGGCCCGGGCCAGATCCGCCACCCGCCTTTGGTGCCCGGCCGTGTAGGGATCCCTGAATTCCGAAGCCGCTGACAGGACCTGGATGATTCCGCCGAGGGCCTTCCGCAGGCCGAGAAGAGTTGCGTGGAGCTTCGCCTCGGCCCTATTTTGATCGGTCATATCGTGGTAGATCGCCTGAAAGCGCTTCTGGTCGTCCCAGATAATCTCTTTACGGAACACCTGGAGATGGCGGATCTCCCCGGTTTTTCGGATGATGTCGATTTCATATTCCGAAGGAACGTCCCCTTCGGCCATTCTCTTCTTTTTTCGCGCTTGATATTCGGCATAGCTCGCGGCGGTGTAGCGCTTGGAGATCGGGGTCGATTGCAGTTCATCGATGTCGTCATAGCCGTAGAGATCCAGCATCGCCTGGTTGACGTAGAGCATTTCGCCTTCGGCGCTGACGATGCTGATGCCCAGCGGAGAACTATCCAGGGATCGGCGGAAATTCTCTTCGGCCCGGCGCAGAGCCCCCTCCGCCTGCTTGCGTTCGGTAATATCTCTCACATGTTCCGTGACGAATTCCACGTTACCTAATACGCCAGGTACTGGGTAGGCACTCACTTCAAGGATCTTGCCAGTGTATAAATTCTTTACTTCCATTGTTACGGCATGCCCTATACGGAACACCTCCAATGTCGGACATAGCTCACAAGGCTTATTGCGACGCATGTAGCAGGCATAGCAGTAAGGTTCGCTTCTTCGCTCCTCCTCAGTAATATGTTCCCGCCCATGCCAATTGCTCAAGACTACATGTAGATTCCTGTCTTGAACGGTTACTAGGTCGTCTATGGCCGCGAGCGTGTTCTCTAGTTGAGCCGTGGTTTTACGCAGCGCCTCCTCCGTCCGTTTGCGCTCGGTGATATCCGAGACGGCGCCCAGCCACTTCACGGGTTTGCCCGATTCATCACGAACGACGGTGCCCCGATCCTGCCAATAGAGATAGGTTCCGTCCTTCCGCCGCACACGGCTCTCCACGCAATACGGCTCCTCGGACTTCAATCGATTGTCGACGGCCGCAAGAACTCGCTCCCGATCCTCGTTATGTAACAGGCTCGTATATCCTTCCCAAGTCCGGGGAATTTCATTGGGTTGGTAGCCGAGAAGTTCGTCCACGTGTCCGAGCCATTCTACGCGCGAACCGAGATCCCACTCATAAATCAAATTCGCGGCCGATTCCGCCGCCAGGCGGTAGCGCTGGCCTTTCACCCTCTCCTGCTCAAGATCGATTTTCAGGCGGGCGATCTCGGAGGCGGATACGTCCACTTTCGTCGTCCTGACGCGGCTTTTCAACTTCATTGGCATCGGATCAGCCTCCCCATCGATCCCTTTAATGACAAATTAGGCCGATCACGCAGTAATGTCAAACAAAGACGATTCGTGATCGGGGCCGGGCCTTCTTAGATCGAGAGGGCGGGTTGGGGCCTCATCCCTGAAAAATGGTCGCGATATTGTTCATCTTGAATTATGGCGTGAACCTCGCAGGAATTGCAGGATAGAGGGACGGAATGCGGCGGGTTCGGTAAACGATATCGTATTTGCCGAACTCCGCCACCGCGCATAGATTCCTAAAGCGGATCGTGGCCTCGAAGACGACGTCCCCGGCGGGATAGGTGACCTCCACGACCTTGGCGCTGGGATCCTCGGGGACTCGCACGACACCGGGTGCGATAAGGCGGTTCGAGGTCAGCGGCAGATATTGCACCGAGCTGATGACAGAGGCGTAAAGCTCCTTGCCGCGCTCCTTGCCGTACTGCCAGACTTGACGGACGGTCATGGCCCGTTCGTCCACCGCATATTCCACGCCCCGGGAAAAATATGGATCGCCGTCCCTGAACATCCTGTGTAAGCCGTTGTCGAAGACGAAGAGAGTCCCGTCCGGGGTGAGCATGGGATCGTGCTGGCCCCACGGCCAGTCGAAATCGTCGTCGTCGGCGAAACCGCTCTGGATGTCGTCAGGGTAAGGCGCGCCGCTCGCATCGACCGCCGTGAGGAGGTAGGGCGCGGGGCTGGGACCCGAGCCGTCCCAGCCCGATGCCACCCAGCCCGATTCGGCCCAGCTGGAATGGGCAGCCAGGATCCACACGAGCTGGTTGTCGCGCGTCACCTTGACGAGTCCCTGGTTGCGGCCCGAAATGATGAAGCTGTCGTCCTCCGGGCAATACCACACTCCGTTCATGTGGAACCAATCGCCCGGCGTGTCGATCTCCTCGTTTCGCCTGACATCCAGTAGAGCCCGCATGTCCCACTCCCGCAAAACCTTTCCGCTGGTCCGCTCGATCTGGATCATGTGGTCCGCGATGCTGGGGACGATCCCCATCCAGGTCACGATCTGGGTCCCGGCCTTGTCCACGACGGCAAGGAGGCTCCCGTCGGGCATTTCCCGGACGTCGTGATGGAACGAGTAGCCGGGGACGTCGAGCCGATTGCAGAGCCGTCCCATGACGTCGTATTCATAGACAGTCGATCCCGTCCCGACGACGAAATGGCCGTTGGCCGTCTGCTCGAAGGGGATCGTCTGGCCCGGCGTCTGCGCGAGGTTGAAATAAGCCCGGACCTGCCCGGTCGCATCGAAGAGGAACGGAACGGTGACAGAGACCTCGCCCGTGAAATGGGAGAAAACGCTGAGATTGAATCCCGGCTCCATCTGAGACGGAACGGCTGTGTCGATCACGATCGTCGGGAAGAAATCCGGCAGCGGGTCCGTCGTGATCGACAGCGTCTGGTGCTCGGCCGTCCCGTGGTGGCGGTAAAGGGCGAGGTCGATCGTATTCTCTCGTCCGGGGTAGAGTCCGACGATCGGCACGGCGTGCTCCGTACTCTCGTCCATGAAATTCTTTTGGACCGGGATTTCGCCCCGGACCTCAAGAAAAACGTTGCAGGGAATGCGGGTGGTGAATTCGGCGAGCGCCGCCAGCGGGGCGATACCGTAAGGATTCAGCGTGAGCGTGATATCCGAGTCGATATAGCTCGACGAGGCTTTTACGCGGGCGACACGGACCTGGCCTGCGGACTCAGCGCTCCCAGGCAAAAAGATCGCCGCAAATAGAAATAGGACAAGACATGACGTTGTCTTCATGATCATCGACGGCCTGGACGCAATCTCGTCTTATGAACATAACAATAAAGTATTGCGGGCGGGATTGTCAAAGAACTGAATCGGCCATAGCCGGCGCTTCCTTCATTGTCGCTTCCCGAGCGATGACCTTCCTTGATTTTATGGCCCAGGGCTCCTATATTATGAAAGTATAATCGTGGAAAAAGAATCCTATGAGACTCTCCAAGGGGAGAAAAAGAAGCGCTTCCTCAAAAGGAGGGATTTATCATGGCGAAGGTCTTGATGATCCAGGCTGACAAATGCACGGGATGCCGGAATTGCGAGTTGGCCTGCTCCGCGTTCCATGAAGGCCGTTTCAGACCGCGATTGTCCCGGGTGCACGCCTACACGTGGGAAAGAGAAGGCCTGTCCGTTCCGATGATGTGCCAGCAGTGCGAGGATGCGCCCTGCGTAGCCGTCTGCCCGACCGGGGCGATGCACCGCAACAAGGCCGAGAATTCGGTGGACTGGAACAAGAACACCTGCATCCGCTGCCGGATGTGCACCATCGCCTGCCCGTTCGGCAACGCCGTCTACGATTCCGAAAGCAATGCCATCATCAAATGCGACCTCTGCTCCGGCGATCCCGAGTGCGTCAAATTCTGCCCCAACGAAGCCCTGACCTTCCTTGAGGGCACGATCGCCGTCCGGGCTAGGAAAAAGGCCTATGCCGCTAAGTTCAAGGAGGTAAGCTGACATGTTCGGCTGGACTGGGACAATTCTAAGGGTGGATCTTAGCAGTGGGAAGATCTTAAAGGAATCGCTAGACCCGGGCCTCGCGAAAACGTATATCGGGGCGCGGGGCCTCGGCGCCAGGATCATTGTCAACGAGGTCGATCCGACGGCCGATCCTCTGGGGCCGGCCAACAAGCTCATCTTCGCCGCGGGACCTTTGACCGGCACATATGCCCCGTCCTGCGGCCGCTATGACGTCGTCACGAAAGGGCCGCTCAACGGGACGATTGCCGGCTCGAATTCGGGCGGCTCGTTCGGACCCGAGTTGAAGTACGCCGGCTACGACCTCCTGATCATCGAGGGGAAGGCGGCCAAACCGTCCTACATCTGGATTGAGGACGCCAAGGTCGAGATCCGGAGCGCCGAGCATCTCTGGGGGAAGAACGTCCCCGATGTGACCGACGCGATCCGGGCCGAAACGGACGATGAAGCAAAGGTCGCCTGCATCGGGCCGGCGGGCGAAAATCTGGTCCTTTTCGCCTGCATCATGAACGAGATGCATCGGGCCGCCGGGCGGACGGGCGTCGGCGCCGTGATGGGGTCGAAGAACCTCAAGGCGGTCGCCGTTTCCGGAAGCGGGTCGGTCGTCGCCGCCGATCCGGACGCTTTCAAGCAGGCCGTGATGAAGGCCCGGCGGAAGATCCAGGCCAACCCCGTCGGCGGGAAGGGCCTTAAGGCTTACGGCACCGACGTCCTGGTCAACATCCTCAACAGCGTCGGTTCCCTGCCCACGCGGAATTCCCGCGACGCGTATTTTCCGACGGCCGACAAGGTCGGCGGGGAGACGCTCTCAGCGAACAACCTCATCCGCCCCAAGGGCTGTTTCTCCTGCATTATCAGTTGTGGCCGGGTCAGTCGGGTCACCGACCCGAAATTCGAAGGGCTGGGGGAGGGCCCTGAGTATGAAACGGCCTGGGCATTCGGGCCGGCTTGCGGGATCGACAACCTGGATGCCGTCCTGAAGGCCAATTTTCTCTGCAACGAGCTGGGGCTGGATACGGTAACGATGGGTTCGACCATCGCCTGCGCCATGGATATGTTCGAGAACGGAATCCTGACTTTGAAGGACACCGGAGGCCTGGCCCTCAATTTCGGGAACGCGGACGCCATCGTGGAGCTGACCAAGCAGACGGCCTACAAGGAAGGCCTCGGGGCGAAGCTCGCCCTCGGTTCGTACCGGTTTGCCAAAAGCTTCGGCCATCCGGAATACTCGATGACCGCCAAGAAACAGGAGATGCCCGCCTATGACCCAAGAGCCGTCCAAGGCATCGGTCTTCAATACGCGACTGACAACCGAGGAGGCGATCACGTCCGCGGGTATACGATCGCGGTCGAAGTCTTGGGCAACCCCGTGAAGATGGACCAATACGCCACGAAAGGGAAAGCCGAACTCGTCAAGACGTTTCAGGACTTGACGGCCGCCCTCGATTCTTCGGGGGCCTGCCTCTTCACGACGTTCGGGATCGGGGCCGACGAGCTGGCCGAGATGCTGAGCGCCGCGACCGGCGTCCCCTATTCGACGGCCGAGTTCATGAAAATAGGAGAGAGGATTTGGAACATGGAGCGCCTGTGGAATCTCAAGTCCGGTCTCTCGGCCAAGGACGACACGCTTCCGGAACGTCTCCTCAAGACCCCGATCGTGACGGGGCCTTCGAAAGGCCGGGTCAGCGAGCTCGGTACGATGCTCCCCGAATACTACGAGATCCGGGGCTGGGATAAGAACGGAGTTCCGATGGCCGCGAAACTCAAGCAACTGAGCCTGGCGGGCGCATAACCGTCGCCTAAGACAATGGCCCTGCCGCCGTTGTTCTCTCTGGCTCCTGTAGGCCTCCTGCTCGCGGGAGTGCTCGTTGTCGCCCTCTCCTCGAAAGTATTAACTTCCCGAGGCAAGGGCTGGCTGGCCTTTTCCTTCGGCCTGGCCGCGTTCCTTTGCGTCCTTATCCTTTTCACGACCACATCTCGGGGCGGAGTCATAGACCTGAGACTGGGCGCCTGGGACGGCCCCATCGTCCTGGCCTATCACATCGATGGCTTGAGCCAGCTCTTCGCCCTGATGGCCGCCGGCATCGGGGCCGCGGTCCTTGTCTTTTCCGTGGGCTACATGGCCCGTGACCGCGCCGCGACCCGCTTTTTCATGCTCATACTCGTGTTCATTGCGGGTTTGATCCACCTGGTGTATGCGGCGGACCTGTTCCTCATGTATCTGAGCTGGGAGATCATTGGCCTCTGCTCCTTCCTGCTGGTCGGATTCTGGTACAAGGACCCCGAGGCGGCCAGGGGCGCGCGGAAAGTCCTGGTGATGACGCATATCGCCGGATACGGATTTCTGGCGGCGGTCCTCATCCTTCACGCCCGAACCGGGACGACCCTGTGGACCGATCCGAGGATGGCCCCGGCTTTTTCGACCGGCCTCTTTCTGCTGATGCTTGTCGCCGCAATGGCGAAGTCCGTTCAGTTTCCCATTCATACCTGGATCCCGGATGCCATGGCCGCGCCCACGCCCGTCAGCGCGCTCCTCCACGCCGCGTGCTATGTCACGGCCGGCGTCTATCTCGTGGCCAGGATGCACAGCTTCGTTCCCTGGCCGGCGTCCTGGCAGAGTCTTGTCGTCTGGATTGGGACGGTCAGCCTGCTGGTCGGCGCGCTCTTCGCGATGGTCCAGTCGGACCTGAAACGCATGCTGGCCTTCAGCACGATCAGCCAAATCGGCTACATGATGCTGGGGTTGGGCCTTGGAACGCCCTTGGGCATCGCGGCCGGCCTGCTTCATTGCCTGAACCACGGCCTGTTCAAAAGCGGGCTTTTTCTCTGCGCAGGGAGCGTCCAGCAGGCAACAGGGACGAGGGACATGAATGTCCTGGGAGGCGTCGGAAAACGGATGCCGTGGACGATGGCCCTCTGGCTGGTCGGCGGGGGGGCCATCGGAGGCTTCCCCCTGCTAAGCGGCTTCGTCAGCAAGTGGCTGATCTACACCGCCGCGCTGGAGGCCGGCCGGATCGTGCCCGCCCTCGCGGCCTGGATCGGGAGCACCCTCACCGTTTTCTATATCCTCAAGGCGACGAGCGGCGTTTTCCTCGGCGATCCGACCCCCGCGGCCGACGTGGCACGGGAAGTACCGCGGACCATGCTGGCCGGCGGGATCGTTCTCGGAACGGGGACGGTCGTCCTCGGCCTGGCTCCTCAGATCGCCATCCGCTATGTCATAAATCCTCTTCTTCCGAACCTGGGCGCCGCACCGGTCATCGGAGTCTCCTGGCTGGGGCTGACCGCGGGGACCGGAACTTGGTTCTCCACGGCCGGCTTCGTGCTCGTTCTTCTTGCCGTGGCCATCGGTGTCGCGATCTACGCGACCGCGAGGCCCGTTTCGGCGCGCCGGGCGGGAGGCTTGAGCTTCGCGCGCGCGGCCGGGACGCCGTTCACCGGAGGCGAGCCGATGGCGGTTCCTTCGCGGCTTTCCGCGGGAGATTTCTCGCTCATCGTCAAGACGGCTCTCAAGCCCTTTTATCGGTGGATGGACATGGACCTTTATTACGCCGCCGCCTGGAAGGCGATCAACGCCGTTTGCCGGGCGGCCGCGCAGGCCGGGCGGTGGGTCGAAAAACGGGCCGTTCCGGCGCTCATCGGCCTGTCGGCGCTCATCATGCTCGTCGTCGCCGTGGCGATCCCCGGCGGCGAGCGTACGGGGGGGACCGCGGCGCCGTTCAGCGGAAGGCCCCTTATCCTCGGTGTCGGGGTGGCACTCATCGCTCTTATGATGAGTTCGACCAAGTCCCGGGACATGCGGGGCCGCCTTCCGATCATGGCCGGAGCGGGGCTGGCCGCCTTCGCGAGCCTATGGGCCGGGCCCGTGACGATGAGATTTCTTCTCCTGGACGCGGCGGCGTTCGCCGCCTTGTACCTGGTCTGGAAAACGAGCCGGGGGGCGATCGCCAGAAAAGCCTACTTGGCCGCCGTCGCCATTTCGGTCGCCGCGACAATCGGGGGGGACCTGGTCAAGAACAGCGCCCCACGGTCCGTGGTCATCGCCCTGTTTATAACCGGATTCGCCATCAAGCTGGCCCTGGTCCCCTTATATATCTGGCTTCCCCTCGTCGCCGAATCGGTCCCGGCTGTGGCCGTGGGACTCGTGACGGCGGTCGTGGACGTAGCCGCGTTCGGCCAGCTTCTGGTATTGAGGCAAAGCTCGCCCTGGCTTTTCGAGCCGGCCTTCCCCTGGATAATATTCGCTTTGCTCTCGGCTTTCGTCGGCGCCGGGCTAATGCTCGGTCAGAAGGACCTCAAGCGGCTCTTGGCCTTCTCCACGATCGAGGACATGGGATACCTTGTTCTCGGCGTGACGGTGGCGGGCAATCTGGGACTGGCGGGAGCCGCGGCCGGCGCGACAGTCCATGCTCTGGCCAAAGCCCTCCTTTTCTCGAGCCTGACGAAAATCGAGTCCGACGGCGTTCCTTTGTCGCTTTCCGTAAGGGGTATGGCCTCCCGTTACCCGGCGGCCGGGACTGGCTTCCTGTTCGGAATGCTGGCCATGCTCGGCCTGCCGCCAACCGCGGGCTATCCGGCCCGCTGGAGGCTTTACCAATGTGCCGGCCAGGCCGGGGCCTATGCCCTGGTCATCCTGATCGCCGCCACGGCTCTGGCCGTGCTGGCCTACAGCCGGGCGATCACTTATTACTGGTGGGGCGGGGGAGATACGATCAAGGCGTCGGAGCCGGCCGTCCTGACTGTCGTGTATGCGGGCCTGGCGGTCCTGTTGCTCATATTCGGGCTCATGCCGCGGCTCCTGATGGGATAAGGTCTGACTGGAGGAATGACGACGATGGGTGTCTTCGACGGACTGGTCGCGAAATCGCAGCGGAGGTCCCCGTGGCTCTTCCGGTTGAATTCGGGAGGATGTAACGGCTGCGACATCGAATTCTCCGCCTGCCTCGGCCCGCGTTACGACGTGGAGCAGACGGGCGCCTTGCTCGTGGGAAGCGCCAGGCATGCCGACATCCTCTGCGTGACGGGGCCCGTGACCCGGGGCGCGCGAACCGCGTTGGAGACGATCTTCGCCCAGATCGGTGAGCCGAAAGCGGTCGTGGCCGTCGGGAACTGCCCGGCGACGGGCGATGTCTTCGCGGGGAGCCCGGTCATCGTTGGTCCGTTGGATCGCGTAATCCCTGTGGACGTGTACATCCCCGGGTGCCCGCCGCGGCCGAACGACATCATCGAGGGGATCGCCAAGGCCGTAGCGACGCTCCCCGCGAAGGGAGTCCGTGCCCGGAACGGGGCGAAAAACGGAGGCCCGGCGACGGAATGAACACCGCGAAAGTCGTGTTGCGGCTGCTCGTGTTTCCGGGGCTTCTCTATGCCCTGCCCGCCGCCTGGCTCATGCTGTGGATCGAGCGCAAAGCTCGGGCAAGGATGCAGGGGCGCATCGGCCCGCCTTTCTTCCAGCCTTTCTTCGATTTCGTCAAGCTCATGGCCAAGCGGACCGTTCCCATGCCCCCGTTCGATGCGATCCTGACGGCCGGATTGCCGATCCTGGCCGGCTCCTCACTCCTGGTTGCTCTCAGCCTTTTGCCGGTTCTGTCGGGATCAGGCGGCTTCGTGGGAGATCTAATCCTGCTTGTCACCCTGCTCGAGGTCCCGGCCCTTGCCGCAGTCCTGGCCGGGTTCGCCTCGCACTCGATCTTCGGGCAGTTGGGAGGCGCGAGGGAGGCCGTCCTGAGCATCGTTTCGAGCGTTCCTTTCCTCACAGCCGCCGTCGCCTTGGCCGCGTCGGCCCACAGTCTCAGGCTTGCCGATATCGCGACTCGTCCCATAGCGGCCGCCAGATGGCCCGCGGTCCTCGCTCTCGTCCTCTGCCTTCCCATGAAGCTCCGAACCAACCCTTTTTCCTTGGTCAACGCCGAGCAGGAGATCTATTCGGGGCCGTTAACGGAGTATAGCGGGCCGAAGTTGGCCCTCTGGGAACTCGTTCACGGGATGGAGTGGGTCGCTCAGACGGGATTGATCGTCTGCCTTGCCTTGCCCCTGAGCTCGGGGCGGGCCGTCCAGGATATCGGCCTGCTGATCGCGGGGTCTTTCTTCCTGGTCGTCCTTCTGGCGCTGACGGCTTCCGGCACGGCAAGGCTGAAAATCAAACAGGCCGGCCGGTTCTACTGGAGTTGGGGCTTGGCGTTCTCCCTATTGGCCCTGGTCCTGGCGGTCATTCCGAGATGAGGAGGATGCGGCGGATGAGCATCTTAGGCGTCATCTCCGGGAACTTGAGGAAGCGGAAGATCACGATCCGGTTCCCCGGGGAGGTTCCCCATCCAGACACGTATCGCGGAGCCGTTGTCATCGATGAGGCCAAGTGCGTCTGCTGCGGTATGTGTCATTACGCCTGCGTCTCCGAGGCGATCGTCGTCACCGCCTTTGGGGACCGCTTCGTCTGGGACTATAATATCGGGCGTTGCACGTTCTGCGGAAAGTGCGTCGAAATCTGTCCTTCGCGGGCGTTGTCCCAGACCTCCGATAGCCCGCCTCCCTATGCGGAGCCGGCCGAAGTTACGGGCTCCCACGCGATACTCTATCCGCCTTGCGCCGAATGCGGCCGGCCTGCGCTGCCCATCACCGACACGGTTCTCCTCAAGGCGTTCAAGGAGATCGGCGAGGACATCGCGTCCTGGAGCAAACTGTGCCTGAGGTGCCGTCGCCGGAGGTATTCGAAAGGCCTCGCCGCTGGCCTGAAATCGACCCTCGGCCGGGATATGAAAAAGCCGGAATAACAGGAGCCGGACATGGATCTAGACGGGATCCCCTCCGCGATCGGCGCGGCGGGAACATGGACGAAGAAAACGGACGCCTGGTGGCTTGATGCTTCCGGGGCCGATCCCGCGGTCATGGCTCGGGCGATGCTCGATGCCGGCGCGCGCCTGGTGACGATGACGGCGATATCCGTCCCGGAAGGGGAGTTCCGGGTAATCTATCATTGGGACGTGGAGGGGCGGCTTTTGAACACCGCTGTCATGACGAAAGAGGAAACGCTGCCCAGCATCTCCGCGATCACGCCGGCGGCCGACTGGATCGAGCGGGAAATCCATGACTATTTTGCCGTCAAGTTCACCGGCCGCGATTTGCCGCCCATCTTTCTGGCCCCGGAGGATCCGGCCGGAGCCCTGCGCTGGAATCTCCGGTGGGAGGGGCCGGGGAAGGAAGGGAAGGGCGAAGGATGAGTTACATCGTTCCTATCGGACCCTATCATCCCGCCCTCGAGGAGCCGTGCCGGATCGATCTGACATGCGAAGGAGAGACCGTCAGGGAAGCCGCGATCATCCTCAAGTTCAATTTCCGCGGCGTCGAGTGGCTGGCCGAGCGGAGGAATTTCATCCAGGCCGTGGCCCTCGTCGAAAGGGTCTGCGGTATTTGCTCGAACGTCCACGCCATAACCTTCTGCCGTTCTCTGGAGACCATCGCCGGGATCGAAGTCCCCGAAAGAGCCCGCTATATCCGGGTCGTGGTCTCCGAACTCGAACGGGTGACTTCCCACCTGCTCTGGACGGGCCTGGCCGCGGAGGTCATGGGCTTCCAGACGCTGTTCATGACCTGCTTTGCCCTCCGCGAGCGGGCGATGGACATCCTTGAGCGGATCTCGGGGAACCGGGTGCACTACGGGATGAACTGCATCGGCGGCGTCACGCGGGATGTGGCCGATCCCGGACGCGTTCTGGGCGAGATTCGGAGGCTCGGCGAAGAGACGGCGAAAAAGATCGTGCCCGTTTTCCAGAACGACCGGACAATCCGGGCGAGATGCGCCGGAATCGGAATCCTGCCCGAGGAGCAGGCCCGGGCCTGGGGCGCCGTCGGCCCCACGGCCAGGGCTTCGGGCGTTCCCCAGGACATCCGCAAGGCCGCCCCCTACGAGGCTTATGACAAGCTTGAATTCCGCGTGCCCGTCGAAACCGCGGGCGATGTGAACGCCCGCGTCGTGGTCCGTCTGCTCGAGCTCATTGAGGCCTACGGGATCATCTCCCAGGCGCTTGAAAAGATGCCGGCGGGCCCTTTGCGCGGTCCGGAGTTCGTGGAGATTCCCGCCGGAGAAGCGACGGCGCGTTCCGAGGCGCCGAGGGGAGAGTGCTTCTATTATGTCGCCTCGGGCGGGATGGACGCTCCCCTGAGGGTGAAAATCCGGACCCCGAGCTTCGTGAACATACCGCTGGTCAGGATCATGGTCCTTGGGGCGAACCTGGCGGATGTCCCCCTCATCAATGCTTCGATCGATCCGTGCTATTCCTGCACATGCCGTTGAGGAGGCCAGACACCGGATCCCGAACAGGGTGCAGGGCCGGGGAGATGAAGGTTGGAGGAAGATGATCACGGAAGATGAAGGCGATCGTTACGAGCGACAGATCAGGCTGTTCGGCCGGAAAGGCCAGGAACGGCTGAAGGCCGCCAAGGTCTTCGTGGCGGGAGTCGGCGGCCTCGGGTCGGCCATCTGCACCTACCTTGCGGCGGCCGGGGTCGGAACGCTGAGAATCGTCGATGGGGGGACGGTCGAGAGGAGCAACCTCAACCGGCAGTTCCTGTTCGACGATAACGACATCGGGAGGATCAAGGTCGAGGTCGCCGCGGTCCGGATTGGACGGATCAATCCCTCCGTCAGGATCGAGGCCCTGCGGGAGACGATCACGAATAGGAACGCCCCTGAGCTCGTCGGCGACTGCGCGATCATCCTCGATGCGATGGACAATTATGCCGCCCGATACGCGCTGAACGACGCCGCCTGGGCGATGGGGATTCCCTTCGTTCACGGAGCGATCGATGGCTTCTACGGGCAGGTCACGACCTTCGTGCCCGGACGGACGGCCTGCCTGCGATGCATCGTCCCGGCCGAGCCGCCCGGCCGGACGCTTCCCGTCATCGGGGTTTCTTGCGGCATCATCGGAAGCTTCGAAGCCGCCGAAGCCATCAAGTTTCTCGTCGGGAAAGGTTGCCTGCTCGAAAACAGGCTCCTCATGCTGGACGGGATGAATTCCATCGTCGAGGAAGTGGCCCTGAGGAACGATCCGAACTGCCAGATCTGCGGAAGAGGAGGCTCAGGCCGATGAAGGTCACGGTCCGATTTTTCGCGATGTTCCGGGAAGTCTTTCAAGCGAGGGAGAGGGATGTCGTGATGGCGGAGGGCGCCACGATCGCCGACCTTCTGGAATCCCTCTGTACATCGTCAAAGGAGCGAGACGAGCTGTTCGAGAACGGAACGTTGAAGCCCTTCCTCATCATTTTGAAAAATGGCCGGCATATCCAGCACCTGGAGGGGCTCGCCACCGTGATTGAGAACGGGGACGTTATCTCCGTCTTCCCAGCCGTTGCCGGGGGATAGGCGTCTCATTTATACTCTCATCTGCGGCCGGGGATAAAAATATTCTCTGATGAGAGTGGCCTCCATGCTCAAGTGCTGAATCTCTTTTCCACGTTCGCCCAGTTGATGATCCCCCAGAGCGCCTTGACATAGTCGGGCCGGCGGTTTCGATAGTCGATATAATAGGCGTGCTCCCAGACATCAAAGGTCAGCAGGGCCTTTTTGCCGTGTTTGAGCGGCATGTCCGCGTTCGAGGTGGACAGGATCGACAGCTTCTCGGCGCCTTCCTTGATAAGCCAGGCCCATCCGCTGCCGAAGGTTTTGACCGCCGCATCGGAGAACTTCTCCTTGAAGGCATCCAGGCTGCCGAAATTCTGGGCCAGCAATTTCTCGATGGCGGCCGTGGGCTTGCTGCCGCCGGGCTTAAGACTCTCCCAGTAGAAGGTGTGGTTCCACACCTGGGCGGCATTGTTGAACACGCCGCCTTCGGCGCGCTTGATGATCTCTTCGAGTGAAAGACTCTCCAAATCCCCGCCCTTGATGAGGTTGTTGATGTTGGCGACATAAGCCCGATGATGCTTGTCATAGTGGAACTCGATGGTTTCTTTCGAGATAACCGGAGCCAGTTCGTTCTCACCGTAAGGAAGCTTGGGAAGTTCAATGGCCATGTTCGCGTCTCCTTCGCTTGAAAAAATTCTGCCCGCCCGATCTCAACCGGACAGCGCTATCACAACGATAAAACCGGACACGAATGCTGAAATCGAGGTTTTATCTCATCCCGATCATTGCTCCATACTTGGAATAAACGGCTTTGACCAGATCACCGGATTTAGGATTACCCCAATCGTGCATCCATTCTGAAACAAGCGACTCTAAAGTGATCGGAACGACCCCTGCCTGCAACATTCTCTCTATTCCGTATTTGTGGGCATCAGGAGTGGAATCTCCTGCGGCATCCATTAATCCATATACGTCAAATCCTTTTTTTAAGCCGTGGAGAGCGGTATAGGCAAAGCACATGCTCGTCCATAAACCGGACACGACCATCTTCTTTCTCCCTATTTTCTTGACGGCGTTCCAGGTCGCCTCGTCTTCGAAAGCATCGAAACTAAGGATCTTGCGCGAAAATACTTTCCGGCCGGGGAATAGAGACGCTATTTCCGGAATGAATTCCCCATTGGATTTGGGATGAATCGCGGATAATACGGCCGGAATTCTCAATATGCTTGCCGCTTTGGCTGCCCCCATAGCCGCTTGTTTGATGACAGACTTATCGCCCGACGCGATCCCCTTGAACATGGAAGCTTGATAATCCACGAGGATCAGGAAGCTATTTTTGGTAGACAGAAGTCCCAACCGGCCCTTTTTTGAATCGACCATTTTCGTTTCTCCTTGTTCCATGCCGCGCGTGGATTCGGGTGGCCCAGAGATTCATCCCTGCCAAAAACCTCCCCCCATGATCATCCTATCAACATATCGTTAACTCAGGGATTCTGTCAACTATCCAATTATTGCTACCGACGAAAGCAAAAGAATTGCCTTCCCAACGGACAGGATCCGGGAAGCAGGTCATGTTGTCGAAGAAAAATCGCCCGCCTCTATGGGTGAAATTCCGGAAAGAGCACAGACGCGAGGAAGCAGGAACCGGTCATTTCCGGGGGCCGAAAGTTAAATAGTATCCGACATACATAAAGAATGTATTTGGCCCCCGGATGTCCCTGCCCACAGACACCAAAGCCGCCGCACCGCCGCCGATGGATAGGATTGCTCCTAAGTTGAGCCCGACCGTCGTCAACTCGCCCTTGACACTGGGAGTACTTGCGAAAATTTCTGCTCCTAAGGTGACAGCCTTGGAAATATCCCGTTGGACTTCCCAGCCGAACCACCAATAATTTTTGTTTTCAGGGCCGGGATTGATACAATATCCGCCTCCGCCATAAGATGTCCAATCTCCCCAGCTTTTCTGGATCCAAATCGGAAGGAAGAGCCGATAATTACCGCTTCCAAGGCCGCGGCTGCTTGCACCGGTGGGCACTTCAAGATGAGGAAACGTCCCAATCTGAGGTCGGCCGTCGGTCTCCTCGACGAATCGGTACTTCAAACCTATTTCCGTATCGCCCAATCCATACCGGAGCGTCCGGTTCTTAGGCAGATCAAAGCCCGCCGCAGCGATGACATGGAGCATCGCGTTGGGCGCAAATCCGTAATTGATCTCAAAATGCGGCGCCGTGCCGGAATAATCAAGGCTATTTCTCGTCTGTGCCGAGGCCACGTAAAATTCCCAATGACGGAATTTGACGGGATCGGGATCGTCAGTAAAGAAAGGTGGGCCGCCTGCGACGGAGAACACAAAGATGAAAAGGCTTACGGCTGATTTGGAAATTGCCCGCCAAAGCCGTGTTGCGGCGGGCTTCACCATTTTGAAACCGCAATCAGTCTCACCCCTCATGTGAAAAGAATATTCCCGGCTGCCGATCGATGTCAACAACATCGAACTCCCTGAAAACTCGACTAAGGGGGCTTAAAGGAATAAACAAAAAATCAGGAGAAATCGAGGCGTGCCTGAAAGGATTCGAACCTCTGGCCCATGGAGCCTCACCCAAAAACTGGTCCAACAAAAAACGTAATTTTCGGCTTCATGAACTTGCCCCCTGGTTTGGGCCATTTTTTATGGATGAGATCTAAGGGAATCGCCTTCCAACCTGAGAACAGACAGACCAAATCCTTTGTGCCAACCGTGTGCCAATTTGTGCTAGAAACGAATTAAAAACGCTGAAACTATGCTCTTGGGACTTAACGTCTAGAACGGAAATAATGAAATCGAAGTTCAAGGAAAAGGCATCGGCTACCATTTCATTCCTATTCCCGATGAACAGGATGAAGCCCAGGCTTCCAATGAGATGTTATTGTTTTTCAAACGATGGAATTCCGGAATAAGGATGCCGCATAAGGCCCCGACTCCCAGGCCGACCATGACATCGGAAGGAAAATGCATGAGCGCTTTCATTCTGAAATACCCTACGACAAGAGGAGGGATCAGCGCCGCGCCGTATAAAAGATATTTATTGTTTCCTATTTCAGGATGGTAATCGCTGTAAACTTTCACCAAAAAGAACGTGGTTGCCGCGGCAGAGGTGGTATGGCCGCTGAAGAATGAATTGCGGTTATCGGATTGCTTTCTCTCGTTGTAAGGAACTTGATCATAGTAAGTGATCGGCCGCATTCTATCTTGAAAATTGGGTCCGAGAAAGCTCCATTCATAAATGTTCGTCGCGATCGTTATTGTCTTCAAATACATCAGAAGCATGTCAAACCAATCCCGTCTGATCCGATGATCAAACAAGAGGGAAGCGGGAAGAGCCAGAGTGGACCACAGGGCATAATTTGAATAATGAAGGAAGGCAACCCTATGGGAGGGGTCTTGCTTAAGAGACCAGGTATCGATCCCGTGAATATCGCCTCTGTTCAATTCTTGGATTTCCCAAAGAGACAATTCCGTTTTTCTTCGCACGTTTGGTGTTCCAAGGTAATTTGCCAACGATCCGATGCCGAGGATGGTCCCCGTGCCCCAATAATTAATATGGTAAGGATGAAATGAAGAATCACTTGAAGAAGATTGAGGGTACACCTGTTGAATAAAACAAATGCAAGAAAGGAAAATCATCATGAATATAGGTCGACAAGTCTTCATGATTCCGACCTTGCGATGCGACGAGCTCCCTCTTTAGGCAAAGAATCTCTCTCCCGTCAGTTTGGAACCATATCATCCCAAAACCAGCCCGTCAATATTCCGAAAATAGGAGCCGAATCGCTGGCGATGGCGACGACCTCCATCGGCCCCGCCGCCCTCGGATATAATAGCCTCCCTTATTGCTTTCAGGGAGATTTTAAGTCTCTTGCTTCTTCCAGTTCTTATATCGGATTGCGCGGAGTTGGGTTAGCAGGTTATTAAACAGGTTCTAACCTGGTCCAGCCAGCGACCCTGACCTCCTTTCCGGATCCTGTCCGTTGGGAAGTCAATTTTTCCTAATAGAAAAACCACATTATGTCTGGACTATTTTTCAGAGATGAGGTCCGCGCAAATGGATAAAGGATATTAAGAGTCTTCAAGCTGAAGTAGCTTATTTCAATTGTCCATCCAGCCGATCGCATCCCCTGTAAACATCCCTGACGAAATACGCCGTGGGGCGGGTGAGAATATTAATCACCCCGCTGAGGGCTCCCGTTCCGTACAGATCGGACGAGCCGCCGCGGAGCACTTCGATGGAGCTTATGGAGGCGCGGGGGACGCGGTCCCAGTAAACCCAGCCGCCGAACGGATCGTTCAAGGGGATGCCATCCCTCAGGACGACGGCCCGACTCGGCCCGCTGGCCCCGATGCCCCGCAGGGACGCCCCCTGGGAGCTTGGGTTCGCGGTCCGGCTTCCCGAACGGCGGAACAAGCTGAACCCGGGTACCTGGCGAAGGACGTCATCGATGCCGAACGCGGCCGTCGTGGAGAGCGCCTCCGTTGTCAACACCACGACGCTCGCCGGAGTCTTGCCTACTCGGGCCTCGGTGCGGGTGGTCGTCACCGTCATCTCCTGCCCGACGGCCCTCAAGATCAGGACAACGTCGATGCGCGCCCTGCCGTCCTGGTCGGTGATCCAGCTCCGCGCAAAATCGTCGAATCCGGGAGCCCGGACCGAAATCGTTCCCTTGCCCTTCGGGACGCCCTCAAAGCGAAACTCGCCCAAGCGGTTGCTCCGGCCCGCGGCAGACCAGCCTTCGGTTCGCACGGTGATCTCGACGCCCGGGATCGGCGCCCCGTCGGCGTCAAGGACGATTCCCTCCACACGCCCGGCCCAATCCTGCGCAGCCGAAACGGCGGGGCACACGGATAGGCAAATCCCTACGGCAAGGAGATAAACGGCGGGTCGGGAGATGAAGAAGACGAAAGGTCGCGACACGACGTTCATTAACACCGGAAAAGACTCACCTAGCCAAGACAGGAGATATGGCCCCGCCGGCGCCCGCTAGCCGGGCCTTCCGGGACGAATCCAGCAGTCTTGAGATATCTCAGGCCTGGCCCCTTGGGCGTCGCGGTCAAAGGGTGAAAATGACCACGGTTGTCGTGCCGCCTCCAAGGTCCCCAAAATTGCCCGAGACATAGCCGGAGATCACGGCCACATACTGTTTGCCATTGACCGAATAGCTGACGACTCCCCCGCCGACCGGACCGCCTGTATTGAACCGGAAGAGGACCTCGCCCGTTCGCGCGTCGAGGGCCAGGAAATCCTGCCCGTGCTCGCCGGTGAAGACCAACCCGCCCGCGGTCGTGCAAACCCCGGCCAACATGGGTGCGCCGGAATGATAGGTCCAATGCTCCTTTCCGGTGGCGGCGTCGAAAGCCGTGAGTGAGCCGCGTGACTGTTCCCAGGGATCAGGGGTGAATGTCCCCCCGAGAAACAGATCTTTGCCGGCCGGGACGGGGGCCTCCTTGGCCTTCACGTAAGTGCAGCCGCGCTCCACCGAGGGGACGTAGAGCATGTCCGTGAGATGGTTATAGGCGGGGCCGCTCCATTCCTCGCCGCCCAGGGCGCCGGGAAAGACATGTACGGGATTGGTGGTGACGGGGACATCAACATTCTCGCGCCGGGTGAAAGGGACCGAATAAAGCAGGGCGTGGCTGACGCGATCGAGGACGCGAAGCAGTCCGTCCTTGCCGGCGACCGCGATCAGCTCCCGCTGGACGCCCTGGACCTTGGTCGTAAAGAGAGGACTCACCTGGGTGAGGTCCCAATCGTGGGTATCATGCGGGACGGCCTGGAAGTGCCAGCTCAGCTTGCCGGTGTTCACGTCCAGGGCGACCATGGAACACGTGTAAAGGTTATCCCCGGGACGCAGATTGTCATACAGGTCAGGGGCCGGATTGCCGACCGGCACGTAAACCAGTCCTCTGGCGCTGTCATAGGAGAGCGGGGTCCAGATGCTCCCGCCGCCATGGGCCATGACGGCCGGGTCCTTGCCCCATGTGTTTGCCCCGGGCTCGCCGGGATCGGGAACGGTGTTGAACTTCCAGAGGCGCGTTCCGTCGGACAGGCGAAAAGCTCCGACCCAGCCCTTTGTCCCCCAGTCTGATCCGGCCGGCCCCATGATGATGCGGTCGCCGGCGATGAGAGGGGGAGCGCTGAGGAATTCGCCGTCCTTCGGGGAAGCGATCTGACGTTCCCATCGCAGCGCGCCCGTCGCGGCATCCAGGGCGATCAGATAGCCGTCGGGCATGCCCCGGACGACCAAGCCATCCTTGATCGCCGCCCCGCGGTTGGTGATGTAATTTTCCGCATCCTTGGCCTTCCAAACGTATTCCCAATGCTTCCGGCCTGTCGCGGCGTCCAAGGCCACGGTCGTATGCGTCGTCGTGATATACATGACGCCGTTGTAGACGAGCGGGTTGGTCTGTGACGGGCCATATTCCCTGGTCTGGAAGATGGCCACGGCATGAAGGCCGCGCACGTTCTTCGGAGTGATCTGATTGAGGTCGACGAAACGCTGGCCGGTATAATCGTGCGTGGCGTGCAGCCAGTTCGCCCCCTGCCCGGCGGCGGCGTCAAGCTCGGCCTGTGTCGGGCCTTGCTGCGCCACGGCGGCCAACGCGAAACAAGCCACAAATCCGCATAACAGAAATCCTCTCAAAACACGAAAGCGTTTCATTAATACCTCCCCGGGAATCAAGATTGAAACAGAACTTAAATTTGATCGTAATCCGTTTTGCGGGTCACGTCAAATGAACGGAATGAAATGTCCCCCGGCCTGACGAACCCCATCCCTGAAAAATAGTCCGAACATAATGAGAGGGCCCGAACCCCGGGTCTTGGTCCATTCCAGAGTGGAACAAGATTCAGGAAGCAGGTCAACGGTCAACCGGCCGGGCTTCCGTTCCGTCCGAGCGCGACGGTCAGAAAGAGGCGTCTCGCTTCCATGACTAGCGGACCCGCACCAGCCGGACCGGCCCGAACAGACCCGACTCGGCGAATTCGCCATAGGAATTGTTGATGAGATTGGCCACACGCACGCGGATCTCGTTCGCGCCGGGGCGGAGCGCTTCGCCCGCTTCAAACACATGGGGGGCCCACAGGCGGACGCCGCAGCTTTTCCCGTTGACCCAGACTTCGGCGACATGGGCCACTTTTCCGAGATCGAGCTTCCAATCTCCGGCCGGATGGTCCACCTGGATCGTTTTCGTGTAATCGAGAAGGCCGCTGAATTTCAGAAGGCCCCAGGCTTTCCAGTCTTCGAGGGGCTTCACGATTCCCCCCGCGAATGCGGCGGGCGGCTTCAAGGGGAATTCCATCTCCGGTTGGATCGAGGCGTCGAACCGGACGGTCCAGGGTCCGTCGATCGCCGCGACGACTTCGGTCCGGGGGAGGCGCTCGGGTTCCCCGGCCCGGGCCGGTTCCTTGGGATCGAAGACGAGCCAATAAGCTTCGTAAGGCTTGAAGACGAGCGTCAGCCGGCTGCCCTCGGCCGCGTCGGAGGAAGCAACGGAACAGATGTCGCCGGTTTCGCAGTCCCAGATCGACGCCGCGCCCTTCGCTCCGCGCACTTCGAGCGCGCAGACCCGGGCCTCGTCCGCGTTGTTCACCAGCCAGAAGAATTCCCGGCCGTCGATTCGCCGCCGGAGCTGGAGCATCGGGAAAGTGCCCGAGACGAAGCGGACGGGGCTCCGAAGCCCCGGCGCCTCCGCCTCGAGCAGGGCTTTCAGGCCGGTTTTCGGGCAGGCCGTGAAGGTCGCTTGCGCCTTCAATTCCTCCATCAAGCTGACCATTTTCGGATCGTCCATTCCCTTCTCGGCCGAAGCCCGAGGCAGGCCGGCCAAAGCATAGACGCGGCCGCCGGCCCGGGCAAACCGGACGATCTTGCGGGCGGCCTCGAGGGGCAGGATATCGAGGTCCGGCAGGACGAGCGTCCGGAAGGAAAATTCGCCCCGGACGAGGGCCCCCGCCTCAACCTCCATCTGTCGCAGATAAAACCGATCGCCGCAGAGGAACTCGACCCGGGCCCCGGTCAGATCGTCGATGGCCTGGGCGTAAACCCGATCGATCTCATTGATCCGCTTTCCGCCCGGGCTCGTCCCGGGATATTTCCACATTTCGCTTTCGAGGATGTCCGCGTCAGCCTGGATCCAGCCCGATTCGAGCGGGTTGAAAAGCAGGACGTCCGGAACGGCCCTGCCCATTGAGGTGACGTAGCTCGCCCGGCGGGCGAAATCGGTCCAAACGTGCAGATACGGAAACATCGGGTTCTCGGTATACCAGTCCGGCGGCCAGGGGTTTCCGGTCAATTTGCGGGTGGTGAAGACGCCGTGGGGAATGATGTGGCTCATCCCCCAGGCCGTCACGGCGTTGATGGCCTGCTTGAGGAAGGGCGGATTGAACGTGCCCCAGGGCGTGCCCTCGAACCCCCCCGCACCCATCAGCTCCGTTGTGGCGCGGGCGTTCTGGAATTCGGCGACCGACTCGATCTCCTTGAAGTCATGGACTCGGAGCGCCTTGCGGCCCAGGCAATCCTGGCCGGGCATGGTCAGGGCTCGCAGCTGCTTCATATGGTCGCCGACAGCGAAGACCTGAGGGGCGATGCCGTCTTCCCAGAAATGGGCCGTCGTGTACATTCCGCGGCGTTCGTGCCAGTCGGTCACGGCCCGGTACGTCGCCGCGTAGAGGTCGGAGACGAGATCGAACCATTCCCAGCGAGCCCGGGCGAAGACACCTTCGGCGTCCCGGTCGATCGAGAGCGGCAGCCAGAGCCGTATGTCGCGGCCGTAGCGCTCCCGATAGCGCTCGTCGAGCGTCGATGACCAGGCCAGACCCCAGCCGTAATCGCCTTCGTTGTCGATGAAATCGCCCGGGATCGAATGACCCAGATCGGCGCCGAGCCGCCGGGCATAGGGTTCCAGGGCGGCGGCGATGAACAGGGGCGCGAGGCGGGCGTCGATGGCGTTGGTCTTGCCGCCGTCGGCCCCGGGGTGATGGAACAGGTTGAAGGCGTAGACGCGCCACGATCCTTCGGCCGGCGCTTTCCAGCTGAAAGCCGGCCCCGCTCCGACGATCCGCAAGGTCGAACTCCGGATGACCGCGGGGACGTGCCGTTCCTTCTCGCTCACGGAGCGCCAGGAGCCATTCCCGGCGCCCCCGGGAACCGGTTGATCCCGCCGCGCGGCCGCGGCGAAATAACATTCCGGGACGCGGACTTCCGTCCCGCCGGGCACGTCGATGATGTCCCAGCGGAGCGACTGGGCCTTCAGCTCGGGGTGGGCGGCGATGAGGCGGTCGTGGGCCTGGAAGCTCGGCCACCAGTATTCGTCACAATAGCCCAGATAGCTTTTTTGCTTCTTGGCTTCCCCGAGGGCGGCGCCGAAGGCTTCGAACCATTTGTCCCCGAGCCATTCCGCGTCCGGAAGGTCCGGCGTCTTGACCATAGACATCCGGGCGTGGGCGAAACCGGGATTGAAGCGCTGCCCGGCCATGGCCCGGGCCATCCCGGCCATCTTGGCGGTGTCGAGCGGCTCATCCCAGAACCAGAACATGAACGGGGCATAGATCATGTCGGGCGCGGCGAATTCCGACCGGACCGTTTCGAAGGGGAGGGCCTTGCGAAGGCCCCAATTTTCCGGGCCGGGAATGGCCGCGGCGGGATGGGAACGGCAGCCCGTCGGCAGGACCGCGCCGCAAAGGACGAGAACCAAAGCGAATATGGGGAGGGCAATGAGCGAACGATGCGGCATGATTCGCCTCCTCGAGACCCGAATTGCCCTTGATTGTATCAGAAGCGCGGGGGGATTTCGCCAGGTTTCTCTCATTCTCCCCGGACCGATTTAAGGGGGGCAGGTCAATTGACGACGTAATCCTTGAAGTAGCTCGTGCTGTCGGTTTTTGACCACAGGCCGATCCGGCCCGACACCGGTTCCTTCAGCGAATATTCGAGCCCGAGAGTGCCATCGATCCAGCCCTTAAAGTCCGTGCCCTGAACCGTCATTTTCAACTCATGCCACAGGCTCCTGTCGAGCACGAACGCGTTCCGCACCCCGAATTTCATCAAGCGGCGGACGCCGTCATGGAACGTCCAGAGGGCGATATTGTTCTCCGTATCGTTGTAGCGAACGGCCAGCCAGTCGCCGTTCGGCTTGACGTTGAAGAGGATTCCGGAGCAGCGATCGTTCCTTCCCCCAATCGTCTTGAACTTGAGGCTGACCGTGCCGTCCGTGAAGTTGTCGAGGCCGTTGAGGATCGCAATGGGGAAGTAGGCGAACTGTTTGACGTTGTCCATGAACTGCTCGTTCGTAGCGCCGTAGAATTTGCGGGCGCTATCGAGCAGGAGCTTGGTGGGGTTATCCTGTCGGGAGACCCACGGCTGACCGTCGACCATGATCACGGGATTTTCGCCGTCCGTGGCCACGATCCACGTGCCGACGATCGGCTGAAACGCCTTTGGCGTCTTGCCGATCTGCTCTTTGCTGAGATCGACCTTGAGCTCCGACGCGCCCAACGAAACCATCGCTATGACCACGGCGGCCGCGAGAAGCGAACCTTGGGAGATCTTCATGTTCTTCTCCTGAAGACGAAAACTCCGAAGCCCGCCACGATGGCGGGCCATAATCCAAAGAATACGACGGCAGCTCCCCTCGGCGACGCGATGAGCGGATGGCCGGCGAACGACGGTTCGGTCTCTTTCGGAGGCGTTATGCCGGCCAGGCCGTAAATCGTTTCGAGCACGGCTTCTTCCGTCGTGAGCCGATTCATCGCTCTTTTTCCGCCGAGCTCGTACCAGACCTCGCCGTATCCGGCGCTTGTTTGCTCAAAGAGGCCGATCGACGTGGCCGAGACATAGCGCACCTCGACGGATGGCATTGCCCGGCGGAGCTTGGAGAGGGCCTGGTGTTCGAGATCGGAGCGGCGCGGATCCTCGGGCGCCAAGTGGGCCTCAATGTGGAGCGGGCCTTGAATCCGGGCGAGAGCCTCTTGATCGGCCTCGGGAAACGAATGGCGCCGGTTCTCCGAGACATCCCAGCTCGGATGGACGAACGCGCAGGCCACGACCAAAGCGGCGGCCGCCGCGACGAGGCCGGCCGATTCGAACGCGCGCCGCCGGGTGGAGACGCCGAGCCGGATCCAGAGGGACGCGATCCCCAGGCTCACGGCGATAAAAACCAGGGCCACGAGGGACGTGCCGAGCGGGATGAGTCCGTGTTGGAACTTGTCCAACATGGCTGCGGGCGTGAACTTGGCGATCAGCTCCCACATTCCGCCGCGCAGGGAAGCGATGAAACCCAGAATCCAGGTGCCGACCGTGAAGGAGAGGACTAAAATAGCGGCGGTCGACGGATTCTCCGCGATCGATGCAATCGCAATGGCCAGGGCGATCGTCAGGCCGGCGTTCAGAAGGTGACCCAGTGCGACGCTCGCAAGCTCCGGCGGATACGCGCTTCCGCCGTAGGTCTTCCACAGGATTCCCGCGACGAGCGCCGGGAAGCCGGCAAGGCACCATCCTCCAAAAAGAACGAGGGCCTTGGCTCCCATGCGGGAAAAGGGCGACATGGGGCCCTGGCCCTCGAGCTTCAACGCCCCGCTCTGGCGGTCGCCGGCGACGAGACGAATCGCGACGAAAGGAAGGAGGAACGTGGCCGCGATTTCATAGGCTACGAACGTCGGCGCCCAAATGCCGTCCAGGGGCGAAAAGGCTTCTCCTACGCCCGCCGACGCCCCGCCGAGGCCGCTGGCCTCGGCATATGTCCGGACCGCGCCGATGAATGACACCCCGACTAACGGTCCGACAAGAAAAATCATCACCCACCAGGCGCGCGAAGAGAGAAGCTCGCGCCATTCCTTTCGGACGAGCTGAGGCCAGGGGTGGCTACGTAAGCGCAAGGAAGATCTCCTCGAAATCAGCCGGCGCCGTGACGCCGGGCCGACTCCCGGCCAGAGAGGCGAGCTCGTCGGCCGTACCCTCCCCGCCGACGCGCCCTCCGCTCAAGAGCACGAATCGATCGCAAACGTGTCCGGCATCCATGATCTGGTGGATCGAAAGAAACAGCGTCCGTCCGAGCGAAGCGTGCCAGCGAAGCGTCTTTGCGGCTTCGCGGCTCTGGCGCAAATCAAGCCCTTCGAAAGGTTCATCGATGAGCAATACCGGTTGCGGGGTGAGCAGACCCATCGCCAGCAAGGCGCGCTTGCGCTGGCCTTGGGAAAGCGCCCCGATCCGCTTGCGCCTCAGCGGCGCGATATCGAGGCGGTTGATCATGTCGTCAACCAGGTCGCGCCGCCCGCCGAAGAAATCCAGGAAGAACTTCAGGGCCCATTCCACCGACTGGTCAGGCCACGGGGCAATTCCGTCCGGCAAATAGAAGAGAACGTCGCCGCGCCGGGCCGTCTCATATCCTGTGCCGAACACCACCGTTCCCCTGTCGGCCGGCTGGACACCCGCCACGCACTCGAAAAGGGTGGTCTTGCCGGCGCCGTTGGGGCCGATCAGACCCAGAATCTCCCCGCGGTGGATTGAGAAGGCAACGTCATCAAGGGCGATAACGCTTCCATACCTCTTCGACAAGCCGGAAACGGTGACGATCGGAGGGCGGATGTGACTGTCGAGCGGATTCCCGATTTCGTCCATGGTATCGAATTCAATCTTCCGACATACGCAAATGAATTATGTCGATATCGCTCGTCTTCGTCAATCTGTGCTTCTTAGATCGACGCCCGACGACTCCGGTATGATAAAATAGTTTATCAAGCTCTTGGAGGCATCCTATGACCAAGATTCGTTCTTTCCGAAGCGCCGCCGCACGTGGAATCGTCCTTGTCCTGGGCTTGGTCGGAGTTTTAATCGTCTCTTCTCCGGACGCCCTGGGTCTCCGTGGCCCCAAATATCCGCGGGAGAAGGAGATCGCGGCGGGGAACCAGGCCCCGGTTCCCGCGCCCATCGACCCGCAGAGAGTCAAGGACCAGGAAGACATGACTTGGAACGACTATCTGCCCGTTCCCGGCGTCGACTGGGCTGACCCGGTCCGAAAGCCTCAACGTGAATTTCACATGGCGCTTGTGGCGGTCGATTTTCCCGATCAACCCTTCGTGATGACGCTCCCCAAGCACTCCGACCTGTTCGGCAATCCGCAGATCGATCCGGTCCGGCGTGACCAGATTCCCCAGTTCTATGCCGACTTCTTCATCAAGCCGGGAGAGGTCAATCACGGCCATACGATCAACGGATATTGGATGGAGCAGTCGCGCGGCCGGTTCGGCATCACCCGGCTCGACGCCTTCGGTCCGTACCGCCTGCCGAAGTCTCTTTGGGAATACGGTCTCAATGAGTGGGGCCAGAATTCCGCGACGCCCGACGGCAGCCGGGCCAACGGCCGTCTCGAGCCGGATTGCGACGCTCTGTGGGCGGCCGACAAGGGCGAAATCCGGAAAAGCTATGACGCCGTCCTGCGCATCTACGCGGGCTATGACGAGACGGGGGTTTGGATGGAATTCGGCGAGATGAAGTTCCAAACGAAGGAGGACATCCCCGCGGAATGGGGCAATCCCGACCCGACGAAACCGCGGTGGGTCGTTAGCCGCTATGTGCCCTGGACGAGCTGGCGGGCCGGGGCCCAGCAATGGGGGCTGTCCTCGATCCGGCAGGGCGAGAACTCCGGCACCATCACCCACGAGCTCGGCCACTTCGCCTTCAGCATCGGGGACAACAATAACAACCCCTATGCGCTGCCCTATCGGAGGGCGGGCTCCGGGCCGTGGGACATGATGGACCGCGGTTCATTCAACGGACCGGGCGGCCCGCACAACCGTTGGGAGGTTCCGGCCGTCGCGGGGGCCGCCATGCCCGCCGGCCTCATGCTCCGCAACAAGCTCCTCAACGGATTCGTGACCCTCTCCCAGGTCCTGCAACTCAACCGGAACGGCCTGGCCAAGTCAGGGCCGGCGGTCGCCGACGTCACGGCCCGCGAGGTCGATCCGTTCCCCCATTCGTTCGCCGGCATCCTGGTCAAGCTAGACGGCGAGGCCCCGCAGGACAGGACCCCGGTAGGCGACCCGGCCTCGAATCCCCTCTCTTCCGGCAGGCCGACCTACAACTTCTATTCGCTGGAAGTCGTCCAGCGGATCGGCTATGACTCCTTTTGCCCGGACAGCGGGGTATTGATCGCCAAGAACAAGGATGGTGAAGGGACCAACGGCGGCCCGAACGGCTTCAACTGCTTCAGCTGGGTCATCGACGCGCATCCCGAGGACATCCGCATGGTCGATTACATGAAGCCCAACGGGCAGAAGGTCATGCGCACGGTCGCCGATTACCGGCAGCTGAATGACGCTCTCTTTCACGCCGGACTCAACTCCGGCAGCCAGTACGAATGGGAGGATCCGGCGAACAGGCTTCACTTTTACATAATCGAGCTGCACAAGGACGCCGGAGGCATTCTTTCCTACACGATCGGCGTTCGATCGCTGGACGGGGTGGGCCCGCAGCTGCGGGGGGTCCAGGTCGCGCCGCCGGCCGAGTCCATGCTGGAGGGAGCGGCCGCCGAGCTCCCCTTCATTCTGCGGAACACGGGAAAGGGCGCCGCGACGGATCCCGCGGTTCATCCCCAGGACGCCGGGGCGTATCTTGAAAACGATATCTATCGTCTGTCGGTCTCGGTGACCGGCCAAGGCTGGTCGGCCGAATTGCGGAGCGCTTTGGCCGCGGCGAAGTTCGGCGCAGCGGCGACGATCCCCGTCTGCCTGACCCGACGGCCGGAAAGCTCCGCCTCGGCGAAGGTGACGTTGACCGCGAGGTCGGAGAGCGACCCGACTAAAACGGCGACGGCGACGGTCCTGGTGAAAGCCCCCGCCGGACGGTGATTTTTCCGCGGAGCGGGGGCCGGAAGCCCGTCAGAGCTCCTTGTCCTTTTTGGGTGTTTCTTTGACCGCGAATTTTCCGGGGTTCTTCTTCAATTCCTCTCTCAGCCAGGGCTTGGGATAGCCGAGCTCCCTGGCGTTGCCTTTATCGTCCTGAACATAGCCGTCGTTGTACTTCGTGATGAGAGAATCGGCCAGCTTCCACCACTGATCCAGGTTCATCTGGGCGTTGGAAAGGCAGTAGCGGGTCAGGAAAACCGGAACCATCTGGGGCTGGGTGCTTGCCAGATTCGTCGCGCTCTGCTCGACGGCCGGCTGGATGCAGAATTCCAGGTCCTCGATCTCCTTTTGGACCTTCTGGATGTCCTGGATCATATCGCTGAAGCGCAGGTTGGCGAAGTTGGCCACGAAATTGAATGTCCACCAGGCCGAATCCCGGCTAAAGGCTTGGATGTTCCCCCGGATGTAGGCCGGAGGCAGCTCCGTGATGCTGGTGTAAAGCGGAATGAAGATGTTCGTGTAGGGATTGTCCATCCCGTACCAGAAGACGCCGCCCACGGAATCGGGAACGAAGGACCTCGCCTGGGCCACGAAAACGAATCCGACCTGCTGGGTCGAAATCGGCCGTTCCCAGGAGTACGCCTTTCCGTCGAGCTCCCAGCTCAGAGGGCGCCAGCGGTCCGGGGAGCCGAACGGTCCGGCGGAAAGATCCTTGGTCGTGTCGAAGGGAGTCCCCTCGTAATGATCACGATGCAGGGCCATGACGTCCCGGACCGAAAGCTTCTTGTCCGGTTTGATCCACAGCGGGTAGGGCTTGGCGCCTTTGATAAAAGAGCTGGCATCGGGGGACAGGCCGGCCGACGGCGCCGCCCTGCGGAAGATGCTCCAAACCCGCCGGGAGGCGTGCTTGACCTGCTCCTCGGTGGGAGGGTTGTAAACCTGGGAAAAATTGAACGGCCCGTTTTTCGGGTTGTAATAGCCTTTCTCCACGGCAAAGGAGATGACATTTTTGGAATACAGGCAATTCTCCGGATCATTCAGGGGGAATTCGCCGATCCGCGACATGTTGGCGTGGGCGCAGATCATGCCGTCGGGAATCCGTTGGGCCACCCAGACGGCCCCGTGCCCTCCCTTGCCCGTCCCGGCCATCTCCAGGATCCAGGCTTCTTCCTTGTCGCCGATGGAAATCGATTCGCCCGTGCTGCCATAACCGTACTCATCCATAAGCTCCGTCATCAGCTTGACGGCGTCCCGGGCGGTCTTGGTCCGCTGCAGGGCCAGGATCATCAATTCATAATAGGAATCCATCAGCCCGTCCGGATTTTCCAGCTCCGGACGGCCTTCAAACGTCGACTCGCCGATGGCCAGCTGGTGCTCATTCATGAAGTCGATCACTTTGTAGGTATGGGCGACCCAGGGGAGCTCGACGCGCCGGCCCCCCGACCTCTCGAGGATGACCTTTTCGCCCGGCTTGAAATCCGCCGCCGGGATGAAGCGGATCGTGGCCAGAAACTCCGCGTCGCAGGAATAGGTGATGATGACGGATCCGTCGGCAGAGGCGCCTTTGGTCACTAATATGGAAGTGCACGGGAGGCACAGCCGGGATACGGAAAACAACAAGAGCGTCATCAACAAAGTCCGAGTCACATTCCTGATGATCCTCATTCTGCATACTCCTTTGCTTTTATTATCGGGGATAGCATAATCGACAGGCGCTGATTCTACCACTCGTGAAGTGAAATGCCCTCAGCCCTAAAAAATGGTCCAGACATCGGGCCGCCTCAGCGATGGCCTATTGTCCCGGGATCCGGACGAGCGGGCCCTGGATTTTAACCTCACCCCCGGTCGCGGGGAAGAAGAACTTCCAAATCGGAAGGCCGCGGGGGATTCTGAGCTCGTCGAGGAGAGAGGCCAGCCAGGTCTCCCAGCCCTCAGGACGGAGGGCGAGCTCGCTGTCCCAGAACGGCATGGCGCCGAACGCGATCACCTCGCCCCGGCCCACTTGGCGCGAATACGCCGCGGGCGCGCCGTCGGCATAGGTGAAGAGGACGACCGCCCCCGGGGGCGACTCCAACGTCCGGGCGTTCTGCGTGGCCCCGACGATCGGCAGCGGCCGCAGGGGCAGGGGCTTTCCGACTTTAAACCGCGCCTTCGCTTGCGCCGTCGGGAACAGCTCGGCGGCTTCCCGCTTTGCCGGCATGCCCGTCCCCAGGATCTCGCGCCGAACGTCATCGAGCGGGCCGCTCTCGATGTCATAGAGGAAGGCGTCGGGGTCGAGGACGACCAGCACCGCGCCCTCTTTCACCCGCCGGAGGATCTCCGCGGCGAAGGGCTTCGAGAGATACCCCAGTTCGGGGGCCAAGATCAATTTCTTGCCCTCGAGCGAATGGAGCCCCTTGCGCACGTGGTTCTCGCTGACGAAATGGAACGCCGCCCCCAGGTTCTCGCCGAGGAGAACGTGGAGGGTGTAATGGGCCTGCAGCCCTTCGTCGCCGGCCCGGGCGTCTTCGCTGAAGAGGACCGCGACGTCGGATCGGGCCGGAATATCGAGAGCGGGCAGGGACTTCCAGAGCTTGGAGATCCGAACCATTTCGCGGTAAACATCCGGATAATTCAGCCGCGGAGTGCCCCACCAATCCAGCTTGGAGACGCCGGCCTTGGCCGCCTGGCTGGCCCACTCGCGGACGTTCTCGACGGTGGATAGGCGTTGGATCATCTCGCAGCCCTGGACGATCATCTGGGTGGGCTTCCCCGCGGCCAGGTCGGTCACGAGCTTGGACGTGAAGCCGACGTGATAGCGGGAGCGCTCCGGCCCGTAGACGTAGATGCAGAACGAGGGGTACGGATCGGCCGAGAAATAGTCCGTCTGGTCCCAGAGCCGGGACTGGTCGAGAAAATCGAGATCGGCCACCGAGTTCCTGTTGAAGGCCTGGAAAGCTTTGCCGGGAGCCAGGCGGCGGACGATCCCGCGCTCGCCGCGGGCCACCTCGGCGTAGGTCTTGTTCATCCAGCGGAACATGGCGATCCGGGAGAGGGCCGCGCGCCGGTCCGGCAGCATGCGGCTTTCGGCCTGGACGGGCTGCCTCTCATAAGCCAGGTTCGGAATGCCCGCCGGGACTCCGAGCTCCAGGCCGAACTCCTTCTGGAGATCGGCGTTGACCCGTTCGTAGATCCCGGGCTGGAGAATCGTGGAGATCTGGTTGAAGGGTTCGTCCTGTCCCCAGACGTCTTCCAGCCAGGGGGCCGCGGCGTATTTTTGGAGAAAGCTTTCAAGCAGCTTGTGCTTAAGCTTGATCATGACCGGGTCGAAGAACGCCGCCGTTCCGCCCGGCGTCAAAATCGCAGCACCCTGTTCTATCGCTTCCTTGGAATCGGCATAGCCGTGCAGGCTGAAGCGCATCCCCCAGCGCCGGTTGAGCTCGGCGAGGCGCGCCGACCCGGCCTTCTCCAGGAACGCCGGCAGGAATGGGCCGTTCGCTCCCGCTTCGCCGAACTCGGCCATCATGTTGGCTTCCTCGGCTTCCCAAGTTTTCGGATCGTAGAGCTTTTTGATCCGGTCGGAAAGAAGGAAGCTGCTCAAGCCGAGATAGAAATGGACGGACCGATTGGGATCGGGCCGGCCGGTGAGAAGCTTCGCATATTCAGCGTGTTCCCGCGGCACGCTCCAGGGGTCCTCGGTCTCGACAAAGCGGGTGAGGACGGCCCGGCCGTCTTCGAAACGGGCCGAGGCGAAGATCGTCGGATACTCCTGAATGAAATTCTCGGAAGCCCAGGGCTCGACACGGATGTTGGGGCCCGCGTACCAATTGAACCAGTCGCGCTCGGTTCCGCCCTCCGGAGTTTGGCGGGCGCGGACAAAATTGATCCGGAACGTGTCCCCGGCGTTGGGCAGGCCGCCGATGTCCGCCCACGGGATCGCAGCCTCGATGACGACCGTCTCCTTCCTGACCGCGACGGCGGTTTGCCAGCCGGATTTCCATGCATAATCGATGATGTAAGGAGCATGCGGGCCGACCTTGGACACGTTAGCCTGGCGGCGCGCGTTCGAAGAACTCACTTCAAAGCGTCTCATCGTCCGGACGGATTCATTGGCGTTTTTATAATCGAGCCGCTGGAGATAGGGGGAATAGAAGGGCGTCTCCGGCCGCGAAAAAATCGAGATTTCGCAGAGGTCTCCGCCCTCGGTTCCTTGCGGCCGGGGCGGCTCTTCGAGAACGAAGGCCGCGAAAAGCGCGTCCTTCCCGTACGCCAAAAGGACTTCCGTGGCGACTGCGGGCATGCGTCCGGGGTTGGAATCCACGCGGAACCCGCCGAGGCGTTCGGCGCTCTTCCAGAATGATTCCTCCAGCCGGCCGTCGACGAGACAGGGCCGGTCGGTTTGATGAACGACGAAGCCCTCCCGGGCAGGAAGGCCGGTCAAGGCGCTTCGGCCTCCGCTTTCCGCGGGCGAACGCCCGCAAGCGAAGAACAACACGGAAAGGGCAATGGCCAGGAAGGCGCTCCGGGCCGAGGGGAGTGCCGGCCAAAGGGTCGATCGATGTTTATTCATGAGGCCGTCTCCTTGAAATTCGGATAAGGTCGCTTCGCGCCTCGCGAGATTGGATTCTCCTATTATTGGGTAACATTTTCAAGAACTCCGGTGAAACGGAAGCCTATCGTCCATCAGGCGATTGGCGTCGCGGCGCGCTCGCGCATTTCATTACCATCGCGGTTTATGTCGCTCCCGCCGGGGGTGGCTCAGGCTCTTAGCTTATAGCGTCAGGCAGGTCATTGTGTTAGAATGCTCATCAAAGAACTTAAGTAAGGAGGAGGTTCCCATGCGTAGATCCCTCGTTTTCATCGCGGCCGTGATTCTGGCGCTTGCGTTCAGC
>PLMN01000008.1 GCA_003141555.1 Candidatus Aminicenantota bacterium
GGGAAACCGGCGTGCCGCCGGCCGTCTCCTCCCGAGCCGCCCCCGAGCCCCGCTTTACTCGCGGAGGGATATTCCATAATATGGGAAAAGGAATCTTGCTAAGCGGACCACAAGGAGGGAGCATGGCCTCGAAACTCGGCAGACGCGAATTCCTGTCCCGCACGGCGAAGCTCGGCGCGGGCGCGGTCCTGGGAAATCGGATCCTATCCGGCCTGGCCGATGGCCCGCTCGCGGCCCGGGCGGCCGACGATCCGGGCATCGCGGTAGTCTCGGGCACGGACTACGCGGCCATGACGGCCAAGGCGGTTGAGCTTGTCGGCGGCATATCCGCCTACGTTCCCAAGGGCGCCCGCGTCCTGCTTATGCCCAACGTCCAGAGCAAGAACCCGGGCACGTTCACCAAGCCCGAAATCCTCCGGGCGGCAATCCGGATGTGCAAGAGCGCGGGAGCCAAGGAGATCGCCTGCCTCAGCTATCTCGCCCAGCCGGCCTGGGACGGCACGGGCCTGGCCCGGGTGATCCAGGAGGAAGGCGCGGAGCTGCGGCTTATCCCCAGGGAGGACGTGAACTTCAAGGCCGTCCCGGTCGCGAATCCCGCCCTCCTCAAAGAGGCCATGATCATGAACGCCTTCTATGACTACGACGCGTTCATCAACATGCCCGTGACGAAGGACCACGCGGGGAGCAAGTTCACCGGCTCGCTGAAAAACCTGATGGGCCTCAACGCCCCCTCTTGCAATCGGACCCGCTTCCACCAGCCCAACTGGCAAACCGATCCGGCGGCCACAGAGCACCTGGAGACCTGCATCGTCGACCTGAATACCGTTCTCAAGCCGACGCTCAACATCGTCGACGCCACGGAGATCATCCGGACGAACGGGCCGATGGGCCCGGGCGAGCTCATTAAGCCTCTCAAGGTCGTGGCCGGCGTCGACCGGGTCGCGGTCGATGTCCTGTGCGCGACCCTGCTGGGCCTCAAGGGCGAGGACATCGCCATGATCCGGATGGCCGGCGAGCGGAAGCTGGGCGAGATCGACCTCAAGAAGGTCAGGGTCCGGGAGGCCAAGGCCTGACGCCGTTCCCGTGAGGAAAGCTCCCGCCGGCTTAGCTCTTTTCCTCCTCAGCGCGCTCGTCCTGGCGGCCCGGCCGGGCCGGCCGGCGGTGGGGCGGCAAAGCTTGGGCGCGCCGCCGCCGCTCTTCGACCTGACGAAGCTCCTTCCCGGCGCCGGCGATCTCCAAGGATGGACGCCCCGGGGCAAGCCCCAGGTCTTCAAGGGCGAAGACCTCTTCCTTTACATCGACGGCGGGGCCGAAATTGTCCACGAATACGGCTTCCGCCAGGTCTGCACCCAGGATTACGCGAACGCGGCCGGGAAATCCGTCACCCTCGACATCTATGAAATGGCGACGCCGGAGGACGCGTTCGGCATGTACTCCTTCAAGACCGGCGCCGGCGGCAAAGCCGTCGCCATCGGACAAGACGGCCGCCTCGAGGACTACTATCTCAACTTCTGGAAAGGGCGCGATCTGGTCACGGTGGTCGGCCCCGACGCCTCGGCCGACAGCCTCGACGGCATCGAGCGCGTCGGAAGGGCGGCGGAGGCGAAGATCGGACCCGACGGCGAGCGCCCCTCCTTCCTCGCCGTCCTGCCGAAGTCCTGGAGCGCGGCGGGCCGATTGATTTATCTCAAGGGGATGCTGGCGGTCCGGAACATCTATCCTTTTTTCGCTCGGGACTTGTTCCTCTTCAAGGAAGGAATCGCTTCCGACCAGGGCCCGCTCAAGGTTTTCGTCCTCCGCTACGGCGACAAGGACGAATGCGCCAAGAGGTTCGTCGCCCTCCGGGACGCGTTCCGGACGGCACCGGCCTACCGGAATTTCCGGGAGCTCCCCGGCGGCATCTTCGAAATCGCGGACGCCAAAGGGAACGCGGTCTTTGGCGCGGCCTTCGAGGACTGCCTGGGTCTCATCATCAACCGGGGGAGTCAAAAGGCGGCCGCCGACATTTTCGACCTCGTCAGGAGCGGACGGGCGGCCCTCCCTCCTTCGCCCCCAGGGCGACGCTGAGCCAGCCCGGCCTTTTCGGGCCGGCCGAAGGCGGGAACGGAATATTTCCCGGGCCCGGTCGTCTTTACGGTTGAAGGACGGATCGCCGTGACGCTCGAAGACCTCCTCGTCCACCGCGAAAGCGTATTCCGCATCTGCCTCGGATTTTCGCGGGACTACGACGAAGCCGAAGACCTCGCCCAGGAGGTCTATCTCCGGGCCCACCGCGGCCTCGCCGCCCTGAAGAACCCGGCGACAGCCCGCGACTGGCTGTTCCGGATCGCCAGGAACGCCTGCCTCGACCACGTCAAGACCTCGCGCCTGCGCCGGGCGCTCCTCGATCGGTTCGCCTCCCGGGCGGTGACGGTCCCCGACCGGAACGGTGTCCCCGTCCCCGATCCCCGGATCGACCGGCTCAAGGCCGCGGTTCGGGCCCTCCCGCCCAAGCTGCGCGAAGCGTTCGTCCTCCGGGAATACGCCCATCTGTCTTATGAGGACATCGGCCGGGCGCTCGGGCTCAAGCCGGGGACGGTCATGTCCCGGCTGAATCGGTCCCGGGCCGCGGTCGCCCGGAAGCTCCAGGAGAGCCGCCATGAAGAATCTTAGGGAAAAGCCCCTCCCCGAGGATATCGAGCGCCTCATCGCCGAAGAGGAAAGCGCGGCGATGGCCCGGTTCCGCGGCAGCGATTTCGCCCCCCGCCTGAAGGGGGCGATCGCCGTGGCGGGCCACGAAGCACCCGCCCCCCTTCCCTCGCGCCGGATTCCCGGCTGGACGTGGGCCGCGGCCGGCGTCCTCACGGCGGCCGCAATCCTGGCTTATATCGCCGTCCCGAAGCGCGGGCCGTCGCGCGGCGCGGCCGAAGAGAAGCGGACCGCGTTCGTCCGGCTGCCGGGCTTGGAAGAGATGGAGCTGTGGGCTAAGGACGCCGCGCTGGCGCCGGCACCTCTCTCTCGCGCAACCAGCGCCTTTGCCGCCGCACTCGCCAGGATGAAAGCCGGGGCCGCAACCGCGGAATCCGTCGGCATAGCGCCTACGGAACAACGTGTTCCTCACCTCGGCCTGGAAAAGCTCATGGAGATCCTCATCAGGGACAAGGCCGTCGAGAAGACCCTGTCGCTGGTATCGCCCAAAATCAAGGAGGGATAAAATGTTCAAAAAGATCCTGTGCGTTGCTCTGCTCGCCGCCCTGACGATCCCCGCTTTCGCGGCGGATCAGGTTTCTCCCATCGTCCCGGCGCGAACCGAAGCGGTTGCAGCCGGGGCGAGAGGAACCGAAGCAGGAGCTCCGGTCCCTCTTGACAAGAAGCCGGCCTATGCCCTGCTCGACGGCGTCGGGCAGATGTTCCGCCAGATGGCCATGACCGGCTCGGGCGGGCCGGACAAGGTCGAGAAGGGCATCCAGCAGTTCATGGCCGACGCCAAGAAGGCCAAGGCCCAGAATCAGATCAACGCCGTATTCTTCCGCCGGTACGCCTATCTGCTGGCCGTCATCAAGATGGTCATCGCCCCCGACCCCGGCGGAATCCTGACTCCGGTCATCGACCGAGAGCTCGGCCAGTTCGTCGGGAACGTCCTCGGCGAGGAGTGGAAGGGATCCGGTCCCGGCGCCATCGGCCAGGTCGCTAACGCGATCGCGACCGAAATCATCGACCTCCAGATGTACCTGGACAATCTGGAAACGCGGGAGAAGCTTCGGAAAGCGTGGGATGAGAAATCCAATGACGTCCTTCCGCCCAAGAAGGACAGCGCGCCAGCGCCGGCGGCCCGCTGAGCCGGATTACTTCTTCTTGACCTGGTAGCGGATGATGGTCTGGTACTTGGCGGATTCGGCGACCATGCCCGGGCCCGCCAGGTACTCTTCCTCATGGGGCCCGGCGACGACGTAGCCCCGGTCCGCGATGAACTTCATCAGCTTTTCGACCGTCGGCTCTTCCTTATCATAAGGGCCGACGTGGAGAATCTCCGCGACTTCGCCGTAGAACCAGATCTCGATCCTTGCGTCCGTGACTCCGGCCGGCAGGCTCTTGATGTCGTCCGGGATCGGCAGGCCGAAAAGGCCCTGCCAATCGCTCTTCGGGGACGTCAGGGGCATCGGCCAGCGGGCCCGGGGGGCGGCCATCTTCGCCCCCGGCAGCGTGTAGAACACCCGGTAGAGCGTTGCTATGGCGACTTGAGCCGCGGCGCCCGGGTCGCCTTTGCCGTCCACGACGAGCATCTTCTGGGACGGCCGCTTCGCGATCTGCGGGTCCTTGAGCGGCTCATAAGATTTCAGCCCCTGGGCCGCGGCCGGGACCGCGAGGCCGATCGCCAGGACGGCGGGAAGCGCCCGTTCGACGATTTTGTTCATGACACCCTCCGCGCGATTTCCGCGATGACCTATTGAATCGCGTCGGCCCGCGCCTGTCAAGCGCCGCGCCCGGCGGGTGGCGCCGACCGGGACGCGGCATATCGCCCAGTCACTTTTCGGGCGTGATGAACGCGCCCGAGCGCGGCGCGACCGCCTGTCCGCTCGCGGTCCGGACCGCGTCCGAAAGGTTGGCCGCATAGCGGAAGATCCCGGCCGGCCCGCCCCAGGAGTCGATGAGATAAAAATCGTCGGACATGAGCTGCCGGACCCGGACATGGCCGCCCTTGAGCCCGATCGCCTCCGCGAGCAGCGAGCGCCCGGCATCGTCCACGAGCTCGAGGTCGTCGCTCTCGATGATCATGTTGTCGAGGGAGCCCGCCGCCCGGGCGTAAAGCCCTTTCTCGCCGTCCGAAAGCTCGATGGATTGCGTCCGGAGCAACAGGCAATCCGGGTCGTTCAGCCACCACTTCCGGTGCATGAACGACCGCAGGATCGCGTTCTTGAGGGCGTGGTAGGCGTTGACCCCGTCAAGGCCGGTTTTGCTCGAATCCCAGAACGGGGCCGTGTCCTCCCCGACGCGCATGCCGTCGACGAGGCCGACCGAAGGCAGGAGCGGCGCGCCGCAGCCGAGGAGGAACGCGTCGCCGATCGCTTCGCGCACTACGGCCAGGCCTTGGCGATAGGCCTGGATCGGGGTCAACCGCCGGGCGCGGACGCCATCCATCGCCCCGGCGAAGACGAAATCGATCTTGTGATAGTCGAAACCCATCTTCCTCAACGCCGAGAACGTCTCATGGAGCCAGGCCTTCGCCCTCGGATTCGTCGTGTCGAGGGCGAAATTGTCCTTCGACCAGCCCCGGAAGCAGAATTTCGGCAGGCCGACCCGGCTCACCATCCAGTCCGGATGCTCCTCGAAAAGCCGCGAGCTTTCGGAGGCGGCGAACGGGGCCGTCCATAGGCCGGGGTGGTAGCCGGCGCCCGAAATCAGGCGGGCCAGGTCGGGGAGCGGGCCGAACCCGTCCTTGACCCGGAGCCAGTCGCCGATGTCGGCCTCGTAGCCGTCGTCGATTTGAAAGACTTCGAAGGGAAACTTCTCGCGGGCGATCCGCAGGTTCTTCTCCACGTCGGCCCAGCGGAGATCGGTGAAATAATGATACCAGCTCGACCAGCCCACGGGATTCCAGGGGCACACCTGGACGCCGTTCTCCGCGGCGACCCGGATCCCGTATTCCTCGAGGAGGAGCTCGATCGGCCCGCCTTCGACGACGACCAGCGGCTCGAGGGGCACGGGGTCCTCGAACGGGGTGTCGAAATACTCGATGTATCCGGCAAGGTCGCCGCCTTCGACGGCGAAATAGGGATGGCCGACCCGCGAGGCGAGAAAGCCGGCCAGGCCTCCCTCCCAGGCGGCGAAGTAGTCGCTGACGAGGTCGCGGAGGAAAACGTCGGGGACGGGAGAAAAGACGGTGCGTCCCTGTTTCGCCATCCGTTCGGCCGCGCCTTCGAGCTTGTCCCCCGCCTTGACTTTGCGCATCGGGCCCCAGGACTGCCAATTGTTGAGAAGAAACTCCGGGGGCGCGGGAGCGCGATAGATCTCGATCCGTCCGGGGCGGCCTCGGACCATGCCCGAGATCCGCCACCCGCCCCGGATCCGGTCGACGGCGTAATCGACCCGGGTCCGGCCGTCGTCAAAAAGGCCGGCTCCCTCGGCGACGTCTCTCCCGAAAATCTGCATGGCCCGGCTCCCGGATCGAATTTCGCGGCCCCCGCCGGCCGCCTTTCGGAGGCCCTATTGTACTTGACAACGGACCGTCTTCATATATGAATGATAGCCGAGACCGAGCGCCGCGCCGGACACCGCCGGGCGGGGCAAATCGGTCGGACGACCGAGGATGCCGACATGAGAAAATGGAATGCCCTTCCCCTGGCCCTCCTCCTGACCGCCGTCCTCCCGGGCTGCGGGCGGGGCCGCCCCGCCCCGGCCGGGGATTGGCTCATTGATCCCTCGCCCTACAAGGCTTCTATCCGGGAGGCCGACGGGGGCCGCGCGATCGTCTTGGACAACGGCCTCGTCCGCCGGACGCTGCGCCTCACCCCAAACTGCGCGACAATCGATTTCCGGAGCCTGACCACCGGCGAGGCCGTCGTGCGCGCCGTCCGGCCGGAAGCGATCCTCGAGCTCGACGGCCGAAAATACAAGGTCGGCGGCCTCGAGGGGCAGCCCGACCAGGGCTATCTCCTGCCGGCCTGGATCGCGACCCTCGCTACCGATCCGGCCGCGTTTAGATTCGCAAGCCTCGAAACCGGCGAGACTAAGGCCCGCTTTCCCTACGTCCGGAAACGCTGGGCGCCCTCGCTCCCCTGGCCGCCCCCGGGCAAGTCGCTCGTCCTCCATTTCGCCCCGCCCCCCTCCGGGCCCGCGGGGATCACGGTCGACGTCCACTATGAAATCTACGACGGCCTGCCGCTCCTTGCGAAATGGGTGACGATCGCGAACGGCGGGGCCGGGCCCGTCCGACTGAATACGTTCATCAGCGAAACTCTGTCCGTAGTCGAATCCGAAGTGTCGGTCGACAACATGGACCAGTGGGACCGCCCCAACCTCGTCGTGGAGAGCGACTACGCCTTCAGGGGCATGTCGCCCAAGTCGGCTAACCGGACGGCGTTCTGGGTCACGGATCCGACATACACCTCCCAGGTCAACTACGAGCTGAAGACGCCCTGCGTCCTGGAATGCCGCCCGCCCCTCGGCCCCGACGCGGAGATCGCGCCCGGCGCGGCTTTCACCACGTTCCGGACATTCGAGCTCGTCCCCGACTCGACCGATCGGGAGCGCAAAGGATTGTCGGTCCGGCGCATGTATCGGACGCTCGCCCCCTGGGCGACGGAAAACCCGATCTTCCTCCACCTGACGTCCGTGGACCCCGCCGTCGTCCGGCGGGCGGTGGACCAGTGCGTCGAGGTCGGCTTCGAGATGATCATCCTCAGCTTCGGCAGCGGACTGGATATGGAGGACGCGAGCCCGGCCAATTTCACGCGGATGAAGGAGCTGGCCGATTATGCTCATTCCAAAGGCATCGAGATCGGCGGCTATTCGCTCCTCGCCAGCCGGCGCATCGGCCCGGCCGACGACGTCATCAATCCCAAGACCGGGAAGCCCGGCGGGGCGATTTTCGGCAACTCGCCCTGCCTCGGCAGCCGCTGGGGGTTGGACTATTTCGACCGCCTCCGCCGCTTTTTCGAAGCCACGGGGTTCGACATCCTCGAGCACGACGGCTCGTATCCCGGCGACGTCTGCGCCTCGACGTCCCACCCCGGCCACCGCGGCCTGGCCGATTCCCAGTGGACGCAATGGGCGGAGATCACCGAGTTCTACCGCTGGTGCCGGGCCCGCAACATCTACCTCAACGTCCCCGACTGGTATTTCCTGGCCGGGTCGAACAAGACCGCCGTCGGCTATCGCGAAGTCAACTGGTCGCTGCCCCGCGACCGGCAGATCATCCTCGGCCGCCAGAACCTCTACGACGGGACCTGGGAGAAGGCGCCCTCCATGGGCTGGACTTTCGTCCCGCTCGTCCAATACCAGGGCGGCGGGGCGGCGGCGACCCTCGAGCCGCTGGCCGAGCACCTCGACGCCTACAAGGCCCATCTCGTCCAGGACTTCGGCTACGGCGTCCAAGCCTGCTACCGCGGTCCGCGCCTCTACGACACCGCCGCGACGCGCGCCCTGGTCGCGGAATGGGTCGGCTGGTATCGGAAATACCGCGACATCCTCAATTCCGACGTCATCCACATCCGCCGGCCGGACGGCCGCGACCTGGACGCCGTTTTGCACGCCAACCCGGCGCTCCGGGAGAAAGGCTTCCTCCTGGTGTTCAATCCGACGGATGCCGAGATCGCCCGGCCGCTCGCCGTTCCTCTTTACTACACGGGCCTGACCGATACGGCCCGGATCCGGGAGGGCGAGGGCCCGTCGCGGACCGTCGCCCTCGACAGGGAATATCGAGCCGTCATCGACGTCCGCGTTCCGGCCAACGGCTTCGCCTGGTATGTGATCGAATAGGAGTTGCCCCATGTCCAAAGCTTCAACGCCCGCGCCATCCCGCGCCCGCGCCCTGAAAGAGCTGCAGATCGTCCCGGGCGTCGGCCCGAATATCGCCGCGCATCTATGGAATATCGGCATTCGGTCGGTGGCTGATCTTCGGGGCGCCGATCCCGAGAGGCTTTACGAAGCCCTCTGCCGGCGGGAACGGGTAAAAGTAGACCGTTGCGCGCTCTACGTCCTGCGCTGCGCCGTCTATTACGCCTCGCGGAAAAAGCACGACCCGCAGAAGCTCCTCTGGTGGAACTGGCAGGATAAGAAGGGCAAAAAGAATACGGCCGAAAATTGAAGGCGCCCGGGGTACGTCCGGGCCGGCGGGCAAGACGCGCGGACGGTCAGAGAGGCAGCTCGAGGCCGATCCCGAGGGCCGTCGCCCGTCGATAGATCTCGGCGGCCACGACGATGTCGTCGAGGGCCACTCCCAGATTCATGGCCATGGTCCGCTCCTCGGAGCGCTCACGGCCCGGCTTCCGCCCGGTGACGATTTCACCCAGATCGGCATAGGGCTCCGCCATCCCCCGAAAAGACCCCGCGCCCTTCGCGGCCCGCCATTGGGCCAGGTCATCGGTCGCAAGCTTGTCCATTTCGGCTAAGGCGCCGGGCGTCCAGTAGCTGTCGTAGTCGACCGCGGCGGCGAACGCGCCGGGGCGGAGCCAACCCTTGTCCACGGTCGGCCGCGGGACCTTGAGCAGGGGGCCCGCGGTCACCACGAGGTCGCTGCCCATCACGGCTCGGCGCGCGTCGCTCGCGGTGGCGACGTCCAATCCGGTCTTGGCCGCCATATCAACGACGAAGCGGTCCCTGAACGCAGGGATGACGTCGAAGGCGAGGACACGCTTCAGGGGAAAGACCGTGGCAAAAGCCAGGACGTGCGTCCGCCCCTGGAGGCCGCAGCCCACGACGCCCAAAATCGCGCTCTCCGGCCGGGCCAGGTATTTCGCCGCCAGGGCGGAAGCGGCGGCCGTGCGGTGGGCGGTGATCCAGGAGCAGTCCATCACCGCCCGCGGAAGCATGGTCACCGGATCGTTGAGGACGACGAGGCCGCTGATATACGGCAGCCCGCGCCCTTGGTTCTCGGGCGTGCCTCCCACCCATTTGATCCCGGCCGCACCTGAGGCCCCGATAAAGGCCGGCATGGCATGGAGGAACGCGTCGCCCGGGAGATGAATCCCCAATTTGGGCGGCATCTCCACCCGGCCTTCCCCTTTTTCCCGGAACGCGGTCTCGAGGAGGGCGATGATCGTCGGCATATCGAGGGCGACGCGCTCGACGTCGGCCCGGGACAGATACAGGAGGGTCGGCGCGGACATCATCGGTTTTCCTGTCCGGATTATCGCTATTCGCCCGTCTGAAATCAAACGGAGGCCGCAGGATATAAAAGCGGCGGGGGGGCGGTGTCTGCCGCCGCAATCGGGAATTGAGCTTAGGCTAACCTTTTTGGCCCGTCGGGTATATAAAGGATATGAAGAGCGGCGCGAGTTGCGCGGTGCGGCCGGGGACGGCGCTCGTCTCCTGGGTCGAGATGAGGGACGCCCGGATCATCGCCTTGAAGAGAACAGACGGCGAAACATTGTCCGAGGTCGATTTCCGGGACCTGCTGGAGCCCTGCCGGCGCAAACTCTACAATTACATCGCCAAAGCGCTCGCATTCTCAGCCGACGCCGACGACGTCTATCAGGAGACCCTCCTTCGCGCCTTTCAATTCAGCGCTACGTTCCGCCGGGACGGGGATTTCGCCGCCTGGATCTTCGGCATCGCCCACAATGAAATCCGCCGCGCGCGGAAGAAAGCCGGCCGTTTCGCGGCCGGCGTCGATCTCGAATCCCTGCCGGCCGCCGCGCCGGCTTCGGACCCGGACCTGGTCCGGGACGTATATCGCTTCGCGGAGCGCTTGAAGCCCCGGCCCAGGGAAGTGTTCTTTCTCTTCTACGACGGCGGCTTCAAGATCTCGGAAATCGCGCAGGTCACCGGGCTCCGCGAAGGCAACGTCAAGTTCATCCTGAACCGGGCCCGTCGCGCCCTCAGGACGATCCTTGGAGAACCCCATGAATGACCGACAGCTCGATGATCGGATTTCAGACCTCGTCCGCCGTGTGGCGCTCGACGTGCCGGACGGCCTGGAGGAAAAAGCGTTGGAGGCAGGCCGAACGCCGGTGATGCGGGCCGATACCCATACCCAAAGGCGCGCCAACAGGATCTGGCCCGCCCTGATTCCCGCAGCCGTGCTCGCCGGCGCCGCCGCCCTCCTAGTCCTGCCCGCGCTGCGACGCCCTCCGGCCGCTCCGATCACCGAGATCCGGACCGAATTCGAGCTCGCCGACAAGAATATCAAGGTTATTTTTTTTCAAAAACCCGATTTCAATCTTTTCAAGGAGAACTGACATGAGATTGACCATGAAATCCGCCCTCGTCCTGCTTCTGGCCCTGCTGATCGGCGCGAGCGGCGCAGCCGCTCTTTTCGCCGGACAGACGACCGCCGTCCCGACCCAGGGCGAGGCCGTGAAGGCCGCCGGCGCGGAGGCCGCCCCGCAGATCGTTCAAGACAAGCAGGAAAAAGACAAAGAGCTCCAAGCCCGTCAGGCGGAACATGAAAAATTTATGGCCGAAGCCGAGCTCAACGCCCCCGTCGTCAAGACGTACGGCCTGAAATACATCGGCGCCACGGAATTCATGCGCTCGGCGAAATTCTACGTCTTTGATTCCACGGGCACGGAGAGCTCGCTCACGGTCAAGATCGCCAAGCGGAACATCCCCGATTTCGAGGCGCTTCTCAAGAAGCTCGACGTCGAGAAGAAGAATATCCAATTCCAGGTCTATGCGATTCTCGCCTTGAAAGACGAGCCCCTTGAGAATCCCTGGGGCCAGACGGAGACCAAAGAGATCACGGACAAGGACCTGAAACGCGTCCTTGACGAGATGAAAGGCATTTGGAATTTCAAGCACTACTGGGTCGACAGCCCGTCGTTCCTCATCGCCAAGGACGGCTCGGGCTCGACGCGCGCCAAGCTCGTCGGCCGCTACGATCTCGAGCTGCTCCTTCGCAACGTCCAAATAAGGGGCGACGAGCCGGGTAAAAGGATCGTTTCGGTCGGCGAGATCGGGCTGACCCAGAGGCGAGGGACAAGCGCGCAGGCGGGAAACATCGATGATGTCCTGCTCGACACGAACGACATCACCTTGAAGGAAAAGGGCTATCTGGTGGTCGGCGTCAGCGGCCTGCAGGCTGGATTGAGAAACGGGGCCCTGATCCTCATCATCAGCGCCGAAATCAAATAAGAAATAAGGAGACACAGTACCCGGTCCCGTCGAATCGGGGATACCCAGCCCCGAAGATCGTGGTTAGTGATAATTACGGACGGTGGGTGTCCCCAATTCGAGAGGATATTGTGTCTCCAATTTATTAACGGGGCCTACAGGATGCCCCGGGTTTTCGACAGGTTCGTTTCACTCGCCGCCTTGCGGAGAAAAGCGGCGGCCATCAGCTTCTCGATCTCGTCGATCTCCTTGGGGACGCTCTTGGTCAGCACCTCGCACCCGTTCCGGGTGATGAGGACGGTATCCTCGATCCGGACGCCGAGGTTCTTCTCGCCGATATAGAGGGCCGGCTCCACGGCGAAGACCATGCCTTCCCGAAACGCCTGGCCCTTCGGGCCGACGTCGTGGACCGACAGGCCGACGAAATGGCCCATGTCGCCCACGAGGCCGCGGCTGTTGAGGTTTTTTTTCTTCATGGCCCGGTCCACGGCCCTCGTGACGTCCTCCTGGGTGCCGCCGGGGCGATAAGCCTCGAGGCACGCCTTTTCGACCGCCAGGACGATCTCGTAGATTTCCCGCTGGTCTTTCGTGAACTTGCCGTTGACCGGCCAGGTGCGGGTGACGGCCATGCCGAGATGGTCGAGGTCCGCCCCGAAATCCATCAGGACCAGGTCCCCGTCCCCCATCCGGCGCATGTTCTTGTCGTAGCGGGGCAAGCAGGAGTTGGGCCCCGAGCCGACGATGGGGGCGGCGGCCGGGCCGCGCGCCCCGCCCATCAGGATGGTCTGGAGGGCCACGGCCTCGAGCTCGTATTCGAAGACGCCGGGCCGGCTGGCCGCCATGGCCAGTTTGACCGCCTCGGCCGAGAGCCAACCGTCGCGGCGGAGGATCGCGATCTCCTCGGCGCTCTTGATCTGGCGGAGGGCGTCGAGATGGGGCGTGACATCCCGGATATCGAAAGCGGGATGGCGCTCCCGGAACCGGAGGGCCCGGTAATCGTTGATGAGAGGCGCGGCGTTGTAGTGGAGCCGGTCCTTGCGGCCGGCGAGGGAGGCCATCTCGGCCCGGTCGTATTCCGACGTATCGGCCGGCCCGAGCCGGAGCCAGGTCACGGCGAAGCTCGCGGCGTTGCGGGCGACGAACTCGTCGAAATAAGCCTGATCATAGATGTTGGCCAAGCCCAGGTTTTCCCGCGTCCGGGGATCGCGGAGGATGCTCGAACCGTCCTGCATCTCCTCGCGCGTCAGCATGCGCGGCAGGAAGAGATGGGCCTCCTTCGTCCGGGCGTTCAGCACCAGGATCGCATTGAGATCCTCGACCCCGCAGAGGTAGAAGAAATCGTTGTCCTGCCGGAAATGAGAGCCCGGCTGGGGCATCGAATCGCCGAAGAGGACGATCATCCCCTCGCGCGTCCGGTCGGCCAGCGCCGCCCGGCGCCGGACGAATTCTTCCTTGGTATAGCCCGCCCGCTGGGCGAGCGCGGCGGACGGGGCCGCGGCGAGCAGGGCGACGGCCAGGACCGGCATCAGCCTCTTTGGGAATCGCATGTTCTTGTCACTCCAGGCGCTTGATGATGTGCCAGCCGTACTTGGACCGCTGGGGATCGTAGACCGCGAGGCCGATGCCGCCGACGGGCAACGGGAAGCCGACGTCGCCGAAGGCCCGGACCATGCCGGACCGGGCGTATTCCTTCTTGTCCTTGTCGGGCGTCACTCCGAAATTCGCCATGCGGTAGATGCCGGGCGCGGAGTCGTCGGTATACGTTTTAACCAGGGCTTCGAAGTCCTCGCCTTTGCGCGCCCGCTCGAAGATCTCGGCGGCCAAGGCCTCGGCCTCCGCGGCCGTCCGGACGACCTTGGCCTCCGGGACCGAGCCCTTGAAGCCTATGAGGATGTGCTGGACCGTGATCCGATCGGGCTCGCCCGGAGCCTTGTGGGGCTGGACGGCGGACACGAGATTCTCGACCTCATCGATCTCCTTGGGTACGCCCCGGCTCAGGACTTCGCAGCCGTCCTTGGTGATCAAGACCGTGTCCTCGATCCGGACGCCGAGATTCTTTTCCGGATAATAGAGCGCCGGCTCGATGGCAAAAACCATTCCCTCCTGGAGCACGGCGATTCGCGGGCCGACGTCGTGGACGCACTCGCCGACCGAATGGCCGAATCCACCCCGCTCGCCCCGGCCGTCAAGGTTCTTCTTCTTCAGGTTCTCCTCGACGTGCTTCTGAACGTCCGCGCTCGTCGCCCCGGGCTTGTAAGCCTCGATGCAGGATTTCTGGATCTCGAGGACGATCTCGTACACTTCGCGCTGTTCGGGGGTGAATTTGCCGTTGACCGGCCAGGTGCGGGTGATGTCCATGCAGAGTTGGTCGAGGTCGGCCCCGAAGTCCATCAGGACAAGGTCGCCCGCCTCCGTCTTCCGCGAATTCCGGTCGTAATGCATGAGGCAGGAGTTCGGCCCCGAGCCGACGATGGGCGCGTAGGCCATCCCCTTCGCCCCGCCCTTGAGGACGACGGCCGTGGCCGCCGCCTCGAGCTCGTATTCGAAAACGCCGGGCCGGCTGGCCAGCATGGCCTGCTTGACGGCCTCGGCCGAAAGGCGGCCGTTGCGCCGGAGGACGGCGATCTCCTCGGCGGACTTGAGGTAGCGGAGGGAATCGATGAGCGGGGCGGCGTCCCTGATCTCGAACGACGGGTAGCGCTCCCGGAACTTTTGGAGCCGATAGTTGTCGAGCGAGATCTGGTCGTTGTAGTGGAGCCGGTTTTTGCGGCCGATGAAGAGGGCGACCTCGCTCCGGTCGTCGTCCACGGCGTCGCCCGGCTGGAGCCGGAGCCAGACCGTCGAGACGCCGCGAAGGAGCCGCGCCACGAACTCGTCGAAGTAGGTCACGTCGTAGACGGCCGTCAGGCCGAGCTTGTCCTTGGCTTTTTCGTCGGCCAGGGCATTCGGGCCCTCGTACATCGCCTCGCGCGGGGTCTTCCGGGGGAGGAAGAGGCTCGATTCCTTGGTCCGGGCGTTCACGGCCAGGACGGCGCCGGCGTCCTCGACCCCGGTGAAGTAAAAGAAATCGTTGTCCTGGCGGAAGTGCGAGGCCGGCTGGGATTGGACAGCGCCGAAGAGGATGATCAGGCCGTCCTTGGCTTTGTCGGCGAGCGCCGCGCGGCGCCGGACGAACTCCTCCCGGGTATAGCCTGTCCGCTGGGCGAGCCCGAGGCTCTGGACGAACAGGATCCCGGCGGTTAGGACGAGGGCGATTTTGGCGATTCGGCTTCTGTTCATGGCATCTTTCCTTTTAGGAGACACAATACCTATTTCCCATATTCCTCTACTTCCCATATTCCTCTGGAAATAGGGAAATAGGTATTGTGTCTCCTATGGCTCGATCCGGCGGACCGAGAGAATCTTGATCGGCGGCTTGAGGGTCTGCCCTTCGGCCGGCTGCTTCTGGATCCGGCGGACGACGTCCATCCCGGCCACGACCCGGCCAAAAGCGGCGAATCCCTGCCCGTCCGCGTTGCGCTTGCCGCCGAAATCGAGCTCGGGCCGGTCGTTGATGCAGATGAAAAAGCTCGAGGTGGCGGTATCGGGGCCGCTCCGGGCCATCGACACCACCCCGTCAAGGTGCTTGATCCCGGTAACCGAGGTCCGCTCGAGAGGAATGGCCGGGTACGAAGAGGCCTCCGGAAGCTGGCCGCCCTGGACGACCTCGATCTTAACGGGGCTCGCGGGCTGATTATCGAGCGTGACGGTCCGATGGAAGACCGAACCGTCATAGCGCCCGGCGTCGACGTATCTCAGGAAATTGGCCGCCGTGACCGGGGCCCGGTCCAGGCAAACCTCGAGCGCGATGTCGCCGAGCTCCGTCCTGAGGAGCACCTTGGGATTCTGGGCGGCGATCCCGGCCGGGACCAAAAGCGCGGCGAGCAAAGCGGCCATCGGCGTTTTCTTCATGGACTACCTCTCTTTAGACGGCGCGCCGGCGTCGGCGCTTCCCGAAGCCGCAGTGAGCGGCCCGGACCGGCCTTATATAACACAGGACCCCCACCCCATCAAACGGCGCGCGCCATTCCTCCCTGATCGCCCCGGAGTTGCGGAATCCCACCGAATTTCTTGACATCATTCGCGCCCAAGGAATACCATTCCAATTCCATCATCAAGTAAATCTTATCGTTACGGGGAGAGTGACTTCGGTGAACCATAGCGAAATCGTCAGCTTCATCTGGGGCGTCGCCGACCTCATCCGCGATACGTTCAAGCGCGGCAAATACCAGGACGTGATCCTCCCTTTAACGGTCCTGCGCCGTCTCGATTGCGTCTTGGCCCCGACCAAGGAGAAAGTCCTCGAAACCCAGCACAAATTCGCCGACAAAAAACTCGAAAATCTTGATCCTCAGCTCCGCAAAGCCGCTGGCTTTGCCTTCTATAATACGTCCCGCTATGATTTCGAAAAGCTCCTGGCCGACGCGCCTCATCTGGCCGCAAACCTACGCAACTATATCGCCGGCTTCAGCTCGAATATGCGCGAAGTCCTCGAGAAGTTCGATTTCGACAACACCATCTCCAAGCTCGACGAGGCGGGTCTCCTTTTCCAGGTATTGGAGCGCTTTAAAAACGTCGACCTACACCCGGACAAGGTCGATAACCCGACCATGGGGACGGTTTTCGAAGAGCTGATCCGAAAGTTCAACGAGGCCCTGAACGAGAACCCCGGCGAGCACTTCACTCCGCGCGACGTCGTCCACCTCATGGCGGATTTGCTTTTCGCGGGAGACGAAGCTCGCATTCGCCGCAAAGGCGTCGTGATAACCGTCTATGATCCGTGCTGCGGGTCAGGCGGGATGCTGACGATTTCGAAGGATCACATTCTGTCCGGCAGTCAGAAAAACGGCGCGCTCATCCGCAAGCCGATCAACCCGGAGGCCGATATCCACCTCTTCGGCCAGGAAGTGAACCCCGAGACGTTCGCCGTCTGCAAGTCGGACCTCTTCATGAAATCGTTCGACGGGCACGACGCCGAAAACATCTCGTTCGGCAGCACCCTCTCTAACGACCGCCACGCCGGCCGTCCCTTCGATTATCTGATCACGAACCCGCCCTACGGCAAGGATTGGAAGCGCGACGAGGATGCCGTCGTCACGGAGCACGAGCGGGGCATGTCCGGACGTTTCGGGCCCGGCTTGCCGCGCATCAGCGACGGCCAGCTTCTCTTCCTCCTCCATATGCTGACCCACTTTAAAGAGCCTAAGGACGGCGGCTCACGCCTGGCGATCATCATGAACGGCTCCCCACTCTTCACGGGCGACGCTGGGAGCGGCGAGAGCGAAATTCGCCGTTTCGTGCTGGAGAACGACTGGCTCGAAGCTCTGATCGCGGTCCCCGAACAGCTTTTCTATAACACCGGGATCGCAACCTACATTTGGGTGCTCACCAACCGCAAAGCCCCTAAACGCAAGGGCAAAGTCCAGCTCATCGACGCCACATCCTTCTGGCTGCCGATGCGGAAGAGCCTGGGCGATAAGCGCCGCGAGATTCCGGCGGAGAAAGCCGGCGAGATCATGCGGCTGCTGCAGTCATTCGAAGATGGCGAATTCGTCAAGATCTATCCGACGACGCATTTCGGATTTCGGAAAATCACGGTCGAGAGGCCGCTCAAGCTCAATTTCCAGGCAAGCCCAGAACGCATCGCCCGGCTCGAGGAGGAAAGAGGTTTTCAGAATCTGGCCCAATCGAAAAAGAAGGGCGCGGCCGCGGCCAAGGAACAAGCCGAGGGAAGAGCGTTCCAAGATGCGGTCCGGAGTCTTTTGCGGACGCTTCCCGATACTCTATTCAAAGACAGAGGAGAATTCGAGGGAGTCCTGGAAAATGCCGCCCAAAAGAGAGGCCTCAAGCTCCCGGCGCCGGTCGAAAAAGCGATTCTCTCGGCGCTATCCGAGCGCGACGAAACCGCTGCGGTCTGCGTCGACAAGGACGGAAATCCAGAGCCGGATCCCGAACTCCGCGATACCGAAAGCGTGCCGCTGGCGGAGGGAGGCGATCCAGTCGACGCGGGCGGCGTTCCCGCCACTGTTCGCGCCTTCTTCGAGCGCGAGGTCAAACCCCACGTTCCCGAGGCCTGGATCGATACGACAAAGCGGGATGAAAAGGACGGACGAGTCGGGATCATCGGCTACGAAATCAACTTCAACCGCTATTTCTACAAATACACTCCTCCCCGCCCGCCCGAGGAAATCGAGGCGGAAATCCGGGCCATCGAGAAGGACATCATGCGGATGTTGGCCGAGGTAACGGGAGGGAGATGAACGTGCGGCAAACCGTCGGCAAATATTCGTGAGTGCCGACGTTTGATTCGGTTATAAGGGGGAGATGGTGTGCGGGGTTGGCCATAAATGTCGGCACTTGCATTCAAGAGCCAACATTTAATATCATTAGAACATGAAAAAGACTCTCATTTTACGCGAACGACTTGCTGAGGCGGGCCTTGGGGCTTACTTCCGGCCCCGGGATATCAAACCGCTGGGGGTCTCGTTTCGTGCGTTAATGAGACTCATAGCGGAAGGAGAAGTCGAAAAAGTCGGATTCGGACAATACCGTATCACTTCATTGAAGTTTGACGAGTTCGAAACGGTCGCCATGGTCAGTTCGGCGATCCCAGATGGAATTGTCTGCCTTCTTACCGCTTTGAGGGTTCATGAAATCGGGACACAATCCCCGCACGAAGTATGGATGGCAATTAGCCGAAAAGCCCGGAAACCGGTGAGACTGCCGGCAAAGGTTCGGATCGTGCGCTTTTCCGGAGCTATGCTGACCTATGGAGTGATCTCGCGGTCCATGATGGGGGTTTCCGTGAGAATAACCTCTCCGGCCCGCACTATCGTGGACTGTTTCCGCTATCGGAATAAAGTCGGAGTCGATGTCGCATTGGAGGCCATGCGTGATGGAATTCGTTCAAAAAAAGTGACGACGGATGAAATTTCGCGAGCAGCTGAAGTCTGTCGAGCTCGTACGGTTGTCGGCCCGTATCTGGAAGCGTTGTCGGCATGAAGGATTCCAAAAAGAATCTCGCGGAATCGATTCGCCATCGCCTCCGAAATCGGTTCAAAGAGAGCGGCGAGGATATCAGCTTCGGATTACAACGCTATGCTGCGGAAAGATTCCTCTACCGTTTAGGCGAGTCGTCACATCGCGACCGTTTTATTCTCAAGGGAGCAACGCTCTATGCGATCTGGGGAAGTTCCGTATATCGGCCAACGCGTGACCTCGATTTCACCGGGTATGGCAGCAGCGAGATATCGGATATCATTGAGGTATTTAGGGATCTTTGTGCTATTGCGCATTCCGGGCAAACAGGCC
>PLMN01000019.1 GCA_003141555.1 Candidatus Aminicenantota bacterium
CATCATAGAAGGGGACACAGAACACCCGCCTGCTCTAAACGGGGAATCCTCGCGGTTCTGTGTCCCCTTTTTCCGGAGGCCGCTGGGGCTGGCCGGCGACAGGACCCGCATCCCCCGAGCACGCTCAATTACCTTCCTCGGAAGCGGCGATTCCAATTACTTGTAGACGATTTTCTCGCGGACGAGGACGTAGACCGCCTTCTTCAACCCCAGGATCCGCTCCACGACATCCTGGGGCCGCAGCGGCTTGCCGTTCGTGTGGGCGATCGTGAGGACAAGACGCCCCTCGGCCCGGTCGACGCGGTTGTCCGTGAGCAGAGGATCGCGCGGATTCAGAGCCTCGGCCGCGAGCGCCTCGACGGCGTCCGCGTCCGAAGCCGGCAGGCCCCCCCCCCTCTCCCGGCGCCGCTCATCGATCGCCGCGCGGACCTCCTCAGCGGCGAGGTCTAGCCCGTAGCTCATGGAGGCGAGCCGGTCGTTGAGCCGGGGCGCTCCAGGCGCAATGCGCTCCAGCCGGGAGAACACGATCCCGGGAGGAACGGCGCGGTTCAGGGCATCGACGAATTCCGCCTCTTCGAAATCGAACGCCGACTTGAACTCGAAGGCCTCTTCCCGCCCCTCCATCCCGAGCGGCAGGGCGGGGACGAACGACATCCGCATCTTGGGGTGGAACCCCTCCGAATAAAGGACCTCCACCCGCGCTCTTCGGAATGACCTCTGCAGGACGTTCAAGAGGTCATTGTGCCCGAAAAACCGGGCCGGCCCTTGTTTCGCGTAGACGGCCAGATAGCGGAAGACGCCGTCGGTTTTGCGACCCAGGGACGCATGGTCGGGCTCGGCGACTTCAATCACCGCCCCATGGCCGCACTCGAAGGACGCGGGGAATTCGCACCCCCCGCAGCGCGCGCAGGCGATCTCGAGGCAGGACGGCGTGGCTTCGGCCCGGAGCGCTCGCTCGAATTCCTCGCGGAGGAATCTTTTACGGATGCCCGTCCGGATGTGGTCCCAGGGAAGCTCCGCGTCCAAAGAGAGCGGGCCGAGATAATCCCCGGGGGCGATGCCGGCCGCGGCAAAGGCGTCGTCCCAGACCTGAAAGCGGAAGTCGTCCTTCCAGCTGTCGAAGCGGGCCCCGCCCTCCCAGGCCTTGCGGAGAACCGGACCGAGCCGCCGGTCGCCGCGGGCGAAGACGCCTTCGAGGACCGAGCTTTCCACGGGATGGTCCTTGATCTGGACGTGGCCCTTCCTCCGGAAGCTCCCCCGGAGGAAGGCCTGTTTCTCCCGTAGCGCCGCCGCGTCGTCCATGGCCGCCCATTGGAACGGCGTGTGGGGCTTGGGGATGAACGACGAGACACTGACGTTGATCCGGGGCGGCGATCCGAGGATGCCGCGGCCGAGGGCCGTGATCCCGTCGACGAAGCGGACGATCTCCTCGAGGTCCGCCTCGGTCTCGGTGGGCAGGCCGATCATGAAATAGAGCTTGATCAGCTTCCAGCCCTCGCGAAAGGCGTTGGCCGCCGCCTCGCGGACGTCCGCGTCCGTGAGGTCCTTGTTGATCACCCGCCGGAGCCGTTCGGAGCCGGCCTCGGGGACGAGGGTGAAGCCCGTTTTTCGGACGCGAGTGATGTTCCGGGCGATCTCGGCGGACAGGCCGCGCGGGCGGAGCGAGGACAGGGACAGGGCGACATGGTCTTTTTCGAGGCTGTCCATGAGCCGGCCGACCGTCTCCCCGAGATAGGGATAGTCGCCGACCGACAGGGAAAAAAGAGAGGCGTCTTCGTAGCCCGTGGCCCGGAGGCTCCGGAAGACCTTGTCCACGACGAAAGACGGGTCCTTGATCCGGTAGGGAGCGTAGAGGCTCGTCGCCTGGCAAAAGCGGCACTTCTGGGGACAACCACGCGCCACTTCGACCGCCACGCGGTCGAAGACGGCCTGGAGGTTGGGCACTAGGATGGCCTCGGGGAACGGGGAGCGGGCAAACGCCCGCAGGACCCGCTTTTCGACGCGGGCCGGGGCCCCTCCAGAAGGCCGGACCGCGAGCAGCCGCGAGCCTTCCGGCGCAAAGGGGACGTAGAGCGAAGGCACATAGACGCCCGGAATCCGGGCCAGCTCGCGGAGGATCTCGGCCCGGGTCGCGCCCCGCTCGCGAAGCGCCGCGGCGGCGGCGATGATCTCCAGGAAGGCTTCCTCGCCGTCTCCCGCAAGCATGACGTCGAAATACTCGGCCACGGGCTCCGGGTTGAACACGGCCGGCCCCCCCGCGGCCACGATCGGCTGGCCGCCGGTCCGGTCTGCGGCGAGGATCGGGATGCCGCCCAGCTCGAGCATGGTCAGCACGTTGGAATAATTGAGCTCATAGAGAAGCGAGAACCCCACGATGTCGACCTCGGCGAGCGGGATCTTGTTCTCGATCGTCGGGAGCCTCAGGCCCGCGGCCCGGAGCTCCCGCTCAAAATCGGGCCAGGGGGCGAAGACGCGCTCCGCCAGGATGTCGGGAGCCGCGTTGAGCCGGTCGTAGAGGATTTTCTGGCCGAGGTACGACATCCCGATCTCATAGACGTCGGGAAAGGCCAGGGCGACCTTGGTCCCGACCCTGTCGGGATCCTTGCGGATCTCATTCCATTCCCCGCCTGCGTAGCGGCCCGGCTTCTCCACCGAGGCCAGGATCCGCTCGAAGGACGCGGCCGAACGCCGTTCAGACGTTGACATAGCGTCTCATTTTCACGTTGACCGCCAGCCCGACGCCGAGGAAAGTCGACAGGAGCGAGGATCCGCCATAGCTCAGGAGCGGGATGGGGACGCCGGTGACGGGGAAGAGCCCGACGATCATCATGACGTTGACCAGGAACTGGAACGTCAGCAGACAGGCTACCATGAAGATGAGATACGTCCCCGCCCTGTCCCGGGACTTGGGCACGGACGTGAACAGCCGGGCCAGGAACAGGAAATACGCCAGGAAGACGAAGACGACGCCCAAGAATCCGAACTCCTCGCCGAGGACGGAAAAGACGAAATCCGTGTGGCGCGCCGGGAGGAACCGGAGGCGGCTCTGGGTCCCCTTCATGAACCCTTTGCCGGTCAGGCCGCCCGAGCCGATGGCGATCTTGGACTGGAGAACGTGGTAGCCCGCCCCGCGGGGATCCTGGCCGGGATTCATGAGGGTCATCACCCGCTTCTTCTGGTAATCCTTGAGGGCGAAGTTCCAGCCGACGAAGCCGAAGGCCAGTGTCCCGACCAGCAGGAGGACGACGGTCTTGCGGGTCAGCCCGGCGAGGACCAGGGCTCCGGCCAGGATTGGCACGAGGCTGACCGCCGTCCCCAGATCGGGCTGGAGGCCGATCACGGCGAAGGCGAGCCCCGTGGCGCCGGCGCTGAGCAGCCCGAACGGGAGGCTGAGCGTCCGCCGCTTGAATTCCGAGAAGATGCGGGCCAGGACGAGGATCAGACCGATCTTGGCCAGCTCCGACGGCTGGCCGCCGAAGAACGCCGCGCTGAAGAGCCAGCTTCGGGCTCCGGACACGGCGCCTCCGAAGAGGAGGAGCGAGCCGAGGAGCAGGATGAAGAACCCGTAGATGTAGGGCGAGAACCCGAGCAGGACTTTGTAGTCGACCGATAGGGTCAGAAAGAGGGCGACGATGCTGACCAGAAGCCAGATCATCTGCCGGACGGCAAAATTCCCCGAGAGGTAGTGTGAGGAGCTGGTGATGAGCCCGACCCCGATCAAGGCGTTCGCGAGGAGCAGCCCGATCAGGACCCAGTCAATTTCCCTGAGTTGTACCCGGTCGATCATACTTGTCCTTGTAGAGCTTGAGGACCTGGCCGGCCAGCGGGGCCGCCGTCTCCCCCCCCATGCCTCCCCTCTCGACGAGGACCGCGATGGCGATCCGGGGATCGTTCCTCGGGGCGAATCCGGCGAACCAGGAATGGGTCTTTTTCTTGATGCCCAGCCGCTCCGACGTCTCGCGGCCGATGAGCTGAGTCGAGCCCGTCTTGCCGCAGACATCGAAGCCCTCAACCTTGGCTCCCCGGCCCGTCCCTTCCATGTTGGCCGAGCGCCACATGCCCTCGATGACCTTCTCGAAGATCGAGGCCGGGATGGCCGCTTTCCCCGGCGAGGCCGCCGGCGCAGCGCCCTCCTCGAGCAGGAGGTGGGGCCGGAGCCGCGTCCCCCGGTTGGCGATGCAACCCATCATCGCCGCGATCTGGATCGGCGTCACCTGGAGCGGGCCTTGCCCGATGGCGACCGAGATCGTCTCCCCGGCAAACCAGGTCGCACCCTGGGTCCGGCGCTTCCAATCCGAGCTCGGGACGAGACCCGTCTTCTCGCCGGCGATGTCCACGCCCGTCTTCTGCCCGAGGCCGAGGTCCCCGGCGTATCGGGCGATGTCGTCGATCTTCATCCGCATCCCCAGATTGTAGAAAAAGATGTTGCAGGACTGGCGGATCGCCTCGGGAAGCGTGAGCGCCCCGTGGCCGGGCTCGTACCAGCAGTGGTACACCCGCTCGTAAAACTGGGCCACGCCGCCGCAGAAGAACGTCGTCTGGTCGGTGATGATCCCCAGGTCCAGGGCCCCGAGGGCCATGGCCGGCTTGAAGATCGAGCCCGGCGAATACTGACCCTGGATCGCCCGGTTGACGAGGGGGTTGTCGGGGCTCTTCACCAGCTCGATCCACTCCTCGGGGGTGAACCGGTTGATGAACTTGTTGGGGTCGTAGGTCGGAGAGCTGGCCATGACCAGGACGCCGCCCGTCCGGGCGTCGAGGGCAACCACCGCGCCCTCCTTGCCGACAAGCAGCTCCTCGGCCTTGGCTTGGAGGTCGAAGTCGATCGTCAGGGCAAGCTTGGGGCTCTGCTGAGGTTCGACCCGCTCGAGCTCGTCGCGCTTGCGGCCCAGGCTGTCGACGACCTCGACGATCTTCCCGTCGATGCCCGCCAGCCGGGCATCGTAGGCCCCTTCGATGCCGGTTTTGCCCGCCATGTCGCCGACCTTGCGGTCCTTGAAGGCGGCCCGGAGATCGTCCGGCGTCAACTCCTGCATGTAGCCCAGGACATGGGCCCCGAAGCTGGTGAAGGGATAGAACCGCTTGGGCTCGGCCTCGATCACGAGCTCCGGAAAATCCATCCGCCGGCCCTCGATCCGGGACACGTTCTCGAGCGAGAGGTTGTCCATGACGACGATCGGCCGGAAGGCGGGCAGCGTCCGGTACTTGGCCACGCGCTGGCGGAGCACGCCCACGTCCAAGCCGAGGAGAGGGCTGATCCGCTGCAACGATTCCTCGAGGTTCCGGGTGCTCTCTCGGAGGATGGACACCTTGAACGAGGCGATGCTGTTGGCCAGGATGACCGCCCCGTTGCGGTCGGTCACGACGGCCCGGGGCGCGGGGATCACGATGTCGCGCGTCCGGTTGGATTCAGCCTGCCCCCAGTATTTCTTGTAGTCCAGGATCTGGATCTTCCAGTAGTAGAAGAGCACGATCCCGAACACGATCGCCGCCAGGATGAAGACGACTCGAGCCCTCTTCAGGATTGGGGTCAGGTCCTCGTAGATCTGGCTATCCATCGCGGCGCGCCTTGATCTTCCGGTAGCCGGCATACAGGAGCGTGACGGAGAGGGCGGTCGCCACGGGCCTGAGAAGGGCCATGCCGCCTCCCCAGGGGAACCCCCGGCCGAAGAACACGGACGTGAGAAGGGCCCACAGCGAAAAATCGAGGAGGCCCATGAGGCCGCTGAAGACGAGCATCCGCCCCGGAGAGAGCACGTTGATCTTCCGGGAGATGGTGCCCGTTAGATAGCCCGTGACCGTGCCCGCCATCCCGGCCAGCCCGAACACGCCGAGCGAGAAGGAATCGATGACGAGCCCGCAGGCCGTGCCCATGACCGCACCGGCGATTTCTCCCTTGACCAGGGCGAAGAGGATGACGGCCACGGCATAGACGTCGAGGGCGATCAGGAACGGGACCGTGATCCAGCGGAGGGCCGCGTGGACGACGAACGCGGCGAGCAGGGTCAGCCCGCCGTGGAGCACGTCGCGCAGCCAGGAGGGCTTCACGGCCGCCCTCCCGTCGGCGCGGTCAGCACGGCCACGCGTCCGAGATCGCGGAAATCGAGATAAGGCTTCACCTCGATCTTCCGGAACAGCGAGTTGTCCTTGGCAATGGACGTCACCCGGCCGGCTTTGAGCCCGGGCGGGAAGATCCGGTCGTAGCCGGTGGTGATCAGCTCCTCGCCTTCGGCCAGCCTCTCCTCCGTGGCGAGGATGTAGCGGAGCAGGCATCGGCCGTTCTTCGCGTCCCCGGTCAGCTGGCCCAGGACCCGGCTCTCCGAGGACCGGACGTTCACCGCGCAGTTGTCGTCCGTGATGAGCTGGATCGTCGCCTCGCGGGCCGCAACCGGGTTCACGATCCGGCCGATGAGGTTTCCGGCCCGGTCAATCACGGCCATGTTGGCCTTCAAGCCGTCCCGCGATCCGCGGTCGATGACGATGGACCGGTAGACGTTCGCCGCGTCGACGCCGATGACGGAAGCAACGACGAACGAGGAATGGACCCCGGCCAGGAAGCCCTCGAGCTCCCGGACGTCCTTTAGCCGCCCGATCTCGTTCCGGAGGAGCAGATTTTCCTGCCGAAGGTGGAACAGCTCGTCGCGCATCTGCTGGTTCTGGCCCTCGACCGTCCGGAGATAGACGTACCGGGACCATAGGCGCCCCGCCGCTTCGAACAGGCCATGGAAGGCGTGTTCGAGGGGGGCCAGGACGAAGAACACCGCCTTTTCGAAATAGCTCGGCTCGTCGCCGAGCGGGACTTGGATGGACAGGACGGTCAGCTGGCCGATAAGGAGCGCCGCGAGGACGATGCCGCCGCGGTGGGCCTTGAGGAAGCGAGGCATGTTCCCATGTCGCGCGCCGCGGTCAGGTGACCGCGATCTTCTTCAGGAGATCCAGGTCGTCCAGCATCTTGCCGGCGCCCAGGACCACGGTGGTGAGAGGGTCCTCGGTGATGAACACGGGGAGCTGCGTTTCCTCCCGGATGCGCTTGTCGAGGTTTTTGAGCAGGGCGCCCCCGCCGGTAAGGATGATGCCCCGGTCGATGATATCCGCCGAGAGCTCGGGCGGGGTCTTCTCCAGGGCGACGCGGACCGCGTTGACGATCGCGGCCACCACGTCCTCCAGGGACTCGCGGATTTCCTGATCGTCGATGACGATCGTCTTCGGGATCCCCTCGCGGAGGTCGCGGCCCTTGATCTCCATGGTCAGCGGCTCGTCGAGCGGGTAGGCCGAGCCGATCTGCATTTTGACCAGCTCCCCGCTCCGCTCGCCGATCAGAAGGTTGTATTTCTTTTTCAGGTACTGGATGATCGCCTCGTCCATCTCGTTGCCCGCGATGCGGATCGAGTGGTTGAAGACGATCCCGTCGAGGGAGATGACGGCGATATCCGTGGTCCCGCCCCCGATGTCCACGACCATGTTCCCCGTCGGCTCGGAGATGGGCAGGCCCGCTCCGACCGCGGCCGACATCGGTTGCTCGACGAGGTAGACCTCGGTCGCCTTGGCCCGCATGGCCACGTCCTTCACCGCCCGGCGCTCCACCTGGGTGATGCCCGTCGGGATGCCGATGACGATCCGGGGCCGCAGCAAGAAGCCCCGGTTGTTGGTCGCCCGCTTGATGAAATGATCGAGCATCTTCTCGGCGATCTCGAAGTCGGCGATGACCCCGTCGCGCATGGGCTTGATGGCCAGGGTGTTGGTCGGCGTCTTGCCCAGCATCTCCTTGGCCCGCGCGCCCACGGCCACGACCTTGCCGGTCTGGCGGTTGACGACGACGATCGACGGCTCCTGGATGATGATCCCCTTGCCTTTGAGGTAGACCAGGGTGTTGGCCGTCCCCAGATCGATGGCCAGGTCGCAGAAAAGCCGGCCCTTGATCCAACTGAATAGGCTCATGTCCGTCCTTTATGTTTCAACGCTTTTATTTAGCATAATTTACCGCCCGGCGCAACGAAAAAGTCGCGCGCGCCGGCCTTGACGCAAGGCTCCGAATCCACTATATAAGGGGCATCGCTTCCGACAAAGGAGGGAGAGATGGCTCAGCAACCGTATGTTCCCGAAAAGACGGAGATGCGCGAGTTCACATTCCGGGCCGTGATCATCGGCCTCGTCCTGACCGTCATCCTCGGCGCGGCCAATGCCTACCTCGGCCTGAGGGCGGGGATGACAATCGCGGCCACCTACCCGGCGGCGGTCATCGGCATGGCCGTCCTCAAGCTGATGAAAGGCTCGATCCTCGAAGAGAACATCGCCCGGACCGTGGGCTCGATCGGCGAGTCCGTGGCGGCCGGGGCCATCTTCACCCTCCCGGCCTTTCTGATTTCCGGGGCCTGGCTGAAGTTCAACAGCGTCGAAGCCTACATCAAGTCCTCGGCCCTGATGTTCGTCGGCGGGTTCCTGGGGATCATGTTCGTGACCTTCCTCCGGCGGGTCATGGTGACCGACCCCGATCTCGTCTTCCCGGAATCCATCGCCGCGTCCGAGATCCACAAAGCCGGCCAGAAGGGCAGCGGCAGCGCCCGGTTCCTGTTCCAGGCCATGGGCATCGGATCGCTGCTCTATGCCCTCGGCGTCGCCCAGCTTTTCGCCCAGGGCTACGACCTGATCGTGAAAGTGGGCCGCCTCGGAGCCAGCTTCGTCCGTCTCGGCTCGGCCGATGATGCGCCGAAGGTGGCCGCGGGCGGAACGGTTTCGGTGGCCGGCCCGGGCATCTATCCCGCCTTCATCGGCGTGGGCTACATCATCGGCCCCCGCCTCGCCTCCTTGAACTTCGCCGGCGGCCTGCTGGCTTGGGGGCTCTTCGCGCCGCTGCTCATGTTCTTCCTTGGTCCCCAGCTGATCTCCGCCTTCTACGGGCCCGGCGTCGCCTTGGCCGACGCCAACTGGCCGGACATGGTGACCAACGTCTGGAAGTTCATCATCCGGCCGATCGCCGTCGGGGGCATGCTCGTCGGCGCCGGCTATACCCTCTACAAAATGCGGAAAAACCTGGCCACCGGCATCAAGCGCTCCCTGAGCGACGTCAAGAAGGCCGCCGGCCAGGGCGCCGTCGTCTCCCGGCTGGAGAAGGACCTGAACATCAAGGTCGTCCTCGGCGGCCTGGCCCTGGCCTTCGTCCTGATGATCTTCGTCTACAGGGTCTTCGCCGGAGCCCTCCTGCCGGCGGTCGTCGCCGCAGTGGTGATGGGTGTCGCCGGTTTCTTCTTCGCCGCCGTCTCGGGCAACCTCGTGGGCACGATCGGCTCGTCGAACAATCCCATTTCGGGCCTGACCCTCTCGACGCTGATCATTGCCGCCCTGCTCATGGTCGTCATCGGCGCTTCGGGGGCGAGCGGCGTCGCCGCCGTCCTGGGCGTGGCCGCGGTCGTGTGCGTCTCCTCGGCCGTCGCGGGCGAGATGCTCCAGGACCTCAAAGTCGGGCACATCCTCGGCGGCACGCCCTGGAAGATGCAGATCGGAAACATCCTGGGCATTCTCGTTTCCTCGCTCGTCCTGTACTTCCCTTTGATGGTCCTCAACGGGGCATTCACTTTCGGCAGCAAGGAGCTGCCCGCCCCGCAGGCCGGGCTGATGGCCGCCCTGGCCAAGGGCATCGTCGGCGGGGAAATGGCCTGGCCGCTCGTCATCGTCGGCATGCTGATGGGTTTCGCCTTCATCCTCGTCCAGGTCAAGTCGCCGATGCTCGTGGCCGTCGGCATGTACCTGCCCCTCGAAACGACGTTCGCCATCTTCTGCGGAGGCATGATCAAGGGCATCGTCGACAGGATCTCGGCCCGCCGCAGTCACAACGACGCTCAGAAAGCGAGAGTGGGCAACATAGGGATCCTCCTGGCCGCCGGCTTGATTGCCGGCGAAGGCCTGACCGGGCTGCTCCGCGCCTTGTGGAAGTTCCTGTTCCTCCAGAAGGTCATCGGGCTCGACATCCCCAAGATCTTCACGAACCCAAGCTACGCCCTGGGTCTGGTCGTGCTCGTCCTGATGGCCTTCTACCTGATCGCGATCCCGCTCAAGAACGCCGGCGCGCCGGACGAGCCTCCGCCGCCGTCGGCCGTGATCTGAGCTTCACGGCTTCGCCCCGCTGATATCGATATTTATCCGAAAAAGGCTCGGGGCAAGGAAGCCGGATCGAGCCGATCGTAGGTCTGCTCGATTTCCAGAGCCGCGGCCCGGATCTCGGCCCACAAGGACTCGGGCAGGAGAAGGCTCGTCCGTCCGACCGTATCCTCGAAGAGGTTGTGGGCCAGGTAGGAGGGAGTTTCATCCCCAAACCAGATCTGAGCTTCCCATGATTTTTCATTGAACGAGACGGTCTCAAACGTCCGGTTCGTCAGGCCGAACCGATCCCCAGGCTCGACAAAAGCCAGAACGCCGTGGTTCGAGGGCGCGCTCCGGGCCAGGTTCGCGTAAGCGCAAAGGAACCGGCCGGCGAAGGCCAGCGCCCGGATTGAGACCGCATAGCCGTCCACGCGGGAGTCGACGTGCTCCTGAAGAATCATCGGCCAAGCCGGATCCGGCCGACGCCGGAGCGCTCCGGGTTCGCGCACGATCTCGAAACCCCGGCCCCCGCGACCCGTCCGCCGTTTGAGGACGAGGGACCCGCATCGTTCCAAGAGGGACCGCGCCGCCGCCTGATGCGCGTTATCGAACGGGACGGTCGCCGGCATAGGGACGCGGCCCTTGAGAACCCGGTACTGGACCCACTTGTCCTCGAGCCTAAGAACGGGGGGGATGACCGCCGGAAGCAATCCCTCGCCGTCCATCCATAGCTTGAAGGCTTTGAGCGACGGCAGAAAGGCGAGCGTATCCAGGTATCCGGCAAACGACTTCCCGTAGCAGGCCCGGGAGATGGCTTCAATGTCCTCGAAAATTCCCGAGCGCAGGCCCGCGCGGACAAGGAACGTCCGGTCGTATTCCTGGGCACCACCCGGGAGCCCGACATTGACGTCGACGACGAACGGACGGAGTCCGGGGCTTATCAGGAAGTCTATGCCCAGGTACATGGTCAGATTGATGGCGTTTGGGGTCCCGGCCGCCGGCCTCGACCCGGCTGAAGGCCACATACGGAACCGGCCCCGATTAGCCTATTGCCCAGAGCCATTTAATCACAGCCGGCGCCCGTCCATCAAGCCGCCCGGACAAAAGGGTTCCAGGCAAACCGAACGAATGCCCGGGATTTATGTCCGGCGGGGGTGCGGGCCGAAACGCCCGCCCCTGCCCTGGCTTGCGCGGGAGGGCGGGGCCAGAGCCCTGCCGCAGCACTTGCTCGCGATCGTAGGCGCTCGCAAGTACGGCGGAACTTGATCCCCAAGCCAAGTTTGGGGCCCCTGGCGCCGTTGAACTCACCCGCCGAATCCGCTACAATGAACGACGAGGACAACGACATGGCCCGATTGGAAATCCTAAAAATCGGTCACCCGAGCCTGGCCAAGACGTCCGCCCGCATCGAGGCGATCGACGACGAGATCCGCCGCCTGGCCGAGGACATGATCGAGACCATGTACGCCGCGCCGGGCATCGGGCTCTCCGCGCCCCAGGTCAACGTCAACCGGCGGCTGATTACGATCGACCTGTCGGTCGGCGAGCAGGCCTCCGACCTCATCGTGATGATCAACCCCGAGATTGTCTTTCGCGAGGGCAAGGTCGTCCGCGAGGAGGGTTGCCTGTCCGTCCCCGAGATCTACGAAAAGGTCACGCGGCCCCAGAAGGTTCGGGTGAAAGGGCTGGACCTCACGGGCCTGGAGCGGACAATCGAGGCCCAAGACAGCCTTGCTCGAGCCTTCTGCCACGAAATCGACCACTTGGACGGGAAGCTGTTCGTCGATACGCTCTCTCCCCTCAAGCGAAAGCTGATCCGGAAGAAATTCAAGAAAAAGGACGAGACGGTCGAGCTCTGATGCGCACCGTCTTTTTCGGCAGCCCTGAGCCCGCCCTCCCCTCTCTCCGGGCGCTTCTCGAAGCCGGCCACGGGGTGGAGCTCGTCGTCACCCAGCCCGACCGGCCCGCCGGCCGGGGCAGGAAGCCGACACCCAGCCCGGTGAAGGAATTCGCCCTCTCCCGCGGCCTGGCTGTTTTCCAGCCGGAGCGGATTCGAAATGATCCCGCCGCGGTCGAGCGCCTTCGCGCGGCCCGGGCCGATCTGTTCGTCGTCGTGGCCTACGGCCAGATCCTTCCGCCGGACATCATCGACATCCCCCCCCATAAGACGATCAACCTCCATTTTTCGCTGCTGCCTAAATACCGCGGGGCGGCGCCCGTCCAGGCGGCCCTTCTCGCCGGGGATGCCAAGACCGGCATCACAATCTTTCGTTTGAACGAGAAAATGGATGAAGGGGACATCCTGACGGCGGTCGAAAGCGATATCTCGCCGATCGAAAACGCGGGCGAGTTGGAAGCGCGGCTCGCCGGTCTCGGATCCTCCCTGCTTCTTGATACTATTTCCAGGATCGGTGCCATTCCCCGGCATCCGCAGGATGCCGCCGCCGCCACTTCGGCGCCCAAGCTCCGAAAGGAAAACGGCCTGATCGATTGGGATCAGGACGCGGCGGCGATCGACCGCAGCGTCAGGGCCTTCACGCCCAAACCGTCGGCCTTCACATTCTTCAAGGGCCAGCGGCTGATCGTTCTCAAGGGTGCGCCCGCTTCGGACCGCGTCACGGCGGGGGCGCCGGGACAGGTGCGCCGGGTAACGAAACGGGGGCTGGAAATTCAGGCCGGGGACGCGACTTTGTTCTGGATCGAGTTCGTCCGGCCGGAGAGCCGCGGCCCCCTGGACGCCTATGCGTTCTCGTTGAACGGACGGGTCCGGGCCGGCGATATTCTGGGATAAAGGAAGAGGCGGCGCCTATTCCAGGATGAATTTCATGGGGTTGAGGATCTTGTCGTTCTCGCGGATCTCGTAGTGGAGATGGCTCCCCAGGGAGCGACCCGTGTTCCCGACCTTCCCGATCTCCTCGCCCCTCTTGACCCGCTGGCCGGGCGTGACTTCGATCTTGCTCAAGTGGCCGTAGAGGGTTGTGATTCCCCCGCCGTGGTTGATCTGGATCGAATTGCCGTAAAATTTGTCGAAGGTGGTCGAGATCACGTAGCCGTCCGCCGGAGCAACGACCGGATTGCCGTAGGCCGCGGCGATGTCCAGGCCCGAGTGAAATGTCTGCTTCCCGGTGAACGGGTCCAGCCTATAGCCCACTCCCGACGAGGGCCAGCCGTTTGTCGGCCAGATGCTCGGCGTCGAGGCCAGCAGGGAGGTCAGATTCTCGGACATCTTGATGACGGTGTTGAAGTTTTTCTGAATGTCCTCGGCCTTCTGCTGAATGTTCTGGAGATTGCCCGGAGAGAGCTGGCCCGGGACCCCCGCCAGAGACTGTTCCGCCCTCGGATCGCCGACCGAGCCGGGGCTCGACAGCTTGTCCGGCGACTTAAGGCCGAACATCAGATTGATCTTGCCTACGTACTCGTCGAACTTGCCCAGATCGGTCTGGAGAGCGGTAAACTGGCTCTGATATTTCTCGAGTTCAGCTTTCTGTTTCAGATTTTCAGCCTGCAAGGATCGGTAGCTCTCGTGGGATAACTGGATCCGGACATAATCCACGCTTATCGCCACGAGCAGGACGGCCAGGATAATCCCTCCCCACAAGGCCGCTTTAATCGTCCGTTTGGTGAAAGACAGAGTCCTGGAGGACCTCTTTGTATGGGGGATGATGATCAGGGATAGGAATTTCTTAGCCATATTGGATTGAGTACGCTCTTTTGATTAACACATGGCCTTTTGGGATGTCAAGCGTTTATTTTTCCCCTCCGGCCCTTTCCGGCCCGCCATCCGGGCCTCGATCCAGCGAATGATGTCCCGGGTCGAAGCGCCTGGAAGAAAAATCTCGGCGGTTCCTGCTTTTTTTAGTTTGATGACATCTCCATCCGGGATGATGCCGCCCGCGATCACGGGAATGTCCCCCGCTCCCACGGCTTTCAAGAGCTTCAGGATCTTGGGGATGAGGACATTGTGGGCCCCCGAAAGGATGCTCAGGCCGACGATGTCGACGTCCTCCTGGACGGCCGAGACGGCGATCTCCTCGGGTGTGCGCCTCAAGCCGGTGTATATGACTTCCATGCCCGCATCTCGCAGCGCCCGGCAGATGACCTTGGCTCCCCGGTCGTGGCCGTCAAGCCCCGGCTTGGCGATTAAAACCCTGATTTTTCCGAAATTAGGTCGGTCTTTCATGAAATATCCTTTAATGCATTTTCGATATCACCATGCCCCCGACTATCCGCACAGGACGGAGCCGCCATTGACGTTGATAATCGCGCCGGTAACATGCCGGGCCAAGTCCGAGGCCAGGAACAGGATGGGCCCGGCAATGTCCTCGGGAGCGGGGATTCGTTTCAGGGGGATGGACTGGCGGACGCTCTCGCGGAAGGCGGGATCGCTGAATACTCCGTTGCACATATCCGTGTCCACCCAGCCCGGAGCGACGCAATTCACCCTGATGTTCCAGGGGGCGAATTCGACGGCCCAGGATTTGGTCATGGCGTGGATGGCCCCCTTGGAGGCGGCATAATGCGAATGCAATGCCTCGCCCCTGACCCCGGCGGTCGAGCCGATGTTGACGATCCATCCCCGGCCCTGCTTTTTCATATGGGGGACAACGGCGTCGACGACATGAAAAACGCTCTTGAGATTGACGTCCACGGTCTCATCGAGAATTTCTCGGTCCAGATGCCCCATCTCGAGGTAGGTCCAAACGCCCGCGTTGTTCACGAGGATATCGATCCTCCCCCAGGCCCGGACGATCTCGTCGACCGTGCCTCTGACCTCGGATTCGCGGGCGAGCTGGGCCTTGAACGCCAGGCAGCGCCGCCCTCGCTTCTCGACTTCGGCCTTCACTTCGAAGGCCTCCTTCTCTCGGCAGGCATAGTTGAAAGCGATATCGCTGCCAGCTTCGGCCATCAGAATTGCCGCAGCCCGGCCTATGCCTCGGGAGCCGCCGGTGATCAGCGTCGTGCGTCCAAGCAAGGAAATCATACGCGCTCTCCTCTACATTTAAGATATATCGCCATATCTAGATAAAAAAGTCCTTCATTTCGTCGAACTGAAGATAACGATAGATCTCCGATTCGAAAGGGATCACCTTTGCCTTCATCACCTCGAAATATTCCTCGGGGGACGGCAGCCTTCCTTTCAGGGCCGCGATAGCGGCCAGCTCGGCCGAGCCGAGGTATACGCGGACGCCATCGCCCATCCTGTCATCGAAATTCCGGGTCGACGTAGAGATGATCGTGCTTCCCGGCTGGACGCGGGCCTGGTTACCCATGCACAGGGAACAGCCAGGGATCTCCGTCCTGGCGCCCACCTGGGAGAAAATGCCGTAATAGCCCTCTTTTTTCAGTTGGATTTCGTCCATCCTGGTCGGGGGTGCGATCCATATCCTGGTTTTCGGATAGCCGGCCTTGTCGAAAATCCTCCCGGCGGCCCGGAAGTGGCCGATATTGACCATGCAGGAGCCGATGAACGCCTCTTCGATCTCGTCCCCCGCCACCGCTGAGAGAGGTCGGACGTCGTCCGGATCGTTTGGACAAGCCAGAAGAGGTTCGCGGATCTCAGCCAGGTCGATCTCGAGTACGGCGGCGTACTCGGCCGTGGCGTCCCTTTCGAGGAGAGTGGGAGCTTCGAGCCATTTCTTGGCCGCCGCAATTCTTCTTTCCAATGTCCCGGCGTCCTGGCAGCCCAAGCTGATCATCTTCTCCATGAGAGCGACATTACTCCGGAGGAACCGGGCGACCAGGTCCGGGCTTAGGGCGATGGCGCTCCCGGCCGCCGACCGCTCCGCGGACGAATTGGCGAGCTCGGAGGCCTGGCCCACGGAAAGGCCGGGCAGCCCCTCCATCTCGAGAATCCGATTGTTGAAGACGTTCTTCTTGCCCGTCTTGGCGACCGTCAACAGGCCTTGGCGGATGGCGAAGTACGGGATGGCGTTCACCACATCGCGCAGCGTGATCCCCGGATTCAGGGCCCCCTTGAAACGGACCAGGACCGACTCGTACATGTCGAGGGGCATGAACCCCAGCGCTCCGGCGAACGCCACGAGCCCGGACCCGGCGGGCAGGCTCAGCCCGACCGGGAAGCGGGTGTGGGAATCGCCGCCCGTGCCCATGGTGTCGGGCAGGGCCAGCCGGTTCAGCCAGGAATGGATGACGCCGTCCCCCGGCTTGAGCGCCACGCCTTTGCGGGCGACGACAAACGGGGGAAGCGTCCCGTGCGTTTTCACATCCGCCGTCTTGGGGAAAGCGGCCGTATGGCAGAACGACTGCATGAACAGGTCGCACCGGAACTCGAGGCAAGCCAGCTCGTTGAGCTCGTCGGCGGTCATCGGGCCCGTGGTATCTTGGGACCCGACCGTCGTCATCCGGGGCTCGCAGGCCGATCCGGGCAGGACGCCGGCCATTCCGCAAGCCCGGCCCACGATCTTCTGGGCCAGGGTGTAGCCTTGCCCGGGCTTGGGGGCCGGATTGGGAGCGTTCGGGAAGAAGGAGGCTTCGGGCAACCCCAGGACCGTCCGCGCCCGTCCGGTCAAGGCCCGGCCGATGATGTAGTTCAGCCGGCCGCCGGCCCGGAACTCGTCCCTGAGTGACGCGGGCTTCAAGACGAACCGCGACAGCAGAGTTCCGTCCTCGCCCCGGATCGTGAGATGATCGTAATCGATGACGATGCGCCGGCCCGTCCTGAGTCCTGAAACATCGACTTCGCCGAGGGGCAGCCCTCCCGAATCCTCCATCGTAGTGAAAAAGATGGGAGCGATCTTCCCGCCCAGGACGACCCCGCCCCGGCGCTTGTTGGGAATGAACGGGATGTCCTCCCCGATATGCCAGAGGAGGGAATTGCAGGCCGACTTGCGGGACGAACCCGTCCCGACGACATCGCCGACGAACGCCACGCGAGCGCCCGCGGCCCGGAAGCCGGCGATCGCCGCGATCCCCCCGGGAAACCGCGACTCGCCCATCGAAAGCGCGTGGAGCGGTATGTCGGGTCGGGTCGGGGCGTGCTTCGCCGGCGATAAATCGTCGGTGTTGATCTCGCCATCCGCCCTAAACACCGTATAGGCCTCGGACGCGGGCAGCGCCGGCCGGGACAGGAACCACTCCCCCGCCGCCCAGGATTCCAGGACGGCCTCGGCCGCGGGGTTCGATCCCGCCCGCCGGACGACCTCGTCGAACGCTCCGGAGACGAGGACGATCCGCTTTAGGGAGTCCGCCGCACTTGCCGCCAGGATGGGATCTGCCAGAAGCTCGACGAGCGGAGCGACGTTATAGCCACCGATCATCGTTCCCAGCCAGCCGACCGCCTCGGACGGGGACACGACCGGGCTTCGGACCTCACCCCTTGCGACTCGCGCCAGCCAGGCTGCTTTGACCTCGGCGGCCGGATTCACGCCCGGTGAAACTCGTTCGCCCAAGAGAACCCTCAACGCGTTTCCCACGCCCTCCGGCGGCCTTTCAAGAAGCCGACAGATCTCGGCCGCGGCATTGGGGCCGAGGGGCAAGGGCGGAATGCCGAGGGCTTTGCGTTCCTCGACATGCTTGAAATAGGCGTCCAACATGGCCCGTTCTCCCGGTCTCCGCCGCGGCCGCGTGAAACCGGAGGGAGTTATAATCGGTTTCGGCGGTTCCTGTCAAAATGATTTTTGAAGGCCGGGCCGATCTCCGGTTGATCTGATCTTCCAATCGGGATAAGATCGCGGAGGAGAGAGCGGGCCTCAGCCCCATCCGGCTCGCGGGCCTCTTCGTCGCCGCTTCATGCTCAAAGTTGATTTTCATACCCACACGGCCGAAGACCACCGGGATTTCATCACGTATTCGGCCCGGGAATTGATCGACCGGGCCGCAGAGAAAGGCTACGATGCCCTGGCCATCACCTGCCACGATGCCCTCCTCCGCCGCCCTTCGCTCGACCGGTACGCGGAAGAGAGGGGCATCCTTCTCCTGCCCGGCGTGGAAATCACCCTGGGAGGAGGCCATGTCGTCGTCATCAATCCCCGCTTCTCGCCCCGCCCCAAGGGCTACGGCCTCGCGGATATCCGCTCGCTGCGGAGCGAGGACGGTCTGTTCATCGCGGCGCACCCTTACTTCCCTTTCTTTCCCTCGCTCCAACGGAAGCTCGTCCCCCTCCTGCCTTGGATTGACGCCGTCGAGGTCACGAGCTACCACAATGCCCTGATCGACTTCAACCGGAAGGCCATCCGGATGGCGCACCTCCATGGCAAGCCGCTGGTCGGGGATTCGGACTGCCACAACCTCCTCCAGTTCGGGAAGACGTTCACCCTCGTGGATGCGGAGAAAAGCCTGGAATCCATCGTCCGCGCCGTTCGCGCGGGCCGGTGCGAGGTGCGGACCGAGCCGATCGCCTTGGGGGCCATGGCCCTTCTCTTCGCCCATTCGTTGACCGTCGAAAAGGCGCGTCGGATCATCGAGAACCGGTGGTGAACCGCTCCTCGACGACGCTTGACGGGCATGTCCCCTCTTGTCGGGCATACCCGTTTTTGGCTATAAGAAAGCAACGCCCATAAGGAGACCTCCATGAAACTCATCATCAGCCTCGCGGGATTGATTCTTGCGGTCACGGCCATCGCCCCGGCCGGCCCACCCTCATCGCCTGCCCCGCAGCTCCAGCCTCAACCCCTGACCATCCAGAAGATCCGAGGGAACGTCTACTTCGCCATGGGCGGCGCCGGGGCGAACTGCGGCTTCGTCGTCGGGGACAAGGACGTGCTCGTTATCGACTCCAAAATGACGGCCGACTCCTCGCGCCAGATGCTGGCCGAGATCGGGAAGATCACCCCCCTGCCGGTCAGGACCCTGGCCCTGACCCATAGCGACGCGGATCACGTCAACGGCCTCGGCGCCTTCCCCGCCGGCCTGAAAATCTACGGACATGCCCGGACGAAGAAGGACATGGAGGAGGCTTTCGGCAAGGACGCCGCCCTCAAGCCCCTGCTGGCCTATCTCCCCAACGAGATCGTCGCCGACACGCTCGAATTCAAGCTGGGTGCGGATACGGTCCGCCTGCTCTATTTCGGCCCGGCCCACACGAGCGGCGACATGGTCGTCTATCTCCCCGCCGAAAAAACGGCCTTCGTCGGCGATCTCCTGTTCGTCGGACGCGATCCGCTGATCCACAGGCAAAAGGGCGGGAATTCGTTCGGGCTCGTGAAGAACCTGAAGGGCCTGCTGGCCTTGGACGCCGACACGTATCTCTCGGGCCACGCCGCCCCGCTGAAAAAAGCCGATATCGAGACGCTGGTCAAGAGCATCGAGGAGAAGCAAGCGAAGGTCCAGACTCTGCTCAAGGAAGGGAAATCCTTTGACGAGATCAAGAAGGCCTTCGGCATCACGGACCAGCCCGGGCCGGGCGGCATGCGCTGGCCGAGCCTGGTCGAGGTCATCTTCCAGGAGCTGACCGAGAAGAAATAGGCCTATTTCTTCGGATCGGCGGCCGGCGAGGGCGATTCCCTGAATTTCAGGGTCACCGCCTTTTCCGCGCCGGCGCGCAGGAGACGGAGCTTCACCTCGCCGCCCCAGGGGAATTTGGCCAGGTAGGTCCGAAGCTCGTTCGCGTCCCCAAAGGCCTTGCCGTCGACGTCCAGGATGACGTCGCCTTTCTCGAAATCCTGGCCGAGAGCAACGCCGTCCTGGGGCTTGGACTCGATGACGAGGTTCTCGAGCCCCCTGATCTTCTTGAACGCCAGCCCCACGGAGGGATAGGCGGGCCGGGCTTCCTCGGGAACGCCCATCACGTAATCGCCGAGGCTCCGGGTGACCTGGAACGAGGGCTTCCCGGTCGGGATTAAAACGCCGACGACGGTCTTGAACGGCAGCTTGCTCGCTTGAAAAGCCCGCAAGTTGGCCCCAAGGCCGTAAATCACGTGGCCGGACCCGATCAGGACGACCATCTTCTTCTGTTCCCGGGCGACGCCCTTGGCCGCGTTGGACCCCATCACGTGGTCCCAGGCCGACTGGGCGCGATACAGGCCTTCGAACATCATGTCCAGCCCCGCGCCCCTCATCTGAGCCGGGATATCCATGCCTTCGAAGATCGCCCGGATGAGCTGGCGGTGTTCGGGATGGGCTAGGTCGAGCTTGGGGACGATTGTCTTCTCGGAGTCGGTCAGGGCGTCCCAGCCCGACATCCGGACCTTCGTGATGATCTCCCGCGGCGCGTTGAGGGCCACGATCGGGATCTTGTTCTCCTTGGCGAACAGGAACACCCTCCGGTAGAAGGCAAAGTTGAAATTCCAGTTCACGTACCACTGCGCCTCGCGGACGAATTCCTCCTCGGACATGACGCCCAGGCTCCATTTCGTCAGGACGTCCTGGGCGGTCACCGGGAACATCTCGAGCCCGAGGCAGAGGCTCCGGTCCTGTTCGTAGAGCGCCTCGACGATGCGGGCCTGGAGCTCATGGATCGGAAGGGAGTTGTGCGTTTCGCCCACGTAGACGATCCGGGCCGGCCTCATCTCCCGGATCATCCCGGCGAAGGAGACGGGCTTGCCCGTCTCGGCGGAGTACAGCTCATTCGGAATGACATCCAGGGTCTTGTCCTTGAAGCGCGGATCTCCGAGCTTGAGGGTCAGTGTTTTGTCCCCGGCGGCGTCTTGGGCGGGCGCCAAGGCCGGAAGAATCAGAAGGGCCGCGATCAGGACCGTCCAGGAGCCTCTCAACACGGGTCTCATCGACATCTCCTCTCCACAATTTATCGGGCGTATCATACTGTCGGCTTTGGCCCAAGTCAATTTGGCGACCCGGGAGGTCCCTTCTCCGCTCCGCGCAAAACTAACGACGCACGGGATCCCGGATTTGGAATATAATAGCCCTCCATGCCGCCCGAGCGCGAAAGCCGCACGGAGAGACGCCCATGAATGAGACACCGAATCCCGAAACCGGTCCCGATAGAGTCCGAAAACCGCTCCGCATCTTCGCCCTCGCGTCGTTTCTCAACGACATGGGATCGGACATCATCTATCCCATCTGGCCGATGTTCGTCCGCACCGTCCTCCATGCGAACATGGCCGCCCTGGGCCTCATCGACGGCCTGGGCGAGGCCGTGGTATCGCTGTCCCAGGCCGCGGCGGGCTACCTCTCCGACCGCTTCCGAAAGCGCAAGATCTTCATCTGGGCGGGATATCTTTGCGGCTCGCTCTCCCGCCTGGGCTATGCCGTATCCACCGTCTGGCAGCACCTGATCCCCTTCAAGATCCTGGACCGGGCCGGGAAAATCCGGAACTCCCCGCGCGACGCCATCATCGCCGACCTTTCTTCCGACCGGACCCGGGGCCGCAACTTCGGCCTGCTTCGGACGATGGACAACGCGGGGGCCTTCGCCGGAATATTGATCAGCATCGCCTTCCTGAAGCTTTTAGGCTTCCGCCTCCTCTTCGCCCTGGCCGCCGTCCCCTCGGCGATCGCCGTCCTGCTCATCCTCCTGGCGATCAAGGAAGAAAAGAGCGAGCGGAAGATTTTCAAGGGCCTGTCCCTCCGCCAGATCGACGGCAACCTCCGGCTCTACATGGTCCTCAACGCCGTCTTCTCGCTGGGCGCATTCTCCTATTCGTTCCTCCTGGTCTTCGCCCAGAACTCCGGCTTCGCCATGGGATTCATCCCCGTCCTTTACCTCATCTACACCGCGGCCGCGGCCGTGTCGTCCCTGCCCTTCGGGCGGCTGTCCGACAGGATCGGCCGCAAATCCGTCCTGTTCATGGCCTACGCCGGCTGGGCCGCCGTCTGCCTGGGCATGGTCTTCGGCCGGGGCCGGGCCACGATCATCCTCCTGTTCGTCCTGTACGGATTTCACAAGGGCGCCCTGGATCCGGTGCAACGGACGCTGGTCACGGAGATCTGCCCGCCCGCCTATCGGGCGAGCGCTCTGGGCGCGTTCCAGATGATCATCGGGCTCTGCGCCCTCCCCGCGTCCCTGGCCGCGGGACTTCTCTGGGAGCGCTTCGGAGCCTTCGTCCCCTTTGCCCTCTCCGCGGGGCTGACCGTAGCGGCGGCGGCGCTGCTGCTGTTCGTCAAGGAGCGCCCCGCATCGGCAGGGGCCTAGCTCCCTGCCCGGCTTGACAACCTCTCCGGCAGCCCCTATAGTGAATTCAGGAAGAGAAAAGGAGGGGCCATGATCAAATCCGTCAAGCTCCAGGACGGGACCGAGCTTACGATCCGGGACCTGGCCAGGCAGGATCTCGAGGCTCTCATGGAGTTCTTCGGCTCCTTGAGCCCGGAAGACCGGCGCTATCTCCGCAACGACGTCACCAACCGGAAGACGATGGAGCAGCGGCTGAACTTGATGGATTTCGGCTATCATTTCCGGATCGGCGCCTTTCAAGGCGACAAGCTCGTCGCCGAGGCGGCGCTGGAGCTTCCCTTCGAGGAATGGCGACGGAACCAGGGCGAAGTCCGGGTGCTCATCGGCGGGCCCTTTCAGCGCCGGGGTCTGGGCATGCTCCTGTTGAGGGAGCTGTACTGCCTGGCTCTCCGCCAGAAAGTCGATACGGTCGTGATCTGGATGATGAAGCCCCAGGTCGGCGCCCAGAACCTGGCGCGCAAGATGGGATTTCACGATGTTTCGATCCTGCCCGACTACGTCCGCGACCAGGACGGACAAATGCAGGACCTGGTCATCATGAAGAGCGGCGTGCTGGCCCTGATGAAAGAGATCGAAAAATTCTACGGCGAGGTCGACTGGCACGCCTGCTCGTGAAATGAAAAAGGGGCGCCCCCCGGGACGCCCCTTCGCTGGAATCGCTCCCCGGCCTATTCTTCCTCGGGCCTGACCCGCCCTTCCTTGACCGCCTCGGCGATGATCTTCTGCTGGAGGTGGGCCGGGACCTCGTCGTAATGCGAGAACTCCATCATGTATGATCCCCGGCCGCCGGTGATCGAGGTCAGCGTCGACTCAAAATCGAGCATCTCGGACATGGGGACGACCGCCTTCAGGATGCGCATGTTGCCCTTCTGCTCCGTGCCTTGGACCTTTCCCCGCCGGCCGTTCATGTTGCCCATGATGTCGCCCATGTAGGCTTCGGGCGTGTAGATCTCGACGTTCATGACCGGCTCGAGAATCGTGGGCTTCGCGGCCGTCATGGCCAGCTTGAAGGCCTTATGGGCCGCGATCTTGAAGGCGATGTCGTTTGTATAAGAATTTAATAATATAATAATATACGACAATATTGCTTGGCTGGGTTTCTTTATCTCCAAAGACTATTTGATGCTGATGACTACCATCAGAAGAAGTAATTGCTCTGTGGTCGTCCGGGTCAATAATCCAAACAACCGGTGTTCCCCACCCCGGTTGAACTTGTACGAGTCCTAAGGCGTGTGAATGGGGAACGGACTTCGTAGTTTCGAAAGCGGTCGCATGGGGTTGATATGATCCCAACTTACGTGTAGTGTCAGGATCGGAGTATTGACCATCAATCAAGAAGATGACTGTTCACCGAAGCAGTCCTCCATCAGCTCATCGTCCACGGCGTTGTCGAGATCGAGCAGGTGGACATAAGTGATGATCCCGGTGGGATCGATGAATTCGGTGAAGGTCAGCGTGACATAGGGGGCTCCCCGGCTCCAGGCGCCCGGGGCTTCCACCCTCGCCTGGACCGTCACTTTTTTCCCGTCGGGACGGATCGACCGGTCCGGTTCCGGCTCGCCCAGCCGGGCCGGATCAATCACGATCCCGTTGAAATTCGGGTATTTTTTCAGGATTTCCTCGTTCTGCGCGGTGCCCAGGCAGTACACGACGGGGCCGCGGGCCAAAGCCGCTTTGCCCTCTTGCAGCCGGTGGCCTTTGACGAAACGCCAGACCATCGGCAATTCCAACGTCACCGTGTCGCCGGCTTTCCATTGGCGGCGGATCTCAAAAGGATTCGCCCCGTTCGGAACGGCCGCCGGCTCCCGGCCATTGATGCTGACCGTGGCGTTGCGGCACCACCGCGGAATGCGCGGCATAATTGAGAAAACAGCCTCTTTAGATGGTGTCACGCGGAAGACCACATGCCCGGAGCTCGGGTAGTCAGTCTCCTGGGCCAAAGTCACCGACAGATCCTTGTCCAGCTCTACGGTTGTTCGGGACGTGGTGTACAGGTTGACGGCGATGGTCTTATTCGCGCGCTGGTAGTAGACTTTTTGCGGCAGCTCCGCCATGATCCGGCGGAAATTCCCTGGACAGCAAAAGCCGTCCTGATCGAAATAGACGCGCGATCCCGTGAACGGCGTGAAATACCGGATCTTTCTTCCCTCGGGATCTTGCGCGGCCAAGAGCGCATTATAGATCGTACGCTCCATGATGTCTCCGTAACGGAGATCGCCCTCCAGGCGCATTAGACTATCCAACCAGCGCACCAGATAGGCCGTCACGCACGATTCGCCGATCATGCCCGCGCCGTTCTGGGTATAGGAGAACCGCTCTCCGTCGGAGGCGGAGCCGACCACGTTGAGCCCGCCGCCCTTCCGCAGCAGCTCGTGCCGCATATAGGCCGACATCTCCAACAAAGACGGCAACCCTTTCTGTCGATAAAGCTCCGTCTGGGCGTAACATCGGGCCAACATCACGTACACATGCGCGGCGCCCGAATCGAAAGTCTGCTTCCAATCCAGAAGCGACGCGCATTGGACCTCACCTTCCGAATTCCCGTGCCGGATTTCGGCGGCGAATTTCAGATACTTCTCGTCGCCGGTAGCCTTGTAAATAAGGAGGAAGGCTTCCGGAAGTCCGGCGGTGCGCACCTCCTCGGGCTTGTCGTCCCGGCCGAAGGTCCTGATCACGTAATCGGCGAGCTCCCTGGCATACCGGAGCGAATTCGCGCCGCCGGCGGTGAGCGCGTGATGGGTCAGTCCGAGCAGCAGGTACTCCTGCTCATGAAGCGCCCAGTTCCGGTGGTTTTGATGTGCGCCGGGTTCGGGCTTGAACGCGCCGATATAGCCGTCGGCATCACGTGTTTTCAGGATGCCGTCGATCAGAAGGGCGGTTCGTTCGGCTACCTTCGGATCTCCCGTGTATGCCGAAAAGAGACTTCCGGCATCGATCACCTTGCCCACTCCGACGTAATGATAATCGTCCGTGAACGGGCGCGATCGGAACGGAGCGATAAAAAAACCGTCCATGTCGAGCTTCATATAGTTCTTATAGATGAGATCATCGATCCGCCGGCCGATCTCACCCGATAGTTCCGCCTGCTTCAGCGTCATCGGCCGAAGCTTATCCTGCCCGTCTGATTCCTTCGATTGCGCATTCGAAAAAAGGGCACCCACGAATATCGCCACGAATAGGATGGAGATCAGCCTTCGGCTCTTTGGACCTTGCTTTCCTCGATTGGACAAATTGCCTCCTTTTCGGTCGCGGGCCGCGCTCCTTTCCGTCCCGCCGCCGCTCGTACTAACCGGAGCTGTGCGGGCCAAGTCGCGCGGCCACGGCAGGCCTGGTATCGGCTTTTTCCTTACGGATCATGATATTTCCCGTATCGTATAGAAGTCAATAGCTCCGATGCCGAAGGGTCGGCAGCCGCCGAACCATCCCGGTTGGTCCTTCGTTGTGTTGACATCCTATGGGACCGAATTTGGATAGGAATTTTCTTTTGTGCTCGTCCCCATTTAGGGACTCGAGATCGTCCTGAAATCCCATCTTGCCTTCGCCGCCGAATATAAACTCGCGTTGGAGGAATGCCAAAGGCGTGAAGATGGCCCGGGCCGGCCCTTCGGCCACTTGGGGCCCCGGGTGAGCCGAAAATCGACCGGGCTTTCCCCCCCAGATTCGGAACCAATCAAGAAAAATAATCGACCTGGGGAGCGGCAATCAGGGGAAGATCCTGAAAAACGCTCTCCGGCAGCGGCCTTACTCTTCCTCGGGCCTGACCCGCCCTTCCTTGACCGCTTCGGCGATGATCTTCTGCTGGAGGTGGGCCGGAACCTCGTCGTAATGCGAGAACTCCATCATGTACGATCCCCGGCCGCCGGTGATCGAGGTCAGCGTCGGCTCGAAATCGAGCATCTCGGACATGGGGACGACCGCCTTCAGGATGCGCATGTTGCCCTTCTGCTCCATGCCTTGGACCTTTCCTCGCCGGCCGTTCATGTTGCCCATGATGTCGCCCATGTAGGCTTCGGGCGTGTAGATCTCGACGTTCATGACGGGCTCGAGGATCGTGGGCTTCGCGGCCGTCATGGCCAGCTTGAAGGCCTTGTGGGCCGCGATCTTGAAGGCGATGTCGGACGAATCGACGTCGTGGTAGGACCCGTCGTAGAGGATGACCTTGAAGTCCACGACCTGGTAGCCCGCCAGGACGCCTTTCTTCCGGGCCTCTTCCATCCCCTTCTGGACGGAGGGGATGAAGTTCCGGGGGATCGCCCCGCCGAAGATCTTGTCCTCGAACTCGAAGTCCTTGCCGCGCGGCAGGGGCTCCATCTTGATCCAGACGTCGCCGAACTGGCCGCGGCCCCCCGTCTGCTTCTTGTGCCGGCCCTGGACATCCGCCCGGCCCTTGATCGTCTCCTTATAGGAGATCTTGGGCGGCTTGAGCTCGACGTCCACGTTGTAGCGCTTCTTCATTTTCTCGGTAACGATCCGGACATGGAGCTCGCCGTTGCCCGAGATGAGGAGCTGGGACGTGTCGGGGTCGCGCTCGAACCTCAGGGTGGGGTCCTCTTCCGTCAGCCGATGCGAGGCCTGGGAGATCCGGTCCTCGTCGGCCCGCGTCTTGGGCTCGATGGCGAACGAGATCGACGGCTCGGGGAACTTGATCCGGGGAATGACGACGCCCGAGCCCTTGCCCGCGAGCGTGTCGCCCGTGGCCGTGACCTTGAGCTTGGCCGTGGCGACGATGTCGCCCACCTTGGCCTGGCCCGCCGGCGTCTGCTCCTTCCCCTGGAGGAAGAACAGGCCGCCGAGCTTCTCGTCCGCTTCGCGGGCGGGATTGGTCACCACCGCGTCGGGGTTCGCCTTGCCGGAGAAGACGCGCATCATCGTGATCCGGCCGGTGTAGGGATCCGAGACGGTCTTGAAGACCAGGGCGGCGAACGGCCCGTCGGCCGAAGGCTTGAGGGGCTCGTCTTGGCCGTTGACCGAGGCCGCGATCGGGCCCCGGTCGAGCGGCGAGGGCATCAATCCGAGGATGCCGTCGAGGAGCGTGGCGACGCCGATGTTCTGCCCGGCCGATACGGCGACCACGGGGAACAGCTGCCGGGCCAGGATCTGGGCCTTCAACCCTTCCCGGACCTCGTCGGCCGAGAGCTCGCCCTTTTCCAGGTATTTCTCCATGAGCTTCTCGTCGTTCTCGGCGATCATCTCGACGAGCTCCTTGAAGCGTTTCTCGACGTCGGCCTTGAGCTCGGCGGGTACGGCCTCTTCCTTGAGCTTGCCGCTCTCGTCCCGCTCGTAGAGATAGGCTTTCCGCTGGACGAGGTCGACGACGCCCCGGAAATTCTTCTCCTCGCCGAGAGGGATCTGCACCGGGACGGCCTGCCGGCCGAAGAACTGCTGGATCGATTCGACCGCCCGAGCGAAGGCGGCGTTTTCACGGTCCATCTTGTTGACGACGAGGAGCCGGGGCAGCCCGAACTCATCGAGCATCTCCCAGACCTTCTCCGTGCCGACCTCGACGCCGGCCACGCTGTCGATGAGGACCGCCGCGGAGTCCACGGCCCGGAGGCTGGCCTTCGTGTCCCAGAGGAAATTGCTGTAGCCGGGCGTATCGATGATGTTGATCTTGTGGTCCTTCCACTCGGCGAAGCAAACCGCCGAGCCGATTGAGATCTTGCGCTCGATCTCCTCGGGCTCGAAGTCGGTGACCGTGTTGCCCTTGTCCACTTTGGTCAGGCGGCTCGTCGCCCCGACGTCGAACAGGATGGACGCCGCCAGCGTAGTTTTCCCCGAGCCGCCGTGACCGATGAGAGCGATGTTCCGGATTTTGTCGGCCGTATAATCCTTCATCACTGAGCCTCCCGAAGTCGAAAGTCCTTGTAACGCCTTTAAATTGAAATATTTAAGAGAAAATTAAAGGTTATCATACACTAAGAACCGGGCGATTCTCAAGGAAAAAGAAGACGCCGGCCGCGAAATGGAATTTCGCGGCCTCCGGGAGAGGCTCAGGCCAGCGCGTCGAGGATCGACTGGAGCCCGGGGGGAAGAGGAGAAACGAACTCCACCGGCTCGCCCGTCGCGGGATGGAGGAACGACAGGCGGTGGGCGTGGAGGAAGAGCCGCGAAAATTTATCCTTGGCGTTCCGGCCCGCGCCGTAGCGCCGGTCTCCGGCCAGCGGGTGCCCCGCCGCGGCGAGATGGACCCGGATCTGGTGGGTCCGGCCGGTCAAGGGGCGAACCTCGAGCAGGCTGTAATCGCGGTAGACGCGGCGGACGGAATATTCGGTGAGGGCGCTCCGCGGCTTGTCGGTCCGGACCGACATCCGCTCCCCGTGCTTGGGATGCCGGCCGATCGACCAGGTGAAGCGTCCCGACGGCGCCGGCATCGCGCCCCGGGCCAAGGCCAGGTAGACCTTCTTCACGATGCGGTCCTTGAACTGGCGCTTCAGCTCCGTTTCGGCCCGCGCGCTCCGGGCGACGACCATCACCCCCGACGTCTCCTTGTCCAGCCGGTGGACGATCCCCGGCCGGTCGTCACCGGACAGGTCGCGGATGCCGGGGAACCGGCTGAGCAGGGCGTTAACAAGCGTTCCCGTCCTCACGCCCGCCCCGGGATGGACGACGAGACCGGAGGGCTTGTCGAGGACAATGATGTCGTCGTCGGCATAAAGGATGTCCAGGGGAATTTCTTCGGCCGGAAGCCCGGCCACTGCGGCGGGAACCTCGAGCTCAACGGCCACCCTCTCCCCCGCCTTGAGCTTGGAGCTCGATTTGCGGAAGGCACCGTCGACCGTCACCCGCCGCCTGTCGATCAGTCTCTGAAATTCGGCCCGGGCGAATGCGGGCAGCCGCGTGGCCAGGAAGACGTCCAAGCGCTGGCCCGCGCCCGAGTCCGCGGTAACGAGGAATTCCGTTGTCAGGCTCCCTTCCGCTGCCGGCCCTTGAAGATTATGTAGAGGACGAGGCCCGCCGCGAGCCCGATGATGCAGAAGAACTGGGGGTACGTCACCGTCAGCAGGGCCGACGGTCCCTGGAACAGAACAGATTCATGATCGCCCCGGAAGAACTCCGTGAAATAGCGGATGAGGGAATAGTTGATGATATAGAAGGGGAAAACCTGGCCGTCGAACTTCTTCCGCCGGAGCAGGACGAACAGCACGAGAAAATTCAGGAAGTTCAGGATGGATTCGTAGAGCTGGACGGGGTGGAGCGTCTCGTTCAGGGGGATGCTGGTCAGGCTGTGGGCGTACTCGTCATGGAACGTGACGCCCCAGGGCAGGGCGCATTCCTTGCCGTAGCAGCAGCCGGCCATGAAGCAGCCGATCCTCCCAAACCCATGGCCCAGGGCCAGGGCGGGGGCGGCGAGGTCCGCGATCGTCCAGGTCGGCATCTTGTGGCGGTGGAAGTACCAGAGGGCGAAGACCAGCCCGAAGGCCAGGCCGCCCTGGAAGACGCCGCCCGAGCGGGCGATCCAGAAGAGCTCTTTTGGATTCGAGAAGTAATAGGAGAAATTGCCGGCGAGGAGGGCGAGCTTCGCCCCGACCAAGGCGACGATCATGATGTAGAACGCGGCGTCCAGGAGCTTGGCCGCGTCGAGGGACCGGGCCTTGGCCTGGCGATAGATGAACCAGAGGGCGAGTCCCACGCCGAGGGCCATGAAAAATCCATAGGAATGGAGCGTGATCGGTCCGAGCTTGACCAGGACGGGATGCATCAAGGCCTCCTTATGACGAAGATGAGGATGAGGAGAAGCGCGCCGATCGTGATGCAGGAATCGGCCACGTTGAACGTCGGGAAATAGGCGCGCCGGACGTGGAATTCCATGAAATCGACGACGTAGCCTCGGCCGATCCGGTCGATGAAGTTCCCCAGGGCCCCGGCCATGATGAGAGCCAGGGAGACCTTCATTCCCATCTGGGAGGCCGGCGTCCGGAAGAAATAGACCACGACCATGACCAGGGCGAAGAGGGAGGCGGCGGCCAGGAAGATGGTCACGATCGGGCTGCCCGACTGGGAGAAGGTGCCGAAGATGGCCCCCCGGTTATGGATATGGGAGATGGAGAAGAACCCCGGGATGACGCTCACATTCCCGTAGAACGGGATCAGCTTGACGACCACGGCCTTTGCGGCTTGATCCAGGGCGACCAGCCCGGCGATGAGACCGAGGAACGGGAGATGGCGCTTCATCGGCCGAGATCCCGGACGACCGCCTCGCAGCGCGCGCAGAGGTTCGGATGATCCACGCTCGTCCCCACGTGGGTCGAATAGTTCCAGCAGCGGACGCACTTGCCCCCGGGAGCTTTCGCCACCGCGATGCCGACGCCCTCACCCTCCCCGTCGGCCAGGACGACGGCCGAGACGATGAACAGGGACGCCAGGCCGGCCCGGTGCTTGTCCAGGAGAGGCCGGTCCGCCGGCGGCACGCGGAGCGTGACCTGGGCCTCGAGCGAATTGCCTATGGTTTTCCGTTCGCGCGCGCTTTCAAGCTCCTTGAGGACGCGTTCCCGGAGGGCGATCAGGGCCCGCCATTCGGACTTTTCCGCCTCGCCGAGGATGACGTCTCCGCCGATCGCCGGGAAGGCCTCGAGATGGACGGACTGCTCCTTGCCCCGGAAAGCGGGCATGACCTCCCACGCCTCCTCCGCGGTGAAGGGCAGGATGGGCGCCATCAGCCGGAGCGTGTCCTTCAGGATCCGGAACATCGCCGTCTGCCCCGACCGCCGGAGCCGCGACGCCTTTCCGGAGCAGTACATCCGGTCCTTCAGGATGTCGAGATAAAAGGCGCTCAAATCCACGGTGAAGAAATTGTAGAGGGCGTGGAAGACGGTGTGGTATTCGAACTCCTCGTAGCCGCGGAGAACCTTGGCTCCGACCTCGGCGGACGCGGCGAGCGCCCAGCGGTCCAGGCCGTCCATCTCCGAAGCCGGCACGGAGTCCCGGTCGGGATTGAAATCGGAGAGGTTCCCGAGGAGGAAGCGCCAGGTGTTGCGGATTTTGCGATAAGCCTCCACCACCCGCTGGAGGATCTCGTCGCCGAACGGCGCATCCTCCTTGTAGTTCAGCATGGCGGTCCAGAGCCTGAGGATCTCGGCCCCGTTCTGGGCGATGATGGTCCGGGGCTCGATGACGTTCCCCGCCGACTTGGACATCGCCCGGCCCTTGGCGTCGAGGATGAAGCCGTGGGTGATGCAGGTCCGATAAGGCGAGGCGCCCTTGGCCTCGACGCCGATCACGATCGAGCTGTTGAACCAGCCGCGGTGCTGGTCGTGGCCCTCGATGTAGACGTCGGCCGGCCAGGGAAGGTCGGGCCGGTGGCCCAGGATGCCGTGGCTGGCCCCGGACTCGAACCAGACGTCGAGGATGTTGTGCTCCTTCTCGAACGCCGTTCCGCCGCATTTCGGGCAGCGGGTCCCGGAGGGCAGGAGGTCTTCCGCTCCGCGGACGAACCAGGCGTTCGAGCCCTCGGCGGCGAAGATGTCCGCGACGTGGAGCGTCGTCGCTTCGTTAGCCAGGATTTCGCCGCAGGCCCGGCAGGCGAAGGCGGGGATGGGCACGCCCCAGCTGCGCTGGCGCGAGATGCACCAGTCGGGCCGGCTCTCCATCATCCCCGCCATCCGCTCTTCTCCCCAGGCGGGGATCCAGCGCACGCGCCGGATCTCGTCGAGCGTCCTCTGCCGGAGCCCGCCCTCGTCCATGGAGATGAACCACTGGGCCGTGGCCCGGAAAATGACCGGGTTCTTGCAGCGCCAGCAATGCGGATAGGAATGGGAGATCTCCCCTTCCTCGAGGAGCGCGCCGTCGCGCCGCATGTCGTCGTTGATCAGGCGGTTGGCCTTGAAGACGCTCATCCCGGCGTAGCGGGCCACATCCGGGGTGAACCGGCCCTCGTCGTCCACCGGGGCATAGATGTCCAGCCCATAGGCCCGCCCGGTCTGGTAGTCCTCCAATCCGTGCCCCGGGGCCGTATGGACGCAACCCGTGCCGTCGTCGAGAGTCACATAGTCGGCCAGGACGAACAGCGAGTCGCGGTCGATCCACGGATGGCGGGCTTTCAGCCCCTCGAGGTCGCGGCCGAGGATGGTCGCCAGGATCTTGGGATCCCGGATCCCCAGCATCCCGGCGATCTTGGGCACCAGCGTCTTGGCGACGATGTAAACGTCCTCGCCGCTTTCGAAGGCGGCGTATTCGTGTTCCGGATGGAAGGCGATCGCCAGGTTGGCCGGCAGCGTCCAGGGGGTCGTCGTCCAGATGATGACCGAAGCGCGGCGGCCGCGAAGCTCCGGGATCTTCGCCCCGAGGTCCGTCGCCATCGGGAATTTGACGTAGATCGAGGGCGACGTCTTGTCCTTGTAGATGATCTCGGCTTCGGCCAGGGCCGTCCGGCAGGTCGGGCACCAATGAACCGGGCGCTTGCCCTTGAAAACGTTGCCCGCGGCGAAGAACGCGGCGAGATGGCGCAGGACCCCGGCTTCGTAGCCGGGGGCCATGGTCAGGTACGGATCGTCCCATTCCCCGAAGACGCCGAGCCGGATGAAGTCCGACCGCTGGATGTCGACGTATTTCAGGGCGTAGGCCCGGCACTCCTCGCGGATCTCGATGATCGACATGTCCTTCTTCCGGTCGCCGAGGAGCTTGTCGACGTGAATCTCGATGGGCAGCCCGTGGCAGTCCCAGCCGGGGACGTAGGGCGCGAGGCGCCCCTGCATGGTCCGGGACTTGACGATGAAGTCCTTGAGGATCTTGTTCATGGCCGTGCCCAGGTGGATGGTCCCGTTGGCGTAGGGCGGGCCGTCGTGGAGGACGAACGTCGGGTCGGCGGCGTGCTTGCGGAGGATTCTCCCGTACAGGCCGGTCTCCTTCCACTTTTTGAGAAGCTCGGGCTCCTTCTGGGTCAGCTTTGCCTTCATGGCGAAGGCGGTCTGAGGCAAGTTGAGCGTACTTTTTACGTCGAAGGGTTCGGCCATGGATTTCTCCGCAATTCCTTGAATACCAATCGATTATAAAACAACTTATTTTATCCCTCCGGCCCGAAAAGTCAACCGAGGCGCGAGGCCCTGCCGGGCGCACTCGCTCGCGATCTTAGGCGCGAGCGAGTACGACGGAACCGGATCCCCAGGCAAAGCCTGGGGCCCCCCTCCCGTCGCCTTGATTCCGGGAACCGCCTCGCCGATAATGGGCCGGAGAGGTGGCCTCATGAGGAAAGACGCCGGAGCCCTGGTATTCGCTGCCGCCCTAGCCGCGGCGGCGCTCGTCCCGTCCGCCTCGGCCGCCGTGTCCCTCAAGCTCAAGGGCGGCGGCTTTTACGCCGCGGCCTCGGAATTCAACGCCGGGCTACAGGGCGTGTGCGATCTCGCCGTGGCTGCGGCTTCCTATACAGGCGATTACCGCCCCCTTCACTTCGGAACCCAAATCGGCGCGGAGATCGTCGTGGATCTCGGAGGCGGATTCGGACTCGGGCTCGGCGTCGACTTGCAGCGCGCGAGCCGGGAGAGCGCTCTCGAGTACGCCTCGCCTCTTTTTTCGGAATCCGATACGATCGCGCCGCGCATCACGGCCGTTCCGCTCGCCCTCAATCTCCACCGCGAATGGCGGATCGGCCGGTCGTTTTCGTTCGACGCCTATGCCGGGATCGGATGCACCTGGGCCACGTTCCATCAGGAATATCGGACGGTTTCCGATTTCTTCGACTACCGGCAGACGGACTCGTTCACGGCCCATAAGGCGGCGTTCGGCGGGCAGGCCGGCGTCGCCCTGGAATTCGAGATCGCCCGCGCTGTGGGGCTGTTCGTCCAAGCCGAAGGCCGGCTGGCGGCCTTGACCGAACTCCGCGGCGATAGGACCATCTCGGGATCTTATTTCCTGGGCCCCGTGCCGGAGGAGACCAGCCCGGCCTATCTTTGGGCCTATACGCTGACCGTATCGGCCAGAGCGTTTCCCCAGCTGGCCGTGTCCCTCGCGGCGCCGACGGCGGGGACCGGAGAGATGATCGACAACGTCCACAAGGCCCGCCTCGATCTGAGCGGGGCTTCGCTTTCGGCGGGGATCCGCATCCGGCTGTGACGCGCGGCGGTCGCCGGCGCCCTGACGGGCCCGCCGGCCCGCCTCGCCGTCAATCCACCCGGAAGTGGGCACCCAGGCTGACGGGGTTGGCCAGGGCGGCGTGGGTGATCATCAGCGCGACCCGGATGCCGTGCTTCAGCCCCACGAGCTTGACGTCCATGGCCGCTTCCCGGTAGAACTTCTCGATCCGGTGCAGGAGATACTCCAGGTCGGCCAGGGCCCGCTCGAGGCGCTTCGTCGTCCGAACGATGCCCGCGTAGTTCCACATCGTGGTCCGGATGGTCAGCCAGTCCTGATTGATCAGCGCGGGATCGATCGCCTCTTCCCGGGCCGGGTAGTACCACTCGTGGATATCCGAGGCTTTGAAGGGGACGCCGCCCTCGAAGCGCGCGGCGATATCGCGCCCCGCGCGGGTCCCCCAGACCAGGCCTTCGAGGAGCGAGGTCGAAGCCAGGCGGTTCGCCCCGTGGAGGCCGGTGCAGGAGACCTCTCCCACGGCATAAAGCCCCGCGAGAGATGTCCTCCCCCACCCGTCCGCCAATACCCCTCCGCAGCTGTAGTGGGCCGCGGGGACGACGGGGATCGGCTCCCGGGTGATGTCGATGCCGAAGCGGCGGCAGGTTCGGTAGATGTTCGGGAAGCGCTTCCGGATGTCGATCTTGGCGTAGGAGGCGAGATCGAGGAGGACGTAGTCGGAGTTGGTGTTGATCATCTCCTCGTAGATCGCCCGGGTCACCACGTCGCGCGGAGCCAGGTCCTTTCGCTCGCTGTAATCCTGCATGAACGTCCGCCCGTCCCGCGTCTTGAGCCGGGCTCCTTCCCCGCGGACGGTCTCGGAGATGAGGAAGCTGTCCGCGTCCCGATGGAAGAGGGTGGTCGGGTGGAACTGGATGTATTCCATGTTGACGATGCGCGCCCCGGCCCCGTAGGCCATGGCGTAGCCCGCGCCGATCGTGCCCCGCGGATTGGACGTGTGGAGGTAGATGGACCCGCATCCGCCCGTGGCCAGGATTGTCTGGGCGGCGAAGATCCGCTTGACCGTTCGCGCGCCGTTGTCTAGGACGTAGGCCCCGATGCACCGCGGCTCGTGGTAATAAGCGATCGGGTCGCGGGAGTGGTGCGGGACGGTCAGAAGGTCGACCGCCGTATGGTCGGCCATCAGGACGACGTTGGGCTGGCGGCGGAGCGCCTCGATGAAGCGCTCCTCGATCGTCCGGCCGGTCGTGTCCCGGACGTGGAGGATGCGCCGCCGCGAGTGCCCGCCTTCCTGGGCGAAGTCCAGCTTCGATCCGTCCCCCCGAGTGAACGGGACCTTGAGCTCATCGATCAAAATGGAATCGACCAGGGGCTTGCTTTCGCGGACGAGAATGTCGACCGCTTCGGGATTGCTGATGCCGTCGCCGGTCTTGATGATGTCGGCCCGGAGAAGCTCGGGGTCGTCGTCCGGCCCGAGCGAGACGATGCCCCCCTGGGCATAGAACGTGTTGGATTCCTCGGGCGCCGTCGCCTGGGTGATCACCGTAACGTGGAGCCCGCGCTTGGCCGCCTCGAGGGCGGCGCTCGCGCCGGCGATGCCGCACCCGATCACGAGGACGTCGGTCTTGAGCGGAGTATCCTTGGTCATGGCCGTCTCCCGTGCGCCTTCCGGAATTCGAGGCTGAGGTCGATCGCGGAGATGGAATGAGTCAGGCGACCGACGGAAATGAAATCGACGCCGAGGGCCGCGATCCCGCGGACGTTCGCCAGGCTGACGTTGCCCGACGCCTCGATTCTGACCCGGCCGGCCGCCCAGGCCACGACCTTGAGCATGGCTTCGGGGGGCATGTTGTCCAGCATGATCCAGTCCGCGCCCGCGGCCACGGCGGACCGGGCCTGGCGGAAATTCGTGACCTCGGCTTCGATGAGCAGGCGCCGCCCGATCTTGCGACGGGCGCGCGCGACCGCTTCCCCGACGTCGCCGACGCTCGCCACGTGGTTGTCCTTGATCAGGACCATGGCCGACAGGTCCCGCCGGTGGTTGGTCCCTCCGCCCATGCGGACCGCATATTTCTCGAGGTCGCGCAGGCCCGGCGTCGTCTTGCGGGTGTCCAGGATCCGGGCGCCGGTCCCGGCGACGGCATCCACGTAAGCCCGGGTGGTCGTGGCGATGCCGGACATCCGCTGGACGAAGTTCAGGGCCGTGCGCTCGGCCGCGAGGAGGGCGCGGGTCCGGCCCGCCACCTCGGCCAGCGCGTCGCCGGGCTCGAACCGTTCGCCGTCCCGGATGAGAATCTCGAAGGACGTCTTAGGGTCGATTTTTTGGAAAACCCGGCGGGCGACGTCGATCCCCGCCAGGACGCCGGGCGCCTTCGCCATCAGGACGGCCCGGGACCGGACTCCCATCGGGATGAGGCTCTCGGAGGTGATATCGCCGTGGGGTATGTCCTCTCGGAGCGCGGCCGCGATCAGGCCTTCAACAAGCTTCATGTTCATGGCGATGATTATAGGTGTTTTCGCCGAGGACCGTCAAACGAAGCGGCATGGGGCCGTCTGAAAAACGGGGGGCCAAGACCCGGCCCTTTCCCTCCGAAATCGTGATCGAATGACCGCGGCCGGGTCCTACTCCCCCCTCAGCTCGAAAACATAGCGGCCGGAGCCCGCCTTGATCACGAGAGCGGATGCGGTCTCCTCGACGCCGCGCACGCCCTCCGCGCCGGAAACGTATTTCTTGTCGGCCCAGACGACTTTCCCGCCTTCCGAGAGGACGATATTCCGGAGGTTGAACTTGGGCAGGACGATCTCGGCTTCGCTGCCTACGGGAACCACGGCCTCCATCGCCAGGCTCCTGTCCTCGCGGCGCCACGCTGACACCACCCGGCCGCGGATCGTGTCCACCGCTCCGGAGGCGAACATGAGGTCACGGACCATCTGGGGTTCGAGCCGGATCTTCTCGAAAGCCGCCACCTGCGGATCGAGGTTGATCCCGGCCAGGGCTTTATAAAACCACACCCCGACGCTGCCGAACATGGGGTGGTTGTGGGAATTCATCGATGGCCCCTCGCGGCGCTGCCAGAGCTCCCAGAGCGTCGTCGCCCCGTTTTCGATCATGTAGCCCCAGCTCGGGTACGTCGTCTGCGTCGCCACGTCGTAGGCCAGGTCGGAGTTACCGAAACGGGTCAGGACCTCCATGATGTACTTCGTCCCGATGATGCCCGTCGTCAGGTGGGACGCGTTTTTATAAGCCAGGTTGTCGAAGAGATTGCCCCAGGCGGCGCCGCGTGCGTCGTCGGGCGCGAGCTCGAGGAACAAGGCCAGGGCATTGGCCGTCTGGCTGCCGTTGGCGTAGTTGCCCGTCTTCGGATCGAAGTATTCCTTGTGAAAGGCGGCTTTGATGTCCTCGGCCAGTTTAGCGTAGGCTTTGGCCTCGGCTGCGTTCCCCAGAACCTGGGCGATATCGGACAGGATCTTGACGTCGTAATAATAATAGAACGAGGAGACGATAGCCCCCGGCGTTTTGTCCACCGCGACCCAGTCGCCGTAATAGCTGTACTTGAGCAGGAGCCCGTTCTCGGCCTTGCTCCTGAGGAATTCCACGTACTTCTTCAAGCCGGGGTATTGTTCCTCCAGGATCCGAGTGTCGCCGCAGTAGCGGTACATGTACCAACAGAGGAGCGGGTAGGCCGTCCCCCACGCGGGATCGGCCGGCCGGCTGCCCCAGATATGGGGGACCGTGTCGGTGATCGTGCCGGCCGCGTCCTGGACGTCGCGGATGTCCCGGATGAAGTTCGTATAAAAGGCGGCCATGTCGAAATTCATCAGCGCCTCTTCGGCCGTGCCCTGGGCGTCCCCCATCCAACCCATGCGCTCGTCGCGCTGGTTGCAGTCGGTCGGAATGCTGTGGAGGTTGGTCTTTTGCCCCCAGGTGACGATGCGCTGAATTCCGTTCAGGACGGGCTTGGAGGCGGCGAACGAGCCCGCCTGCCGGACGCTCGAATGTACCACCCGGCCGCGGATCGAATCCGCCGTCGGCACACCGGGAAAGCCCGTCACTTCGACATAGCGAAAGCCATGATACGTGAAGCGCGGCTCCCAGGCCTCCTCGCCCTCGCCCTTGAGGATGTAGACATCCTGAGCTCGCGCGCTGCGGAGGTTCTCCTGGTTGATCATCCCGTCGGAGTACAGGAGCTCCGCGAACCGCAGCTTGACCGCCGCCCCGCGCGCTCCGGTCACACGGAGGCGGGCCCAGCCGCTGGCATTCTGGCCCATGTCGAACACATAGACGTCCGGCCGGGGCGTCGTCATTTTCAGGGGGACCAGGGTGTCCATGACCCGGATGGGAGGCATCATCTGAGCCGAGAGGACGCCCCTCGGCCCGGCTACGGCCGCGGCTTTTGTCCAGCCCTTGTCGGCGAATCCCGGCTCGTCCCAGCCGGGCATCTCGAGTCGGGCGTCATACGTCTCGCCGTTATAGACGCTGTCCTCGACGACCGGCCCGGACATGGCCTTCCAGGTCGCGTCGCTTACGACGCTCATCGTCTTGCCGCCGGCGAGCTCGATGTTGAGTTGGAAGAGAAGCGCCTTGCCTTTGAACCAGCCGTCCCCCAGCATCACGCCGACAGCGTTGGCCCCCGCCTTGAGCATCGAGGTGACATCGTGGGCGACATAGAGCGCCCGCGTGTCATAGGTCGTCCAACCCGGATCGAGGACGTTCGAACCGGCCTTCCGGCCGTTGATCCGGAGCTCATGGTAGCCGAGCCCGCAGACGTAAGCCGTGGCCCGGACGACGCTCCCGGGGACGTCGAATTCCTTGCGGAGCTGGTTGGCCCCGCCGATCCAGGAACCCTGCCAGTCCCCCTTCGTCAGGAGGCCGGTCCCGAAGGACGCGACGGCGCTGTAGGGGCTCTCTTGGCCGTCCTTGTCCCAATACCTGACCTTCCAATAATAGCGCCCGTCGCTCGCCAAGGACTTGCCCTTGTAGACGACATGGGTGAACGCGGCCGAGGGAACCTTGCCGCTGTCCCAGGCGTCTCCTTTCTCGCAGGAAGGAACCGTGGAGACGATCACCTGGTAGGCCGTCTGGGCCTGCCCCCGGCCGGGATGGCGGGGAATCCAGAACAGCCGGGGTAGTTGGACGTCGATCCCGAGCGGGTTGATGAGGTACTCGCAACGCAGAGCGGCGGGGGCGATCGGCCCTTCCTCTCCGGCCGCGGCCCGGGTCAGCGAAAAACAGAACGTCAGGAGACCGATGACGATCAAGGCCTTGACGGGAATTGCGAATGGCATGCGTCCCTCCCTGAGATGTCGGCGCGGCGGGAACCGTCCGCTCGCGCGGGAAAGAATATCACGTTGGCCAAAAAAAGTCAGGCCATCGGAGAAGGCCCTCGAAATCCCCCTCCCGGGCGGGCGGCGGCCGCGGCCCTGGAGGAGTGAACAATTGCCAACGGGCGCCGTTTATGAAAGAATCTAGCGATTGCGAATGGACAATGAGCCGATGAACGAAACGAACCTGATCCGGCCGATCCCCTTCGAGGACCATTTCGGCCTTTCAAAGGAGGACCTCCAGCGAGCCCTGGCCACCGCCCTGGCGAGCGGCGGAGATTTCGCCGAGATCTACCTCGAATACCGGGCTTATAACTTCGTCATGATGGAAGACGACATCATCAAGGAGACCGCGGAAAGTATCAGCCTGGGGATGGGCATCCGCGTCATTTCCGGCGAAAAAACGGGGTTCGGCTACACCAACGATCTTTCACCCGACAAGGTCCGAAGGGCGGCCCTGGCCGCCGCGGCCATCGCCCAATCCGCGAAGACCGTCCCGGCGATCGACCTCCGGTCTCAAACCCTGGATCACGACTATTACCCTGTCGGCGAGCCCTGCCACCGGCTTCCGCTGGAGCCCAAGATCGCGCTGGTCAAGGAGGCCTATCTTGCCTGTCAGGCGTTCGACCCGGCCGTCACCAAAGTCAGGGCCGGCATCCAGGACAGCATCCAGTTCGTGACGATCGCCAATTCGGATGGGCTCCTGGCCTCGGACTCCCGGCCCATGGTCAAGCTCACCTGCACGGCGATCGCCGAAAAAGGTGCCCTCCGCGAGCACGGCTATTCCGGAGGCGGAGGCCGCGTCGGCTTGGAATATTTCCGAAGTGCGCTCGGCCCGGAGGAAATCGGCCGGGAGGCGGCCCGGGAAGCGGTCGGCCTGCTCGAGGCCAGGGAGGCGCCCGCCGGAGAGATGCCGGTCGTCCTGTCGCCCGGCCACGCCGGCGTCCTCATCCACGAGGCGGTCGGCCATCTTCTCGAAGCGGATTTCAACCGGAAGAAGACCTCGATCTTCTGGGACAAATTCGGGAAGAAGATCGGCACGCCGCTGATCACGATCTATGATGATCCGACCATCCCCGCCTTCCGCGGCTCGTACAACATCGACGACGAAGGCACTCCGCCCCGCAAGACCCTGCTGATCGAGAAGGGGGTCATCCGGGGGCTGCTCCAGGACCGGCTGTCCGCCGGCCTCATGAAGATGCCACTCACCGGCCACGGCCGGCGCCAGGACTACAGCGACATCCCCATCCCCCGGATGGCCAACACGTACATCGCCCCGGGCGAGAGCGCGCCCGAGGACATCTTCAAGTCCGTGAAGAAGGGGTTTTATGCCGACCGGTTCCAGGGCGGTCAGGTCGAGGATTCGGGCAAATTCACCTTCTCGGTGAGCTCGGGCTTCCTGATTGAGAACGGCCGCCTCACGGCCCCGGTCAAGCAGGCGACGCTCATCGGCTCGAACATCGACATCCTGAACAAGATCGAGATGGTCGGATCGGACCTGATGTTCGGCCTCCAGACGGGGACGTGCAGCAAGGAAGGGCAGGACGTGCCGGTCATGGACGGCTGCCCGACGATGAAGATCTCGAAGATGACGGTCGGAGGCCGCTCGTGAGCGCGCTCGGCCCGAAGAGCGACCTTCTGACCCTGGCCGAGCGCCTCGTCGCCGCCGGGAAAGCCTGCGGGGCGGACGAGATCGAAGTGGCCGTCGGCGACAGCGAGGAATTCTCGGTCGACGTCCGTATGGGCGATATCGAGAGCCTGGTCGAAGCCGGCTCCCGGTCCATGGGCTTCCGGATCATCAAGGACGGGAAAACGGCCTCCGCCTCCTCCTCGGACCTGACCGAGGAGACGCTCGCCCGCCTGTTCCGGAACGCGGTCCAGCGGGCCGAGCTCTCGAACCGCGACCCATTCTCCGGCCTCCCGAAGCTCTCGCCCCTCCGCGTCGACCCGGAATCCCTCGACCTCTACGACCCCGAAGTGCAAACCCTCGACGCGATCATCAAGATCGACCTGGCCCTCGAGACCGAGCGGACCGCTCTCGCCGACAAGAGGATCACGAACTCCTTCGGGGCAAGCTTCGGGACCCACGAGATCCGGTCCGTGCTCGCCAGCTCGAACGGCTTCAGCGGCGAGTTCCGGAAGACCTATTGCAGCCTGAGCCTCGGACTCCAGGCCGGCGAGACCAACGACATGGTCGAGGATTTCTGGTTCTCCTCCGAAACCCATTTTCGCGACCTCGAGACGCCCGAGCAGGTGGCCCGAAAGGCGGTCGAGCGGACCGTGCGCCAGCTCCACCCCCGGAAGATCAAGACCCAGAAGGTTCCCGTCATCTTCGAGCCGCTCATGACCTCGAGCCTGCTGGGCTTCTTGTTCGGCTGCGCGGCCGGGACGTCGATCTACCAAAAGGCGTCGTTCCTCGCGGACAAGCTCGGCCGGACGATCGGCAACGAGCGCCTCACGGTCGTCGACGACGGCCTCCTCCCCGGCCGCCTCGGCACGAGCCCGTTCGACGCCGAAGGCGTCCCGACGCAGCGGACGGTGGTGGTGGACAAGGGCGTCCTCAAAAGCTACCTCTGCAACACCTATGCCGCCCGCAAGCTCGGCCTCAAGACCACCGGCAATTCGGACGGCGGCGGCGTCAGCCCGAACAACTTCTACATGGAGCCGGGGCCCAAAACGCCCGAGGAGATCGTCCGGTCCTGCGCCAAGGGCCTGCTTCTCATCCGGACCCTCGGCCACGGGCTCAATCCCGTCACCGGCGACATCTCCCGGGGGGCGTTCGGACTGTGGATCGAGGCCGGGGAAATCGCTTATCCCGTCTCCGAGATCACGATCTCCGGCAATCTGGGCGAGATGCTGAAGAACGTGGAGATGGTCGGGAACGATCTCGAATTCCGAGGCTCGATCTGCGGCCCGACGGTCAAGGTCGCCGAGATGACCGTCGCCGGCGAATAGGGCCGGCGCGCTCAGCGCTTCAGCATCTTGTATTTCATCCGGTGCGGCTGGTCGGCGGCCGTTCCCCGGCGCCGGTGCAGGTCGTCCCGGTATTCCGCATAATTTCCATAGACCCAGACCAGGCTCCCGTCCTCTTCGAAGGCCAGGATGTGCGTGGCCACGCGGTCGAGGAACCAGCGGTCGTGGCTGACGACGACGGCGCAGCCGGCGAAGCTCGCCAGGGCGTCCTCCAGGGCGCGGAGGATGTTGACGTCGAGATCGTTGGTCGGCTCGTCGAGCAGGAGGACGTTGCCGCCCTCCGACAGGGCCTTGGCCAGATGGATGCGGTTGCGCTCTCCTCCCGACAGCGTGCCCGTCTTCTTCTGCTGGTCCGTGCCGCCGAAGCCGAACGAGGCGCAATAGGCCCGGGCGTTCATGGTCCGGCCGCCGATCGCCATGATCTCGGCCCCGCCCGAGATCTCTTCGAACACGGTCTTGGCCGGATCGAGGGATCGGGATTGATCGGCATAGGCCAGCTTGACGGTCTCGCCGATCCGGATGCGGCCGCGGTCGGGCCGTTCGAGGCCGACGATCATCTTGAGGAGCGTGGACTTGCCCGCCCCGTTCGGGCCGATGACGCCGACGATCGAGCCGGGAGGAAAGGCGACGCTCAGGCCGTCGATGAGTGAGCGATCCCCGAAAGCCTTGGACACGCCCTCGAATTCGAGGACGAGGTCCCCGAGGCGCGGCCCGGGCGGAATCGGGATTTCCTGATCGTCCCGGACCTTGTCGAACTCCTGGCTGAGGAGATTCTCGTAGGCCGTGACGCGCGCCTTGCCCTTGGCCTGCCGGGCCTTGGGCGAGAGGCGAACCCATTCCAGCTCCCGGGCCAGGGTCCTCTGGCGGCGGGATTCCGTTTTTTCCTCGATGGCCAGCCGGACGCTCTTCTGGTCCAGCCAGGACGAGTAATTTCCCTTCCAGGGGATCCCGTGGCCGCGGTCGAGCTCGAGGATCCAGCCGGCCACGTTGTCCAGGAAATACCGGTCGTGGGTCACGGCGATGACCGTCCCCTTGTACTCCTGCAGATGGCGTTCAAGCCAGGCGACGGATTCGGCGTCCAGGTGGTTGGTCGGCTCGTCGAGGAGGAGGATGTCCGGCTCCATGAGCAGGAGCCGGGTCAGGGCCACGCGGCGCCGCTCGCCGCCCGACAGGATGGACACGGGCGTGTCCGGCGGGGGGCAGCGCAGGGCTTCCATGGCGATGTCGAGGTGGTTGTCCAGGTTCCAGGCATCGTGCTTCTCAATCTCCTCGAGGAGGCGCGCCTGTTCGGCGACCAGGGCGTCCATGTCGGCCTCCGGGAGGGCGAACTTCTCGTTCACCGCGTCATAGCGGGCCAGGAGATCGACGACCGGCTGGACGCCCTCGCGCACGATCTGGAGGACGGTCTTGCCCGGATCGAGCTTCGGGTCCTGATCGAGGAGCCCGACCGAATAGCCTTTGGCGAAAGAAACCTCGCCGCTGTAATCCGGGTCGAGGCCGGCGATGATCCGGAGAAGCGTCGATTTCCCCGAGCCGTTCAGGCCCAGGACTCCGATCTTGGCCCCATAGTAGAAGCCGAGGGAGATGTCGCGCAGGACCTGGCGGTTCGGCGGGAACACGCGGCCGACGCACGACATCGAAAAAATGACTTGGGTGTCGGATGGCATGCCGGAGATTGTACAGGAATCCGCCCGGCTATGGAAAGGAAGAAATGATCCGCCCTGCCCCGCCCCGCGATCGCGGCCAACGAAGGCCATGAGAAAAACCGGGCGCATTGAACGTCCTGATTATTGACAGCCTAGGCAAGGAGGACGCCCCCATGGACCATTCGATCTTTTTTCAGCCCGCCCTGCCCTTTCCCCTCCGCATCGTCCAAACCGCCCAGGGCCTCTTCCGGGTTTATGAGATTCCGGAAGCCAGGAAAGTGGACGTCCTGCGAATGACGTATCCTTTTTTCCCCCTGCCCGGCCTCGAGGACCTCATGGAGGACGTCCATACCGGAAAAACCTTCAAGGTCAGGGACTTCATCGTCGCCCGGGAAGGCGGGATGAACGTCCTGGCCAGTCCCTACTATTTCGAAGCCGGCGGTACGGTCATCGATTGGTGGCCGGCGGATGAGGACGAGGCCGGGAACGAGGCGTAGCGGCCGCTCAGAATTTATTGAAGTGGAGGATTTCGGTCAGGCCGCGCTTCGGGACGTGGAACATCAAGTCGGAATCCTGCCAGTATTTCTTCCGCTCCTCGGACATCGTTTCGACGACCGACACCTGACCCGGATAGCCCAGGGCCAGGACCGAATCCAGGCGGCGCGTCTCCGGAATGCCCAACAGCTCGACGATCCGGGGCTTGTCGATCGAGACCAGCCAGCAGCTGGCGATCCCCTCGCCCCAGGCCGCTAAGGCCATGTTCTCGATGGCCGCCCCGGCATCATATTCGTACATCTTGTCCCGGACCAGGGTGTTGACCAGAACGAAGACGTAGGCCGTCGGCTCGTGGCCGGGCCGCGGGTTGCCTAGGGGGGAGATGGCCGCCGCCCATTTCAAGCAGGGGAAGATCTTTGTCCGGATCGCCGCGTCGTCGACGGCGACGTATTCCAGGGGCTGGAGGTTCGCGGCCGACGGGGCCAACCGGGCGGCATTCGCGATCTTTTCCAGGATCCCGCGCGGGATCGGCTTCGGATCAAACTGGCGGATCGTCCGCCGTCCGACGATGGCTTCGTAGACGTCCATGGATTCACCTCGCGAAGAGAGCTTTATGATAGCACAATCGCCCGGATCGGTCCCGGCTCCCGGCTATTTTTTGGCTTTCATCGCCAGAGCAGACGGCGCCACGGCCAGGCCGCCGAGCGACGTGCAGAGCAGCTCCGGCGGAAGCATCTTGCCCGATGCATAGACGGCGTCGACCGTTTCGTCGAGGGGAATGGGATTCCGATAGCCGCCGAGGATGAGGTCCGCGCAGAGGAACGCGTTCGAGGCCGCGACCGCGTTCCGGGTATGGCAGGGGATCTCGCACAGGCCCTGGACGAGATCGCAGACAGAGCCCATGGTGTTCTGGAAGGCGATGGCGGCCGCGTCCGCGGCTTGGCGGGCCGTTCCGCCCGCGGCCTCCACGACGGCGGCGGCGGCCATGGCCCCGGCTGCGCCGATCTCGACCTGGCAGCCCGCGACCTCCGCGGCGAAGGTCGCCCGGCGGGCCACGACGGCGCCCACGGCCCCGGCCGCGAACATGGCCAGACCGAGAGAGGTCCGGCCGAGGCCGCGGTCCCGGGCGAGCGTCACGGTGACCCCCGGCAGGACGCCCGCCGAGCCACCGGTCGGGGCGGCGACGACGATGCCGCCGCTGGCGCTGACATGGAGGGCGGCCAGGGCGCGGGCCGCGGCCCGGGCATGAAGCCCCCCCGCAGCCAGCACTCCCCGCCGCTCGGCGTCCAGGATGGAGGCGGCGCTCGGCTCGAGGAGCTTCATCCTCAAGTTGGCCCTCTCGAGTCCCGCCGCGACGGATGCGGCCATGATATCGGCCCGCCGGAGCATCTCGTCCATGGCCTCGGCTTCGGTCAGGCCGAGAAGCCCGGCTTCGCCGCGCAGGGCCGCCTGCCCCATTGTCAGGTCATACTCCCGGGCATAGCGGAGCAACCCGGCGCCGTCGTCGAAGAGCGGCTCGCCCCGCTTCGGATAAAAGACTGGGGAAGCCGCCCACAAGCCCTTGGTCCCGGGCCGGCGGGCGAAATTGTCCAGGATTCCCTGGGACGGGGGATCCGGGCTCCGCGCCACGAGCATCAGGTCGCCGGAGCCGGGGTTCTCGGAAAAATGCTTGTCTCCGGGCAGACCTTTGAGGAGAGCCTCGATCGAGGCCGTATCTTTCTTGTCGACCAGGATCCAGGTCTCGAACGACTTGCCGTCGACAGCCGCCGGCCAATTCTCGATCTGGTTGATGAGAAACCCGCCCCCGCCCGTCGATTTGGCCATGAGCCGAAGCTCGCGGCCTGAAACGCCCCGGAGATCGATCCGGACGGCGTTCGGATGATCCGCGCCGTCGAGGGCGACGGTTCTGAAGGAGAGCTCCGGTCCCGCCTCCGCGGCCGCGTCCAAGGCCCGGGGGAACCGGTCGTCGGTAAAGGCCCAGCCCATCAGACCCGCGGCAAAGGCCTTGTCCGCGCCCTGCTGCCGGTAGGTCGCGGCATAGGAGCCGTCCGGATCGAACGTGAACGCGGCCGAGGCCGGGACCTCTCCGAGAAGCGCGCGGGCGATCCGGCCGATATGATACGACCCCGCCGTGTGCGAGCTCGAGGGCCCGCGCATGACCGGGCCGAGGACGTCGTTGAAGATGCTGACGAAATCCAAGGGGCTCATCAAGGGCGATTATGACCCGGAAGAATGCGGGGGGCCTTCGACCGCGGCCAGCGAGGCCACGAGACGGCGGGCAGATCCGGCCAGAGCCTCCCAGTCTCCGCGCTCGATGAGCTTCGGGTCGAGGAGGGCCGTCCCCACGCCGACGCAGCAGGCGCCCTGGCGGATGAACTCCGCCGCGTTCTCGAGATGGACGCCTCCCGTGGGCATGACCCGGATGCCCGGCAGCGGGCCCCGCAGGTCCTTGAAAAACGCCGGCCCGAGGGATGTCGCCGGGAAGACCTTGACCACGTCCGCGCCGAGGCGCCAAGCGGACAGGATCTCGGTCGGGGTGAACGCCCCGGGCGCAACGAAGACGTCCGACTCGCGGCAGACGCGGATGAGGTCGGGGTTGAGGACCGGCGAGACGATGAAATCCGCCCCGGCCTCGACGGCCGAGAGGGCGGTCTCCGGGTCGAGGACGGTCCCGGCCCCGATGATCGTCCCCGGCCCCTTCGCGGCCGCCATCGTCCGAATGACGTCCAGCGCGCCGGGCACGGTCATGGTGACTTCGAGCGCCTTGACCCCGCCTCGGGCCAGCGCGGCCGCGACATCGGGGAGCTTGGCCGCATTTTTCATCCGGATCACGGCGATCACCTTGGTCTTGAGGACAAGATCCAGGACGTCCATCCGCGCGGTCATGGCCTACCTCCTCACCCGGCCCGAGCCGTCGCCCCGCATCAGGACGAGGATCTCACGCTCGGACGCCAGATTGAAGTCGCCGGGGATGGAATGCTTCAGGCAGGACGCGGCCAGGGCGAAGGCCAGGGCCTCGGCGTCCGTCGGAAAGGCGTCGAACCCATGGATGAGGCCCGCAACGAAGGCATCTCCGCCGCCGATCCGGTCGACGACGTCCATGATCTCGTAGCGCGGCCCGGTGAGGAAGCCGGACCGCGTCCTCAGGACGGCCGACCAGCCGTTCCGGTCGGCGCTCATGTTCTCCCGGAGCGTGACGGCGACCTTGGCCAGGTTGGGAAAACGGGACATGACCGTATCCGTGATCGCTTCATACAGGCTCGGGTCGAGCCGCCCCGAAGGATTGGGGAGGGCGACCTCGAGGCCGAGGGATTTCTGGAACTCCTCCTCGTTGGCGATGCCGACGTCGGCGAAGCGGAAGATCTCGCTCATCACCTCGGGGGCCGCGACGCCGTAGTTCCAGAGCTTCGCCCGGAAGTTGAGGTCGACCGACACCGTGAGGCCCGCGGCTTTGGCCGCCCGGACCGCTTCGAGCGAGAGGTCGGCCGCCGACCGGCTGAGGGCGGGCGTGATCCCGGTGATATGGAACCAGTCCATCCCGGCCAGGGACCGGCCCCAGTCGATGTCGCCCGGACCCGCCGCGGCGATGGCCGAGCCGGCCCGATCATAAACCACCTGCGTCGGCTTCTGGTTGGCCCCCGTCTCGGAGAAATAGATGCCCATCCGGCTCCCCTTCCGGACGATGGCCCCGGTGTCGACGCCGAGCATCCGGAGCTCCCGCACGGCGGCCGAGCCGATCTCATTCGGCGGCAGGACGGTGATGAGCCGGGCCGCGTGTCCGAGCTGGGCGAGCGAAGCGACGACGTTGGCTTCGCCGCCTCCGAAATACGTCTGAAGCCGCGGGGATTGGAAGAACCTCTCGTGCCCCGGCGGAGAAAGCCGGAGCATGATCTCGCCGAATGCAGCCACGCTTTTCATGTTCGCTCCTTATCCGCGGGACGGCGCACGCTCGCGCCGGCTCGCGCTACGCTATTGTCCCACGGTCTCCCAGCCGCGCCGGCTCAGGTCCGTATAGATGACGGCCCCGAGAGCCAGCCCGGCCCCGACGGCGATCATGAACTTCCAGGCGTCGGCGATCGAGCTCATGAAGAACGTGACGACGGCCGAGAGGACCATGAGGAGCATGGTCATCACCTGGGACACGCCGACGTAGTGCCGGTCGCTCCAGCCGGGGACAAGGAACCGGCGGTAGAGGTCGTTGACGAGGTAGCTGGCTCCCCAGTTGAGCTCGGTGCCGATCGTGGACATGTAGGCCGCGCCGAAGGTGGTGGCGACCATGGACGTGCCCGCCAGCCACCAGGAGACGTTCCGTCCCGAAACGAAGAAATCGTCGACGCTCCGGGTCGCCCGCTTCCGGTAGTAGAGGCCGATCCCGAGGTTCAAGGCGAAATAGGCCAGGATCACCAGGCCGTCGACCAAGGTCAGCTTCATGACCCGAACGTATTACAGCCCGGCGTTTCTGTCAATCGCGCGCCGCGCGGAGCGTCACGGGGCCGAGCAGGCCCGACGGAAGCAGCGGCGAATCCTTGGTGAAATGGCGCCACGTGGCGAAGGTCCGCCGCCCGGCCGACGGGCGCGGCGCGCCCTTCAAGAGCCAGTCCGGCCAGCGGACCAGGCTTCCGTCCTTTGAATATTCGGCGTCGGGCGGCTCCTGCTCGTCGCCGATCAGGCGGTTCGGCCAGAGATTGGCGACCTCGATTTCCAAGAGGTTGCCCGCAGCCTTGACAGCCGGGGTGATGTCCACTCTCCACGGATCGCACCAGACGACCCCGAGGTCGCGGCCGTTCAAGAGGACGCGGGCGATGTTTTTCACGACGCCCAGGTCGAGAATAAGGCGCAGGCCGGCACGGCCGGCAAAGGCCCGGGGGAGATCGAACGTCCGCCGGTAGGTCGCCCGCCCCGAATAATACTTGAGGCCGGGCTCGGGCCGAAGGCTCCAATCGCCGAGCGCGTCAAAGGTGATCTTTGCCGGCCCGCCCCATTTCGGATCGAAGGAGACGTCCCAAGGCCCCGTCAAGGCGACCGCGTCCTCCCCCGTCGGGAAATTCGGGGCCGGTGTCACGTCCGCCCGGGGAGCCGTCGCGGGTTCCCGGAAGACGATGAAGAACGATTGGTAGGGCTCGAAGCGCAGGGGCACGGTCATAAGCCCTCCCGTCCTCGAATAGCGGGCGAGATCGCGGTGCGCCCCGGTCACCGGGTCCCATATCTCGGGACGCTTGTCCTCGACCCGGAAAGCGGCGGTGGTTTCAAGCGCCCGGTCCTGCGGATTGGCCAGGAAAAAGATGTCGGTCCCGCCGTCCCGGCGATGGATGTAGCGGAGCGGAACCCCGGAAGAAAAATCAAAGGGGACGGACATCCTTTTCAGGACATCCGCGACGATCGTGAAATCGCCATACTGGGCAGGCAGGGAGAGGGGCGGCTCGCCGACGGTCCAGATCTTGCCGGTTGAAGCTTCCGGGCTCTTCCCCGGAGGGGCCGAGGGGGAAGCCGCGGCTGCGCCCGGTCCGCCGCGCACCCAGATGACCCGGCCCCGCCCGAACGAGCGCTCCGTGGCGCGCTCGCCGTCGAGATTCCCCCAGAGCTCGGCCGCCAAGGCCTTGACCTCGGCGTCGCAGCCGGGGTAGCCCGACAAGGCCGGCGATTTTCGCGGCGGCGGGCCGATGATCGTCGCCCCGGCCGCGGCGAGGTCGCGCACCTTCCGCAGCAAGGCGGGCGTCATCGTCTCCCGCTCGGGGAGGACGAGGACGCGGTAACTCATGCCGTCGGGAAACGCGATCCGGCCCTCCTTGACCGAAGCCCTGGCCAGAAGCGTTTCCGGCGCGCAGGCGTCGAAACCGTAGCCGAGCCGGTCGGGAGGATCGCCGCGCAGGGCCGAAGCGGGCGCCCGGAAAACGTGGGGCGCCCCTTCCGCGACCAGATAGCAGACATCCGCCACGGGCAGCCCCTGCCGGAGGAGATACTGGCTCCGGGCGAGATAAGCGTGAAACGCGGGAACCATGTCCCACCAGGTCTGGGTGCGCTCCCAGTGAACACCGTAAGGCCCCATGGTCATCCCCGGGGCGAGCCCGAGGCTCGCCTGGTGCTGGTAGCGGTGGAAGACGATGCGGTTGACCCCCGCGGCCAGGGCCCAGTCCGCGAGCGGCTTGACCGACCCGGGATAGGCCCGCCAGGCCTCCTCGTCTCCCGAGGTGAACGACTCCGCGGCCATGATCCTCCGCCCGTTCGTGTGGGCGAGGCCGGCGACTTCGATGACGCTGTGGGCCGTGTTGAAGCCATAGAGCCAGAACTCGCTCATCGGCACGTCGGCCGCGGTGCCGAGGGTCATATCGGCGAGCGGGGTCATGTCGTAGGGCTCGATGGACAGACCGAAGCCATCCTTGCGGCCGAGCTCGCCGAGGTAGCGGGCGTGATTCTCGACGATCAGCTCCTGGACGGTTTGCCTCAGGTCCCAGAGGAATCGCTCCGAGGTTTCCGCGCTTTGGACGGCCCGGCCGGCGATCGCCGGGAGATACCGGAGCGGGTCGTATCCGCGGCGCCGGGTGAACTCTCCCCGGAACGCGGCCGTCCAGTTCTGGGAGCCCATCTCCCAGCTGTCGATATGGAGCATCGTCCAGCCGGCTGCGCCGTCCGTCCGGCGCGGCCCGATCTCGCGCAGGAGCGCCCCGATGAAGGCCTCGTACTGGGCATCGAGGGCGGCCTTGTCGAGCTTGTCGCATTCGAGGCCCAGGCCGGGCACGGGCGCGGGGCGGGTGTTGGCCCCGGTGGGGGTCCGCCCGAAGCGCATGATCGTCCACCGGCCCTCGGGCACGTCCCAAGCGAGACGGCCGTCGGCCCCCAGGCGGGCGCTTAGATCGACGATGCGCGGGGAATCGATCGCCGCTCCGGCGGGCAGGGCCGGGAAATCCGCGGGCGAGGGCAGGAAGGGCCGGATCCCCTTCTTTGAGGAATAGGGCTCGCGGATGTAGAGAGCCTTCTCGTCGATGGCCGCGATTGTCCCCCCTGCAGCTGGCGTGGGAAACGCAAGGACGGCGACGTCCCGATAGAACTCGTTCGTCGCCTTCTGAATGGCGGGGGGCAACGCGCCGTCCCCGAAATAGGCCGGCCGGCGCTTAGGCCGGGGAAGGACCGCGTCGAACCGCGACGGGCCCGTAACGTCAACGGAGGCGGCGACGATGTGCTGCATCGATTGCTCGGGCTTGACCCAAGGCCCGCCGCTCCCCGTCCAGCCCGGCCCGGCGTTCAGCGTGATCTGCAACCCCAGGCGCTCGGCTTCGCGGACGACATGGGCGAACAGCTTCCGCCATTCCGGACTCATGAACTCGACCGGGCCCCGCGGGACGCCGACGTTCACTTCGCAGATGATCACCCCGCCTAGGCCGGCGGCTTTCATCGCCTCGAGGTCGGCCGTGATCCCCTCCCGGGTCAGGTTGCCGTCCATCCACATCCAATAGACCCAGGGCCGGGCCGCATCGGGCGGATGGGCGAAATTCTCGGCAAGCTCGTCGGACGGCGCCGGCGCGGGCAAGCCGAGGCCGGAGGCCATCGCGATCAAAGCCAGGGCGCCGAGGACGGATACGAGAGACGGGCGAAAGCGGGGCATGGTCACTCTCCTGAAAAGTCTGTTCATAGTATAACCCCGGTGGAGTGTCAAGAGAACCCGCGCCGGGAACCATCTTTAGAAAAAGCCGGCCGCCGCGGCGCCTTTGCCTCCTTGATTTCCCGTGGGATTATTCATTAGAATGAATTGAATTTTTTCCTTCAGCCCCAACGTCCGTCCGCTTGGAAAAGGAGGCCCATGAAAAAGATCGCGGCATCCCTCGTCCTAGCCATCATCGCCCTCGTCTCGGCCGCGGCGGCTGAGGAATTCGGCTATCCCGTGGGCGGCGAGAGCTGGTATTATATCAAAGTCGTCATGGCCGACGCGGCCCCGGCCGGGCCGGGCGTCTGGACGGTCGCCCGGGTCTCGGTCAACGGCCGGCCCGCCCGGGATTTCGCCGTCCGGCAGGGCGGCAAGGAGCTCCCGAGCGCGGACGTCGACGGGACGAAGCCCTTCGAGCTCAAGGTCCGCTGGAGCTGGGCCAAGGGCGAGGTCTACGAGATCAAGGCCGAGCTCGAGAACGCCAAAGCGGGGACGAAGGCCGCGGCCGCCTGGAAGGGCCGGGCCGCGGCGGGCAAGGGATATTGGAACCCCGCCTGGAAGAATTACCTGGCGCTCGTGGTCTCCGAGGACGACAACATCGAGCGGACGAACCTCCCCGTCCATGCGACCTTCGGCGTCCTGAGCTCCTACCTCAAATCAACGGACGAGATCCGCCTCGTCCGGGCCGACCGCAAGGGCGACGACGTGGCCTACGCCGAAATCCCCCACCAGGTCTACGACGTCCGGACATGGAACGACCCGAAGATCACGGCCCTCGTGGACAAGGACGAGAAGACGGGCAAGACCAGTCCGCGCTACCATCCGACGACATCCTTCAGCCTGGCCTTCCTGGCGAACCTCAAGCCCAAGGAAAAGGCCACGTATCTCGTCTTCTACAACAATCCCGGCGCCCGGAAGCCGTCGTTCAAGACCGACCTCAGGGTCACCGGCACCGGCCTGGCCAAGACGATCGAGAACGATTTCTACAAAGTCATCCTCCATCCTCAAAGCGGGACGATCTACGAGGTCGTCGAAAAATCCTCGGCCGTCAAGCTCGAGCACAAGCTCGAGACGAACGGCTCGATCCATTGGAACCCCGACGTCTATTCCCCGCCGCACGCCTGGTACCATTGCTCGGACTGGGACAATCCGCCCTACACCGAGGACGCCGCGGGACCGATCTTCTATTCCCTGCGACGGGAAGCTCCGCTCGCCCAGCCGCCCGGCGTCCAGGTCGCGATCACCTACCGCTTCTACGCGGGCTCGCCGGTCATCATCGCCGAATCGCTGATGGAGATCCGGGACGACATCTTCGTCGAGGCGCTGCGCGACGCCGAGGTCGTCTTCAACAAGGCGGTCTTCACCCGGGCGGCCGCCCGGACGGTCGAGGGCAAGCTCGAGACCTGGGATTTCGCCTCGACAAAAATGCATCCCCAGCACGCCGCCGTCCTCCGGCCGGACACGCCCTGGGTGGCGTTCTACGGCGAGGCGAAGGGCGTCGGGTTCGCCAGCCTGTTCCTCGACCTGTCCCTGCCCAACCGCCACGGCGGTCCGGCGTCCCAGCAGCAGCCGTTCCTCTACATCCAGAACGGGCCGTGGTATTACATGTCGCGCGGCTTCGTCTACTCTTTCGCCTCCAACAACCAAACCCGGATGCTCGCGGTCAGGGCCGGGAGCGTCTACTATGAGAAGAACGCCTTCGTCCCCTTCGCCTTCAAGAAGGAGGCCGGCTTCGCGGGGATGCTCGACAAGACCTACGCCATGTGGAAATTCCCCCTCGGCCTTTCGGACGACTTCGAGACATATGCCGAAAGCCCGGAGGGCTGGGTGACGCCGGTCCTGACCGAGCCCTTCGACGAGGGCGTCAAGGGAGCGATCAGAACGCCCAAAAAGAAATGAACTCCGCCATGAGAACCCCGACGATCACGAAATCCATCCCGGGCGTTCTTTTCGCCCTCGCCTTCGCCACCCTCGTCGCGAGCGGCCCGGCGAGGTCCGGTCCTTCGGGATCCAAGCCGGCCCCCCTGGCATTCAACGCGCCGAGCTACGCCTCGCCATATTTCGAGATCCACGCCCCGTTCGGCATCGAAGGCGAGAAAACTCTGTTCAAGAGCCTGACGATCAACGGCGCCCCCACGGACCAGTTTCTGCTCATGAAGGACGGCCAGCCGGTCGACCTGGCCAAAGCCCTGAAGCCCGGCGATTACGATATCGTCCTCAGCTTCGCCTGGCGGTCCGCCGCACCGTACAAAGCCGCCGCACTCCTCCAGGAGCTCAACGGCAGGGAGACGACCCTGGAGTGGGCCGGGACCTCGCCCGACCAGGGCGGCATCCCCGCGGGCTGCGAAGAGGGGTTCTACCGCGTCTTCAACGTCGAGGAGACGGCCGGCCTCGAGCGGAAGGGCGAGATCGTCACCTTGACGATCACCAAGTCCAAGAGCGACGTCGAGATGCAGAACTACCGGATCTACGACGGCCCGGCTCTCGTGCCCTACCAGATCGTCGAAACCCGGGAATCCGTCCCTCCCGCGAGCGAGGCGAAGACCCAGCCCGTGACCGTGACGATCAAACTCGCCTTGCCCGTCGACGCCGCGGCGAACCAGCGCAAGATCCTGATCCTCCTTAAGGGCGAGGGCGGGCGGCCGGCCGACGGCGCGTTCGCCGTCGCCGGCGAAGGCCTGGGCAAGACCGTCTCCACGTCCCGGATCGCCCTCGGCTTTCATCCCCAGAGCGGGCAGATCAACACCATCGAATACCTCAAGGAGGGAATCAAGCTCCACAACGAGAAGGCCGGGGTCATCCATTGGAACCCGGACGTCTTCGTCCCGGGGATCGCCTGGGACCATTCGTTCGACTGGAATCCGCCCGAGTCCTTCGCTGAGAAGAACGGCCCCTTCCTCTACCTCAACGCCCGGAAAGGCCCGATGCCCCGGGTCAAGGACGTCGCCCTCGAGGTGAAATACACGATCATCCGGGACGCGCCCTATTTCATCGTCGAGACCCTGATGACGGTCGGCCGGGATATGGGCGTCGTCGCCCTGCGCAACGACGAGATGGTCTTCTACAAGCGGCTGTTCGACACGCTGGTCTACAAGGACCGCAAGGACGGCGTCGTCCAGCGGCCGCTCATCGAGCTCCCCGGCTTCCCCTTCGGCTTGGCCCACATCGCCCCGTCCGAGCTCGACTGGCTGGGGCTGGTCAATACGTTCAACCACTACGGCTTCTTCGGCCTCCGCCTCCAGGCCGCGGCCGCGAGCCTCGGCGCGGCGGGCGATTTCAGCCACAAAGCCGGGACGTATTTCTACGCTCCGGCCGACGGCGAATACGTCTACTGGGTCCGGCCCTATCTCTACACGTGGGGAGAATTCCTGACGAGCAATCACCTGACGTTTCTCCCCCAGGGCAGCATCTTCTACGAGAAGAACGCCTACATTCTCCTGCCCATGAACGACAAGACGCCCGCGGTCCTCGACGAGCTGACCCTCCGGCTCAAGTCCCCCCTGCGGGTGTTCTGATGGAATTCGTCGATTTCCGGCCCGATTTCTCCCCGTTGAAGAATTGCCGGACAATCGCTTAGCGCGCGGACGGGAGACCAAGATGTACGGCATCGGAGTCGATTCGGGAACGCAGGGGACCAAGGTCCTCGTCGTCGAAGCCGGGACGGGCAAGGTCCTCGGCCGGGGCTCGGCCCCGCATGCTATGATTTCCGGCCTGAAGCCCGGCGAGAACGAACAGGACCCGCGCACCTGGGCCGACGCCCTGGAGACGGCACTCAGACATGCCCTCCGCGAGGCGAGCGTCGATCCGAAGGGCGTCGTTGCCCTGGGCGTTTCGGGCCAGCAGCATGGGTTCGTCCCGCTCGACGAGGACGGGGTGCCCATCCGACCAGCCAAGCTCTGGAACGACACGTCCACCGTCGAAGAGACCGAAGAGATTATCGCCGCGCTCGGCGGCCCGGCCCGGGTCATCGAAAAGCTGGGCATCGCCCTCGCCGTCGGCTTCACGGCATCCAAGGTGCTCTGGCTCAAGAAGAAGGAGCCCGGGAATTATGCCCGGCTCCGGACGATCCTCCTCCCACACAACTACCTCAACTTCATCCTCACGGGAAAGCTCCGCATGGAATACGGCGACGCTTCCGGGACGGGCTTCATGGACATCCGGCGGCGAGCCTGGAGCGAGGATGCCCTGGCCGCGGTCGATCCGGCCCTCGCCATGACTCTCCCCGCGCTCCACCACCCGCGCGAGCCCGTGGGCTACATCAAGGATTCCTTCGCCGAGAAATTCGGCTTCGAAAAGGTGCTCGTGGCGAGCGGCGGCGGCGACAACATGATGGGCGCGATCGGCACGGGCAACGTCGCGCCGGGCGTCTGCACGCTCAGCCTCGGAACGTCAGGGACGATCTATTCCCATTTCGCCGTCCCCTTCTCCGATCCCGAGGGCGAGATCGCCGCGTTCTGCGACAGCACCGGCGGCTGGCTGCCGCTCCTCTGCACCATGAACGTGACCAATACGACCGAGAGGATCAAGGCCCTGTTCGGGTTGGACAACGCCGGGCTCGAAGCCGCGGCCTCCCGCGCGCCGGCCGGGGCGGACGGCCTCCTGTTCCTGCCCTTCCTCGACGGGGAACGGGTCCCGGTGCTTCCGGAAGCCTGCGCCTCGTTCTTCGGTTTGACCCGGAGGAACTTTGAAGCCGCGCACCTGGCCCGAGCGGCGATGGAAGGGACGATCTTCAATCTCGGATACGGGTTTGGTCGGATGCGGGAGCTCGGACTGGCCCCGACCCAGATCCGGGCCACGGGCGGCGGGTCGAAGAGCCGGCTCTGGCTCCAGATCGCGGCCGACATCTTCAAAACGCCCGTCGTGACGCTGGCCGAACAGGAAGCCGCCGCCTACGGGGCGGCCCTCCAGGCGATCTGGAACCGCGAGTGCGCGGGCGGGCGCGACCTCCGGATCGAGGACCTCGCCGGCGAAATGGTCGGGATCGAGACGCCGGCCGTCGAGCCGCAGCCTGCGCATTTCGCCCTCTACGACGAGCTGCTGGGCAGGTTCAATTCCCTTTGGAAGACGCTCCGGCCGGAATTCTCCGCCCACCGCCGGCTTTTGGATAATATCTGAGGACGACGCCCGCCAGGGCAACTCCTAAAGCCGCCCGTTCTCGTAGCAGGTCTCGTACATCGCCACGACGTTCTCGGGAGGGGTGATGGGCTGGATGTTGTGGCACGGGGCGAGGATGTAGCCGCCGCCCTCACCCAGGATCCAGAGGTTGTCGAGGACTTCCTGCCGGACGTCCGCGACCGTCCCGAAGGGCAGGGTGAACTGGTTGTCCACGCCGCCGTGGAGGACGATCCTCGATCCGAAATCCTTCTTGAGGCCCTCGCGCTCCATCCCCGGACACCGCCACTGGAGCGGGTTGAGGAGGTCGATGCCCGCCTCGATCAGCTCCGGGATGATGCGGCGGCAGCTGCCGTCGTCATGATGATAGGCGTACACTCCCGCCTGGTGAGCCAGGTCGATCATCCGCTTCATCCGCGGCAGCAGGAATTCCCGGATGTGCTTCAGGGAGAACATGAGATCGGTCTGGCCGCCCAGGTCCTCCGCGACGTACGTGAACGTCAAGCGCCCGGGGACGGTTTCCAGGATCCGCCGCGTATCCTCATAGGCGAGACCGAACAGCTTGTCGAGGCAGTAGTGTACGATCTCGGGATTTTCGATGAGATCGATGAACGCCTGCTCCTGGCCCCGCAGCTTCTTGTAGATCAGGAACGGCTCGGAGCCTCCGCCCTTGAGGGGATAGCCCTCCCAATCCTCGGCCTGACGCCGGAGCGTGCCGTAGTCCCACCAATCCGGGCTCGGCCAGGAATAATTCCGCTCGATCTCGGCCACCGAGCCGAATCCGGCCAACGGGTTGGTGATGGTTTCGTCGTAGGCGCCCGACCCGTAATCGACCCAGCGGATGCGGCAGCCGAAGACGTCGGTCAGGGGTGGAAGCGGAGGGCCGACGTAGGCGGGCTTGAGCTCGGCGGGGAAGTCCACCCGGAGCTTTTCCAGCATCTCGCGCTTCGTCGCGCAGCCCAGGTGCCTCATGATCCGGAGCGTGGCTTCGTCCGTCCCCCAATAGTCCATGGGAGTCCGGTCGGGCTTCTCGTGATGGAAGAGCGCCAGCCAGCGCTCCTGGGGGGTCATTGTTTCTCGGTGCATGGGACTTGTCCTTAAGGATCGGATGGCGGGCCGGGCCCGGCCGTCAATTCTTGTGCAGGTCCTTGTGCATGATCCTGCGCGTCGCCACGAGGCGCTGGTCGACGGGCAGGTCGATGAGCAGCGTCTGGTTCATGAACTCGTCCTTCTCGGCGTCGAGCGAGCGGGCGGCATAGTCGATCACGCTCGCCGGGAAGACGCCGTCGCGCTCGTAGAGGCCGCGCTTGGCGAGCAGGAGCCGTCCGGACGCGACGCAGCTCGCCGGCAGCTCGGGCAGGCGCTTGAGGAGCTCCGCGTCGTCGAAGATGTTGCCCTTGACGTAGAGGTACTCGGCCAGGTCGAGCGGCGTCTTGCCCGGGACGAGAATGCTCTTTGCGCCCCCGAATCCCCAGGCCGCGGCCATGGCCAGCCCGGCCAGGAGGAGGTGGACGTTGGCGCTTCCGTCGGGGCTGCGGAGCTCCACGGTCTGGCGGCTTTCGATCCGGGAGAAGTCCTCGACGTCGCGCGGGTTCACCCGCCGGGAGAGGCCCTGGAGGTTGTTCCAGCCGAGGGGGACCCGGATCAAGACGCTCCGGTTGAAGTCGCTCCAGCAGATGCGCGTCGGGGCCTCCTGGTGGGGCACGAGGCGGAGATAGGCGGCCGAAACCGTGTTGCCGAAGGCGGTCAGGGTGTCGGCGTACTCCAGGAGCCCGCCGATGAGGCGCCGGGCCTCCTCGCTCAGCCGGCCGGCCGCGCCAACCGGGTTGTCCGCGCCGGTCATGACGCTCCGGCCGTCCCGGGCGAGCTCCATGTGGACATGGAGGCCGTTGCCCGCGACGCCGTCCTCGATCTTCGGAGCGAACGTGGCCACGCAGCCATGCCGGGCAGCCACGTTGCGGATGATCCAGCGGGCGATAACCAGGTCGTCGGCCATCTCGGCGATCGGCCGGGGCAGGAATTCGATCTCGAGCTGCTCGGCCCGCCGGCCGTCGATCTCCGGGTTTTCGCTTTGGACGCGGTCCAGGAACCCGACTTCGCTGTGGGCGTACTTGACCGCGCCCGTGATCCGGGTGATATGCCGGACCATCTCGTTGAGGATCGGCCCGCTCTTGATGAACGGGCCCGAGCCGTGGTAGCCCTGCTGCTTCGGGGGGACGAACAGGTTGCCGGCCGCCTCTCCCAGGAGGAAGAACTCGAGCTCGCCCAGGGCGCGCATCTCCAGGCCGGTATTCGCCCGGACGATGCCCGCCGCCCGGGCCAGGACGTTGTCCGGAGCGAACGGCGCCGGCTCCCCGTCCTTGGTCAGGTAGCGGCAGATGAAGTCCAAGCCGGCATCATCGAAGGGATTGAGGAATGCCGTCCGGTAGACGGGGACGACATAGAGGTCGGAGACCGCGGCGTCGACCATGCCCTTGAACAAGGAAGAGCCGTCCGCGCGCTCCCCTTCCGCGAGCACGGATTCGGCCTGGGCGGCGTCCGCCACCGGAATGCGGAGCTCCTTGAGCTTGCCGTCGAGCGCGGTGTAATGGAAGGTGATGCGCTCGATCCCCTTCTCGACGATGACCCGGAGCAGGTCGGCCCGGGTGAAATCCGCCGGCGGCTTCTGGAGCAGGACGGACAAAGGGTTGGACAGGGCGTAGGGCTCGTTCTTCGTCACGGCCATGCGGCGCGCTCCTTGCCGAGAGATTCGTTTACCGGAGAAAGGCCTTCATTGTAGTGGAAAGGCCGGCCTATTTTCAATCGAATTAGCCCGTTGGAGCCTTGGAGCCGCCCGGGCCGTAGAGGAGATAGGCTTGCCGGAGCGATTCGAAGCGGGCCAAGCCGTCGGCCCAGCCCGCAACGATATCCTCGACACTCTTGCCCGATTCGATCGCTTTCCGGACGGAGGCCGTGCCCATGATCTTGTCGAAATAGGCTTCGTGGAACGCGAACTTGGCGGGATACATGGACCTCAGGATCTTGATGACGTGCAGCGTCGCGGCCAAGGGACGGTAGGCGTTCCGGTCGGTGACGTGGATCTGACAGCCGCCGCACAGCTGGTCCTTGAACTTCGAGAAGAGCGGTGTGAATCCCTGCTCGCGGAAGGTCACTCCGGGCAGCTCCAGGGCATTGAGGGCCCGGGCGAGCTCGTAGCCGTCGATCCAGGGGGCGCCGAACGTCTCGAACGGCCGCGTCGTCCCCCGCCCCTCGGAGACGTTGGTTCCCTCGATAAACACTTGGCCCGGATAGACCGTCGCCGTCTCGAGCGTCGGCATGTTCGGCGAGGGGATCACCCAGGGCAGCCCGGTTTCGTCGAACCACATGCCGCGCGCATAGCCTTCCATCGGGACGACGGTGAGCTTCGCCTTCTTCTCCAGGAACTTGTCGTTGTAAAGGCGGGCCAGCTCGCCGATCGTCAGCCCGAAGCGCAGGGGAATGGGATAGAGGCCAACGAACGAGCTGAACGCCGGATATTCGAGGATGGGGCCCTCCATCAGGCGGCCGGTGATCGGGTTGGGGCGGTCGAGGACGACGTAGTCGATCCGGGCCTCGGCCGCGGCCTGCATGGCGTAGGCCATCGTCGCCTCATACGTATAAATCCGCGTCCCGATGTCCTGGATGTCGTAGATCAGGACGTCGATGTCCTTGGTCATGGACGGCGTGACCCCCTTGTCGGCATGGGTCGTGTCGAACGAACGCATGTACTCGTCGATGTTGCGGAGCATGCCCGCCGGCGGCTTCATCGAGGGGCCGTAGAGGCTGAAGACGGGGATCCTGAGCTTTTCATCCACGTAGAACGGGACGTATTCGCCGGCCTGGGCATTTCCCCGGACGCCGTGCTCGGGGGCGTAGATGGCCGCGAGCGTAACGCCCGGAATCGAACGGAGGAGGTCCGCCGTGGAGCGGAGCTTGGAATCGACCCCCGACGGATTGGTGATAAGGCCGACCCTTTTGCCCCGGATGAGGTCCAGGCGCTTCTCGATCAGGACCTCGATCCCCGGCTTCACGCGTCCCGGGGCGGCGGAAGGTCCGCCGGTCGCGCCGGCGCCCGGGCCGGAAGCCGTGGGGGCGGGGGCGGAACCGGACTGGCTGCCCCGGCAGGCCGGCCCCGAAACCGCAAGGGCCGTAGCGAGCACCGCGACGAGCGCGAACCGTCGATGTTCCGTCATGGCCCGGCCCTCCTTGGTCGATCGAGCGTTAGACGCTCTCGCTTTTTTCGAAAAACCACGCCCCCAGGAACAGCATGACCAGGGCGAATCCGGCCAGAATAAGAAAGTCCGCGATGATCGGCAGGGAATTCACGCCGATCAGCACTCCCCGCAGGCCGTCGATGCCATACGTCAGGGGATCGGCGTAAGACAGAGCCCGGATGATCCAGGGCAGGTTCTTCAAGGGATAGAGGGCGCCCGACAAGAAGAACAGGGGGAAGATGATGAAGTTGATGATGATCCCGAAGCCCTGCATGTCCTTCATGAGCGAGGCGAAGATCAGGCCGAACCCGATGAAGGTGAAAGAGATCAGGACCATGAAGAAGAAGGCCGCGAGAAGCCCGGCCGGGTGGGTCAGGTGGAATCCCATGAGCAGGGACAGGAGCAGGACGAGGACGCCCTGGAAGAGGGTCGTCGTCGTCCCGCCCGCGATCCGCCCCAGGACGATCGAGACGCGGCCGACGGGCGCGACCATGATCTCCTTGAGGAACCCGAACTCCCGGTCCCAGAGGACGGACAAGCCCTGCATCGAGGACGAGAACAGGAGCGTCATCCCCAGGATGCCGGGAACAAGGAAGCTCATGTAGTTCACCCCGGGGGCGACGCCCGGGATGGCCATCTTGTTGAAGCCCAGGCCGAGAAAAGCCAGGAAAAACAGGGGCTGCATGAGGGAGCCGATGATCCGCGACTTGGCCCGCATGAAACGCTTCATTTCCCGGAGCCAGAGCACGTAGACCGCGTAGCCGCTGATCATGGTCATCTCCTCCCGTGGCCCATCATCCGCCCCCGGGCTCGCTCGCCGACGTTCGCCTCCTGCTCGCGGATCGTCCGGCCGGTGAAATGGAGGAACACGTCCTCCAGGCTCGGCTTGCGGAGATGGACGCAGTCGACCGTGACCCCGTGGTCCTGGGCGAAGTTGATGAGCTCGGGGATCCGGCGCTCGCCTTTCTCCATGGTCAGGCTCAGGACGCCGTCGTGGCGCTGGAACTTCTTGATCCAGTCGAGCGCCTTGAGCGCGGCCTCGAGCGCCGCGGCGGCCCCCTCCTCGCCCGCGATCTCCAGGCTGACCACGTCGCCCCCGAGGACGTCCTTGAGGCGGGACGGGGTATCCAGGGCTACGAACTTGCCGTGGTCCATGATGGCGATCCGACCGCAAAGGTAATCGGCCTCTTCCATGTAGTGGGTGGTGAGGATGATCGTGACCTTCTTCTCCCGGTTCAGCTTCCGGACGTAGTCCCAGATGTGGCGGCGCGTCTGGGCGTCCAGGCCGAGCGTGGGCTCGTCGAGGAAGAGGACCTTGGGGTGCTGGATCAGGCCGCGGGCGATTTCGAGGCGGCGCTTCATCCCGCCCGAGTACTTCTCGACCAGGACTGCAGCTTTGTCCGTCAGATCAACCAGGGTTAGGACGTCGTCGATGCGGCGGCGCCGCTCCTCGGACTTGATGCCGTACATCATCCCGTGGAAGTCCAGGTTCTCCCGGCCGGTGAGCTTGCCGTCGAGGGCCGGTTCCTGGAAGACGACGCCGATCGACTTGCGGACGTCGTCGCGCCGGCGGGCCACGTCGAACCCGCCGACCTCGGCCCGGCCCGAGGTCGGCTTGAGGAGGGTCGAGAGCATGTTGATCGTCGTCGTCTTGCCGGCGCCGTTGGGCCCGAGGAGGCCGAACAGCTCCCCTTCCTCCACCGAGAACGAGATATGGTCGACGGCCGTTACGTCCTGGAATTGCTTTGTCAGGTCCTCGACTCGAATGGCATCCATGGAAACTCCCTTTCGATAAACGGCCTCCTATGATACATCCCCGAAATCGGAGACACAATACCAATTTCCCTATTTTCGGGGTCCTCGGAGAATCGGGAAATAGGGATCTTCTCTCCGAACAAGATCAGAGGCGGATGAAGATCTTCCGCTTGTAGAGGGGAAGAATGATCAGCAGCCAGAGGAGGATCAGGGCCAGCGGATAGAGGAGCGAGCCGAGGGTGGGGCCGGCGAGCGGCGAGAGGACATGCCGATAGAGATAGCCCATCGGAGTCACGGCCTGGCCGCCGTCGGGAATCGTGATCATCATCAGGATCTTGACCATCAGCGTCGAACCGGCGAACACGGCGATGGCGTTCGTCCCGAAGACGAGAAACGGCGTGGCCCATTTCCGGGCCCCCAGGATCTCGATCAGGTAATAACAGGCTCCGAAAACGAGGAGGGCCATCCCCGCGGTGAAGATCACGAACGTGCTCGTCCAGAGCTGCTTGTTGATGGGAAAGAACGGGTGGAGGGCCAGCCCGGCGGCGGTCAGGGCGGCGCCCGCGACGAGCATCCCTTGGAGCTTGCTGACGTTCGTCTGCGCGCCGCGCAGCCAATCCCCGGCCAGGGTGCCGAGGAGCACCGTGGCGACGGCCGGGAGGGTGCTCAAGATCCCTTCCGGGTCGAAGTCGGGCTTGTAGAGGTGCCCGGCCAGCAGCTTGACGTCGAGGAACCCGCACAGGTTGCCCTTGGGATCTAGCCCCCCGGCCCCGATGCCCGGCACGGGGACGAACGTCATGATCGCCCAGAACCCCACGAGGATGACGAGCGAGAGCGCGGCCCGGGACTTCACCCGGGTGTTGAGGTAAATCAGCGCCCCGATGAGGAAGCAGACGGCGATTCTCTGGAGGACGCCCGGGATCCGCATCGTCGCGAACCGGAAGCGCGGGAAGAGGTGAAGGAAGAGGCCGAGGGCGAAGATCGCGGTCGACCGCTGAAAGATCTTGGCGTAAAGGCTTCCCGGAGGCCGGCCCTTCTCGATGCGCTTCGAGAACGAGAGGGCGATCGAGATGCCGACGATGAACAGGAAGAAGGGGAAAATCAGGTCGGTGGGCGTCCAGCCGTGCCACTCCGCGTGGCGCAAGGGCGGATAGACGAACGACCAGCTGCCGGGGTTGTTGACCAGGATCATGGCCGCGATCGTCAAGCCGCGGAACGCGTCGACGGAGATCAACCGGTTGTGGGGCATGGGACCTCCTTCAAACAACCAGCCGCGGAATCTCGGGATTGATGCGGGCAACGACTTCATAGGCGATCGTGCCGGCCAAGGCGGCCAGGGCGGCCGCCGTGATCTGCTCCTTGCCGCTCCGGCCGATGAGCACGGCCTCGTCCTCGAGGCCGACGCCCGGGATGTCGGTCACGTCGGCCGTCAGGAAGTCCATGGCCACCCGCCCGATGACCCCGGCCCGCCGTCCCTTGATCAGGACGTGCGAGGCGTTCGACAGGCCGCGGCCGTAGCCGTCGTAGTAGCCGACCGGGATGATGGCCAAAGCGGTCCGCCTCGTGGTCCGATACGTGCCGCCGTAGCCGATAAACGCCCCCTTCGGGACGGTCTTGATCTGGGCGATCCGCGCTTTCCAAGTGAGCACGGGATGGAGCGACGGCGGCCGGCGCTTGCGCAGCCGGCAGGAGAGGAATGTCTCTTTCGACGGCCACAGCCCGTAGAGCCCGATCCCCACCCGGACGAGATTGAAATAAGTCTCCGGAAAGAGCATCGCGGCCGCCGTGCAGGACATGTGCTTCACCGGGACGGATATCCCCCCGGCCGCGAGCTCCGCGACCGCGGTCTTATAGATGTCGAGCTGGCGCCGCGGATATTCGAAGTTCGTCGTGTCCTCGATATTCGCGAAATGGGAGGTCAATCCCTCGACAACCAGGCCCGGCCGCTTCCGGATCCGGCGGACAAAAGAGAGAAGCTGCCGATCCGTCACGCCCTGGCGGTTCGTCCCCGTCTCGAGCTTGATGTGGAGGCGCGCATCCTTCCCCGCCCGCCGGACGACCTCCGCGAGGCGGTCGACGGTCTCCGGATTGTAGACCACCAAGCGCAGGTCGGCGGCGATCGCCTCCTCCAGCCCATCGAGCGGGACATAGCCCAGGACGAGGACCGGGGCCCCGATCCCGAGGCTCCTGAGGCGCAATCCCTCTTCGAGCGAATTGACGCCGAGCCAATCGGCCCCGCCCTCGAGGGACAGTTGCGAAATCTCGGCGAGGCCGTGGCCATAGGCGTTGGCCTTGACCACGGCCATCAGCTTCCGGCGCGGGCCGATGAGCTCCCGGAAAAGCCGGATGTTGTGGCGGAGCGCCGACCGGCTGATTTCCACCCAGGAGAGAGCGGTTCGAGGCTTGTGGTTCATGCTTGTCGTCCCGCGAGGCGCCGGCCGATCCGGCGGATTCCTTCTTCGAGCGTTTCGGGCTCCGAAGCGAACGACAGCCTCAGCCAGCCCTCTCCCCCGCTTCCGAAGGCGACGCCCGGAATCGTGACGACCTTGTCCTCCGCCAGGAGCTTCAAGGCGATGTCGAGCGATCCCCCGAACCCGGCCCGCTTCGGGGCGACGTCGACGAAGAGATAGAACGCTCCTTCGGGCAGGACGAAGCCGAGGTCCGAATGGCGGCGCAGGCATGCCGCCGCGAAATCGCGGCGGGCTTTAAGCTCCGCGACGTTCCGCGCCCGGTCGGCATCCGCCGCTCCCCGCAAGGCTTGGATAGCCGCCCGCTGCGAGATCGCCGGGGCGCAGGTGACGGCGAGCTGATGGAAGCTCGCCAGCGGTCCGACGAGCTCGGCCGGAACGGCGCACCAGCCGATGCGCCAGCCCGTCAGGCAAAAGCTCTTGGAGAAGCTGTCGATCACGGCGCACCGGTCGCTGAAGCTCGCGATCGAAGGCGGCGGGGCGCCGAACGCGATCTCCTTGTAGACTTCGTCCGAGATCGCCAGGACCGGCGCGGCCCGCAAGCCGTCGGCCAGCTTTTTCAATTCGGCCTCCTCGTAGACGGCGCCCGTCGGGTTGTTCGGACTGTTGAGGATCACGGCCTTCGTCCTCTCTCCTATGCCGGCGAGGACATCGTCCGCCTTTAGCCGGAAGCCGTGTTCGCGCCGGAGGGGGTAGGATTTCGGCTCGCCGCCGGCCATCCTGACGAGGGAGGGGTAGGCCGGGAAGCCGGGATCGGGCACCAGGACTTCGTCCCCGCGGTCGACGACCACCATCAGCACGGCCAGGAGCGCTTCCTGGGCGCCGACGGTGACGCAGATCCGGTCGGCCGTAACCGGAACACGACTTTTTTCGGCGATCAAGCCGCGAAGCTCGGCGTATCCCTCGTTGGGCGTGTATCCCAGCTTCCAGCCGTCGAGATTCTCCCGGACGTGGTCGAGGATCGGCCGCGGCGTGGGGAAACGGAGCTCCCCCAAGCCGAGGTCGATGCAGGACGGGTCGGCGAGGTCGTGCATCCGGCGGATGAGCGTCTTTTCGATGCCCCGCATACGGGATCCGGCCAACGCCCTTGACGGGTCCATGCCTCAAGCCTCGCGCCCGAGCTCCCGGGCAAGCTTCTGATAAAGGTCGACGGCTTCTCGAAGCTGGCTCTTGGCGACCTTCTCTCCCGCGGTATGCGCGTCGAGGGCCGAGCCCGGCCCGACGAGAAGCGGCGCCCCGAAGGCCCTCAGGTGGGGGATGTCCGAGCCGAAGGGCATGACCGCCGATTCGAATCCGGGGACGGTATGGAGCGATTGGGGATCGGATTTGGAGATGACCTCGATCTCCGCCCGCGTGCCCGCCGCGGCCCGGACGAGCTCGAGGAGCCCGTCCGGAGACACGCCCGTCCTCAACGACACGACCGCGCGCGCGGAATCGGGAATGACGTTCGGCGCCTCGCCGCCCGAAATCTGGACGATGCTCATCCGCGTCGGCCCCAGAACCGGATCGCGGCCGAGATCGAGCCGGCGCAGGTCGGCCAGGACGTCGAGCAGCTTTTCGACGGCCGATTCGCCCAGGTGGGGAAAGGCGGAATGGATGCGCCGGCCCTTCGCCGCGAGGGCGACGGTCAGGATGCCGAGGTGGCCGCTGCCCAGGACATTCCCGGTGGGTTCCCCGACGACCAGGTATTTCGAGCCGCGGGCCAGCGAGTTCGCCGTCTTCGCCCCCACGCTGTCGGTTTCCTCGCCCACGACGAACAGCAGGCCGACATCGCGCCGGCCCTCGGCGGCCAGGTTGCCGGCGGCCGTGATCAAGGCCGCCATGACCCCCTTGGCGTCGCACGCGCCGCGGCCATAAATAAAGGAAGCGTCCTCCGCGGCGTGCGCCTCGCCGGGGACGGTGTCCATGTGGGTGCAGAAGACGACGGAGGGATGAGGATCGAGCGCGGCGAAGAGGTTCCTTCGCGGGGCCGCCCCAACCGGCTGCTCCAGGACGTCGTAGCCGCGGCCGCGCAGGAGCCGGACGAGAAAATCGGCGAGCGCCCCCTCGCCCCCGGTGACCGACGGGATGTTCACTAGGGCTTTGGTCAGCTCCAGAACGTCCATCGTCTTGCTCGCTTGTCCGGCCGCCGGGCCGCTCCTCCGTCCGCTATCTCTTCCGGCCGCGGAGGTTGTCCAGGATCCTGATCTTGTCCGGGTCCGCGATGTCCCCGACGGACTTGATGACCTCGGCTGGGACGCCGGCCACGACGACGCCGGGCGGGACGTCGCGGATGACGACCGCCCCGGCGGCCACGACGCTCCCCCGTCCGACCGTCACCCCCTCGAGCACCACCGCGTTCGCCCCGACGAGCACGCGATCGCCGATCACGACCGGCTTGCGGCTGGGCGGCTCGAGCACGCCGGCGATGACGGCCCCGGCGCCGATATGACAGCGCCGGCCGACCGTGGCCCGCGCCCCGAGCACCGCGTTCATGTCGATCATCGTCTTGGCCCCGACGATTGCCCCGATGTTGATGACCGCACCCATCATGATGACGCAGTCCTTGCCGATCCTGGCTCCCGCCCGGATGATCGCCCCCGGCTCGACGCGGGCGTTCACGCCGCGCAGGTCGAGGAGCGGCAGGGCCGAGTAGCGGGCATCCATCTCGACGAACCGGGCCGTGATCTTTTTCCCGCGCTTCGCCAGCCAGGGGCGGATGGCTTCATAATCGCCGATGAGGATCCGGAACGATCCTTCGCCGAAGACCTGGAATCCGGCGCCGTCGAAGTCGCTCGCCCCGAACCGCCCCTGGACGTAGACCTTGGAGGGCGTGACCTTCGAGCTGGAGGCGATGAGCTCCGCGATTTGTTTATAGTCCATGGATTTCCCGGACCCCCTGGTTCGAAGATTTCGTGACGATGACGAGGGGCGCCCCGCCCGCATCGGTTTCGAGCGTCGATCGCATGACCGCGGCCACGGCTTCGAGCTTGTCCGGCGGACAGATGGCGAAGACCGACGAGCCGCCGCCGCTGACGTTGAGGCCCAGGGCCCCGGCCTCGAGGGCGCGCGTCTTGAGCGCGGCGTAGCCCGCGATGTAGCTCGAGCGAACGGGCTCCGAGATATGGTCGCGGTTGATCGCCTCCCCGATCCTGGCCAGGTCGCCGGCGGCCATGGCGTGGACGACCGCGGCGCACCAGGCCATCTGCTCCTTGACCCGATCGAGCGGGAGATGATCGGGAATCAGCCCGCGAGAGGTCGTCAGGGATTTCCGCCGGACGCGGACGACGATCGGAATGTCCGGCGGCTCGAGGCGGTCGATGCGGAGCGGATGCCGGTTCCGGACGATGACAAACCCGCCCAGGTAGCTGGCGCTCACGTTGTCGGCGTGCGCCGCGCCGCCCGAGGCCGCCTCTCCCTGGCTGGCGATCTCGATCAGGTCGGCCGCGGCAAGCCGCGTCCCGAACAGCCTGTCCAGGCCGAAGGCCGCCGCCACCGCCGAGGCCGCCGACGATCCCAGGCCCGAGGCGATGGGCATGGCCTTGTGGATTTCGATCTCGGCGCCGCCGGGGACGCCGGTCGTCTTGAAGAAATGGAGCGCGGCGAGCCCGGCGGTGTTCCGGTCGGGCTCGGTCGGCAGCGTCTCGAAGCCGTCGACGATCCTGACCGCGACCCCCGCCGCGTCGGTCCGCCGGATGCGGAAACGGTCGAACGGCGCGGCCAGGGCCAGGGCGAAAACGTCGAAGCCGGGCCCGAAATTGGCGATGGTCGCCGGCGCCCGGAGGAGGATCTCGTTCAAATCAGGCCCCTCTCCCGGAGCAGCCTCTTGAGGATCTCGCGGTTTGGGGCGCTGAGCGGCGTCAGGGGCAGGCGCAGAGGCCCGCCGGGAAGCCCCATCAGGGCCAGGGCTTCCTTCACGGCCATGGGGTTGGTCTCCATCCGCAGGGCCTCGAACAGCTCGTAATAGGCGTAATGGATCTCGCGGGCCTTGTCGAACCGCCCGGCCAGGCAGAGCTCCGTGAGCTCGCGCATCACGCCGGGGACGACGTTGGCCGCCACGGCGAACACGCCCTGTCCCCCGAACGACATGAGCGGATAGGCGGTCGTGTCCTTGCCCGTCAAAACGGCGAACGAGGTTCCCCGGGCGAGATAGAGGATGTTGGCCAGGTGATCCAGCTCTTTCTTGCCGTCCTTCGTGGCGATGATGTTCCCGTGGCCGATGAGCTTGGCGTAGGTCTTGGGCTCGATGTTCACCCCGGCCCGGTCCGGAACGTTGTGGAGGATGACCGGGATCGGAGACTTGTCCGCGACCCTCTGGAAGAACTCGACGAGGCCGGTCTGGTTCGGCTTGACCAGGAACGGGGCGAACACCACGACGTAATCCGAGCCCAGATCGGCGTAGAGCCTGGCCCGGGCGATCGTCTGGTCGAGATTGCACGAGCACGTGTCGGGCGCGACCTTGCAGGCGCCTTTCGCCTCCTCGATGCAGATCTCGACGACCCGCCGGATCTCGGCCTCGTTCAAGGCCGGGCTTTCGCCCGTGACGCCGAGCGGGGCCAGGCCGTGGACGCCGGCTTTCACCTGGTGGCGGACAAGGGCCCGGAGTCCCTCTTCGTCCAGGGAGAAGTCCTGGTTGAACGGGGTCATCAAAAGCGAGTAGACGCCGGTGACCATCTCTTTGACTCCTTTTAAATCGCCTTGCGGGCCTAGGAGGAATTCGTCAGGGACGGATTCCATAGAACGGTCGGAATTTATAGCATAGGGGTTGGGGATTGTCAAAAACGAGGGCCCGGGGGGGCTGGGCTGGACTTTTGGCTCGAAAACCCTAAAATGAGGGGGATATCTCCTGGAACACGAATGCGAACATCAAGAATGCGGCGGTGGCTGGGAGTCGCGGCGGGACTCCTTCTCGCGGTCGCCTGCCAATGGAAGCAGGAATCCCTTCCGAGCCGGGCCGTTGAGCCGCGGACCCCGTCCCCGGGGAAGGCGGCCCCCCCCGCCGCTTCCCCTCTCTCGGAGAAAGCGAAGCTGCTCAACGAAACCGCCCGATTCCTGGCCGGCTTATCCGTCGACGAAAGCGGGCCCTTCGCCGCTCTGGCCAGGACGGATGCCTGGACGAGATACGCCAAGACCTCGGGAAGCCAATGGGCCGGATTCAGGGCCGGCGAAGCGAGGATGAGAGCCTGGGCCAAAAAAGAGCTGGCGGACGTTTTCCGTCCAGCCCTGCCCGTATTCTATCCCTTCGGCGGCCCCGACATCACTTTTGCCGATATCTTCCTCACCGGGGCGAACGAATATGTTCTCGTCGGTCTCGAGGACATCGGGTCGGTCCCGCGCGTAGAGAATCTGGCCGGCCGGGACCTCGGGGAAGAGCTGGCCCTCTACGTCAAATCGCTCGACGACCTGATCGGGGTCAGCTTCTTCCGGACGAACGACATGAAGGAGGACCTGGCCAATCCCACGATCGACGGGGTCGTGCCCGTGATCATGCTCCTGCTGGCCCGCCTGGACAAGGAAATCCTGTCGATCGAATTCGGCGACCTCGCCCCGGACGGAGGGTTCATTCCCGCGCTCGAGGGAACGCCGGGCAAGCGAAAAGCCGTAACCTTCTTTTTCCGGTCCGCAGGCGAATCCCAGGCCCGGACGCTCCGCTATTTCTCGGCAAACCTCTATGACGGCGAGTTCCTCAAGAACGCCCCCCTCCGAGCGTTCCTCGAGCGCGAGATGACGCCCTGCTTCACCTTCATGAAGTCCGCGAGCTACCTGATGCACCACCCGTTTTTCGGGGCGATCCGTAAGCAGATTCTGGACATGTCCTACGCCATCCTCCAGGACGATTCGGCCATCCCCTTCCGCCGCTTCGACCGGGCGGTCTGGGGCGTCTCGCTCTATGGACGATACGACGGCCCCATCAAGCTCTTCGCGGATGATTTTGATCAGGAGCTCTACGACGCCTACCGAACCACCCCCGGCATCAAGCCCTTGAATTTCCGGTTCGGCTACACGCCCCTCTCGGACATCCTGCTCTCCGTCCGAAAGCCGAAGTGAGGGCCGCTCCCGGCCCTCGTTCAGCCTTTCCGAGCCGCTCCCGCCCGGACGCCCTTCGGCGCTAGCCAACCCGCGAAGCGCAGGAGGGTCAACCCTGCCAGGAACGCGTCCTTGAGGTGGATCTTCTTGCCTTCCTCGTATGTCCGGCCGTGATAGGAGACGGGCACTTCGTAGACCCTTGCCCCGAGGCGCGCGACCTTGATCGTGATCTCGGGCTCGACGCCGAACCGGCGGGAGCGCAGATCGAGTTGCGCGGCGATGCCGCGGGTCATGGCCTTGTAACACGTCTCCATATCGGTCAGGTTCAATCCGCTGAAGATGTTGGAGAGGGTGGTCAGCATCTTGTTGCCGACCGAATGCCAGAAATACAGGACGCGGTGCCCGCTGGCCGTCCCGAGGAAACGGGAGCCGTAAACGACTTCGGCTTCGCCCGCGAGGATGGGCCGCAGGACGAGACCGAACTCGGAGGGATCATATTCGAGGTCGGCGTCCTGGACGATCAGGATGTCCCCCGTCGCCTCGCGAAAGCCCCGGGCCAGCGCGGCGCCTTTGCCCATGTTCTTGGGCTGGAGAAGGACGCGCACGCCGTCCCGGCCGTCCATCTCGGCGAGCAGGGCGCGCGTCCCGTCGGTCGATCCGTCGTCGACGACGACCAGCTCCCGGTCGAGGTTCGGGAGGTCGACGGCCCGCACCCGGGCCACGATCTCGCGGATCGTCCCCTGCTCGTTGTAGACGGGCATGATGACCGAAAGCTTCATGAAACCGTGATCTCCCTTTCCGCGATCGCCGCCTCGCCGGCCGAGAGGCGGGAATCCTCCCCGCCGCGACGCGCGCCTGCGGAATGATAATCTCGGCCGCCGAGCGCTGTCAAGAAAGAGGTCCGCGCCCGACGGCCAGGACCGACATCCATTTCACGAATCTGCTCACTCCTCTCCTCCTCGCCTTGCTTGCGGCCGGCCGAGACCCTCGTCAGCTCTCGGCTTCGATTTTTTCCATCACCAGGGCCCTCATCCTGAGGTCGGTGATCCTGGTCATCCGGTAGATCGTGGCTCGCTTGCCGTCCTTCGCCCGCATCGGGTTGAAGAATTCCCAGACGATCTGCCCGTCCTTGGTGATCTCGAAGACGCGCCCCTTGTCGGATTCGGTCACGAGCATATTGCCGTTCGCGAACCGCTGGGCGGCGCCGCCCCAGCTCGTATAGAAAGGTGTCGGGTGGAGCGAGTGATATTCCCAAACGACGGCCCGAGTCCTCGGATCGAGCTCCAGGATCCGCGAATACTCCCGGCCCGTGCCGTTGTCGAAGATCAGAATATTCCCGTTTTCCAGGAACGTCGGGTCGTGCTGGCCCTCCAGCTGGCCGGGGCCCCAAGTCCAGCGCATCGTTTCGTGCTCGACATCCACCACCCCGATCAGGTTCAGGGCGCAAGCGGAAATGAGGAGGTCCCCGCCCCGGCAGACGCCCGGGATATCGCGGTCGGCGATCGAAATCGCATTATCGTGGAAGACGTCGTACGGCGTCAGGCGGTCCATGAGGAAGCGGCCGGACGTCTTTCGCTTGACCGCTTTCCAGAGGAAATCCGGCGGATCGATGATCTTGGCGTAGATCGCGGCGATCATGGACGGCGAAATCTCCTTTTTCAAGAGATCGAAGACGGAGATTTTCTTCTTGACCGCGCCATCCGCTGAGAGCACGACGATGTAATCGTTGATGATCGGGACGGGGAGGAGATCCAGAGTGACTACTTCGTCCTCGCTCGCCAGGGTGTAGATGTCCCCATTCCCGGCAACGGCAATCTCGTGATGAGCCCGGAGCGGCCGTTGCCAGAGGAGCTTGGAATTCCAGTCCAGCCGCATGATCATCGTATCTTCGACGCAGACAAGCAGGTCGCCGTTGTCGCAGAAGGCGACGAAATGCCATTGGGGATTCGTTCCCGCGGGGTGCCAGGCGTGGAGCTCCCTCCCGTCCATGCCGAGCAGGGCCGCACCGGCCTGATAATAGGAATTGTAGAGGTTCAAGCCCCGCACGGCGGCTCTTTGATAATAATTGATAACGCCGTTCTCGTTCTCGTGCCGTTCGTCCTCGACGAATGACTCGTACGGCAGGGAATTCATGGCTTCCATGTCCGCGGAGCGATCGCCGGGCGGCCGCTCGACGACCGACGTCATGCGGGATTCGAAGAAGAAGGCGAGGAAGACGGCCGCGGCCAGGGCGAATGCGGCCCAGGTGAAAACGACCCGGATGAAACGGCCGGTCAAGAGGCTGCGGCCGAAGAGGAGGACGAGGAAAAGGGCTCCGAGGATGACCGCGAGGGCGGCTTTGTCAAGGGCATAGGCGGCGCAAAAACCGAGGAGGACGGCCAAGGCATAATAGTCCCTTCGAAGCTCAATGAAAAGGAAGACCACAAAGGCAAGGAGGGCCAACTGGATATAGAAGATCGAGATGAAAGGATTCGCTAATAATCCGAGCAGATAACCGAGCGCGAGAGCGCCCCCCAGGGCCGACAGGATTTCCCGGAGTTTCCGACGGCGTCGGGCCCGAAGAGAACGAGCGCCGGGCGGAGCTTCCGTCGCGCTCAATCGCCCCTTCGGGCTGGAATCCATAATCTCGTCCTCTCCAGAATCGTACGCAAAAATACTTCCGCCCCTTTAGACGTTTTTGCACGAAAATCCTTTGCTTTTTTGTAAAACTAGTTCTTCAAAACGTTCGAGGATATCGGCGACGCACCCTTAGCCTTTCTTCCTAAACCTGTTCGCAGCTATAAGAAAGCGCCTTTATGGAAGCTATCCTTTCGTCGATCCGGCTTCAGTCGCCCTTGTGGAAAAAGGGCACAAGGAATGTCCAAACGAGGACGGCGAGGGCTGCGATGTTCTGATCCAACGTCCAATGGAAGAAAAAGCCTCCGCTCGCGTAGTTCCAGATGATGAATGACACGAACGATACGGCTACGGAAATCCACTGCACTTTCTTGCCGGGTTCCCGGGTTCCGAAAATCCTGGCGATGAGCACGAGGATCAGACAGACGAAGGACCAGGTGCCCGGCCAGGACTTAGCCAGCGGGAGTCCGGCCATGTAGATCGCGATGACCTCTGAAGGAATCAGCTTGACGAGCCTGGCGAGATATTCATCACCTGTGGTGACATCCTCCAAGCCCTCGCGCTTGATCGTGATCGGTTTGCGGATCCGGAACGGACCGTTCATGAAAGGCCTCCTTATCATATTCGCATCAAATGAAGAGCTTTTTCATCATCGACCCTTTCTGCTTAATAAGGATATGCTCATGATATAAGTCCCGAACCCATTGATGTCAAATTTTGGACAAAGATCGCCGCGTTGGGCGAAAAGGCTGAGAATATAACGACGAAGCGAAACGTCCATAAGCCAGACTTGCGCCCGAAGCCAACCCCTTTGCTTTCAACGATTTATTTCAAGTCGGCGCCGGACCCCGCCGCCAGCGAAGCCTTCCGCTCCGCCGTCTTGGCCTTGCTGATGACTTCTTCCCTTGATAATTCCGGCCTTGGATCGAAGTCAACAGCGCCAAAGGGAGGCTCTTTATCAAGTTCGGAGGGTTCTGTCCTCCCTGCGCGCCCTTCGCCGCGATTGACATCGCCCTGCGGCCGCCCATACACTGCCGGCATGGATGAGCGGGGAGATTCGTCGTTCGAACAAGACCCGTATCCTCGAACTGCTCGGTCAATTAGGGATCGGGCGAGGAGGTTGCCATGAAACGCTCGGCTTTGATTGTAGCGGCCCTGGCCCTGGGCACCCTGACGCTGGCGCCCGCCCTGCGGGGACAGGCCTCGACGAAGGAGATCCCCCGCTGGCTGGCGGAATCCGAAACCTATGGTTTCAATCCCACTTGGGACGAGATCGACGGGACGGCCTGGAAATTCGTGACCCATGTTCCCCATACGCCCGAATACCTGGGCCTGGCCAGGGCCAAAGGCGTGAGGGCCTTCCCCTACGTCACGTTCTATCAGCTTCCGCTCTACGACCGCTGGCAGGGCATCCGGCTTTCCGAGCACCCGGACTGGATCCTGATCGACGCGCGGGGCGCCTGGGCCAAGACCGGCTTCTGGGAATCCGAAGACGCCAAGAACATCTACTGCACCTGCCCCAACACGGCGGGCTACGCGGATGCCGTCCTGGCCTACGTCGAGACGCTGATGAAGCGGGGCGCGGCCGGCGTTTTCCTGGACAATGTCCACCCCAACAAGGAATGCTTCGGCGAAAAGCTCGGCAAGCACAAGCACCTCTTCCCGACGCAGATGGAGGCCTTCGCCGACCTGATGCGGCGCACGCGGGAGGTCATCAAGAAATACGACCCGGACGGAGCTCTCCTCATCAACTCCGGAGACGCCGCCTCCCTTCCCGCGGAGTTCTGGAGGGACGCCGACTGCGGCATGAGCGAGAGCTACATCTGCACCTGGGTTTCCTCGACCCGCTGGGGCGATTGGGCCAAGGGTTGGAATGGGATCGACAAGAAAGTCCCGGCGGGAAAACAGAACTGTTGCCTGAGCTATGTCGGCCACACCTCCAACTCGGTCAAAGATGACCTCTTTTTCTGTTACGCCTCGGCGCGCCTCATGAATTTCATCTGGAGCGCGGGGAACAAGCCCGAGGTCAAATCCGACAAGTTCACCCGCCTGCTTTATGCCACGTTCCACATCCGGATGCTGGCCGAATCGCCGGTCCCGGTCAAGGTCGGCGGCGATTTTCTGAACGGCAGGATTTATTTCGGCAACGGCTCCCATCTCTACAGCTGGGCCGTCACCGAATAAGAGCGGATCGGAGAGCCGGTAAGGGGTTATTCTTCAGAAGCCAAAAGCCAATTGAACGCCGAGAGAACGGTACTTTGGCAATATTCCCGCCTGAATCTCTAAAAAGCCTTTAGTCTTTCCCTCGCTTTCGAGAGTTCGTACGTGTCGGGCAGCGGCGGATTCTCCAATGATGCCAATTATTAACCCTACCCCCCCGACAATCACCCCAGCGCCCAGCAGCATTGCGGACCCAATAGCCTCCCCCAAGTTGTTGATGGGATTATTCAACGTAACTAAATAAGCTATTGCTCCCCCCAAAAGCGCAGCCCCTCCGACTATTGCAACTCCCGTCCAAAGGGATTTCTGAGATTTTGCGGCAGAATATTCATTTTGCCAATTCAAGAATCCTGAATCAGGAGGGCCATTAGTATTTATCTTTTTTGGCGCATTTTCTTGAACGAGTTTCGTGTCTTTGCTCTCGATACCGCCTTCTGTGACATTGAAAAACCCAACGAAAGAAACCTGAACGTATCCGCTTTGAACATTTCCATCCTTATCCGCAGGAAGGCTTATTTTTATCCACTCCTCGGATATTTTTTCTGCAATTGAAAATTCACCCCCAACCGGTAATGTTACTATCGTAGGGCTTTCGACTTGGGGCAGGGTTTTCAATTCTGCGTCTTTCTTTATGACCCTTACCTTTTGCTCTGCATATAAAGGAAAGAAAAAAGAAAAACAGATTAGACAAAAAGCCACTACCACTTTAAGAAACGGATTTTTTCTCATATCCCCCCCTGTTTCTCATGGCTCCCACTTCACATACATTATCCAAAATCCCGCCGTCGAAGTTGTTAAGAATATGTCAAGAAAATGCAAAGATTAGATGAAAATCTGTGCCTTCTAGACTTGAACCTAATTCCGAAATGAGAGCCCATCGTCGGCCCTTGGCCCGAACGAGAAATGTGCTCCCAGGTTCGGGTGATTTAGGGCATAAGTGGCAGCCATAAGAGACTTAAGAGCGCTGAAATTACAGTACAGGGACTTAAAGACTAGAACGGGAATAAGGGAATCGAAGTATGACGAAAAGCCAGGGAAACGCGGGAAATATGATATGCCGGAGGAGGGAATCGAACCCACACGGGCCTTTCGGTCCACGGGATTTTGAGTCCCGCGCGTCTGCCAGTTCCGCCACTCCGGCGCCGCCGTAGTTATAGACGATTTGGCGCGGTTTTTCAACAGGGAGGACATCTGTGAGCTCCCCAAAGCCTGTCCGGGCGAGCTCACCCTTCTTCCCATCATTTGACCTTTCTACCCGATTTTGATACAAATCCAAGGCCGGCCATGAACGAAGACATCCACCGCTTACTCGAGATCATCGACAAATTTCACTACCTCCGGATCGCCGTCTGGGGGGATATCATCCTGGACGAGTACCTGTACGGGGCCACGCGCCGGGTTTCGCGAGAGGCGCCGGTCCTCATCCTGTCCTACCAGCGCCGGGAGTTCTCCCTCGGAGGCGCGGGCAACGCTCTTCTCAACCTCAAAGCCCTCGGCGTTGAACCCGTCCCGGTGTGCATCGTGGGCAAGGACGCTTCGGGAAAGGCCGTAGCCAGCATCCTCAAGCGGAACGGCATCGCGGTCGAAGGACTGATCGCGGCTGCGGGCTACCCCACGCCCCTCAAGACGCGCATCCTGGCCGGCGAGGAGAACACTAAGAAGCAGCAGGTCCTGCGGATCGATACCGAAGGCCGGGTGCCCGAAACGGCCGCCCTCAAGGCGGCCCTCACTCGTGCCCTCCGCCGCGCCGCCCGCGACTGCGACGCGCTGATCATCTCCGACTATCATTACCGCACGGTCAAGGACGATGTCTTCTCCGGTGTCCTGCCCGCGTTCAAGGCCGCCGATCGGCCGGTCAGCCTGGATTCGCGCTTCCGGCTCCTCTCATTTCCCGGCGTCACCATCGCCACGCCCAACGAGCCCGAGGTCGAGGAGGCGCTGAAGATGCGGATCGACGATGATCCCCGGCGGCTCCGCGACGCGGGCCGCGCCCTCCTCCGCAAGCTCCGCTCGCCCGCCCTCCTCATCACCCGCGGCTCGAAGGGCATGGCCCTTTTCCGGAAGAACCGGCCGCCATTCCACTTGCCCATCTTTGGCTCGACGGACATCGTCGACGTCACGGGTGCGGGCGACACGGTCATCAGCGTCTTCACCGCGGCCCTGGCCTGCGGCGCGGCGGCTGAAGACGCGGCCCGCCTGGCCAACTTCGCGGGCGGGATCGTGGTCATGAAGAAAGGGACGGGCACGGTCACGCCGCTCGAGCTTAAGCAGGCCGTCATCGCGGGACATTGAAGAAACTCAAGACGCTCCCGGAGCTCCGGACGATCGTGGCCCGCGCTCGGGGCAAGGGCCGGACGATCGTCCTGGCCAACGGCGGATTCGATCTCGTCCACGCCGGTCACGTCCGCTACCTGCGCGCGGCGAAGGCCTGCGGCGACATCCTGATCGTGGCCCTCAACAGCGACTCTTCCATCCGGAAGCTCAAGGGCCCGGGCCGCCCCATCCTGCCGGAAGATGAGCGGGCCGGGATCCTGGCCGCGTTCGAGTTCGTGGATTATCTGACGATCTTCGCCGAGCCCAACGTGGAAAAGATCCTTCTTGCCCTGAAGCCCGACGTCCACGCCAAGGGATCCGACTATACCAAGGCCACCGTTCCCGAGCGGGCGACCGTCCTGTCTTATGGCGGGCGGATCGCCATCGCCGGCGGGCCCAAGATCCGGTCCACATCCGAGGTGATCCCCCGGATCCTCCGGAAAGCCGCCGCCCGGCGCCCCGGGCGGAGCGCGGCGCGAGCCTAGGCCATGCCGGACTTCCTCATCATCCGCCTCAGCTCGCTCGGCGACATCATCCACACCATCCCGGCCTTTGCCGCGCTGCGCCGGGCGCAGCCCCAGGCCCGGATCCGGTGGGTGGTCGAGCGGAAGGGCAAGGAGATCCTGGATTTCGTCCCCGGGCTCGACGAAATCATCGTCCGCGGGGAGCGGGGCTGGCGGAAGCGGCTTCGCGACCGCGACCAGATCGCCCTCGATTTCCAGGGCTTGCTCAAATCGGCGCTCATCGCCCGCCTGTCGGGAGCGAAGCGCCGGATCGGATTCGACAAGCCCAACCTCAGGGAAAAGATGGCCTCCCGGTTCTACACCGAACGGCTGAGCCCGGCCGTGCCGGAGACCGAGCACGTCATCGCCAAGAACATCGCCCTTCTCAGGCTTCTCGGAATCACGCCCGATCGGGGATACGAATTTCCGCTGGTCATCCCCGAAACGCTCACGAATTCCGTCTGCGATAAGCTCAGCCCTTTGAGCTGCATCGGCAGCCGGAATCTCGTCCTCCTCAACGTCGGAGCCGCCTGGCCCACCAAGCGCTGGTCGGCCCGCAGCTGGATCGATCTTCTAAGGATTCTGGAGCACGACCATATCCATCCTATGCTCCTCTGGGGAAGCGCCGAAGAGAAGTCCGCGGCCGACGAAATCCGGAAAAGGACCGACGCGGAGATGGCGCCTTTTCTCACGATCCGGGAGATCATGGCCCTGCTCCGGAAAGCGGCGCTTCTCGTGAGCGGCGACACTTTCGCCCTCCAAGCCGCCTGCGCCTTGGGCGTGCCCGTCGTCGGGCTGTTCGGGCCGACAAACCCCCGCCGAAACGGTCCGTTCCGCGATCGGGACAGCGTGATCCATCATGAAATCCCGTGCAGCAACTGCTACCGGCATGAATGCGACACTACCAAATGCATGGTTCTCGTAACGCCCGAAGAGGTCGCCGACAAAGTGCGCCGGGCCCTCGGATAGGCGGATGCCATGGACAAGGCCAAGCTCTCTCGGACGCTCTACCGCTGGCGGGTGCGGGCGGGGCTCGTCTTTCTGCCGGCCCTCATCCTCGTCGCCCGGCCGCGTCCCGCGTCCGTCATCGCCGGAGTTGCCGTCTGCGTCCTCGGGCTCCTCATCCGGGCCTGGGCGGCGGGACATATCAAAAAGGAAAAGGAGCTGGCCGTTTCAGGCCCGTATCGATATACCCGCAACCCGCTTTACCTGGGGAATTTTTTCCTGGGGCTGGGCGTCGGGATCGGAACGGATTCTTGGGCGGGCTTGATCATCTTCGCGGTCTATTTCCTGGCGTTCTATCCGCCGGTCATCCTGGAGGAGAGGGAGCGCATGAAGCGGCTGTTCCCCGCGGCCTACGAGGATTACCGGAAAAAGATCCCGATTTTCTTCCCCACCCTGCGCCCTTACCCGGCGGCGCCCGGAGCGAAATTCAGCGGCGCACAGTATCGGAAAAACCACGAGCAGCGGGCGCTCGTCGGGTCGGGGATCATCTGGGCGATTTTGATGGCCCGGATGCTCTTTAAATTCTGACGCCGGCGGATGGGACCGCCGACGGGAGCGAAGGCCACGCCATGCCGACCGAAGAGCGCATCGCCAGGGTCACGGAGGTCCTCTCCCACCGCCAGCCCGACCTCCGGGTCGTGCTCGAGCGGATCACCAACGCCCACAACGCCAACGCCGTGCTTCGGACGTGCGACGCGGCCGGCGTTCTCCACGTCGATCTCATCGGCCCCGAGGCCGAGCCGTTCCTTATCAACAAGGCGATCACGACGCGCGCCGACAAGTGGCTCGAGCTCCATGACCACGACTCGACGGCGGCCTGCCTCGCCGGGCTCCGGGACCAAGGCTTCCAGGTGGCCGTGACCTGCCTCGCCGAAGGGGCGATCGATCATACGGAGCTGGATTACGCCAAGCCGACCGCGATCGTGTTCGGCAACGAATCCGACGGCGTCTCGTCCGAGGCGCTGGCTCAAGCCGATGTCAGGATCCGAATCCCGATGTTCGGCATGGCCCAGAGCCTGAACCTCTCGGTCTCGGCGGGGATCATCCTCTACGAGGCGGTCCGACAGCGGCGGGCCGGGGGCCTCTACGATCGCCCCCGGCTGTCGCCCGCGGAGCTCGAAGAATATATCAGGAGGTGGCTGGAGCCGGCCTAGCGTTCAGAATCGGATATAGCTCCGGCCTTGCTTCAGGATCCGGCTGAGGTCCGGCTGAAAATTATCGCCGAACCGCTTCATTTGCTCATCGAGAACACTCAGGTCACTCCCCGAAGCCCCATAAAGGGCGCCGGGATCGGAGGCCTGTTCCGCGACCTCGACCTCCACGGACATCGGCTTCTTGTCGCGGAGAATGTCGAGCTTGATCTTGTCGCCCTTCTTCAGGCCCTGGATCATGTCGCTCAGGTCGGACGAAACTTCGATCTTTCGGCCGTTGGCCTTGAGGATCACGTCGCCAACCTTGATGCCGGACTTCCTGGCCGGGCTGTCGGCATCGACCTTCGCCACCAGCAATCCCAGCCCGTCCTTGAGGCCGAAATATTCGGCCAGCTCCTTGGTCAGGACCTGGAGCGTAACGCCGATGAATTTCCGGCTCTCCCAGGCGAAATTCGGAGGCGCGGTTTTGGATCGGGGGGGAGTCAAAGGGCGAGGCTGTTGTTGGTTGGGAGGCGCGTTGAAAGGCATATCCGGCGGGGCCTGCCCGCCGCGGTTGAAGAACTGAGGAAAATTCAGCTCGAGCTCGTGTTGGGCCTGGACCTCGGTGAATTCGCCGAGCTTGACCTTGATGTCCAGGGGCTTGCCGTCCCGATCGATGCGCATGGTGATGTCCTGGCCGGGTTTCCGGTTGCGGACTTCCGACGAGAGGGCCGCCCCTCCGGGGATGTCCCTCCCGTCGATCTTCAGGATGACATCGCCGACCTTGAGCCTGGCCAGCTCGGCCGGACTCTTGTCGTCGATCGTGTCGATCACGATCTTGCCCTCGTTCTCGACGACGGTGAGGCCGAGCCAGCCGCGCTCGACCTTGCCGCTCTTCTTCAGGTCCGCGGCGATGGACGCCACGACATCCATGGGAATGGCCAGGGCCATCCCCGAGGACGGCGCCTCGGCCCGACTGAACACCGTGCCGGACCCGACGACCAGCTGTTCGCGGAATTCGAAAAAGACGGGCTGGTCCTCGGCGTAGGCGCCGCGCACCAGGCCCACCATCTGGCCGTTCCCGTTCACGACCGGGCTGCCGCTCGAGCCGGGCACGACCCAGACGTTCAGGCGCATCCGGTCCTCGGCCACGGAGCTGACAATGCCTTGGGTCACGGAGGGCGTGCTCTCGGGTGAGAGACCGACGACGCCGATCCAGGAGCCGGGCTTGAGGTCGCCCGACTTGCCGACCGCGATCGGGACGAGCCCCTTCTCCTTGACCTGGATGAGGGCCAGCTGAGTCTGGGTGTCGATCCCCTTGAACTCGGCTTTGAGGCGCTTGCCGTCGGCCGTGATGACTTCGATCGCCTCGTCGCGGGGCGAGATCAGGGCCGTGGTGACAATGGACCCGTCCTTGTCGAGGACGACGCCCGTGGCCACCTTGCGGAAGCCGTCGCGCACTTCCACCCGGACGACGGACGGGGCCACGGCCTTGGTGATGTCCTCGATTTTCTTATCGTCGATCGGCGGCGAGTCCATCCGTCCGGCGGCCGAGGCCGCGGACGCAAAAGCGAGCACCGCCAGCCCGGCGACAGCCGCTTGCTGAAATCTGTTGCTTCTCTTCATGATCGGTTAACCTCCAGGGCGTTAATATTTGATGTGTTTATAGGAAGCGTCGGAAACCTGTTCCAGGATGTAGACGGTCCGGGGCTCGAGAGAGGAGTTCCGGACCTCGTTGCGGTAGCTCATCGTCTCGGTGATCGGGAGCGAATCCCGGAGCTCGGCGAGGGCGGAAGCGCCGGACGAGGAGGAATCTTCCCTGCCCGGCAGGACCACGTTGAAGGTGAGGAATCCGGCGAAGAGCGCGGCCGCGGCTCCGGCCAGAGAATAGCGGAGCGTCCGGGTCCTCCGGTCGGCGGCCGCGGCGGCCTTCCGGCGGGCCAACGCGGTCATAACCCGGCCCTCGAAATCGGCCGGGGCGCCGACCGCGCCGAGATTCCGAAGAAGGTTAGTATCGTCCATCGTAGATCTCCTTGGGCTGAAAGGCCGGATTTTCATGGCTGGCTTTTTCCAGGCTCTTCCGGAGCATCGCCCGCCCCCGGCTGATGCGGGCCTTGACCGTGCCGATGGGCCGCTTGATGATCACCGCGATCTCCTCCTGCGAATAGCCCTCCACGTCCTTGAGGATCACGGGGACCCGGTAGCGGGGGCTGAGGCCGTCCAGCGCCTGACGGAGGTTTCCGGCCAGGCCGGAGTCCCGCGAATCGCCGCTCGGGGTCGAGACCTCGAGCCCGTACTGGACGTCGTCGAGGGGGACGAGCGCGATCCGGCGCCTCTTCTTGAGGTCGGTCTTGGCCAGGTTGGAGGCGATGGCGTAGATCCAGGAGGAGAATGGGGCGATGGGCTTGTACTTGTCCGCCTTGAAGAACACCCGGAGGAACGTCTCCTGAGACAAATCGACGGCCTTCTGGTAGTCGCCCGTGAGCTGAAACAGATAATTCACGATCCGGTCCTTGTAAATACGGACGATCTCGGCAAAGGCCGACTCATCACCAGCCTGGATCAGGCTGACCAGCTTCTGCTCGTCCATATTCATTACTTTAAACCAGAATCCGGGGCGGGGCGTTGCATCCCGGCCCCAAAGTAACGCGAAAGCCATCCGGATACAAGGGGAGCCGGGAATCCCCCGGCAGCCCGGGGAACGAGATTGCGAATGGCCCCAAAAGCGTGGATAATACCGATATGTCGAAATCGCGAGAGAATTCCATCCTTTTCAGCCCCATCAGGATCGGATCGATTGAACTCCCCAACCGATTCGTCCGGTCGGCGACCCACGAATTCATGGCCGAGCCGGACGGGACCGCCACCGACCGTCTCCCCCGGCTGTTCGCGATCCTGGCCGAGGGCGAGGTCGGCTTGATTATCACCGGCCATGCCTACGTCCATCCCCTGGGCAAGGCGAGCCCGGGGCAGACCGGAATCTACGACGACCGGCTCGGGGATGCGCTCCGGCCCATCCCGCGCGCCGTCCATGTTTATCCGACGAAGATCTTTCTCCAGATCGCGCATGCCGGCCGCCAGACCAAACCGAGAATCGCCGGCGGGACTCCCGTCTCCCCTTCTCCCGTCTACGACCCGTCGGTCAAGCTCAAGCCCAGGGAACTGACGGGATCTGAGATCCGCGGCCTGATCTCCGACTTCGTCGCCGCCGCCCGGCGGGCCAAGGCGGCGGGCTTCGACGGGATCCAGCTCCACATGGCCCACGGCTACCTGCTGAGCAGCTTCATCTCGCCCCATGCGAACCGCCGCACGGATGAATGGGGCGGATCCCCGGAGAACCGGGCGCGCATGGCCCTCGAGATCGTGGGCGGCATCAAGGAAGCCAACGGCCGGGACTTCCCCCTGATCGTCAAGCTGAACTCGGCCGATTTCCTGCCCACGGGACTTCAAGTCGAGGACGCGATCGACGTAGCCCAACGGCTGGAGGCGGCGGGCGTGGACGGGATCGAGGTCAGCGGGGGCATGGCCGAGTCCGGCCGCGGGTCGGTCTGGACCGGGTTGAGGGCGGAGGAGGACGAAGGCTACTTCGTCGGGAGCGCCGCCCGGATCAAGGCGGCCGTCAAGGTCCCGGTCTTCGGGCTGGGCGGCAACCGCACGTTCGCCGCGATGGAGAGGTTCGTGGCCGAAGGGAAGGTCGACCTGATCTCGATGAGCCGGCCGTTCATCCGCGAGCCCTTCCTCGTCAAGAAATTCCGTGAGGAGCTCATCGCCAAGTCGGACTGCATCTCCTGTAACAGGTGCTTCAATCCGCGGGGAATCAGCTGCGCCGAGCTGAGGAAGGCGAAGGCCTGAGGCCGATCGGTCAGCCTTCGGCGCCGTCGCAAACAAGCATCAGGGCTTCCGCGAGGGGCCGTAATGCGTAGCCTGTCTGTGGGGAGGCGCGGCGGACGGCTTCGCGGACGGCTCCGGGCCAGGGCCTGATCCGGCGGCGCCGGGCCCGCTTTTCGGGGCGCGGCCGCCGTGCCCGCTCCGGTCGCCGCGACCACTGCGGTCTCCCGAGCTTCCGCGCCCTCCGCGACCGCCGCTCCGATCTCCCCGATCGCCCTGGCCGCCTTGATCGTACCGCCCCGGGCGCCCTTCATATTCCAGGCTCCGGTCCGTGGCGAACATGTCCATGGTGGCCGTCTTTTCCGGGATGCGCTGCCGGAGGAACGTCTCGATGGGATAGAGGTGCTCGCCGAACTTCTCGCAGGCGAAGGAGATCGCTTTCCCTTCCTTACCCGCCCGGGCCGTCCGGCCGATCCTGTGGACGTAATTCTCGTAATCCTGGGGGAGGTCGTAGTTGATCACCATCGCCAGGTTGTCGATGTGGAGCCCGCGCGCGGCGACGTCGGTGGCCACCAGGAACGGGAACTTGCCGTCCATGAATTCCTCCATGATCTTCAGGCGCTTGACCTGAGGGAGGTCGCCGGAGAGATAGCGGCAGCGGAAGCCGTTCAAGTCGAGCTTCTTGGCCAGCTTGAAGGCCGTGTGGCGCATGTTGACGAAGATCAAGGCATTGGCCGGCTTCTCCTTCTGCAGGATTCCGAGGAGGAGGTTGGGCTTGATGTGGCTCTTCACCCGGTAGAGCTCCTGGGCAACGGTGTCCACGGTCAGGTTTTCGGGCGTGAGCTCGATGAATACGGGGTCGTTCATGTATTCCATGGCGATCCGCTGCGACATGCGGTTGAGCGTCGCGCTGAAGAGCATGCTCTGGCGGACGCGCGGCGGGGTCATCTTCTGGAGGAGCTTCTTGATGTCCGGCAGGAAGCCCATGTCGAACAGGCGGTCGGCCTCATCGATGACCAAGTAGCCGACCTCCTTGAGCTTGAGCAGTCCCTTCTCGGCGAGGTCGAGGAGGCGGCCGGGCGTCCCGATGATGATGTCCGTGCCTTGCCGCAGCATCGCCTCCTGGCTCTCGTAGCCCACGCCGCCGTAGAAGGCGCCGATGTGGAAGCTCGTGTGGCGGTTGAGGAGGCGCGCCTCGCCCTCGATCTGGACGGCCAGCTCGCGGGTGGGCACGATGATCAGGGCGCTCCGCCATTTCTGGGCTTGGCCGCGGAGCTTGTTCTCGTAAAGCGTGATCAGGAAGGCGGCGGTCTTGCCCGTGCCGGTCTGCGACTGCACGGCCACGTCGCGGCCCTCGAGCGTCTCGGCCAGGGTGCGGTCCTGGACGTCGGTGGTTTCGGTGTAGCCCCGGTCCGCGATGCTGCGGAGGAGACTGGGATGGAGATCCATGTCCTTGAATAACATACTAAGTCCTTATCATTGAGATATCCAACATGTGGGGGCTATCGTCTGACGAAGATCGTTCGGGCGGGAAAACGGCTCGTATCGACTCTTCCTGCCAAATGTTAAGAAAATATTATAAATGAATTCGCTCCGCGGCGCAAGCGCTCTTCACGCCTTCCGGTCGCAGATCGCCGCGTAGAGGCAGCGGGCGCACGGCTCGCCGGGAGGATCGCAGGGCCGGAACGGCACATCCGGGTCGATGATCTCGGCCAGGAGCCCTCCGATCACGGCTTCCAGCGCCTCCATCTGGCGCTCGAATTGTTCAGGATTGTCCTCCTCGTAGGCGGAGACCTCGATCCTGGGATCGAGCCGGCTTTTCCCGATCAACGCCAGGCGGCAACGGACCCTGTCCCGCGGCAGGGCATGGGCGTGCGCCAGGACCAGGTTGTAGAAAGGCAGCTGAAGGCTGTCGATCATCTTGCTCCAGGAGCCGCGGTCGGAGGGGACGAGCTTCCGGAGCTTGCGGGCCGAGGGCTTGCGCGGCGAGCCGGTCTTGTAATCCAGGACGTACAGGTCTCCGCCGCGCCGCTCGATCCGGTCCGTCCTGGCCGCGAGCTTGAAAGTCCGGCCGCCGTATTCCCAATCGATCCGGGTCGTCTTCTCGAGGCCGAGAATGGTCAGCTCGCTCCCCTTCTCTTCCAGGGCGCGGAGGACCGGGAGCTGGTAGTCCGTCAGGAAATCGGCCAGGTGGCGGCGGACCTGGAGGCGCATGAGATACGGGGCGCCGGCGAGGTCGGAGCCGTAGCTTTGCTCGAAATGGCGGTCTACGACCCGCCGCATCTCCGCCGGATCGAGGTCGGACGCGCGGAGCGGCCGGCCGACGGACCTTTCGAAAAAATCTTCCAGGATGCCGTGGACGAAGGTCCCGATGTCCTTTCGCTCCATGTCCTCCTGCACATGCTCCTTCTCCCGGAGGCCCAGGACCTGGGCGAAATAAAATTGGAGGGGGCAGGCCAGATAGGCGCCGAGGGACGTGGCCGAATAGGAGAACAGGCGCAGGTCTTCGATCACCTCGGGCGTCTTGGGAACGGAAGCGGGCTCGTCCGACTGCAGGGCCACCCGATATTGGACCGTCCGGACATAGGCCTCGGCGCGCGGCCGGCGCTCGGCTTTTTGCTTTTCCCAGAGCAGGGCCTCGACGAAGCGGCTCCGCTCCTTGTCCTTGTTCTCGACGAAATAGACGTGCGCTCGGCCCGCCCCGCGCACCAGCACGTCGAAATAGTAGGCCATCCGCCGCTCATGGTCCTTGTAGGTCGGCAGCCCCAGCGCCTGGCGGGCCGCGAACGGCAGGAGCGTGTCCGATTTCCGGAAGCCGGGGATCACGCCCTCGTTCATGTCGAGGATATGGACCTCGTCGAAGGACAGACCGCGCGTCTCCCAGAATCCCAGCACCTGCAGGCCCCGGAGAGGCGTCCCGAAGAACGGGACGGCGCCGGAGGCCGTCACCTTGCGGAACAGGCTGAAGTAGCTCGCCTTCTCCTCGAACGCGATCCCGCGCAGCTCGGACCGGGCCAGACCGTCGAGGCGCGCGGCGAAGGCCTCGGCGTAGGGATGGAAGAAATAGTGCTGCCGGGCCGTGCTCGTCCGGGCGATGAAATCGAGGGCCGCGATCGCCTTCTCGGCGAAATCGCCGACGTTCGCGATCCGGACGAAAGGCGCGATCAGGCGGGCGTGGATCGCCCGGAGGTGGCCGCGCAGGCTCTCGAGGGGCGGCGCGTCGTCGACGCCCCGGATGCGCTCCTTGACCTCCTCCCAGATCCGGACATCGCTCTCGAGCTCCTCGAGCGACCAGACGGACCGCATGCGCCGGCGGGTCAGCTCCTCCTCGATCGCGTGGAACAGGATCCGGGTGAGATCGGTCCGCCTCTCCGCGCCCGGAAAATAGATGTTCTTGGCGTAGGGATGCAGGACGAACCGGAGGTAATGCGGGGCGTAGACGCGGCCTTCCTCATCGAGCGAGGCCAGGAGCTCGAGGAGCTTGTCGAAGAAAGTGAAGATGGGCGTGCGGCCGAGCGGATAGCCCATCGAGATGTTGTAGTCGTCCTCGGGCAGCGTGGAGAGCGTTTGTTGGTAGAGGGGGAACAGGCTTTCGGCCGCCGGCAGGACGACGACCTGCCGCTCGTCGAGCCGCGATGGATCCCTCAGCCGGGATTCCAAGGCCTTGTTCAGGGCGAAAACCTGGCCATGGGTATCGGGGCTCTTGGTGAATTCCATATCGGGCAGCGGGAACGGGCCTCCCCCCTCCTCCGGCCCGGGCGGCGAGCCGGCGCCCAGCGCCTCGGCCGCGGCTTCGATCCCCGCCCCGTGGACCAGGATGAGCGACGCGCCCTCCCAGGCCGCAATCGTCCGGACGATCTCGCGCTCGAGGGCCGACAGGCTGAAGAACCCGGCGACGAGGAACGCGTCAATGTCCGGGAAGAGGTCGTGCCGCAGTCCGGCCCGGACATCCCGAGTTCGCGTCGCCCGCGTCGAGAATCCCCGGCGGTCCAGCTCCTCCAGGAGCTTCTCGTAGAAAAACGACAGGAACTGGAGGCTGCGGCCCGATTCGGGAGGCACGCGCTCCGAGGACAGGATGTCCGTCCGGCGCAGGTCCTCGGGCTTGACGCCCGCCAGGACCAGCTCCTCGATGTCTTGGAAGATCTTGTTCCCGACGGGGAAGAAGCGGTCGGCCGAAAGGAAATGCGCGCCGCCCAGCCGGTCGGACGCTCCGCGATGGATGGCGAAAAGCAGCGCCACGGCGTCCAAGGCGTCGATCGGCCGGCTCCGCATCCCGAGGCGTTCGGCATGGACACGGTCCACGAATCCTTCGAGCGAGTCGATGCGCGGCGGGAGGAACGCCCCCTTGGCGAACTCGGCCAGGACCTTGCGCAGGGCGGCCGACGGCCGCTTCTCGGGGAAGATGACCCACGAGCGGCCGTAATCGCGTCCCTCGGGCACGAGGCGGCCGGCGATCGTCCGGACCAGGTCCGCCCGCGGCGACAGCCAGGCGACGCTCATGCCACAATCTCCCGCCGGCCCTGATCGACATAGGCCAGCAAGGCGCGCACCGGCAGGCCGGGATAGAGCTCGACCAGGAGAGCCCGATAGACCGCCATCTGCTCCCGATCGGCCTTTTCACGGGCGGCCTTGAGCGCCGGATCGGGATCGCCGGCGCCCGTCTTGAAGTCGAGGACCGTGACCCTGTCCGCGTCGACGACCACGCGGTCCATGCGGAAGGCCTGGCCCCGGCCGTCGCAGACGCTATGTTCGCGGAACACGCTCCGGCCGGGCTTTCGAAGGAAAAGCTCGGCCGGCGGAATCCCTTCAAAATAGGAGGCCAGCCCCTGGACGATTCCGCCAACGGCTTCCCGCTCGGGCTCGGAGAGGCGCAGCCGCTCCGCGGCCGCGGCGAGGTCGCTCTCCCAACCGGCCTCGACGAACTCGAGCTCGGCCAGAAGGGCGTGGACCAGGTTTCCCCGCCGGATCTGCTCATAGTTCAGGGCCTCGCCCCGTCCTCCCGGAAGCTCCGTGGGCAGGCTGAAGCGTAGCGTCCCGGCGGCCGGAGGCGCCGCGGGGCGCGGATCGAGGTCTGGGGCGGGAGGTTCGTCCGATGTCGTGAGATCCTCCGCGCCCAGGATGTTGAACGGGAATCGGCTCTTGTCCTTCTTTTCCTCCTCGTCCTCGTCCGCGTCGCTTCTCCCGCGCATCACCCCGATGACGTGAAGCTCAACGCTCGCCCGGGTCAGGGCGACATAGAGGGCGTTCAGCCGGTCGACGTTCTGCCGGCGCCGCGTCTCGTCATAGACGCTTTTCAGATCATCATCCGCCGCAATCAGATCCTTGTTGAGCTTCCAGACCTCGACGCGGCCCTCCTCCTCGTGGAGATAGAACTCGTCGGGCTTGAACGCCTCCTCGTAGAGCAGCAGGATCACGGCCGGGAATTCCAGCCCCTTGGCCTTGTGGATGCTCATGATCTTGACGGCCTCGAGGCCGGAGGGGACGTCGATGTTCATGCCGGAATCGCCCGCGGTCTCGTCCTCGGCCACGTCGAGGAATTCGCGGAGATCGTTGCGACCCTGTCCCTCGAAATCCTTGATCGTCTCGAGGAGCTTGGCTAGGGCAGCTTCCTCCTCGGGGAAGAGGTCGAAAAGGCGAAACGCCCGAAAAGCCTGGGTCACCAGATCGTACAGGGGCGCGTAGCCCGCGGTCTTGAAAAACGGCTCGAAATACGCCGTCCAGAGCCGGGGAAACGCGCGGCGGAAAGCGACGTAGAGGGGCGACGTCCTCGATTTGCGGCATTCGAACAGGAAGGCGCGGACGTCCGCCTCCCCCTCATGCGCCCCGTCGGCGGCGAGGTTTCGGGCCAGTGCTCCGCCGAGCAGGAACTCGGCGAACGACAGATCGTCCGGCGGCGAATCCAGGAAGCGGAGGAAGGCCATCACCTCGGCCGCGATCTTGCGCTTCCGGACGTCGAGGCTGCTGAAGGGGATGAAGGGCACCCCCCGCTCATTGAGCCAGGATGCGGCCCTGACCACGAACTCGTTGCGGTAGGTGAGGATGGCGATGTCGGACCAGGCGAACCCGCGCGCCCGGAGGTCGAGGACGCGGCTCTGGAGGACGGCCTTTTCCAGCGGATGCGCATCGTTGCGGTCCAGGACCTTGTAGGTGACATAGCCCTTCTTGCGGTGTTCCGGCCGGACATCCTGGTCCCATTCGTTCAGCCGGTTTTCGGAGGCCACCGACCGGAAATACTCCAGGCTTTCGGCCTTGTCGGCCCCCCTTTCCCGAGCGCCGGCTTCTTCGTCCCCGCCGCCCGCGGGATTTGCGGCGTCCTCGGCGGCGTCGTCCTTCCCTTTTGCGCTCAGCCTTTCGAGAAAAATCGACTTGACGTAGTCGAGGACGCGCTCGCGGCTCCGGAAGTTCCGGGAAAGGTCGCGGACCTGGACGCCCTCGACCGACGGGAAGGGATTGCCGCCCTCCTCCTCCATGCCTTTCATGATCCGGAAGTCCGCCGCCCGGAAGCCGTAGATGGCCTGCTTGGCATCGCCCACGATGAACAGGCTCCCCGCCTGGGCCAGGGAGTTTTCGATCAGCGGCACGAGGTCCTTCCACTGGATGAGCGACGTGTCCTGGAACTCGTCGATGAGGTAATGATAGATGCGGTCCCCCAGCCGGAAATAAATATCGGGGACGACGCCGTCCTCGATATAACGGTACAGCTCGCGGTTGATGTCCTCGATGAACACGATCTCCTGCTGGCGCTTAATGTCGTCGAGGACTTTGTCGAGCGAGGCATGGGCCAGGAGGTAGGGATGGAAAAAGCTCCGGGCATAAAGCGAGAGATACTTGTTCGTCCAGGTTTCGAGCCTCGCCCAGGCCCCGAGGACGTCCTCGCGGGGGCCTTCCGGCTCCCCCCTCTTCGTCTTCTTGACCGGGTCGGTCTTGAAGCTCGCGCCCGCCAGATCCGAAAACCGCCCGGCCTCGATGAGCCGCCTCATTTTCGTCCAGAAGACGCTCTTCGCGTTCCGCTCGAGGCCATGCTGATCGATCGTCTCGGCGATGAAGGCCGCCGCCTCGGCGATCTTGGCCTGGGCCCGGGATTTCGGCCCGTCGAGGCCGTCGTTCCGCAGGAGGCCGGTCGTCGCGGCGAGACGGGCGTGGAAGGACAGGAGCTTGGCCTTGATCTCGGGCGCCGGGTCCCAGGGGAAGCTGGCCGCGTCCTTCATGTTGGTCAGGATGTACTCGACGATCCGCGACAGGTTTTCGCCCTCGGCGGTCCCCGGCGCGGCCCGCCGGAGATAGCGGGCGAAGGCGTACTCGATCAGGCCCGCGTTCTCGAGGACGATCTCGAAATCGGGCGAATGGCCCAGGTCGAGGGCCGAGGCCTTGAACACGGCGGCCATGAAGCCGTCGATGGTGTCCACCTGGAAGTCCGTGTAATGGGCCAGGATCCGATCGACCGCGGCCCCGGCCTCGCCTCGCAGGCGGTCGCGCTCGAGATCGACGATCTCGAGCACGGCCGGCGTCTTCTTGTCGTCGCCGAAATAGCAGGCTTTCAGCCAGTCCAGGATTCGGTCCTTCATCTCCCGCGCGGCGTTCTTGGTGAAGGTGATGGCCAGCATGTTGCGGAGGTCGGCGGGAGATTCGGCCCTGATCCTCTCCGAGAGGAGGAACTGGACGAAGCGGAGCGAGAGGGTATGGGTCTTGCCCGAGCCAGCCGAGGCCTTGAGCAGCACGAATTCGGGAAAAGCGATATCCCGGTCGCGGGTCAGGGTGAAGGATTTTTTCTTGGGCATCGGAAAGGGATCGCTGGGCGTTCCCTGGAAGCATTTATATCAGGGGGTCCCGAGAGAGTCAACGGCCCCACTCGGTCGCGCCTACCACCGCGACCGAGTGTCCGCTAGCCACGGAACGAGCTTTTCCCCTATAATCTGTGTCGGATCGCCCGTTGAACAAACGCGCCTATCTTTATGTCGTCGCCTCGGCCGTGCTGTTCGGCTTGAGCGCCCCTCTGTCCAAGATCCTCGTCCGGGGCATCTCCCCCGTGGCGCTCGCCGGGCTGCTTTACCTGGGAGCGTTCGTCGGGCTTTCGATCTTCGCGCTCGGCCGCCGCTTTCTCCGGAAGGGAAAAGACGACGGCGCCGCCCCTCTCCGGAAGCGCGACGCCTTCTGGCTGGCCGGCGCCATCCTCACGGGCGGAATCGCGGGGCCGATCTGCCTCCTCGCCGGCCTTTCGCGAGTCTCGGGCACGACGGCCTCCTTGCTGCTCAATCTCGAGGGGGTGGCGACCGCGCTCATTGCCGTTCTCATCTTCCGGGAGAACGCCGGGCGCCGGATATGGATCGCCCTCGCCCTCATGACCTCGGCCGGCGTTTTTCTGAGCTGGAACCCCGGCCGGGGACGGTTCGAGGTCGCGGGCTCCCTCCTTGTCGCCCTGGCGATGGTCTGCTGGGGGCTCGACAACAACTTCACCCGCAACATCTCCGACAAGGATCCCCTGCTGATCGCCCGGATCAAAGGCCTTGTCGCGGGAACCGTTTCCCTCTCCCTGGCGATCGCGCTGGGGCTCCGCCCGCCCCTCGACCGATCCCTGCTCTGGGGGCTTCTACTGGGCGCCTTCAGCTACGGGCTGAGCCTGGTGCTCTATATCCACGCCCTGCGCCATCTCGGCGCCTTCCGGGCCGGCGCGTTCTTCAGCCTGGCCCCGTTCATCGGAGCGCTCGTCTCGCTCGCCATCCTTCCCGATCCGTTTCGCTGGGTCCTCTTGCCCGGAGCGGCGTTCATGGCCCTCGGCGTCGTCCTCCTTGCGGGGGAAAGGCACGAGCATCGTCACCGGCACGAGCGCCTGGTCCACACCCACGCCCATGTCCATGGAGACGGCCATCACGCCCACGACCACAGCGGCCCGGCCGCGCCGGCCGAAGCCCACAGCCACGAGCACGTCCACGCGGAGATCGACCACGTCCACGGGCATTGGCCCGATATTCATCACCGGCACGGACATCCGGGGCCGGAGAACGGCGGCCGGCCCGGCCGCCCCGAAAAGGAGACCGAACCATGACTCCGAAATTCCACCCTGCGCCGCTCGTTATAGCGGCGATCCTCATCCTCGCCGGGGCCGGCCGCGTCGCTCCCATGACGGCCCCGGCTTCCTCGTCCCCGACGTTCAACGTCCGCGAGTTCGGCGCGACCGGCGTCAAAGCCGACGATGCCCGGGCCGCGATCCAAAGGACCATCGATGCCTGCGCCGCGGCCGGCGGAGGCCTGGTCTATGTCCCGCCGGGCGAGTACTCCACCGGGACGATTCATCTGCGGAGCGGGGTCCGGCTCTACATTGAGGCGGGGGCGACCGTCTTTTCCATCAAAAAGAAAGAGGCGTTCGACAAGGACGCCCTCTTTTACGGCGAGGACCTGACCGGCGTCACTCTCGAAGGCCGGGGCACGATCGACGGCCAGGCGGGATACGTCCGCCGCCTCAAGGGGGACCATCACGACGACTTCATCTACCCGAACCAGGTGGAGATGGAGAAGCTCGGCCGGCCGCTCGTCCGGAGCTTTCCGCGGGAAGACCAGTTCGGGCACCTCGTCCTCCTTATCCGCTGTAAGGACGTCCGCATCGCCGGCCTGTCCTTCATCGATTCCCCGAGCTGGACGATCCGGCCCTACGGCTGCGAGCGGCTGACGATCGACGGGGTCCGCATCCGGTCGAGCCTGCAGGACGGGGTCTGGGCCGACGGGATCGATCCCGACGGCTGCAAGGACGTGCGCATCGCGAACTCGACGATCGAGACGGGCGACGACGCCCTCGTCTTCTATTCGATGAACTGGTTCGGGCCGGCCCTCCCGTGCGAGAACATCACCGTCACGAACTGCCGCCTCTCCTCCGCTTCGAGCGCGATCAAGTTCTGCGACGGCAACATGAACGCCATCCGCAACGTGACGATCGACAACTGCGTCATCACCGACTCCAACCGGGGGATCGCCTTCATGGACTTCGACGGCGGGGTGGTGGAGAACATCATCCTCTCCAACCTGACGATCGACTGCGTCCGCTACGAGTGGTTCTGGTGGGGCGACGGCGAGCCCTTCCATTTCAACGTGAAGAAGCGGAGCGAGGTCCACCGGGATTCGAAGAAGGAGGACGACCGGCCGGCCGGCCACATCCGGAACGTCAAGATCGCCAACGTCATCGCCCGGGGCCGAGGGTCGAGCGTCTGCAACGGCCATCCGGACGCCTGGCTCGAGGGGATCACGTTCGACAATGTCAAGCTCGTCCTCGCCCACGACCCGGCCGCAGCCTACGACAAGGCGGTCAACGCCTTGACCTTCAAGCAGGTCCGGAACCTGAAGCTGCGAAACCTCGAAATCGTGTGGGATAAGCCGGAATACGGCCGCTGGGAGAGCGCCCTCGTGCTCGACGAGATCCAGGGCCTGGAGATCGACGGCTTCCAGGGCCGGCAGGCGCCCTCCGACCGGGTCGTCGCGGAGGCCGAGGGCAAGGCCGCGATCGTCCTGCGCCAGGTCGAAGGCGCCGTCGTGCGCGGCGGGACGGCGGCGCCCGGGACCGGGACGTTCGTCGAGGTCCAGGGACCGAAGAGCCGGGACATCGTCCTCGCCGGGAACGACGTCCGGCGGGCGAAGACGCCCTACCGCCTGAGCATGGGCGCCGGGCCCGCGTCGGTCAGGGAGATGAACGGCATCCGGTAGGGATCCGGCCTCACCGGGCCCGGTTCTCGGACTTGATGAACGTGCCGTTCCGGTATTCCCGGAAGGCCAGGTCGAGCTCGGCCTGGGTGTTCATGACGATCGGTCCGCGCCAAGCCAAGGGCTCGCCGATGGGCTTTCCGGCGATGAGCAGGAACCGGACCCCGTCTTGGCCCGCTGCGACTTCGATCTCGGCCCCCCGGCCGTAGAGGCCCAGGCGGCCCGCCGACAAGGCCCTTTTCCGCCGGTCGAACGTCCCCGCGCCGTCGACCACATAGACGAAAGCGGTATGATCGTCTTGCACCGAGTGGACGAACGTCGCCCCGTTCGGGACACTGATGTCCAGGTAGAGCGGGTCGGAGACGATGTCCCGGACCGGCCCCCGGCAATCCCCATAGCGGCCGGCGACGACCTTGATCGAGGAGCCCCCGGAGCCGCCGGTCACGGGGATATCCGTGGCCTTGATGTCCCGGTAGCGGGGGGAGATCATCTTGTCCTTGGCCGGAAGATTGACCCAGAGCTGCAGGCCCCGCAGGTAATCGGGCTGTTTCTGCGGCATTTCCTGGTGGATGATCCCCCCGCCGGCCGTCATCCATTGGACCTGGCCGTCCGAGATCGAGCCGGAGTTGCCCAGGCTGTCGCCATGCCGGACCTCGCCGTGGAGCATGTAGGTCACGGTTTCGATCCCCCGGTGGGGATGCCAGGGAAAGCCGGCCATATATTCCTCGGGATCCGAGGACCCGAAATCGTCCATCATCAGGAACGGGTCGAAGGTCGGCACATCGCCGTTTCCGAACACGCGGTGCAGGTTCACGCCCGCCCCTTCGAGGGTGGGACGGCCGATATGGACTTCTTGAATCAATCGAGGCTCGCTAACGATCGTTCTCCTTGAGGCCCAATAGACCTTATTCCTAGTTATTATATCATATTAGTAGAATATGCGCTTGTCAACCGCGGGCACGGGGGCCTCTCCGGTTGACCCTCCGCCGGGCGTTTGATAATGTGAAGCCGACCGAACGCCCGATCCGCCCGAGGTTTTCCCCCAATAGGGCTGAACATGCGCCCCGCGGGAACCTATGGAACTTTCCGGCTCTGAAATCCGTCTATCGGGGTGTAGTGAGTGGACTTGGAAACGATCATCCGCGACTGCCTGGACGGCAAGCAGGGAGCCTGGAATATGCTCGTTGATCTCTATTCGAAAAAGGTCTTCAATATGGCCTACCAGTTCGCGGGGAGCGTCCCCGAGGCCGAAGACCTGACCCAGGACATTTTCCTCAAGCTCCACGGCGCGCTGCCCAAATACGATTTCGGGAAGAGCTTCACCGCCTGGTTCCTCACCCTGGCCAAGAACACGCTGATCGACGAGTACCGCCGGACGAAGTGGGAGAAGCGCCAGAGGGACGAATTCGACGAAAGGCTTCACGCCGCCGCGGACGGCGACGATCCCGAACGGGCGCTCGCCCGGGAGGAGGCGCGGAAACTCCTCTGGGCGGGCCTGGATGCCCTGCCGCCGGACATGCGGCTGGCCGTCATCCTCAAGGAAATCCAGGGCAAGAAATATGAAGACGTGGCGGAGATCCTGGGGTTACCCGTCGGCACGGTCAAGTCCCGCATCAACCGGGGCCGCCTCCAGCTGGCCAAGATCCTCAGGGACCGGCCCGGAATTCCGGAAGGAGGTCACCCATGACGGCCTGTGACAGGATCGAGGGACTCCTGGCAGCCTATGTCGACGCCGACCTCGCCCCGGAGGAGAAGGACCTCGTCGAGCGCCACCTCGAGGGCTGCCCGTCCTGCGCCGCGCTCGCCGACAGCCTGAGATCCGCCGGCGAAGCCTTCGCCGCGTTCCCCGAGATCGAGCCCTCCCCCGCCCTGGTGACCAGGCTCCGGGCCGTCCCGGGGCGGCGCCGGTTCCGTTTCAGCCTTGATTTCCTGCTCAAGCCCTCCCTCCAGCCCGTATTCGCGGTCGCCTCGATCATGGCCGTGGCTTTCTCGCTCTACGCGTCCAGCCCGGATAAGAAACGCATCGAACAGGCCGTCACCCGCCAGCTCCACCGCGGCTACAGCACCTTCGAGAAGCTGACCGCCAAGGCCGGGGCCATCACTGACAGCCTCGGCGCGGCCGCCGACAGCCTCTATGCTTCGATCAAGACGCTCAATCCCTTGGGAAAGACCGATAAATACAGCCAATAATCCAGGAGGACCCTCATGACCGATCGCATCATCATCCAGAAGAAGCCGCCCAAGTCCGGCGCGGCCGCGGGCATCCTGTCGGGCCTCTTCCCCGGCATCGGACAGATCTACAACGGGCAGTACGGCAAAGGCATCCTCTTCATGGCGATCTTCATCGGCTTGATCACCATGCAGCCGCACCACGGGCAGCCTTTCCAGGGGCTGCTCCTCGCCGGATTCTACATCTTCCAGGTCATTGAAGCCGTCCAGGCCGCGAGGCAGATCAACGGCCTGGCCCCCGCGGAGAACGGCGGCGCGGCCGCCCCCCCCCCGACGCCCGCCCCCGAGGCCCCGGCGCGGTCGGGGTCGGTGTTCTGGGGCGCCGCCCTCATGGTCATCGGCGCCCTCTTCCTGCTCGCCAATTTCGAGATCATCGACTACGACCGGATCTTCCAGTTCTGGCCGGTCCTCGTGATCGTCATCGGGCTCAAGATGATCGCGGACTACTTCTCCAGGAAATCCGCGTGACCAAGGAGGCAGCATGTCAACGCCGCGCAAAAAAGAGCCTTTGATCTGGGGCGCGATCCTGATCGTCATCGGCCTCATCTTCTTCCTCGAGAACTTCAATATCGACGTCTGGGATTACGTCTGGAAGCTCTGGCCCGTGATCCTCATCGCCTGGGGCGCCCTCAAGCTCGCAGCGGGGCTGCGGGAGGCCCGGAACAAGCCCTCCGGGACGGACGCTATTCCCCCGCGGCAGGGCTGAGCATGAAAGCCCGGGAGATCCTCCTCGCCCTCGCCCTCATCGCCGTCGGCGTGCTCACGTATTACGCCAAGTCGGGGCGGCTCGAGATCGACGGGGACGGCGCCGGTCTGTTCTGGGGGCCGACCGAAGAGTTCGTCTTCGAGGAGTCGCAGGAGCTCGCGGGCCCGCCGCCCCAGGATCTCCATGTGATCAACGCCCACGGCGCCGTCGAGATCCGCGGGACCGAGACCGACAAGATCACGGTCACGTTCCGGAAAAGCATCCGGCGCAGGACCCGGGAGGAGGCGGCGAAGGTGGCCGGCGAGCTGAAGATGGCCGTCAACCGGGAAGGCGCCCGGCTCATCCTTTCGACCAACCGGGACGATTTCCGGCGGAAGAATTTCGAGACCGCGTTCACGATCGTCGCCCCCGCCGGCCTGGCCGTGCTCATCCGGAACTCCTACGGCCCGGTCAAGGCCGGGAAGACGGGGACGACGGACATCATCAACCCCCACGGCTCGGTCCAGGCCCTCGACATCGCCGGCCGCTTGTCCATCGAGGGGAGCTACGAGGACGTCGACGTCCATGGCCTGCGGGACGGCGGGCGGATCGCCGCGCCCCATGCCCGGATCGTCGCGGTCGGCGTCCAGGGCGAGCTGTTCGTCGAGGGAAGCTACGGCGAGGTCCTCGTCGAAAATGCCGACCGGAGCGTACACATCGAAGCCCTCCATTCCCCGGTGACCGGCCGGAACCTCAAGGGCGAGCTCGAAATCAGGAATTCCTACGAAACCGTGACCCTCTCGGGGGCGGGCCCGACCAAGATCTTCGGGCATCACAGCGATGTCGAGGCGGACGGCATCGACGGGCCGCTGGAGATCGGGGACGGCAACGCCCGGATCGTGATCGCCGGCCTGAAGGGCGACCTCCGGATCGAGGGCACGAACCTCGCGGTCCGGGCCGAGCGCGTCCGGGCCAACGACATCTTCATCTCGTCGTCCACCGAGAACGTCGATCTCCTGGGATTCACGGGGAAGGCAACCATCGTCCTGAGGCACGCCGAAGTGACCTTGGAGCCGGAGTCGTTCACCGGGCCGATCGACGTCCAGGGGGATCATTCCGGCGTAAGGCTGGGCTGGCCGGCCGGGGCCCGGGCGCCGTTCGAGGCCGAAACGAAATCGGGAGCCATCCGCTGGAACCTGGCCGAGAAGCCTACGGTCGAGGAAAGCGATGGGAGGTCCGTGACCCGGGCCTTCCCGGGCGCCCCGGGCCCGCTCATCAAGATCCGGACGACCTACGGGGATATCACGATCGACGAAGGCCCGAAAACGATCAAGTAGGCCGGCCGTCAGCCTTTGTGGGCGAGATGTCCGATGGACTGGCCGAGGCTGCCGTTGATCTTGATGTTGAAGTAGGAGATGAGGTTGGTCACATCCTTCTGGTATTTCGTCACGTAGCGGACGAAGGCCTTCTCCATCTTGGCCCGAAGAAGCGCCTCGAAATCCCCCACTTCGTCGTGGAGCTCGATCAGAAAATGGTTGATCGTCCGGTACTGGGCGTTGATGTCGATCAGGTCCTGCGCGGTCAGCTTGGCGAGGTCCAGAACCGGGGGCAGGGGCTCGAGGATCGCCAGGGCTTCGGCGTTCAGCTCGGTCACCGACTCCCGGATCTCCTTGAAATAAGAAGCGTAGTCGGCCGGCTTCTTGAGCTTCTCGTCCGCCCGTTCGGCGAGCTTGCCGCTCTGGTCCTGGAGTGAGGCGATGAGCTCGCGCACGCCGAAGTACTTCCGCTTGAAATTGAAGAGGTCGGTGAAATCGCGGCCGATGTAAATCTTGTCCTCGTAGCGGGTCTGAATCTCCTGGGGGGAATGGGTGTAATAGTTGATCTCGAACCGGCCGCCGCCCGAATCCTTGTCCCCGACACGGGCGAGGAGGAGGTAGTTGTTCTGCTCGATGGAATAGCTGTTGACTTCGAGCAGGGCCGAATAAGCCGCCAGGCTCTGGATGAGCAGGTCCTTGAGGTGGGCCAGCAGGGGCTCCCGGTGGGACACGAGCTCGTGGATGCGGGCGTCGGAGGCCGGGCTGAGGACGGCGAAAGACGGCGACAGGAGGCAGAGCACGGGGCCCCGCCCCAATTCGAGATAGAGGTTCTTAAGGGCTTTCTGGTGGAGATCGTCGAGGATCAGCGGCTTGAGGGCCGGGAGATCCTTGGGATCCAGCTTGAGGAGCTCTTCGACTTCGTTCATGGCATATCCTTCCTGAATCTTAGCACCTGTCCGCGCGGGATTGCAACAGGAAACGACGCCCGGAAATCGGTGACGCGACCCAATTCTCTTGATTTGGGATCGTGTCACCGATTTCCGTATAAAATCCAATCAGCAATAAAAGGACGCCGGGGAAGGCGCCGCTCTCTCAGCAGGCGGAACCGCGGAGCGTCCAGGATTCCCGGCCGTATTTCGTCCGCTCGATCTCCCGGATCGCGTCTTCGTCCGCGGCCGTGAGGGCCAGGGGATCCGGTTCGACCCTGAAGAATTCGCGGAACCCGGCGACCAGCCGTTCGACCGCCCAGGCGAAATCCACGGGCCGCCCCAGGGCTTCGGACAGCGACGTCATACGGATCTCGGTCGGGTTCTCCCCCAGGAGCGAGACGGATTTCAGCAGCCGCTCGTCATGGGCCAGCGGGATCGAGCCGTGCTGGAGAAAACCCTGCCGGGCCCGCTTCTGGGCGCTGCCGACGATCTTTTTCCCGCCGACCTCGATTTCGTCCTGGGCGGGATGGGAAAAGCAGGGCAGGTTGCCCTTGGCGTAAAACGGGGGCGCCTTCTCGGCCGCGGTCGGCGACAGGCCCATGAGCTCGAGGCCGCGCATCAAGGCCCGGGAAATCAGCTTGTAGGAGCCGGCGAGCGTCGGGCTGAATGTCGCCGCGTCCGAGGACGCGATCGAGTAGGTGATCTCGAGGTGATGGAGGACGAGCTTGCCGCCCGTGATCCGGCGGACGACGTCGATGCCGTTCCGGCGGCAGAACTCCAGGTCCGCCGCCCGGGCCGCGTCCTGGGTAAAGCCGAGCGACGCGGTCGGCCGCGCCCATTGATAAAAGCGGAGATAGGTCAGGGGCCGGTCGGCCAGCGAGCGGAAGAGGAACTCGTCGACGGCCATATTCCAGGCGCCCGGAAGAGGCCCGGGTTCAATGAGCAGCCGCCAGGTCGTCATGATGTCTCCCGGGGCGCGCGCCCCTCCCCCTCCACGGAAGGGAGATCATAAAAAAACGGGGAGATGGAGCGGGCAATGGGACTCGAACCCACAACACCGGGCTTGGGAAGCCCGTACTCTACCATTGAGCTATGCCCGCCCCTTCTCCCCGTCGGAAAAACCGGGCGCCGTCGCGTGTCCAGATTCTAGCAGATTCGGATGCATTGTCAACGGCGTTAGGGCCCCAGGCCTTGCCTGGGATCATTTTAAGCTGTACTCATTCACGCCTACGACCGTGAATGAGTGTGGCGGCGGCGGCAGGGGCCGGGCGATGCGGCATCCGGTCCCCGTCTCTCGTCGATTACTTGAACATCGGGTCGGGATTCACCGTTATTTTCTTCGTGGCGATATCCTTGCCGTCCACATTGAGCGTGACTTTGTAGACGCCGTTGTCCACGCTCATACCGCCCCGGCCGCCGCCTCCGCCGCCTCCGCCGAAGCCTCCGCCTGGACCGCCCGAGGGGGCGCCGGCGGCCGGCTGGCGGTTCAAGGTCCAGAAGGCCCTCTGCAGGCCCTTCTTGGCGCCTGGGGTCATCTCCTGGATCAGGGTCCCTTCCAGGTCCTTGATCGTCAGCTTGACCGATTTCGCATCCGCCTTCAGGTAGTAGTAGATCGCCGCGCCGACCTGGGGATTGTCCGCCTTGGCCAGCTCGCCCAGAGTCTCCCCCTTCCGCTCGTAGCGGCTCCAGCGGATGACGTCTTTCATGTCGAAGAAATAAGCATCCTTCTGGAGGTTCTCGGCCTTGAATTCCTTGATCGGGAAGATGTCGGCGATGTAGATGCCGCGGCCGTAGGTCCCGATGACCAGCTCGCGCTCTCGCTTCTGGATGTCGATGTCGCGGATGATGACGTTGGGCGCCGCGGTCGAGAACTTTGCCCAGGTCTTGCCCTGATCGATCGTCACCCAGACGCCGTAGTCGGTGGCCAGGTACAGGACGTTGGCGTTGTCGGGGTCTTCTTTAACCTTATAGATCGGGTTGTTCATCCCCCCGGAGATGTCCTCCCAGGTCTTGCCCAGGTCGCGGGTGACGAAGAGCCAGGTTTTATCCTCGTTGTGGGTTCGGTAGCCGTTGAAGGCCACGTAGCAGGTCTTCTCATCGAAGGCCGACGGGCAGACGGACTTGACCCAGCGGTCGTACGGGATGAGCGCGCCCTTGATGTCCTTTTTGGGCTTGCCCGCCGCGTCGTAGAACTGGGCGGTGAGGTTGACCCAGGTCACGCCGCCGTCGGGAGACATCTGGAGGTTGCCGTCATCCGTGCCGGCCCAGAGGAGGCCGGGCTTCTTAGGCGACTCGGCGAAGGCGTAAACCGTGGCGTATTGGAGATTCGTCTTCTTGGAGAGGGCGATCCGCTCCTTGTTGGCCTTGGTAAGGTCGGGGCTGATCGTGACGAACGATCCCCGCTCGCCCCGGCTCAGGGAGCGGTGGACGAACTGGGAGGCGATGTAGACGATGCCCGGGTTGTGGGGCGAGAGGACGATGGGCGCGTTCCACTGATAGCGCTGGGCGGGCACGCCGGCCGCCGTCTCCTCGGGGGTGTTCCGCTTGGCGAGCGAAATATTCTCGCCCGTCTTGAGGTTCATCCGGCTCGAGGAGCCGAACTGGCTCTCGTAGTAAACGTACTCCGGGTTCCACCAGTCGCGGACGGCATAGAAGCCGTCGCCGGTCGGCAGGTAGAGCCAATCCGAGGCGAAGACGCCGTACTGGTTCCGGTTCTGGGAGGGGCCCAGCCAGCAGCCGTTGTCCTGGGTGCCGCCCATAACGTTGTAGGGGACCTCATTGTCCGCCGAGACGTCGTAGAACTGTTGGGCGCTGATCGTATTTTTCTGGCTCCAGTGCTGGCCGCCGTCCCAGCTCTCGCATACGCCGCCGTCGTTGCCGGTCAGGATGTGCTTGGAGTTGAGAGGATCCACCACCACCCCGCGGTGGTCGACGTGGGTTTTCATCGCCCCCGCGTCCCAGCCCGTGGCCTTGAACGTCTTGCCGGAGTCGGTCGAGACCGTGACGTTCGTGTCGACGCAATACACGCATTGGTCGTTGTTGGGGTCGATCACGATTCGGCCGTAATAGCCGCCCTCGGTCTGGTTGACCTGGGCGCTGCCGCCGGTCGAGGCGTAGACCGTCATCTTCTTCCACGTCTCGCCCTGGTCGTCCGAACGGTAGACGACACCCGACCGCTTCACCGGCTGCAGGTTGGCCAGGGCATTGCCGTACAGCATCTCGAGGACGTGCCGGTTGAGGATCTGGGAGCGGCCCTTGGCCTCGGAGGAGTCGGCCTTGGGCGCCTCCTTCTTCGTCAGCTTCTCGACCTCGTCGACGGTCGCGAGGAGGTCCTTGTCCTTGGCGTAGGCCTTCTTGGCGGCCGCCTCGAACTTGAGGATGTCCACGCCGGACTTGGTCAGGAAATCCTTGTCTCCGACGGCCTCGTTGAGCTTCTTGACCAGGTCGGCCTCGCTCTCGGCCGCAAACGGCACGAACTTCGGCGCCTGCTTGGCCAGGTCGGCATTGATCTTGAACGTCTTGAACTTGGCGAACGTGAAATCCTCAGCCCAGAGCCCGGCCGCGCCGCCGCCGCCCCCGCCGAAGCCGCCGGCCGCGCGGAAATTAGCCACGCCGTCGCGCTCGGCCAGCCCAAGATTCACTTCCTCGTCGAGGCGGGCGTAGACGATGGACGGGTTCTTCTCGAGGATGGCCAGGCCGGTCCGGCCGATCTCCGCCCCGACCGGAAGCCCGGCGGTCAGCTTCTTCCAAGTCTTGCCGCCGTCCGTGGTTTTATACAGGTCGTTTCCCGGCTGGCGGTCGATGTAGGTCCAGGCCCGGCGGAAGGTCTTGTACGCCGCGGCGATGACGATGTCGGAATTGCGCGGATCGAGGACGAAGTCGCCGACGCCCCGGTCCTTCATCGGGAAGACATTGGTCCAGGTCTTGCCGCCGTCCGTGCTCTTGCAGAGGCCGCGCTCGCAGTCCATCTCGTTGTCGTAGAGCTTGCCCTCGGCCGCGATGTAGACGACGTCCGGGTTCTTGAAGTCGACCGCGACCTTGGGGATGAAGTAGCTCTTCTCCAGGCCGATGTGCGTCCAGGTCTTGCCGCCGTCCGTCGATTTCCAGACGCCGTTGCCGTGGGAGCTCGAGCGGGCGTGCATCGGCTCGCCCGTCCCCAGGTAGAGGACGCTTTGATTCGAGGGGGCGATGGCCATGTAGCCCATGCTCATGTTGCCGTACTTGTCGAAGAGCGGCTCGAAATGGATGCCGCCGTCCTCGGTCTTCCACAGCCCGCCCGTTGCCGTCAGGACGTAGTAAGCCTGGCTTTGGCCGCGCGGCACGGCGAATTCCGTGATGCGGCCGGAGAAAGTGAACGGGCCGATGAAGCGCCAGGCGAACTGGTTGAAGTCGTCCGCCGTCACCGGGTTCGGGGCCGCCGCCGGCGCGGCCGGCGCGGCCGGCTTGGCGGGGGGCGGAGCCTGCTGGGCCGAAACCGCCAGCCCCAGTCCGGCGGTCAGGGCGACGACGGCCAGGATCGTCCACGGAGATTTGCGTTGAGCGTTCAAGGTGGGTCCTCCTCTTCTCTTCTTCAGCTCGGAAGGACTTCAGTGCCCGTTCTCAAGCTGCTGATATAAAGCTTCGGCTCTCTTCCGAACGCGTCGCGGAACGCCCGCACCACGCTCTCCTCGAGGGCTCCGACCGCTTTCTCTTCAACCAGGTTGATCGTACAGCCGCCGAACCCGGCGCCCATCATCCGCGCGCCCAGGACGCCGGGCACCGTCCGAGCGGCGTCGACGAGGAGGTCGAGCTCGGCGCAGCTTACCTGATAGTCGTCGCGCAGGCCGTCGTGCGAGCCATTCATCCGGCGGCCGAAGGCGGCGAAGTCGCCAGCCCGCAGATCGGCGCAGGCCTCCTCGACCCTCCGGTTTTCCCGGACGACGTAGTCGCAGCGGCGAAAGAGGACGGGCGCGAATTCGGCCCGGTGGGCGGCCAGCATCTCGAGCGTGGCGTCGCGCAGGCTCCGGACGCCGGGGTCGTGCTTCGCCAGGATCTTCACCCCGGCTTCGCACTGGCCGCGGCGGACGTTGTATTCGGACGAGGCCAGCTCCCGCTTGACCAGGGTGTCGCAGAGCACGACCCTCAAGTCGTCCCGCTCGAAGGGGAAATAGCGGTAGTCCAGGCTCCGGCAGTCGAGCCGGATCACGGACTTCGGCCGGCCGAAGATGTTGGCGAACATGTCCATGATCCCGCACCGGACGCCGACGAACTCGTTCTCGGCCTTCTGGGCGAGCTTGACGATGGCCATCGGGTCCAACCCCAGGTCGAACATGACGTTCAGGGCGAAGGCCAAGCCGGCCTCGAGGGCCGCCGACGAGGACATGCCCGACCCGATCGGGATGTCGCCGCCGTAAAGGCAAGCAAAACCTCCCAGGCGATGCCCGGCCTTCAGGAGCTGATCGACGACGCCGATCAGGTAGTTGGGCCAGCGCTTGTCGCTCGGCGCCGGGGCGGCGAGGTCGAATTCGTGGGACTGTTCGAGGTCGGCGGCGTGGAGGGCCACGCGGCCGCCGGGACGCGGCCCGACGGCGAAATAGATAGCCTTATCGACGGCGGCGGGCAGGACGAAGCCCTCGTTGTAGTCGGTATGCTCTCCGATCAGGTTGACCCGGCCCGGCGACCGGACAAGGAGCGGCTCGGCCCGGAACATCTCCCGGAACGAGGCCGCGAGGAGCTGCGGGCGGGCGGGGCCGGCGGGATCAATCAACGGTCGAATTCCGGTTCGCGAGGACGAAGATGAGACCGGCGACGACCATGAGGCCGCCCCACCAGACGCTCGGATGCAGGCGGGCCAGGACGGTCTTGGATTCGACGCCGGCCAGAAGATCATAGAGGCCCGTCGCCGTGATCACGGCGCCCATGACCAGGAGGACCAAGCCGACGAAAAACCAGATCGGCTTCATTTTCTTGACGTTGTCGGCCATGGCGTTCTTCCCTTCCTCCGGCATCTTACCAGAAATAGACGTTCAGCAGGACCAGGACGATGAGGGCCAGGACGGCGAAGAAGGCCGGCTGCTTGAACCAGGGAATATGTTCCCCGACCGTTTTGGGCGTCAGGCCCTTGACCAGGCCCACGAGCTCGGCTTCGGGCCTTTTCTTCGTGAAGAGGCTGACCACGATGGTCACGGTGAAGCAGATCAGCCAGGCCCACCAGGCCCGCCAGAAGTTGACGGCCATGTCGCTCGCCGGGCCCTTGGACAGGGTGAGGAGTCCCGCTTGGATCCACTCGAACTTGACGGCCAAGTACAGGGCGAACGACGAGCCCATGCCGGAGATCAGGCCCCAGAACGCCCCGTTGGGCGTGATCCACTTAACGAACATCCCCAGGAGCATCGTGGCAAAGAGCGGCGCGTTGACCCAGGAGAAGATGGCCTGCATGTAATCCATGATCGTCGGCATGCTCTTGGCCCAGTAAGCCGTCGCGACGCTGAAGACGATTCCCACGATCGTGGCCATCCGGCCCATCCAGAGGAGGTGCTTGGGCGACGCCTTCTTGTTGATGACCGACTGGTAGATGTCGTAGGTCCAGACGGTGTTGAAGGCGCTGATGTTGCCCGCCTGCCCGGCCATGAAACCGGCGAGGAGCGCCGTGATGCCCAGGCCGATGAGGCCGCGCGGGAAATAGCGGGCGATGAGCATGGGCAAGGCCGAATCGTAGTTCAGCTTGCCCCCGTCTCTCATCAGGGCGAAACCCGAGTTCGAGTCCTTGGCCAGGACGAGGGCGATTAGGCCGGCGACGACGACGATGAACGGCACGGCCACCTTGAAGAACGAGGCGATGATGGGGGTCATCCTGGCCGAGCGCAGGTTCTTGGCCGAGAAGGCGCGCTGGACGACCAGGAAATCCGTGGTCCAATAGCCGAACGAGAGGACGAAGCCCAGGCCGAGGACGATCCCGCCCCAGGTGACCATCATCCCGTTGGCCGCGGAGCTGCCCGACGTCGACCAGAGCTTGGAGAACGCCTCCGGGACGCGGTGCATGATCTCGCCCACGCTCCCGATCTCGACGATGCCCAGGACCGAGACGAGGAACAGCCCGAACCAGATGAGAAAGAACTGGATGATCTCGGTGAAGATGGCCGACATCAGGCCGCTCAGGGTGACATAGGCGGCCACGGTGATCGCCGAGGCCCACATGCTGACGTCCCAGTTCCAGCCGAGGAAGGTGTGGAGGACGAGGGCCATGGCGTAGAGATTGATCCCGGAGACCAGCAGGGTCATGATCGCGAAGGAGATGCCATTGAGGACGCGGGTCTTCTCGTCGAAGCGGAGCTTGAGGTAGCCCGGGACGGACTTGATCCGGCTGCTGTAATAAAACGGCATCATATAGATGCCCAGGAAGAGCATGGCCGGGATGGCCCCGATCCAGTAGAAGTGGGCGATGTACATCCCGTATTTGTAGGTGTTGCCGGTCATCCCCAGGAGCTCGAGGGCGCCCATGTTGGCCGAAAGGAAGGCCAGGGCCGCCACCCAGGCGCTGTTCCGGCGGCCGGCGAGGAAGAAGTCCTCCTCGCTCTTCGTGTAGCGCTTCAGGTAGAAGCCCATGCCGATGATGAACGCGAAGTAAAAGAGGATGATGAACCAATCGACGGCGTGGAGGCCGATCGCCTGCATGTGCGCTCCTTCCCGGAAAGGATAGGGGGAGAAATATCACAGCCCCGGCGGGAAGTCAATTTTGGCCGCGAGGAGGGTCTGGCCGGGATGACGGACGCCCGCGGCCGAGTTGACTTCTCCCGTTCCCCCCCCATATAATCGGGGCCGAAATCCAGCGGGAGAGTGAGGTCCGCCCCATGGCCAAAGCTGAAGAAATCGCCAAGTCTGCCGACCCCAATTCGACGCGCGCCGAGAACGCCTCCGTCCTGGGATCGTCCCTCGTCCTCAAGGGCGAGATCTCAGGCGACGAGGACCTCGTCATCCGCGGGACGTTCCACGGGTCCATCCGGATCGGGAACCGCGGCCTGTTCATCGAGCGCGGAGCCCGCGTCGAGGCCGACGTCGAAGCGGATCACGTCTCGATCGCCGGCGCCTTGACGGGGGACATCACGGCCGCTGGCTGGGTCTCCCTGTCGAGCGAGGCCAGGATGAAGGGCGACATTACGGCCGCCAAGATCCAGATCCGGGACGGCGCCCAGTTCCGGGGCGGCATTAAAATGGCGAAGGGCGGCGCCTGAGCCGCCCCCGCCCCATCGTCGGTTTCGTTCTCCGGGCGGGATCAGCGAATGTCGATCGCGCCCCGGGTCCGTTCCCTCCGAGCCTTGTCCATGTCGTCCCATTTCTTCATGCACCGGTCGTCCTGGCCCCGGACGAGCGAGCATTCGAGGTAATCGGAAATATAGACGACGCAGCCGCGGATGGCCTTGCCGGCCGGCGTCTTCTCGAATCCGCCGCCGTGGAGCGAGACGCCCGCGACCGAAAGCGACCCGCCCATCCCGGAGCCGGAGGCTTCGCCCTCGATCGTCCGCGTGTCTACGATTTCGCCCGTCTCGGTGTCGACCACCTTGACGTCGACGGCGATATAGGTCTTGTTCTGCTTCCCGCCCAGGCTCAGGCCGCCGATGCTGATGCCGCCGTGCTCGCCGCTGGTGTTTTCTTCAAAGGACGAGACCGTCCCCGCGACCAGGTACTTCGCCCCCTTGACCTTGCCCAGCCGAGCCTTGGTCGCCGGATCGAGGCGGCCCGAGGAGCCCAGGTCCTGCTCGCCGAGCACCGCGTCGATCTCTTTCCTCTCGAGGACTTGGAAGGCTCTCGTGCTGACCAGCTCCGAGGTCAGCATGTCGGAGAGCTCCGATCCCACGGAGGCGCTCCACCAGCCCGCGCTCGTCTGGTTCGTAAATCTCAGGACGCCGATCCGGGGCTTTTCGGCTACGCTTGAGCGGCCGACGCCGGCCAGGACAAAAGCCAGGATCAGCACCACGCCAACGCCTACGATTGCTTTTTTCAAGGGTCCTCCTATCTCTGTCATCACAATGAAAAAAGTGTAATCTTTTTCGGCCCAAAAATCAATTCCGCTCTCCGCCGGCGCCACCGTCTCGAGCCCGCCGCTCGAACCCTGCCCGAAAAAGGCTATAATAGGAGGCCATGGACCGATTCGACCTCGTCTCCGATTTCACCCCCCAGGGCGACCAGGCCCAGGCCATCCGCGAGCTCGCGGACGGCGTCGCCGCAGGCCTCCGCCACCAGGTCCTGATGGGCGTCACGGGGTCGGGCAAGACCTTCACCATGGCCAACCTCATCGCCCTCCTCAACCGGCCGGTGCTGGTCATCTCCCACAACAAGACGCTGGCCGCCCAGCTCTACCAGGAGTTCCGGCGCTTCTTCCCCCGCAACGCGGTCGAGTATTTCGTCTCCTACTACGATTATTACCAGCCCGAGGCTTACATCCCCTCGTCGAACACGTATATCGCCAAGGAGGCGACGATCAACGACGAGATCGACCGGATGCGCCTCAACGCCACCAACTCGCTTTTCGCCCGGCGCGACGTCATTATCATCGCCTCGGTCTCGTGCATCTACGGCATCGGCGCGCCCGAGACCTACTACGCCATGAGCTTCCCGGTCGCGGTCGGCCAGACCCTCCCCCGCCGCGAGATCCTGCGTAAGCTGGTCGAGATCCAGTACGCCCGCCAGGAGGCCGATTTCGAGCGCGGCGGCTTCCGCGTCCGGGGCGACATCGTCGAAGTCTTCCCGGCCTACGCCGACTTCGCTTACCGGATCGAGCTCGACGGCGACGCCGTCAAGCGCATCTCCTCGATCGACCCGCTCCTGGGCACGGTCCGCGAGACGTTCGACCGGGTCATGATCCACCCCCGCACGTTCTTCTCGACGCCCAAGGAGGTCCTCCAGGAATCCGTCCTGGGCATCGAACGCGAGCTCGAAGTGCAACTCGCCCGATTCCGCGCGCAAGGCAAAGTGATCGAGGCCGAGCGCCTCGAGGAGCGCACCCTCCGCGACCTCGACATGCTCCGCGAGTTCGGATACTGCCCCGGCATCGAGAACTACTCGCTCTATCTCAGCCGGCGCAAGCCGGGCGATCCTCCCTTCACCCTGATCGACTACTTTCCCAAGGACGTCCTGACGATCATCGACGAGTCCCATGTCTCGGTGCCGCAGATCGGAGGGATGTACTACGGCGACCGGTCGCGCAAGGAGACGCTGATCGAGCACGGTTTCCGCCTCCCCTCCGCCCTGGATAACCGCCCCCTGAAGTTCGAGGAGTTCGAAGGCCGCGTCGGCCAGACGGTCTACGTCTCCGCGACGCCCGGTCCCTATGAGCTGGGCAAGGTCGAGGGCCGGGTCGTGGAGCAGGTCATCCGGCCGACCGGTCTGATCGACCCGGCCGTCGAGGTCCGGCCAGTGAAGGGCCAGGTGGAGAACCTCCTCGGCGAAATCCGCGCCCGGGCCGCGGTCAAGGAGCGGACGCTGGTCACCACGCTGACCAAGAAGATGGCCGAGGACCTGACCCGCCATTACCACGAGAAGGGCCTGCGCGTGCGCTACCTCCATTCCGAAATCGAGACGCTCGACCGGGTGAAGATCCTGCGCGATCTTCGCAAGGGCATCTTCGACGTCCTGGTCGGCATCAATCTCCTCCGCGAGGGATTGGACCTGCCCGAGGTCTCGCTCGTGGCGGTCCTCGACGCCGACAAGGAGGGATTCCTCCGCTCGACGAGAGCCCTGATTCAGACGTTCGGGCGCGCGGCGCGCAACGTCAACGGCAAGGTCCTGCTCTACGCCGAAATCGTCACGGATTCGATGAAGGCCGCCATGGCCGAGACCAACCGCCGGCGCGCGCTTCAGGAGGAATTCAACCGGGCGAACGGCATCACCCCCCAGTCGATCGTCAAGTCGATCGACGAGGTCCTGACCAGCGTCTATGAGCGCGACTACTTCGACTATACCAAGATCGCCGAGGAGAAGGAGTTCTACCTCTCGCCCCAGCAGCGCCAGCAGAAGCTCGATCAGCTGGGCAAGCTGATGAAGGCCGCGGCCAAGGGCCAGGATTACGAAAAGGCCGCCCAGCTCCGCGACCAGATCGCCAAGATCAAGACGATCCAGCTGGAGATCGAGGAGCCGTAGCCGAGCGGACCGCCATGGACCTCCGCAAAAAAGCCGCCGGCTTCCCGAAGAAGGCGGGCATCTATTTCTTCAAGAGTGCCGACGGCGGCGTGGTCTACATCGGCAAGGCGCGCTCCCTGCGCGACCGAGTCGGGTCGTATTTCCAGCCGTCGGACGATCCGAAGGTGCGCAACATCCTGGCCGAGACGGCCGACATCGACTACATCCTGACCGAGTCCGAGCGCGAGGCCGCGTTCCTGGAAAACAACTTCGTCCAGCAGTATCAGCCCAAGTTCAACCTCCGGCTCAAGGACGACAAGAGCTTCCCCTACGTCAAGCTGACGGTCAAGGAGCCGTTCCCGCGCGTGGGATTCAGCCGCAAGGTCGAGTCCGACGGGGCGAAGTACTACGGGCCGTTCAGCCCGGCGCGCGAGGCACGCAGGACCATCGGGCTCGTGGGAAAGTACTTCCAGGTGCGCAATTGCGACGAAGCCGTCCCCGGCAAGCGCAAGCGCCCCTGCCTCGAGTACGATCTCAAACAGTGTTCCGCGCCGTGCGTGGGATTCGTGTCGGAGGAGGATTACCGCCGGAGCGTGGACGAAGCCCGCCTCTTCCTCGAGGGAAAGAGCGAGCGCTTGCTCAAAGCGCTTAAGGAAAGAATGGACAAGGCCGCAGAGCGCGAGGACTTCGAGGAGGCGGCCCGCCTGCGCGACATCGCCCGCACGCTCGAAACGCTCCAGGTCAAGCCGGCCCTGATCTCGGTCCGCCTGGAGAATCAGGACATCATCGGCCTGGCGCAGAGCGGGCGCGCCCGGGCGGTCTACGTCTTCCTCATGCGCAAAGGCAAGGTCCGCGAATCGCGAGAATTCGAGTTCGAGGACGATCCTGCGCGGGCCGACGGCGACGTCCTGGCCGACTTCCTGGCGGCGTTCTACCGCGACCGGGAGATCCCGCCCAAGATTCTACTGCCGGCCGCCCCGGCCGGAGCGAAGGAGATCGCACGCGAGCTGGCGGAGAAGGCCGGCAAGAAGGTCGAAATCCTCGTCCCGGCGCGGGGGAAGAGCCGCGACCTCGTCAGGCTCGCCGTCAAGAACGCCGAGATTCTCCTGCGCAAGAAAAACGAAGGCGCGGCGCCCCTCGAAGAGATCCGCAAGGAGCTGGGCCTCGCCAAGCCGCCGGATCGGATCGAGGGCTTCGACATCTCGAACACGGGCGGGACGGAATCCGTGGCCTCGATGGTCTCGTTCCTGGGCGGCCACCCCGACAAAAGCGAATACCGCAAGTTCAAGATCAAGACCGTGGCCGGGCCGAACGACGTGGCCAGTCTGGAGGAGGTCCTGCGGCGGCGCTACACGCGCCTCCTCGCCGAGAAGCGGCCGCTTCCCGACCTGGTCTTCGTAGACGGCGGGCTCCCGCAGCTCGGGACCGCGGAGCGCACGCTTGAAGAGTTGGGCTTGGAGCGCCTGCCCCTCGCTTCGCTAGCCAAGCAGGAAGAGATCATTTACACTCCCGCGCGCCGGGACGGCATCCGCCTGGAGCGGACTTCGCCCGGGCTCATGCTCCTCCAGCATGTCCGGGACGAGGCCCATCGTTTCGCGATCGCGTTCCACCGGAAGCGCCGGGCAAAGCGCGCGTTCGCATAACGGCCAGGAGCTGACCATGATCATCGGCATCGGCATCGACCTCATCGAAGTCGCCCGCGTCCGGAAGGCGATCGAGCGCAATCCCCGCTTCGTCGACCGCGTCTTCACAGAAAAGGAGATCGCTTACAGCGAGGGCAAGAAATCGCGGTTCGAACACCTGGCCGCCCGCTTCGCTGTGAAAGAGGCCTTCTTCAAGGCGATCGGCCAGCGGATCGCCTGGGCCGACGTCGAGACGACCAATCTCCCGTCCGGCCAGCCGCAGGTCGCCCTGCTCGCCGAGAACACATACAGCTTCACCCGGAGCCACGTCACGATCTCCCACACGGCCGAATACGCCACGGCGATGGTGGTCCTGGAGAAGGATTAGGGCTGCCTGATCGAGATCGGAACCTGGGCGTAAACGACAGCCTTCTTTCCCGCTTCCTCGGCTCGGATATAGAGGATATACTTCCCGGCGGCGATGCCTTCCACGGCCAGCTCGGCCAATTGGAGCTCGATGTTTCCCTTGCGGGCTTTGCTCAGGAGCCCTAATGGAATCGACAAGTTCGTTCCGCTCGTCGTATCGATCAAGCTCGCCGAGATCGAAATATCTCCCGGCGCGGCGCCGGCAAGGGAGAACGGCAAAAGAACGTAGATCGCCTTGGCCCCCAGGGCCAATTCCCCCGTCAGCGGAGAAAATTTGGCCCGGTCGTAAACGTAGAAGTCCATCCAGGGCGCCGTGTTCTTCTTCGTCTGGTCATCGAGATACGCGAAATTGGATCCCGCGGCGAGCAAGAGCGGCGAGAGCAGGGTGAGCGCGCTAGCCGATCCCCCCGCGCCCGGCTTCGCCGGGACGACGGCGCGCGCGTAGGCCAGCGCGGCGTCGCCGGTGTCGAGATCGCGGACGATGATCCGACACCGATAGGTCCCGGGCCCGAGCGCGGCGTCCGAGGAATAGAACAGGTCCATCCCTCGGAACTTCGACAGGTCGGGCTTGATCTGCCGACGCTCGACGGCGTTGTCCTGCTCGTCGAAAATCAGGGAGACGACCTCGACTTTTTTCGTCAGGAATTTCTCGACGACGTCCGTTGGGATCTTGGACAACATGAGGACATGGGCCTCCCCTTTCTGCTCGAAGGCGAGGACGCGCATCGCGAACATGAGCGGAAGCGGCGGTTCGGTCTTTTCGGTCATGGCCAAGTCAAACAGGTGAAGGTCCTTCTCGAGATCGGAATAATCGCGGAAGGGCTTGGGATTGTAGTATCCGGGCTGCGACTGGAGATGATAGTCGCCCGACGTCAGCTCGACCTTGATCTTGTGGTATTTCCCGTCCCACGTCTCTTTGACGGGAAAGCCCAGGACATAGTAGTTGCGCGTCAGTTCCTGGATCTCCCGGGCGATGTCGGGAAAGTGGACGATGGCACCGATCTCCTTGAAAGCTTTGCCGCCGGTCTTCTCAGCGACGAAAGCGAGGAGAGCCTCGCCCTTCGTTCCCCCAGGATTGAAGGGATCCGGGGTCTCCGTATTGATCGCATAGAATGGCGCATTGGACGCCGCGAATTCCCGGCTCATTTCTTCCAGGCGGTCGCGATAAGCGCGGTTATTGATCGGTCCGCCTTGCGAGAAATAGAGGATGTTCTTATATCCGGGAATATAGCGAAGCGCTTTGGCCAGAGCCATCATCCTATCCGTATTCAGTCCGCCGCCGCGACTGACCACGGCGATAGTCATGGTCCCGGTACCCTGACCGGACACGGCGATCGTCGGGGTGGACGCGTCTCCCGTCCCCCCGCTTTTCCTGCCTGGAACCTCTCGAATTCTTTGAATCGCTTCCCGCACCTTGGCATGGTCCGTCGTCAGGTAGCAATGGAGGACGATCCCCCGCATGAACGAAGACGAAAAGACGCCAATCTCATCCGAGGGAAGCGTTTGCGTGTCCAGGAATTGGATCGCGGCCGCCCGAGATTTGGCGATCCCTTCTAAATCGTTGGCGTCAAGATCGATGAGGACGAAAAACTTCCGGCCCAGCCGCGGCGCGCCGGGTTCGGTCGGGACAAGCGCTTCTTTCGCCGGCGTCTCCGCGCCGACCGTACCCGTTTCCGGCGACATGTGCTTCTCGAATTCCGTGATCGCCTGGAGCACGCCGTTGTCATAAACGCGAAAAGCGGACTGGTCGAGGTGCGTGACGGGCTTCCCGCTCTTGTCCGTCACGTAGACCTGGATGAGCTTCAACGTGACCGAGACTTCGTGCTCGAGAGGCTTTTGGAGGCGGACGGCTTGCCCATCGGTCGATTGCGGGAGGCAAATGCCCGCGAGGGACAAGAAGCCGATGCCGAAAAACGTTATCGCCGCCATAGGATTCTTAGCTCTCATTTGATTTCAACCTCGACGGTGAAGAATTTGAAGTCCTTATATTCCGCGTCGACTTTGGTTCTAATAAAAGCGCGGCCTTTTTCATCGACATAAGTCTCTTCGATGCGAAGAGCGCTCGGGAATCGCATGCCATTTTTTTCGATATTCAACTCGGTCCCCATGGTCAGCCTCGGGGTACGCAAGAACTTCTTTCCCCGTTCCTCGAACAGCTCCCAGTTGCCGATATGCGTTTCCCTCCACTCGATCCTGAGAATATCGGCCGACGAGGGATCGAGCCACGCCTTGCCATAAGAACATCTGGCATTGTCCGCGTGCGCTTTTTGCTTTGCCTCGATGACGACGAACTGGACCTTATTGATATTCTCGGTCCCGATTATCGTAAAGTCATAAGCCGGCTGATTCCGTTCGGCGAATATGGAAATGGGAGCGAGCAAGGCATTGCCGAAGACGAAGCTCGCGGTCTTCAGTTCGGCGTTCGGCACGTGCTTTTTCTCTCCGTCCTCTTCGAGAAGGATCCTCGATTCGCGGATTTTTCCTCCCTGCCGAATGCACTGATAATCGTGGACAAAGGATGCTTTGATCTTCCTGATCTGTCCGGCCAATGAATGGACTCGCGTCCGATCCAAGGCTATATCAGACGGCTTGAGAACGTCGAGGAGTGGATCGATCGTTTCCTTGATCTCTTCGAGACAAGTAAAATCGAAAATAACGCTCTCGAGCTTGCGGCTGTATTCCGCCGTCGCTTTTAATATAACGCTTAAATCGGGCTTGACGGAGGCATTCCCCTGGCCCGCCGAGACCGACGTAGTGCCCGCGATATGCGAAGAGAGCGTTATCCCCGCGAGTAACAAAGCCGATCCGATACCAAACAATCTTTTTTGAAGGCCCATCCCCTCTCCTGACGATTAATCCCTTTCGCAAAAAGCACAAGCACGAGCGGTCTCTCTACGCGTTGCTCTCTTCATTTCAGGCGCTTGGCCGAAAAAACCAGGCTCATCTCCTGACCTCCTCGCCGGTCGGATTCTTGCCTTCGATCCGCCGCTCCGTCAGCTCCCGGAACGTCGTGACCGCCAAGCTCGGCCAGATCCAATCGCCTTCGCCTTTCGGAGGGACCGGGACACAAAAAGCCGCCTTCACGTCTTCCAGCGACTTCTTTTCGTTGAACATGGCCAGGACCTTCGCTTGCATCTCCTCGAGCGAGCGGAGAATCGCTTTGATTTCCTCCCGCCCCACGGGATCCGCGTGGCCGGGGATGAACGTCCGGATCTCGGGTTTCACGGCAAGGAGCATGCTCAGCGCGGTCACGAGCCCGAATGAATATCCGCCCTTGTAGCTTTGGACGAACGGCTCGTGATGGACGAAGACGAGATCGCCGATAAAGGCCACGCCCCGCGCGGGGAATAAAACGGCGACGTCGCCGCCTGTATGGGCCGGGCCGCAGGCGATGAGCTCGATGTCCTCCGCGCCGAATCGGATGGTCATTCGACCGTCAAACGCGATCGCCGGATGGTATTCCGGCATGGCCCTCGCCGTCGCCTCCGACGAATAGAGGCCCGATGGCGCGTTCATCTCCAGGAGCGTCCACATCCCGTTCGCCAGCTCCTGCCGGCACTTGGCGCTGCAGATGATCTCCGCCGCCTCGGGGTAAGCTTCATATCCGTTGAAGCAGTCTGAATCGCTATGGGTGAAAATGACCTTGGTAATAGGCTTCGGCGTCACCCTCCGAATCTCCCGGACGACCTTCTTCGAGGCGCTGTAGGTCGCCTTGGAATCGATCACCAGCACGCCCTCGTCCCCTACTAGAAAGCCCACGTTGACGCCCCATTCGCCCTTGGCCAGATAGAGGCCGGCGCCGAGATTCGCGATTTCCAGAGCGGGGGGCTCGTTTTTCGCGAAATAATTGAAGACCTGTTGCGCCTCCGCGGCCGCCCGGCCGAGGGAGACGAGAGCGGCCGCGCCCAAGGCCGCGAGCGCGATCCAGGCTTTCCTACGCATGGGCCTTCGAGGAACGCATCGTCATTTCCGCGGGGGATCGTCCCGGCCCGCGCCGGATTTGCCTCTTTTCCCGTCCGGGCCTCCGCCGGCCCCCCCCGAGTCGGGCAGCTTGTAATCGACGGTCATGAAGAACGACGAGGACGCCGGCCCTCCCTTGTCGATGATCGGATCGAAAGCCCATTGGCGAAGAGCCTCGAGCGCGGAACGGTCCAAGTCGGGATGCGCCTTCTGCCAGACGCGGACGGATTTCACTTTTCCCGATTCATCCGTCTGCACGAAGAGAGTGACCAAGCCCTCGATCCCCTTCTGCTGGCAGCTTTCGGGATAGAGGGGCTTGACCTGCACCCGGGGCTTGGGAGGAACGTAGGCGTCGGCCATCAGCGAAGGCGCTTCGTCGGGAGCGACCCTGACCGCCGCGCCGCGGCCCGCGTCGTCCGTCTGCTTCTTCACCTGGATCGAGAGGAAGAACGCGTGGCCGTTGACCGGAAAGCCGAAGACGACTGAATCGTCCAGCCGGGTGGCGATCTCGGTATTCAGGATCTTCTCGCCGGCGCCCCAGGCGGCTTCTATTTTCTCGGAATCGGTCAGGGAGACGATCCGGCGTTGGCCATCCCAAGTTTCGCGATACTGCGACAGATGTTGGAGCCCTAAGTGCCGCCAGACTTCGAGCCGCAGCGAAATCTTCGTCCCTTCGCGCTTTTGAGGATAGTAGGAAATCTCGTAGAGCATGCCGTCGAGGACGATCGCCTCGTTCAGGACTTCCTTCTTCCCGTCCCAAACGATACGGCCGGAGGTTAGGTAATCCACCTGATTCAGGCGGTAGACGCCCGAAAGCTCGACCTTTATGGCCGAAACATACGTCAGGTTCGCCTCCGCGGCGTAAGACGCCCGGGGAGCGGGAAGAAACACGGGATCGGAGAAGGAAGTGACGATCACGGCGGGCATCGACGGGCCCGGGGCCTCGGACATCAGCGCCCGGAAAAATCGCGATTCGATCACCAGATCCTCCCCGGCCATGGCCAGGGACGCGGAGAAGATCAGGAAGGCCGCGCCGGCGAAAAGATTTATTTGATAACGTTTCATCTCAGCCCCCTATATCCTTTGACGGCACGATCCAGATGAACGAAGCCTTCGGCGTTTGATATATGAACGGCTTGGCCGGCTTTCCATTCAGCTCGACGGAGATCACATGGACCCGGGGGGCCGTCTCGATGCGGGCGTCTCTCGCCGTCGGCCCGATACCGGAAGCTCCGCCGCTGGGCGACCTGAGGAGAAAATAGCCGCCCAGGCCGAGAATGATGAAGGCGGCTGCCGCGGCCGCTCCCCAAGCGAACCGGCGGAACCACGCCCGGCGGGCAGCGGCGCTGCGGCCCGGTCCGGCCGGGATCGCCGGAGAAAAATCCGTCGGTCCCGGCGCACGATAGTGGGCTGCTTCCGCTGCCGATGAGGAGATTCCCCCCAGATAGCGGAGCATCCGGAGTGAAGTCGACTTTTGTATGAACTCGGCCAGCCGTGCCTCGTCCCGCAAGAAATGCCGGCATTTCGCGCAGCCGTCCAAATGCTCGCGAACCCGATCGTCGTCGGCCGGCGACCGTCCGTCATCAAGGAGATCATAAATCCGCGATCGACAACGCTTACAGTTCATGAGATTTCTCCTTGTCCCGAAGTCCGCCGCCGCCGGACTCCTGGAGAAGACGGCGCTTCAATTTCAGGGTGGCGTGGAACAGGCGCGATTTCACCGTTCCGGGCGACACGCCCAGCACTTCGCCGATTTCGCGGATGGTGAATCCCTCCCCGTATCGGAGATGGATGATCTCCCGCTGCTTGGGAGGAAGCGCCCCGACCGCGGTTTCGATGCCCGGATCCGCCGAGCGCTCGCCGTCCGGGAACGCGGGGGGATCATCGCGCGGAACCCCAAGGGAGCCCTTCCGAACTAATGCCGACCAACGCCAATCCCTGCGTCGTTGATTGAGGTAAATATTCCTGAGGATGCGATAGAGCCAGCCATACACCTGTGACTCGCCGCGAAAGCTCGAGATGCCGCGGATGGCTTGAAAAAGCGTTTCTTGGACCAAGTCCTGCGCTTCGTATTCGTTCCGGCAGAGGAAGAATGCCCCTTTTAAGAGCCGATCGCCATAAAGTTCCGCCATTCGAGCCAGGGCGGCCGGATCCCTCTCGCGGAGCAGACGCCGGAATGCCTTGTCGTCGTCGAGCATGTCCCCTCATCTACTAAGTAACACAGGGGCTCGAAAGGGTTCAATTCCGAGCATCATCTTTCCATGAGAATCTGAGAGCTCGCCCCGCGTCATTTCGAGGAGGCAAGAAGGATTTTCAGTCCATTGACGTTATTAGCCGGGTGTATTACAATGTGTGACATGAAAACAGCGACTTTGACCATCCGGTTGGACGAAGACACGGAGCGGCTCCTGGCCCAATCGAGCCGGCGGTCCGGCAAGAATCGGAGCGAGATCGCGCGCGAAGCCATCCGGCGGCAGCTGAGAATCGAGCGCTTCCGGGAGCTTCGCGCCGAGAGCATCCCTTATGCCGAAGCCGCCGGTTTCTTCACCGACGAGGACGTCTTTCGCGAAGTTTCGTGAAGATCTTCCTCGACACGAATGTCCTGGCCTCGGCCATAGGCACGCGAGGCCTGTGTCGCGAAATCGTCGAAAGCGTCCTCGAGGCGCATGAGCTCATCGTCCCCCCAACTTTGTTGTCGGAGCTGGAACGAACCCTCGACAAGAAATTCGGATTTCCCCAAGAGCTCATAGCGAAATGGCGGGATCTTCTCTTGTCGGAATCGACCCAGGCCTACGTCTTGGAAAGGCTTCAATTGCCGCTTAAAGACCGAAGTGATATCGTCCTCCTCTCCGACGCGGCGGCTGGAAAAGCCGCGATATTCATCACGGGAGATCGCGAGTTATTGAGTGCCGGGAAGCTCGAGACCATGGAAATCATTTCCCCCCGAACATATTGGGAGCGATTCAATCCCAGGCGCGTCGCTGCCGTCCGGCCGGCGCCATCCAAGAAGGACCGATGATCCCGATCCTTGCCCACTTCAATAAAAACTAACCTTTTCTCGCTGAGCAGTGTATAGTTTATAAAGGGTCAATGCTGGCCCAAGAAAACACGGAGGAGACAGGGAATGAAAAAAGCGCTGGTCGCCCTCGCGGTTCTCGTCCTCGCCGCTATGGCTTCTGCCCAGACCTGGTTCAAGGGCACCCTCGACCAGGCGATCGCCAAGGCCCGCACCGAAAAGAAGCTGGTCCTTCTCGATTTCTACTCGAGTGGCTGAGGGGCCTGTAGACTGCTGGGTCAGCAGTTTTACACCGCCCCCAAGTTCCAGGACTTCCTGAACAAAAACTTTGTCCTCTGGCGCGCCGACAACGAGGAAGCCGTCGGCGTCGCCACGTTCTCGAAATTCAAAATCAGCGCCACCCCGACCGTCATGTTCCTCGACGGCGACGGCGCCGAAGTCGACTGGATCGTCGGCTATGGCCCTCCTCCCGAAGAATTTCAGGAGAAATTGGCCAAGATCGTAGCCGGCGGCGAGACGTTCAAGGACCTGAGCGTCGCCTACGCCAAGAATCCCAAGGATGCGGCGACGGTCTTCAAGCTGGCCCTCAAGTGGGCCTATCGTTATGACTACTCCAAGGCGATTCCCCTCTACAAGGAGGTCATCACCCTCGACCCCGACGGCAAGGCCGGCACCTACACGAACGAATACACCAAGGTGACGGTCCCCTACACGGAATACGCTGCTCTCCAGGTCGCGGCCCAGGGAATTTCGGCTAATCCGCCCTCGGCCAAGCCGATCCGCGACTTCCTGGCCAAGCATCCGAAGAGCCCGCTCGTGAGGGACGCCTACGCGCGGTTGGCGGGCTATTACGGCCGGACCGCTCCCAAGGAGGAAGCCGGGCCGTTCTTCGAGGAATATGCGGCCAAGTTCCCCGACGACCCGACAATCCTCGACCAGTGGCTCGCTCGCATCATCAAGGACAAGGGGCCTTACGAAAAAGGCGTCGAGCTGGCCGAGAAGATCCAGAAGGCGCGCCGCGGCCTCACGCTCCCCGATCCTAACCAGAACGTGGCCGAGCTATATCTGCTCAAGGGCGACAAGGACAAGGCCGACGACGCGTTCGGCAAAAGCTACATGGAAAACCAGCTGTTCACCCTGGCCTACAACCTGATCGGCTACGCCGACTACTGGATCGGCAAGGACGCCAACAAGGAAAGCGCGCAGGCCATGGCCGAGAAAGCGCTGGCTATGGAGCCGGACAACGCCTACATCATGCAGCAGGTGGCCGGCGTCTACATCAAGCTGAAACTGGATGACAAGGCGCTGGCCCTCTTCGGGCCCGCTTACGCCAAGAAGAACGACAAGGACGCGAACGCCTTGTCGAGCTACGCCTCATTCTGGAGCGGCCAGGGCAAGAACCTCGACGGCGCGCTGGCCGCGGCCAAGAAGGCGATCGAGCTCAAGCCGGCCCAATACTACAACTGGGTGACGCTGAGCGGCGTCCAGGAGAAGCTGAAGAACAACGCCGAAGCCGTCAAGGCCCTGGAAAAAGCGATCGATCTCGCGCCCGAGACGATCAAGGATTACTACAAGAAGAACCTGGAGAAGCTGAAAGGCGACACGGCCAAGAAATAGCCGCGGAGAAGAATGGGCGCGGCGGGAAAGGGCCGCGGCCTGCCCCTCAGAGCAGGAGCCGGACGGCGACGCTCAGGATGATCGCGACCGTTACGCTCAGCGCGGCCGAGAGAAAAGCGATCTTCTTCCCGACCTCGCGCCACAGGACGGCGAACGTCGAGAGGCACGGGATGAAGAGGCTGACGAACACGGTGAAGACCACGATCTGATTCGCCGTGACGACGGTCATCAGCTGCTGGTAGCCCACGCCCAGGGCCTGAAGCATCATCAGCAGCGATAGCTCCTTCCGTAGGAACCCGAAGATCAGGGTCACGCCCAGCTCCCGGGGCAGCCCGAGAACGCCCGAGACGAGCGGCGAGAGGGCGGCGTTGATCACGGCGTCGCCGTGAAGGGCCTGGACCAAGCCCAAGAGGATGCTCCCGCCGATGAGCAGCGGCCAGGCGAACAGGGCGAACGATTTCAGCTGGAACCAGATCTTCAAGCCGATGCTCTTGAGCGACGGCATCTTGAGCGTCGGGATCTCGAGGATGAGGCCGGGCGAGGCCTCCTTGAGGAACAGGCTGAGGATGCGCCCCAGAACCGCGACCAAGGCGATGTTGGCCGCGTAGAAGCCCAGAGCCCACCAAGGACCGAGGAAAAACGCGACCAGGGCCAGGATGATCGTCGTCCGGGCCGAGCACGGGATGAACGGGATCAGGAGCGAGGTCAGGATCCGATCCCGCCGCGATTCGAGGATGCGCGTTGCGGCGATGGCCGGGACGTTGCAGCCGAACCCGAGGATGAAAGGCGAGACCGATTTGCCGTGGAGGCCGATCCGGTGCATGAACGCGTCCAGCAGGAACCCGGCGCGCGCCAGGTAGCCGACATCGTCGAACAGGGCCATGAGGAAGAGCAGCGGGATGAAATAGGGCAGCACGATCGCCACGCCGCCGCCGATGCCCGAGGCCAAGCCGTCGGCGACGTGGAAGACGAGGCCACTTCCGAACTCGGCCGCGAGCCAGGCTTTGAGGCCGGCGAACGGCTTGAGGAGCGCGCTTTCGACGGGCCCGCCGATCTTGAAGATCGCGAAGAAAAAGCCCAGCAGGACCGCGATCAGGACGGGATAGCCCCAGATCGGGTGCATGAGCACGTCGTCCAGGCGCTCGCCCCAGCTGCGCCTCGTCCGTCCCCGGACCAAGCTTGCCTGCTCGGAAAGCTTGAGAGAGAGATGATGGCGCTCGGCGGCGACGGCTTCGTAGGCGGGCATGCCCCGCCGCAAGGCGAGCTCATCCCGTATCCCGTCGAGCGTCGCTTTCAGGCCGGGGTCGATCTCCTCCAGGAATTCGCTGCAGAAGAGATGGCCGGATTCGATCATCTGGATCGCCGTGAATCGCGGATTGGCGATGCACGGGAAATCGGCGGGCAGGCTCGCGACGAGCTTGTCCACGACCGATTCGACTTCGGCCGACCAGCGCGGCAGCGGCCCGCGGCAGGGCGACTCGAGGCAGCGGAACGCGGCTTCGAGCAGCTCCTTGACGCCCCGGCCATGGGCGGCCACGGTCGGGATCACCGGCACGCCCAGCAGCTCCGCCAGGCGGCCGGCGTCGATCGTGATCCCCTTCTTCTCGGCGAGGTCGGTCATGTTCAGGGCCACGACCATCGGCCGCTCCATCTCCAGCAACTCGAGCGTCAGCTCGAGGCTCCGGCTGAGGATCGAGGCGTCGACCACGTTGACCATGACATCGGGCTTCTCCTGGAACAGATGCCGGAGGGCGACCTTTTCTGCCGGATCGGCGGGATGAAGCGAATACGTCCCCGGGAGGTCGACCACGTTGAGCAGCCGGCCGTCGATGTTGACCAGGCTGTGGGTATGCTTGACCGAGGTCCCGGGGAAATTCGAAGTCTGGGCCTTGTACCCTGCGACGGCGTTGAAGAGCGTGCTCTTGCCGCAGTTCGGCTGGCCTATGAAGATCAGGAGCGGCGCCTCAGGGGCGCTCATCCGCGGCCTCGACCACGATTTTCTGGGCGATCCCCCGGCCCACGGCGGCGGTCACGCCCGTCCGGAGGTTTCGGATCAGGACCGGCCCCCGGAGGATCCCCAGGGCCTGGAGCTCGATGTCGTCGCCGACGTTGAAGCCGAGGGCGAACAGGCGGCGCCGGACGCCTTCGCCGCCGGCGATGTCCACGATCCGAAGCGTCGCGCCTTTCGGGGATTGAACCAGGTTCGTCATCTCGTCATCTTTCGGCCGGCGGGTCGCGCGGGCGCTCCTATCCACTTGTTGATCCGGAATCGGTAATTGAGAATCATTCTCAATTGCCATGATACGACATCGCGAAAGGAAAATCAAGCGTCAAATGTCATGACGAGACCCATGGGAGAACCCGTCGCGTTGTCACAACGTTATGAATCGATAAGTCCAGCGGGTGGCGCCGACCGGGGCGACGGACGCGCTTCGCCCCTTTTGCCGCTTCCCGCCGATTTATGGTAGGATGTCGCCATCCAAGGAGGCCCCATGAAACATCTCAAACTCAAGCTTCTCATAGTCCTCATCTCCCTGACGTTCATCGTCCCGGCCTGGGCCGACGAGGGCTTGTGGCTCTTCAACATGCCGCCCGCGTCCGCTCTCAAGGCCAGGTACGGCTTCGCGATCACGCCCGAATGGATACAGCACCTTCGGCTCGCCTCCGTCCGGTTCGGCGGCGCCTCGGGCTCGTTCGTCTCCCCCGACGGCCTGGTCCTGACGAACCATCACGTCGGCCAGGGCGCTCTCCAAAACCTGAGCACCAAGGACCGCGACCTGATGAAGACCGGTTTCTATGCCCGGACCCGAGCCGAGGAGCTCAAGGCCCCGGGCATGGAGCTCATGGTCCTGCAGGACATCGAGGACGTGACGGCCAGAGTTTCCGGGGCCGAGACGGCCGACATGACGCCCGCCCAGGCCGCCGCCGCCCGCGACAAGGCGATCGCCGCCCTCGAAAAGGAGAGCACGGACAAGACCGGCCTCCGCTCGACGGTCGTCAACCTTTATTCCGGGAGCATGTATCATCTCTACCGCTACAAGGTCTACAACGACGTCCGCCTGGTCTTCGCCCCCGAGTACGCCGTCGCCTTCTTCGGCGGCGATCCGGACAACTTCACCTACCCCCGCTACGATTTCGACATCACCCTCTTCCGCATTTACGAAAACGACAAGCCGATCGCCTCCAAGAGCTACCTCAAGTGGAATACGGCCGGGCTCAAAGAGGGCGACCTCATTTTCGCCTCCGGCCACCCCGGCTCCACGGGCCGCCTCTTGACCATGGCCCAGATGGAGTTTCTCCGCGACGTGAGCTATCCGTTCACGATCGTCAATTACCAGCGCCGCCGCGCCCTGCTCCAGGACTACGGCAAGCGCGGGCCGGAATACGCCCGGCAGGCCCAGGGCACGCTCTTCGGCATCGAGAACAGCCTGAAGGCCACGATCGGCTACCAATCCGGCCTCCTGGACAAGGCCCTGATGGACAAGAAGGCCAAGGACGAACAGGCCTTCCGCGACGCCATCCGCAAGGACCCGGCCCTCGACAAGGAATTCGGCCGGGCCTGGGACGAGCTCGCCCAGGCCGAGAAGAAATACGCCGAGTTCTTCAAGGCCTACCGCTTCTTCGAAGGCGGAGCGGGATTCACCTCCGGCTACTTCACCATGGCCCGCTCGCTCGTCCGCCTCGCGACCGAGCGGACCAAACCCAACGACGAGCGGCTCCGGGAATACCGCGACACCGCCCTGCCCGCGCTCACCCGGCGGATGCTGACCGTAACCCCGATCTATGACGAGCTCGAAGTCGCCAACTTCACCGACGCGCTCATCCAGCTCCAGAAGGAGTTCGGCCAACAGCTCGAGGTGAAATGGCTCTTCGCCGGACGCCTGGCCGAGGACATCGCCAAGGACTACATCGCCGGCACGAAGCTGAAAGACCCCGAGGTCCGGAAAAAATACGTCGACGGCGGCCTGGACGCGATCTACGCCTCCGACGACCCGATGATCAAGCTGGCCCTGATGGTGGACCCGATCTCGCGCGGGCTGCGCAAGCGCTACGAAGCCGAGGTCGAGCCCATCGAAGCCCGCAACGGCGCCCTGATCGCCCGGGCGATCTTCAAGGTCAAAGGCGCCTCCGTCCCGCCCGACGCCACGTCCACCCTGCGCCTCAGCTTCGGGACGGTGAAGTCCTACCTGGAGAACGGCAAAAAGATCCCGATCAATACGTCGTTCAAGGGAATGTACGACCTGGCGGCCAAGGCCGGCAACAAGCCGCCCTATGAGCTGCCCGCGAGCTTCCTGGCAGGCAAGGCCAAGATGAACCTGGAGACCCCGATCGACTTCATCGCGACCTGCGACTCGATCGGCGGCAACTCCGGCTCCCCGGTCGTCAACCGCAAGGGCGAGTTCTCGGGCGTCCTTTTCGACGGCAACATCCAGTCCCTCCCCGCCCGGTTCGTTTACTCCGACACCCAGAACCGCTCGGTCATGGTCCACAGCCAGGGCATCATCGAAGCCCTGACCAGGATCTACGGCGCCCAGCCGCTGGTGAACGAGCTGCTCGGCAAGAAGTAAGCGAGGCTCATTCCCGATTCCTCCCTCGCGGCGGCAGGGAACCCCGGGCTTTGCCCGGGGATCCGCTTTCGCCGTACTCGCCCGTGCCTAAAACCACGGGCGAATGCCCCGCGGCCGGGGAGGATTTTTTTTTAGCGGGAGGCGGGCGGGACTCAGGCGATCTTCCGAGCGCGCAGGGCGATCAGGCCCCCCAGGAGGACGAGAAAATTCACCGCGATCAGCGAGTGATGCGTATAGAAGCGGAAGAGCGCGGTTCCGAGCACTTCGCGCAGCGTCCCACCGATGATCAGAAAATCGAGGACGAGGAGCCATTTCCAGGCCCCGGGGATATCCGGCCATTTCCCGAGGATGAGCAGGACCGCCGGGAGGGCATAGAAGTAGTTATAGTACCAGCCGAGCGGCGAGAAGAACGGGACGAGGACCATTAGGAACGAGAGCTCCAAGACCTCGGCGCCCGGGACCGCCTTCTTCCGGCCGTCCGCCATCATCCACGGAAAACCCGCGGCGGCGGCCAGGCCGAACGCCAACCAGATGGCTTTCGCCGCTCCCGGCTGGTCGCCCGGCAACAACTTCCAGACGAACGCGTAGAGCGACGCGTTATCGCCCACGGCCATCAGCCCGGGCGTCGAATGGGAGAGGGTGACGGCCCATTCCTTCAGGACGGCGAAATTGCCCCGCACCCCGAATTCAACGATGGGCAGGGCCAGGCCGGCCAGGAGCGCACCCCCGCCCCAAATCAAGGTTTTCCAGCGCTTCTTCAGGACGAAATATGGCAGGAAGATCAGGGCGTAGGGCTTGAAGAGTAGAGAGACAGCCCACAAGGCGCCGGCCGGGGCGTCCTTCCGCTTGAGGAACGCAGCCATCATCAACATGAGGAGGAAGATGATCAGCAGGTTGACTTGCCCGAGCTCGATCTCTCGACCGATGAGCTTCGCCAGGACCGCGAACCCCAGCCCCGCGACGAACCAGAGGCCCTTCCTCCGTCCGGGGATCATCCGCCAGCCGATCAGGAAGCCGCCAAAAAGAAAAATAAGCTCGAGGTAGTACCAGACGACCTTGGCAATCGAATACGGCATCAGGGCGAGCCAGGAATAAAACAGGGCCGCGGCCGGAGCATATTTGAACTGGAGGTGGCCGTCCGAGATCCGGTAGAGCGTCTCGCCGGCCAGGATCCGCTGGCCGTTGCGGTAGCAGACCCCGAAATCGCTCATGTCCCGCCCGACGAAGCCGAGATAGACGACGTAGAACGCCGCCACGAGAACGAGCACGACACCGATCCGCACCGCGGGCTGACGCCAAAAAGCCTTTTTCTCTTCGGACATGTCGATTTTCCGCCCCAAAACTAGTCGATTTTCCGTGACAAGTCAACAATGGCCTCCCACGCCGAAAATGGGGACACGGAACGCGAGCCTCCCGTCAACGAATAACCAGCGGGGTTCCGTGTCCCCTTTTTCGGCCCCCCTTCCCAGCTCCCGAAATTGACAAAACAGGCCTTTTTCTGGTAAAAATAGGTAATGTTCAAGTGGCTCCTGGCTAAAATATTCGGGACGCAGACCGAGCGCGACCTCAAGAAGCTCCAACCGATCGTCGTGGCGGCCAACGAGCTAGAGCCCAGGATCAAACCCCTCACCGACGCCCAGCTCCGGGCGAAGACCGCCGAGTTCAAGGAAAAGCTCGCCCAGGGCGCGGCGCTCGACGACATCCTCGTCGAAACGTTCGCCGTCGTCCGCGAGACCGCCCGCCGGCGGGTGGCCATGCGCCATTTCGACGTCCAGCTCATCGGCGGGGCGGTCCTCCACCAGGGCAAGATCGCCGAGATGAAGACGGGCGAAGGGAAAACGCTGGTCGCCACCCTGCCCGCCTACCTCAACGCCCTCGCGGGCAAGGGCGTGCACATCGTCACGGTCAACGACTACCTGGCCAAGCGCGACACGGAATGGATGGGGCCGATCTACGACGCCCTGGGCCTGGCGGTCGGCACGATCCAGCACGACATGAGCGACCAGGCGCGGCAGATCGCCTACCGGAGCGACATCACCTACGGCACGAACAACGAGTTCGGGTTCGACTACCTTCGGGACAACATGAAGTTCCGCCTGGGCGACCTCGTCCAGCGCGATTTCCAATACGCGATCGTGGACGAGGTGGACAGCATCCTGATCGACGAGGCCCGCACGCCGCTCATCATCTCCGGCCCGACCGATGAGTCGACCGAGCTATACACCCGGATCGACACGCTCGTCCGGCGCTTCCAGAAGGACAAGCACTTCACCATGGACGAGAAGACGCGGACGGTCTCGATCCAGGAGGAGGGCGTCTCCGAGGCCGAGCGCTACCTGGGGATCAAGAACCTCTTCGACCTGTCCCATATGGACGAGGTCCACAACATCAACCAGTCGCTCAAGGCCCACTTCCTGTTCAAGCGCGACGTGGACTACATGGTCAAGGACGGGCAGGTCATCATCGTCGACGAGTTCACCGGCCGCCTGATGCCGGGCCGCCGCTACAGCGACGGGCTCCATCAGGCCCTCGAGGCCAAGGAGCGGGTCAAGGTCGAGCAGGAGTACCAGACCCTGGCTTCGATCACCTTCCAGAACTACTTCCGCATGTACAAGAAGCTGGCCGGCATGACCGGCACGGCCTTGACCGAAGCGCCCGAATTCGCCCACATCTACAAGCTCGACGTGGTCGAGATTCCCACCAACCGGACCCTCATCCGGCTCGAGAACCCCGACGTCGTCTACCGGACCGCCGGCGAGAAGTGGGAGGCGGTCGCCGAGGAGATCACCAAACTCAATGAGTCCGGCCACCCGGTCCTGGTCGGGACGGTCTCGATCGAGAAATCCGAGCATCTGAGCCACCTCCTCCGGAAGAAGGGCCTGAAGCACGTCGTCCTGAACGCCAAGTACCACGAGCAGGAGGCGTCGATCATCGCCCAAGCCGGCCGCCTGGGGGCCGTGACCATCGCCACGAACATGGCCGGCCGCGGCGTGGACATTCTCCTCGGCGGCAACGCGGAGTACATGGCCCGCGAGCAGCTCAAGAAACAGGGCGCCGATCCGCTCAAGATCACGCCCGAACAGGTCGCGGCCGCCCTGCCCGAGGCGCGGGCGATCATGGAGGACGAGCACGAGAAGGTCATCGCCCTCGGCGGCCTCCACATCACGGGCACCGAACGCCACGAGGCGCGGCGCATCGACAACCAGCTCCGCGGCCGGGCCGGCCGGCAGGGCGATCCGGGATCGTCGCGCTTCTTCCTCAGCCTCGAGGACGACCTGATGCGCATCTTCGGCAGCGACCGGCTGTCGGGGCTGATGGCCCGGATCGGCATGGGCGAGGGCGTGCCCATCGAGCACGCCATGGTCAGCAAGGCCATCCAGCGAGCCCAGAAGCAGGTCGAGGGCCAGAACTTCAGCATCCGCAAGCATCTCCTCGAGTACGACGACGTTATGAACAAGCAGCGGGAGACGATCTACACCCAACGTCGCGAGATCCTCATGGGCAAGGACATGAAGTCCTATATCCTCGAGCTCGTCGAGCAGCTCATCGAATGGCACTGGAACGAATTCCTGCCCGAGGACAAGGCCCCCGAGGACTGGGACTTCGAGGCGTTCCGCAAGGCCGCGGGAGCCCAGTTCGGCGTCAACCTCAACGATTTCGGGATCGCCTGGGACACGGCCGGCCGCGAGGACGTCCGGGACGCCGTCCTGGAGAAGCTGACCGCGCTCTACGAGGCCAAGGAAAAGACACTCGGCCCCGAGGCCATGCGGGAGTTCGAGCGGATCATCCTCCTCCAGGTCATCGACACCCAGTGGAAGGACCACCTCCTGGGCATGGACTACCTCAAGGAGGGCATCGGCCTCCGGGGCTACGGCCAGCGCGACCCCCTGATCGAGTATAAGAAGGAAAGCTACGACATGTTCCAGGCGATGCTCGACCGGATCGAGGAGGACACGGTCCGCTACCTCTTCCTCATCCAGCCCCAGCCGGCCGCCGATCGAGCCGAGCCCGAGCTGGCGATGCCCCGCCGCCGGGAGCGGCCCCTGTCCTACGGCGGCCCGGCCCAGCCCGCGCCGACGGCCAAGGTCCGCCAGGCCCGGTCCACCATCCCGTCCCGCCGCAAGCACAAATGACGAGGAGGCAGCATGCTCGATGACGCCATCCGGAACGGCCTCACCTTCGACGACGTCCTGATCCTCCCGGCGAAGTCCGCCGTCACCCCGGCCGAGGCCGTCGTCGCGACGCGCCTCAGCCGCCACATCGCCTTGAACATCCCCCTGGTCAGCGCCTCGATGGACACGGTGACCAAGTCCCTGATGGCCATCGCCCTCGCCCAGCAGGGCGGCCTGGGGATCGTCCACCGCAACATGTCCGTCGCCGCCCAGGCCGACGAGGTGGACAAAGTCAAGCGCCACGAGAGCGGGATGATCCACGACCCGATCAGCATGAAGCCCCAGGACAAGATCTTCCAGGCCAAGGACGTCATGCAGAAATACCGGATCTCGGGCCTGCCCATCGCCGACGAAACGAATAAGCTCGTGGGGATCCTGACCAACCGCGACATCCGCTTCGAAACGCGGTTGGATCTGCCCATCGAGGAGGTCATGACCAGGGACCTGGTCACCGTCCCCGTCGGGACGTCGCTGGCCGAGGCCGAGAAGCTCTTCCACACCCACAAGATCGAGAAGATCCTGATCGTCGACGAGACGTTCCACCTCAAGGGGATGATCACCTACAAGGACATCCTGAAGCGCATCCAGTATCCCAACGCCTCCAAGGACGGGCAGGGGCGCCTGCGCGTCGGGGCCGGGGTCGGCGTGGGCAAGGCCGCGCTCGAGCGGGCGAAAGCCTTGGTCGCCGCCGGCGCGGACGTCCTCATCGTGGACACCGCCCACGGCCACCAGCAAAATGTCCTCGACACCGTCACCCTGCTCCGCCGCGAGTTCCCCTCCCTGGAGCTCGTCGCGGGCAACATCGGCACCGCGGAAGCCGCCGCCGAGCTGATCGAGCTGGGCGTCGACGCCCTCAAAGTCGGCGTCGGGCCGGGCTCGATCTGCACCACCCGGATGGTCAGCGGGGCGGGCGTGCCCCAGATCACGGCCATCGCCGACGTCTTCAAGGTCGCCGGGCCGAAGGGCATCCCGATCATCGCCGACGGCGGGATCAAGTATTCGGGCGACGTGACCAAGGCCATCGCCGCCGGCGCGAGCTCGGTCATGCTGGGCAACATGCTGGCCGGCACGGACGAGGCCCCGGGCGAGGTCGTCCTCTACCAGGGACGCTCGTACAAGGTCTACCGGGGCATGGGCTCGCTCGAGGTCATGAAGGACGGCAAGAGCCGCGACCGGTATTTCCAGGACGCGGCCGCCCCCGAATCGAAGCTCGTCCCGGAAGGGATCGAGGGCATGGTCCCCTACAAGGGCGGCGTCGCGCCCATCCTCCAGATGCTCGTCGGCGGCCTGAAGTCGGGCATGGGCTACGCCGGCTGCCAGAGGATCGAGGACTTGCAGAAGGATGCCCGCTTCATCAGGATCAGCGCCTCCGGCCTCAAAGAGAGCCACGTCCACGACCTGACCATCACCAAGGAAGCTCCAAACTATCATTTGGAATAAGGCGGGCAGAGGGCGAGCCCCGGGCGCATCTTCCCGCCGGAGTCGAATGATGAAAAAGAAATTTTGGCGCTGTTTCGTCTGCAACGATGTCCATTGGGGCTTCAAGCCGCCCGAAATCTGCCCCACCTGCAAGGTCGCCCACGCCTATGTCGAGATTTCGGCCAAGGAAGCCAAGGCCTGCCTCGGCCCTCTCCCCGAGCCGGGGTTTACGAAAGCCGATTTCCGCCGGGCGATCGAAGTCTTCGCCGCGCCGAACCAGTTCAAAGTCAACCCCGACACGGAGCGGGTCGACCTGCTCCTTGAAGGCATGTTCTCCAACGAGCAAAACCACGGCCTCCGCTACTGCCCCTGCCGCCTCCGGAGCAAGGACTTCGAGGAGGACCTGAAAATCGTCTGCCCCTGCAACTTCCTGATCCACGAAACCTACCAGGGCCTGGAGAAGGGAGAGTGCTGGTGCGGACTGTTCATCAAGAGGTGATCATGAGCAAGCACATCATGTTCCACGGCCGCGAATGCCCCCACTGCCGGGCTATGATGCCCCTCGTGGACCGGCTCATCGCCGAGGGCTTCGCCATCGAGAAGCTTGAGGTCTGGCACGACGAGAAGAACGCCGACCTCATGCGCTCCTACCGCCCGGTGATCGCCGCGAAGTGCGGCGGCCAGCTCCGCGTCCCGACCTTCCTCAACCCCGAGACGAGCGACGCCGTCTGCGGCGAGATCCCCTACGAGAAGCTGAAAGAGTGGGCCTCGAGCTGACGACGAAGGCCCCCATGCTCCAGATCCTGGACGAAGAGGGACAGGTCCGCCCGGGCGCCGAGCCGGCCCTCGCCCCGGCCGAGCTGCGGAGGATCTACGAGATCATGGTCCTTGCCCGGACGGCCGACGCCAAGGCGCTCAAGCTCCAGCGCCAGGGCCGGATGGGGACCTACGCCTCGAGCCTGGGCCACGAAGCCTGCCAGATCGGGACGGCTTTTCCGCTCCGGCCTGAGGACTATTTCTTCCCCTATTTCCGCGACCTGGGCGCGTATCTCACCCTGGGCTACCCGCTGGCCGACTACTACCACTACTGGATGGGAAATGAAGCCGGCCTCCGAACGCCGGACGGCCTGAACCTCTTCGCCTTGGCCATCCCCGTCGCCTCCCAGATCCCTCACGCGGTCGGGGCGGCCCTGGCCGCCAAGCTCCGGAAGAAAACCGGCGCCGCGGTCTGCACGTTCGGCGACGGGGCCACGTCCGAGGGAGATTTCCACGAGGGGCTCAATTTCGCGGGCGTCTTCCGCACGGCCAACGTCTTCGTCTGCTACAACAACCAGTGGGCGATCTCGACGCCGCGCTCCAGGCAGACGGCCTCGGAGACCATCGCCCAGAAGGCCGGGGCGTACGGCTTCCCCGGTGTCCAGGTCGACGGCAACGATGTCCTGGCCGTCATCGCGTCCGTCCGCGAGGCGCTGGACAGGGCTCGCGCCGGCGGCGGCCCGACGCTCATCGAAGCCGTGACCTACCGGATGGGCCATCACACCACCTCGGACGACGCGACGCGCTACCGGACCGAGGAGGAGGTCAAGGCCTGGGAGCCCCGCGACCCGCTTCGCCGGCTCCGAATCTACCTCCGATCCAGAGGGCTGTCCGACGAAGCCTCCGAAAAAGGCGTGCTGGACGCGGCGACGAACGCCGTCGAGAAAGCCGTGGCGGAGGCCGAAAGCCGGCCGCCCGCGACGGTCGACGACCTCTTTGCCTACACTTACAAGAATATGCCGCCCGCCCTGGCCGAACAGCGGACGGGGCTCAAGGAAGCTTTAAAGGCGGAGGCGGGCCGATGAAAATCACCATGGCCCAGGCCCTGAACCAGGCTCTCGCCCAGGAAATGGCCCGCGACGAGCGCTATGTCCTCCTCGGCGAGGACGTCGGGCCCGACGGCGGCGTCTTCCGCGTCACGGACGGGCTCATTCAGAAATTCGGCCCGGAGCGGGTGATCGACACCCCCCTGGCCGAATCGGGTCTTATCGGCGTCTCGATCGGCATGGCCGCCTTCGGCCTTCGCCCGATCGCCGAGATCCAGTTCCTGGGGTTCATCTACCCCGCCTTCAACCAGATCCTGTCCCACGTCGCCCGCCTCAGGAACCGGACCCGCGGCCGGTATCCCGTCCCGATGGTCATCCGGACCCCTTACGGCGCAGGGGTGCGGGCCCTCGAGCACCACAGCGAAAGCACGGAAGCCCTCTTTTGCCAGCTCCCCGGGCTGACCGTCGTCGTGCCCTCGACGCCATACGACGCCAAGGGCCTCCTCATCGCCTCGCTCCGGAGCGAAGATCCGGTGATCTTCCTCGAGCCGTCGCGCCTCTACCGGGGCGAGAAGCAGGACGTCCCCGAGGAGCCGTACGAGGTGCCGTTGCGCGCCGCCCGGACCGTGCGCGAAGGGACGGACGTGACCGTCATCGGCTGGGGGGCGATGGTCCCGGTCATGGAGAAGGCCGCCGACGAAGCCGCCGGCCGGGGCGTCTCGGCCGAAATCCTCGACTTAAGGACGCTCTCTCCCATGGACCGGGAAGCCGTCCTGGCCTCCGTCCGGAAGACGGGCCGGGCCGTCGTCGTCCATGAGGCGCCGAAGACCTGCGGCCTGGGCGCCGAGATTTCGGCCCTGATCTCCGAAAACGCCCTGTTGAGCCTCCGGGCTCCGGTCGCCCGCGTGACCGCGCCCGATATCACCATCCCCCTGCCGAAAGCCGAGGACGACTATTACGTGAACCCCGCTCGCGTGCTGGCGGGCATCCTCAAGACGATGGAGTTCTAACCATGGCCAAGATCTTCCGATTCCCCGACGTAGGCGAAGGCATCACCGAGGGCGAAATCGTCCGCTGGCTGGTGAAAGAAGGCGACGAGGTCAAAGCCGATCAGCCTGTGGCCGAGATCGAGACAGACAAGGCCATTGTCGAAATGCCCACCCCCTTCCCCGGGACCGTCCTCAAGCTCCATTTCAAGGAAAAAGACGTGGTCAAGGTCGGTCAGGGGCTGATCACGATCGGGGCAAAGGGCGAATCGCCCGACGCGGCGGACGCCGCCGTCAGCCCGACTTTCGCGGGCGGACCGAAGGCCGTTCCCGGCGCGCCCCTTCCGGGGGCGGCCATCCGAACTGCGGGCGGGCCGATCCAGGCGACGCCGATGATCCGAAAGCTGGCCCAGGAGCTGGGGCTCGATCTCGCGGCAATTCCCGGGACGGGCCCGCAGGGGCGCATCACCGAAGACGACGTGCGCGCGGCCAAGGCGCGGACCGAGACGCTCCGAGCCGTCCCTAAGGTGAAATCGAAATACGATTTTTATGGAACGCTCGAGCGCATTCCTCTTCGCGGCGTCCGACGGGCCACGGCCAGGAAAATGCATGAGTCGGTTTCCACGGCGGCCCACGTCACCCATTTCGACGAGGCCGACGCCGCGACTCTTGCCGCCCTCAAGGACCGGCTGGCGCCCGAGGCGGCGCGCCTCGGCGTCAAGCTCACCTTTCTTCCGTTCATCGTCAAGGCCCTGGTCGCCGCCCTCAAGCTCCACCCGATCTTGAACTCAACGCTCGACGACGAGGACCAGGAGATCGTCGTCAAGAAGTACTACAACATCGGCATCGCGGTCGACATCCCCGACGGGCTGATCGTGCCCGTGGTCAAGATGGCCGAGCAGAAGACCGTCTTCGACATCGCCGGCGAGATCAAAACCCTGGCCGAAGCGGCCAAGGCCCGCACCCTCGACATGGGCGATCTCAAAGGCGGGACGTTTTCGATCACCAACGTGGGGATGATCGGGGGGGAAGGAGCGACTCCCATCATCAACTACCCGGAAGCCGCCATCCTGGCCACGATGAAGATCGCGGACCGGGTCCGGGCGGTGGGCGGGATCGCTGTGGTCAAGAAGACCCTCCCCCTTTGCCTTTCGTTCGACCACCGGGTGATCGACGGCGCCGAGGCCGGCCGCTTCATGAATGATCTTAAAAAAGTCCTGGAAGACGAGGCCCTGCTCGAATCCGCCGCGCGCGCGACGGAATAAAGGGGGACGGTTCTATTTTCCTTGCTGGGAAAATAGAACTGTCCCCTTTTTATTTAATCGTCTTGATCCGGTTTTCCCCGTCGAGGACGATGATTTTCGGCCGGAAGCCCGCGATTTCGCCCTCCTCAAGCTGGGCGTAGGAGACAATGATCAGGCGATCGCCGCGGCCGGCCTTGTGGGCGGCGGCTCCGTAGACCGCGATCCGTCCCGAGTCTGCTTTTTCCTTGATGAGATACGTTGAAAACCGGGCGCCGTTCGTCACATTGAAAACGGACACCTTCTCGTAAGGGGCCATGTCCACGGCCTTCAACAGGGTCTCGTCGACCCCCATGCTCCCCTCGTATTCCAGATTGGATTCGATTACGACGGCGTGATGGATCTTGCCTTTTAAAAACATCCTTCTCACGTGATCTCTCCTCCCGGCCCGACGACGAAGTTGTCGATCAGGCGGGTTTTTCCGATGAAGACGGCCAAGGCGACGAGCGTCCCCTCGCCGGTTCGGTCGACGGGGGCAAGGGTGACGGGGTCGACCGCCTCGATATAGTCGATCCGGGCCAAGGGCTCGCGCCCGATCGCGTCACGGATCGCGGCGACGACCGCCTCCGCGCGCGTCTCCCCCGCCTTGATCATCGCCCCCGCCGTCGCCAGGCTCCGGGATAGGACGAGCGCCGCCCGGCGCTCATCCGGGTTCAGATAGATGTTCCGCGAGCTCAGGGCCAGGCCATCAGGCTCCCGGACGATGGGCCGGACCTCGATCCGGACATCAAGGTTCAGATCGCCCGCCATCCGGGCGAGGATGATCGCTTGCTGGGCGTCCTTGCGGCCGAAGAAAGCGGCGTCCGGGCGGACGATCTCGAAGAGCTTCAAGACGATGGTGCAAACGCCGCGGAAGTGGCCGGGGCGCGACGCGCCGCACAGCCGGTCCTGGAGCTTTTGGACCTCCACATAGGTCGCGTAGCCCCGCGGATAGATGTCCGGCGCGGCCGGCAGGAACAGGATGTCCGCGCCTTCCCTCTCCAGGAGGGCCGCATCGCGCCCGGGGTCGCGGGGATAAGAGGCGAAGTCCTCGTTCGGCCCGAATTGGGCGGGGTTGACGAAAATGCTGACGACGGTCAGGTCCGTCCGCGCCCGCGATTCCCGGACGAGGCTCAGATGGCCTTCATGGAGGAAGCCCATGGTCGGGACGAGCCCGACCGTCTTCTCTTCCGCCCGGGCAGACCGGACGGCGGCTTTCATCTCGGCGATCGAGGCGATGGTCTTCATGGCCCGGCTCCCGACGCGGCGCCTCGGGAAGCGCGGCTCATCGTCCCCGCCTCGAGGCCCGGAGCTTCCGGGCCTCGGCCGGTTTCATATGGTAGGAGTGCTCAACGTCAGGGAACGCGCCCGCCCGGACTTCGTCCCGGTAGGCGCCCGTCGCGGTGCTGATGAGCGTCTTCAGGTCGGCGTATTTTTTCACGAACTTGGGCAGGTAACCGCCGTCGAAGCCGACCATGTCGTGGAAGACCAGGATCTGGCCGTCGCACCAGGGCCCGGCCCCGATTCCGATCGTCGGGACGGACAGCCGCTCCGTGATCTCCCGGGCGACCTCCTGGGGGATGCTCTCGAGGATCACGGCGAAGACGCCGGCTTTCTCCAGGGCCGCAGCCTCACGGATGATCGCCTTCGCCTCCGAAAAGGCCGTTCCCCTGACCTTGAACCGGCCGAGATGGTGAATGGACTGGGGCGTCAGCCCGACGTGGCCCATGACCGGGATCTCGGCTTCGATCAGGCGCTCGATCATCGCCAGGCGGCGGGGCGACGCCCCCTCGACCTTGACGCCCTGAGCCCCGGCCTCCTTGATGAACCGGGCGGCGTTGGCCAGGGTCGCCTCTTCCGAGAGGTGGAAGGAGAAATAAGGCATGTCTCCGATAACGAGCGCCCGCCGGGCGGCTCGGACGACGGGCTTGGTATGATGGATCATCTCGTCCATCGTCACGGGAATCGTGGTCTCGTACCCGAGGACGACCATGCCCAGGGAATCTCCGACCAGGAGGAGATCGATCCCCGCCTCGTCCAGGATCCGGGCGACGGGAAAATCGTAGGCCGTCAGGGCCGTGATCTTCTCGCCCGCCTCCTTCTTGGCGCGGAGCGAGGGGATGGTGACGCGGGGGTTCTTGTCTTCGGCCATTTGCCATTCCTTTCTCCCCATCCCGCCTAGCCCGCGGGATTGGGGTAAAGTCCAATGGAGGGGAAGCCCCCTCGGAGCCTATTTCCGGCGGCCGTCCCGGGCGGCGAAGCTCGGGGGGACGTAGAACAGCGAGGCTTTCTTCATGTTCCGGATCTGGTCGAGCACATCTTCGAGGTCGGCCTCGCTCGCCAGGTCCAGGTCGTCGGACTTGATCACGAGCAACGGCGAGGCCTGATAGTTGAAGAAGAAGTAGTCGAAGGCCTCGATCAGGTCCTGGAGGTACTTTTCCGAAACGTTCTTCTCGAGCGGGGTGCCGTCCCGGCCGATCCGCTTCACCAGGGTCGGGAGGGAGATCTGGAGGTAAATGACGAGGTCCGGCTTGGGGACCCGCTCGGAGAAGACGCCGTAGATCTTCTCGTAGACCACGAGCTCGTCGTCGGTGAGGGTCTGGAAGGCGAAGATCTTGTCCTTCTCGAAGAGGTAATCGCACAGGATCCGCTCCTCGAACAGGTCCCGCTGGACGAGCCGGGCCTGCTGGTGGTAGCGGTTCACGAGGAAGACGAGCTGGGCCAGGAAGGCGGCCCCGTCCCTCTCCTCGTAGAAATCCTTCAGATAGGGATTCTCGGGCTTGTCCAGAACGACCTTTCCCCCCATCCTCTGGGCGAGGAGCCCGGCGAGCCTGGTCTTGCCGCACTTGAGCACCCCCTCGAGGGCGATATGCTTCGCCTCGATGTCGGGCCGGGCTTTGGGGTCGATCATGGCATCCTGTCGGAATCGCTTCCTTTATAGCGGATATTTCTTCGGAAGTCAAAGAATCCGGACGGTTTCCCGGCGCCGGAGGGCCTCAGATGTTGATCCGGATGGGCAGGATCACGGTCGTGATCCCCTTCCAGCGCAGCTCCTGCTGGACGGCGAAAGCCGTCTCGTTGTGCAGGAGACGGTGGATGATACTCGGCTGCCGGAAGACGGACTGGCCGGCGAACACCGTGGAATTCGGGTACTTGACCACGATGCCCTCGATCAGCCGGCTCGCGGTCTGGACGACGTCCGTCCCGAGGTCGTACTGGAAGTCGGCCGGATAGCCGAGCTTGCGGGCAAGCTCCACGTATTTCCGGAGGGCATCGCCGGCCGCGCCTTCCAGGGAGGACATGGCATCCGAGCCCTTGAATGAGCCGACGTCGACCTCAGCCACGGAGACGAAGATGAAATTCTTGTAGAAGCCACGGAAGTTCCGGACGATCGACAGGAACGTGTGGATGCCGAAGCCGTTGTAGCCGTTGACCAGCTGGATGGCCGTCATTTCCTTGGGATTCAAGGGATTGGTGTTGATCGGGCCCTTGGTCGGGATGGCCAAGAGTAGCTCGTCGAGCTCGCGAACCCCGCCCCGGACCTTGTTGTAGTGGGACCGGGTCATATAGCAGAGGATGATAACGATCAGGGTGATGACCAGGGTCAGCCACCCGCCGACCGGGAATTTCTCGATCGTGGTGATGATCAGGACGGTGAGGCAGACGGTCAACCCCGTGAGGTGAACCGGGAGGTGCTTCTTCCAGTGGGTCTCGGTCTTGCGGTGGGTAATGAAGAACTTCGACATGCCGAATTCGGACAGGGAGAACGTCAGGAAGACGTTGATCGAATACATGACCACGAGCGTGGCGATGGCCCCCCGGGAGTAGATGATGAGGAGGATCGCCGCGCCGCCCATCATGATGACCCCGTTCTGGATTGTGAAGCGGTCGGACAGGGAGGCGAATCGGTGTGGAAACCAGTAATCGACGGCCATGTTGGCCATGACCCGGGGCCCGTCCACGAAGCCCGTCTGGGCCGCGACGAGGAGCAGCGCCCCCTCGGCGAAAATCGTGATCGCAGCCAGGAGGGGACCGAAGCTCCATTTCCCGAACAGGTCTCCGGCCAGGACGGCGTTCAGCGTCCGGCCCTCGACGGGGCGGACATTGAAGAGGAGGTAGCAGATCATGATGCCGCCGGCCGTGACGGCCAGGGAGGTGGACAGATAGATCATCGTCCTCTTGCCGTTGTGGACCCGGGGCTCCCTCATGACCTGCAGGCCGTTCGAAACGGCCTCGATGCCCGTGAACGTCCCGCCGCCCATGGAAAACGCCCGGAGGAACAACAGGAGCATCCCCCACGCCCCCAGGGTGACCAGCCCCCCCTTGAACCCGGATTGGACGTTTCGGACCACGGGCCCGATCTGGGAGACGTGGGAGAAGACGCCATAGCCGATCAGAAGGGCGTGGGTCAGGACGAAGATGATGAAGATCGGGGCCAGGAAGGTGACCGATTCCCGGATGCCCCGGAGGTTGAGGATGACCAGGAAGATGAGGGCGCAAATTTCAAACGGGATCTTGAATTCCTGGAAATTCAGGGGGAGGAAGCTGAAAACGGCATCACCGCAGGACACGATCGAGACCGTGATCGTCAGAATGTAGTCCACCAGCAGGGCCGAGCCCGAAACGACGCCCGCCCGCTCCCCCAGCGTCTTGGTGGCGACGATATATCCGCCGCCGCCGCTCGGGAAATACTCGATAATCCGCGAGTAGGCGTATGAGATGATGAAGACGGTCAGGGCCGTGGCAAGGGCCAGGAAAACGGCCAGATAGGTGTGCCGCCCCAGCGTGGTGAACGCCTGTTCGGGGCCGTACGAGGCCGAGGACAACCCGTCGGCACCGAGCCCGATCCAGGCGAGGATCGGGATCAGGGCCAGCTTATGGAATAAAGTCGGGTCTTTGAGGTTCCGGGGCTTCCCGATCAAGGTATGCTTGATCTTGCCGCCCAGGCTTTCGTCGTCGCTCATGGCCTGTCTTTTCTATCCTTCGGTTCGCGCCGCCCGCCCGGTAAAATTCATCCTCGGGCTGTCTTTCAGGGAGGAGGAACGCGCCTTCCTCGGACTATCTTAACCCTTTTTAAAAACAATATGTTACCAGAAAACATCCGCAAAAAACAAGTCCGCGGGCTCCCGCATTTTCCCTCCTAGAAAATGAACAGGATGACGTAATAAATCGCCATGACGGCCAGGCCGATGGGGATCCCGACCCGGGCCCAGTCCTTCATCCGGATCTTCATCCGGCCCGCGGCCACGATATTGGGGATGTTGCCGGGGATGAGCATCCCCCCCGCGATCGAAAGCCCCATGACGATGCCCACGATCTGGGGAAGCGCGAGAGACGGACCGATCTCGATCGCGGTCAGAGTGGCGTTGTCCAGGAAGGCGGAGGCCGAATTGAGCCAAAAAAGGGCTCCGGCCGGAATCCCGGCGAAATACCAGACGATCAGGGGCTTGAAACCCTCCCCGAGCAGGACCAGGGCCGCTATGAAGATGAAGACTTTGACGGCTCTCAGGATGACGGTCCCCAAGGTTTCGGCGTATTCCACCGGATGCTCGTGCCCCGAAACAGAAATCGTCGGGCCGAGCTTCACGGCGATCAGGAAGGCCAGGCCGAGCACGCCCGGAACGAGATAGCCCCCGAGGTGGCGGAGGGGAAAGAAAAACCCCGCCTGGTAGGGGGACCCGGACAGCTTGGATACCAGGATCGTCGACAACGGCTCCCCGAGCGGCGTCAGGCAGGCGCCGAGTCCCGCGGCGAAGCAGGCGGCCACGATGAGGCGGACCTTGTCCGCCTTGGCCATGGGCAGGCCGGCGATGATCTCGGACAGGAGGCAGGCGGTCAGGATGACGGAGATGACGCTCGACAGCAGGCCGAAGAGGGCGATCAGGGCGAAGATGAACACTCTCGGGCCCAAAACGCCGACGAGCCGCAGCACGGCCTTGCAAAACGGCCCGTTGAAATAGAAGATCAGGATCCCGACCCCGAGCACGACCTGGAAGATCCCCAACGGGAGCGCTCCGATCATGACCGGAGCCTTCAGGGCCTCGAGGACGAGGGGCCAGCTCCACAGGCCGGAGACAGTCACGGCAGCCGCTCCCAGGATCAGAAAGAAAAGTTCCAGGTTTTCCTCGACCTTGCGGGACAGGAGGGGCAAGGTGAGGGCCAAAGCCCCGATCGCGGCCAGGCCCGCGACGATGGGCGCGACCGGAAGAGCGGGAATGGACGTCACGGCTATGGCTTTCGTCTCCGGCGACCGGCATCCCCGGCCGCCCCCCCGGATATATCATGATCCGGGAGGCCGTTCAACCGTCGCCATCCCTAGAGAATCTATAGACTATATTTGAAATTCCCGCACGGCTGGGGTAAGATACGGCCGGACCCGGAGACGTCCCGGAACACGAAAAGGACAAACGCATGAAAAGGATCACGACAAAGGGTCATTACGGCCTGCGCCTGATGGTCCAACTGGCCCGCCAATACCAGGAAGGAAAGACTTCGGTTCCGATCAAGGCGATCGCCCGGGACGAAGGCCTGTCGATGCAATACCTCCAGCAGATGACGATCCCCCTCCAGATCCATAACCTCATCAAGAGCACGCGCGGCCCCCGGGGCGGACACACCCTGACCCGGAAGCCGTCCGAGATCCGGCTGTGCGAGATCTTGAACGCCCTCGAGGGGACGTGCGGCCTGGTGGAATGCGTGGACGATGCCGCGTTCTGCGATCAGATCGATGATTGCGGCCTCTTCGAAATCTGGAAAGGCGCCTCGGACATCCTCGAGAACTATTTCAACCGGCACACCCTCCAGGACGTCCTGGACATCGGCGACCGAAAGATCGCCTCCGCCGGGAAAAAAGCCAAGGCCGGCTGACCGTTCGGCCTTTCCGCCGTCCCGTCTCTCCCTCGCCCCGGCCGCCGTCGATTGACTGACAATGGCCCCTATGGTATCAGTATAGAGTTATCGTACCGTTCGCCCAAGCAATCCGAGGAGGACGTCTTATGTACGGCTGGACCGGCAATATTCTCCGCATCAACCTGACCACGGGAGCGGTCAAGAAGGAGACGTATACCGAGGAATTCGCCCGGACCTGGGTGGGCGGCCGCGGCTTCGCGGTCAAGATCCTCTACGACGAGCTCAAGCCCGGCATCGACCCCCTCGGGCCGGACAATAAGTTCATCGTGGCCGTCGGCCCGATCGCCGGCATTCCCGCGCCTAACACGGGCAAGACCGTCGTGGCCGCCAAATCGCCCCTGACCGGGGGCTACGCCGACGGCAACCTGGGGACGCGGATCACGGAGCATCTCCGCCGGTGCGGCTACGACGTCCTGATCGTCGAGGGCCGGGCGGCGGTCCCCTCCTATATCGCTCTCGAAAACGACGCCGTCAGCATCCTCCCGGCCGGCGAGATCTGGGGACAGGGAACCTACGCCACCCACGATTGGATCTACAAGAAATACGGCCGGGCCGCCGGCGTCCTGTCGATCGGCCAGGCCGGCGAAACACTGTCGCTTTTCGCCGTGGTCCGCAGCCTGGAGGGCCGGGCGGGCGGACGGCCGGGCATGGGCGCGGTCATGGGCTCGAAGAACCTGAAGGCCATTGTCGCCAAGGGAAACAAGCCCATCCCCCAGGCCGACCCCCAGGGCATGAAGGCCCTGGGCGCCAGCGACCTGAAGAAGGTCGGCGAAATGGACAAGAAATCGGGCTGGTCGAAGCAGAGCACGAACGGCGTCCTCGCCTGGTGCAACGAAGTGGCCGCCCTTCCCGTCCGGAACATGCGCCGGACGCACCATCCCGATGCCTGGAAGGTCGACGGCGAGCGCCTGAACAACGCCCGCGTCGCGACCTACGGCTGTCCGAACTGCACGATGCGCTGCGGCATCACCATCCACGACCACGAAGGCCACGAATCCGAGCTCGACTATGAGAACATCGGCATGCTGGGCCCCAACCTGGAGATCTTCGACCTGGACCAGGTCGCCTCCCTCAACTACATGTGCGACGATTACGGCTTCGACACCATCTCGGCCGGCGGGACGCTGGCCTTCTACGCCGACGCCATCGACCGGGGCCACACGACGGGCACCTTCGCCTTCGGCGACGCCGAGCGGGCCAAGGAGCTGCTCCGGATGGCCTCGCGGCGGGAGGGCGTCGGCAATCTGATCGCCCAGGGCTCGCTCCGGATGGCCCGGGCCTTCGGCCATGATTCCGAGAAATACGCCATGCAGGCCAAGGGCCTGGAGTTGGCCGCCTACAACTGCAAATTCTGCCCGGGCATGGCCCTGGCCTTCGGCACGGCCCCGATCGGCGGCACGCACAAGGAGTCGTGGGTCATCACGTATGAGCTGAACCAGACGGCCCGCGACTCCTACGGCCCCGAAAAATCGGCCAAGGTCATCGAGCTCCAGCGCATCCGGGGCGGCCTGTTCGAGATGCTCACGGCCTGCCGCTTCCCCTGGGTCGAGATCGGCTGGGGCCTCGAGAATTATCCGATTTATTTCAACAAGATCACGGGCCTGAATTGGACGCTGGACGATTTCTGGAAGACGAGCGACCGGGTCTATGCCCTGATCAAGCTCTTCTGGCTGCGGGAGATGCCGGATATCGACCGACGGTTCGACTATCCGCCCGGCATCTGGTTCGAGCCGTCAAACGCCGATACCGAGGGCCCGATCGCGGGCAAGTTCCTGGAGCGGGACAAGTACGACGGCCTCCTTCAGCATTTCTACGACCAACGGCAATGGGACCGGCGGGGCATCCCGACCCGGCGGCTCATCCAAACGCTCGGCTTGGAAGCCGAGGCGGCCGACGCGGAGAAGTACGGCCGGCTGGAGTAAAACATGACCGTCCGGGTAAAGCTCATCGGCCCGCTGATGTACGAAACCGGATTCAGCGAGAAGGACCTCGACGTGCCTGCGGCCACGACGGTCGAAGCGCTCCTCGATCTGATCGCCGTCCCGCGCCAGCGGCCGAAGATCGTGACGCGCAACGGCCGGGCCGTCGCGCCCGAGGAACATCTCTCCGACGGCGACAAGATCGCGGTCTCCCCCATCTACTCGGGGGGATAAAGACTCCGTCGGGAAAAGCCCCGCCATGACCGACGACGCCGTTTGCCCGGTCCTCATCGGCGGCCGATGGCGTCCCGCCCGGAATCCCCGTCGATTCTTCCGGGCTGTCGACCCCTCGACCGGGATGGAAACCGCGGGGCTCTATCCCGTCTCGGATGCCTCCGACGTCGAAGAGGCCCTGGCCGCGGGAAGCGCCGCTGCGCCCGGCATGGCCGAGGCGGGCCCCGAAGCCCCGGCCGATTTCCTGGACGCATATGCGGACGGAATTGCCGCGCGAGCCGGCGAGATCGTCGCGGCGGCCCATCGCGAGACCGGTCTCCCCGAAGCGCCGAGGCTGCGGGATGTGGAGCTCCCCCGGACGATCGATCAGCTCCACCAAGCCGCGCACGCGGCGCGCGACCGCTCCTGGTGCCGGGCGACGATCGATACCAAAGCCGGCCTGCGGTCCCGGTACGAGCCCTTGGGCGGACCGGTCGCGGTCTTTGGCCCGAACAATTTCCCCCTGGCCTACAACTCCGTCGCCGGGACGGATTTCGTCTCTGCGATCGCCGCGGGAAACCCGGTTATCGCCAAGGCCCACCCTTGCCATCCGGCCGTGACCCGAATCCTGGCCGAAACTGCGTTCGCCTGCCTGGAAAGAAGCAGGCTCCCTCGGGCGGCCGTTCAGCTTCTATACCACCTTCCGCCGGACGTCGGGCTCGCTCTCGTGGCTGATCGCCGGCTCGGCGCTTCGGCCTTCACCGGAAGCCGCCCCGGGGGATTGAGGCTGAAGGAAGCCGCGGACAAGGCCGGCCGGCCGATCTATCTCGAGATGTCGAGCGTCAATCCCGTGTTCCTGCTCCCCGGGGCGCTGCGCGAGCGGGGCGAGAAGATCGCGGCCGAGATGTTCGGCTCGTGCACGGCCGGGGCGGGGCAGTTCTGCACCAAGCCCGGCCTGATCGTCCTTGTGGAAGACGAGGCCGGCCGCCGCTTTTTCGACCTCATCCAGGCCGCCTTCGCCGGTGCGCCGGCCCAGGTGCTTCTGGGCGAATCCGTGCTCTCCGGCATCCGCGCCGCGCTCGAGGCCATGACGGCGGCCGGGGCGGACATCGTCGCGGGCGGGCGCGCGCCGTCGGGGAGCGGCTTCCGTTTCGAAAACACGCTCCTCCGGGCATCGGGCGACGCCTTCCTCCGTTGCCCCAGGCCGCTCCAACAGGAAGCGTTCGGCCCCGTCTCCCTCGCCGTCCTCGTCCGGGACGGCGGGCAGATGGCCGCCGTCGCGGCGGCGCTCGACGGGAACCTGACGACGGCCATCTTCAGCCATTCGGGCGCGGACGACGAGAGCCTCTATGGCGAGCTCGCGCCCATCCTCCTGACCCGGTGCGGCCGCTTCCTCAACGACAACGTGCCGACCGGCGTCCTCGTCTCGCCGGCGATGGTCCACGGCGGCCCCTATCCGGCGGCGGGCCACCCGGGATTCACGGCCGTGGGCTTCCCCGCGGCGATGGTCCGTTTCGCCGCCCTCCGCTCCTACGACCGCGTCCGGGCCCATCGGCTCCCGCCCGAGCTCCGGGACGAGAATCCGACGGGGACGATGTGGCGCTGGATCGACGGCGAGATGACGCGCGGGGACGCGGCCGGGGCAGCCCAAAAGTCTATGCGCTGAGATATTCCCCGAACCGGGCCATAGCTTTCCCGAAATTCTTCCGTCCGAGCCCGATCCGGAAATGGCCGTCCCGGACGTCGAACATGCGGCCGGGAATGAGCATGACGCCCTTCCGGTCGAGGACGCCGCGGCAGAGCCGGTCGACGGATCCGGATCCCCGCCATCGGGGGAACGCCACCGAGCCCGCGCGAGGGGCGATCCAGTCGAACAGCCGGCGGCGCGCGCCGAAAAATCGCTCGGCGAGAGTCAGGTTCCTTCGGAGGATCCCCCGGTTGCGCCGCAGGATCCTCTCCAGATTCTGAAGGGCGATGATCGCCAGGATTTCGGAGGGCGCGCTGCTGCAGATGGTCGTGTAGTCCTTCATGGCCAGCCAGCGGCCGGCCAAGGCGGTATCTTGGGCCGCGAGCCATCCGATCCTGAGCCCGGGCAAAGCGAAGGCCTTGGACAGGCCCGAAAGCGAAATCCCCTTTTCGTAGAGGTCGCAGACGGCGGGGCGGCGCGCGGCAGGATCCCATTCTAGGAGCCGGTACATCTCGTCCGAGAAGAGGATCAGGCCGCGCTCCCGGGCGAAATCGACAACGGCCTCGAGCTCGGCGGGCGAAAGGACGGCTCCGGTCGGATTGTTGGGGAAATTGATCACGACCATCCGCGTCCGCCGATTCGCGAGGCGCTTCAGCCGATCGAAATCGAGCCGCCAGCCGCGGGGTCCGGGCTCGAGCCGCCAGGCCGACACGCGGCAGCCCTTCGAGCGGGCGATCTCGGTCAGGGATTGATAAGTGGGGGTCAGGGCGATCACGTGGTCCCCGGGCTCGAGCAGCGAATGCATGGCCACGAAGATCGCCTCTTCGGGGGCGGCCACGACGATACCCTCGGGGGAAACGCGCTCGTAGAGCCCCGCGATTTCGGACCGGAGCCCGGCATGTCCCGGCGACTCGGTGTAGCCCAGCTTCAGTCCCCGCCAGAGGGAGCGGCTTCCGGACGAGGCCATGTCTAAAAGCTCAGCCATGGTCAGACCTTCACAGTCCGAGGCGCAGAGGACATATTCGGCCTTGAACTCAATGGCCGCGAAATAGCGTTCCAGCTTGAACGGTCTCATCCGGACCCGGCGTCGACGGCGTGCCGCTTGACGAGCAGCTCGACGGCCAGATTGGCCTGCATGGCCGCCACGACCGCCACGCGCGGGGCCATGGGCGCGGTGCAGGCATCGCATTCGCTCATCTCGTCACCGCAAATGTAGAGGCTGCCGAGTTTGCGCTGCCGGAGCCTGGCGTTGCCGCCGAAGCCCGCCAGCCCCGAGGCGGCGATGATCGGCCTTCCCGGCCGGAGCGCCAGCCAGGCGTCGATCAGCATCTGCTTCTGATCGGCCAGGTCGAACGCCTCGATGAGGAGGTCCGCGGCGCCGAAGATCCGCTCCACGTTGCCCGCATCGACCTTGACATTGTGCATCTCATAGTCGGAAAAGGGATTCATCCGGCGGAGGTTCTCGCGGAGCGCTTCGACCTTGGACCGGCCGACCTGATCGACGAAGTAATACTGACGGTTGAGATCGGGGACTTCGAGGACGTCGAAATCGGCGACGATCAGCTTTCCGACGCCGGCCCGAGCGAGCGCGGCGGCGACGTTCGATCCCAGGCCGCCTGCCCCGGCGATGCCGACCGTGCTCCGATGGAGCGCGGCCAACACGGCGAGGTCGCGCTTCAGGAAGAATTCCTTCTCGAAATCGGTCATGATCTCCCGCCGCTTCCCGGTCGGGCTTTCGGGCCCGTGACGATCGCGCCGGCCAGCCAGTCGGCCAGCTCCTTCACCTGGTCAGGCGAGAAGACCGGGACGCCGGCATCCAGGGGGCGGTCGGAGACGATCGCCTCCAGCTCCCCGGGTGCGGTCTCGATGTCGCCCGAAATCCCGGCTCTCAAGACTTCGACCTTCCTCAGGGCGAGCTCGCTTTTCCCCCCCTCGACCAGGACGATGTCGGCCGTTCCGAACTCCCGGCGGATGAGGTCCTCGAGGCCGGCTCCCTCCGCGGCGCGGCGGAGGACGGCCGTCCGTCCCGGCCCGGCGAGGGCGACGCCGTCCGCTCCGGCGGCCAGGAATTTCGAGGAATCCTTGTCCCCGCCTCCGAAGTCGAACCCATGCCCGCAGTGCTTGACGACGGACACGCCCAGCCCCCGCCCCTTCAGCTCGGGGACCAGGCGGGCGATCAGGCGCGTCTTGCCGCTTTCGGAGGATCCGACGAAGGCGATGATTTTCATGGGAGGCTCCCCTCGAAGGGGAGTGAAATGTCTATAGCACAGGGCCCGGGGCTTGTCAAAAATGCAGGCCGCGGCCGAAAAACACGATCCGTCTGTCCCGGATGAGGGGCCAGCCGTTCTTCCAGTCGAACTCCTCGAAGCCGGCCGGCATCGGGTTGACCCGGATGACGCACGCTCCCCGGACGCAAGCCCCCGCGTTGTGTTCGATCGCCGGATTGAAGTCCCACCCGTCGGCGTACGTCTTAGCCCGCTGCGACCGGTCCGGACGCCCGGGCTTGGACGGATCGCCGTCGAGGCTCTTCTGGGGCTTGATGAGCCGGAACGGACCTTCGCCCGCAAGCCGACCCGTCCCCTTCTCATAATAAGATCCGTCGAGGGGCTGCCCGTCCCTCTCGGTGGCCAGGAGCAGCCAGGGGGCGCCGGGAATCTTCCCGCCGTCCCGGACGCCGGGCGGCAGCGTCGACGGATACTTGACGAACGTCCGGGCGGGATCCTTGATCGCGCGCGGCCCGTCGTAGAAATAGCCTTCGGGAAACGGGCGGGTGACATCGTCCATCGAGTAATCGATGCTGTAGCCGTCGGGGGCAAAGACGGTGATGCCCTCGGCGCCTTGAAGGTCCACTCCGGCGGCCTGGAGCAGGGCGGCCACTTTCACCCCCGTATACGTCACATAGTCGTCCGTCGGCTCCTTGGTCGCGTTCATCAGCATGAACTGCCGCTGGACGGGGAGCCGCTTCACGTCGTCCCAGGACAGGGCGATGGACGGCGCGAGGCGCTGCCCCGGGCGGCTGGACGGGTCGCCCGGATAGCGAAGGGCGGCGATCTCGGCGGCGTTGGAGGCCCCGTCGCCGTCGGAATCCTTTCCGGCGATCGAGGCCAGCGCTTCGACGGTCCGCCCCGCGGCCTTGAAGTCCAGCCCGTAGGCGTTCAGGGTGTCGGCGAAGGATTTGGGAACGCCCGTCTTGTAGCGGGCGTTCGGGTATTCGAGGAGGTGGCAGTAGCTGCAGGGCGAATACTCCCGCTCGGCATCCGTCCCGCGCGGGCCGCCCTTGTGGCAGGCCTGGCAATCGTCGAGCCTCGTGCCGGCCGCGTTCGGGTAGGCGGCGATGAAGGCTTTCATGTCCGCGTTCTTCTCGTGGCCGACGTAGGCCCGCGACGCCGGAGCGTCCTGGCCGACGGAAGCGAACACCGCGACGGTCAGCAGAATGGCAAAGCTCCCCAAAATTCCAAAACAACCGCGCCCGATTTTTTTCTCCAAAGGTCTTCCGATCCTCAGAGCTCGAGCTCGGGAGCGATCCCTTGCATGGCCGCGAGGGGGATCGAGATGAACTCGTCCAGGCTCAGCCCGAGATGGGCGCACTGCTCGATCTCCTCGCGGCGGGCCCCGCGGGCGAAGCTCTTTTCCTTATAGCGGCGCTTGACGAAGTCCAGGTCGATCCGGGCCAGCTTTTTCTCCGGGTGCATGAGGGCCGCGGCGATGATCAGCCCGGTCAGGGGATCGACCGCGAAAATCGCCCAGTCCATGGGGCTTTCGCAGGGGACCTTTCCGGCGTGCGCCCGGACGGCATGGATCACGGCCGGGTCGAAGCCCTTCTCCCCCAGGATCCGGGCCGTTTCCACGGTGTGCGTTTCCGGGCTCTTCTCCGTCAGCTCGTAGTCCATATCGTGGACGAGGCCGGCCAGGCCCCAGGGCTCGGGATCGTGGCCGAGCCGCACGGCCAAGGCCTTCATGCAGGCTTCGACGGACAAGCAGTGCTTGACCAGGTTCTTGTTCTTCAGATGCGCCTGCAGCATCTCCAGCGCTTCTATTCGGGTCATGAAAACATCTCCTTTCGTCCTATTTTTTTGCGGGGACCGGCGTCTTCGCCGGCGCTCCTATGAAAAAGACCATCGTCCCCAGGGCATGGTCGGGATCGTAGAGGTTGATCACGAGCCGGTCTCCCAAGCGGGCGGGACCGGCCCGGAGCTCGCTTCCGGCGTCCTGGGTCCCGGTCTTGTCTCCATTGTCCGCCTTGAACGCGGCCAGGATCGGCGAGCGCGACGCGGCGACGGCCAGGCCTTCGCCTACCCAGGGGGGAAACGGGCTTTTCGCGGGAAGCGAATGCCACCAAATCAGGTCTCCGCGACCCCCGTTCAGGCAGAACAGGACACCGTTCGAAACCGTGAAGTACAGCCGGTCGGCGTCCGCCACGGGGGACGCGGCCAGCGTGCCGCCGAGCCGGAACGTCCAGAGGATCTTCCCGGAAACCGAATCGAGGCAGATCAGGGTCCCATCGGCCCGGCTGGCATAGACCCGGCCCCGATCCGCGAAAAGGGGCGCGGCGATCGCCCCCCCGGCATCCCAGGTCCGGAGCCGGCGTCCACTCGCCTCGAGGGTCGAGATCTCCCCCTCCGCCGTCCCGATCAGGATGTCTCCGGCGACGAGCGCCGGCCCGCCGCGGAGCGTCGTCCCCGGCGTGAACCGCCATTTGTCGAATCCCTGCGAATCGAAGGCGACGAGATCCACATCGTCGACCGTGACCAAGACGGAGTCTTCCGGACCCCAGGACGCGCCGGCCGTGATCCGGCTCGTGAGGGCGAGCGCCCAGCGCAACCGGCCGGAGGCGGGATCGAGGAGATAGATCCGGTTCGAAGCGTCGGAGATGAGAAGCCCCTTTCCCCCGAGGGCCGGAGAGCCGAGCAAGGCCGCCTTGGCGGCGAAGCGCCAGGCGACGGGCGAGGGCCCGGCCGTGAGGGCATAGACGAACCCTTTGTCGGTCCCGAAGAAGATCGAGGCCCCCGAGGTCACGGGAACGCCGCGGATTTCCCCGTCGTACGTCAGCCGGAACGCCTCCGTCAGGGGGAACTGGAACACGGGAGTCTTGACTGCCGCCGCGGCCAGGACGCCGCAGGCCAGAGCGAGACTCCCTTCGACGACCCCGATCCTCCGGACGTTCCTCCGCATGGCTTTCGCACCGCCCATCATAGCACGTTTTGAAAACCGGCCTCAATCTTTACAGCTTTCCGCCAAAATGCTATTATTTCTATCGAATTACCATGGTCAATTACATTCTGCTCTACAAGATCAAGAAAAAGGTCAAGACTATGCTGAAGGACAAGATCGGCATGGGCGAGATCGCAACGACGCCCAGCTCCTGCATAGACTGCCTAGCGACCGACATCAGCTGGGAGATCTACTACCTGATGAAGGAAAAGGACGAGGCCTGATCAGGCCCCGCCTCCCTTTTTTCCATCCGCCCGGATCCTGGCCTTGACCGAAACCCACCACTCCATCCGCTTGCGGATATCTTTTTCGAAGCCCGCGGCACCTGGCTCGTAATACGTCCGGCCCTTGAGCCGATCGGGCAGCGTCTCCATGTCCGTCGTGCCCAGCTCAAAGTCGTGAGCGTAGGCGTAATCCTGGCCGTAGCCGATCTCCTTCATGAGCTTGGTGACCGCGTTCCGGATCTGGAGCGGCACGGGCTCGTAAGGGCTCGCCTCGACGTCCTTCATGGCCTTTTGGAAAGCGACATAAGCCCGGTTGCTCTTGGGCGCCGAGCCGAGGTAAATCACGGCCTCGGCCAGGGCCAGCTCGCCCTCCGGCGACCCGAGGAAGTCATACGCCTCCTTGGCGCGGAGAGTGAGAGCCAGGGCCTGGGGATCCGCCAATCCCACGTCCTCGGAGGCGAACCGGACGAGGCGGCGGGCGATGTAGAGCGGGTCCTCGCCCGCGGCGAGCATTCGGGCGAGCCAGTAGAGGCCGGCATCCACGTCGCTGTTGCGCAGGCTCTTATGGAGGGCGGAGATCAGGTTGAAATGCTCCTCGCCGTTTTTGTCATAGAGGAGGGTGCGGCCCTGGAGCGCCTCCTGGACCTCGTCCGGGCCGATCGTCCCGCCGTGGGTCAGGTCGGCCGCGATCTCCAGGCTGTTCAAGGCCCGGCGCGCATCGCCGTTGGCGTAATCGACGATGAGCTTCTCGGCCTGGGGATCGAGTCCCAGGCCGCGCCCGCCCAGCCCCCGCTCCACATTGTCCAGGGCGGCATGCAGAATCCGGCCCAGGGCCTCCTCGGTCAGGGGGTTCAGGACCAGGACGCGCATCCGGGAGAGGAGCGGGGCGATGACCTCGAACGACGGGTTCTCGGTCGTCGAGCCGAAGAGGAGGATGTCCCCGCGCTCGACATAGGGCAGGAAGGCGCCCTGTTGGGCCTTGTTGAAGCGGTGGATCTCGTCGATGAAGATGATCATCGGCTTGCCGAACATCTTCCGGTGGTCCTCGGCCCGGGCCATGACCTCCTTGACTTCCTTGATGCCGGACAGCACTGCGCTGAAGAAGGAATAGGGCATGTCGAAGTGGCGGGCCAGCATCATGGCCAGGGTCGTCTTGCCCGTCCCCGGCGGCCCCCAGAAGATGAGTGACATCAGGCGGTCGGCCTCGACGAGCTGGGTGAGGATCTTGCCCTTGCCGAGGAGATGGTCCTGGCCGTAAAGCTCGGCGAAGGTGCGGGGCCGCATCCGTTCGGCCAAGGGAACTCGCTTTTCGGCCTCGTTCATGGCCCGATTATAGCAAAAGCCCCCGGCCAAGTCGTCTTGACGGCGAAAATATTACCTGTTATTGTAACTCCAGCCGCCGGGGCGTTATCATGAGCGATCCGAAACCCCAGAAGATGTTCTTCAAGATCGAGGAAGTCAGCCGCCTGACCCGGATCGACAAGGACACGATCGAAAGCTGGGAAAAGGAGTTCCCATTCCTCCAGCCCGGCCTGACCGGGTCGGGGCAGAAGATCTTCCGGGCCAAGGACGTGGAGATGATCCGGCGGATCAAGGAGCTCCTCGACCAAAAGAGCGTTACCCTGGCCGGGACCAGGCGGAAGATCGAGGAGGAGTTCGGGCTCAAGCCGCCGCCCTCGGTCCACCCGGAGAAGCTCATCAAGACCCTCTGGCAGGTCCGGGACGAGCTCCAGGACCTGGCCCGCCAGCTCGGGGACAAGCCAAAAAAAAGCTGAGATTTTTCCTCGTCTTTTGGTATAATGCGGAAGCCTTTTGCGTCGGGACGTGGCGCAGCCTGGTAGCGCACATGCTTGGGGTGCATGGGGTCGGCGGTTCGAATCCGCCCGTCCCGACCATCTTCTCCCCTGCTCTTCTCGAACCAGGAGATCGGCCGTGAAAATCGGCGTCTGCGGAATCGCCTGCGAGGCGTGTCCCCGGATGACGAACGGGACGTGCCCCAGCGGGGCTACGGGATGCGTGCCCAAGGACAGCAAGTTCTGCGTGGTCGCGACCTGCGCCTTCCGCAAGGGCGTCCGCCTGTGCTTCGAATGCGCGGAGTTCCCCTGCGAGACGACGAAGAGCGGTCCGATCGCCTTCGGCTACTGCCAGTATCTGGCGGGAAAGGCCTGACATGGACAACGTCAAAGCGACGAAATCAGCGGAGAACCTCAAAGCCCGGGCCCTGGTCCTGGCCGACCTGGCCCAGTATCAGCCCGGGACCATTGTCAGCCGCGAGATCCTGCGCAAGGCGACGGGCACGGTCAGCGTCTTCGCCTTCGACGACGGCGAGGAGCTGAGCGAGCACACCGCGCCCTTCGACGCGACGGTCTTCGCCCTGGACGGATCGGCGGACGTCACGATCGCCGGAAAGCCCCATCGCCTGGCGGCCGGCGAGATGATCATCATGCCGGGCGGCGAGCCCCACGCCCTGAAGGCCGTGGGCCGATTCAAGATGGCCCTGATCATGATCCGGACCTGAGCCGGCGGGAGGACGCGAACCGGTCGACCCCGCGAGTGCCCATGGCCAAGAAAAGCACGCCTGCCCGAACGCCCGCCGCGCCCCTGATCCTCCTGACCAACGACGACGGCTTCTTCGCCGAAGGTATCCTAGCCCTCTTCCGCGGCCTGAAGGGGTTGGGCCGGCTGTTCATCGTCGCCCCCGACCGGGAGAAGAGCGCCAGCTCGCTCGCCCTGTCGCTTCGCCAGCCGCTTCGCGTCCAGCGGATCCGGCCCGGCGTCTTCGCCGTGGACGGAACACCGGCCGACGGCATCTATCTCGCCCTGAAAAAGCTCCTGCCCCGGTGTCCCGATCTCATCGTGTCCGGGATGAACCCCGGCCCCAACCTGGGACAGCAGGATGTCGCCTACTCGGGAACGGTAGCCGCGGCCATCCAGGGGACGTTCTTCGGCGTGCCTTCGGCCGCTTTCTCGCTCATCGCCGACGCCGACGGCGATTTTCACTATCGGGAATCGGCGGCCCTCGTCCGTGAAATCGTGAAGCGCCTCCTCCGCCGGGGCCTTCCCGCCGGCGTCACGCTCAACGTCAACATCCCGCCCCCTCCCGTGCGGGGGCTCCGGGTAACGAGCGTCGGCCTCAAGAACTACGATCCGGAAATCATCGAAAAGAAGGACCCGCGCGGGAATTCCTATTTTTGGCTGGGACGGGGGAACCCCCGGGTCGAGGGCGGGCCGTCGAGCGACGTCCGGGCCGTCCTGCACGGCTATATTTCGGTCTCGCCGCTTCACAACGATTCGACCGACCGCGCGGCGATCCGGCTCCCTCTCCTCCGGGAGCTCGCCGCGGCCTTCCCGCGCCGGGCGTAAGCCGTCCGGCTCCCCCCGCCTAGGCGGCGGGGCCCGATTTCTTCCCGCCCCGGTGCTTGAGGTATTCGTACGCCATCGGCAGCAGGGAAATGAAGATGATGGCGAAGATGACGAGGGAGAAGTTCTTCTTGACGAAGGCGAGATGGCCGAAGAAATAGCCGCCGAAGGTGAAGAGGGCCACCCAGCCGACCCCGCCGATGACATTGTAGCTCAGGAACTTGAGGTAGCTCATCCGGCCGATGCCCGCGACGAACGGGGCGAACGTCCGGACGATGGGCACGAACCGGGCGATGATGATGGTCTCCGCGCCGTATTTCTCATAGAACGTATGCGTCCGCTCGAGATATTGCTTCTTGAAGATGCGCGAGTTCTCCTTCTGGAACACCTTCGGGCCGAGGATCTTGCCGATCCAGTAGTTGGCCGTGTCGCCCAGGACGGCCGCGGCGGCCAGGAGGAGGAACAGCCACCCGATCTTGAGCGAACCCGCGGCGGCGAAGGTCCCCGCGGCGAAGATCAGCGAATCGCCGGGCAGGAACGGGGTTACGACGAGCCCGGTCTCGCAGAAGATCACGACGAACAGGATCAGGTGGGTCCAGAAGCCGTACGACTGGATAATCGCGTTGAGGTGCGTATCGAGGTGCAGGACGAAATCGATCACGCTTTTCAGGAAATCCATGGCGGCTCCTTTGCCCGGACGAGAGGGGATTATACTGACCGGTCCTCCCCTGTCAAGGCGCGCCGGCCGCGCCGCGCCCCGGCATTTCTGGTAAGATAGCCCCGCTACGCCATGGACGCAAAGATCCGCCGCATTGAACGGGCCCTCGAAGCCCTGGAGCCGAAGGAAGCCGACTGCACGATCTGCCCGCGCGACTGCCGCGTGGATCGGAGGAAGGGGCCGGCCGGCGTCTGCGGGAGCGGCGTCCGGGCGGGGATCTCCACCGGCCTCCTGCATTACGGTGAGGAGCCCGTCCTGAGCGGCCGGGCGGGAGGAGCGCCGGAGGGAAGCGGCGGCGCCCCCCCCCGCGGCTCGGGCACGATCTTCTTCACGGGCTGCAATCTGAAATGCCTGTTCTGCCAGAACTACCAGATCAGCTGGGAGGGCCGGGGCCGGATCCTGACCGAGGACGAGCTCGCGGCGCTCATGCTCGATCTCCAGGCCCGGGGGGCCTACAACATCAACCTCGTCTCGCCGACCCACGTGATCGCGCCCATTCTCCGGGCGCTTCGCGCCGCCCTGGCCGGCGGCCTGCGGATCCCCATCGTCTATAACTCCAACGGCTACGAGAAGGTCGATGTCATCGAGCGGCTGGCGGGAATCGTGGACGTCTACCTCCCCGACCTGAAGTATTTTTCGCCCGAAGTTTCGAAGAAATATTCCGGCGCGTCCGACTATTTCGCCCATGCCTCCCAGGCCGTCGAGGAGATGTTCGTCCAGAGACCCGACCTCGTCCTGGACGACGAGGGCCTCGCCCGGGAGGGACTGATCATCCGCCACCTCGTCCTCCCCGGCCGGGTCGAGGATTCGATGGCCGTCCTGGATTGGATCGGCCGGACGCTCCCGCCGGACACGGCCCTGAGCCTGATGAGCCAGTATCACCCTTGCTACCGGGCCCCGGAGGATATCCGCCGGCCGCTCGGCGCCGAAGAGTACCGGGCGGTGGTGGACCGGGCCCGAGCGCTCGGCTTGACTCAGCTCTTCATCCAGCCCGAGGTCTTCGGGACGGACGACCACCTCGTCCCGGATTTCGAGCGCGGAGACCCCTTCCGCTGGCGGCCCCAGGAAAAATGACGCCTATTTTTTAGCGGCGGGGGCGGCTTTCGGCCGAGGCAGCTGCGTCTCGTCGAAGCCCAAGGCGAGAGCGATCTCCCGGAGCTTAACCTGGAGGAGCTGCAGGTTTTCCGGCCCCATGCGCAACACGTGCTTCTGGGCGGCGCTCAACTCCTCGAGCTTGGAATCGATCATGGCATAGGACGAAATCTTCTTCTCGAGCTCGATGGGCTCGTCCACGACCGGCACCCTGAGGATCTCGACGATCGCCTTCAGCAGCGTCTGGTGGAAATCTCCCCGGGGGTAGCCCAGCTCCTGGTAGGCCTTCTGGAAGAGCGGCCGGAAGCTGGCATAGAGGCGGGCGCAGCCGGCCGGGCTCACCGAATCGAGGACGTCGGCGATGAGGTTGTAGCGTTCATAGCTCGCGGGATCGAGGGTGGTCCGGCCGTTCTTGACGAGCGTCTTGAACGGCCCGCCGAGGGCGAAGGACTCCATCTGGGGGCGCGGGCTCTGGCCGTTGGCGATCGCGTCCACCGCGGCGACGAACTTGCGGACGAGGTCTTTGCTTCGGAGCCATTGGCCGAAGATCGGGTTGGCCGAGAGCTCGCCCAACAGGCCGCGGACCGCGTCGTCGCTCTTGTCGAGCTCGACCGCCAGGCCGGCCAGATCCTTGGCCTCCTTGGCCGCGATCTCGTCCGCGGCGGCCTTCTTCGCCGCCGGGGCCGGCTCCACGGACTCGACGCCTTTCCCTTTCCCCGAAAAGAAAAAGTACCAAGCCCCCGCGGCGACGATGAGGATGAAGAGGATAATGATGCCCGTTCTGATGACCTTTTTGTCGTCGTCCATGATGTCCCCCGCGGATGTCTTCACTTGGATTTGAGCAGCCGGATGCTGCCCCGAGGGGCGGAGAGGGTGATGGAAGCCGCCGGCTCCCCCCCGATCCGGGCCTCGATGTTCTTCGTCGCGGCGCTCGGGCCGAGGTCGAACTCGGACGTCACGGCTCCTCCGGCCGCGGCCTTGAGCCGGGCGGCAGCCTCCTCGGCCAGGAGAAGGGTGATATCGCCCTCGGCCACCGAGATCGTCACCGCGTCATCAGGACGCACGTCGAGGACCTCGGCTTCGACCGATCCCCGGCCCACGACGAGATCGAGGGAGCCCGAGAAGTTGTCGACCCGGACGCGGCCCCGCTCGATTTGGACCTGGGCCCGGCCGAAGAGGTCGGCGATCGTGACGTCGCCTTCCTTTCCCCGGATCCCGTCCAGATTCACGGAGCGCGGGACGTTGACGATGAAATGAAACGACCGGATCTCGCGCTCGCGCTCGGGAAGGTTGGTCCGGATCTTCACCACGTTACCGGCGCTTTCGACGTCGATCCGGGGCGCGGTCGAGCGGCCGCCGGGCAGCCAGATGCGCCCCCGGAACGGAGCGCCCTCGTCCTCCTCGACCGAGACTTCGACCTCGGACCTGTCCCAACCCCGGATTTCGATGTCGCCCATCCCGTTCTCAAGCTGGACCGTCCCTCCCGGTTCCAGGGCCACGACCCGGTAGAACACTTCGCCGCGGGACCCGGGATCATCACTCTCGGGCCAGTTCAGGGGGAAGATGCAGGCCGAGGCCAGGGCGACCAAGCCCGCAACAAGCGACAGGGCCAACGCTCTTTTCATGGTATCACCTCGTCGGACGGGATAGCGGGCGGTCCGGCCTTCCGCGCGTCCCGCCGTCCAGCGGCTCAGCGCCGCCCAGGGCGCCCGGGCCCGCCGTGAAGAGCTGAATCCGCTGGTTGTTCCGGTCGACGACATAGACGATCCCGCCCGCGTCCACGACGACTCCGGACGGCAGATCGAAAAGGCCGCTGTCCTTCCCGTTCGACCCCCAGGAACAAATCGACCGCCCCGAGGGCTCGAATTTCTGGATCCGGTGATTCCCCGTGTCGGCCACATAGACGGATCCCGCGGCGTCGACGCAGAGGCCCATCGCATTCCGGAATTCGCCGTCGCCCGAGCCCGGCCGGCCCCAGGACGCGAGCCATTCACCCTTGGGGGAAAGCTTCTGGACCTGGCGCGAATCGAGGATAAAGACCTCGCCTTTGGCGTTCACCGCCACGGCCCTCGGAGAAAGGAACTGGCCGTTTTCGGAACCCGCCGTTCCCCACGAAGCCAGGACATCGCCGCCCGGCCCGTATTTCTTCACCCGCCCGTTTCCAGAATCGGCGACGTAGAGGTTTCCCTCCCCGTCCAAGGCGAGCCCCAAAGGCGTGTTGAGGCCGTCCTGATCGCTTCCGAATTTTCCCCACTTGGCCTGGACGCGGCCGGTCGGGTCGAGCTTGAGAATGACGTGCGATTCGGCATCGGCCACGTAAATCGTGTCGGGCCCGGCCGCCACGCCCGCGGGCTTCACCAGCTCGGTCAGGCCGAGGGCCATCTGGGCCCCTCCGCCCGTCACCTCGCCCAGGCGGTTGAAGATCTTGAGCTTGACCGGGCTTTCATCGACGACGATGATCCGGTCCTCGCGGTCGGCGGCAATCGCGGCCGGGTTCTTGAAGAACGGGCTGCCCAGCCCGCCCCAAACTCCGTGAGGGGCATAGCTCGACACGAACAGGACGAGCTCGACGCTGTCCGGCGACCCTTCCGCCAATTCGAGGCGGGCCTGGGCCTCGGCGTAGAACTCCTTGACCAGACGAACTTGATGGGGCCCCGGGGAGAGGCGGAGCAACTCCCCGTCCGTGACGGACCCCGTGTCTTTTCCGTCGAGGAAGATCTTCGCCCCGGGCGGCGTCGACCGAACGGCCAGATTGAAGAAGGCGGGGGCCAGGCGGTAGGACTTCCGGGAGGAGGGTTGAGTCAGATCGGCGTCCTCCCGGACAGGCTTGTAACCATCCTTCTCGAGCTCGATCAGGACCCGGGGCGTCTGCGTCTTGTAGACCACGGGCGAGGGACCAAGGTCCCGGCCGTCGGCCTTGACCCTTGCTCCCGGGGGATCCGAGACGATTTCGATCGCATATTCCATCGCGAGGCCCATGAACTCGTCCTCAGCCAGCTTGAGAAGGCCCGTGATCCGGGCATCGAAGACGTTTCTTGTCAGCTTGCGGGCTTCCGCATCGCTGACCTCGAACATGTTCCTGAACTCCTGGCGGGCGGAGACTTCATCGTTCTTAAAGGCATAGGCCAGGCCTTTGAGGAAGAAGACTTCCGTAGAGATCTGCTCCTGGCGGGCGTGGTCGACGACGCGCAGCGTCCGTGCGGTCAGGGGGGACAGGAGGTTGAGGGCCTCGTCGGCTCCGCCGCTCTGCCGGATGAGCGTTCGGCAGCGATCGAGCTGGACCTCGATCTCGGCCGTCAGCTCGGCTTGGGTCCGGACCGCCGCATTCGCGGCCTCTTTCATCGGAACGTCCTTCGCGGTCGGCTCATCGAACGGGGCCGCGAGCTGCTCGTGGAGATAAGCGACGACCCGGTTTCCAGGCGAGATCTCGAACAAGATTTTGTACCATTCCCCCTGTTTCGCTTCGGCCTCAAGAACGGTGTTGAGGGGCAGACGGATTAGGATGTTCGCCCCGGCGTCGGGTGACACCTTCAGGCCGGCGGCGTCCGTGGTCACCTTGATCTTGAGGGCGGCGGACGAGGGAAGGGCCAGGGCGAGGAGGAAAACGAGGAAGACGATCCCGATCCCTCCGGCTTTTATCCTCGATCCATCGTCCTGAAACATGATGCCTCCTCCGGCGATCCGTCACTCACGGTCGGGGCGCCCCTCACTCCTTGTAGAGAGAATCGATGAGGGATTTGAACTTTTCCTCGACCTTGCCTCTCTTAATCTTGAGCGTGGGCGTCAGCTCCTCGCGCTCGAGCTCGAAATCGCGGTCCATGAGGATGATCTTCTTGATCTTCTCGTAGGGGGCCAGGTTGGGCGTGTTCCGGTCGATTTCCTGGAGATAGAAGGCCTTGATGTCGTCCCTGGCAACGAGATCGGCCGTCCCGGTGAAGGGGATCTGCTTCTGTCGGGCATATTCTTTGAGCTTCTCGACGTCCGGCACGATCAGGGCCGAGATGAACTTGCGGCGGCTGCCGACGACGAGCGCATTGGCGATGGCCGGGATCTGCCTCAGCTGGTTTTCGATCATCTGAGGCGCGACGTTCTTGCCACCGGCCGTCACGATCAGGTCCTTCTTGCGGTCGGTGATCACCAGGAACCCGTCGGCGTCCAGGTGGCCGATGTCGCCGGTGTGGAACCAGCCCTCGGCGTCGAACACCTCCCGCGTCTCGGCCTCGTTCCGGAAATAGCCCGCCGTAACGTTCGGCCCCTTGGCCAGGATTTCGCCGTCCTCCGCAATCCTGACCGAGATCCCGGGAGCGACCTTGCCGACCGTGCCGAACCGGACGTCTTCGAACGTGTTGACGGCCAGGACGGGCGAGGTCTCGGTCAGCCCATAGCCTTCGAGAACCACGAGGCCTATGGCATAGAAGAAATCGGCGATGTCGCGCGACAGGGGAGCTCCCCCCGAGACGAAGAATCTTACCCGGCCGCCCGTCTTGTCCAGGATCTTCGAGAACACGAGCTTGTGGGCCAGGCGCCTCTTGAAGCGGAGGCCGGCCGGGATCGGGCGCTTTTCGATCGTCCGGTGCCCATGCTCGAGGCCGACCTTCACCGCCCAGTTGAAGACCTTCCTCTTGATCGGCGAGCCGCTGAGGATGTTGTCCAGGACCTTGGCATAGATCTTCTCGAACAGGCGCGGCACGCTGACCATGATATTCGGCCGGACTTCAAGGAGATTGTCGGCCACGGTCTCGACGCTCTCGGCGAACGCAATCTCACAGCCCTTGTAGAGGAAGGCCCAGGTCGTCATCCGGGCCAGGACATGGGACAGCGGCAGGAACAGAAGCACGATTTCGGGATGGCCGAAGGCCACGATGTCGGTCATGGTCTTGATGTTGGAGATGAAGTTGGAATGGGAGAGCATGACCCCCTTGGGGACGCCGGTCGTCCCCGAGGTGTAGATGATCGACGCCAGATCGCCGGGCTTGATGGCCAGGGCGCCTTTTTCGAAGAGGGCCGGGTCCTTCGCCTCGGCCTCGGCGCCCCGGGCCAGGACATCCTTCAGGGCGAGCGCGCCGGGCGGCGCCGGTTCGTAGAACACGATATACTGCCGGACATCCGTCAGCTCCCCCCGGATCGCCGCGATCTTCGCCCAGAGCTCGGCGCTCGAACACAGCACGACCGACGCCTCCGAGTTTTGGATGATGAACTTGATCTGCTCGGCAACGAGCGTCGGATAGATGGGGACGGTCACGGCGCCCAGGCATTGGACGGCGAGGTCGGACAGGACCCACCATGGGCCGTTGTCGGCGAGCAGGATGACCTTGTCCCCGGGCCGGCAACCCAGGCCGGCCAAGCCGAGGGCCAGATGGCGGACGCGGGCAAACGCGTCATCCGAGGATATGGGCTCGTAGCGTCCCTTCTCCTTGACGAGAAAGAGATCGGGCTTGGGAAAGGCGCGGATCGTGTTCAGGAAAAGCTGGCTGATGGTTTCGACCATGCGACCTCCCTCTCGTCCCCCTGGGAACGAGCGGAAATAATCTTTACAGCTTTACGGCCGGACGGCCTCGTCCGATGAAGAATGTATAGCATAACCTCCGGGACAAGGCAACCCGCGCCTGGGCGGCGGTCGCCGGGAACGCAGCCCGCAGCTGGCATGGAAGTTGCATGAAAATGGAGTGGGAGAACAGGAGGTCACCATGAGTGAAACCCTCTTCCGCGATTCCTTCATCGTCTACCGCCAAGGCCTGCGCACGAAAGCCTGGGTGCTCCCGCTGTCGATCGCCGCCCACGCCGCGATCATCGCCCTCCTCGTGGTCATTCCCCTGATGCAGGCGAGCAATCTCCCGACGATCGAGATCACGAGCGCGTTCCTGGCGCCGCCTCCCCCGCCGCCGCCTCCGCCGCCGCCGCCGGCGAAGAAAGCCGGCAAGTCCGAAGCCAAGCGGATCAAGCCCGTCCAGGCCCAGACCGACATGTACGGCCGCGTCCGCGATGTAAAAATCCTGCGCTCCATCCCCCTGCTCGACCAGGCGGCCATCGACGCCGTCCGGCAGTGGGTCTACGAGCCGATGATCATCAACGGCCAGCCCCGGGGCGTCATCTTCAGCGTGACCGTGACGTTCCAGCTGAAGTGAGGGCGGTCGGCCAACCGTCCTTGGAACCTCCCGCTCCTGATGCTACAATGATCTCCCGTCCCCCCGGACGGGGGATCTCATTCGGGAGAAGAAACCATGCCCCTGATCGAAGTCCACTTGCTCGAAGGCCGGACCGCGGACCAAAAGAAAGCCCTGCTGACGGCCGTCACCAAAGCCGTGCACGAATCCATCGGCGCGCCCGTGGACACCATCCGCGTCTGGATCGAGGAGTTCCCGCGGACCGACTACATGGCCGCGGGCGTGTGGTACGCCGAAAAGAAACCGTAGTCAGCTCAAGAGCTCTTTGGCCGCCAGGTCCTCGAGCCGCCGGTCGAATTCGGCTTTGAGCGTCTCGTAGGCTTTGAGGAGCGGTTCGAGCTCATCGAGGTACCCGTCCACGTCCTTGCGGCGCTGGTGGACGGCTTTGGAGAGCTCGACGATCTTTGCGCTCGCCTTGGCCCGGGCCGCCTCGACGAGCTCCCTGTTCCAGCGCACGAGCTCGGCCTCGGCCGTTTCGATGGCCGCCTCGAGCTCGGCCATCCGCTTCTCGAGAGGCTTGAGCGTCTTCGACTTTTCGGTGATGACCTCGGACCGCATCTTCCGGAGCTCCTTCCGGCTGGGCGGCAGCGGGGCGGGGACGGACGGCCCGCCGGCCCCCTCATCCTCCCTCGCCTTGGGCCGGATCTCTTCCCCCTGCCAGCCCACCTGCTCTAGAAAGCGCTCGTAGCTCCCCTCGAACACCGAGATCCCGTTGTCCTGGAAGACGATCAGCCTCTCGGCCAGGGCGTGGAGGAACATCTCGTTGTGGGTGACCATGATGACCGCGCCGGGGAAATTGTCCAGCGCGGCGAGCAGGGCGTCGCTCGACTCGAGGTCGAGGTGGTTCGTCGGCTCGTCGAGGAGAAGGAGGTTGAGAGGGGTGGCGATCAGCTTCCCGAGGAGGACGCGGCTCTTTTCCCCGCCCGATAGGACGCCGATCTTTTTGAGGCCGTTGTTGCCCTCGAACATCATGAGCCCGCTCAGGTGGCGGGCCCGGGCCGGCTCCATGCCCTGGTCGGCCGAGGCGATCTCCTCCAGGACGGTGGCGTTCTCGTTCAGGGTCAGGACGTTGGTCTGTTCGAAGTACCCCGGGGCGACGGCCAGGGGGCTCGTGATCGATCCGGTCTGCGGGGCGAGGACCCCGGCCAGGAGCTTGAGGAGCGTCGTCTTGCCCCGGCCGTTCTTCCCGATGACGAAGACCCGGTCCTGGGCCCCGATGCTCAGCCCGAAGCTCCGGATCAGAGGCCGGCCGGGCTCGTAGCCGAAGGTCAGGTCGTCGATGCTCTGGACGTATTTCCCCGGGAAGGGCTTGTAGGCGAAGTCGAACTCGAGCGACTTGAGCTTGACGAGCTTTTCCTTCTTCTCCATCTTGGCGAGCGTCTTCTTCCGCGACTGGACCAGGCCGGTGAGCTGGGCGCTCGCATGGAAGCGGTCGATGAACTCCTGGACCTCCTTGCGCTTTCGCTCATCGTTGACCCGGGTCTTCTCGTAGGTCTCCTCGTCCATCGCGATCTGATCGTAGAGCTTGCTCGTGTCGCCCTCAATCTTCCGGATCTTCTTTCGATGGATGGCCAGGGTGTGGGTGACGACCTTGTCCATGAAGCCCCGGTCGTGGGTGATCAGCATGAGCTCCCCCGGCCAGGCGAGGAGATACCGCTCGAGCCAGCGGATGGACATGATGTCCAGGTAGTTGTTCGGCTCGTCGAGAAGGAGCATGTTGTAGTCGGCGAGGAGCACTTTGGTCAGGTTCAGCCGGACCTGAAAGCCGCCCGAGAGCTCGGCCGGGTTCTTCTCGAGGTCCCCGGGCCCGAATCCAAGGCCGGCCAGGATCTTCTCGACCCGCCAGGCCTGGTCGCGGGCGTCCACGGGAAGCGCCCGGAGGGCCTCCTGGAAGACGGTTGCGGCGGTGAAATCGATCTCCTGCCGGACGTAGCCGATCCGGTAATGCCGGGGGATGGTGATCGAGCCCTCGTCCGGCTCCTCGAGCCCGACGATCAGCCGGAAGAGCGTCGTCTTGCCGTGGCCGTTGCGGCCGACGAGCCCGACCCGCTCCCGGCGGTTGATCTTGAAGCCGACGTTCTCGAAGAGGATCTGCTCCCCGTAGCGCTTGGAGAGGTTTTCGGCGGCGATCATGGTCGAAACCGTCTCATGTCCGGGGCAGGAACCGCAGCTTCCGGTCGGCGAGCTTGGCCAGCTCCATGGCCCAGACCGGGAGCGACGAGATGACCAAGAGCACGGCCATGTCGATCAGGCTCAGGGCCTCGACCCGGAAGATGCGCTGAGTGAACGGAACGAAGTTGATGATCACCTGGAGGAGGAGCGACGTCCCACAGGCCGCGATCAGCTTCATGTTCCCGAAGAAGCCGATCTTGAACAGGGACTCGCGCTGACTCCGGCAGTTGAGGGCGTGGAAGAGCTCGCTCGCGGTCATGGCGAACAGGGCCGCCGTCCGGGCCCGGACGATCCCCTCCTTCTCGACGAGCAGGACGAACAGGTAGGCGCTCAGGGTGCAAAGGGCGATGAAGACGCCCTGGGCCAGGATCAGTCGCGCCCGGCCGGGCGTGACCACGGGCTCGTCCTTGGCCCGGGGAGGCCGGCTCATGATGTTCCGGTCGACGGGGTCCATGCCCAGAGCCAGCGCGGGAAGGCCGTCGGTGACGATGTTCACCCAGAGGATCTGGACGGGCAGGAGTGGAACCGGCAATCCGACGAGGGCCGCGACGAACATGACCAGGATCTCCCCACTGTTGCAGGAGAGGAGATAGTGGATGAACTTCTTGATGTTGTCGTAGATCCCCCGCCCCTCCTCGACCGCGGCCACGATCGAGGCGAAATTGTCGTCGGTGATCACCATGTCCGAGACTTCCTTGGTCACGTCCGTCCCGGTGATCCCCATGGCCACGCCGATGTCGGCCTCCTTGACGGCCGGAGCGTCGTTGACGCCGTCGCCGGTCATGGCCACGACGTCCCCGCGCCGGCGCCAGGCGCGAACCACCCGCAGCTTGTGTTCCGGCGAGACGCGGGCATAGACCGCGACCTTGTCGACCTCGGCTTCAAACGCCGCGTCGTCCAGGCGGTCGAGCTCCGCCCCGGTGAGGGCAAGCGCGCCCTCGCCGAAAAAGCCCAGCTCCCGGGCGACGGCCACGGCCGTATTCTTGTGATCGCCGGTGATCATCACCGTCCTGATCCCCGAGGTCCGGCACTTGGCGATCGCGGTCATCGCCTCCTCGCGGGGCGGATCGATCATCGCCATCAACCCGAGGAACGTCAGCTCGGTTTCGATGAGCGCGGCATGGAACCGATCCGGCTCCCGATCGAACCGCCGGACGGCCACGGCCAGGACGCGCAACGCCCGGTCGGAGAGGCCGCCGTTCATCTCCAGGATCCGGGCGGTATCCTCGCCGGTCAGGGGCCGATCGACGCTCCCCTCCCGGACCCTGGTGCAACAAGCCAGGAGGACGTCGGGAGCGCCCTTGACGTAGGCGGCGAAGCGCGTCCGGTCGGGGTCGCTCCGGACGATCGTCATCCGCTTCCTCTCGGAATCGAACGGAATCTCCTCGACGAACGGGTTCGCCGCCTCGAGGGCTTCTTTGCCCCGTCCGGCCTTGACCGCGGCCGTCAGGAGGGCGCCTTCGGTCGGATCGCCGACGATCCGATAGGCCCCGTCGCTCTGGACGAGCTCCGCCCCGTTGCACAGGACCGCGGCGTCCAGGCAGGCCAGGAGCTCCGGTTGGTCTTCGGGCCGGACCGGCGCCCCGTCCCGCCGGAACTCGCCCCGAGGCTCGTAGCCAGCGCCTTCGACTTGATACGCGGCGGACAGCGTCGCGACCGCCCGGACGGTCATCTCGTTGCGGGTCAGGGTTCCCGTCTTGTCCGAGCAGATCACCGTCGCGCAGCCCAGAGTCTCCACGGAGGGGAGCTTGCGGATGAGCACGTGGCGCCGGATCATCCGCTGGACTCCGAGAGCCAGGGCGATCGTGACGACGGCCGGCAGGCCTTCGGGAATCGCCGCCACGGCCAGGCTCACCGAGGTCAGAAACATGTCCAGGGCCTTGCCCCCGCGGAGGAGCCCGAGGAGGAAGACGAGGGCGACGAGGCCGAAGCAGAGATAGACGATCCATTTGCCAAATGCCTCGAGCCGCTTCTGGAGAGGCGTCGGCTCGGGCCCGATGGTCTGGATCAAGCCGGCGATCTTGCCGAGCTCGGTCCGCATGCCGGTCTCGGCCGCGACGGCCCGGGCCTTTCCCGAAACGACCGAGGTCCCGAGATAGACCATGTTCGCCCGCTCCGCCAGGGAAACATCCTCTTCTTCGAGCTCGAGGCAGGTCTTGGCCACCGGCGTCGATTCGCCGGTCAGGCTCGCCTCTTGGACCGCGAAGTTCGGCGTGGCCCACACGACGCGGCCGTCGGCCGGGACGTGGTCGCCGGCCTCGATCTCGACGAGGTCGCCGGGCACGAGATCGGCGGCGGGGACGGACTCCCGCCGGCCGCCGCGGATGACCCTGGAGAACGGGGCGGCCAGGCTCTTCAAGGCGTGGAGCGACTTTTCAGCCCGGTACTCCTGGATGAATCCGAGGATCGCGTTCAGGATGAGGATGGCGATGATGGCCGCGGCATCGATCCATTCTTGAAGGAAGCCTGAAACGAGGGCCGCCGCGGCCAGAACCCAGATGATGAAATCCAGAAACTGGCTGAAGAAGATCGACCAAGGCCCGCGGCCGGGCGCCTCGCGGAGGCTATTGGCCCCATGGAGGGAGAGCCGGGCCGCGGCCTCGGACGGGGCCAGCCCGGAGGCGAGGTCCGTGTCCAGGGCGCGGGCCGCGGCTTCGGTGTCGAGATGCCACCAGGAATTCATGTGTTTCCTTCGTTCTCCGCGATGCCCCCCGTGGGATTTCGGGGGGGAAGTATTATACAAAAAAAGGGACGCCGTGTATGCGGGTTTCCTGCTGCCGCGGAAATCGGTGACACGATCCCCAATCAAGAGAATGGGGACATGTCACCGATTTCCGCGCGCGCCTACGGGAAAGCCGCAGGCGCGTGCTATAATGCGCCGGAAAGGAGGCCCCATGGAGCCGTTGCCCTCATCCTGGTACCAGGCCATCTTCATCCGTAAATCCCGCCGGAGCTTCCATCCGCGCCGGCCCGAAGAGGACAAGATCGTCCGCCTCGAAAAGCTCTGCCGCGAATTCCGGCCCTTCCCCGTCGCCCGCGCCGAGCTCGTCCGGAAATCTCCGGACGAGGTGTTCCGGGGAATTGTCGGCGGCTATGGCCGTATCACGGGCGCATCCTATTATATAGCTTTCCTTGGCCCGGAGGGCGTTCCCCACGTCGAGGAGGCCGTCGGATATACGGGCGAAGGCCTGATCCTGGAGGCGACCGTGCTCGGCCTCGGCACGTGCTGGGTCAGCGGGTTCTTCCGGCCGGCCGCGGTCCGGGCTCACCTGGACCTGCCCGAGGGCGAGCGCGTGTTCGCCGTCACGCCGGTGGGCTACGCCGAGCGGGAGTACACGATCAAGGACCGGATCTACCGCGGGATCGCCGCCTCGGGCAAACGGAAGCGCCTGGACGAGATCGTCTCGGGCGATCTCGCCGAACCCTGGCAGCGGACGGCCGTCGAGGCCGCGCGCCTCGCCCCTTCGGCGTCCAACCGGCAGCCCTGGCGGTTTGCCGCCGCCCCCGGGTCGCTGACCGTCCGCACGGACGGCGGCAAAGACGTCGGCCGCTTCCCGAAGCGGCTGGATTGCGGAATCGCCATGATGCACGTCGCCGTCGGCGCCCAGGAAGCCGGCGCCCCGGGACGTTGGACGCTCCTGGATGCGCCCGACGTCGCAAGATTCGATATCTCGGCCTAGTCCGTTTTTTCCGCTTTGAAATCCGGACCGTTCCGGGTATAATACCTTGCTCACACACATCGGGGAGTAGCGCAGCCTGGCTAGCGCACAGCGTTCGGGACGCTGGGGTCGTGGGTTCAAATCCCACCTCCCCGACCATTTTTCAAACACCATCCGGGGGACATTGGCCGACGGGGATAGATATCGATGATCCGAGAGCTCAAGATTCTGGCGCGGGACATCCGGGCCCAATTCAAGAACGCCGGCGAGCCGCGGGGCACGTTCACCGCCTTGCGCCACCGGAACTACAAGCTCTGGTTCCAGGGGCAGATGGTCTCCCTCTTCGGGACCTGGATGCAGAGCACGGCCCTGGCGTTCCTGGTCTACGAGCTGACCAAGTCGCCGGCCTACCTTGGGCTGGTCGGCTTCGCCGCCGGCATCCCGAGCTGGATCTTCATCCTCTACGCGGGCGTCGCGGCCGACCGGATGTCCCGCCGCAAGCTCCTGATCATTACCCAAACGGCGATGATGTTCCTGGCCTTCGTGGCGGCCGGCCTGACGTTTCTCCATCTGATCCGGCCCTGGCACATCATTATCCTCGCGTTCTGCCTGGGCGTGGCGAACGCCTTCGACGCCCCACCCCGGCAGGCCCTCGTCCAGGAGCTCGTCGCTCGCGAAGACATGACCAATGCCATCGCTCTCAATGGGGCCATGTTCAATACCAGCGTAGCCCTCGGACCGGCCATCGGCGGTGTAACTTACGCCTTGTTCGGCCCCGCCTGGTGCTTCGCCATCAACGGCCTCTCGTTCATCGCCGTGATCGCCGCCCTCCTGGCCATGAAGCTCGCCCCTTTCCAGCCCCGGGCTCACCAGGGCTCGGTCATGGCCGACCTGAAGGAAGGCGTGTCTTATGTCGTCCATAATTCCATGATCCGGACCCTGATCAGCCTGATCGGAATGATCAGCCTGTTCGGCCTCTCCTTCCAGACTCTGATGCCCGCCTGGTCGGTCAACATTCTCCACGGGCACGCCGCGCTCAACGGGCTCCTTCAGTCGGGCCGCGGCCTTGGGGCACTGGCCGGCGCCCTCATGATCGCAGCCCTCGGCCGGTTCACCTTCCGGGGCCGGCTTCTGACCGTCGGATCCGTGGCCTTCCCCCTGCTGCTCATGCTCTTCTCCTTCCTCCGCTGGCCGGTCCTGTCGATCACCTGCCTCGTCGGGCTGGGATTCGCCCAGATTCTAATATTCAACCTGGCCAACGCCTCGGTCCAGTCCTTGACCCCCGACGGCCTTCGGGGTCGGGTGATGAGCGTCTACTCCCTGATTTTTTTCGGGGCCATGCCCATCGGAGCCTTGATCGTCGGAGAAATGGCGGCCTGGATGGGTGAGCCGCCCGTGGTCCTGATCAACGGCCTCCTCGTCCTCGGCTACGCGACGTTCATCTACATCGCCGTGCCGCAGGTCAGGAGGGTGAAGTGATCTCCAGCTCGAACGTCTCGGCGTAAGGCGCCGCGATCCCCAGCCTCGCGGCGCTCTCCCGGTTCACCCTCAGGATGCGCTCATCGAAGCCGTGCCCGCGCGTATTCAGATTCCGCTGATGCTGGGACCGGTGGCAACGGAGCAGCTCCCCCTTCCACGCGGCCACCGTCTCGCCGAACGGCAGGATGACGTCGTCCCGCAGGCCGACGGTCTTGGGATCGCGGAAGAGGAGGGCCGCCAGGGGCCGGGACGCGGACGCGGCCAGCCTCCTCCACCAACGATAGGTCAGCCGGTGATCGGGATTCGTGTCGTTCCCGTGAGGGAGGACGGCGAGATCGAAGCCCCATTCCCCCACGGCCCGCTTCAGGATCCCGAAATTCTCCTCGTCTTCGGCGATGAACCCTCCGGGCCAGGTCACACGCAGCCGCAGAAACCGGAGCCTCGCCTCGGGCAGGCCGAACAGCCGGCAGCCCGCCCGCTGCTCCGCCTCGCGTAGGGCGGCCTTGGCCTCGGCCGTCGGCCGGTCGCAGAAGGAATCCTCCACGCCGTTCGCGCTCGAGCTGAGCACCAGCGCGCCGATCGGATTCCCCCGGTCCCGGAACCAGCGGTGGGTAGCGGCCGTGGATTCGAAGTCGTCGGGATGGGGGGCGAGGGCAAGGATCCTCCATGCGCGGGGAAGATCGAGTCCGTCCAGGCGCAGCGGGCGCGGCCCAAGGAAATGGTTGATCATCCCGGGAGCTCGATCAGATCATAGGTCATCGATCCAAGTCCGATCCTTTCGCCGTGGCGGAGCTGGGCCGACCAGTCGATGTCGTAGCCCGCCCGCCAGATGTCCTTGCCCTTGGCCCGGCCGACCACCAGCGCGGCCGTGGCCGCGTCGACGGCCACGGGATCCCGCGAGGCGAGGAGGCCGATGTCCGGGACGATCCGCGGATCGTCCTTGGCCATGCAGTCGCAGTCCTTCGTGATCTTGATCAGGAAATTCAGGAAGGCGGTTTTGCCCTTGAAATGGGCCTGGACATAATGCGCGTACTCGGCCACCTTCTCCTGGATGCGCCGGGCGTCCTCGTCCCAGCGGAGCTTGATCGCCCCGAACTTGCAGACGACCAGGCATTCGCCGCAGCCGAGGCAGGCCGCGTCGTCGATGCGGACATGCCCTTCGGCTTGAACGATGGCCCCCGCGGGGCAATAGTCGGAGCAAAGGCCGCAGTTACGGCAGGCCTTCGGGGTGACACGCGGATGGGACACGGAATGCTGGTCGAGCTTGCCGGCCCGGGAGGCGCAGCCCATTCCCATGTTCTTGAGCGCGCCCCCGAGGCCGGTCTGGACATGGCCCGTCGCGTGGGACAAGCAGATCAGGGCGTCGGAATGGAGGAAGGCGCTCGCGATCTTGGGCGCGGCAATGCGGCCATGTTCGCCTTTCCCCTCGCGGGCATCCCGCCCGATCAGGCCGTCGGCGATGATCACCGGGACGTCGACCGCGTCGGGCGTGAAGCCGTGGCTCCAGGCCAGGCGGATATGCTCCACGGAGTTCGAGCGTTGGCCGATGTAGAGCGTGTTCGAGTCGGACAGGAATGCCAGGGGGGTCCTCGTCCGGACCTCGCCGATAAGGCTTTTCAGCCAGGCGGGCTTGATATACCCCGTGTTGTGCTTTTCGCCGAAATGGATCTTCAGGGCGACGAAATCCCGTTTGCCGAGCTCGTCGTTTAATCCGGTTTTCAGATAGATGTCCCGGGTCTTCCGGGAGAGGACCTCGGGGCCCTCATCCGCCGCGGCGGGGATGAAATACACCGAGCTCGGCATGGGCTATCGTCCCTTTCCGCACACCCGGGTCATGGGCCCGAGCCGTCGTCTCCTCACGGCGCGAGGGCCTCGCGCGCGGACGCGACCCCCGCTCCCGGAGTGAACGCATAGCCCAAGGCGGCCAGCGTTTTCTCCATGGCTTCGAAGGCGAAGACGATGTCGACGGCGGTCAGGTTCCCCATGTGGCCCATCCGGAAAACCTTGCCCACCGTTTCGCCCAGACCGCCGGCGACCACAACCCCATTTTGGGCGTAGAGCGTCCGGAACGCCTTGTCCTCCACCCCGGCCGGGTATGCGGCGACCGAGAGCGTGTCCGCGAGGAACTCGGGCCGGGTGAACAGCCCGAAGCCCAGGGCCCGGAGGGCGGCCCGGACGGCCCGGGCGTTCGTCCGGTGCCGTTCAAAGCGGGCGTCCATCCCCTCCTCGAGCATGATCCTGGCGCTTTCGCGGAAGGCCCGGATTTCATTGACGCAAGGCGTCGAGAAATATTTCGTCGGATCCTTCATGACCGGCAGCCAGCGGAGAATGTCGGAATAGTAGGCCGGGACCGCCGTCAGGCTCCGGCGCCTGTCCATGGCCCGCTCGGAGAAGACGTCGATCGCCAGCCCCGGCGGCGCGCCGAAGCATTTCTGGGCGGCGGTGAGGACGACATCGATCCCCCAGTCGTCCATCCGCTCCTCGATCCCCCCCGTGGCGCAGACGCCGTCGACGACGTACAGGATGCCGCGGCCCTTGAGGACCTCGGCATATTCTTTAATAGGAGCGCAGGATCCGGTCCCCGTATCGACGTGGGTCGCGACGACGATGTCGTAAGCGCGCGAGGCGAGCCGCTCGGATAGCTCCTCGGGCCGGACGCCGCTTCCCCAGGGAGACGCAATCAGGTCATGCCCGATCCCGAAGCTCCGGCAGATCTGGGCCATCCTGTCTCCAAAATAGCCCTGCGAAAGGACGAGGACCCGGCTCGCGGGACCGGCGAGGTTGAGGAGGGCGATCTCCATGGCCAGAGTCCCGGCGCCGGCGATGATGAACGACTGGCCGTCGGCGCAGAAGACGATCTTCTTCAGGTCCTCGATCGCCCCGCTCAGGTCCGCAGCCATCTCCGGCCCGACATGGGAGACCGTAGGCTCGGCCAGGCTCCGCAGGATCCGCGGATCGACGGGGCTCGGGCCCGGGATCAAGAGCAATTTCGGCATGGGGCGACTCTCCTCTCGCGATCGGAACACCATTTTCTTCGATGCTCCGAGCAAAATCAAGTGGGGCTCGCAGAAGGGGCGAGCGGGTAGAGGGTCGGCGGCACGCCGGTTTCCCCAGCGAGGAAACCGGCTCGGGGTTGCGGCTCGCTCGCTCCGCCCTTCGGGCGTCGCACCATGCTCGCTCGCCTCCACACCGGCCGCCTTGCCCTCTACCCGCTCGCCCTTAGCTTTAGTGCGGGTGGCGCCGGCCGGGGCGCCCCGGCGGCCGAAGCGAATGGGACGGAAAAAGGGGACACAGAACGCCAGCCGACTCTTAGCAGGTCATCATCGGGGTTCTGTGTCCCCTTTTTCCGGAGGCCGCGGGGGCTGGCCAGCGACAGGACCCGCGACAGCGTTAAAAACCTCCAGGGAGCCGACCCCATCCCCCGAGCCATACGGACTCCTTGATCTTCTGCCCACTCGCCCTAATCACCTGTTTTTGATTTCCAGGCAGGGAATCCGATAGAATAAGCACACCATGAGCAAAAGAATCCCCCTCCTGATCCTGGCTCTCCTGGCGCTCAGCCTGGGAGCGGCCGCGCAGGCGCCCGCGGTCGCGGACTTGATCCTCGTCAACGGCAAGATTGTCACTCTCGACCCGAAGAACCCGGCCGCCGAAGCCGTGGCCGTCAAGGACGGCCGCATCCTCGCCGCCGGGACGACAGCCGAAATCCGGCGATACGCCGGTCCGGCGACTCAGGTGCTGGACGTCAAGGGCAAGCTCGTCATCCCGGGCCTCATCGACGCCCATCTCCACTTCGCCAGCGGGGGCCAGTCGCTCGCGTCCCTGACGTTCCGCGGGGTGACCTCCGTCGAAAAGGTCCAGGAGATGATCGCGGCCAGGATCCAGGAACTGCCGGCCGGCGAGACCGTCAACGGGAGCGAGTACGATCACACCCTGTTTCCGGGCCAGAAATGGCCGACCAAGGCCGACCTGGACAAGGTCGCGCCCGCGAACGCGGTCGTCATCCATCGCGTGGACGGCCATTCGGTCTGGGTCAACAGCGAGGCCCTGCGCCAATCGGGCATCACCCAAGACACGAAATCGCCGTTCGGCGGCGAGATCGTCAACGACCCGGCGACCGGCGAGCCGACGGGCATCCTCAAGGAAGCCGCCTCCGGGCTCGTCAAAGTCAAGCCCTCGAGCAAGCCGTCCTCCCTCAAGGACGACATTGAGCGGGGCCTGGTTTACGCGGCCAAGCTTGGGCTGACAGGCATCCATACTTCGGCCAGCCTCCAGGAGCTCGAAATTTTCAGACAGCTCAGGGCCGAAGGCAAGCTGACCCTCCGGGTATACGCCTGGCTCCCCATCGACAACCTCGACAGATACATCAAGCTCGGGATCAAGCAGGGCCAGGGCGACGAAATGGTCCGGGTCGGATTCGAGAAGGCGTTCATCGACGGGACGCTCGGATCGGGCACGGCCCTCATGTTCGAGCCGTTCACCGACGACCCGACGAAGATCGGGCTGCCCCAATACAAGGAAGAGACGTATTACGCCCTGATCGAAAAGGCGCACAAGAACGGCTATCAGACCGGCACCCACGCCATCGGCGACAAGGGGGTGAACTGGGTCCTCAACGCCATCGAGCGCGCCGAGAAGAAATTCGGGGCGAAGGATCTCCGCCACCGGATCGAGCACGCCCAGATCGTCATCCCGGCGGACGTGAAGCGCTTCAAGCAGCTGGGGGTCATCGCCTCGATGCAACCCACCCACTGCACGACCGACATGAGGTTCTGCGAGATCCGCATCGGCAAGGAGCGGTCGAAGAACGCATACATCTGGAAGACGCTCCTGGACGCCGGAGCTCCGATGGCCTTCGGCACGGACTGGCCGGTGGAGCCCCTCGACCCGATGCGCGGGCTGTACTCCGCCGTCACCCGGAAGAACATCGAAGGCGGCTTTCCCGAGGGCGGATGGTTCCCGGACGAGCGGCTGACGATGGCCGAGGCCCTCCGCCTCTACACGCTCGGGTCCGCCTACGCCTCGTTCGAGGAGAAGATCAAGGGCTCGATCGAGGCGGGCAAGCTGGCCGACTTTACCGTCCTGTCCCGCGACATCTTCCGGGTGGACCCGAAGGACATTCTGACGACGGAGCCCCTGTACACGATCCTCGGCGGGAAGATCGTCTTCCAGAGATAGGGTCCGGGCGCCTCCCCGGATTCGCGGCTTGACACGCCCGCCGCTTTTGCTATAATCCGCCTCGCTAAAGATAAAACTCCAAGGGAGGTCATCCATGGGCAAATTCCTCGCAATCTTCGGCGGTCTGATCGCCATGGTGGGCGGCGTGCTTCTGGTCGCCTTGAAATGGTGGCCCTATTTCAAGGCGCTGGTCCTCGGCGCCATCCCCCCGATCCTTTTCTTCGGCGGGCTCATCGCCCTCATCGCCGGCATCAGCAGCATCAAGGATGCGGCCCGCACCAAGAAGCTCGAAGAAGAGGCCAAGGACACCAAGGCCTGATCCGCAGCCGGTCTGAGTGCTTCAACTCGGCTTCGGCCTGGTCTCGCTCCTTCTCTCCCTGACGGCGGCGGCTCCGGACCAGATCGAACGAGCTTTTCTCCGGAACGATCCTTATCTTCTTTATTCGCTTCTTCCGCGCGGGGAGGCGATCGGCATCTCGCTTCCCGCGCCGATTTCCTTTTCCGACGAGCTGTCGGGCGAACAGGCTTTTTTCCTCTTCCAGAAGATTTTCCGAACCCACACGACCTTCGAGTTCTACCCGGAGACGAACCCCCTCCGCTCGGCCCGCCTGGGGCGCTATATTTTTAAGGCCCGCTGGTCGTTCCTGGACAAGGCCGGGAACCAGTCCGTCCTCCAGATCTTCTTCCTGATCCGGCCCAGGAACGGCGCGCTCCGGCCTTCGGACTTCTGGGAGATCGCCGAGATCAAGGCGGAGAGGCACTATTGAGCCTCCCGGCGACTTCGCGGATCAGCCGCCGGCTGGCGGCGGCGGGCGGGTCGCTCGCCCTCCTCGCCGGCCTGTTCCTCCTCCTGGCCGCCGTCCTGCCCGGATGGCAGGCCCGGGACTACGACCGCCGGAGCCTCGAAAAGATCCGCGGCCGGGCGGGGACGATCAAGTCGGAGTTCGCCAACCTCCTCAAGGACCAGAACCTGAAGCTTCGCCGCGCGGCCGGCCAGCGATGGCCGGAGACGACCGAGCTCCGGTTCCGCCTCTTCAAGCAGCTGAACCTCGACCCCGAGATCGAGGGCATCGCCGCGTTCTCCGACGACGGGAAGCTCACCCTCTGGCTGGGCAACGTCCTCAACTTGGAAGAAGCCGTCCCGCGGGGCATCTCGGACGCCGTCCTCCAGAAGTTCGGCCAGACGCTGCTGATCAAGGACAAGGCGTCCTCCTACCTCGTCTCGCTGTATTGGGTCGACGGCCAGACGCTTCTCGTCCTCTACCGGCTGCTGGCCTTCATTCCCAAGTTTCAATCGCCGTATCTCGAGGATTACCACTTCATCCCCGCCCGCCTCCGGACGGACTGCTCGATCGATTACTTCGATTTCCGGGAGGACGTTTCGGTCTTCGACAAGCTCTTTTCCCGCCACCAGGACGAGTATGTCGGCCAGCCCAGCCTCAAAGGGGCGATCCAGTCCCTCACCTTCCCCCTTCGAAACGAGCGCAACCAGGTCATCGCCCGGGTGACGCTCCGTTCGCCCGCCCGGACGGAATTCCTGGCCGCGCACCGGGAATTCCTGCTGCTCTTCTTCTATGCCTTCCTGGGAGCGGCCCTCGTCCTGTTCCTGGCGGCCTGTCTCCTGCACGCGGCTGTCCGCCCGGGCCGCCGCCCGGGAACGAGCCCGGCGATTCTCGGCCTGATCGTCGGCCTGCGGGCCCTGGCGATCCCCTGGAGCCGCCTGCCGCCGATCCAAGGGCTCGACCTGTTCTCCCCGACGATCGCCGGGTTCTTTTCCGCCGGCGATCTCACGAAATCGCCGGGCGACCTTCTCCTATCGGCAGCCTGCCTGTTTGCGATTTGCGCCGGGCTGGCCTATTATCTTCGCCGGCCGGCCCCCGCCGGAGAGCCGGGCCGCGGCACCTCGCTTCGCCTCGTCCTATGCGTCCCCGTGTTCGGGGCATCCTCGGCCCTCCTCTGGGGAGTCCAGACGCTTGCCACGAAGGCGGCTCTTCACTCGAGCCTGAACCTCCTGAAATTCAGCCTGACCGGGCCGTTCATCGCCCTCCATCTCAGCCTCGGCCTCGCCGCGGCCGGCGCGGGCCTCGTCATCGTCTCGGTGTTGAAACGGCTCGCGGGCGGAGCCGTCCGTCCGCTGTTCGCCGGCCTGGCCTTCCTGGGCGCCGAGACGGCCGTTTTCCTCGCCGCCGGGCGGGCCCATCCCGCGGCGTTCCTGGCCCAGCTCGCCGCGCTGGCGGCCCTTTCCGCCTTCGCCCTGGCCCGGAAGCCCTCGCTTGTCCGGGCCTCGGCCTGGGCGGCGGTGCTGCTCCAGACCGCGCTCGTCTTCGGCGCCCTCGAGAGCGCGGTCCAGGCGCGGAGCCACTCGCTCCTCGAGCAGTCCCTGCGGAGCACCATCGAAACGCAGGAGGATTGGGCGCGCTTCGTCCTCGACCAGTCTTTCAAGGAGATCGACGACGAGAAGGCGGCCCTGTTCGCGTTCCTCAGGAAGCCGGTCGGAGGCGACGAGCCGGCCGCCGGGCTCTGGGCCAAGACGCTGGCGGCCAAGTTCAACTGGTATTCATCCCTGGAGATCCAGGATCCCGCCGGCGCGGTCCTGTCGCGCTTCTCGCTGAACGTCCCGGCCATCTTCCGCGACGCGGGCCGAACGCCGCCGAGCGCCGAGTGGACGATCGCCCGGATCTCGGTCCCGTTCCTCGGCAAGTCCAAGGACTTCCTGATCGGTACGAAAGACTGGATGTCGGGCGGGCGACCCGCGGGCCGGACCATGTTCTACGTCGCCCTGGACGATGCGATGCTGCCATTCCTCTACTCGGCCAACCCGTACTTCGAGCTCCTCCGGGTCAATTCCCTGCCGTCGCTCGAGCAGTTCGACCTCCGGCTGGCGGTCTTCGACGGCACGGGAAAGCTCCTCTTCAATCCGGGCAAGCTCTCGACGGGGCTGCCCCCCGCCCTGCTCGAGGCGGAGGCCCTGAACGGGCCGGGGGTGTGGACGACGCTCGCGGACAAGGGCGTCGTCCATCGGATGTTCGTCTTCCGGGCGAACGGCCGGGTCTACGCCCTCTTCTCGCCGCGGGAGACCCTTCCCCAGACCGTCATCGCCTTCTTCAAGCTCCTCCTCCTCGACGCGGCCCTCATCCTCCTCCCGGCGCTCCTCCTCTACTTCCTCCTTGCCGGGACGCGGGCCCGCCACCCGCTCTGGTCGTTCGCCAACAAGGTCTACATTTCCTTCATCGCCGTGGCCCTCGTGCCTCTGTTCGTCTTCACCTTCTTCTCCCGGAGCTTCTTCACCCGCATCTTCACCCAGCAGTTCGTCGAGAAGGCGGAGATCCACGCCTCCATGGCCCGGAGCGTGATGGATGACTATTTCGTCTACCTCAGCGGCCAGTCGCGGACCGAGGCCCAGACGCCGCCCGAGGACCTCATGCTCTGGATCAGCACCACGATCGCCAACGACGTCAACCTCTACCAGGAGGGCCGCCTCGTCTCCTCGAGCCGGCAGGAGTTCTTCGACAACGGGCTGTTCCCGGACCTGATCGACGGCGAGATCTACTACAAGATCCAGTTCGAGAACAACCCGTTTTACACCCAGACGCGCAGCATCGGCCAGTTCGCGTTCCAGACCCTGACCGTGCCCTACGCGGCTCCGACCGGGCGGCTCATGATCTCGCTGCCCTTCCCCTTCGAACAGGAGGAGATCCGGGGCGCCACCCAGGACCTCGTCCAGTTCTTCCTCTTTATCTCGGTCTTCTTCATCGCCACCGTCCTCGTCCTCGCCCGGGGCATCGGAGCGATGATCGTCCGGCCCATCACCCGCCTCCTGGCCGGGACGCGGGAAGCCAGCCTCGGCAACCTGGACTTCGCCATCGAGTACGGGGCCCACGACGAGATGAAGACGCTGGTCGACGGCTTCAACGCCATGATCCGGAGCCTGCGGGACCACCAGCGGGACCTCGCCGATCTGGGCAAGAAGGCGGCTTGGGCCGAAATGGCCCGCAAGGTGGCCCACGAGATCAAGAACCCCCTGACGCCCATCCAGCTCTCGGCCGAACACCTCCTCCGGGTCTACGAAGACAAGCACGGCGACTTCGAGGCGGCCCTCCGGGAGTCCATCTCCTACATCATCAGCGAAGTGGAGAACCTTCGCCGGATCGCCCAGGAGTTCCTGGAGATCTCCCGCGAGACCGTCCTCCACAAAGAGCGCTTCGGCCTCGACGAGCTGCTTCGCGAGACCGTGGGGCCGTATCGGACGCTGCTCTCCGGGCGCATTCGCTTCGACGAGACCTTCGAGGGGACGGATTTCGGCCTCGACGGCGACCGGGCCAAGCTCAAGACCGCACTGAGGAACCTGCTGACGAACTCCATCGAATCGATCCGGGGCAAGGGCGAGATCCGGGTCCGGCTCGCCAGGACGCCCGAAGCGATGACCATCGTCCTCGAGGACACCGGCTCGGGGATCGAAAAGGAAATTCTCGACCGCATCTTCGAGCCGTATTTCTCCACCAAGGACGCCGGCACCGGACTCGGACTGCCCATCGCCCGGAAGATTATCGAAGACCACGGCGGGACGATCGAGATCGCGAGCGAGCCCGGCAAAGGGACCCGGATCTCGATCCGATTCCGATTCCCGCGGGCCTAGAATTTTTCGCCGTTCTATGGAAGAATAGACGCCATGAAAAAGACGTTGGTCGCGTATTTCAGCCAGACCGGCAATACCCGAGCGGTCGCCGAGGCGATCTTCGAAGCCCTCCACGGCGAGAAGGACATCCGGCCGATCGACGAGACGCTGTCGCTCGAAGACTACGGCCTGGTGTTCTTCGGCTTTCCGGTCCAGAGCCACAGCGTCCCCTACAAAGCCGAGGTCTTCCTCCGGCGCGTGCCGGCCGGGCAGGCCCTCGCCCTGTTCTGCACTCACGGCTCGCTGCACGGCCACCATCTCTCGCAGGAGGCCCTGGAATACGCCCTCGTCCTCGCGGGCAAGGCGAAGGTCCTGGGATCGTTCGACTGCCGGGGGAAACTCAGCATGAAGGCCCTGGATTTTCTATCGAAATCGCCCGAGCACCAGGAGTGGACCGATATGGCCGCCTCGGCCGCCACGCATCCCGACGACAAAGATCTTCACGAAGCCCGGGAGTTTGCGCTGAAGATCTGGACGACCCATTTCCACGGCGGCTATTGACCCGGCGCGTCTGCGCCCGCCGACCGTCTCAAGGAGATCCTCATGACGCATCCTCCGACATCCCGACGTGACAAGGGACGGTGGGCCCTCGCCCTCCTCGCGGCGGCGTTTCTCCTCGTTGCCGCCGGCGCGGCGGAGAAGCCCGGGTGCGCCGCCCTCCCGGAATTTGAAAGCTGCACGAGCATCTACGCCGGCCGCCTGGCGACCGCGGACGGGTCGACGATGACCTCTCATTCCTGCGACAGCACGACCGACCGGACCTGGATCACGATCGTCCCCCACGCGGCCCACGCCCCCGGGACGATGGAAAAGGTCTACTTCGAGCCCAAGCGGATGAAGGGCCCCGACGACACGGACCGGATGGAGACGGGCGAGATCCCCTATCCCGCCGAGACCTACGCCTTCGTCAATGCTGCCTACCCGATCATGAACGAGCATCAGCTGGCCATCGGCGAGACGACGATCGGCGGCCGGTTTGAGCTCAAGACGGACAACGGCATCATCGACGCCCCCGAGCTCTACCGCCTGCTCCTCGAACGGGCCAAGACCTCCCGCGACGCCATCCGGATCGCGGACGAGCTGACCCGAGCCTACGGCTACAACGACTACGGCGAGAGCTTCACCTTCGCCGACCCGAAGGAGGTCTGGCTCTTCGAGATCTACGGCCCGGGCAAGGGAAAGAAGGGCGCGGTCTGGGCCGCCCAGCGCGTCCCGGACGACGAGATCGGCGTCTCGGCCAACGCCAGCCGCCTCCGGAAGCTCGACCTCAAGAACAAGGAGTATTATCTGGCCTCGACCAACGTCCTGACCCTCGCGGCGGAAATGGGCTTCTGGAACCCGAAATCGGGCGGAGAGTTCGAATTCTGCTACGCCTATGCTCCCTCCTCGCGAACGAGCCTGGGCTGCCGGCGGCGCGAATGGCGCGTCCTGAGCCTGCTCGCTCCGTCGCTCAAGCTGAACGGCGAATCGGAGAACTACCCGTTCTCGGTGAAGCCCGAAAAGAAGGTCACGATCCAGGATCTCCTGTCCATTTTCCGGGACAGCTACGCCGAGACGCCCTACGACATGACCGCGGGCCTGAGCTCGGTCAACCGCAAGGGCGAGACGGCCAAGAGCCCGGTTGCCGGCCCGTTCCTGGGCGGAGACTGGAAATCCCTCCTCCGGATCAAGAGCGAGCGGACGATCTGCTCCCCGTCGGCCACATATCTCCAGATCACGCAATCCCGGGGCTGGCTCCCCGATCCCATCGGCGGCGTCGTCTGGCTGGGCTACGACAATCCGGCCACGACATCCCACACCCCGTTCTACTGCGGGATCTCCAAGATGCCGGATTCATACATGGTCGACGGCCGGTGGGGATACAAGGCCGATTGCGCCTGGTGGGCGTTCCGGACGGTCAGCAAGCTGGCGAACCTCCGCTGGCAGGACATGAGCCGGGAGATCGAAAAGGTCTGGAAGGCGATCGAGGGCAAGGCCTTCGGCGATCAGGCTAAAATTGAGGAAGAGGCCCTAGCCTTGTTCAAGCAGGACCCCGCCAAGGCACGGCAGTATCTGACCGATTACTGCCTGAAGACCGCCGAATCGAGCGTCGAGGATTACCGGAAGCTTTACGAATACCTTTGGACCCACTTCAACTATATGATCTGACGGAGAAGAGCCCAAACGCCGCTCGCCCGCGGCTGTAGACGCGAGCATGTGCGGCGGAACCTGATCGGGCCGACGTGCCCGCCCCTACCGCCGGACGAGCTTCACGATTTCCGCGCCGAGCGGCTCGATCCCGGTCCCTTCCGCGGCCGAGGTCCGGAAGATCAGGGGCGCGGGGCGGCGGCTGTCCCCGAGCTCGATCATGCTCCGGACCTGGGCTTCGAGGGCCGATGCCCCGGCAAGGTCGGCCTTGTTCAGGACGAAGATGCCGGCGATCTCCATGATCCCAGCCTTGAAAGTCTGGATGTCGTCGCCCGAGCCGGGCGTCAGGACGACGAGCACGAGGTCGGCCACGTGGATGACGTCGACCTCGGCTTGCCCCACCCCGACGGTCTCGAGCAGGATCACGTCCATGCCGGCGGCGGTCAGGATCTCGCATACGTCGGCCGCGGCCTTGGACAAGCCGCCGCGATGGCCCCGGGAGGCCATGCTCCGGATATAGACGCCGGGATCGGAGCTGTGCCGGATCATACGGATCCGATCGCCGAGGACGGCCCCGCCCGTGAAGGGACTCGTCGGGTCGATGGCCACCACCCCGACTTTGAGTCCGTGTTCGCGGAGATGCGAAATCAGCCGGTCGGTCAGCGTACTCTTCCCGACACCGGGAGCGCCCGTGATGCCGACGACCGGGGCCTTCCGCCGCAGGCCGCGGATGTCTTTCATGAACCGCCGGGATTCGGCCCCGCCGTCCTCGACGAGCGAGATGGCCTGGCCGATGGCCCGGGGATTCCCGCGAATGATCTCCCGAAGAAGGATCATAGCCGCCCGCCCTTCCGGCAAGCCGCCCGGAACTTCAGGAAGCGGGCCGTCTCATCCGCGACGATGCCGTCCGCCCGCCGCAGGACGGCTTCGGGATCGGTTAAAAGCCCACAGGAACCGCCGTCCGTCTCCCCGGTCGGCGGCGTTCCGGCGCGGAGAGTATCGAGAAAAGCCTCGACCTCCTTGCGGAGCGATGACCGGCTTTCTTTCTTTGGGCCTTTCATGGAAATCGGAGGGAAATGCAGCTTCAATGCTATGTTATACTTAAGCGGAGAATGATACAAGTACGGCGGAACATGATCGGACCGAAGCGCCCGCTCCTCCGCCTTCGCTCCTCCGCCGTTGACTCCGGGCGCCAAATCGTCTAAAGTTTCCGTTCGGAAAAAACGATGTTAAACGGATTTATGAAACTGATTTTCTACGCCGTCTGGGCGTATATCTTCTACGCCGTCTATCGCTTCGTCCGGAACATCTGGCGGAAGATCGCCCCGCCGCCGGCCAAGCCGGAGCCGCGGCGCGTCTCGGGCGTCATGGTCCAGGACGAGGTCTGCCGGACCTACCTCCCCAAGGAAGACGCCCTCCGGGAAACCATCGGCGGCAAGGAATTTTTTTTCTGCTCGAAGGAATGCCGGCGGAAATTTCTGGAGGAGTCGAAAAAAAGCCGCTGATTCCTCTTCAGAAATCGAGCCAGGCGATCAGGAAATCTGCGAATTCCCCGGTGTAATCTTTCCAGCGGGACTCAAGATTTTCGACCTTGGCCGCGGGCGGGCCGGTTTCGAGCTTTTTAAGGAACGCTTCAAGCCTCGGCCGCTCGCCTTCGGCCAAGATTTCAACCCGGCCGTCGTAGAGGTTCCGAACCCAGCCCGTGAGCCCGAGCTCGCGTGCGGCCCGGCAGACGAACCCCCGGTAGGCAACCCCCTGGACCTTGCCCGAAACGAAGACATGGACGCGCACGTTCACGGTTTAGAAATATTAGCACAGCCCTGATATAATCATCAAGGAATTGAGAACCCATGAAAAAAAGCCTTCTGACGATCGCCGGCTTCGATCCTTCGGCCGGGGCGGGAGCCCTGCTCGACCTCAAGGTCTTCAGCCGCCTCGGCTTTCACGGAGAAGCGGTCCTTACCGCGGTCACGGTCCAGAACACCGTCCGGGTCCACGACGTGGTCCCGCTCCCCGCGGGTCTGGTGGCGGACCAGTTCGAAGTCCTCGCCGGGGATATCGATTTCGCGGGTTTCAAGGTCGGCATGGCCGGATCGCGGGACAACGTCGCGGCGATCGCGAAGATCCTCCGCGCGGGCCGAGCTCGGCCGCGGGTCATCGACCCCGTCTTCCGCGCGAGTTCGGGCGCACCCCTCCTCGAAGGGGATGCGATCCCGGAATTCCTCCCCGCGATACGGGGCCAGGCCACCGTCCTGACGCCGAACCTCGAGGAAGCCGGGCGGCTTGTCGGGCGACGCATCACGGACGTGGCGGGCATGCGGGCCGCGGCCGAGGAAATCTACGATCTCGGACGCATTCCCTGCCTCATCAAGGGCGGCCACCTCGTTGGCGATCCGATCAATCTGTTGTTCGACGGCAAGACCTGGGCCATCTTCGGCAGGCCGCGAATCCGAAAAGATGTCCACGGAACGGGCTGCCTGTTCTCGGCGGCTCTTCTCGGCTATCTGGCCAAGGGCAAGGCTCTGATCAAGGCCTGCGAGCTGGCCACGGACTTCACGGCGGAAGCGATCCGGGCCGCCGTTCGCGTGGGACGGGGCAGGCCGATCTTCGACTGAGTCCGAGGAGCCGGCGCCCGAAGCCCGGACCGAGACCCGGGGTGCAATCGCCGCGCGTCAATCCAGAATTTCGCCGGCCTGTTTCAGGACGTCCTCCGGAAACCGCACGCCTTGCTTCCCGGCGACCGTCCGGTTGAGCGACAGCTTGACCTCGGACATGCTTTGGAAGGGAATCCTCGCCGGGCTTTCGCCGGCTTTCACCCGGAGGACGAGCGCGCCCGTCCGGGCCCCCATTTCAGAGTAGTCCCAGCCCATGGCCGCGCAGGCGCCGGCCCGGGTGGAGAGGATGTACCCTCCGAAGAGCGGGATCGCGTTCTCCTCCGCGATCCGGCCGATGGTCTCGAAGGCGGCGTTGATCGTGTTGCCGGAGAGCTGATAAATAACGTCAATCTTCTCGTTGATCAGAACCTGGGCGGCGAGCAGGACTTCGCTCGCGTTCGCCACCGGGACGGCGACGATCTCGAATCCAAGCTCCGCGGCGGCGCTCCGGGCGAGCTCCAGGTAGTATTCGGAGTTGATCTCGGAGGGCGTCCAGAGCGTCCCCACCCGCCTCGCCCGGGGCAGCGTCTTCCGGATGAGCTCGAGCGTCGGCCGGATCGGCCCGGATGAAGAGATGCCGGTCACGTTGCCCAGGTGTTCGGCGGGCGAGACGCCCGCCCGCGTCAAATAGGGGTTGGCCACCGCGGTGAAGATGACGGGCACCTTGGGCGACGCGGCGAGCACCGCCTGGAGGGCCGGAGTGCCGACGGCCACGATCATGTCCACCCCGCCCGCGGCGAAGTCCTGGGCGATCTCCTGGGCGAGGGCGATGTCGTTGTTCGCGCTCCGAACGTCGAGCCGGACGTTCGTCCCGTCCTTGAGCCCTCCGGCTTCGAGCGCGCCGCGGAAGCCTTTCCGCAGGTCGGCCGTGGTGGGCAAATAAAGGAGTTCCAAGATGCCGATGGTGTAAAGCTGCGGGGCGGGACGGCGGCAGGAGATCGCCGGGGCCAAAGCCGCAAGAGCGGTCAGGGCCGCGGCCATCGGCGCGCGGAATCGCTTCATCCCTCCTCCGGATCCGCCCGGGCCTCGAGCCCGGACAAAGGCATCATATTCGAAACGGCGCCGGGGGGCAAATCGCCTTGAAAAGCCCGGGCGAGATGTTCCCGCCGCTCGCGATGAGGGCCACCCGTCGCCCGCGGAATTCCCCCGGCCGCGACAGGAGAGCGGCGAGCGGCAAGGCGCCGGCGCCTTCGACCGCCCGGCCGTGGACGCACCAGAGCGCTCTCATTGCCCGCCGGATGTCGCGTTCGCCGACGGTCAGGATGTCATCGACCAGCATCTTGCATAGGGGAAACGTGATCGCGCCCGGCTCCAGCCCGCCGGCCACGGCGTCAGCCAGGGTGGGCGTTTCGGGGATATCGACGATCCTCCCGGCGACGAAGGCCGCCGCCATGAAGGCCGAGGCCGCGGGCTCGACCCCGATCACCCGGATTCGCGGATCGCGGGCCTTGAGATAGCCGGCGATGCCGGCCGCCAGCCCCCCTCCGCCGACCGGGACGAGGACATCCCGGAGGCCGGGCGCATCCTCGAGGAGCTCCAGGCCGATAGTCCCCTGGCCGAAGATGATCTCAAGGTCGTTGTATGGCGACACGAAGACGCGGCCCGAAGCGCCAGCGACGCCGCGCGCATGGACTTCGGCCCGGTCGCAGCTCGTCCCGAAAAACAGCGGCTCGACGCCCTCCTCGCGGATTTTGGCCGCCTTGAGCGGCGAAGCGTTTTCCGGAAGAAACAGATCCAGGGCAAGGCCCTCCATCCGGCACGCCCGGGCCACGGCCAGCCCGTGGTTCCCGGTGGAAGCCGACACGACGCCGTTCCGGCGCTCGGCCGGCGTCAGGCTGCGGAGCTTGTTCAGCGCGCCCCGGAGCTTGAAGGACCCGGTCGCCTGGAGGGATTCCCACTTGATATGGACATGGGCGCCGAGGGCGAGGCTCAGGGCGGGGGAATATTCGATCGGGGTGCGGACGATGTCCGCCGCGATCCGGACCCGCGCCCGCTCAACGCCGCGGATGAAATCGGGACCGCTGGGAAGCTCCAGACGCTTGAGGCGAATCATTGCTTGACCTGGCTTATTATATCCGGAATTCGGTGACGTGCGGAATTCGGCCCGGAAATCGGTGACGCGACCCAATTCTCTTGATTTGGGATCGTGTCACCGATTTCCTCCCCCAAGTTTCACCGATTTCCGGTACAATAGGCCCTCATGACGCGCTGCTATGTCGGAACCGCGGGCTGGAGCTACGAGGACTGGGAAGGGATCGTCTATCCGGCCGGCCGCGAGGCCCGCCTCCATCCCCTCGCCTACCTCGCCCGCTTCATCGATATCGTCGAGGTCAACAGCACCTTCTACCGGACGCCGGCTTTCGCCATGGCCTTGTCCTGGGTGAAGAAGATCGAGGCGTTTCCCGACTTCCTGCTCGCCGTCAAGCTCCACCAGGCCTTCACCCACATCCGCAAGGATTTCACGGCGAAGGACGCCGACGATTTCAAGAAGGGCATCGCCCCGATCGCCGCCGCCGGCCGCCTCGCCGCCCTGCTCCTCCAGTTCCCCTGGTCGTTCACGAACACGCCCGACCACCGGGACTATCTCGCCGGCCTGTTCAAGATGTTCGCCGAATATCCCCTCTCCCTCGAAGTCCGCCATTCCTCGTGGGACGCCCCGGACTTCTACGGCCTCCTCCGCGAGCACGCGGTCGCGTACTGCAACATCGACCAGCCGGTGATCGGCAAGTCGCTCGGGCCGAGCGCCATCGTCACGAATCCGAGGTTTTCCTATGTCCGCCTCCACGGCCGCAACGCCAAGGACTGGTTCCGCGAGGGCGCCGGCCGCGACGCGCGCTACGACTACCTCTACGCCAAGGACGAGCTCGAGGACTGGATCCGGCGGATCCGGGAGATCGGCAAGGACAGCGACCGGATCTACGTGATCACCAACAACCATTACCGGGGGCAGGCCATGGCCAACGCCCTCCAGATCAAGAACATGATCAGCGGCGAAAAGCTGGCGATCCCCAGCGGCCTGTTGAAGCAATACCCCATCCTCGAGGACATTGTGGATAAAATTCGGCGAGGGCAGTTCGACCTGTTCAAGGACCCGGTCGGCCCGCTTCCAAAAAAGGACTGAACCGGTGAAGCTGCCGCTCGATCATCCCCGCCCCGACGCCCGGGAGTTCGTCGACATCCTCCAGGGCCGGCGGGCGACGGGGCGCGTTCCGCTTGTCGAGTATCTTGTCGACCCGACGGTCATGAAGCCCGTCGTGACCGGCCTCCTGGGCCGCGCCTGGATCGAGCCGGGGCCCGATCGCCGGACGCAGGCGGCGCATCTCGATAATTTCATCGCCTTCTGGCGGGGCCTGGGCTACGACGTCGTCCGGTTCGAGAGCGGCCTGGACTTCGGTGAAAACAAGCTGACGGCCGCCGACGCCACCGCCGCCCAGGGCGAGCGGGCCTGGGCGGACGAGCACCGGGGCCGAATCCGAAACCGCGAGGACTTCGAGCGCTATCCCTGGCCGAGCCTCGACGACTACGATTTCTTTCCTTTCGAATACCTCGACCGGAACCTGCCCGAGGGCATGGGGCTCGTCGCCTGCCACGCCGGAGGCATCTTCGAGCACCTGTCCTGGATCATGTCCTACGAAGGCTTGTGCCTCGCCCTCATGGAAGATCCGGCCCTCGTCGCGGACGTGGCGGCCCGGATCGGCGTGCTCCTGGAAGGCTTCACCCGAAACCTGCTCGGGCTCGAGAACCTCGTGGCCGTGTTTCCCGGCGACGACATGGGCTTCCGGACCGGCCCGCTCGTCTCGCCGTCCGATTTGAAGAGAATCGTCCTGCCCTGGCACGCGAAGCTCGCGGCCCTGGCCCACGGCCGCGGCCTTCCCTACTGGCTTCATTCCTGCGGCAACCTCGCCACGATCATGGACTCCCTGATCGACGACGTCGGGATCGACGGCAAGCATTCGTTCGAGGACGCCATTGTCCCGGCCGAGGAATTCCAAGTCCGTACGGGCGGTCGGATCGCGGTCCTCGGCGGCCTCGACCTCAACATCCTCTCGGCCGGGTCCGAGGACGACGTGCGGAGACGGACGCGGCGGCTCGTCGAGATGTGCGGGCCACGGGGCCGCTACGCCGTCGGATCGGGCAATTCGGTCCCAAGCTATGTCCCGGTCGGAAATTACCTGGCCATGGTCGGCCAGGCGCTGGATATGATGCGCTGACACGGGAGAAGCGCGTCAGATGCGGAATTCGGTGACGCGAACCCAAATCAAGAGAATTGGGATCGCGTCACCGAATTCCTGAAGAAGATCCCCCGACATAGCGATCGATCGAAGCGAACTCCTCGAACGCCTTCCGGGGCGGCCGCTCGACCTCCTGGCCGGCCTGCTTGGGCGTGAGGACGGGACTGATCGCGGCCGAATGGAGGCCGACGTTGATCCAGGCGATCACCTGGTACTCCTCGGGGATGCCCAGGATCTCACGCGTTTTCTTGGGGCTGAATCCGGCGATGGGATGGGCGACGAGGCCCAGCTCCGTGGCCCGGAGAATAAGGAAAGCCGCGGCCATCCCCGTGTCGAACTGGTGATACTCGCGGTCCCTGATGACGCAGTCGTCCTCCTTGCGGCTGTAGACGACCACGATCATCGACGCGGCATGAACCCAGTCGTTGTTCGTGGTCAAGGCGGCGCGCATCTCCTTCAGCCGCTCCGGGTCGCGGACGAAGACGAACCGCCAGGGCTGCTTGTTGTCGCAGGAGGGGGCGAGCTGAGCGTGGCGGGCGAGGTCGCGGATGAGATCATCCGGAATCGCCGCCGGGTCGAGGGAACGGAACGCCCGCCGGGTTTCGATGGCCTTCGTCACGTCCATGCTTTACTTTTAATCGAAATAAGGCTCTATGTCAAAAAGCGCACGTCATTTGTTTAAAAGCTCTTCTGGAACGCGCATTCGTACATCTTGACGATCCCGTTCCCGTCCGCCCGCGGCTCGCCGCGCAGGCAGCAGACGGCCGGCTCGCCGATCGTCAGGCACGGCCGGTCGCCCACGCCCTCGAGGACGCCGGTCTCGTCCTCGAACAGATAGAAGTACTTCCGCGCCCCCGCGACCAATTTCCCCCGGGCGTCGACCACCCGCACGACGAGCTCGACCGTCCGCCCCGCGTGGCGGCGCAGGTCCTTGATCCGCAGGTCGGGGCGCTTCCCTTCGTAGAGCGCGAGCGGGTCGCCGTCGGGGCTGAAGCCGAGCGCCTCGACGAGCATCCTGGCCTTCTCGCGCGGCTCGAGGTCGGCCGCGACCTCCACGCCCTCGATCCCCTGGACGTAGCGCAGCACCTGCCGCGTCCGCCGCGCCTCGAGCGAGTCGAGGACGCCGGCCTTGACGAGGGTGAAGAGCTCCGATTTCGACGGGGCGACGCGGGCCAGGACGTCCTCGATCGAGGCGTAAGGCCCGCCGGCCGCCCGCTCTTCCAAAAGCCGGTCCGCGATCTTCTGGGCCAGGCCCTTGATCGCGCTCAATCCCACCCGGATGGCGTCGCTCCCCTCCACCTGGAACTCGAACCCGCTCCGGTTGACGTCCGGCCCCAGAATCCGGATGCCGAGCCGCTTGGCCTCCTCGACGTATGCGGCCAGCATGTAGTACCCGCCGCCGGCGTTGAGCACGGCCGCGAGATACGGCACGGTGTGGTGGGCCTTGAGGTAGACCGCCTGATAGGCCACGGCCGCGTACGAGGCGCTGTGGGCCTTGTTGAAGGAGTACGAGGAGAACTTCTCCAGGGTCCCCCACAGTGATTCGACGTCAGCCGCGGCATACCCCCGCTCGCGGGCCGCCTTGACGAACCGGTCGCGCGCGCCGTCGGCCGCCTCGTCCTTCTTCCGCAGGCGGCGCCGCAGCATGTCGCCCTCCTCGGGCGGCAGGCCGGCCACGCGCTCGGCGATCTGCATCACCTGCTCCTCGTAGAGCAGCAGGCCGCCGGTCTCGGGCAGGATCTTCGCCAGGAACGGGTCGCGCGGCGCCGCCCGCCCCTCCCGGCTCCGGAGCAGGCTCTCCTTCATCCCGCTCTCGGTCGGGCCGGGCCGGATGAGGGCCAGGGCCTGGGTCAGCTCCTGGATCGTGGCCGGCTTCATCCGGCGCAGAAGGTTCATCATGGCCGGGCTCTCGACCTGGAAGCAGCCCATCGTCCGGGCCTGCTTGAGGAGAGTGAACGCCTTGGCGTCGCCGGCCGGAAGATCGCTCAACCCCAAGCCCGCCTTCGCCGCCGAGACGGCGGCCAGCCCGCGCACCGAGAGCAGGTCGAGCTTGATGAGCTCCAGGTCCTCGACCGCGTCCCGGTCGTAGTGCGACATGAGCAGGCCCTTGGCCGAAGTCTCGAGGGGCAGATACCGGTCGGCGGGCGCGGGGGTCAGGATGACGCCGCCGACGTGGAGCGCGATCTCGTGATACACCGAGGTGAGCTCGGAGGCGAGCTTCCAGACGTCGAGGTAGCCGGAGGGGGCCGCGATCCCCTTGAGCCAGCTCGGGTCGGCGAAATAGGGCGCTTTCTTGCTCAGCGTCCGCGACTCGTCGGGCGGCAGGCCGAAGGCCCGGGCGGTCTCGTAGAGCGCCGAGCGGGCACCGAAGCTCTTGAGGCTGCAGACGAAGGCCGCGCCAGTCCGGCCCTGGCCGTAGCGCTCGAGGACGTAGGCCAGGACCTTGTCCCGGTAGCGCGAGTCGAAGTCGAGGTCGATGTCGGGCGGGTCGTCGCGGCCGGAGTTGAGGAAGCGCTCGAAGTAGAGGTCGAAGGCGAGCGGATCGACATGGGACACGCCGAGGAGGTAGGCCAGGTAGGACGAGGCGCCCGAACCCTTGAGGTTGTGGAGGATGCCATGGCTGCGGGCGAAATTCACGACGTCGTGGACGATGAGGAAATACGGGGCGAAGCCCGAGGCCTCGACGGCGGCCAGCTCGCGCTGGGCGCGCTGGCGGGCCTCCCAGCTGAGGTCCTTGCGGCCGCGGAGGCGGGTCATGACCTCCTCGCGGAGCGTCGTCGGGAAGACGTCGTCCGGGAGGGGGGGGACGACGCGGGCGAAGGTGAAGGCGCACTTCTCGGCGACCTCGAACGTCCGCCGGAAGGCGCCGGCCGCCGCGTCGCCGAACTTGCGCCGCGCGGCCGGCTCCTGGTCCGGGCCGAAGAGACGGATCCGGCGGCCGAGGCTCTGCCACTCGGGCGGATAGGGCACTTTCTTCTCGAAGGCGTGGACGAGGACCAGCCGCTCGGGGCAGGTCACGAATTTCAGCGGATTGGCCCAGACGAGCGGCAGGCCGCGCTCCCTGGCCAGGGCCGCGGCCCGCGGGAAGTTGAAGGCGTCGGCGCCGACGTAGACGTCGCCCGCCGCGTCCGCCGCCCGGACGCGCTCGAAGACGGCCGTCGGCCCGTCCTTGGGCGGCGGGAGGAAGATCGCCGTCAGCCCCGCGATGCCGACTATCTCGCGGCGGTTGAGGATCTCCATCAGGGTCCAGTAGCCACCCGCGCTCTTGACCAGGAACAGGAACCGCTCGCCGCCGTTCCCGCCTTCTCCCCCGATCTCGATCTCGCAGCCGTAAAGCGGCCGGAAGCCGCCGACCTTCGCCGCCCGCGTCCACTTGGCCCAGCCGTAGAGGTTGCCGATGTCCGTGAGGGCCAGAGCCGGGAGCTTCTCGCGCGCGGCCCACCAGGCCAGCTCCTCGAGCGTCGCTCCCCCCTTCCCCCGGCTGAAAACGGAATGGACGCGGAGGGGGACGTGCATCGCCGCGGCCTACTTCGTGAGCGAGGCGGTCTTGAGGACGAAGCCGCGGTCCCGGTCGGCCGGGTAGACGGCGTCGAGCATCTTCTCCCGGACCGTGAGCACCGAGCCGAAGCCGTAGCGCTCCCGCACCCGGTCCACGGCCGCACCGAGCCGCTCGCCCTTGTCGGAATACGGCTCGAAGAGCGACAGGGGCCGGGCCCGGACGAGGTCCGAGGCCTTGACCCCGACTAGGCGCAGGGCGAGGCGCGAGCCGCGCAGGAGCGGGAGGAAGAGCTCCTCGACGATCCGGTAGATGTCGCCCATGTCCTGGCGGGGGGTGATCATGAGGCGGCGCCGGATCTCGGTCTTGAAGTCCGCGTAGCGGGCCTTGACCTCGACGATGTGGGCGTAATAGCGGTTGTGGCGCAGGGCGAGCGTCAGCCGGTCGCAGAGGTAGGCCAGATGGGCCAGGAGGAGGCGCTCGTCCCAGAGGTCCTCGAGGAACGTCGTCTCGCGCGAGACGGACTTGGGCGCGCCCTCGACCGCCAGGGGCCGGCTGTCGATGCCGCGCGACTGGAGGTAGATGTCCTCGCCGCCGAGGCCGAAGATCGAGTGGAGGGTCGTCTTGGGCAGGCCCCACAGGTCGCCGAGCTTCTGGATGTTGAGCATCCGGAGGATGACCTGGGACTTGGGGCCGATGCCGGGCAGGTTGTCGATCGGCAGGCCGCGGAGGAACTCCTCCTCGCGGCCCGGCTCGATCTCGAAGAACCCGGCCGGCTTGGCCTTCTTGGTGGCCAGCTTGGCCAGGACCTTGTTCGGCCCGACGCCGACCGAGACCGTGAGCCCGGTCTCGCGCTCGACGCGGGCCTTCATCATGCGGGCGGCCTCGGAGAAAGACGGGTAGAGGCGGCGGCAACGGCTCAGGTCGAGGTAGGCCTCGTCGATCGACGCCTCCTCGACGTCGGGCGTGTAGTCGTGGAGGATGCGGAAGACCCGGGCCGAGAACGACTCGTAGACCTGATAGTTGCCCCGGACGAAGACGCCGTTGGGGCAGAGCTTGTAGGCGTTGCGGAGGGCCATGCCCGAGTGGACGCCGAACTTTCGGGCCTCGTAGGAGCAGGTGGAGGCCACGCCCCGCTCGTGGGGCAGGCCGCCGACGATGACCGGCTTGCCCTTGAGGGACGGGTTGAGCAGGACCTCGACCGAGGCGAAGAAGGCGTCGATGTCGACGTGGACGATGAATCGGCGCACATCAATACTTCCGGAGCACTCCGATGACCCGCCCCAGCACGCGGAGGTTCTCGACCGCGAACGGCTTGTAGGCGGGGTTCTCGGGCACGAGGAACGTCCGGCCGTCCTCCTCCCGGCGTAGCCGCTTGAGGGTGACCGAGCCGTCCTCAAGGAGGCCGACGACCATCTCCCCCGAGCTGGCGGAGTTGGTCCGCTCGAGGAGGACGGTGTCGCCGTCGTCGATGAAGGCGTCGATCATGCTCTTGCCCTCGACCCGGATGCAGAAGATGTTGCCCCGGCGCCGGCCGACCATCCAGTCGGGGATGTCCACGGAGGAGTCAGGCGAGACGTCGAAGGCTTCCTTGGGCGTGCCGGCCGGGACGAGGCCGGCCAGCGGCACCCGAACCCGCGCCCCGCCGGCGGGTTGGCCCGCGAGGCGCAGCTCTCCGCCGTCGCGCGTCAGGTAGCCTTTCTTCTCGAGGCTGGCCAGATGCTTGAAGACGGCCGAGGGGCTGGCGATGCTCAGGAGGCGGCCGACCTGGCGGATCGTCGGCGCGTAGCCGCGCTCGAGGATGAAGCCCTCGACGGCCTTCAGGATCCCCTCCTGGCGGGGCGTCAGCTGTTTCCGTATCTTGTTCACCATTTTGTTCACCAATGACAAGATAGACCGGTGAGAAGCGTTTGTCAAGAGGGGGGAGAGAAAAAATCAGACGCCCCGAATATATCTCTTGATGTGGTCATGAGAACCGGCCAGGATGAATTCGATGGAGTCCCCTCTCCAGCGAAAAAGAATCCGAGTTTTCAGACCCTTGCGAATCTCCCAGTAACCATCGCGCAGGTTTTTCATCCCCACCCCTCCAGATAAAACGGTCTCGTCCTCAAGAGCAGAAATGAGACTATGGCATGCCTCTTTTATTGCTTCTTTGGAATTCGACGGCAGAGACCGGACGGACTTATCGAAGGAAGGCTTGAACTCGAATCTCAAAGAGAATCAATGTGTTTCTTGGCCGAGCCCGCGTCGGGATAGGACTTCCCCTTTTCGGCGACGAGTCGCTCGATCTTCTTCCATTCCCGAGCCGAATAGGCCGGCCTTTCCCGGACCTCGCAGGGAGAAAGAAATACCCCGTTCTCGGTAATCTTGAAAAGGATATTTGATCCCTTCTCAAGTTTAAGAAGATCTCGAATGACGGCCGGAATGGTGACTTGACCTTTTGAGGTCACCGTGGCTAATTCCGTGAGTTCCATGTTTATTGCCTTACTGTCTTACTTCCTTACATTAGAGGATAGCCGCCTTCGCCTTTGATGTCAAGACCCGATTCAACACTGATAAAACGGATCATCTATTAAGGACGTTCCGTAGCGTCCCATTGCATCATAGAAGAAACGCGGAGGTTCTCGACCTCGAACGGCTTGTAGGCGGGGTTCTCGGGCACGAGGAACGTCCGGCCGTCCTCCTCCTGGCGGGGCGTCAACTGTTTCCGTATCAAGTTCACCATATTGTTCACAAATGACAAGACAGACCGGGGAGAAGCGTTTATCAAGAGGGAAGAGAAAAAGAAAAGGAGGCCCATGGACTCCCGCCATAAGAGGAAAACAGGCGACGGGAATAGTCGTCGCTTGACATGGCGGAGGAGAATGATAATAATACCTACAGAAGATAACATGTGTAGGTAATATTATCATGATATCCAAAGATGCAAATAGTCAACGTCCTCGGTTCGACAGGGCGGCTGCCGTCTTCAAGAAGCACGGCGGAATTCTCCGCACAACGCAGGCTCTTCGGGCGGGCATCCACCCCGGCACGCTCTACGCCATGAGAGACTCCGGGATGCTGGAGGCGGTGAGCCGCGGCGTGTATCATCTTGCCGACAACCCACCGCTCGGCAACCCCGACCTTGTGATCGTCGCGTCCCGCGTCCCGAACGGAGTGATCTGCCTGATCTCAGCCCTTGCGTTTCACGAGCTCACCACCCAGATACCGCACGAGGTCCATGTGGCGCTGTCGCGCGGCGCGGAGGAACCCCGTTTGGACCACCCCCCGATCAAAACCTACCGGTTCACCGGTGAGGCGTATACGGAGGGCGTGGAGATTCATGACGTCGACGGTGTAAGCGTGCGCATCTATAGCCCGGAGAAGACGCTCGCCGATTGCTTCAAGTTCCGCAACAAGGTCGGCCTCGATACGACGATGGAGGCCATTCGCTTCTATCGCGAACGTAAGCGCGTCAAAGTGGACGACCTCATGCATTATGCGGCGATTTGCCGGGTGAAGAAGATCATGCGTCCCTACCTCGAGGCTCTTCTATAAATGCGAAAAGCGGCTCGGTTTTACGTCAAAGCCCGAGGAGATCGCGGATTTGATTTTCCAATATTCTTAAATAATCATCCTCCAACCGTCCTAGCCGACGCTTTAGCCTGCTTTTGTCTATGGCCCGGATCTGAAAGACAAGAAGTACCGACGGCCTGTCTAATCCATTCTGGACGGAGGGATTTACGATAAACGTATAGGGGAATCGTTGAGCTTTTTGTATCGATGTCGCGGGGATGACGATGGTTGTCGGGGTCGTGTCAACTAATGTTCGC
>PLMN01000021.1 GCA_003141555.1 Candidatus Aminicenantota bacterium
CCCGGTCACGGCGGCCCGGCGATTGTGGGTAATGTTTACCTCGAAGGCACCTGGAGTGAAGTTTATCCGAACGTCACTCAGGACGAAGCCGGGCTGAAAAAGCTGTTCAAGCAGTTCTCGTTTCCCGGCGGGATTTCCAGCCACGTGGCGCCGACGACGCCGGGGTCTATTCACGAAGGCGGCGAGTTGGGCTATTCGCTGAGCCATGCCTTCGGGGCCGCATTCGACAATCCCGATCTCGTCGTCGCCTGCGTCATCGGAGACGGCGAAGCGGAAACGGCCTCCTTGGCGACATCTTGGCAGTCCAACAAGTTTCTCGACCCGATGACGGATGGAGCCGTGCTGCCGATCCTGCACCTCAATGGCTACAAGATCAGCAACCCGACGGTTCTGGCGCGTATCGAGCATGAGGAGTTGGAGCAATTTCTAAGAGGGTGCGGTTGGACCCCTTATTTTGTCGAAGGCGATGAGCCGGAAAAGATGCATCAGCTCATGGCCGCTGTCTTGGACAAAGCCATCGAGGACATCCGGCAAATACAAGAAAATGCGCGGAGCAAAAACGACATCATTCGACCGCGCTGGCCGATGATCGTCCTGAGGTCGCCCAAGGGCTGGACGGGGCCGAAAGTTGTCGATGGTCTGCCAATCGAAGGCACGTTCCGGGCGCACCAGGTGCCGATCATCGTGGATGCCGAGCATCCCGATCATCTCCCGCACCTGGAAAGCTGGATGAAAAGCTATAAGCCGGAGGAACTCTTTGATAAGGACGGGCGTCTCATGCCGGAATTGGCCGAATTGGCGCCGCAGGGCGACCGAAGGATGGGTGCCAATCCGCACACCAATGGCGGTATGTTGCTGCGTGACCTGCGCATGCCGGACTTTCGAGTCCATGCGGTGAATGTGACTTCGCCCGGCGCCGTCGATGACCATGATACGCAAGTGCTGGGCAAGTTCCTGCGTGACGTGGCCAGGCTAAATTTGGATCAACGAAATTTCCGGGTCTTCGGTCCCGATGAGACGCTCTCGAATCTCCTGGGCGCGATATTTGAAGTCACCAACCGTCAGTGGGATGCCAGAACCGTCGAGAATGATGAATTTCTCGCGCCGGCCGGACGCGTGCTGGATTCGATGCTCAGCGAGAACCAGTGCGAGGGTTGGCTGGAGGGATATCTATTGACCGGGCGGCACGGGCTGTTCAACAGCTATGAGGCCTTCATTCGTATCGTTGACTCGATGTTCAGCCAGCATGCCAAGTGGCTGAAGGTNNCTGCTCGCCTCCCACGTCTGGCAACAGGACCACAACGGCTTCACGCACCAGGATCCCGGTTTCCTCGACCACGTCATCAACAAGAAGGCCGATATCGTGCGCGTTTACCTGCCGCCCGATGCCAACTGCCTGTTGTCGGTTTTTGATCACTGCCTGCGCAGCCGGCATTATGTCAACGTGGTGGTTGCGGGAAAACACGCATTGCCCCAATGGCTGACCATGGACGCCGCGATCGTGCACTGCACGGAAGGAATCGGCATCTGGCAATGGGCCAGCAACGACCAAGGCGCCGAGCCGGACGTGGTCATGGCCTGTTGCGGAGACACGCCCACGCTGGAGATCCTGGCTGCCGTTTCCATCCTTCGCAAAAATCTGCCCGATCTGAAAATCCGGGTGATCAATGTCGTTGATCTGATGAAGCTGCAGTCTGCCAGCGAGCACCCGCACGGGCTGAGCGAAACGGATTACGATTCGCTCTTCACGAAAGACAAGCACATCATCTTCGGCTTTCATGGATACCCCTGGCTCGTCCATCGGCTGACCTACCGCCGAACCAACCGCAACCTCCATGTCCGGGGTTACAAGGAAGAGGGCACGATCACGACGGCTTTTGACATGAGAGTCCAAAACGATCTGGATCGATTCCATCTCGTGCAGGATGTGATCGACCGCTTGCCGCAGTTGGGCAACAGGGGATCCTCCCTGAAGCAGACGATGCAGGACAAGCTCATCGAGCACAAGCAATACATCGACAAGCACGGCCAGGACCTGCCGGAAATCCGGAACTGGAAGTGGGGTCCGAACGGAATGTAGAAAGAGGCCTGGATGACAATATTATCGGCGGCCTGCATATTTTCATCATGTTTTGTCGTGATGGCGATCTCCAGTTTCATTCTTGGTCAAAGCCTTGAAAAACTTAAATTGCGCTTTCACCTATCCGGAGGGCTGCTGGGCATGCTCGCCGCGTTAGGCGCGGATACTCCTGAAATTTCATCGGCAGTCACCGCATTATTTGTTGGACAGCATGATGTCGGGGTGGGAATTATTATAGGATCCAACATTTTTAACCTGGCCGCCTTATTGGGACTCAGCGCATTAATTGCGGGGAGACTGCCGGTAAAAAGGGAAGGCATTGTCTTTAACGGCACGGTTTCGATGATCGTGATCCTGGTGCTGGTTTTATTGATTTTCGGATTTATTTCAGGCCTGGTCAGTGTTGGATTATTATTGCTTTTGCTGGTTCCCTATGTCATCGTTTCAGGCACAAAACCTGAGCAGATGAAACGATGGAGATTACCGGAAAAAATCCACGCGCTTTTGATCGCGGCGGTCGCATCCACCGGCCCTGCTTCCCAGGGCCGTAAAATGCAGATAGGACGATCATGGCCCTGGGCCTGGCAGGGAGGCCTGGCGGTCATCGTCATCATTGCCACAAGCGTGGGCATGGTTCATTCCGCGGTTTTTTTAAGCAACGCCTGGGGAGTGAACAAAACGATCGTGGGCATGCTTGTTCTTGCGGTTTTGACCAGCATTCCCAATGTGATCACAACGATTAAAATAGCTCTGGACGGCCGGGGAACGGCCGTCATGAGCGAAGCCCTGAACAGCAACACCATAAATATTTTGTTTGGAATATGCATTTCTGCGGTCATAATGGGCCTCGGCCCCCTGACAGGAAGAACAATCATTTCAATCTGGTGGCTTATGGGCATGACATCCGTGGCTCTGGGTCTTTTATATTTTAAGAAAGGATTCACGCGGGTGAACGGAGCGATTATATTTGGCTTATATTTCGTCTTTGTCATTATTGTGATGGGCTGGAAATAATTAGCCATGGAGGAATAATGATGCGCGTCGGCATAGCGGCAGACCATGGTGGGCTTGAGCTAAAAGTGTACTTGACGACAGCCCTCACGGCCGCTGGATATGAAGTGGTGGATTTCGGCGCCCATGAACTGGTTATAGAAGATGACTACCCGGATTTTGTAGTGCCCCTGGCCAGGGCGGTGGCAAGAGGTAACATCACCCGCGGCTTGGCCATCTGCGGCAGCGGGGTCGGAGCCGGCGTTGCGGCCAACAAGGTGCCCGGCGCGCGTGCGGCGCTGATCACGGATCCCTTCTCCGCTCATCAAGGGGTGGAGGACGACGACATGAACGTGATGTGTCTGGGCGGCCGGGTCACCGGACACGCTCTGGCCTGGGACTTGGTCCAGACGTTCCTAAGCGCCCGTTTCAAGGGCGCCGAACGGTTCAAGCGCCGTCTTGCGAAAATAGCGGAGCTGGAAAGCAAGCGAACGGAACTATGCATAAAATAGAAGTTTTGCCCTCTTTACTTGCAGCGGATTTTTCCGACTTGGGGGGGGCGATAAGAAAAATCGAGGCTGCCGGATGCTCCAAGCTTCATCTGGACATCATGGACGGTCATTTTGTTCCCAATATTACTTTTGGGCCTGCATTAATAGGATCCATAAGAAAAATATCCCGGCTTTTTTTCCAGGCTCATTTAATGATCGACAGGCCGGAACGCTACATAGAGACTTTTAAAAGAGCAGGCGTCGACGGGATCATCATCCATGAGGAGTCTTGCTGTAATTTTCGCAGCACGTTAGAAACTATCAGGGCATTTAAGCTTAAAGCCGGAATAACCCTTAAGCCCGGAACTCCGGTGGATAGCATCAAAGATGTCGCAAAAAGGTTAGATTACATTTTGATCATGTCCGTTGAGCCGGGGTTTTCAGGACAGGCCTTTATAAAAGGCACGGAACGAAAAATAGCGCAGGCCAGAGAACTCTTAAGAAACAAGGGCCTAAATGTGATAATAGGGGTTGATGGCGGCATAAAGCTTAAAACGATAGGGAAGGTGGTCAAGGCCGGCGCGGATGAACTCATTTGCGGGGAGGCGGTTTTTGCCGGAGATATCGTCAAAAACATAAAATCTCTTTACAAAAAAGCGAATGAGGCTGCTAAGCGGATGAACGGAGAGGAATCGCCATGCAAAGCGTATCGGAAATGAATGCCCAAGGGCTTATCGACACCGCGAGGGCGCTGGTCGCCGGCGACAAGGGCCTGCTGGCGATGGATGAGAGCAATCCAACCTGCAACAAGCGATTTGCCATGGTGGGGATTCCCCAGACCGAGGAAGCCCGGCGCGCCTATCGGGAGTTGATTGTGACGACGCCCGGTCTCGGTGAATGCATCAGTGGCGTGATCCTCTACGACGAAACGATCCGCCAGCGGAAGAAAGATGGCACTCCATTCATCAAAGTCATCATCGATGCGGGAATCATTCCCGGCATCAAAGTCGACACCGGGGCCAAGAACCTGGCGGGTCATCCCGGAGAGAAAATAACCGAAGGCCTGGACGGATTGCGCGAACGCCTGGCTGAATACTTTCAAATAGGCGCCCGTTTTGCCAAATGGCGTGCGGTGATTGCCGTGGGCGCCGGCATCCCCAGCCGGGGTTGTATCGAGGCCAACGCGCAAGCATTGGCTCGCTATGCCGCGTTATGTCAGGAAGCCGGATTGGTCCCCATCGTCGAGCCGGAAGTGCTCATGGACGGCGAACATACCCTCAATCGGTGCGGCGAGGTCACCGAGGACGTCCTGCGGACGGTCTTCGGCCAGCTTTTTATACAACGGGTGGCGCTGGAGGGGATGATCCTAAAGCCCAATATGGTGCTTCCGGGATTGACCTGCCCCAAGCAAGAAGGGGTGGACGAGGTGGCCGACGCCACGGTGAAATGTCTCCTGCGAGCCGTTCCCGCCGCCGTGCCGGGGATTGCGTTCTTATCGGGCGGCCAATCCGGCGAACTGGCCTCGGCCCGCTTGAATGCCATGAATGTCAGATTCAAGTCGCGGCGGCCTTGGGCTTTGGCGTTTTCGTTTGCCCGCGCCATCCAGCAACCGGCCTTGGAGATTTGGCACGGCCGGGAGGCCACCGTGCCTGCGGCACAGCAAGCTCTGTATCATCGAGCCCGGTGCAATGGGGCGGCGCGCCGAGGCGAATACAATGCCGCGATGGAAAGGACATGGGCATGACATCAAGCATCCCGCCGCCCACCAAACGAGCGGCCTGGCAGGCCCTCGAAGCCCATTACCCGAAGGTCCGGGAGCTGCATCTTCGGGATCTCTTTGCGGGCGATCCGAAACGCGGGGAGCGCCTGACAGCTGAGGCCGTCGGCATCACCTTCGACTATTCGAAGCACCGCATCACCGACGAAACACTCGGGCTCCTTTTGCGATTGGCGGAGCAGTCCGGCCTGCGGGATCGCATCGAGGCCATGTTCCGGGGTGAGAAGATCAACGTTACGGAGAAGCGGGCCGTCCTGCACGTGGCCCTGCGCGCCCCCAAGGAGCAATCCATCATCGTGGACGGCGAAGACGTCGTGCCCCAGGTCCACGCTGTGCTCGACAAGATGGCCGACTTCTCCACCCGGGTGCGCAGGGGGGAGTGGAAGGGCCACACCGGCAAGCCCATCCGCAACGTCATCAATATCGGCATCGGCGGGTCCGACCTGGGGCCGGTGATGGCCTACGAAGCCTTGCGCTATTACAGCCGGCGCGATTTGACTTTCCGCTTCGTCTCCAACATCGACGGCACCGACTTCGCCGAGGCCACCCGCGACCTCGACGCCGAGGAGACATTGTTCATCATCTCGTCGAAGACCTTTACGACTCTGGAGACGATGACCAATGCCCACACGGCCCGCGATTGGGCCCTCAGGACTTTGAAACACCCCGCTGCTGTTGCCAGGCATTTTGTCGCGGTCTCGACCAACGCGGAGGAGGTGGCTAAGTTCGGCATCGATACCGCGAACATGTTCGAGTTCTGGGATTGGGTCGGCGGGCGGTATTCCATGGACTCGGCGATCGGCCTCTCGACGATGATCGCCATCGGCCCCGAAAATTTCCGCGCAATGCTCGACGGTTTCCACCAGATGGACGAGCATTTCCGCACGGCCCCTTTCGAGCGCAACTTGCCGGCGCTCATGGGGCTCCTAGGACTATGGTACAATAACTTCTTCGGGGCCCAGACCATGGCGGTTCTTCCGTATGAGCAATATTTGAAGCGCTTCCCGGCGTACCTCCAGCAGTTGACGATGGAGAGCAATGGCAAGCACGTCGCCCTTGACGGAACCGAGGTCGTCTATCAAACCGGGCCCATCTATTGGGGGGAGCCGGGGACCAATGGCCAGCATTCCTTCTATCAGCTGTTCCATCAGGGGACCAAGCTCATCCCCTGCGATTTCATCGGGTTCGTTCAGCCGCTGAACCCCCTCGGCCGCCACCACGACTTGCTCATGGCCAACGTGTTCGCCCAGGCCGAGGCGCTGGCCTTCGGCAAAACGCCCCAAGAGGTCCGAGCGGAGGGCGTACCGGCCTGGCTGGCGCCGCACCGCACCTTCGAGGGCAACCGCCCATCCAGCACGATCCTCCTTGAGCGGCTGACCCCGACGGCGCTGGGGAAGCTCGTTGCCCTGTACGAACACAGCGTCTTCACTCAAGGCGTCCTTTGGGACATTGACTCTTTTGACCAATGGGGGGTTGAATTGGGAAAAGCGCTTGCCGCGCGCATCATCCCCGAACTGGAGACCGGGGCCAGCCGCCAACTCCAGCACGATAGCTCAACCAACGCGCTGATCCGGCGTTATAAGAGATCTAGGGAGGTGTCGCATGGGCGATAAAACCGTTCCCTCGAACGTCGGCGCGGTGGTCTCGGTGCGCGGCAGTGTCGTAGATATACGGTTCGATGCCTATTTGCCGCCCATCTACTCGTTGCTGCACGCGCAGGATGGAAAAATTGCCATCGAAGTTTTAGCTCAGCTCGACGCCCATCGCGTGCGTGGAATCGCCTTGACCCCCACTCAAGGTCTCGCCCGCGGCATGACGGTGGAGGACACGGGCGCGCCGCTAAAAGCGCCCGTGGGCAAAGGGATACTTTCGCGTATGTTCGACGTGTTTGGCAACGCGATCGACCGCGGAGCGACGTTGACCGATGTCCAATGGCGTTCCGTACATCGGGCTCCGCCGCCTCTGGCACGGCGTTCCACAAAATCGGAAATATTTGAAACGGGCATCAAGATCATCGATGTGCTCTTGCCGCTGGAGCGCGGCGGCAAGGCGGGACTGTTCGGCGGCGCGGGCGTGGGCAAGACGGTGTTGCTCACCGAGATGATCCATAACATGATCGGACACCAGAAGGGCGTCAGCATTTTTTGCGGCATCGGAGAACGCTGTCGCGAAGGCGAGGAACTTTACCGCGACATGAAGGAAACCGGAGTCTTGCCGAACATGGTGATGATTTTCGGCCAGATGAACGAGCCGCCGGGCAGCCGCTTCCGAGTGGGCCACGCCGCGCTGACGATGGCCGAGTATTTCCGGGATGATGAGCACCGCGATGTGCTGCTGCTCATCGATAATATTTTTCGCTTCATCCAGGCCGGGATGGAGGTGTCCGGCTTGATGGGACAAATGCCGTCGCGTCTGGGCTATCAACCCACGATGGGCACCGAGTTGTCGCGGCTGGAGGAACGCATCGCCAACACCGATACCGGCGCCATCACGTCCATTCAGGCGGTGTATGTGCCGGCGGACGATTTCACCGATCCGGCGGCGGTACATACGTTCTCGCATCTCTCCGCCTCTATCGTGCTCTCGCGCAAGCGGACGAGCGAAGGCCTTTATCCGGCCATCGACCCGCTCCAATCCAGCTCCAAAATGGCCACGCCGGGCATCATCGGCGAACGGCATTACGGCTTGGCCCAGGACATCCGGCGGACGCTCGCGCAATACGCGGAGCTCAAGGACATCATTGCCATGCTCGGACTTGAGCAGCTTTCGCCGGAGGACCGCAACGTGGTCGCCCGCGCCCGCCGGCTGGAGCGATTTCTCACCCAGCCCTTTTTCACGACTGAGCCGTTCACCGGCCTCAAAGGAAAGCTCGTCAGTCTTAAGGACGCGCTGGACGGCTGTGAGCGGATCCTGAAAGATGAATTCAAAGACTACCCAGAAAACGCGCTCTATATGATTGGGGCGATTGACGAAGCGAAGAAAAAGGCCCCGGCCGACAAACCCGCCGCCAAGACCGAATCCGGAGGCAAGCCTGCGGCGAAGGGCGACCCGAAGCCCGCCGCCGATTCCAAGCCCGAGGCCAAGGCCGAGCCTCAGCCGAGGTCCGAGCCGAAAGCTAAGTCGGAGGTTGAACATGCCGGCAGCGACACTCATGGATCTTAAGATTCTCTTGCCGTTCCGAATCTTCGCCGAAAAAACCGGCGTGTCTCGCATTGTGGCGGAGACGCGCGAAGGCTCATTCGGACTCTTGCCCCATCGACTTGATTGCGTGGCGGCGCTCGCGCCTGGGATTCTGATCTACGAAAACGAGGCGGAGGGCGAAGTTTGCGTGGCCGTCGATGAAGGGGTGCTGATCAAGAGCGGCTCGGAAGTGCACGTCTCTGTACGCAATGCAATTGGCGGAACGGACCTCGGCCAACTGCGCGAGGCGGTGGAGCGGGAGTTTCTCAGTCTGGATGAACGGGAGCAGAGCGTCCGCGCGGTGATGGCGAAAATGGAGAGCGATTTCATCCGCCGCCTAGCGGAGTTTCAGCATGACTGAAAAACCGAAAATCAAACGCGCAAATGACCTGACCGAGTTTAGCCGGGAGGTCGGTGCGAAGGCGGCGCGCAAGCTCAAGGCGCGGCGCAACTCCACGAACGTCGTCTGGTTCGGCCTGGGCATGATGGGGCTTATCGGCTGGTCGGTAGCGGTTCCGACGGTTCTTGGCGCTGCGTTTGGAATCTGGCTGGACCATCGACATTCAGGGAGTCATTCCTGGACGCTGATATTGCTGATCATCGGCTTGGTCATAGGTTGTTTGAATGCCTGGCATTGGGTGGGTAAGGAAGAAAAGGAAATGCGCGAGGATCAGGAAAATACTGATGAATGAGATGTTGACCATGGTAACGGCTTTGGTGACGGGCGTTTTGCTCGGTGCGCTGTTCTTCGGCGGCCTGTGGTGGACAATTCAGAAGGGGGTTTCGTCCAAACGGCCGGCGCTTTGGTTCTTTGGAAGCCTGTTGCTCCGAACGAGCCTGGCCCTGGCCGGTTTCTATTTTCTCGCGCGCGGTCATTGGCAGAGGCTGTTAATGGGCCTCCTTGGATTTGTCCTGGCGCGCCTGATCGTGATGCGGCTGACCGGCCCGCCAATCGGACACCGCGACTCGCCGGCGAAGGAGATCAGCCATGCACCTTAGTCCCGATCAGATGATCTTCTGGCAATTTGGGTTTCTTAAGCTCAACGCCACCATTGTGTTCACGTGGGGACTGATGTTCGTGCTGGCCGTCGGTTCAAAACTCATTACCCGCAGGCTTTCGGTGGATCTTAAACGTTCCCGCTGGCAAAACCTTCTGGAAATCGTCGTCACCGCCATCCAGAAGCAAATTGAAGAAGTCGGCTTGAGTGAACCGCGGAAATATCTCGGCTTTATAGGTACGCTCTTTCTGTTTGTTGCCGCCGCCGCCCTCTGCACTATCATCCCCGGCTACCAGCCGCCGACGGGCTCGCTCTCGACTACGGCTGCACTCGCGCTGTGCGTGTTTGTGGCCGTGCCGTTCTTCGGCATTATGGAGCAAGGGGTGGGCAACTACCTGAAGTCGTATATGAAGCCGACGTTTATCATGCTGCCGTTTAACATCATCAGCGAACTTTCTCGCACGCTGGCCCTGTCCGTTCGTTTGTTCGGCAACATGATGAGCGGGGCGATGATTATCGCCATCCTCCTCACGATTATGCCCTTCATTTTTCCGATCCTCATGACGGTGCTCGGCCTGCTCACCGGCATGGTGCAGGCCTACATCTTCGGCATCCTGGCCGCGGTTTATATCGCGGCCGCCACGCGAGTCCGGAAGCCTAAGCCGGAACCCGAGGCCGCACATTGAAATACGAACGACGACAAGAAAAGGAGAATCCATGGATACAATGACGATTATCGCAGTGGCATCCATTGTCATCGCGGGCATCACCACCGGTTTCGGTACGATGGGGCCTGCGCTGGCGGAAGGAAGAGCGGTCGCGACGGCGCTCAGTGCCTTGGCACAGCAGCCTGATGCCTCCGCCACCATCACCCGGACCCTGTTTGTCGGCCTGGCGATGATCGAGTCTACGGCCATTTACTGCTTCGTGGTCACGATGATTCTCATCTTCGCCAACCCGTTCTGGAACCACGTCATCGCAAAAGTCGCAGGAAAGTAACCCATGCTCATCGATTGGTTTACCGTCGGTGCGCAAGTTCTCAACTTCCTCATTTTGGTGTGGTTGCTGAAGCGCTTCCTTTACAAACCGATTCTCCACGCCATCGATGAGAGGGAGAAGCGGATCGCCACGGAACTCGCGAACGCCGACAAGAAAAAGGCCGAAGCCCAAAAGGAACGCGATGAGTTTCAGCACAAGAACGAGGAGCTCGACCAGCAACGCGCCGCTCTTTTGGGCAAAGCGACGAACGAAGCGCAGGCCGAACGTCAGCGGCTTCTCGACGAAGCGCGGAAGGCCGCGGCGGTTTTAAGTTCAAAACTTCAGGAAACGTCGAGAAACGAAGAACATGCCTTGCATCAAGCCATCCGCCGCAGGACCCAGCAAGAAGTCTTTGCGATCGCTCGTAAAGCGTTGACGGATCTTGCCACGACGAGTTTGGAAGAACGTTTGGGCGAGGTGTTTACTCGCCGCTTGCGAGAGATGGACGGCAAGATGAAAGCCGGACTCGCCGAGGCCCTCAAGACGGCGTCCGGCCCCGCGATCGTACGCAGCGCGTTTGACCTGCCCGCGGAACAGCGGGCGGCGATACAAAATGCGCTCAACGAAACCTTTTCGGCTGAAATTCGCGTCCGGTTTGAGACCGCGCCGGACCTGATCAGCGGCATTGAACTCACCACGAACGGGCTGAAGGTAGCGTGGAGCATCGCGGATTACCTTGCGTCGCTGGAAAAGGGCGTCGATGAGCTTATGAAAGAGCAGGACAAACGCGAAGCCAAAGCTGAACCTAAGGCTGAGGCCAAAGCCAAGTCTAAACCTGAAGATCCTAAACTCGAAACAAAGAGCAAATGAACATGGACCCAGAGAGCCTCCAGAGCGATTTCGACAGCGCGTTTGCCGGAATTAGCCAAGTGCGGGAAGCTTTCTTGCCGCAACTGAGGCCCCTGGAGGTGGGCACGATTACCAGTGTCGCGACAGGCATCGTCAAGGTCTCCGGCCTTCCCAGCGTGGGCTATGAGGAGTTGGTTAAGTTTCCCGGCGATCTGCTCGGCATTGCGTTCAACGTGGACGCGGATGATATCGGCGTCGTTTTGCTCGGTGAATACTGGCATATTCACGCGGGAGATGAAGTCCAGCGCACGGGCCGGGTCATGGACGTGGCCGTGGGCGATGGACTCTTGGGGCGCGTAATAGATCCGCTCGGTCGGTCACTGGACGGCAAAGGCCCGGTGGTCTCCAGCAAGCGCCTGCCCGTCGAACGACCAGCCCCACCCATCATGGACCGCGCGCCGGTCACGGTGCCTCTCCAGACCGGCCTCAAAGTCATCGATGCGCTTATTCCCATTGGGCGCGGACAGCGCGAGTTGATTCTCGGCGACCGCCAGACGGGCAAGACCGCCATAGCGATTGACACCATCCTCAATCAGCGGGGCCAGAATGTCGTGTGCGTTTATTGTGCCATCGGCCAGCGTGCATCCGCCGTGGCGAAGGCCGTGGCGACCTTAGGGGAAAAAGGCGCATTGGAATATACCGTCCTCGTCGTAACCGAGGGCAACGACTCCCCCGGTCTCGCTTACATTGCTCCTTACGCCGCCACCAGCATCGCGGAGTCTTTCATGGAAGCGGGCCGAGATGTGCTGATCGTCTACGACGACCTTACTCATCACGCACGCGCCTACCGCGAACTCTCTCTCTTGCTGCGCCGTCCCCCCGGTCGCGAAGCGTTTCCCGGCGACATCTTTTATATCCATTCGCGGCTGCTCGAACGCGCGACGCACCTGCGCAAGGAACTCGGCGGCGGCTCTCTCACAGCGCTGCCCATCATTGAAACCGAAGCGCAAGACATTTCCGCCTATATTCCGACGAACTTGATTTCGATCACGGATGGACAAATTTATCTCTCGCCGTCGCTATTCGAATTGGGTATGCTGCCCGCGGTCGATGTCGGGAAATCCGTTTCGCGCGTCGGCGGCAAAGCGCAGCGCGCGGCCTATCGCGCCGTGACGGGCGACCTCAAGCTCGCCTACGCACAGTTCGTGGAACTCGAGACATTTTCTCGGTTCGGCGCCCGCCTGGATGAAAATACCCGCAAGATCATCGAGCACGGACGGCGAATTCGCGCTTGTCTCAAGCAGCCGGAATTCGCCCCGGTTTCCGTGCCCGCACAAATTGCGGTGCTATTGGCATTGACCGCTGGAATCTTCGACCGCGTGCCGCTTGACCGGATGACGGACGCCGAGGGCGTGCTACGCAAGGCAGCGGCGGAGATTCCGGCGGAGGTGCGTGAGCGATTGGATACCGCCGATAAATTGAGCGACGAGGATCGCAAAACGATTATCGAAATCGCCCGAAAATCATTGGCCCCGTTCCAACCCAAGCCGGAATCCAAGCCCGAGGCCAAAGCGGAAGCAAAAACGGAGATCAAGCCCAAGCCCAAAGGGGTGCTCAAAGAGAAGTCATGAGCGAAACCACGGCGAGTCTGCGCCGAAAGATCGAGAATGCCGGTGATCTCCAATCCGTCGTCCGCACGATGAAAGCCCTTGCCGCCTCTAGCATCGGACAATACGAAAAATCTGTGCGCGCGTTGGGCGACTATTATCACACCGTGGAGTTGGGGTTGGGCGTATGTTTCCGGGAAAGCGGGCCGGCACCCTTGATCGGAGAACGCCAAGAACAAACAGGTGCTGGTGCGATCGACGCGGTCGTATTCGGTTCAGACCAGGGATTGGTAGGCCAGTTTAATGATGTGGTCGCCGAATTTGCGATTAAGACCCTTGCTCCCTTGCCCGGCAAACACCGAATCTGGGCGGTCGGTGAGCGCGTTCGCGCGCGCTTAGCTGATGGGGGGTTGCCGGAGGCGGGATTCTTCCCCGTGCCGAACTCCGTCAAAGCCATCACTCCGCTCGTCGGGCAGATTCTTGTGGAGAGCGAGACGCGCCAAAATCATGGGGAAGTCACAGAACTCCACCTCTTCTACAACCGCCCTACGTCCGGGGCGGTTTATGCGCCCGTCAGTCAGCGCCTGCTGCCGCTGGACGAAAACTGGAGACGCAAGCTATTTGATCTTCCCTGGCCGACGGGAAACTTGCCCGAGGTCATGGGTGGCGGCACGGCAACCTTGCGGGCGCTCATCCGCGAATATCTTTTCGTCTCGCTTTTCCGGGCGTGCGCCGAATCCCTGGCCAGCGAAAACGCGAGCCGCCTGGCGGCGATGCAACGCGCCGACAAAAACATCGACGACTTACTGGAAGACCTCAACGGGACGTTCCATCGTTTGCGCCAAAGCGGCATCGACGAGGAACTGTTCGACGTCATTTCCGGCTTCGAAGCATTGAGCGGTGTGGAGAAATGATGTGCATAGCTGCGGACCAGTGGGGGTTGAGTTGAAACAGATAGCCGCCCCTCAAACCGCTCTGGAGGGACGGCCTGACACCTGGCCTCGATGTTGATAGGAAATCCAACCTAGTGCAAACGGCGGATATAGCCGATGACGATCGCTCCGACAAAAATCAGCAACAGGATCCAAAAAAACATGCCGAGCACGGATTTTATTTCATGCTCTTCCTTCGCATCCATCCGAGTTTCCGACGATCCCGGCCGGACAGAGCCGGAGTGGAAAGCCGCGACGGCTTCGAGCGCCAGGGCGAATATCAACCCGACGACGAAGTAGGACAGCCAGAAGACTCCTAGAATGGAAGGCCCCAGGGGGGTGATCCAAATGCCCCCCCCAGGCGCCGAAAAAAACGAGTAAAAAAAAGACGACCACCCACAATCGCGACTTCGCCCGGCGGCCGACGACCGCAAAGACCACGGTCAGGAAAAGAGCCACCGCCACGGCGAAAAGCGCTTCCACGATAATCATGCTCACACGCTTTCAGCCACGATGGCCAGGTTCCGTTCCCGATTTATCTGATGATATCGTCGGCCCAGGACCTAGTCAAGAACCTGTGCTTGACACGGCCAAGTGATGTTGAAAATACTCTCTGTCTAATATAAGATCTATTTGGGTGTGTGACATACTATTGCGTCACACAGGCAACATCAATTGGGATGGTCGGGCCGCCATCCATATCGCCCGCGGGTATCGTCATAATTATTGCTTCAAGGCGCACGTTCTCGCGGAGCGCGGATATGGAGGCGTCGATGGCCGTTCAAGGCACCATCTTTCCCGGACTTGCTGAAGGTCGAGCGGGTGTCGGATTGTTTCCGATCCCAGGAGGATGGCAATAGCATGCCGTTCATTCCCCCCCAGCCGGTTCTGACCACAGTCGCCGGACTGGCCGCTCTCGTAGCGGTCTTGCTGGTCCTGCCCTTCAGGGTCCGCAAGATCGAGGAAAACCTGGAGCCGTTCTTCTTGGCGATGGGCTTCGCGGCCGTGTCCGTGTCCGGCCTCTGGAGCTGGCCCGTAGTCGTCGAAGCATTGAAGGCCCCCCTCACGATCGGCACGGTTCCCGTCGGCATCTTCCAAGTCGTGCTGGTCATGGGCCTCTTGATCCATTATGCCAACGCGCCCTTCAGCCGCTGGATCCTGCGCCTGGCCCGAAAGCTCGGACATCGCCTGTTCCTCTTCCTGTTGATCGCCGTGCTCGGACTGCTGTCCAGCGTCCTTTCGGTCATCGTCACGGCCGTTCTCGTGGCCGAAATCGCAGCCGCGCTTCCCCTGTCGGGCAAGGAGAGGAAGAACCTTGTCGTGATCGCCTGTTTCGCTGCGGGCCTGGGCGGCTGTTTATCGCCGCTCGGAGAGCCTCTGTCGACGATTCTCGTCTCCAAATTGGCCGGCCCGCCTTTTCACGCCGGCTTCTTCTTCCCGCTGAGACATTTCGGGATCCTGATGATCCCCGGCGTTCTGGCCCTGGCGCTCCTCGGAGCCTTCTGGATCGGACCCCGTATGTCGGCATTCGCCAGAGGGGCGCACACGCACGATCCGGAAACGCTGAAGAGCGTCATCCTCCGGGCGCTAAAGATCTATATGTTCATCGCGGCCCTCGTTCTGATCGGGGAGGGATTCAAGCCGCTCATGATCTGGTACATCTCCAAGATCCCGTCCGGGATGCTTTTTTGGGCCAATATGAGCTCTGCGGTTTTGGACAACGCGACGCTGACGTCCATCGAGATCGGCCCGGCGATGACCCTGGTCCAGATCGTGGGCATCGTGATGGGCCTGTCGATCAGCGGCGGGATGCTCATCCCGGGCAACATCCCTAACATAGTGGCGGCGGGACGGTTGAAGATCTCCATGAAAGAGTGGGCGGCGATCGGATTGCCCTTGGGGGCAACATTGATGGCGGCCTATTTCGTCGTACTCTATGTTTTTTGACTCGGGCGGAATTTGATCACTATCCACGTCGGCCAGGCGAGGACAACTTAGGCCCGCTATTGCTCGATCGACGGCGAGTATGTCTGGAAGTTCCTGGCAAATTGCCTTCGGAGGTTCAAGAATGTAGAATGATCTCTTGATCGGTAAAGCCGGACAGTTGAATGTCTCAAAAAGTTAACCCAGTTAAAGACAAATCGTTAGTCGTCCCGATAATCCCGAAATTGCCGGAAAACGTCCGGGCCTTGATCCAAACCGCCGTGCTGGGGGCGGGGTCCGCCCTATCCGCGGTCGCTTTTCTATACCTCACGAATTTCATCTTCGCCAAGACTTATCTGGCTTTCGCCGCACGCTCCCGATCGTTTTTCCTGATCTCGAGCTTCCTCGTCATCATGGTCTTTTCGGTGATCGTAGCGCTGCTCCTTCGTTATGTCGCCCCCGAGGCTGCCGGCAGCGGCATTCCCCAGCTCAAAGCGGCCTATTGGAAGGAGATGGGATATGTCGATGCGCGAAGCGTCGTAGTCAAGTTCGTCGCCGGCGTCTTGAGCATCGCGGGCGGAAATAGCCTCGGCCGAGAAGGGCCTTCGGTTTATGTGGGAGGAGGCGCAGCCTCGAACCTAGCCGGCCTGTTCGGCATCTCACGACGGGAGCGCCGGGGCGCCACGGCCATCGGGGCTGCGGCCGCGCTCGCGGCGGCGTTCAACACACCTCTGGCGGCGATCACGTTCGTCATCGAGGAGATCATCGGCGATTTCAATAGTCGGTACTTGGGCCGTGTCCTCCTGGCCTCCGTATTGGGCGCCTTCGTCGTGCACGCCCTGATTGGAGGCCAGCCGGCCTTTTCTCTTCCGACCGTCGCGGGCGTCGGTTGGGGCATGTATCTCGTCGTCCCCGTCGCCGCCGCCTTGGCGGCACTAGCCGGGCTGGCTTTTCAAAAAGGGACTCTCGCCCTGCGGGCGGTCTTGCGCGGCCAGAGGATGCTCCCTCGATGGTCGCTCCCCATCGCGGGCGGTTTCCTGACCTGGATTATCGGCATCGCTGTGTTCCTGGCAAGCGGCAAAATTGGAGTTTTCGGGCTCGGCTACCAGGACCTCTCGGCGGCGCTTAACAACAATTTTCCCTGGAAGATCGCCGGCCTCATGGTCGTTGCCAAGCTGGCGGCGACAATCGTCGGCTATGGTTTTGGCGGATCGGGAGGGATTTTCGCTCCCTCTTTATTCATCGGAGGCATGGCTGGCTTTTTCATCGCCAGCCTGGCCGGCATCTGGCTTCCACTTTCGGGGGCGGAAAGGATCGTATTGTCCGCGATTGGAATGAGCGCTTGTTTGGGCGCCATCGTCCGGGCTCCGTTGACGTCTCTTCTCATCGTTTTTGAGATGACCCATCAATTCGAGCTGATCCCGGGACTATTGATCGGCCTGATCATCAGCCAAGCGGTGGCCCGGGCGGCCGGCCATCTGAACTTCTATGATGCGCTGCTTGTCCAGGACGGCCACGAGCTTCACAAGATCCGTCCTCCGTTGGATCTGGCCGGGTGGCAGAATTTGCCGGTTTCGGCGGTTGCCAATCCGAAGCCCATCGCTCTCACCAGTCTCGATCCCAAGGCCATGCGGGCTCTTATCGATCTCTATCCCTACGCGAACTTCCCCGTGATCCTCGACAAGCAGCTCCGCGGAATGCTCTCTCGAGGAGAAATCGAGGAGTCGATTTTGTCCGGAGAGCCTCCCGAAATCCATCCCGCGGGCCTCTGCTATCCCGATCAGACCGTAAAATCCGTCGGCGATGCGTTCCTCGAATCGCCGATACCGGTCCTGATTGTCGTCGACCGGAACGATGGTTCGGTTCGGGGGATCATTACCCTTCACGATTTGATTCGGGCCCAAGCCGCCGTGCAGCAGTAGATGTAGTGGTTTTCCGGATTAATTTTTGTTTCTTATCTCATGGCCTGCGGTCTTGTCAACGAATGTTCGCAAATTCGGGGTCATCGTAACCCTCTACGGTTAGCCGTTTGAGCCACCAGCTCGTGAAGCCTGTCCAAGGACCCCAGGATCTTGTTTTCCCGTGGGGCATTCGCCTGAGCTCCTTCCCGACATGCTTTCCCGGGCATTTCTAGGCTGTGCTGGGCAGGAGCTCGTAGGGCATGTCAAAAAGGCCTTTTAGCCCGGCTCGTTGCCGCTTCCGGGCCAACGCAAAGCCCTTCTGTCACGTTCTCGAAGGGGGAAGAAGGCCAATAACGTCTGCCCGAACAGTCTCTTGTAGCCCCCGCCCGGCATGGATTGGCATTCTATATAGAAAATTCCCCGAAAATTCACGGCTATATATCGGACTATATTGATCTGATTTGCTAGGCAAAATTCCCATACGGGGGTGCCCATCCCCCGGCCCCCGCCTCTGCCCACCTTTACCCGCCCCGGCCCCCGTCTCTGCTCCCATTGGCTCAAATGGGGGAGCTCGCGCCTTCGCGCCGCGGCCGAGTTGGGCGGCGGCCGGGCTCCCGCAATGATGGAGCGGCCCGGCAGATCGGCAGGGGCGGCGAGAAGCCGAGAACGGCCGCAGACGAAGCCGGGCCGGAGGTCAACATCATGAGCGATGCGGAAAGCATCATCGGCAAGGTCCCGGTGGGCAAGCGGGGCGAGACCGTCCAGGTCCGCGCGAGCATCTACAAGGGCAAGGGCGTATGTCAGCATCCGGCGCTGGTATCTGGACGACGCCGGACAGGAAGCGCCTGGCAAGGGCATCAGCATCCCGGCCGAGATCGCGGAGCAGGTGCTCGGGCTCTTCAACATCGCGGTCGCGGGCGAGGCCCGGGGCTAAGGATCGCAGGCGGGCGGCCGGGCGCGGCCGTCCTCGCCGCATCAAGAGCAACATCATGCCAGAGCTAAAGACTATCAACGGGCGGCTGGAGATCGACGGAAAGCCGGTCATCAAGGGCTGGGAATCGTTCACTGGCTGGTATTGGTTCGCGCTGGAGAAGGACAGCGAACAGGTGAGCGAGATCAACGGCCGCGCGGTGCCAGATGTGATCTGGTTCGGTCTGGTCCAGGGATTCGAGGACGAATACGGATATTTCAGCGAAGCGGAAATCAAGGCGCTGGGCTCCCGGGCGTGGCCGATCAAGGCGGTCGATCTGCCCTATGCGGGGCGGCGGGCCTGGGCTCCAGCTAGGGGCCTGGGCCTGCTGGCGGAGGCGCTATAATGCCAAACGAAAAAAGGCTTATTCGGCTCCCCTTCACGAAGCGTCCGGTCAAGCTGGCCGTGTTCGAGCGGCCGGAGGACCTGGAGCTGATGAACAGCTCGCAGGTCGTATTTGATACGTTCAAGGACTACTCGAAGGCCGGGACGGAGTTCTTCTGCGTTATCTACCTTGATACGAAAAATCAGGTCATAGAAGTGGTCGAGGCTAGCGAGGGCACGATTGATACGGCGGCTGTCTATCCTCGGGAGATCATGAAGGCGGCCTTGATCTTCGGCGCGGCGTCCATCATCGTCTTCCACAATCACCCGTCCGGCGATCCTGAGCCAAGCCTCTGCGACAAAGAGATCACCAAGGAGATCGTCGGGGCCGGGAAATTGCTCCAGGTGCGCGTCCTGGATCACGTCATTATAGGGCGGAACAAGTTTTACTCATTCGCGGATCATGGGCTCATAGACGATTACGCGAGCTTGTTGGCGGGCAGGTGGAAAAATTGAGGTCCTATTTCGGGAGTGACGGCGATCCGGCGAAGCTGATCGGACGGCAGGAGTTCATCATCGATCGAAAGAAGGGATTACCGGCCTAAAAAGCTCCCCCTTGCTCTGTCCGTTTGTGTCCAATTTGTGACCAAACGATCGCGATTTGTGACTATTTGTGACCAAACTGAGGTCCTTTGGATTGAATAAAATAGAATTAGATTGAAATCATAACCTCTTTGATTGGGAGAGGTTATGAGGGAAATCAGATATGACCCGCGTAGGACTTGAACCTACAACCCGCAGATTAAGAGTCTGCTGCTCTACCAATTGAGCTAGCGGGCCATCAATACTATCTTTGATCTATCGCGTTTTCAACGAGTTGCGTTTCTCGCTTCGTCCCGATTGTCCATCCCTGAGCGGCTCGGGCGTCTTTCCGGACCGATTTCCGCTTCGAACGCGGGCAGAATTATAGCCTACCTACGGGATGAGTTCAAGGGCCTTTCACATTCTTTTCGCGTCCGGGTCAGGGTTCGAGCGCTTCCACGGCCAAGGCTCCCCGTCCCACTAATGCGGCGTGAGGGTCATTCAGGGGAGGCATAAACGAGTCGTCTTCCATCCCAAAATGGAGGTCCGAAATGTGCGTAACCGTCCTCATGGTTTGGCTATTTCCGGCGTCAGGACCCGCAACGCTTTAGGCAGGATCCGGTAATGGAGAGGGGTATCGAGCGTCATGAGTTGACCGTCCGCGGAAACCGTGAAACGCCTGCGCCGTGTTTGCACTTGAATCTCTCGGGAAAGGATGAAAGCAAAATCTCTCTCGTGTTTCAGGCCCAGGATCCCCATCAGGAGAATTCTCAGAAAAGCGAGCCGGCCTGTATGCTTCAAAAGATAAGCACAAAGCTCTCCGCCTTCCAAAGACGGGCGGTCGCCAATGCGCAGGAATTTCATTTCATATTTATTGTTCCCCACAAACAGGAACGGAGTGGTTCGCGTCAGGGTGCCATCGGAAGTTTCAAGCCGGATCGTAATCAGGGGAAAGCGCAAGAATACGCGGAGGGAAGCATCCAGCATGGCCGGCCATTTTCCACGGCCCAGGCGAATGATTTCCTGGTCTCGCTTTCGGACAGCCTGGGGATAGAGGCCAAGGGATGAATTGTTGACGAAGATGTGGCCATTGACGTCTCCGACGTCGATCTCGCGGATATGGCCTTCAGCAATGGTGCGAGCCGCTTCTTGCAGTTTGAAAGAAATTTTCAAATCCCCGGCGAGGTGGTTCAATGTGCCAAGCGGAAGAATGCCCAACGGCGTTGATGTGCCGACCAGCGCCGCAGCCACCGCGCTGATGGTGCCGTCCCCGCCTGCAGCGACAACGGCATCGAAAGGGGAAATCATAAGCTGTTTGGTAAATGCGGTTAAGTCGGGAACTTCTGGGCATTCGACCTGGGCGTCCACATTTACGGCTTGGAATGCTGTTGCGATTTCCTCCGTTTGGCTTTCCGCATCAGGGGAAGATCGCTTGCCGGCGCCGGAATTGAGGATGACCAGGATCTTCATCTTTCGTCGAGGGAGCTCCGGGATCCTCGCCTCACCCCTAAACGACCTCAGGTTTTAAGGAATGCCAGGAGGTCAGCATTGAGCTGGCCTTTGTGCGTATACGTCAGGCCATGGGGTGCGCCGGCGTAGATCTTCAGAGTCGCGTTCTTGACCAGCTTCGATGAACGGAGAGCCGCGGCGCCGATCGGCACGATCTGGTCGTCGCCGCCGTGAACGATCAGCGTAGGCACGTCAAACTTCTTGAGGTCTGCCGTAAAATCCGTCTCGGAGAACGCCTTGATGCAGTCGAAGGTGTTCTTGTGACCGGCCTGCATCCCCTGAAGCCAGAACGAGTCGATCATGCCTTGCGAAACCTTGGCGCCGGGCCTGTTGGCCCCGAAGAACGGGCCGCCGGCGAGATCCTTATAGAACTGCGAGCGGTCGGCGAGGCAGCCAAGGCGGATCTTATCGAAGGCCTCCATCGGCGAGCCGTCGGGATTGGCCGCCGTTTTCAGCATCAGCGGCGGGACGGCGGCGATCAGCGCGGCTTTGGCCACCCGTTTCGTGCCGTGGCGGCCGATATAGCGGGCCACTTCGCCTCCGCCCGCGGAGAAGCCGATGAGAACGGCGCCCTTTAAGTCGAGCGTTTCGATGAGCTCCGAGAGGTCATCGGCATAGGTGTCCATTTCGTTGCCGTCCCATGGTTGGCTCGACCGGCCGTGGCCGCGGCGGTCATGGGCAATGCAGCGATAGCCGTTAGAAGCCAGGAACACCATCTGATCCTCCCAGCTATCCGCGTTGAGCGGCCAGCCGTGACTGAACACGACAGGCTTTCCTGCGCCCCAGTCCTTATAATAGATCTGCGTGCCGTCATTCGTCGTGATCGTGCTCATCGTATGCTTCCCTTCTTGTCCGCGAGTCCGGAGACCGTCCCGGCGGACAGTCGACTCTCTATTCCGTCGTCTTGCCGTCGAAGTGCTCGTCGTCGGCCTCGGCTTCGGCACGGGTATGGTGAACGACGCCATCTCGATGATTCGGGGGCGAGTAAAGCGTGTAAAGCTTCAACGGAACGCTGCCGGAATTGATGATGTTGTGATTTGTTCCGGCCGGGACGATGACCGCGAAACCCGCTCGGATCGCCGTCCGGACGCCATCGAGAACCGCCTCACCGGAACCCTCCTCCACGCGAAAGAACTGGTCGAGCGTGTGAACTTCCGCCCCGATCTCTTCCTTGGGCTTCAACGCCATAATGACGAGTTGGCAGTATTTTGCTGTATAAAGCACCCGGCGGAAATCGACATTCTTGACGGCGAGACCCTCAATGTCTTTCACAAAGCCTTTCATATTGGCTCCTTTTTCTTTAGGTTGTTCAAAGGGCAGACGAAAACCCCACATGACTTCGAATAAAACGGATGCCAGCCTCTAAGCGCACGCGCCCAGCGGGGCAGGAGAAGCAGCCTAGCGCCTTCTTCTCCAATAGTAACCGCCTCCCCCTCCGAATAAGAGGACCACTAAGACAATAATGATGATGAGTGTCATAGCCTTATTCTCCTTCTTACGTGTTGAATATCGGTTTCCGTCGTCCCTGACGATTAAGAAGGCGGCGACCGCCTTCTGGACGAAAGGTCTCAGGGAGGCGATGTTTTTTGCTATTTCCCAAAAACCTTTTTGACCTGACCGACCTTTTTCTGAACTTTGCCGCTTATCTTTTCATTGGAGCCTTCGGCTTCCAACTTGGGATTATCGCTGAGTTTCCCGGCGATTTCCTTGAACTTGCCCTTAGCTTGATGGAACTTGCCTTCCGTTTTGTCCTGTTTGCCGGATTTCATGGCATTTCTCCTTTTAATTTTGAAATTGATTGCTGATCACCAAATTAGTCCTTTGGGTTCCATTATATGCAGTTTTCATGCCAACATCCTTTCTATTGATCCGGATGTCGCGGAATCGATTCTCTCTCTGGAAACAGACCCATTTTCAAGCGACCGATCGCGTTTGGGGCGATGATCGATCCGAGAAAAGCGTCTTTCTTTTAAGAACTCCGTCCTGTTTGACAAAAGGTTCGATTCTTCTCGCGGGATCCCGGTTATCCCCCCAACTTAGGCCGATAAATCAGGTTGAAAAATTCGCTTTGCGAGTGCTACATTAATGGAGGATAGATCGCTCTAGGAGACTTCACGGCAGAGAAAAGGACTTATTTGATGAAATTCAAGCTGCTCAGCAGAAATCTCAAGAAATTTGGCTTTCTGTGGCAGGCTTTAAATAAATTCTATGGTGACAATGGCTTTTTCTTATCTTCGGCGATTGCCTTTGACATCCTCTTCAGCCTGATTCCTTTTATCATGTTGCTGTTGGCCTTGGTGGGGAGCTATTTTTATAACAACCAAGAAGTGATTAGTCATATTCATGCTTATTTCAGAGATATGGCTCCGGCATTGGATCCAAAGATTATGAAAAGTCTAACGAATATCATCCAGAGCCGTCACATTGTGGGAGTCTTGGGATTTCTGGGTTTGCTCTGGTTCTCCAGATGGATCTTCAGCTCCCTGCAGACCGCCTTCAATATCGTGTTCCGGGCGGAAAAGAGAAGGGGAATGTTGCGCGGATTCATCATTGATCTTTTAATGATTCTCCTGACGGGGACCCTTCTTCTTGTGAGCATGGCCCTCAGCTCTGCGATTTCCGCCCTGCAGAGTTTCCGGGAACAGAATCCCATGGCGATGGGACCGATGGTCCAATGGATCCTAAAATACGCACTCGCTTTCATCCTCTCCTTTGGCCTTTTTTATTCGATTTATAAAATCGTCCCGAACAAGAGGATCCACTCCAAGTCCGCGCTTCAGGCGGCTCTCTTCGCGGGCTTGCTTTGGGAACTGGCAAAACATCTTTTCACCTGGTATGTCCTCCATATCGCTCGCTATTCCACTCTTTATGGCTCATTAAATGCTTTAGTCCTGTTTGTGTTATGGGTCTATTATTCGTCGTCGATCGTCGTCTTGGGGGCCGAGTTCGCATATTTCCTGGAAGAAGACCGTCGGCGATCGGTGCCGATTCCCATTCACTCTGCGGAATAAAAACCGGGATCCGCCAATAGCCAGTCTGAGTCACTGACGGAAGCTGAGGAGAGGGGTTTATCTAAAAATGATTTGCCACAGCATCAGGAGTACCGAAATGAGCATAAATCCAAAAGTGATCCAAGCAATTATTCTATTCTTCTTCTTATTCTTGAATCTTCCCACAATTCTTTCGTCGTCTCCCAGTTTAATAATGATAGCAATGAGTGGTACCGCCGCAATCCCATTAATCACGGCTGCATAATACAAAGCTTTCATAATATTAATTTGAAGGAAATTCATTACCAAGCCGATGATAGTTGCCAAGGCAATTATTATGTAAAATATTTTCGCCTTTTTAAATTTCTTTGACAAACCCTCTTTGAATCCAAAAGTTTCTGACAAAGCATATCCCACCGATCCTGCCAAAACCGGGATCGATTGCCATCCAATTCCAATTATTCCAAAAGCAAAAAGAACGTAAGCGAGATTTCCTGCCAATGGTTTTAAGGCCAATGCTGCCTGTTGTGGAGTTTCTACCTTTACAATTCCATGAGCATGTAATGTTGCCGCCGTCGTCAAAATAATAAAAAAAGTCATGATATTGGAAAACAACATTCCTATTTTCGTATCCGTTCCCATTTCCTTAATTTCCAGCTGCTTCACTTCCGGCTTGCAATTAAAATCTTTTACCTTGCCATCAACGATTTCTTCTTCGATTTCCCCCGACGCTTGCCAAAAAAATAAATACGGGGAAATCGTTGTTCCCAAAAATCCAATTATGGTGATTATGTAATTCAGCTCAAATCGAATTTGCGGAATAAAAGTATTCCAAGCTATCGCTTTCCAATCTTGTTTAACCATAAAAGCCGTAATCACATAAACCACCAAGCTCAAACCGAGCCATTTCAAAATTCTCGAATATTTTTTATAGGGAACTATTATTTCCATCGAAATAATCAATGCCCCCGCAAATATCATCCACCAAATAATATTCAACCCAAAAATCATTTGTATGGAGGCTGCGATTATTCCCAAATCAGCCCCGATATTAATGATGTTAGCAATGGCTAACAATGACACCGCCATAAACAAAAGCCTTCTTGAATGGTATTTCTTAATCACTCCAGCCAACCCCCTGCCCGATACCATCCCAATTCTGCCGCACATTTCCTGTATGGCCACCATGGCCGGCCACAAAAACAAGGCCAGCCACGCCAGCTTATAGCCAAATTGAGCCCCCGCAATTGAATAAGTCGCGATTCCCGACGGATCATCATCCGCCGCCCCGGTAACAAAACCCGGCCCAATTTTTTTGAAGAATTTTTGAATCGTCTTAAATATCACCATTTATGAATAACGATTATTTTCTTCTTTGTCCAGAGATTTAGGCCGCGGCGTTCCAGAAGGGATCCATGCCGGCCCAAGATGCTCGAACGAATTCCCGGAAGTCCCGACAACCTGGGATTCCGGCGACAGGAGTGATATGATAAAAACAAGCCAGTTAATATGCAGAATTGTATCGGGGACTCGGTGCATTTACATGACACAAGGAGCCTTTGACCTCAACAGGAAGGAGATCGTTATGAATCCTGTATTAATCAGGCTCGATAACATCGTGCGAACGTATCATATCGGCGAGGTCGACGTGCGGGCCCTGAGAGGAATCACCTACAACGTGCTTCGCGGCGATTTCGTCGCCATTATGGGCCCGTCCGGTTCAGGCAAGAGCACGTTGATGAACATCCTGGGCTGCCTGGACCGCCCGACTTCGGGAACTTATTTCCTGGATGACCAAGCCGTTTCCGGGTTGAGCGACAAGAGCCTCGCTACCCTGCGTAACACGCGCATCGGCTTCGTATTCCAGAGCTTCAATCTTCTCAAGCGCACCTCGGCCCGAGAGAACGTGGAATTGCCCATGCTTTACGCCGACGTGAGCGGCAAGCAAAGCAGGGAGCGAGCGCTCAAGGCGTTGAAGCTCGTCGGACTCGAAGGCCGGGAAACGCATAACACGAACCAGCTTTCCGGCGGAGAACAACAGAGAGTCGCCATCGCCCGTTCCTTGGTGAACAACCCAAGCCTGATCATGGCGGACGAGCCGACGGGAAACCTGGATTCAAAGATGAGCGAAGACGTGATGAAGATCTTCCTCGATATGAACCGGGAAAAGAAGATCACCATCATCCTCGTCACCCACGAGCCGGATATCGCGGCTTATGCTAACCGAGTGATCCATGTGAAGGACGGCTTGATCAACAGAGAAGATGTGAAGCTCGACATCGGGCAAGGAGGAACGCGATGAAGCTAAAAAGAACGATTCGCATCTTCAAGCTCTCGTTTCGCGCCTTGACCAGGAACAAGATGCGCACGGCCTTGACAATGCTCGGGATCATCATCGGCGTCGGGGCCGTCATCGCGATGGTGAGCATCGGAGCCGGCGCCAGGCAAGGCGTCGAGGCAAAATTCAATGCCATGGGCACCAACAATCTCACGGTCTCGTCCGGAAGCCGAATGACGGGCGGGGCGCAGAGCGGCACAGGAACCATTCCTCTGAAGCTCGAGGTGGTCCAGCTCATCCTGGATCGTTGCCCCAGCGTAGCCTTCGCTTCCCCTGTCTATCAGACTCGAAACCAGGTCATCTTCGAGAATAAGAACTGGAATACCTTGATCCAGGGGGTTAACGAGGATTTCGATATCATCGGCAACTGGACTCTCGACTCCACATACGCGGGCAGGTTCTTTGAGCAGGCTGAAGTGGACTCCGGCGCGACGGTCTGCGTTCTGGGCGCGGATACCGTCACGAACCTCTTCCCCGGCAGCGATCCCATCGGGCAGATCATCCGAGTCAGGGATGTTCCGTTCACCGTGATCGGCGTGTTGAAGGCAAAGGGCCAGTCCGGAGGTCCGGGGGGAAGCAGGGATGACATGATCCTCGCACCCTACACCGCTGTTTTGGAGCGTCTCCTCGGAGGCGGGACTCTCACCCTCAACTCAATCCAGATCAGCGCCGTGGACGAGGAATCCACGGACTCGGCCATGAATGAGGTCACCGAACTCATGCGAGAGTACAACAAGTTGGAGCCGGGAGCATCGGACAATTTCACCGTTCGGAACATGGCCGACATCGCGGAGAGCGCGGCCGACTCCACCAACATCCTCACCGTCCTGCTCGGCAGCATCGCCTCCATCTCGCTGCTCGTCGGCGGGATTGGCATCATGAACATCATGCTGGTCTCCGTTTCCGAGCGAATCCGAGAGATCGGAATCCGGATGGCGATCGGCGCGCAGAAAATCGACATCCTCGTCCAGTTTCTTTTCGAGGCTGTGGTCCTCAGCGTTGTCGGCGGCATTCTCGGGATCCTCCTCGGCTTCGGCACCTCGAAGCTGTTGCACTACATCCCTATGTTCGCCACGATAACCACCATTGTCTCGACAGGCTCCGTTCTGCTCGCGTTCGGATTCTCCGCGTTCGTCGGCATCTTCTTCGGGTATTATCCAGCCAGTAAAGCCGCGCATATGGATCCGATTGAAGCTTTACGATACGAATAGGCAAAAACAATGCGAGAAATAAAGGGGAGCACCTCATGATAGATAGTCCTATTCATCCCATCGGCGGCAAGAAGCCAAAGGGCAAAGCGATCGCGACAGCGGCGGTCGTGATCCTCGTCCTCTTCTCCGGCTACTTATGGTTCACGCGCGCATATACCGATTATCGTCCCGGCATGTGGGTTCGGTTTCACAAGGCCAGCTTATTGAGCTTCAGCAAGCAGATCTACGCCAAAAGCTTCCATCCCGGGGAGTCCGAGGAACGTCTCTACGTGTTCAACAACCCGTTCATCGAGTCGGAGGCCAACCTGGATTTCTTCGTGCAGTACGACGAGAACCGCGGCGGAGTCCAGCGCCTGGTCCTCGAGCTGGGCGGCATCAAGTATCACATCGACAAAAGACATTCTCCATTCCCAAGGATGCGACGCGGACCACGGCCGCCGGCTCACCCGACTGGGCCGCTTCCTCCTTCGGCAGCTCCGAATGCTCCCGATAAAGCTGTCGAGCAATCATCGCCGCAATTGCCGCTATTCCAGGATTATGCAATCCGGGATACGAGCAAGAGAGCGTATCTTCAGAATGGAGAAAAGGCCGAGGCTCTTATCAAGCAAGGATTGGAGATCGCAGAGAATAAATTGGCCGAAGCCAGGGCGTTCTTCAAAAAAGACGTGATCAAAGCTCAAGAGAAGGCCAAGACCAGGTCTGAGCGAAATCAGAGATGAAGCCGCAGGACCGGGCCACGGAGCCCAATGAACCGGATCCCGGCGCCAAGCCCGCAACCACGTAAAAAGGCATATCTCATAAGCCAACAGGAGGCAACATGAAGAAGTTCTTAATCGGAGGAGCAGCGCTGATCCTCGTGGCGGCCATCGTATTCTTCTTCGTCATAAAGCCCGGCCGGATCAGCGTCGCCGCACAATACCGCGTCGAGGCCGTGAAGAAAGGAAATGTGGAAGCCGGCATCACGGCGTCAGGAACGCTCACCCCTTACATTCAGGTCGATGTCGGCAGCCAGGTCTCGGGCCGGATATCCGCTCTCTATGCGGATTTCAATCAAAAGGTGAAGGCCGGCCAGGTGCTCGCCGAACTGGATAACTCCGATTTCCTGGCCCAGGTCGGCCAGGACCAGGCGAATTATGAAAGCGCACAGACAAGCTTGGACAACGCCAAGGTCCTCGCGGAAGACGCGAAGACAAAATACGACCGGGCCTTGGACCTGTTTGCAAAGAACATGATTTCGCTCGAGGAAAAAGAGACTTCGACGGTGACGTATTCGACGGCCATGTCAAACATTAAGACTTCGGAGTCGAAGCTGAGCCAAGCCAAGGCTCAGCTCGATGCAAGTAAGGTCGACCTTAGCCACTGCACCATCCGCTCGCCCATCGATGGAGTCGTCATCAGCAGGAATATGAACGTCGGTCAGACCGTGGCGGCGAGCCTCCAAGCGCCTGTGCTTTTCACCATCGCGGACAATTTATCCAAGATGAGGATCGAGTGCAGCGTCAACGAAGCCGATATCGGCAAGGTGGCGGAAGGCCAGAAGGTCAACTTCACAGTCTCGGCTTTTCCAGGAGAAAAATTCGCGGGCTCGCTCACCCAGGTGAGGTCTTCTGCCACGGTGGTGCAGAACGTCGTCACGTACACCTGTATCGTGGACGTGGATAATCCTTCACTAAAGCTCAAGCCTGGAATGACGGCCACGGCGAGCATCATCACCGCTTCCGCTGATAACGTGCTTCGAGTCCCGAACTCAGCCCTCAGGTTCGTCCCGTCCAATCAGGGCGCCGGCGCCGAGCAACAGACGCAAGCGCAACAGTCGACTTCGAGCGAGACGTCTCCGCCGCAAAAGGCGAGGGGGGCGGGGGTGCAAGGCGCAGGTCAGTCAGACCAGGCGAGTCAAAGCGTTGGCCGGGTCTGGAAGCAGAATCCCGAAGGTTCGCTGAGCCAAATCACCCTCCGGCTGGGCGTGGCTGACAAGAGCTACACCGAGGTGAAGGAGGTTGTGAGCGGCGAGCTGAAAGAAGGCGACAACATCGTCATCGGACTGCCTATCCCGCAGACCAAGACGCAGCAGACGACGCAACAGCAGCCTCCGGGATCTGGAATCGGTGGGATCATCCGTTAAGAAATATGTCGTCGATGGGATAATGTAGCCTCAACCGTCCAAGGAGGCCGATCATGAGAGGACGCCGGCCGGCGCCCTCAGCGCGCCCCCCAGGTCAAATCGCCGATCAGCCGGCCAGCTTCGCCAGCTCCCCGATCATTTCCGGCGTGGCGATGAAGACCAGGACGTCCCCCGCGGCGAGCGGAGTCGTCTTGGGCGGGTTGAAGGTGAAATCCTTTCCCCCGCCTTTCCGCAGCGCCACGAGCAGGGCGTCCGTGGCGTCCGCGAATTTGGACTCGGCGATCGTCTTTCCGGCGAGAGGCGAGCCGGCCGGGATCGCGACCTCGTCGAAGCGGAGCACCCGGCCGCTCTCGCGGAGCATCATGTCGAGGAAGGTCGTGGTCGCCGGCCGGATCATCTCCGAGACCATGCGCATCCCGCCGATGTTCTTGGGCGAGATGACCACATCGGCCCCGGCCTTGAGCATCTTGTTGTGGGACCCCGGCTCGATGCACTTGGTCACGATCCGGAGGCCGGGGTTCAGGCTCCGGGCGCTGATTGTCACGAACAGGTTCGCCTCGTCGGTCGGCAGGACGCAGAGGACGCCCTTCGCCCGGGCGATGCCCGCCTTCTCCAAGACGCTGTCCTCGGTGGCATCGCCGTAGACGGCCAGGACCGGGCCCAGAACGGCGAGCTTCTCGATCTTCGCCTTGTCGTGCTCGATGACCACGAACGGCTTCTTCGTGGCGATCATCTCCCGGATGATCGTCGCCGACGTGTCGTCTCCGCCGCAGATGATGTAATGGCCCTCGAGGCGGGCGATTTCCTTGTCCATTTTTCTTCTCCCGAGGATGTTCTTGAGCTCTCCCTCCACGATGAAGGCCGTGATGGACGAGACGGCGTAGGCGATCGTGGTCAGGCAGAGGATGATGAAGACGATGTTGAAGATGCGCAGCGCCGGGCTGTGCGATGTGTCAACGACCTCCCCGTACCCGATTGTGGACAGGGTGATGACGGTCATGTAAGCGCTGTCGAGGAGCGTGGTTCCGGGCCCGCCCAGGAGCATGAACCCGGTCACGCCGACGACGAAGACGAAGAGGAAAATGGTCAGGGAAACGACGAGCCGCTTTTTAGTATTCATGCCGGCGTTGGGGGCGCGAAGCCATTGTATGGGAAGCGCCGGGAGAGTGCAAGGGGCGGGTTGACAGAATGGCCTCCGCGGCGTATCTATTAAGTTCAAGGCAAGATCGATGGGAATCGTCCTGACGCGGATCGAGATCGGCGGGAACGGCGTCCGGTCCTCCTGGGGGCCGTGGCTAGGCCTGATCCTTGTTGCCGTTGTTCTCCCGACGCTTGTCTTGCCCCTCCTGCTCGTGGCCGTATTGCTGGAGATGTCTGCGCCTGTCGCGGCCGTCCCCGTCCGTGCCACGGGCCGTTTCGTCCGCGGCGGACGGAGTCCCCTTTCCCCGCGCAGCCCTCCCCTCGCCTGACCTCTCGCTCTTTCCAACGCCCGATTCCAACGCAGGAGGTCATGCGACATGAAGCTCAGAAAGCTCTACGACAAGGCGACGGGCAATCCCGTCATCACCGACCTTTCACCTTATAAAGCCATCATCGATAGAATCAAAGAACAGGATCTCAAATCGCTCCCCGATGAGGAATTCCGCGTCCGGACGAGTGCCCTCCAAACCAAAAGCCGCGGCGCGCCGGCCGACGGCGACGCCTCTCCCGAGGGCCAAACGCTGATCGACGTCTTCGCCCTGGTCCGCGAGGCTTCGCGCCGCACGATCGGCTTGGATCCGTTCGATGTCCAGATGATCGCCGGCGCGGTCATGGCCGAGGGGGGCCTCGCCGAGCTCCCGACCGGCGAGGGCAAGACGCTGGCCGCGGTCTTCCCGGCTTGCCTCCACGCGCTCGCCGGCCGCGGCGTCCACATCCTGACCTTCAACGACTACCTCGCCCGCCGCGATGCCGCCTGGAAGGGACCGATCTACTGCCTGCTCGGCCTGAGCGTCGGTTGCAGCCAGGAGGGCATGACGCCGGCCGAAAAGCGCGCGGCTTACGCGGCCGACGTCACCTACGCCACGGCCAAGGAGGCCGGCTTCGACTTCCTCCGCGATCGTATCGCCTACGAGACCGGCGAGCTCGTCCACCGGCCGTTCCACGCGGCGATCGTGGACGAGGCCGACTCCATCCTGATCGACGAGGCGCGCATACCGCTCGTCATCTCGGGCGTCGAGGACCGGGCGAGTTGGGACGCGCGCCACCTGGCCGGGGTGGTCGGCCGCCTGACCGAGGGACGCGACTTCGAGACCGACGCCGAGCGGCGCAACGTCTTCCTCACCGACGCCGGCATTCTGCGCGCCGAATCGCTCCTCGGCGGCGCGCGCCTTTTTCAGGCCGGCAACGAGCGGCTGCTCGAGGCGGTCTATTGCGCTCTCCACGCCCGGGCGCTCCTCGCCCGCGACGTGGATTATATCGTCCGCGACGCACAGATCGAGATCGTGGACGAGTTCACCGGCCGCGTCGTGGCCAAGCGCCATTGGCCCGACGGGCTCCAGGCCGCGGTCGAGGCCAAGGAGGGTCTGGCCCGCAAGTCAGAGGGCCGCATCCTCGGCTCGATCTCCCTGCAGCACTATTTCCGCCTTTATCCCCGTCTGGCCGGGATGACGGCCACGGCCCGCTCCGCGGCCGCCGAGCTCAAGGAGTTCTACGGACTTGGCGTCACGATCGTCCCGCCCCACATCCCCAGCGTGCGCCGCGACGCGCCCGACGCCGTGTTCACCCACCGCCTGCCGAAGCGGGAGGCGCTCGTCCGGGAGATCGGGGACGCGCACGCCGCCGGCCGGCCGGTCCTGGTGGGCACGGCGAGCGTCAAGGAGAGCGAGGAGCTGGCCGCGGCCCTGGTGGCGGCGGGTGTCGAGTGCGCCGTGCTCAACGCGAGGAACGACGAGCTCGAGGCGAAGATCGTGGCCGAGGCGGGCCGCCCGGGGGCGGTGACCATCTCGACCAACATGGCCGGCCGCGGCACCGACATCAAGCTGGGCGGAGCGGACGAGCGGGAGAAGGAGCGGGCGGTCGCCCTCGGCGGGCTGTACGTCATCGGGACGAACCGCCACGAGAGCCTGCGCATCGATCGGCAGCTGCGGGGGCGCGCGGGACGGCAGGGCGACCCGGGCTCGACGCGCTTCTTCATCAGCATGGAGGACGACCTTTTCGTCCGCTACGGCCTGTCGGCCCGGTTCGTCGAGCGCTACCGGCTGGCGCGGCAGCGGAGCGAACTGCCGGTCGGCCGCCTCCAGAAGGACGTCGCCCACGTCCAGCGCATCATCGAGGGCCAGAACTTCGACATCAAGCGCTCGCTCACCAAATTCACCATGCTGGTCGAGATGCAGCGGCGGATCGTCGGCGAGCGGCGGGATGCGGCCCTGGCCGGAACGGCGGAGAGCATCCTTGAGGCGTCGGATCCGGCGTTATTCGCCGAAGGCGCGGCCCGCTTCGGGGCGGAGAGGCTCGCGGAGCTCGAGCGCCGGGCTGCGCTCTTCCATATCGACCGCTTATGGTCCGATCACCTGGCCTGGGTCCAGGACACGCGCGAGACGATCCACCTCGTCGGGCTGGGCGGCAAGACGCCGATCGATGAGTTCCAGAAGTCCGCCACGGCGGCGTTCCTGGAACTCGAGCGGTCGATCGACGACATGGTCCTGTCGGAGATGGAAGCCATCATCCATGGCGATAGCGGGGTCGAGCTCGCCCTGGAACGGCTGAAGGGGCCGTCGTCCACATGGACCTACCTGGTCAACGAGGATCAGTTCGGCTGGGGGATCGAGCTGTTGAAGGGCCGGAACATCGGCTTTGCCGCGGGCGCGGCCGCCCTCTACGGCCCGCTGTTCATCCTGACGCTCCTCGCCCGACGCATCCTCGGCCGGAAGGACCGGGGCAAGGAGACACCGACGGAGCCGCCGGCATAGCGGGCGCGGCGCGGGACCGGAGGGGAGCTTGTTCCCGGCCCCGGCTTTACTTCTCCATCACGTAGAGAACCAGATGCTCCAGGCGGATGGCGGTCCACCGGGCGAATCCCGCCGCCTCCGCGAATCCGAACACGTCCTCGCTTTTCAGGCGGTCGGCCCGGGGCGGCCCAATCTTCCTTTGCTCGGCGTCCGGCCATTCGAGCACGGCCGTCCGCAGGGCGCACACCCGCCACGCTTCGCGCAGGGCCTTGAGCGGGTCGTCGTTCTCGTGGAGCATGACCCCCATGAAGACCAGATCGAACGACGCGTCCGAGAACGGCAGCTCATCGGAGGAGGCGATCCGAAACTTCGCCTTCGGGACATGAGTCCGGGCGGCGGCCAGCATCTCTTCCTGGATGTCGATGCCGGTCACGGCCAGCTTCCGGGCGGCGAACGCCTCGGCGAAGATCCCGCTCCCCGTCCCGACGTCCAGGACGGTTCGGGCTAAGAGTCCCTGGAGGGCCAGAGTCGCGACCTTGTCCACTTCGAGGATCGCCAGCCGCTCGGGCCGGCGCAGCCTTTCGACGCCGCGGTAAAGCTTGTCGTCGCTCATCGGCCCTCCTCCTTCGCTTTCGACATCCTCCAATAATGGGCCGCGACGTCGGCGTAAACGTACATGTCCTTGCCGGCGAAAAGTCCCGTGTGGAAGCGCGGGATCGCGGGCTCCCTTCGGATCTGGACGGCGCCCAGCCGATAGCCCGCGTTGTAGGCGGTCGCGTAGAATCGCAGTTTGGCCTCCTCACCGTCCCAGGTTTCGCCGGCGTAGAGCTTGTCCATCACCCGGATGAACATAGCCAGGTAGCGCGCCTGCCCGCCGATCTCGGTCAAGCGGTGCGCCCGCGCCCTCCGGGCCTCGACGGTGCCCGCCCGGTCGAGCGGCGCATCCGCGATCCGCGCCCGATCGCGCGCGTCGGCCAGGCGCAGGAAATCGCCCTCGAGCGTCTCGGCGAAGGCGGGTTTCATCTGGAAATGGCCGACCGAGGAGTTGCCGTAGCCCCGGCCGAACTGGACGTAAAGGACCTTGACGTTGGCCGTTTCGATGACGTCCGCCAGGGCGGAATAGCGGATCAGCTCGGGAAAGACGATCGCCCAGGCGAACGAGGGCGGGATCTCCCAGGCGCGGAACACGTCGTCCGCGGCGGCGTGGCGTGCCGCGAACTCGAGGGCCGCGGCGTAATTGCGGCCGAAGATGCGGGCGTAATCGGGAGCGCCGGGCGCCTGAGCGGATGCGCACGGCGCCACGAGGGCGAAAACGATCGCCGCGGCGAGGGCGCGGGCGGCCGCGCTCCGCTTACAGGCCGCGCGAATAGCCGACCACATCCCGGTTGGGCAGGATCGAGATCCAGCAGAGTGTCGTCTTTCCCCCCTTCTTTTCCCACTTCATCATCACGGGATTCGGAAACGAAGCCCTGTCGCTGAACTTGAGCTGCTCGCCCTCGAGCCAGGCGTAATGAGCCGCATCGTCGATCCAGAAGCGGGACTTGGAGATCTGCTCGGCGAACGGCTTGAGAGGCACCCCGTTGAAGTAGGCGGTCTTCCCCAGGGTGAAGAGCCAGTCGGGCGTATCGGCCAGAAACCAGACTTCGCCGAAATTGTCGGCCGGCTTGAACGGCCCGAACTTCTTGCCGTCAATAGTGAAGAGCGTAATGTTGTCGAGCTGAGTCATATCCATGGTCTCGGGCTTGATGTCGAGGCCATCATACATGGTCAGGTTGCCCCGGCACTCGAGGACGGCCTTGCCGCCGTCGCGGCTGTAGGCGAGATGCTCGAGCATGCCCACGGCCGCGATGTCGCGCCCGCCGGCCAGGAGGCAGGTCTCTTCGCTCACGATGTACTCGTTGGGTCCCAGGGCCGCGATCTTCCGTCCAACGGGCGGAGCCTGCCCGAAGCCGGCGGCCAGGAAGACCGCCACGCGGAGATGAGGGTGGGGAGGGCTATCTTCTTCATGGTCATATCATAGGGAAAATCCCACCCGGTGGGAAGGGGGCGCCGGCCGCCGCCCCGCTTGACATCCCGGCCGCCCTGCCGTATTATCTATATATTGACCGTCGGTCAATATTTTACTGAAAGTCACACATGGGCATAAAAGAGCGCCGTGCGCGCGACCTGGAGACCCGGCGGAAGCTGATCCTGGCGGCCGCCACGGACCTCTTCGTCCGCAAGGGCTTCGCCGGCGTGACCCTGGACGATATCGCCGGGGCCATCGAGTTCAGCAAGGGCACGATCTACAACCACTTCGGCAGTAAGGAGGAGATCTTCGCCACCATCCTCCTCGAGCAGCTCGACGCCCTCCTGGCCTCGCTCCGCCTGGCCGCCCGGGCCGGCCGCGACACCGCCGCCCGGCTCCGCAACGCCACCGCGGCCTATCTCCGGTTCTATCAGGAGCGCCGCGAGTATTTCAAGCTCTTGTTCTTCATCGACGTGATCAGCGACCAGGAGCGGGTCCCCGCCTCCCTGCGCAAGGAGATCCGCCTCCGCAAGATCGCCTGCCTCGCCGAGCTGCAGCGGATCGTCAAGGACGGCGTCCGCAAAGGCGAATTCGAAAACGGCCGGCCGGCGGTGCGCATCAGCCTCCTCATGTGGGGCATGATGAACGGCATCCTCCAGCTGGCCGAATCGCGCCAGATCAAGGAGGAGGACCTGGAGCGCCTCCTGGCCACCGGCCTCGAGATCACCGTGGGCGGCTTGTCGCCCAGAACCCATAACGCCTCAAGGAGAGAAAAACATGGACTTATTCGAAAAATGCTACCAGTTCTCAAGAGCTAACGAAATCATCGCCGCCGGCCTTCTCCCCTATTTCCTTACGATCGAGGAGAACCACGGCCCCGTGGTCCGAATGGCCGGCCACGACGTCATCATGGCCGGCAGCAACGACTATCTGGGCCTGTCCCAGCACCCCGAGGTCATCGAGGGCGCGTGCCAGGCGGCCAAGGAGTTCGGCTCGAGCTGCTCGGGCTCCCGCTTCCTGAACGGGACGACCCGGCTCCACACGAAACTCGAGGAGGAGCTGGCCGACTTCGTCGGGACCGACGCCTGCCTGGCCTTCACTACGGGCTACCTGACCAACCAGGGCGTCATTCCGACCCTGGTCCAGCGCAACGAATACCTGATCTCCGACAAGGAGAACCACGCCAGCATCGTGGCCGGCGCGCTTCTGGCCAAGGCCCTTGGGGCGAACATCCTCCGCTACGGGTCGAACGACATGTCCGACCTCGAGGCCAACCTCAAGACGCTCCCGATCGACGCGCCGAAGCTCATCGTCACGGACGGCGTCTTCAGCATGTCCGGCCGGATCGTTGACCTCCCGAAGCTCGTCGAGCTCGCCAAGCAATACAAGGCCCGGGTCATGATCGACGAGGCCCACGCCGTCGGCGTGCTGGGCAAGGAAGGGAAGGGCACGTGCTCTTACTACGATCTGAAGCCGATCAAGGACGTCGATCTCATCATGGGCACGTTCAGCAAGTCGTTCGCCTCGCTCGGTGGATTCATCGCCGGCGAGCGGTCGGTCATCGACTACATCAAGTATAACTCCCAGGCGTTCCGCTTCAGCGCCAGCATGGCCCCGGCCTGCGTCGGCGCGGTCCGGGCGGCGCTCAGGATCATCCGCCGCGAGCCCGAGCGCGTCGCCCGCCTGGCCGAGATCACCAACCAAGTCCGCGAGGGCATCAAGAGCTACGGCTACAAGATCATCGAAGGCATCACGCCCATCATCCCGATCATCATCGGCGACGACATGGCCACCTTCGGCGCCTGGCGCAAGATCCTGGACAAGGGGGTGTTCGTCAACGCCGTCATCGCCCCGGGCGTGCCCCAGGGCCAGCAGCTCCTGCGGGTCAGCCTGATCGGAACCTTCAAGCAGGAGCACGTGGACAAGATCGTGACGACGATCGGCGAGGTGGGCAAGGAGCTGGGCCTGATTGCCTGAGCCCCCCGGCTGCCATTCTTCGCTTGACACCTATCCGCCGGGACGAATACCATCAGCTTAAGAAAAAACGCCATGGAACCCGGTCAAGACCGATGTCCATGAGTTCCACGACAAGGAGATCGACATGACAGCATCGCGGTGGAGTCGACGGGCGTTCCTGCGCGCGAGCGGCGGCGCCCTGGGCACGGCCTACTTCGCGGCCAAGACGGACGCGCTCGAGCGGATCGAGGCCGCCTCCCTGGCGGTCGCCGACCGGACGGCCGAGGAAGTCGCCAAGGACGAGTTCTACTGGCGCGAGGTGCAGCTCGGCTTCAAGCTGGACCGCTCGATCATCAACATGAACAATGGCTTCACCTCGCCCTGCGCCCGGGTCGTGCTCGAGGCCGAGTTCCGCTACATGGACATGATCAACATGGCGCCGATCCACTACCAGGGCATGGTGGCCAACAACATCCAGACGATCCGGCGGCGGATGGCCAACGAGTTCGGGGCCGATCCCGAGGAGATCGCCCTGACGCGCGGCGCGAGCGAGTCCCTCCAGATCGTCCAGAACGGGATCGACCTCAAGCCCGGCGACGAGGTCGTCACGACCGAGCAGGACTACCCCCGGATGCTGACCACGTGGGATCAGCGGATGCGGCGCGACGGGATCAAGGTCACCCGCTTCCAGTTCCCCGTGCCGACGACGGCCGATGACCTCTATCAGCGTTTTGAAAAATCAATCTCCCCCCGGACCAAGGTCTTCCACTTCACCCATACGACCAACCTGACCGCCCAGCTCTTCCCCGTGCAGCGGATCTCCCGCCTGGCCCGCTCGAAGGGGATCGTCACGATCATCGACGGCGCCCATGCCCTGGGCCAGTGGCCCTTCAAACTCCGCGACCTCGAATGTGATGCCTACGGGGTCAGCCTCCACAAGTGGCTCCAGGCCCCGATCGGCAACGGCCTCCTCTATGTTCGCAAGGACATGATCCCGAAGTTCTGGCCGCTCCAGGCCGCGCCCGAGTCGCAGGACAACGACATCCGCAAGTTCGAGTCTATCGGAACTCACCCCTGGGCCATCCGGGCGGCGCTCGGCGAGGCCCTGGCTTACCACCAGGCCATCGGCGGCGATCGCAAGGCGGCTCGCCTGCGCTACCTGACGCTGCGCTGGGCGAACGCCCTCAAACAGTATCCGCGGATCAAGATCCTGACCGACCTCAGCGAGCCGGCCCAGGCCTGGGGCGTGGCCGCGGTCGGCATCGACGGGATCGACGTCCGGTCGCTGGCCAAGTTCCTCATGGACAAGTACCGGATCATCGTCGTCCCGCTCGTCGGCGGCGCTCCCCCGAACTCGGTCTTCGACTACACCTGTCTGCGCGTGTCGCCCGGCATCTACACGATGCCCGAGGAAGTCGACACGTTCGTCGAGGGCATGATCGACGCGATGAAGAACGGCGTGCCCGCGGCCCCGGAGCCCGACCCCGCGGCCGAGGCCATGCTGCTGGGCATGGACTGAGCCCCGCGAGGGGCGAAGGAGGATTCGCATGAAACGGTTTGTGCGCGTGTCCCTGGGTCTCGTGGCCGCGGCGCTCGTCCTCAGCTCGGCCGCGGCGTTCGCCGAGGGCGTTTACAAAATCCCGTTCAAGTTCCTGGCGGGCGGCAAGAGCCTGCCGGCGGGCGATTACATCATCGCCCCCAAGGGCGACACCCAACTCGTCATCCGGCCGGTCGCGGGCGGCAATGAAGTCCCCGTAGCCGTCCTTGCCCGGCTCGACCAGCCGGCGCCGCCCTTCGCGGATTTCAAGCTGGTCTTCAACATGGTGGGCAACTTCGAGCCCTCCTATACTGAGTACGTTACGGAATACCATCTCGCCGAGCTGTGGCAGCCCGGCGAGAAGGGCTACCAGACCCACGTCCTCAAAGGCGCGCATAAGACCCAGGAGGTCAAGGGAGAGCCGGTCAAGAAATAGAGCCGGCGGTCGAACGGGATTCCGGCGGACGCGGGCCGTCCGGGCGGAGAGCCATTCATGCTCAAGGACAGGGGCGGCGAGCATCCTTTCGGGGATGCGGGCCAGTTGATCGGTTGGCTGATCTTCCTTGCGGTCTGGATCGCCGATTCGTTCTTCCTTCACAAGTCGACCTTCCTGGCCGCCAAGGTGCCGCTCGCGGCGAGGCTTGCCTTCCTCTTCGCCGCCGTGGCCGGAGCCGTGCAGCTCGTCCGGAAGAGCCATATTTACATCACCCATGGCACGCGGACCGAACGCGTCCTCGACGAAGGGGCCTTCCGCTGGGTGAGACATCCTTTGTATCTGGCGGGCATCCTGGCCTTTCTCGGATTGGCGGCGTCCACCGCATCTCTCTACGCTCTGGCCGTCTGGGCCCTGCTCGCGATGTTCTATGCCTATATTTCGGGCTACGAGGAGCGGTTCCTCGAAGACAGGTTCGGCGACGCATATCGCGAATACAAGGCCCGCACCGGCAAATGGATCCCGCGGCCCGGCCGCGGCCGGAGATGAACCTCGAGCGCGCTTGAAATGGGAGGAGACCCGATGAACGCCCTCATCCTCTATCGCAGCTATTATGGCAATACGAAGCTCGTCGCGGAAGCGCTCTCCAAGGGGCGCGAGGCGCCAAGACCCAGGTGCAAGACGTGCGCCGCCGGCTGCCGGACCTCGCGGGCGTCGACCTCGTCCTGGTCGGCGCCCCGACGCGGATGGCGCGGGTCAACCGGCGGGCCAAGCGCGTCCTGAAGAAACTCAAAAAGCGCGGGTTCCTGGGCGGCAAGGTAGCCGTCTTCGACACCTACGGCCCCATCCCCAAGACGCCCGAAGAGCTCAAGAAGGGGCGCAAATGGCTTTATCCCGGCGCGGCCGGCATCCTCCACGAGACGGCGGTTGACCTCGGCCTGAACGTGCATCCCAACACGATGCGCTTTGAGGTTTCCGGCATGAAGGGCCCGCTGGGGGATAACGAGATCGGCAAAGTCGCGGCGTTCGCCGCGGAGTTGATCGCGGGCTAGGGCTCGCTGATCCCGATGCAAACGACCGCTTCAACCGCGCCGCGCAACGGCGCCCGTCGGCGGAAAGGGGAAGGCGAGGAAGAGCGTGCCTGAGAGGATTCGAACCTCCGACCTACGGCTCCGGAGGCCGTCGCTCTATCCAGCTGAGCTACAGGCACGTTTCCAAGAGCTGCGCCATTTTATATCTTTTCGGCCCGGGAACGCAAGAGAAGCCCGGTTGTGCTAAAATACGCTTCCTTGTCTTTCGAAAGAGGGCGGATGAACATGAAATACAGAAAATTCGGCAAGCTCGCCTGGGAAGCCTCCGCCCTGGGCTTCGGCTGCATGCGCCTCCCGACCAAGGACGGCCGCGGCTACAGCGACCAGGTCGATGAGGCGGAGTCGATCGCCATGATCCGCCGCGGCGTCGACGCCGGGATCAACTACGTCGACACCGCCTACCCTTATCACGGCGGGCAGAGCGAGATCGTCCTGGGCAAGGCTCTCCGCGACGGCTACCGGGACAAGGTCAAGGTGGCCACCAAGTCTCCGGTCTGGATGATCCAGAAGCCTGAGGATTTCGATACATACCTCCGCGAGCAGATGACCCGCCTCCAGCTGGAACACATCGATTTCTACCTGCTCCATTCGCTCACGTCCGCCCGCTGGGAACCCCTTGTGAAGCTCGACGTCCTCGCCCGGGCCGAAGCTGCCGTCAAGGACGGCCGGATCGGCCACATCGGCTTCTCGTTTCACGACAACCACGAGACGTTCAAGAAGATCGTCGACGCCTATCCCGGCTGGGAGATGTGCCAGATCCAGTACAATTACATGGACGTCGAGAACCAAGCCGGCACAAAGGGCCTGCGCTACGCCGCGTCGAAGGGCCTGGCCGTCGTAGTCATGGAGCCGCTCTTCGGCGGCCGGCTGGCCAGCCCGCCCGCCGCCGTCGCTGAGGTCGTCGCCGGCGACCCCGAAAAGCGCACGCCGGCCGACATCGCCCTCCAGTGGATCTGGGACCAGCCCGAAGTCTCCACGATCCTGAGCGGAATGAGCAGCATGGTCCAGGTCGAGGAGAATATCCGCTCCGCGGAGCGCTCGGGCGTGGGCTCGTTCGGCCCCGGGGATTTCGCCCTGATCGATCGCGTCCGGGCCAAGTATCGGGAGCGGGCGATCATCCCCTGCACCAAGTGCGAATACTGCCTTCCCTGCCCGAACGGGGTGAACATCCCCCGGAATTTCGAGCTCTATAACGACGCCGTCGTCCACGACGATCCGACCTTGCCCCGGTTCACGTACGGGCGGTTCCTGGGCGAGAAGGAGCGGGCCGAGGTTTGCACCGCCTGCCGGGAGTGCGAGGAGAAGTGCCCCCAGGCCATTCTCATCAGCGAATGGATGCCCAAAGTCCACCAGATGCTAGGCGCCAAACCGCCTCAGGGATGAGGGCCGCATGCGCTGAAAGCGCGGCCTTAGCGGCTCCGCCGATAATTGAAAGAAATTCCCCCCCGCTTCGTCTAAAGAGCGGGATTATACTTCCCAAAATCATGAAAGGAGACGCATGAGAAAACACCTCGTCATCGCTCTGTTCGTCTTCGGCATGATCTTCTCGCTGCAGGCCCAGATGCCCCAGCAGCAGCAGATGAAGCTCGAAGACGTCCAGAAGGCCCTCAACCTCGTCGACAAAACCCAGCCGGTGCCCGACAAGTACAAGGTCGGATTCGACAGCATCACCGGCAAGGACTCCATCGCGATGCTGACCTTCATCGCATCGGACTGGATGGAAGGCCGGGAGACCGGCACGCGCGGCTTCTTCATCGCGGCCGAATACGCGGCCTCCCTCTTCAAGCTGTGGGGCCTCCAGCCCGCCGGCGACATGCCCACGATGGGCGGCGGCCGCGGCGGCTTCCCCGGCGGCGCCCGCGGCGGCCAGCCGGCCGCGCCGGCCCAGCGGACCTACTTCCAGGAATTCGGCCTGCGGACCGTGAGCGACGTCCAGAGCGCGATCACGATCGAGGTCAACAAGGGCGGCGCCCTGAAATCTCGCACGTATCAGAGCGGCGTGGACTTCGCGGCGGGCATGGGCGGCGGCGGAGCGGAAACGATCACCGCGCCGGTCGTGTTCGTCGGCTACGGCATCTCCGAGCCGTCCATCAAATGGGATGAGCTCAAGGGGGTCAACGTCAAGGGCAAGATCGCCCTGGTGCTGACCGAGGCCCCGGGCCGCGACGACCCCAAATCCCCCTTCAACTCCACGAAGGAGCTCAAGGACAAGTACTTCCCGGCGATGCCGGCCGGCGGAGTGATGTTCGCCATGGGCCCGCGCAGCGGCGCCGGGCGCTTCAACAAGCTCGCTGAGCTCCAGAAGCTCGGCCCCGCGGCCATCATCCAGGTCGCCAACACCGGCGCGGACGCCGCGATCTTCAAGCAGCTGTCTACCCCTCGCCGGGTCAACGACGAGCGGCCGATCATCAACAAGCCCCGCTATCGGATGTCCGTCCCCGGCGGAACGCAGGCCCCCATGGGCGGCGGCATGGGCCAGACCATCACCCGGGAAATGGCCAACTACCTCCTTGAAGGCGCGGGCAAAACGATCGACGACCTGAAGCAGCAGATCGTGTCGACCTACAAGCCCGCCCCCATGGACGTCCCGGCCAAGATGACGATCCAGACCACGGCCAAGACCGAGCTCGCGCGGGGCATGAACGTTCTCGGAATCATCGAAGGCTCCGACCCGGTCCTCAAGAACGAATACTTCGTCGTGGGCGGCCACTATGACCACCTGGGCAAGTGGGAGGATTACATCTACAACGGCGCCGACGACAACGGCTCCGGCGCGACCGGCGTCCTGAACATCGCCAAGGCCATCGCGGCCAATCCGATCAAGCCCAAGCGGTCCATCGTCTTCGCCCTGTGGTGCGGGGAAGAGGAAGGCCTCCTCGGCTCGAGCTATTACGTCCAGAACCCGATCTTCCCGCTCGACAAGACCATCGGCTACCTGAACTTCGATATGATCAGCCGGCCCTTCGACGCGACCACGATCGCCCGGTCGCTGCAGACCTACAACGTCCCCGGCGCCGAGGAGCTGGTCAAGAAGATTCGCGCTCCCTGGTTCGTCGACCTGGACTGGACCGAGGGATCGGCCCTCGGCGATATCGCCCGCGAGATGAACAAGTACGTCGGCCTCGACCTGGCTCTTCGGCCCAACGCCCTCGGCGCTGGCAGCGCCGGGTCCGACCAGTCCTCGTTTGCCTCGGTCAAGAAGCCGTTCGTGTATTACATGGCGGCCATGACCTCGGATTACCACCAGACGAGCGACAGCGTGGAGAAGGTCAGCGGGGACCTGATCGCCAAGATCAGCCAGCACGGCTATCTGACGATCTTCGCTTTCGCCGACAAATAACGGTTTTTTAAGGCCCTCTCGCCTTCGGGCGGGAGGGCCTTTTTTTTACTCGTTTTCCCGGCCCGACTTCTGGATCCGAGCCCACGTGTCGCGGAGAGTGACCGTCCGGAGGAAGACCGGCGCGCCCGGCCGGGACAGGCCGATGTCCGCGCAGAAATAGCCCAGCCGCTCGAACTGCCAGCGGCTTCCGGGCTCGGCCGCGGCCAGCGAGGGCTCGAGCCGCGCGCCGGCGATCGTCTCGAGCGATTTCGGATTGAGGTTGGACTTCCAGTCCGCCCCTTCCTCGAGCTCGTTCGGGTCGCGCTTGGTGAAGAGGGTGTCGTAGAGGCGCACCTCGGCCGGAATCGCGTGGCCCGCCGACACCCAGTGGAGCGTCGCTTTCGGGCTGCGGCCGTCGGGAGCGTCGCCGCCGCGCGTGGCGGGGTCGTAGGTGCAATGGACCTCGACGATCTCGCCGGTGGCGGGGTCCTTCACGACGCCGGTGCAGGTCATGAAATACGCGTAGCGGAGGCGGACTTCCTTCCCGGGCGAAAGGCGGAAGAACTTCTTCGGCGGATCCTCCATGAAATCGTCGCGCTCGATGTAAAGGACTCTCGAAAAGGGGACTTTCCGCGTCCCCCGGCCGGGATCCTCCGGGTTGTTGACGCAGTCGAGCTCCTCGGCCGATCCCTCCGGGTAATTGGTCAGCACGACCTTGAGCGGCCGGAGGACGGCCATGGCCCGCGGCGCCGTCTTGTTGAGTTCCTCGCGGAGGCCGTGCTCGAGCAGGGCCTCATCGACGATGGAGTTCGCCTTGGCGACGCCGATCTCGTCGCAGAAGCGGCGGATCGAGGCCGGCGTGTAGCCCCGGCGGCGGAAGGCGGAAATGGTCGGCATGCGGGGATCATCCCAGCCGTCGACGAATCCCTCCTTGACCAGGGTCAGGAGCTTGCGCTTGCTGAGGACGGTGTGGCTCAGGCTCAGCCGGGCGAACTCGATCTGCCGGGGCCGGTGGATGCCGAGCCGGACGAGGAACCAGTCGTAGAGGGGGCGATGGACCTCGAACTCGAGGGTGCAGATCGAATGGGTGACGCCCTCGATCGAATCGCTCTGGCCGTGGGCCCAGTCATAGGTCGGATAGATGCACCAGGCGTCGCCCGTCCGGTAGTGATGGGCTCTCCGGACGCGGTAGAGGACCGGGTCGCGCATCAGGAGGTTCGGATCGGCCATGTCGATCCTGGCCCGGAGCGTCTTCGCCCCGTCGGGAAACTCGCCGGCCCGCATGCGGGCGAAGAGGTCGAGATTCTCCTCGACGCCCCGGCCGCGACCGGGGCTCTCCTTGCCGGGCCCGGTCAGGGTGCCGCGGTATTCCGTGACCTGCTCGGCGGTCAGGTCACAAACGTAGGCGTCCCCTTTCCGGATCAGGTCGACGGCGTAATCGTACAGCCGTCCGAAATAGTCCGAGGCGTAGAATTCACGGTCCTCCCAGTCGAAGCCGAGCCAGCGGACGTCCTCCTTGATCGATCGGACGTAGTCCGGCTCCTCGGTCTCGGGGTTCGTGTCGTCGAAGCGGAGGTTGCATTTTCCCTTGTAGTCCGCGGCCAGGCCGAAGTTCAGGCAGATCGACTTCGCGTGGCCGATGTGGAGATAGCCGTTCGGCTCCGGCGGGAAGCGCGTATGCACCCGTCCCTGGTTCTTGCCGACGGCCAGGTCCCCGTCGATGATCTCACGGACGAAGTTGTCCTTGGGTTTGGTGTCGGTCATAGCGCGGCGCCTTTCATCCGGGCCAGGGAGATGTCGCGGCCCAGGAGCTCCATGATCTCGAACAGGCCGGCTCCCTTGGCCTTGCCCGAGACGGCCAGCCGGGTCGGGTGGATGATGCCGGCCGCCTTGAGGTTGCGCTCGGCCGCGAGGTCGCGGCAGACGGCCTCGATCGCGTCATGGGAGAAGCTCTCCAGCTTTTCGAGCCTGGCGGCGAACTCCCGGAGATTGTCCCGGTTCTCGGCCGGGCCGAGGTATTTCGCCTTCGCCTCCTCGTCCACGGCGTAGTCGTCCTTGAAAAAGAAATCGGCGAGCTCGCCGAGCTCGCGGAGGGTTTTGATCCGGACCCGGTAAGCCTCGAGGACTCCGGCCAGGGGGCCATCGCCGAGCCGGGCCGGGTCGAAGCCGTCGCGCACGAACTGGTCTCGCAGGAGGGGCAGAAGATCGGCCGCGGGCTTCTTCATGATGTACTCGCCGTTCATCCATTTGAGCTTCAGGATGTCGAACTTGGCCTGGACGTCGTTCATGTCCTTGATCTCGAACAGCCGGGTCGCCTCGGCCAGATCCAGGATTTCGGTCCCGCCGGGAGGAGTCCAACCGAGAAGGATGAGGTAGTTGGCCAGGGCCTCCGGCAGGAAGCCCTCCTCCTTGTACTCCCGGACGGACACGCCGCCGTGGCGTTTCGAGAGCTTGGCCCCGTCCGGCCCGAGGATCAGGGGCATGTGGCCGAATTTCGGCGGTATCAGGCCGAGGGCCTCATAAAAGAGCGCCTGTTTGGGCGTGTTGGTCATGTGGTCGTCGCCCCGAAGGATGTGGGTGACGCCCTGGGAAGAGTCGTCCACGACGCAACTGAAGTTATAGGCGGGCGACCCGTCGGACTTGATCAGGACCTGGTCCTTGAAGTTCTCGGTCTGAAAGATGATCTTGCCGTGGATCATGTCCTCGATCTCGACCGTCCGGCCGGGCTCCACCTTGAAGATGATGGCCGGCCCCTCGCGATGGGCCTTGCCGGCCACGACGAGCCCCTCGGCCTTTTCCCGGTAGATGTCGAAGCGCCGGCTCTGGTAGACCAGCTCGCCGTCCCAGTCGAGGCCGAGCCATTTCATGTCCTCGAGAATCTCCTCGAGGAACCGGGCGTCCGAGCGGACCCGGTCGGTGTCCTCGATTCGGAGCAGGAAGCGGCCGCCGCCGTGGCGGGCGGCGAGCCAATTGAAGAGCGCGGTTCGGGCGCTCCCGAGATGCAGCCAGCCGGTGGGGCTGGGGGCGAATCGCACGGTGATCATGGTGTATCCTTCGTTCCGCGGGGGAATCCGGCATATTTTACCAGAAATCGGGCGGGAGGCATACGTCATCAGGGGCGGCGGGGGGATCCCAAACATGGTATAATACTCATTCATGATTATCCGAAAAGCCCGCGCCGACGACCGCGGACAAGTCCGCAGCCTGGCCGAAAGGCTGGATCTCGACTACCCGGGGATGGAAAAGGACCGGTTCTGGGTGGCCGAGGAGGGCGGCCGGACGGTGGGGATCGTCGCCCGGCTCGCACACCCCGACTGTCGGGAGCTCGTGGCCCTGGGCGTCGATCCGGAATTCCGGCATGGCGGGCTCGGCCGCCGTCTGGTCGAGGCCTTGCTCGCCGACACGCCGGGCGACATCTACCTCGCGACGGTCATCCCCGGCTTTTTCGCCCTGTGCGGATTCGCCGCCGTCCCCGCCGCGCCGACCGGCATGGCGAAGGACCCGGCCTGGTGCGAGGGATGCCCGAAGGAAAAATGCACGATCATGGTGAGGATGAGCCGATGACCCCGCCCCGCTTCCCCGAATTCAAAGCCGTGGAGCTCGAGGACCGAGCCCTCATCCGGGGCTGTCTCGATCGATGTCCGTCCGAAATCAGCGAGATGAACTTCGGGAACATTTTCATCTGGCGGAACTATGATCATCCCCGGATGACCGAGATCAACGGCAACCTGTGCCTCCGCTTCGAGTCGCCCGACGAGCCGGCTTATTTCCTGCAGCCCATCGGCGACAGCAAGATCCCCGAAACGATCGATCTCTGCCTGACCTCGGCTCCCCGCCTCTCACGCGTATCGGCCGCGTTCGCTGAGAAATACTGCTCGTGCGGGTTCGAGTGCGACTGCGACCGGGACAACTACGACTACATCTACCTGGCCTCCGACCTCATCGAGCTGAAAGGCAAGAAATACGACGGCAAGCGCAACCGGATCAGGAAGTTCGAGAAAAGCAACGCCTACCGCTATCTGCCCCTCGACCCCGCCTGCCTGGCTGATTGCCGGCGTCTCTTCGAGGAGTGGCTCGAGGACAAGGACCAGGTGAACCGGATGATCGGGGCCCAGAAGGACGCCATCCAGCAGGCCCTGACCCACTTCGAGGCGCTGGGCATGACCGGCGGGACGATCGAAGTCGAGGGCCGGATCGCCGCCTTTTCCATCGGTGAGCGGCTCAACGCCGACACGGCCGTCATCCACATCGAGATCGTCAGCCCGCGCTACGACGGGCTGTCGCAGCTCATGAACCGGGAGTTCGTGAAGAACGCGCTCCCCCATTTCACCTACATCAACCGCGAGCAGGACATGGGGCTGGCCGGCCTGCGCCAGGCCAAGATGTCCTACCAGCCCCACCACCTGGTCGAGAAGCACCACATCTGGAAGTGACCTGGAGCGCCCCCTTGGGGCCCTCCAGGTCATTGCGAGCCCCGAAAGGGGCGCGGCAATCTCCCTCGGCCGAAAGATGGGCTTACGCGCGATAGGCCAGCGCCGCGGCCGCGGCGAGCGAGCCCGTGAACAGTGCAGTGGGGACGCCCCCGAGAAAGAGCTCGGTCGCGGCGTAGATGCCGGCCATGAACAGCCCCGGGATGGGAGTCTCGACCAGAATCTTGCTCGGCAGACTTTCGGCCGCCTCGGCCGACCACGACCACCCGGCGATCGACCCGGCGGTCCGCCGTCCCCAATCCCGATATGTCAGCGGCGTCGCCGCCTCTAGGACTTCGACCGCGGCCGAGAGGCCGGGCAGGGCGGCTTCGGCCGTCCGGACGAGATTCCGAGCCAGGCGGGCCTTGACTTCGCGATAGCCTTCCTTCCGGGTCCTGTCCCCTGTCCGCCAATCCTCGAAAAGCCGAAACTCCGATCCGGCCCGAAGCACGACGACGGCCTTGCCCGGGGGCGCGACATCGGGCGCGTTTTCAGACCAGCGGCAGATCTCGATCTCCCGGCCGTCGAAATCCTCGGAATCCGAAGCGGGATCGTCCGCGGCCCCGGAGACCTTCTGAAAAAACAGGTGTTCGGCCCTCATCCTCGTCCAGTCGACGCGCGAGGCGTCCAGGCCGAGATAGACGCAGAGCTCGGATCCGGTGTAAGGCGTCCGGCGGACCGCCTCGAGATGGGCCGGCGGGACGTCGGCCGGATCGAGGAGATCAAGGAACGTCTTCTTGGAGTCGGCGTTGGCGATGACGACCGGCGCCCGGAATTCCTCGCCGTCCGCTGTCCGGATTCCCGCAGCGCGGCCGCCTTCGACCAGGATGTGCGCGGCGGGACGCCGGAGACGGATTTCTCCCCCGCCCTCCCCGACCGCGGCTGCGAGCCGGTCGCAGATCCCGTGGATGCCGATGGAGGGAAACCAGATGCCGATCTCGGACATCGAGGCCCACATGAAGGCCAAGTTCAGGAGCGACATCCGGGGCGGGTCGGTCCCCATCGAGCCAAGAAGATTCCGGAGATCGGCGTCCCGGATCAGCGGCTCGAGAAGCTCCCGGGACGAAGCGCGGCCGAGGTCACGGATCCGGGAGATGCGGGCCGCGAAGCCAGCGTCCCCTGCAGGACCAGCCGCCCCGCGGCCCGCGCGCAGGGCATAATCCGGATGCCGGCGGTCGATATCGCGAATAAGCACGAAGAGCGCCGCGAGCTCGTCAAAAAACCGATCGAGGCCCTCTCCTTCGAGGGGGAACGCCCGGCGGAGATCCTCCTTGAGAACGGCCGGGGGACGGGAGTAGACGATGTCGAGCCGCGGCGTCAGGAGCTGAAAATGGTTCCGCCGGAACGAAAGCCGGCCTCCGGCGCCGGCGCCGTCGAGCAGGGCCTCGACCCGGTCCGGGTAGCTGAACGAGAGCGGCCCCATCGGAAAGGCGAAGCCCCGACGGCGGAAGATATAGCTCGTGCCGCCGATGTGGGCGTTGGCTTCGAGGATGAGGACGCGGCGGCCGGCCCGAGCCAGCCTGGCCCCGGCCATGAGGCCGCCCATTCCCGCCCCGATTATGATGGCGTCAAAGGACATGCTGAATTAATAGCACGCTTTGGGGAGGAGGGCAAATGTGCCTGCGGCGGGCATATATCACCCTGCCCCGCGCCGGCTAGGTCTTGATCGCCTCGACTTTCTTCACATACAGATCGGCGTCGAACTTGCGGCGGAGGCCGCGGTCGTTCATATAGCGCACGGCGCCGAAGACGGGCCGCGTCTGCCAGGGGCGGTCGTGCCGTCCGAAGCACCAGGCCACGCCCGTGAAGCCGTTCGGATCCCGCCCGTCGAGCTCGTACTTATTGTTCAGGAAGAGCGCGGTCCGGAAGGCGTCCTCGGGAGAGGCGCTCCACTCCAGGATCTTCTTGCCCCAGTACATCCTCATGTAGCCGTGCATCTTTCCGCTGCGGACCATCTCGAGCTGGGCGGCGTTCCAGTAGGGATCATGCGTCCGGCCGTGTTCGAGGTCGGCGCCGGCGTAAAGCGCGGGGCGATGATCGCCGGAGTGGGCCTCGAGCGTTTTACGGGCCCAGGCGGGGACGGCCTCTTCGTATTCGTCGTAGCGGCTCGTGTAATGGACGAAATTCAAGCTCAGCTCGCGCCGGACGACGAGCTCCTCGAGAAACACTTCTGTCCCCGGGCTCCCGGCTTCCGCAACCTTGAGGGCCACGAAGAGCGGCGAGATCTGCCCGAAGTGGAGGTAGGGACTCAGATGGGAAACGTAATCCAAGGCGGGGTTGTTGCGAAGGTCCCGGAAGTGATCGATCCTGTCCTTGAGGAACGTCTGAAGGCGCTTCCGGGCCTCGGAGGCCCCGCCGCGGAAGGCGCCCGTCTTCTTCACGTCCCGGGCGATCTCGAGCCCGCCCAGGATTCCGACCGCGTCCGCGAGGTCGAGCGATTCGATCCCGATCGAGAGCGAATCCTTGACCGGCCGGCGCTCCTTCAGCGGAAGGAGATATGCCTCGAGCCTCTTGCGGATCTTCGGCCGGAAGGTGGCGGCCGCATATTCCTGTTTGGGCGAAGCCTCCTCGACGGGCACCACGGCGTCGGTCTCGACCTGGACCAGAGGACAGTCCATCCTGGCCGCGGCCGATACCCTCCAGGACTTCTGAATCCGGAGGTATCCCCGGTCGGTCACGGCAAGAGCCGCCCGCTCCGCCAGGGCCGCCGCGCCCTCGTCCGGCGCCGCGCGGCGGACGACGAACCTGATGCCTTTCCGCTCGAGGGCGGCCCTCACATCCGCCAGGCCCTCGAGCATGAAGGCGTATGCGCGCTCGTTGGCTTCCGGGAAGCCGTCGGCGAGGCCAAAGAAGACGATGACCGGGAGTCTGAGCTCGTTGGCCCGGCGGACGGCGTACTCCAAGGCGTGATTGCATTCCGCCCGTTGCGAAGCCTGCATCCAGTAAAGGACGTACTCGCCTTTCCGGACGTCCCTGGCATTCAGGCTCTTGATCCTCGTGGGCTGAATCATGGAATCTCCTCGGGCAGGCTTGCGCTGAGGCGGCCGCTTTAGTCTACAAGAATCCTCATGATCTCCTCAAGCCGGCCCCGCGGGACGGGCAGAGGATAACGGCGGACCGCCCCCGCCCGGGCATCAAAGACGAGGACGCCGATTCCCGCCTTCAGCAACCCGCTGAACGCCATGTCCGCGTCCACGGCGGCCGGAAAGCGGATGTCGTTGGCCCGGCTGAAGCCTTGCCATTTCGTTCGGACGACCTCCGCCCGGCGCCGCGTCTCCTCGGGACCGGCGGATCCGCCGAAGACCAGGATCCCCCGGACGCGCTCTTCTTGGACCCGGGCGGGCACGGCCCGGCTGAATTCGAGAAGATGGTCGAGGCAGGCTCCGCAGAAGAAGCTGTCCATGTCCACGAGGACCCAGCACGAGCTCCGCTGTTCGGAGGCTGGAGGTTGGACTCCGACCTCGGCGCTCTCGCTTCGCGCCCGGGGCAAGGCGAATGCCGCCGCGAAAAGGACGGCGGCGAGCGCCAGGCTTCGGGCCGCGCCGTGGGCCGGACGAACGTCAGTCATAAAGGATCCGGTATTTTTTCAGGGTGAGGCCTTCGTCCGCCCGGGCATAGAGGTAGTTCCGGCCGTCGATATAAAGACAATGGCTCGGCTCGGGCAGGGTGAACGTGGTCAGCAGGGCCCCGTTCGCGTCCAGGACATAGACGTCCCGGCTCGGATTTTTCGAAAGCTTTCCGCCCAGGACGAAGACGTGCCCGAAGGCGTCCACGGCCACGTCCTTGAAGCATGTTTCCTTCGGAAGGAGGAGGTTCTGGACGTTCGTCGTGGCGGCCGTCTTCTGCCCCAGAAACGATTTGCCCCACAAGGGCTGCCCGTCCCGGGTCCTCTTTTCGACCCTATCCCGGAAGAGGTAGGCGATGTAGAACTGCCCCTGCCGGTCAAGAGCGAAACTGGCCGAATCCATGAGAAGGCCCGTGTCCCGGGATTCGGCCAGCGGGAACTCCGAAAGCAACCGTCCCTGGCCGTCCATCACCAACAGCTTCGCCGGGGACGGCATTCCCACGACGGCCGCGGCCAGATTCCCGTCGGCAAGGGCCCGGAGGGCGAGGACGAGTGCCGGGCAGGGAATCTTCCGGATGAATCGGAGCTCGGAGTCGAACTCGTAGATGCCGAAGACGTTCTGGTCGGTTGCGTAGAGGCGCGACCCCGAACCGGCCAGGAGCCGGGGAGCCATGAACTCTCCCGGCCCCTGGCCCTTGCGCCCGGCCTTTTTGAGAAGTCGCCCGTCGGGGCCGAACTTCTTAAGCGAGAAATCAAGGGCATCCAGGACATAGATGTTCCCCGCGGCGTCCGCGGACACGCCCGTCCACTGGAGAAGGGCCGCGTCCCGCAGCCCTCCGATGGCCAGGACTTCCTCGAGGCTGACTTTTCCAACGGGGCCGGCGCCGGCAAAGGCCGGGCCGAGGGCGGCGAGGGCGAGCAGCACGATGACGGTCGATCGGCGAATGTTCATGGTCACGCTCCTGCTGCGACAGACGCTCCGGCCGCGCTTTTTTCTCACGCCGCGGCCGTCAGCTCGCGGGATCGATGAATTTCTTGCAGAAGGCGAACCCGATGCCGCAATAGATCGTCCCGAGTCCCCCGAGCACCTGGTTGTAGAAATCGTCCAGGCAGCGAACGAGGGCCTCCTCGCAGACGTTGGCCCGGAGATCGAGGGCCCCGAGGCCCAGCCCGAGCCCCAGGAGAAGCAGCGCGATCACCGTGGCCTTTCCGAACCTGCTTTTCATGGCGCGCATCACGTCCTCCGCTCAACCCTGGACGTACTTCTGGCAGAAGTCCCAGCCGATGAGGCAGAAGCTCACATAATAGAAGAGCGTCGCGCCTGCGGTGAAGAAGCCGGAGACGATAGCTTCGCCCATGCACCGCGAGAAAGCGGACTTGCACGCGGCCGCTTCCCCGCTCGCTTCGACGGGGAACGCCGCCCCGAGCGCGGCGCAGGCCAGGATCAGGACGAGGGCCCAGGCGCAGGCGCGCCCGGTCCTGGAAGTCTTGGAATACATTTTCATTGGTCACTCCTTTCGGAGCTTCTTAAAGCAATTCCCGTGCCAAGAGGAGGCCGTCGGGCGGGGATCCTAACGGATTGAAAGCGAATGATTTGAAGTAAGAGGACGGAAAGGCGGGCGGGGCGGAATCAACCCGCGTTGACGAAGGCTGAGGCGGGCCGTGAGGGGAAGTTGACGGTCCTCAGGCCTTGCCGGGCATCGGGATCTTGATCCCGCTTTTTTTGGCGAATCGAATCGCATCGCCGTAGCCCGCGTCCGCGTGCCGGGCTACGCCCAGGCCCGGATCCGCGGTCAGGACGCGTTCGAGCCGCCGGGCCGTCGCCTTCGTCCCGTCGGCCACGATGACCATGCCGGCGTGGATCGACAGGCCGATGCCCACGCCGCCCCCGTGGTGGACCGATACCCAGGACGCGCCGTTGGCCGCGCTCAGCAGGGCGTTCAGGATGGGCCAGTCCGCGATCGCGTCCGAGCCGTCCCGCATGCCTTCGGTCTCCCTGTTCGGCGAGGCGACGGAGCCCGTGTCGAGATGGTCGCGACCGATGACGATCGGAGCGCTGATTTTCCCCGTCTTGACCAGGTGGTTGATCACGGCCCCGAAGCGGGCCCGCTCGCCGTAGCCCAGCCAACAGATGCGCGCCGGCAGTCCCTGGAAGGCGATCCGGGCCCGGGCCTTGCGGATCCAGCGGGCGAGGGCCTCGTCCTCGGGAAATTCCTTGAGCACGGCCTCGTCGGTGGCGTAGATATCCTCCGGCCGGCCGGACAAGGCCACCCAACGGAAGGGGCCCTTGCCGAGGCAGAACAGCGGACGGATATACTCGGGCACGAAGCCCGGAATCTCGAACGCGTCGGCCACGCCCGCCTTCTGGGCCTGGCCGCGGATGTTGTTGCCGTAGTCGAACGCCTTGGCGCCGCGCTTCTGGAGCTCGCGCATCGCCCGGACGTGCTCGGCCATGGAGGCGTAGCTGCGCCGGATGTAGTCGGCCGGATCGGCCGTCCGAAGGCGGAGGGCGTCTTCATAGGGCAGGCCGTGGGGCACGTAGCCGTTGAGCTCGTCATGGGCCGAGGTCTGGTCGGTCAGGATGTCCGGAGTGAACCCGCGCCGCACGATCTCGGGCAGCACGTCGGCCGCGTTGCCCAGGAGGGCGATCGAGAGGGGCTCGCCCCTCCGGGCGGCCTCGCCGGCCAGCCGGAGCGCCTCGTCCAGGCTCTCGACGCAGATATCCACGTAGCGCGTTTCGAGCCGGCGGCGAATGCGGTCCCGATCGACTTCGACCACGATCGCCACGCCGTCGTTCATCGTCACGGCCAGGGGCTGGGCGCCGCCCATGCCGCCCAAGCCGGCCGTCAGCACGATCCGCCCCCGGAGGCTGCCGCCGAAATGCTTGCGGGCCACGGCCGACAGCGTCTCGTAGGTGCCCTGGAGGATGCCCTGGGTGCCGATATAGATCCAACTCCCGGCGGTCATCTGGCCGTACATCGTCAAGCCCAGCGCCTCCAGGCGCCGGAATTCGTCCCAGGTCGCCCATTTCGGGACGATGTTGGCGTTGGCGATGAGGACGCGCGGCGCTTCGGGATGCGTCGGGAACACGGCCACCGGCTTCCCGGACTGGACGACGAGGGTCTCATCGTTTTCGAGCGTTTTGAGGCTCGCCACGAGGGCTCGGTAGCAGTCCCAGTTCCGGGCCGCCTTCCCCGTTCCGCCGTAGACGATGAGGTCCCGCGGCTTTTCGGCGACGGCGGGATCGAGATTGTTCATGAGCATCCGTAGCGCCCCCTCCTGGGACCAGCCTTTGGTGTGCAGCCGGGTTCCCCGGGGGGCCCGAACCGACGTTGGGATGGCGGGCTGAGCGACCATGATGCCTCCTCGAATCTCGAGTCTTTGCTTCCGGCTGAATATAGCATATTTACCGGAAAAAACTCAAAGGTAGCGGGCTCCTGGAATCGAGAAAAAACAGTTGACAAATGAAGAAAAATGGGGATATATATAGGTTGGCTAAGGTTTGAGTTTTATATAAAGGGAAAAGGAGTCGTGGGAAAGGTCTTAATTTACAATTCCGAACCCGAAGAGCGTGAGTTTCTGTTCAAATACGCTCACAAGCTCGGGGATGTCCTGACCTCATCGTCCTTCGAAAAGGCCCTTCCTCTCCTCGAATCCCAACCGATCGCCATCCTTCTCGTCGACGCCGAATCCGCCTCTCCGGACCGCCATCCCCTTTTCCTCAAGCCTCCCTGCCTCCTTCTCACCGGCCGCCGCGAAGATATCTTGATAGAGGCCGTGCGCCAATGGCCCGCCAGCCATTTCGTCGACTATGTCCTCATCTCGGGCCGGCCCGCCGACAACGCCCGCAATCAGCGCGTCCTGGAGACCGCCGACGCCCATGTCCGAATCACGGAGGCCCTGGCCGACCTGCGGAGCTCCAAGGAGTCCACCGAGCTGCGCCTGACCAAGGCCTCGGCCCAGATCAAGGAAATCGGAAACACGTTCTCCGAGAGCCTGGTCCGGGAGCTGGAGAAGCGCATCGCCCTCGAGAGGCGATATCTCAAGTTCCGGGAGCAAAAGTGGAAATTCGAGGACACGCTCCGCAAGCTCTACGAGGCCGACGACGTCAGCAACCTGCTGGACATCGTCGTAGAGATCAAGGACCTCATCGGAGCCGAGGGGATCTCGCTCTACATCCGGGACGAGAGCGACACCCTGGACAAGTATCTCAAACCCCTCGTCTGGGACGACGCCTTCCTATCGCACGCCGATTTCGCCCGCCATGTGGCGCCCCTGTCCGCCTCGGACTTCGCGGCGTACGTCGGCCGGACCGGGCAGGAGATCTGCGTCGCCGATGCCCAACGCGACCCGCGCCTGTCGCGCCGCTATAGGGAGAACCTCCGCAGCCCCCTCCGGAGCATCATCGGAGCCCCGCTCCGGCAGGAGTCCAAGGTCATCGGGCTCATCGAAGCCATCAACAAGACGGGGTCCGAAGCCGCCCGGGCAACCGGCTTCACGGCGGAGGATCAGCAAATCCTGCGCGGCCTTTCGGAGCACGTCTCGCTGGCCATGACCAAGCTCAACCTGATCCAGTACGACGCCTTGACCGGCTTGCTCCGGCCCGACCCGTTCTTCGAAAAGGTCGCCCAAAAAATCCTCCTCCGGGCCAAGCGGCGCCAGGAAACGGGCGTCGCGGCCCTGGCCATGGGCGACGTCGACTGGTTCAAGGCCTACAACGACCGGAACGGCCACGAGGCTGGCAACCGCCTCCTGCGCGAGCTGGCCGGGGTTCTCAAGACATCGATCCGCGAGGATGACCTCCTGTGCCGCTATGGCGGCGAGGAATTCCTCTTCTATCTGTCGGGGGTCAAGACTCTCGAGGAAGCAACCCTTCTCACCGAACGCATCCGGAAGAATGTCGAGGAGCGGGTCTTCGAATTCGAGGAGTTCCAGCCGCGCCACGACCTGACCATGAGCTTCGGCGTGACGACATTCTCCCTGGACAAGATGGGGACGGGCGGCCTTGCGACCAGGGCCCAGCTCAAGAAGGCGGCCAACGAGGCGGACATGGCCCTCGCCGAGGCGAAGGGCAAGAAGCTGGCCGCGCTCAAGGGCAGCAGTGCGGAGATCGTCAAGAACAAGGTCTGCGCCTACGTCCGGGACAAGGCGGTGGTGGTTTCCGAGACTTCACTCCTCCGCGGGGCCGCCGAGAAACCCTTCCACGAGAAGCGCAAGTTCGATCGCTATCCCGTCACGACGCTGTGCATCTACCGGGAGGACGGGACGCACCGCGTGGCCAATACCATCGATCTCAGCTTCGGGGGAGCCAAGATATCCTCCAAGACGCTGTTCGCCCCGGCCCAGGGCCTCGACCTGTTCCTGATCCTCGGGAACAAGGCCAACGCCCTCTCGGGAATCGTGGTCTACTGCCGGAAAGCCGCGGCCGCCGCGGATTACTATTTCACCGGCCTCAAATTCCGGAATCTCGCGGCGGGGGACATCGAGGCGCTGGAAACGTATTTCGCCTCGCTTGAGAAGCGGGGCGCGACCCTCTCCTGAGGCGGCGGCGGAACGCCGCCCGTCTCAGCCTTCGAGCTCTTCCACGATCGATTGGAGGTAATGAGCCGGGGGGGTGATCCGCTTGTAGAACATGTCCTTCAGCCGGCCGGCGAACTCCTCGAACGCCCGGAAATCATCAGCGTTGCTCCAGTTATCCATGTTGAGCTTTTCGACGATGTCCTTGAGGACCCCGACGTTCAAGACTTCGGAGGAGAAGCGGGGCAGCGCCGCGCCGTCCTTCTCGCACATCCGGACGGCCCGGAGGATGACCTTCCGCAGGATCTCTTGGTTGTTGATCAGCTCCTGCTTGAGGAAGAACTGGTCCTTGGGTGATTCGGTCTGGGCCAGCTTCTGGGTGAGCTTCCGTGCGGTCTCCTGGATAAAGCTGACCGCCCGGATGAGCGACTCTCCATCCAGGATGACGCGGTCTTTGTTCTTGAAATAGCTGATTTCGCCGTTATAGTCGGTCGGCTCGGACTTGCGGTATTTCTCCAGTCTTTCGAACGCAGTTTGGAAGTTGACCTCGTCGCCGGCGAATTTCTTTTCCTCGCGGCTCGCCTGGATCGGCTCCGGGAACGGCTGGGAGGCGGGCGCTTCGCTCTCCCGGCGGACGAAGTCCTGGATGAACTGGTTGATCTCGGGCATCTTGAATTCGGCGTCGGCGGCGTCGGGACTGGAGACGGGCGGAGACACCGGGGCGGGCTGCTCCGGGACGGCCTGGGGCTCGTGCCCGACGCGATCATAATACGGAGAGGCCGGGGCCGAAGGAGCCGCCGGGGCGAAATCGCCGGGTTCGCCGAGCGAATCCTTCTCGAGGAGCTCCTTGATCTTCTTCAGCTTGGTCAGCTCATGCTCGAGATCGGCGCCGAGACCGTTATCGTCCCGGGTCGGCGGGGGGGGCACGGCAGGCACCTCCGTGTGCACCTCGGCCGGAGCAAAGGTCGTCGCGGCGCCATCCGAAGACGGCGTCCCGGCGTGAGCCGGGGCGGAGGATTCGGCGGGAAAGCCGTATTTATCCTTCAGCTTCGTTTTGATCTCGAGGATCTTCTCCTCCGAGCTCTGCCGGAGCTCGATCAGCCCCCCGCTGAGCTCATCGACCTTCCGAAGTTCCTCCAGGGTCGACGCGGTCAGCTTTTCGATCTCATTCTGGTGGGCCATCGCCCGATCGAGGCAGGCCCGGACCTCGGACAGCAGGCTGTCCTTGCGCGTTTCATAGGCGGAGATGGCTTCCCGGTAATCCTTGAGGCTTTCGCGCTCCTTCTCGAATTCCAGGGAGATCTGGGAAAGCTTGCGCTCGGATTCCTCTTTCTCCCGCCGGATCTTGTCCTGGAGGTCCCGCTCGATGGCTTCCCGCCGCTTCTGCAGGACCTTCTCGAGGTTGGTTTCGATTTCCTCGATGATTGAAGCCGATTCGTCTACCGTGTCATGTTTCGGAGTCATGGCCATCTCCTTTGAAATCGCGCCGGCCCGGACCCCATGTCCGGGCCGGTGCCGGAAAGGATCGTCCCGCGGCGCATCCTGCGCCCGGGGCCCGTCTTCCTTGTCGACTCCAGTTTAGGGGTCGGGGTCTCGGCCGGCAATCCCCCCTCCCGACGATTTACCGGGGGATATTTCATCGCCTCTCCTCCCCCCTAGGGGTGAGGAGCCGCGCCTTGAACCGGACGGACCAAATAAGATATAACAAGGGTGCCGAAGATGTCCAAAACACGCATCCTGATCTGCGACGAGAATGCCGCCCGCCGGGCGGAAGCCGCCCGAATCCTCGCGGACCTTGCCCCCGGCCTGACGGCCGTAGCGTCGCTCGATCGGGCCCTCAGAGCGCTCCGGGACGACGGCGGCATCCGGGTGTTCGTGGCGGTCGAAGCCGCGCTTGATGCGGCCGCGGTCCCGGTCCTTAACCGCCTGAAAGGGGCGGCAGCCGGTCTTTCGATCGTCGGCCTCGCCAAGGCTCCCGGAATCGAGCGGGGGATCTCCCTCCTCCGCGAGGGACCGTACGACCATATCGTCGCCCCGGGAGACATGGTCGGCCTGTACGCCGCCGTCCGGAGCGAGCTGGCCAAGCGGGCGCTTCTCGACGAGAGCGCCGCCCGCCTCAAGGACCTCCGCGAGCTGAAATCGGAGCGCGCCAAGAACCTGAAAAGGGCCCGGGAGCTTGCGGAGATCTACGACACGACCGTCGAGAACCTGATGACGGCCCTCGACCTTCGTGACGTCGAGACGTTCGGCCATTCCCGGACGGTGGCGAAGTACACCCAGGTCCTCGCCCAGCTCCTGGGCATCGAGGACCGGGAGCGGCTGAACAATATCCGGATCGGCGCGCTCCTCCACGACATCGGCAAGATCGCCATCCCCGACGCCATTCTCCACAAGGCGGGCTCGCTCTCGGCCGAGGAATGGAGCAAGATCCGCCTCCACCCCTCGCTCGGCTACGGCTTGATCAAGGAGATCAAGATCGTCCGCGAGATCGGCGACATCATCCTCTACCACCATGAGCGCTACGACGGGAACGGCTATCCGCGGGGATTGAAAGGCAAAGAGATCCCGTTCGAGGCGCGGATCTTCGGCCTAGCCGACGCCCTCGACGCGATCACCGCCCCGCGGCCGTACCGGGCGGCCCAGAGCTTCCCGGCCGCCCACCGGGAGATCAACGCCCATGCGGGCACGCAGTTCGATCCCCGGACAGTGGACGCGTTCAACGCCCTGAAGCCCGAAAAATGGGAGAAGATCCGTTTCGAGACCACCTCGCTCCTGCCCAACTTCGACGAGTTCGCGGCCTTGATCAGGCCGCCCGCGAAATAGGCGCTAGCCGGCGCGCTTCCGCGCCGCGACAACCCGGTCGATCCCCCTCAGGTCCTTAAACGCTTGCTTCTCGTCCCACGCAGCGTCGAAGAGCCGGAGCGAAGCCCGGGCCCGGCCACGCCCCGTTTCGAACAGGAGGCGGCCCCCCGGCCGGAGCAGGCCCGCCGCGCCGGAGATCAGGCGGCGGGTGAATTCCAGGCCCGTGGGCCCGGCCACTAGGGCCCGTTTCGGTTCGCGGCGGACTTCGGGCGGGAGCGAAGGCCACTCGCCTTCGGCCACATACGGCGGGTTGGAGACGACGAGGTCCGCACCGGCCGGCCCGAAACGATCCGTCAGCCCGCGGAGAAGATCTGTCGCGGCAAACTCCACGCGCGCCCCGTGGCGGGCGGCGTTCGCCCGGGCCACGGCGAGGGCGCGGCGGCTGATATCCGTCGCCACGATCCGCGCGTCCGGCAGCTCCCGGGCGAGGGCGACCGCGACCGCGCCGCTTCCCGTCCCGATTTCGACGATCAGCGCGGCTTTGCCCCGCGGGGCGAAGGCCAAAGCCTTTTCGACGAGGAGCTCGGTCTCGGGCCGCGGGACAAGGACCGCGGGCGTGACGGCGAAGGAGAGCGACCAGAACTCCCGCTCGCCGAGGATGTAGGCCAGCGGGAATCTCGCCCTGCGCCGAGCGATGAGGGCCAGGAACCGGCGCTCGACCGCGCCCGGGACGCCCGCCTCGGGCGACGACCAGAACGCGGCCGGGCCGATCCCCGAAGCCGCTTGGAGGAGAAGCCGGGATTCGAGGGCCGGGTCCGTCCCCGGGAGGCCGCGAAGCAGAGCCCGGCCGCGGCCGTAGAGCTCGCGGAGGGACTTCAAGGCGTCTTGGCGTCTTCGAGGAGCCGGGTCTGTTCCCGCAGGACCAGCTTCTCGAGGATCTCATTGAGGTCGCCGTCGAGGATCGTGCTCATGGCGTGGAAGCTCTCCTCGAGCCGGTGGTCCGTGATCCGGGACTGGGGGAAATTGTAGGTCCGGATCTTCTCGCTCCGCTCTCCCGTTCCGACCTGGGAGCGGCGGTCCTGGGCGATCTTGCGGTGTTGCTCGCCGTGGGCGATGTCCATCAGCCGGGAGCGCAGCACGCGGAGGGCCTTTTCCTTGTTCCGGTGCTGGGATTTTTCGTCCTGGCAGGAGACGACCAGGCCCGAGGGCTTGTGCGTCACGCGGATCGCGGTGTAGTTCCGGTTGACGTTCTGGCCGCCCGGTCCCGAGGAGCCGAAGGCCTCGATCTTGAGGTCCTTGGGATCGAGCTTGACGTCGATCTCGTCCGCCTCGGGGAGCACGGCCACGGTCACGGTGGATGTGTGGATGCGCCCGCTGGCCTCGGTCCGGGGGACGCGCTGGACGCGGTGGACGCCGCTTTCGAACTTGAGCCGGGAATAGACGTTCCGGCCCTGGACGGAGGCGATGACTTCCTTAAAGCCGCCGATGGGCGACACGCTCGAATCCAGGACCTCGATTTTCCAGCCCTGCGTTTCGGCGAAGCGGGTATACATCCGGAACAGGTCCTGGGCGAAGAGCGAGGACTCGTCGCCGCCCGCTCCCGCCCGAATCTCGAGGATGACGTTCTTTTCGTCGAGGGGATCCTTCGGGACGAGCAGGACCTTGATCTCGCGCTCGAGATCGTCGACCCGGGCGGTGAGCCGCCGCAGCTCGACTTCGACCAGGGCCTTCAGCTCAGGATCGATGCCCGGATCGGCGAGCATGTCCCGCGAGTCCTGGACGTCGCGCTGCGCTTTCCGGTGCTCCTCCAGCTTGCGGACCAAGGGCTCCAGGTCCGCGCGCTCCTTGGAGACCTCCCGCAAGCGCTGCGGGTTCGAGATCAAGGACGGATCGGACAGGGAAAGAGTCAGCTGGCGGTATTTCTCCTCGAGGGAGGACAGGACCGGGAGCATTGCGCCTATTTCTTAGGCTGGGGCGTACCGTATTTTTTGCGGAATTTCTCGACCCGGCCGGCGCTGTCGATGAACTTCTGCTTGCCGGTGAAAAAGGGGTGGCACTGGGAGCAGATTTCGACGCGGATTTCCTTCTTGGTCGAGCGCGTCTGAAACGTGTTGCCGCACGCGCAGATCACGGTGCATTCTTCGTAATTCGGATGGATATCTTTCTTCATCGGTCGTCACTCCTGTGTCAGGGCGAGTATTATAACAGATTCCGGCACTTAGGAACAAGGAACCGTATTGAATCATCTAATAATATGCAACCGAAATCCCGAGGAGAGGACGGTTACCCACGAATCATGGACTTGAAGTCTCGAAATCAATACCTGGAAACGCTGTTCCTCCGGTCTCTCCGGTCCCGGAAACGGCAAAAGGGGCTCTTTTGGATGAGATCTGTCGCAACACGGGGCAGGATCGCAAGTATGTCATCCGGAAGCTCTCTGGTCTGGGGGCGGGGAACCCGCGAAGCCGGAGGAGAAGAACTCCTACCTATGGCCGGGATGTCCAAAGGGCATTGGAAGCGCTCCGGGCGATCTTCGACTATACTTGCGTCCAGAAACTCGGGCCCCTGATCCGGACCAAACTGGAGATGCTCCGGCGGCTCGGGGAGATCTCTGTCTCGCCGACGACGGCGATCCAACTGATGCGGGTCAGTCCGGCCAAGATCGACCGACTTTTGCCGCCGGAGAAGGGGGCGTCAAAGACAGGCCGGCGCTACGGCCAGGGAAGTTTCGGGCTGATCGCCAAGAGAATCGGCCTCCGGATGGGCGAGTGGCAGAACGTTTGTCTGGGACAGATGGACATGGAACTTGTGTTTTACTGCGGGAGCACGACGGCCGGGGAATACGGACCTATCCTCGACGTTTTCTCGGGGAAGTGGGAGGAAGGAGTGGCGATTGGCCAGGCCCAAATCCGTTTCTTCAACGTTCTCAAGAGGATCGAGTCCCGTACGTCCTTCCACTGGCGGTCCATCCACTCTGACAACGACAAAGCGTTCATCAATGCGATGGTCTATCAGTATACCAAAGAGAAAAACCTCCTCTTCAGCCGCTCCCAGCCATACCGGAAGAACGACACGCTCATGAAGAACTTCACCCATTTCCGGCGACCTCTGGGCTATCTGAGGCACGATACTCCAGCGGAAAAGTAGATCATCCGGGGTCTTTATCGCCTACAAGATGAGGCTCTACGAGAACCTCTTCCAGGCAGTTCTAGGCCGAAAAAGCCGAAGATCTAAGGAGATCTACCTCTCGCTCAATCCCGCTGAATTGAAGAGGATGATCGACCGGAAGCTGACCGCGCTGTACGAGATCTCCCGCAAGAAAAAGAAGAGATCGATTACCATGAATCCCTATAAAAGATAGGAGCCCTCAATGGTTACCTTTTTGATGAGTGAACAGCTTTCGTTTCGGTTACCTGTCTAACTGAGCCGATACGGGAGGGAGCGTTCCCCCGGATCCAATCCCGCCTGCGTAGCCGGCTCAGGCATGTTCGAAGGAGGGGTTCCCTTCGAATGCCCCATCCGCAGGACTAAGCTTCCGGATTTCCTTCGCGGCCAGAACTTGGAAAACGAACGCCAGGACGACTGAAGATAAGACGATCGGTACAGATTCGGGATTCATGGAATAGATGATGAAAGGGATCCAGCTGACGAGAAAATGCAGCGCCCCGAGGCGGAGCAGGGATTTTCGAGGCAGGTCGAAGTATTTCGCGACCAGGACCGGAACCGCCAGCCAAAAGACCGGCCATCCGCTTCCGAAAAGTCTGGACATGTGGGGTCCCAGGAGAGGTGAAATGATGAAGTTTAAGAGACCGTAAGAGGCCGTGAGCAACAACAGCGGGGAAGACTGGCGGGCGATGGGTCGCCTGATTTTCCAAAGGCCAAACATGAGGAATAGGGGGGAGATTCCGAAGAAGGTAAAAAGCATGAAGGCGGTCGTGAGAGGGAAGATCGGCAACCAAGGACAAAGCCCGACGGTCGTAATGGAGCCGAGATGCAGCCACGGGGGAAGCACCACCGTAAATATCGGCGGCTCGACCTTTACGAACGTATTCAGCCAGACCTTGACGCCCAACATATTCTCAAAAAAATTGAAGGGAACTTTCAACGCGAGATAGATCAAGCTACCCATTTTATGGACGTTGGCCGGGCTGGACCGGGTGACATAGGCACTTATTACGGAGCCGAGCAGGGACATAGCCAAGACGGGAGCGATGATTCTACGTTTGGCCTTGAACCACGCCACGCCGATGATGCATGCGCTGAGGAGCAGGGTCGTTTCCCGAGTTAGAAAGAGGGCTAGAAGAATCAAGACGCTCACGACCCACCCCGTTTTGCGCCATAAGGTCAGGAACAACAAAACGAGCAGGGTCGCGTAAAAAAGATCGTGATGATAAAAAGTGCTGATGAGTTGGCTCGAAGCCGCCGTGAGAAGCAAAGGGACGACGAGCCATGGAACGCCAGCCAGCCGATCGAGAAGCCAGGCCAGAGCAATAGCGAACACCAGGAGCGAAAGGCAACCCATGGCGTAAAATGATTTGTCCAAATCGAGATGCGTAACGTCCGAGATCAAACGGACGGCCAAGGGATGGAGGAATCGGTTGGCGTAAGGCTTTTCAATCTGTTGGGGGCCTTTTTGCGCGAGATCATAATAATAAAATCCCTCCAGGCTCTTCGTTGTTAAGGTCTTCCAATGTATGGTTGCAATCAGGACCGCGCAAGTGGCCGCAAGGAGGATGAAGGCGGCGGGCCGCTTCGTTCTTGAGAGAAATGCACTTGGGCTGGATGCAGGAAGATCGAAGGAATGATGTTGGCCTTGCAGATCGGATCCCCTCATTTGGGATGAATTATATTCTCGCGCGCAGATAGCCGTCAAGTTTAAAACTTCAGTTTAGAACTACAGTATGCCAAAGAGAAAAGCCTCCTCTTCAGCCGCTCCCAGCCATACCGGAAGAACGACAACGCTCATGAAGAACTTCACCCATTTCCGGCGGCCTCTGGGCTATCTGAGGCACGATACTCCAGCGAAACTGTATATCATCCGAGGTCTCTATCGCCTACGAGATGAGGCTCTACAAGAACCTCTTCCAGCCGGTGATGAAACTCATTCAGAGAGAGCGCGTGGGAGGAGAGGCCCAGCGCTCTTATGGCCTTCCTCGGACACCCTCTCATCCCATCATCGAATTGGGGCAGTTCCAGGCCGAAAAAGCTGAAAATCAAAGGAGATCTGCCTCTCGCTCAATCCCGCTGAATTGAAGAGGACGATCGACCGGAAGCTGACCGCGCTGTACAAGATCTCCCGGAAGAAACAGAAGAGATCGATTACCGTGAATCCCTCAGTAGTGTCCCAACGTTGATT
>PLMN01000030.1 GCA_003141555.1 Candidatus Aminicenantota bacterium
TGCGAACATTAGTTGACACGACCAAAAAAGTCTAAATAATAGCCTCGCCATTGCAGCAGGGATGACAAATGGCGCTATCCTTATCCCTAATGCTCCGGCCAAATCATCCACTTTTTCTCGCATCGCTCAACTGTCCAAAGAATCGGAAGAGGCTTATTCCGCGTCTTCGACAGCGACGCTTGTTACATTATCCGTACCTTGTTCATTGATCGCTTTGAATATAGCAGTGACTGCATCGCATTCATCGATAATGCCACTTTCCCGGCGGAACGAAGAAGACTATTTGTGCTATTATTCGAGCATACTTATTCACTCATGCTTTACACGCCATATTCAAATCCTTAATCAATCTAAGGTATTTATTGATAACGATATCAGATGAATACTTCGTCTCCACCGCGATCCGACCGAGTCTGCCCATTTCAATATTATTGGCAGGATTATCGCGTGCCTGCAGAATAACTTGAACGATTTGATCTGGTTCACCAGGCGGCACTAGCCAACCCACCCTTTCTTCGCTTATTACAAATGCCAACTCAGAATCGGGCTCACCGATTGCGAGAATTGGCTTTCCGGCTGCTAGAATGTTATATGTTCGGCTGGGGACACCAATGCCAGACATGCCTTTTATGAACGAAGCCATAGCAATGTCGCAGGCATTAAGAAAACATTGCTGATCAGTTCGCGGCCGGCAACTTAATAAAGTAACATTTTTGAGCTCTTCACTCTGCACTTGACGTTCGAGCCATATTTGCTTATAACCAGACCCAATAAAAAGAAAATGAATATCCGGATTGTCCTTAAGTTTGACCATCGCTGTGAATATGGATTCAACATCGTGTGGATGCCCCATATTGCCTGCCCATAGCACAACGAATTTTTCTGTTAATCCCAATTCATTCAAAAGCTGATTTTTTTCCTTTGGCGAAGGCGAAATTAAATCTATGTCAGCCCAGTTGGTGATTACCAACACCCGATCCAATTGACGTGAAATTTTTTCGGACACCCTCAAGCTCATGTCACGCCCCATCACAATAATTCTTTCCGCTTTATTGTATAAACGTGCTGTAATCCAATTCATCATACGAAATACCATACTTTTATTGTCAAGTAGCCCCGCTACAACAAGCATTTCAGGATAAACATCATCGACACGGACAATGTACTTAGCACCACGTAAAAAGCAAGCAACCATCGCGATAAATGGTAACGAAGGCGGATTGGTCCCAACTAGCACAAGATCGCCTTTCCTTAACGATAGAAGCGCATTTACAAAAATGGAGATGCTGATGGTTATAAAATTGATAATTCTTGGAATAAGCCGATCTTTATTGAATGAAGTTGAAGGGCACCTCATAATGTCAACGCCATTGCATCGTTCTTTCCGCGGTGATCGAATTCCGCGGCTTGAATATTTAGCTTGTCCGCAGAGTACCTTTACCGCATACTTATAAGCCAGTCCTTCAGCAATCTTGGTCATAAAATATCCCGTTCCAGTTTCTTCCGGATAGTAAACTTCTGAAACAACCCAAATTCGATTGATTGTCAAATAGCCTTTTCTCTTAATAAAATTGTCGGAATCTTTCATTCTATACAGTTCAGCGCGTTATAGATGCCGCATTCCTATTGCATGGTACCGCTTTCGCCGAGTATTATTTTATTTATCAGTAGTTCCTCGGTACAAAAGCATTAACGAAGAACGAGCGTTTTCATGAGATATCGATTTTTATCGGGTCGTTATTCTTATTGATTCATCATAGTGTTTATAGAGCGAGGGATGCTCATCCATCCACTGCTTCATAGCCGCAAACATTTTCGGATATTCATCAAGTTGCCATGGGAAATCTGTCCGAGTGCTAATCATACTCTTATCAGAATAATACCCACCAAAAGGCTCAATCCAGATGTCTTCCCTTTGCCAAATCTGCTTGAAAAGCATCAGTAGACCGTATTTGCTGATCTTCTTTGCCGTGGTAAGTTGGTATAATCCTGTCAACCGTCCTTTCATTGCCGCATAGATAAATCTTGACAATTCAATCGTCGTGACACCCGACCAATATGCCTTGGAAAAACCCTTTATCGTGCCCGATTGCTGCATGAACCAATTGAAAAGTCCCGTTCCGCTGAATTTTAGTTCCGGACCAATAAAAGAAGTACGAATGGTAAGATGATCGTCATTATCAATCTCGCCCAATGCCCGAGTTCTGGCATACGGTTCGTTACTATCGCAAGTATCATGTTCGGAATAATTCCCTCGCTTCCCGGAAAAGATACAATCCGTGCTCAAATGAATCAACCTGAAGTTCTGTTCCTTACCAAGTCGTGCCAGAAGATGAGGAAAGTAACTGTTAATCAGTATGGCCTCGTCAAAACGCTTTTTTGAAGCTTCAATTAAAAGACCAACGCAATTGATTACAAATATTGGCTTCGTTTCGGCGAGCGCCCTTTTCACCGCAGGAATATCGGTCACATCAAGGATAATTGTCCCGGCGGAAGATGGATGCCGAGCACAATTAATGATGTGATATTCATTAAACTGTGTAAGATATTCGGAAATGACGTGACCGGCCATACCCCCTGAGCCAAGAACCAGGACATTCTCCATTTTTACAAACCTTTGCTCCAAACCGTACGGTTTATATAATCAATATAACTTAGAACAATCCGCGTAACCTTTTTAGAAACATTGTTAACGTCATAGTCCCCAACTATACGAAATCCGTCGCCTGAATCAGAGAACTGCGAAACAACCGTGTCGATTGATTTTATTACATCGTCTTTCTTCAATCCAGACATGATTAAGACACCCTCGTCCATTCCCTCCGGCCGTTCATGCGCTTGCCGGATCGTAATAGCCGGGAATCCAAGAATTGAAGATTCTTCCGTGATGGTTCCACTATCCGAAACAACGCAATAAGCATTCATCTGCATTTTAACGTAATCAAAAAAGCCAACGGGTTTCATAAAATCAATATTCGCACCCAATTCCTCAATGCCGAGAGTTTCCATTTTTTTGCGGGTTCGCGGATGCGTTGATACTATGATTTTAAATCCATATTGATCACGAATCGCCCTTAAGGTATCCAGAATATCATGAAAGTTACTGGGCGAATCTACATTTTCTTCCCTATGTGCGCTGACTAAAAAAAATTCCTTTGCCTTTAGCCCAAGTCGCACTAGCACGTTGGAGGCTTCTATCTGAGGCCGATGATGGTTCAGCACTTCCAGCATGGACGACCCGGTTTTGATGATCGTCTCTTCCCTAATGCCTTCTCGGATGAGGTAACGGCGCGCATGCTCTGTCAGGACCATGTTGATATCACTCAAGTGATCAACAATTATTCTGTTGATTTCCTCGGGAACACGAGAATCAAAACATCGATTTCCCGCTTCCATGTGAAAGATTGGAATTTTACGGCGCTTGGCCGAGATCACAGAAAGGCAACTGTTTGTATCGCCATAAACAAGGATCGCGTCCGGATTTTCTTGCTCCATAACATAATCCGATTTTGCAATAATATTACCGATAGTCTCCGCTGTTGTTTCGCCAACAGCATTAAGAAAAATATCCGGCCTCTTGACTTCCATTTCATTAAAAAAAATCTCATTGAGTTCATAATCATAATTCTGGCCCGTATGCACCAAAACATTGTCCATATGCTTTTCCAGTTCTGCGATGACTCGGCTCAGCTTTATAATTTCTGGCCGCGTCCCGACGATTGTCATGATCTTGCGGTTCATCATATATCTTCTCCATTTGTGCCGCCGGCCAAGACGCGCTGGATAAAATCAAGGTTTGCGAGCAACTCTACCATGCCGTTAACATCTAAGCGACGCGCATTTTCCGAAGTATAATCCACAGCGGCCGAAATATATTTCTCACCTTTAACAAAATACTTTTTGTAATTCAGATCACGGCTATCCGGCCTAATTCTATAATAATCGCCCACATCCTCGGCGCGCGCTATTTCTTCCCGGCTCACTAAACACTCATGTTTCTTCTCTCCATGCCGAGTGCCCAAGACACGAATCTTGTTATTGGAATTAAATATTTTTTTCAACGCCTCTGCCAAAGTAAGGATGGTAGCGGCAGGAGCTTTTTGAACGAACGTATCTCCCTGGCGACCGTGTTTGAAAGCAAATAGAACTAATTCGACTGAATCCGGGAGAGACATCATAAAACGAGTCATTTCCGGATCGGTGATTGTGATCACCTCACCGCTCCTGATTTGCCGAACAAAAAGCGGAATCACTGAACCTCGGGAGGCCATCACGTTCCCATATCGGGTATTGCACATGACCGTATCTTTCTCTGACAGATTCCGGCTCATAGCAACCGTCACTTTTTCCATGAGCGCTTTACTCATCCCCATTGCATTTATCGGGTATACAGCCTTGTCCGTGCTTAGCACAACCACACGTTTCACCCCTTGTTGAACGGCCGCCTTCAGTGTATTTTCTGTACCAAGCACATTGGTCTTGACAGCTTCCATTGGGTAAAATTCACAGGACGGCACCTGCTTCAACGCCGCGGCATTGAAGACATAATCAACGCCGCGCATTGCTGTATTAATGCTGTCAAAATCCCGCACATCTCCGATGTGGAATTTTAATCGGCTGCTGCCGTACTTATGTCGCATGTCATCCTGTTTCTTTTCGTCGCGACTGAAGATACGGATTTGCCCGACTTCTGTCGTCAGGAAGCGATCCAAAACTGCATTCCCGAAGGAACCCGTGCCACCGGTTATTAGCAATATTTTATCTTTAAACATATAGTTCTCCTGCTTTTCTTATATGAACCAGAACTGAGCTAAACCTCCAAATACTGTACAGGCCAATAAGATGATAAACAGACCTCCTGTATCTCTGCATGAAATCATGGCATTATGGCCAATATGCGGAAGCAGGATGAAGCATTGTTCAAGTACAAAGTCGCCCTCGAGGCTTTCAAGGGGAGAAAACGATGGCCCAGTTAGCCTGCGAGTACGACGTCCACTCGAACCAGATCGGACGCTGGAAAGCGGAGCTCATGGAGAAGCTCCCCGAGCTCTTCTCCGATCGGAGAAAACGCGTCGACAAGAATCGGGAGGAAACCGAGGCCGGACAGTAAAGGCAGATCGGCCCCTTCAAGGTTGAGTTAGACTGGCCTAAAAAAATCACATATTCTCCTGTCCTGACCAACCGGGACGAAATCGACCATTCCGAGATCCCGTCGCCCGTTAATCCGAACTGTCGAGGCTAAGTCGCTCGACTTTTTACGACAGCCCGGTTCCGGAGGACCCGCAGGAGGAAAACCTGCGAAGGCTTTTGTACGGGGAATTTACCCTAAGCCCCTTCCATGGCTCGCGCTGGCCGCGAATCCGACTGCGGAAGCGGGGCTATCAGGTCAACCGGAAGCGAATCCATCGTCTTATGAGGGAGCCTGGACTTTTTCCAATCAATTGTATCCACCTCATCATAATCAAGCTCCTTTCAAAACGGGTTGACGTTTAGCATCATTGTAGCTGGCTATTATTTTCTTTTGAATATACTCTGGTCGATGGCATAAAATCCGTTCAAAAGCATGTTGACGAAAACGCAACCTTTGGGGAAGATCTTCTTGAAAATTCCGCATAGTATCGCTAATCGATTTTATTATTAAGGGATCAAACATTAAAACTGCATCGCCCCCAAATTCCCGCGTTGTCGGAATATTTGATGCAATCACTGGACATCCACAAGCCATTGCCTCAAGAACTGGAATTCCACCACCCTCATATAAAGAGGGGAAAACCAATGCGCTTGCCGCTGAAAAAAGTGCGGGCAACTCCTCCTCCGCTAATCTAGGGAGAAATATCACATTCTTATCCATACCAAGTTCGCTTATTAATTTCTTTAATTCATTTAGTTCTCCATGGTCATCCCCTCGAAGGACGAGCGGCCAAGGGATGAATCCCTGTTTTATTAGCTCATGATAAGCTTCTAACAAGCGCTTGTGATTCTTATGAGACTGAGAATAAAAATGTGCAACATAAAGCCAGAAGTTTTCTGGCAGATCGTGCTTACACCTAAAATCAATAACTTTTTTATTATCAACCGGTTGAAAACCATGATCCACAATAGCTGGAATCACCATCATACGTTTATAATTTGCATTAAAAACAGACTTAATAGACTTAGCCGTGTATTGTGACACTGGGAGCAAGAAAGAAGCATGCCTTATTGTATAGGTAGTCATAATTCGTAAATATAGTCGCTGTATTAGTGGAAATTGATCAGGCCTTTCAAGATACTGTAAATCATGGACTGTAACTACGCAAGGAACTGAACTAACTATCGACATAGTATTGGAAAACCAGTGCATCAAGTCGAGCCGATGCACTCTAGCTGATAACTGAAGAATTGTGTTCTCATAAAAAATACGCTTGGGCCGTGATACTGAATTTAACCTTACAATTATACGCTCAAAATTCGTTTTATCCGGCACCAATGAGGAGCTTTTTGAAGTTACAAAACAGACGTAAGTATTAAAGCTCTCTTCCCCTACACCAAGTGCTGACACCAAACGAGCTATATAATTCCAGCCTCCGCCAATTTCTGGCATGGCATGAAGAAGATTAAGTCCAATTCTCATAATACCATTTATTTAATTTTGATTTGGGTGCTATATTTATTGGCCAATTTTTCATTTAAAAATATCTTAATGCTTTCAAACTTCATATTACACAATCTCTCATCCTTCGTCTATGCGGGTTGAGCGAACGAACGATTGAAATGAACACACATACGCAGAGAATGAGCATCCCGCTATTTCGAGCGCCACGGATTTGCAACTATTGACACCTGCATATTAAATGTCCTATACTCTGTTCCGGAGGGAACCGATGAGACCATCCGGAAGCCAAGAGTTTCTCGAAGGGCGACGGATCCGGGCCCTGGCGTACATGAACGAGGGGCTCCAGCCTGTGGAGATCGCGCGCAAAATCGGCGTTGATCGCCGTAGCGTCCGGCGCTGGAAGGCGAGTTTCCTGGTGGGCGGCTCGGAAGCCGTCCGGGCCAAGCCGTTGCTCGGTCGTCCATCCCGACTTAGCCAAACGAAAAAAAAGAGATTGGAAGCGATCCTGCTGCGAGGAGCCCGCCAAGCGGGCTATTCGACAGACCTGTGGACATGTCCCCGCGTCGTCCAGGTGATCGAACGTAGCTTCGGAGTTCATTATCATCCCGATCATATCGGCCGGGTCTTGCATTCCCTCGGCTGGAGTCCCCAGAAGCCGCAACGTCGCGCCATCGAGCGTGACGAGGAGGCGATCCGATCCTGGATCAAAACCGTTTGGCCGAAGGTAAAAAAAACGCTGCGCGCATAGGCGCCGCCCTCGTTTTTCTCGATGAGAGCGGCTTCCTGCTGATGCCGCTGGTGCGGCGAACCTGGGCTCCAACTGGCCAAACACCGCTCTTCCACCACCGGACCAACTCTTATCGGAAAGTTTCCGCGATCGCGGCCTTGGTCGTTTCGCCCAAGCGAGACCGCGTCTTTTTGCTCTTTCGTCTTCATCCCCGAGCCAATATCAACGCCGGCCGGGTTCTTTCCTTCCTGAAGCATCTCAGCCGGCATTTCGAATGTCCCATCTCTTTGTTATGGGATCGGTTCATGCCCCACCGGGTGCGCCGCGTCCAAAACTATATCTCCAGGAAAAAGAACTGGACCGCCGGGTTCCTGCCGGCCTATTCTCCGGAGCTGAATCCGGCAGAGAACGTCTGGTGCTACTTGAAGACCAACGCCATGGCCAACGAAACGCCATATGGGCTCGATGACTTGACGCAATCGACCCGGCGTCACGGCAGAGCGCTCCAAAGGCGCGAATCGATGCTCCGTTCTCTGCTGAAGCACACGCCTCTTTTTTTGCGCCTAAAATAGGACATTTATTATGCAGGTATCAATAAATGACCACCTTAATGAAGCCCCAGATATTCGTCGTAACGTAACTATTGAAAAGGGAAAAAAAAGTTTTAGCTCCCATTACAATTAGGTAATTTCGACTTCTTTTGAAGCTTGTTTTAAGCATTATGACAACTTTCTTTTTGCGTCTCGGACCTGATCGGGCGATGCGATCAACTGCGCCGCATTGTGGAGACCAGGCGCGAGTGCAGTTGTAATGATATGCAAGCTGAAGACAATGAAAACCGGCACAAGTATCGAGAACTCGAAGATCAGCTTCACTAAGGAAACCGAAAAGCCGTCCCGCCAGAACGAGAATGCGAGCCAGCCCGAGATCATCAGGTACATTGTCTTAGCCAGGGCGCCGTCGTCGCGAGCCCTTAGGAAACTCAGGAACATACCAATTAGAAACACCGCAACGAATGAGCCCAAAATGCCAAAGTTGATCATGAAGGAGAAATACGAGTGGGTCGCCCCTCCTGGCGCGAAAAGCACGAAACCGTAATCGGATGGACTCATCATCAAGCTGCTTTTCCCTGGAATAAGGCTACTTGGGATCAAGTTGGTGAAACCGTTTAGAAGGAATACGGGCCAGCATAGCAGCCGGAACCTGTCATATGCCAAGAAAGCCACAAGTGAGAATGAGGTCGCTATCGGCTCCCAAGCAACGTTCATGGCAAGACCGACCGCGCTTATACCTATACCTGATGAGCCCGCCCGCACCTCTCCGATGATGGCCGAACCGAATACCAAGGCAAATATAGTCCACAGCAACACCTTGGCCCGGATCCTTTGGAAGTAGACCGTCCTATAGACTAGCAACATTAACACGCTTGAGAGGAAATAAAGCCTTCCACCCATTGACAATGCGATCAGGCCAACTGCAAAGTAAGCAAAAAAATATCGATTGAGCATAAGCCTTCTGAATTTGATCTTCTCTTGAGCTGCCTTGAGCTTCTGCTCGAGCATTGTGCTGTTGAGTAGCGCAAGGATGAGCAAAAAAATGCTGGATGCGATAAACGTCCCGCGCCTTTCATAATTCTCCATTATGTCGGTTACGGCATAGCCTCTGAAAAGAAAATCATTGGCTGCCATAGCATATACAACAGACAGGAGCAGACCTGGCACTAAGTATAGGCTCAAAAGCCTGCGATCAAAAGGCACGGCTACCCTGACGGCAATCGATCGTACGAAGATACGCGATCCAGCATAGCTTCCGGCACAAAAGAACAAATAGAAAAAGAGCGAAATGATCAGATAGTAGGCAAGGGTTTCGAGCGAGATGTCCTCGAAGATGTCGTACCACTTCGAAACAAATGGTACATCGCGGTTAATCTTCGATAGTCCTACCGCGATGGGAAGGATCCAGTAGGAAACAAACCCAACGCTAAACAGCGCCAGATGATTGATTTCGATCCCTCGCCGCGTCGCACAGGACTTGAAGACAATGTACGCCGGAACCAATAGGTTGACGGCGATCAGCGTGATTACGGCGAGATTTATAGCTGATCTCCTTTGTTATGAGTTTGACCTTGACGTGCTTTGTGCGAAATGCAGGCCTTTGTTTATATGGGCTTGAACATCCTTGCTTCGCGTCAGCAGTTGCACGAACCCTTCAGTCGCCTGCTCCACGTTGGCTTGTTCGATGCAGTCTGGGTCGAATCGAGTTGCAGCACTTTCCGAGCCAACCCACAATAATCCCCGGAACAATCGAACTGGCCAACGAAAGATACGCCGCTAAATTGCCTGCAGAATATATAATGGCAATCAAAGCATTACAGCTCAGCGCAAACCACCGTCAGAGCCAGCAATAAGAATAAAATATCAACCGACATAATGATAAAATCCCGAATCATTGCCGACACACTTGGCGATAAACATCAGCCGTAAGTTCGGCCGTTTTACGCCATGAGAAACACTGCGAGCGCTTGAATCCTCTGCCCCGCAATTCCTCCCGTAACCCTGGCTCCGCCAATATCCGCCGCATTGCAGCAGACAATTCCCGGACATTGTCCGGCGCAACTAACAGCGCCGCATCACCGCTTACTTCAGGCAAGGATGAAACATTCGTGGTAATCACAGGGGTGCCACATTGCATGGCTTCTAAAATTGGCAAACCAAAGCCTTCATACAGCGACGGGTAAACAAAAACCTGCGCGGCGCTATACAAGGCCGGTAAATCTGTATCCGATACAAAGCCGGTAAAAATGACACGTGACGTGAGCCCAAGTTTTTCAACGATCGCGAATAGATCCTGGTACATCCACCCTTTTTTGCCGGCGATCACTAATTTGAGCCCCGGATCATCGAGTGCCGCAAACGCTCGCACCAGAGTTATCAGATTCTTGCGGGGTTCCAATGTCCCTACGTATAGAACAAATGGACCCTCAAGCCCGTACCGTTTTCTGATTTTTGAATACGGCACCGGCCGAAAATAATCTTCAGCCGCTAAAGGTGTTACATAGATTTTATGCTTTGGTATTCCAGTCAGGCGCATCAGATCATCTGCAGTGTTATGTGAGATAGAAATGAAAGCTGCCGCCTGACGACTTGCTCGACTCAATCCCATCCGAGCCGTCCATCGTGTTCTGCGATTGTGATAATCAGGGAAAAGCAAAAAAATAAGATCCAGCACCGTCACAACCAAAGGTGCACGACCATGCGGTGGCACCGCTATCCAAGGCACATGCACCACGTCGGCATCATCCATCATGCCCGCTGACCGCCCAGCCCAGCCGGTCAACCACAATAGATAATGCAGTTGCCTGGGCAAATGCGACGGAATGTTTTCTGCAGCCGGACATTGGCGCTCCTGCGCGAGGCGCGCAATCACTTCCCGTGAATATAGCGAGAACAGGCGCAAGTTGATATTGCTCAAACGAGACAATTCTACGCTTAGCCGGGCCGCATACCGGGTGGTGCCGCCAGCAATGCGATAGTATAGCATATCCGCCCAAAATGCGACGCGCATTACTTATTTTCCTCCATCTGAGACATAACAAACAATATAACTGACGGGATTCATACCTTTCGACTCCCCAATATGCCACATCGCCCCTATTCTTCCCCAACTATGGGCGCGAGAGTTGCATACAACGGGACTGCGTCTGAATCTCGACATCATTGGGTTCACCCATTAAAGGCGGCTTCAATAAAAAAATGCCCGCTTTATCCCCCCGCCATTAAACGATATTTCATGACAATCCTGCCATTTGCGTTGCCAAATCCGCAATTCGGACCGCCGCTCGTCCATCCGGCTGATAAATCCACTCTTTTATGAAGCGCTGGCGGGCAGACTCCAATTCGTCCAACAATTGCCTGCTTTTGCCGCTGATAATAGCTCGGAAAATGCGCTCTAGTTCCTCTTCCGAACTAGCCACAACCGCAACGTTATTTTTTAGATACACATCATCCCACCAGACTAAACCCGGAAAATTCGGAAAAATCACTAATTTCCGGGCAATGAGCGCATCCATTGTAGCAGTGCTGCCCATGGTAATAAACGCATCGCAGGCCGGAATCAACTCGCGAATATCAGCGAGCTGGTCGGCAATCAGTACATTCTGATATCCGTGCACCAACCGCCTTATTTGATGAACATTTTCTGCGGGATGCGGCTTAACCACCAGAAATAATCCGTTTATTCTACTTACAATCGTGAAAATCTTTTTTTTGACTTCTATTAGATGCCTGGGATCTACTACCGCATTATAGGAATTGATCGAGTACGATGATGCAAAGAGCAAAACTGTTTTGCCCTCTGGAACGCCAAGGCGTGCGCGGATATGATTTCTTTCTTCTTTAGATGCGCTGATCACGTAGTCATAGCGTGCTGACCCTGTAGTTACCATGCGTCCTGTCGGCACACCATGTTCCGAAAGCACATTGTATGGAGTTTCCCCCCACACGGCGACCCGGTCAGCTACAAAGAACTGCCATTCAACTCCTTCCGTATTATACATACCAAATTGAAGCTCCAAAGAGGGGATGCCGAGAGAACGGCCCAATAAACAAAAAAGACGTGTGCGCGGATCGGCCACGTTCGGTGAGATAATTATGGCCGGCTTATGTTGCTCCAAGAGATGCCGGGCAATGGCCGCCTGCGGCAATAGACGCGGCAGAAAGGCACGAAAAAACCATGTAAACACCGGCTGCGCCTGCCGCCATGGAAGTTCCCCCTGACTTTGAATAATCTTTGACAATCCCCCAGCGTACAAATCGCGCCTTGCCGTCAACAGCGATTGATTCAATATTTTCGCGTGATGTATCACCGCCTTATCCCAATGTTGCCAGATGGACTGATAGCTGCTCCGCGGGTCCCTGAGAATAGGACTAGTATTACGCCAGTCATGAATTATGACCGGTTTGCTCCGCCGGGCATTGTTTTGCAAGTATGAAACAACCGGCTGTAATACATCCCGATACATGTATGGGCTAAAACCCAGGAAAAGCCACGTTGGTTCGGCCGGCCACGAAACACATCCTTCGTAACTTTTCCGAATTGTTTTGAGGTCATAAATGGACTGCTGTGCTCTCACTAGATATGGCCTTACCTGCCGGACGATTAGGGAAAATTGATTGTCTAACGATAAAGCTCGGACGACTGGATGCAAGGCTAACGCTGGTGCAGCTACCTGCCACATTGGAATCCCATTCAGAGTCAGAATCTCGGCCAGGGTGCGGCCGTCCGACAAACGTATCTGTTCCCATGCCTTAACTAGGGCTGCAGAACGTTTAAGCAATTGAATCGTGACGCTCATCAGAACTATTACCTTTTACGTGCAATTAATATCCGATATGCGCCTCTGCATATTCCAACTTTACACAACAAGCGATCAAGTCCCGCAATCGCCCGCGTTATTGTATAACGAAACCAGTCAGGTCCGATCAGCGACTTACACGTGCCCGTAGCAAAAGCATCAAACTGAACACTCCAAACCAATTCGAATTTTTCGCGCCAGATAGACTCTATATCACAGACCGCCATGGTATGCTTGGCCGCAACCAATTCCATCGGCGAAAACACTTCAGCCGGCGCATGCTGTCTGCGGGTTAGGTAACCTATTGCAAGCTTGAGTTTCTGCGGATAGGTTCGTTCATAGACGGGCAGCAGAAATTTATAGGCCCACCTGAGCGATCTTGAAATTCGTCCGGACGGCAGGTCGTCTAATGTGGCCACTATACCCCCCGGCTTTAGCGAACGGTGAACGCGATCCATAAACGCAGGTAAATTATGTAGGTGGTGAAACGCCGACCAACCCGAAACCGCGTTAAAAGTTTCAATACCCAAATCCACGTTGGTCACATCTGCCAAGTGGTAAGTCACATTGCCGAAGCCATCTTTATACGGGTTTTCATCCAGCATCCGCTTTGCAAGCGCAATCGCTTCAGGAGACAGATCATAGCCATCCACGATCTGGCCGCGACGCCCCAGTTCCAGCGCCAGCCAGCCCGGGCCGCAACATATATCCAGAACTCTCCCGCCGGGCCGGTGCGCCACATAATCAATAAAACGATCGCGAAAACTTCCATCCAATATCTGCGTCATTTTAGGATCAATTGGCTCCTGATCCGGAGCGGAAGGGATAAACCTTGTTGCCCTGCGGATATCAGCTTCCATTGGAATCTGGCCATAGACAGTTCGGTGGCGAGCGCTTTTATCAAAAAAAACCGCTTCAGCCTGTTTCATCTTTTCAAGATTGTCAGTCATTTCCCTGATCACCTTTTGATCTATTGAAATATGCAGGAAACATCTCCCGCGCGATTGCCAGCAATCCGGTTTGCCGATTTGACCACCATATCACAGGCAACAAAACAGCTAGGAAACAAACCAAACGGACGGCTGTAAAGACAACGGCTATTCCCATATCCGCGCCTTCTGGAATAAAACTCATTGTCAAAATCAACCCCAGAAGCATTGCCGCAAACACTCCATATATCTCAACGAGAAAATGCACGATATCGGCGCGTCTTTTAAAAGCAAAATGAGCCGCTGTAATTATATAACCGCCCCCGTATACTGCATAAGCAAAAGCAGTGCTACACGCAATTCCGACAATTCCCCACCTCATCTTTACAACCACAAAATCAAGCATCAGCGCGAAGGAAATCGCTACGATTTGAATTACGATCAGTAACCTCTGCTTGTTGATCGACACCATAAAACTACCAGGGATACTGGCGGCGGCATAAAAAAAAGCAGCAGGTAATAAAATAATGAACAACGATACAGAAGGCAAAAACTTCGGCAATATAAATTTGATTAAAAAAGGCAGAATTATCATAGCGCCACCAATTAAAAGGCTTACAAACCCGGCCATAAGCCGCGTTGGCCCGACAAATAGGCTTTTAAGTGCGGTTGGATTTCCGTTAGCGCCAAACCGTTCTAGCATTTTTGGATAAAGGACACTCGCAATGGAACTAGGCACCAATCCGATCAGATTGCTGGACATAATTCCAAGGGCATAATAACCAAGCATCGTTGCGCCCATAGAGGCTGCAATAACCCACCGATCAACGCTTAGAAATATTGAATCAAAGACACCGAGAATAATAAGTGGAACTCCCATTCCGAACGATCGGCGCACCGCATCGCTGGAAATATGAAAGATAAAATGGTAGCGGCTTTTAAGAACCCAGAATATGACCACCAGTCCATAAGCGGCCACCAATCCGAGCAAGGCGCCGACAAGACGATCCTTGCAAAACCAACTCAAGCCAAGCACAAATATCGTTGAAAGGATAGATAACCCACCCACGCCAACACTAACAAGTTTAAAACGATTATCGGCGCGCAGAAGAGAAAAATAATAGCCGTATATACTCAGCATTAATATTGTAAAAGCTGTAATTCGCAATGCATTTGAATATCCGGAGCGCACTGCATATGAACACACCCAAATAAAAACAAACCAGCCAGCACCCAGAAACATATTCACCCAGAACGTGCTATCCTTGATTTCCTCAACTTCCGCCAATGCCCCCTGTCCGCGCAACAGTGGGATAATTTTGTTCATACCATGCAATACGCCAAGATGGGCGTTCCCGCCGTAGCCCACGACAACATTCATAAGGTTCCAAACTCCCAATTGAATGGGGCTGAGTAAAATCGGGATTAAAATCGCGCGGATTAAACTTACGCTTTGACCAAAGACGGTAACGATTGCATACTGAGTAGAATCCTGAAATATTTTCTTTCTGTCAGACGACATAATATCCCCTATGTTAACTTCCAAAAAGCTTCGTTGATCTTTTTAAATTCAAACCGAATAAGCGGCTACCATACGCCGCCATTTCCCTAATCAGCGCCGACATGCCTTCTACAGCCAGAAATGCTGAACATACCCGAAAATACCAGCGGAACCATTCAGAGGGATGCAGAAGTTTATACGCAAGATAATCATTTTTAATTCTGTCTTCGAGACGACCCTTGTTAGAAAGAAGTTCGCTGTCGGTAAATTTTGTCAGATTTAGAAGCATTGCCGCTCCTATATAATAACCCTGATCCAGACGAAGCAGATATTCTTGCTCATCGCCTATTCTGCCTGCGCCTGCTGCCGCAAGATCCCGATATAATGGTGATCCCGGAAGTGGTGTCAGAAGGTTGATGTGGCATTGTCCCTTGGCTATCGCAGGATAAAACTTTACTCGTCTAAAAAAACTTATTGTATCATCGATACTTTCGGCATCTTCTCCGGGGTAACCGTAAATCATCTGTACAACGGGCAGCATGCCAGCTTTTAATGTGTTAGTAATGGCAAGTTCATTCTGTATTACAGTGACATTCTTGTTCATGGCATCCAATATCTTCTGCGATCCAGATTCAATGCCATATCCTACGCTTGTGCATCCGGAGTCTTTCATAGCCTTCAAAAGATCAAGATCAACGATATTAGCCCGTCCTTGACATTCCCAGTATATTTTTAGCTTTTTCATCTTTTCACACAATTCATATGCTCTTTTCTTGTTTGCCAGCACCAGTTCGTCCGCAAAACCTACACCTCGAATACCATATTTATCACGTACCAACCCGATTTCCTCAACAATCTTGTCAACACTCCGAAATCTTGCGCCTCGAAATGTCCGCGAACAGAAATTGCAATTGTATGGGCATCCGCGCGAGGATAACATCCCAATCGTCTTGACGTTAGGCAAAGCAAATAAGCCGCTGTTCTTAAAATAAATGTTCATGTCAAATAGGTCATATTCTGTAAAAGGCAGACTGTCCAAGTCAAAGATATAGGGCCGTTGTGGCGAAGCAATTATTTCTCCTGCTACTGTTCGAAACTTTATCCCGGCAACAGATTCCAGCTTGCCCAAATGCGAGACAAGCTCCCTGATTGTCTCTTCGCCTTCACCAAGAACACAAATATCCGTAAGCGTATTTTGCAAAACGGTATCGGCATTGAAAGTAGGTAATGGTCCACCCATTACAATCACAGCATTAGGTTGACTCTTCCTGGCCTCCGCGGCAAACCACTTTGCCCATTCATATTGGGTAGAAAAAGCGCTTATACCGATCAAATCCCATTTCGACTTTGATAAATAAACACTCACTTCTTCGCGGGAATAGCCGAAGGCCAAAATATCAAGGAATTCCGTCTCACATCCCGCTTTCCGCATGCTTGTTGATATATTGCTTATGCCAATCGGCACGACTGATGGAATTCGATTTGCATGTGGTAGTTGAACTAATAAAGCACGCATATTTATATTTTTTCAAATCTCATAGAAGCATGCACGACGAAACCTGACGGATGACGAGAAGCGAAAATACTCAATATTGACGTCTCAACAGCAATTAGAAGTTCAACGCTGTAGAATATTGCTGATTACAGTGTTCTGGTTGTTTGGGATTAGACCGACCAAGCACCGCAGACTTATCGCGTTGCGATTCAATTTTTCAGCCACCGCGTTAGACATCCCAATGTACGCGAAAGCTCTTGTGGATGCAACAAGCCCTGCGAGATGTTCAACAAAATGGTTGCTAATAAATCCGTCAGCTCCTATTAGCAAAACTTTAACCCGTCCATTTCAAGGATCTATCATCCCATTCTCTACATCATTTTGTGCTTTCATATAATCTGAATGTTTTCCAATGTCCAGCCAATATTCCCGGATAGGGAAACTAACAACGGTTTGCCCCGCGTCCAACAACCATCGGATCAAATCGGTCATATTGAAATATTGTCCATTCGTAATAAACTTGTACACGGAAGGTTCGAGCAAATAAATCCCGGCGTTGACGAAAAACCCCAAATGCGGTTTTTCCTTCAAGCTACGAATATGCGCCCCTTCGCATTCTATTACGCCGTAGGGCACCATTATTTCGTAATGGCTAACGGCTACTGTCATATCCGCCAAATTGTCCTGATGAAAGGTCAACATTGCCTTGAAATCCACTTGCGTCAAAATATCGCCATTGATGACCAGTTGGGTCTCCCGGGGAGGTGTTAAAAGCCCCAAGGCTCCGCCGGTGCCAAGCGGAAGATCTTCATTGACATAGCTCATTTCGACGCCATATTTACGTCCATCTCCGAAGTGTTGAATGATCTTCTCCGGTTTATAATGCGTCATCACGTTGATTTGGCGGATACCGGCTTGCTGCAGCTGCTCGACGATTCTCTCCATCAGAGGCCGGCCGCCGACCGGCAACATGGGTTTGGGCAAGTCCTCGGTCAATGGTCGCAGACGGGCACCTTTGCCCCCAGCCATAATCACCGCTTCCAACAACGGTCTATTCATCGCCATCACATCGTCCATGATAACGAGATCTACCACCCTATTTTTTTCGTCCAGTAGAGGAACCTGCCGGACGGAGTGTTCCTTCATTAATTTGAGAAGATCCTGGGGATCCGTTCCCACGGGTGCAGTCACAGGCTGCTGAGGGCTCAACTCCGATTTGCGTTTCAAAAAATCATGGACCGGGGCATCCAGACTTTGTCCGGCCAATAACGCCCGGCGGATATCCCCATCCGTAATGGTGCCTAGAAGGTGTCCCGAATCATCAATGACGAGGGCAATTCCACAGGTGTTCTTATCGATACAGCGGATCGCTGTGCGGATTGGATCGCTAATCGCAATTAACAACATCGTGATATCGCGCAGCATATTAGTACCGTTGCCTTCTCATTTTAAATTTTACCGGGGTGCTTTGATTAAAACCTCGCATAGTTTTTCATTCTATTGAACGGGAAAGTATAATGGCATTATTGTGATTGCTCCCAAACGTCAATTTTTCCCTTGCCTCCATACGTTATCTGGGAATGGGAATGTCGCGGTCGCAAATGACTGAGGCGTACCGCGGTAGATAGTATTCGGCTTCAATCTTTTGTTGATAATGACCGACTGCGCTGAAATCTTACAGTTGTCCCCTATATGACAGGCTCCTAAAACCGCGGCCCCAGCATAGAGGGAAACATGCCGGCCAAGTACGGGAAATACCCCTCTCCTTGCTTTCTCTGCCGCTCTTGCGGCACCGACTGTGCACTGTTGGTAGACAAGAAAATAATCAGAGTATTGGGCTCTCCCAAGCACAGTCCCGCCAGCATGACAAAACAAGAAAACACTTGGAAGTTCAACTTCATAGAAGACATCGATTCCGTAAAGCGCCTTATTCAGGAAAAAAATCTTGTCACATAGGTTTCCAATTCCATTCTTGTGATAAAGCGTATTCGAGAGTAGATAAAGGAACATAGCATATTGGTCACTATGTAAATGATTAAAGTGCGTTTCTTCGCCTTGCCAGAAACTTTTATCTGCGACCTCAGTGAAACACTTTCCGAGTCGCTCCAAAGTCTCATCAATACAGCTTTCTATCGAAGCTGTTGCATGATCATCCGGGAACAAGGAGTCTATCTGCCGCCGGACATAACCTGCTATTTTATTCCTTTCAAGCGATAGAATCATAATATTTTGGTTTATAATAATCGATTATCATTTAGTTTTTACGAAACTACCAAGAATAAATCATTTTCCTTTTTTCAGGTTTGAAAGACTCGAGAGATATCCAGGAACTTCGGAGGCAGGGTATTCGTCATACACCGCGTGTTTCAGCCTCCACGCTCCGTTTTCATTTTTCCAAATATGCGGCTGCCGGAAGCGGTCCGTTATTTGCCAAAATCGCTCTTCTGAGATATCTAAATATTCCAAGAATTCTTTGAACCAGCGATGTGGGAACTCTCCATCAAATCGACGGACGAGGGCCGCGGCTTCTTCTCGCGTTATATGTCCGTCACGCACCTCATGCGCCGAATCCGACGTTGCCCTAGCGATGCCAAACTTGATAAAAGCCAAATAGAAATGGAAACCATCCATCTGGTCGTCCAGGCTGGCGTATTTTGAGTACGTCCCCTCTGAACGCCCTTCCGGATTTGCCTGGAACCCGGTATGTTCGCTGGCATAATAATAATTTTCCTGCGGTACCCATTTCTTATAATAAGAAAACCAATGGAATTCGACGCCTAATCTTCTCATTTCGTCGATGTCCGGGGGGCGGTAGAACGTCAGATCGGATTCATCATAATCTGCTTTGGTAAAATAGTCAGTTTCTTCCAATCCATATGAAACCAAATCGTCCACCATAACCCCTTTAAAGTATTGCTCGGCCCATATTTCAAAGGGCATTCCCCTCAGATTGTACACACGTGGATCCCCGCTATATTCGGCTTCACCGTTCTCGCCAAAAAAAACCAACTTAATTCCAAAGCTTTTTGCGATGTGAAAAGCATAACACACCTGCCCATAAGTAAACGGTTGCCAGGCATCTCCCAGAGCCTCGAAGGCGATACGGGATAATTTTCTATGGAAATGACCATTTGGCCATGCCATCAAGTTGTTAAACTTTCCAATTTTAATAAAATTTCTAAAATTCTTATAGCCTTCCGGCGTATACTCAAAAGGCGCCCACGTAACGGTTAAAGGGTGCATCCCATAGATATATTTCAATTCATGTGCCACGCGGCTACTGTCTTTGCCGCCACTACTCGGCACAATGATATCAAAGTGGCCGTCATTTCTGCGATATTGATCACACAATTCTCGCAACTGCTTTTCCTTCTCTCGCCAATCAGTTTCGTTTTTCTTCATCTCGGCGAATCTGCATGCGCCACAAAGTCCATCTTCGCCAAAATGAATTCGAGGCCTTTGGTTCGACACAACACATTTTTTACAAAATATGACTTCTTTAGGAAGGATTGGCAATTGCCTATCCAGTATTTTGGGGCTAATCATGGCGTGTCTCCTTTAAATTCGATTAAGCGCAGCAGCAAAATTATGGTAAATCCTCAAACCTTGAGGGCCGCTCCGTTCAGGATGGCTTTGACACGCAAAGATATTGTCGTGTTTCAAGGCTGAACAAAATTCAATATCCCCATACTTTGTAACGGCAATTCCAATTTCGCGCTCTTCAAGACGGACATAATAGGAGTGAACAAAATACAAGAAAACTCCATTCGACAATCCCTCTAAAAGCGAGCCAGCCCAAGGATCATTATCCCCATCAGTTTTGAGCATTCGGTTCCAGCAAACTTGAGGCACCTTCAATGCCCCTTGAATGCCAATGGGGGCCTCAAAACGTACGACCGTTCCAGGGATGAGGCCCAACCCGGCATGCCGGCCGAATTCAAGGCTTTCGGTCATCAATAACTGCATTCCTAAACAAATCCCAAACAATGGTTTTCGAGAAGCAGCTAAATCTATTAAGACTTTTATCAAGTCCAAACGCTGCAGTGTCTCTATGGCGACACCGAAAGCCCCGACGCCTGGCAGTATTACCGCATCCGCACTTAATATATTATGGGCCGACGAGGTGATCAAAGCATTTAAACCGACATGTTCGCAGGCATTCTTCACGCTGAATAGATTACCCATACCATAATCAATGATAGCAACCCGTTTTCTCTTGTCAGGCATTTATCGACATTTTCTCAATAGGTCGGCACGGAATATTACGCATAGCTAAATCCGTCTTGATCTCTTCTAAAGCCGCGCCTTGGATGCGAGAAAATCCTTGCCCACTCCGTAAAAATTCAATATTACCTTCGCTAGAATAATCGTCTTCCGTATAGTTATTCCGTATATAGTCATAGTGTAAGATTGAGGCTACACAAACGGCATCGGCTTTTCCGAGGGTCAACACCGTAGACATGTCCTCGACTCTTCCAGCTCCTCCACAAGCAATAACGGGTATGGAGATCGATTGGGCGACTCGGCTTGTAAGATCAAGATTGAAACCTTGACCCGTACCTTCTCGATCAATCGATGTTAGCAGAATTTCGCCCGCTCCCAATTCCTCAACTCGTTTGGCCCATCCAAAAACTTCTATTCCCGTCCTAACTCGCCCGTTATCTGTATAAGCCTCATACGATCCGTCTGGCCGCTTTTTCGCTTCTATGGAAACAACGATCGTAGATGAACCAAAACGCCGGGACGCTTCACGGATCAAATCTGGTCGCCCAATCGCTGCCGTGTTTAACGAAACTTTATCTGCTCCTGCCTGCAACATGACTCGAATATCATCCACGGTCCGTAATCCGCCTCCGACCGTCAAAGGGATAAATATTTCTTTTGAGGTCTTCCTGACAATGTCTAACAGACCGTTTCTTTCATAAAGACTAGCAACGACATCCATATAGATCAATTCGTCTGCGCCGTGCTCATAGTAGTACCGAGCAAACCGCTCGGGCTTGCCGAGCACTCGTAAACCCTCAAGATGAATCCCCTTCACCAAATTTGGGCCTTTGATATCCAATCTGGGAATCACCCGAAAATACATGCGGTAATCCTTTTGAACCCGATGGTAATTCTTTTTACAATTATGCAACAATATTCAGCGGACGAGCTGGAACGCCCGCCACAACCGTATGCGCTAGAACGTTTTTCACGACAACGGCGCCGGCCCCGACAATGGCCCTTTCTCCGATCGTAAGGCACTGCCTGACGGTTGCACCGGCCCCAATGTGCGCGCCATCGCCGACCCGAACAGTACTGGCAAGCTTAGCCCCCGTCGCGATATGAACGTGATCCCCGACAATGCAATCATGCTCCACAATGCCACCGCTGTTCACGATCACGTTCACACCTATCACCGCTCCGGCGTTGATAATACTCCCTGGAAGAAGCTGCGAACCGGCTCCAATTTTGGCCCACCGCGAGCAAACAGCCGCCGGATGCACTATGGTCAGCGGCTTCAAATGATTGGCTAGTCCCAAGTCATACAATCGTTGACGGGGCTGATTGTTTCCAGTCCCCCCGAGTCCGACCACGAAGCAATTGACGCCTCGGGCGAATATATCCGCTAACAGATCATCGCCGCCCAAGATCGGGATATTCATAAGCTCTTGACCCCAGCGAGTTCGATCATATTCAAGGATACCGGCCAATTTTGTACGGCCAATCATCTGGATGCAATCGATCAGTACCCGGGCGTGTCCCCCGCCCCCTAGAATCACGCAAACATCACCCATCGATCATCCTTCATCCACCGCCGTAATATCCAAATCATGGAATCGCTTCAAGAGAAGCCGATCATCCAAGGTTACATCTCTCAGCTTTGAGACGATGATTTCGGACGCCCGCCCCAAACTATATGGGTTTGACATCCGACGCAAATTGGCCCGGAATTCCGGCCGGAGGGCCTGATGAATTCCTTTTATAATTTCCGTACGTTCATATCCAACGTCAATGACATTCGCGGCCTTGACTCGCCCTATTTGTCGCGTTCCGATGTTCACAAATGGCAGCCCAAACGATGGTGCTTCAATGATTCCACTCGACGAATTGCCGACCATCGCCATCGCTATCGCCATCAGACTGAAATATCCTTGAGAGCCAAAGTTGTCCACTTTTTGCGCCCATGAACGCGTCCGAATAAATGTTTCGATTTTTTGCATCATCAGCCGGCCGCCTGTGTCGGCGTTAGGCATCGTGAAGATGACCGGAATATCGCACTCTTCCAGCGCGGCCAGCAATTCGCCTAATTGCCAATCTGCACGTTCATACTCCAGCGTCACGGGATGGAACGTCACAAGAAGGGGAGGAGGGTGAAGGTGCAGATGATAGCGTGACTCAAGCTCCTCAGGAGAAAAGAGTCGTATCGCTGGAATATTATCAAGCCCCGGCGCTCCGGAGACCGTAATTCGCCAGGGCTCCTCTCCCATTTGCCGCAAACGCCGGGCATACTCTCGGGTTGATGTAAAATGTAGGTGGCTAAGCTTGGTCATAGAATGGCGCAAGGCATCATCCATTGCGCCCAACGTGATTTCTCCGCCGTGAATATGCGCAATGGGGATTTTAAATGGGAGCGCCGCTACAGCGGCGGCATACATCTCGAAACGGTCCCCGAGGACGACCAAGATGTCCGGGCAAAATCGACCAAAGGCTTGCGCGAAGCCGATTGTGCCCAAACCGATGGATTTGGCGATCCCTTCAGGGGAATCCGAGGAAAGAAGCATCTCCACCCGTTCACTGATCGGAAAGCCATCAGATTCTATCGCCCGGACTGTCAGCCCGAACTCCGGCGACAGATGCATTCCAGAGACTATCAAATGAAGGCTTAATTCCGGATCCGCTTGGATCTTGCGTAATATAGGCAGATAAATCCCATAGTCGGAACGGGCGACCGTTACGACACCTAGGATTCTCAAGTCAGCATCTCTAAAGTCAGGATCGTTCCGGCCGGTATAAAGAAGCGCGAAGTGCGTCCGATCACGAAAGAACTCATTGCCGGCGGAAGACCCGTGCCTGGTCGCCGTATGGCGACCCTCTCCATGGTCAGCGGTGTCCCCTCCGGAATATCGCAAGCCGCTACCAGGCTTTTACGCGCCGTTGCCGCCGTATTCGCTTCGGAGGCCGCCGGTTCCTTTCGGCCGTGTCCCAACGCTGCTTCAACCAGGCGGATGCCATGAACCAAATTGGCCAATTCGGCCGGTTCTAGGGAAGATTGATGATCCGGACCGGGTAAGGTCCGATCTAGAGTAAAGTGTTTTTCAACGACACAAGCCCCTAACGCGACCGCTGCGAGAGACACCTCAATGCCCTGCGTGTGATCGGAATAGCCTACCGGAACGCCGAACGCTGTCTTCAAGGTCTGCATGGCCCGCAGATTAATATCGGCGGGATCTGCTGGATAATTGCTGACGCAATGTAGCAAAACAACATCCTTATTCCCTGCTTTCCAGACGGCATTGACCGCCGTCTCCACTTCTCCCAGAGTCGCCATACCAGTCGAAACAATCATCGGTTTACCTAAACGGGCGATATGGACTAAAAATGGAATGTTTGTGATCTCTCCCGAGGGGATTTTAAAGGCCGCTACTCCCAAGGAGTCAAGAAAATCGGCGCTTTGTTCGTCAAACGGAGAAGACAAAAAAAGTATATCGCTTCGGCGGCAGAGGTCCATAACCGCTCGGTGCGCCTTCGGGGAGAGTTCCAATCGCCTCAGCATCTCGAATTGTGACTCGACAGAGCCCGTATTATGGCGCTGATATTCGGCCTTTGGGGCAGATATCGTCACCAACCGTTTGGCCTTGAAAGTTTGAAACTTGACGGCATCCGCGCCAACTTGCCTGGCTTTATTGACCAAGCGGCGAGCCAGATCAAAGCGGCCGTTATGGTTCACGCCAGCTTCAGCAATAATAAAACAGGGGTTACCAGGGCCAATCCTGTGGTTCGCGATTTTAAGAGACGTCACCATATGGTCCATCCGCCATCAACGACGAGATTATGGCCGGTGACATAGTCCGAAAGATCGCTGGCCAAGAAAGCGACGGCGCCTTTCAAATCCTCTTCGACGGCCATCCGATTAAGCGGTGTCTTGGCCTTATAGCGCTGATGAAAGTCCTCCGCCTGGTTTCTCCAAACTCCACCGACGGTTATAGCATTGACCCGCACGTCCGGAGCAAGTGCCGTAGCGAACCACCGGGTCAATTGGAGAAGCCCGCCTTTGCTTGCGGCATACGCCGCCGGATTGCCCAGTTTCGTTCCGACATAAAGACTTTTATCCGGTCCGACGATCCCGTATATCGACCCGACATTGATGACGGAGCCGTGACCCGAAGCGGTCAACATCAGGGCACAGGCCTGGGTCAGCACAAACGGAGCCGTCAGATTGATTTCCAAGGCCAACCGCCACGTGTCTACTCTCTGTTCTGAAAGCGAAGTCGCCCATCCTTTCAACTCAGAAGTGCCGACCAATGCGGCGTTATTGATCAAAATATCTAGACGCCCCATTTTATCCATAACAAAGTGTGGCACTGCCCGAACGGCATTTTCATCCGCCAGATCAATAGGCAAAGGGACGGAACGAATCCCGAATTTGGAGCGTATTTGGTCGGCAACTTCTCGGCAAGAATCCTGGGCAATATCCAGCAAAACCAAGTCCGCGCCAAGTTCAGCAAGAGCTTCTCCCATCGCCGCCCCGATATGTCCTGCAGCCCCGGTCAACAAGACCACGCGCCCCTTCAAATCCATGAGGGTCTTAAGTGATCGCGCGTTCATGGTTTCGCCCTCCCAAGTAGGAATTCGGCGATCTCTAAATCCAGTTCCGTATCGATATCCAGGCTACGCTCCGATGGCATAATACGGGCCATCACCTTGCCTTGAAATATAGAATCGGCCCTCAACACAAACTCGGGCCGGGCTACATAGGCAATGGTTGTCATGTCGTATACGGAAGGGACATCTTGGCGACAAAATACCGTTTTTAAAGGCGGAATCACAAGTCGGGCATAGCCTTTATCATCAAGAGTGACCATATTAAAATAAGGGTTTCGACCCGCCGGTCTGACCGCGATGACAACATCGGCATCGCTTTCCAAAAACATTTTAATGCAATCATCCACATCGATAACACTTCGTAGGGGCGAAGTGGTAGGCACGGATACGAACGCTTTCCAAGCATGCTTGCCATCCTCGCCGCATAACGTTCGAATGGCATGTTGCCAAGAGAGCCATTCCGGCGACTCATCCCTCGCCAAATCAGCCGGCCTTATGAAGGGGACTTCGGCTCCGTATCGTCTTGCGACGGTCGCGATTTCCTCATCTTCCGTTGAAACAAATACCCGGTCGATAAAACGGCTCGCCCGAGCCATATCGATGGCGTGCGCAATCAAAGGCTTTCCCGCAAGCATGCGGATATTTTTGCGGGGCACGCCTTTTGAGCCTCCCCGGGCGAATATCCCGGCCACGATCTCGGGTTTCACAATCGTACGACTCGCTGTTCGATGGATGATAGCTTTGCGGCAAGCGCGATCTGCAATACACGCCGTCCATCCTCTCCGCTTATGACCGGTTCGGAGACGCCCTTGACACAATCGAGAAAATGTCGAATTTCCCGAAGATACATGTCATTTCGGTCGACAGACTGGATCGGGTGCAAATCCGTCCATGCTTTAGTTATGGAAGAGAACAGGCGCACCTGATGGGAACTTCCGTCCCAAATAATAGTTCCTTCGGTGCCTATGATTCGACAATAACGGGTCGCTACGCGCTGAATCATGTCTAAATGAACGCTACCGATAGCACGATTGCAGAAATGGAGTATGATCTCGGCCGTATCTTCAACATCGATGTCTAAATCGCTCAACCGACCGATTTGAGAATTAACCGTTTGAATCTCGCCGAGAAACCATCGCACATAATCCAATTCATGGCTCAGTTCAAGTAACGCACCGCCTCCTAACTCGGATTTGGCGCTGACATTCTGGCTGTAGTCGCCGCCGGGGCGCCAATCGGGCAAGTATTGGCCGACTTCCGCACGGATCGACAGAACTCGCCCGATTCGTTCATTCTGCAATGCTTGGCGCACAATCTGCAAGGGTTTATAAAACCGAAAATTATATCCAACAAGTAAAACCAGCCGGCGATTGCGGCATAGATCGAGAAGTTCATCGACCCCATCAAGGCTATTGGAGAGGGGTTTCTCTATGAATAGGTGCGCCCCCTTTTTCGCCAATTCCAACCCAGCACCCACGTGCAGCGGCGAGGGGCTCGTGATGAGGGCTACCTCCGGTTGGGCAGCAAGCGCATCTTCAAGCCGACTTACAAAACGATCTTTATGGGATAAAAACTCCCTGCATTCAGAAAGTTTTGATTCCTGATCCCAGACGGTAATGTGAGCATTTGGATCGATTAAACGCAAATTCGCCAAATGGCGGCGCCCAATGCTTCCCAAACCAACGATAAGCGCTCTCATTACCGATCGTTTATGTTTTCCATATTCGTTCTAAGCGCGATTCTTGTAAGAGGATCATCCATCATCACCTTTCCAATCGGCGTGATCTCTCTGCTGTATCGCCATCCAGAACCAAGAGATAGTCATCCAGCGGTGCGTCTCATCGCTTTTCTAAACACGATATGATCCTTTCGATTTCTTCGGATTTGAGACCGGTGCTACAGGGAATATTGAGTGTCGTTTCGTGCAAGAATGCGGCTTTTTTAATTTGATATCCATAACAATCGCGATAGGGCTTTTGCCGATGATTCAAATGCCATACCGGCCTCGTTTGGATTTCTTGTTGATCGAATAATCTCATAAGCTGCTCTCGATCTATTCCATAAACGGCCTTATTTATTTGAAGGGCGTACATCCAAAGATTATTTTCCGCATAATCCGGAGTATCGGCCAAGTGCAGGCCGGGGATTCGATCTATACCTTGCTTGTACTGGAGATAGTTCTTCTTTTTTATACCAAGGTACCTATTCAGATTTTCAAGCTGGGCGACACCGATCGCCGCCTGCACATTCGTTAGCCTAAAATTATACCCGATTTCGTTATGGACATAACGAATATTGTCGTTTTTAGCCTGGGTAGTGATATATTTCGCCTTCTCCGCATAATCGGTATCATCCGTTAGGATCATTCCGCCGCCGCCCGTAGTGATTATTTTATTTCCGTTGAAGGATAGGCATCCCAGCTTACCGATCGTTCCGGCGTGTTTTCCCGCCACTCGTCCCATCTTATATATCGTCCCCATGCTTTCCGTAGCATCCTCAACGACAACAATATTTCTTTCTTTACAGACATCCAGTAAAGAATCGAGATCAACTGCGTTCCCGAACACATGAACTGGCACGATAGCTGAGACCTTTTTTCCAGTCGTAGTATGGAAGGTCGCCCCGTTTTTATAAACGGTCTGAGATCTAATAAATTCAAGAGTTTTTTCGATATCGATATTGTAAAAATCATCGGAATCCATAAAAACCGGATCAGCATTTAAATAACGTATGGCATTGACTGGAGCGATGAATGTCAAAGTGGGAACAATGACTGCGTCGCCGCTTCGGACCCCGGCTAATTTCAACGCGACATGAAGCGCGGCCGTCCCATTGACGCACGCAATCGCATAGCGGACGCCCGTGAAATCGGCGATTCTTCTTTCGAACTCGTCGACATAGGACCCGGCCGATGAGACCCATTCCTTATCCAGACATTCCTTGACATATTTCCATTCGTTGCCCTGGATTGAAGGAACGGAGAGAGGGATGAAATCAAACATTGTATATTTCCGGCTTATAAAGTACACGATTCTCGGATATCCAATCGATCGTTTCTTTAATCCCCTTTTCTAGACTATATCGAGGCCTCCAATTCGTATTCGCCAAAATCTTTGCATTGTCGCATCTCAGCCGGTTAACTTCGCTTTGTGCCGGACGAATCCTATCCGAATCCGATAGAATCCTGATTTCTTTATTCAAAAACTTCGCAATCATGCAAGCCAATTCGGAAACAGAGATTTCTTCATTCATGCCGATATTGACAATCTCCCCATAGAGTGTTTTCGATTTCCAAATCTCGAGGAATCCCTGGACCGTATCCAGGATATAAGTCAGATCTCTAGTCGGGTTCACGTTCCCCAATCGAACCTCATCATGCCGATTGATAATCTGGGCAATGATCGTGGGGATGATGGCCCTAGCGGATTGCCTCGGTCCGAAGGTGTTGAAGGGACGCGCGATTTTCACGGGGAGATTAAAAGCTTTGTGATAGCTGATGGCCAGCTGATCCGCTGCTATTTTCGACGCTGAGTAAGGAGACTGACCGACGATAGGATGGCGTTCGTCCATGGGAATATATTGTGCCGTCCCATATGTTTCACTGGTAGAGGTAATCAGGATATTTTCCAATTGTAAAATTCTGGCGGCTTCGAGGACATTATAAGTACCCTCAACGTTCGTTTTGATGTATGCCAAGGGCGAAACGTAGGAATAGGGAATTCCGATTAGGGCGGCCAGGTGAAAGACTCCTTGGCATCCTTCCATGACCCTGACAACGGAGTCAAAATCCCGGATATCTCCAAAAGTGACCTCGATTTCTTTTCGATATATTGAATTTTCCAGCCAGCCAAAGGAATTCCTGGAATTGTATCGAAGCAAAACGCGTATATTGAAACCTTCGATCACGCATTGCTCCGCAAGATGGGATCCAATAAATCCTCCCGCTCCCGTTATCAGAAATTTCATGATTTTATATTATTCGAAAAAATAGTATCATTCAACTATCGTATATCCCCGCATAAGGTGGCTATGGTTAAAGCCTTTGCGCTATAATACCTCATAGTTCGCTTGATTTAGATCCTTGCGTTCTTGCCATTCCATGTATCTTAATATCTTATTTTTATCCATGCTCGCGCACGCAGGGATTCAGGATGCGGGGCGATACTTTCGGATTAATATAAAATGATATTCGATTCAAAAAGCCCTGTGCCTAAGGACCTTTAATTCCGTTCATAAATTATGCCGTCTCTTCGTCGCATCGTTCATTTACCAGCGAGCCCGCTGAATTCCACCTTTCGATCAGATTACAGCTCCATTTGGTCCCATTCGAAAAGATCATTATAATCGACCGCCAAATGATTCTGGTCACTAATCAGCTTTTATCGAAGAGTAGTTCGTCGAGGGAGGAGCCGTCCTGGCCTGTGATTCCAGTAATTAACGCTTTTTTCAAAATCTGCTATCCCGACAATATATTCAGATCTTCAGGCCTTCGGCAGACCTTCTTTCTTTTGCTTTTCCAGATTTTCCCGGAAAAAAACAATGCAAACCGAGAGACAAAATCCGATAAATCCGGCGATCAAGACATTCTGTTTTTTATTTGGAGAAACGGGGCCAAACGACGGTGTCGGCTCCTTGATAAGTTGCGTATAATCAATTCGATTTTTTTTATCTTCAAAAAGCTTGATATCATTCTTAAGATTGGTGATATTATTGCGGATTCCAAGGATCCCAGTTTTAATATTCTCGATTCCCGTTTTCATGGATTCAATTTCAGTTTGATTCGAATCCATCCCCGTTCGAACCTGACTGATTTGATTATCGATTTGGCGCAACGCCTCCGTTTTGCCCTGGATGGATTGAGTCAGGCCTTCACGATTCAACCGTTCAGCGCTCACTTTTTCTTCGAGCGAATTATTATATCGTAGATTCTGCTGTACTTCGTTGGAATAAAGGAGCAGGGCAAGGGCATCGGTTCCCTCTTTTCGTTCAGCCAAAGCCTTCTGTTGTTGCTTTTCCAGCTCGTCGATTCGCGTCTTAACCGACTTCATTTCTTCAAAAATACTCAGAATCCGCTCTTCGGTTATTTTAAGCCTACTTTTGTCGGATTCAATCTCATTATTGAGTTTTTCCTTATCTATCTTTTTCGACTCAATATCAAACTCCTTGAGCTTGATCCCATTTTGCCGGATTTTGATCTCGTTCTGAGCCGTAATAATTGCGTTTTCGCGCGATTTAATTTCATTTTCGAGATCGAGAATCTTATTTTTCGTTAGTTCGACTTGGGTGTTCAGGCTGCTTATTTCGACATCGATTTTCTTATCAAAATCGCTTTTTAGGTGGTTGAACAGCGCTGTGAGAATCTGCTGCCCCTTGCCGACAGCTTCCCCTCGAACAGAGATACGGACGAGGTTAGTATCGCGTAGATTTTCGGCCTTAATTTTTGGAAATTCGTGCTCAGGGATATTGAGCTCGGCACCGATGAGAGAATTGTAGGATCCTTCCGTGATCTGGCTAGCGATTTGCTTCGGCTCAACAACAAGGACCTGTTTGAATTCGCCAGCCTGATTCTGAGTCAGAAACTTGCTCGGGATAATGATGGCATCCACTTCCCATATTTTGGGGAGAAGAAAGCTAACGGTGGCCGCGAGGATAGCTAGCACAATCGTCGGGATGACAATTTCCCATCGTCGTTTCCAGGCTACGGTGAAGTACTCCATTAAATTGATGCTCTCAATTTCCATCTCATCTTGGTGCATAAAAAAATCCTTTAAGCATTTCAACTAAAGTTTAGCACGATTAGGAGAAAGAGAAAAGTTCAGCGTTGTTCGCCGATGATGCAATCGAGCTTATAATTTCCGTAGCTATCGATAGGATCGCGCCCGACTTTCTGCCAATTTCCTTCGGGAAGGAAAGTCGCCTTGGCGAAGCACTTCTTCAACTCAGCGCCGGGACGGATATCTTCAGAGGAGATGAAATGCAAAGTAAAGCTGTAATAGACGTTTGGCTTAGCGGCAATGACTTGGTCAAGAATCGTCTTAGAAATATCCTCGAGTTTGGCTTTGATCGGGTGCCCTTGAACGCGGATCCAATAGAATCTATTAATCGTTGGGAAACCGATTGAATCAGTTTTGAGGATCTTGATCGGCTCCCCCGTAAGAGCTGTTACTTTTGCTTCATCTATTTCGGATACGGCCAAAGCAGACGAAGACGATTCCGGAGCCTGGCCACTTTTGCTACAGCCAACAATAAAAAGACCGACGGTGACCCCCCAAGTAATAAAAAGCACGTTCAATTTCATCTCCCCCTCCTTCAGCCGTCAATCGACGGCCAATTGGTTCCCCTGAAAAAAGTCTATTACAACAAAAAAGATAACAAAAATAGGTAAGCTACCGCCATTTGATTATGAGGCGTCGAGCGCTTTCATCTCTCAGAATGCCAACAAAATAATTGTAATATCAATACAAGCTTGATCGCCGTTTAGATGAAAGAACGTCCCCCATCCTATCAAATTGCATTCTTTTCCAGGCCCCAACCAACCGTGTTGAATTCTATCTGAAGAGAGCAAATAGGTCAAGAAAATGTTATTACTCAGTTGAATAATTAATCCCACCCGGCCCCGCCCAGGAAATCCGTCGTCTTGCCGATGTTCCCCAGACCGAGGGAGATCTTATACTGGAACTCCGGCTTGTCCCGGAAAAAGTAGATCCGGACGTCCGCCTTGAAGTCCAGGCACTGGTAGTGGTACGTCACGCTCGCGGCCGTGTACATCATCTGCATGTCGGAAATATCGTAGTCGATCTCCGCCTTCCCCTCTAGATTGATGAACGGGAGCTTCGCCCCGCCCGCCAGGCTGACCTCTTGGCGATCATAGTAGATGTTCTTGTAATAGGGATTTGCGCTCTTGTACCAGCTGGCGTTCAGGAACGCGCTGTCCGCAGGCGTACCCAGGCTGGCTGCCAGGCGGATGGTCGAGAAGACCTTGAAATACGTGTTGTAGCTCGAGCTGAAATCGAAACTGAATTTCTCCGCGGGATAGAAGCGGATATAGCTGGTAATCTCCGAAAACTGGGGAATAGTCCCATTGATAGAGCCGTAAAAGCTAAGGGGGCTGTCTTCGGGCGACAGATAATAGGTTTGAGATAACCCCCACGTAAAAACCTCGCGCGGAGTTTCGGCCGTCTTGAGCAGGAAGTGGTTCGTCAGGCCGTAGGTCAATTGATGGTAGCGGAACAGGGGACTGGTGGACGCCACCTCGTCCACGTTGACCGTGGGGCTCTCATAGCGGTACGAGATCGACGGCTCGATGATGTGCTTCAGGCGCCTGGCCGGCGCGGCGGAGCCGTCCTCCCCCGAATCCGATCCGCCCAAGTCCCAGATCCTGTAGAAAACCGGCCCGATCAACTCGGCAGTGACAGCGTAGTTCGATGTCAGGATGGGCGTGTCCACGCGCCCTACGCCGGGCTGCAGGCTCTGCCAGTAGTATCGAACGTTGCTCTCCAAGGAGAAATTCGTGGTCAGCCACGGGATGCCGTTAAACGGAAGGCTCACCGAGGGATTGAACGCCAAGTCCTGGCCCCTGAGCTGTTGGCCAAGCTTGTACTGGTAATCCCATCCATATTGCCAGCTGTTGAAGGTTGTGGAGAACGAAAGAAACAAGGGGCCAAGGAGCTTCATTTTGAAGGAATCGAAATTGATCTGGGGCAGGGCGCGGGTCACGAGCGATCCCGTGCTGAGTGTCAGAAAGCTCGTTTCGAATTGCGCAGCCCGGACGCTGAAATTGAATGTGCTCCAGGACTTCGAGAGATAGATCTGGGAGCTCTTGTTGAAGACCAGGGCCCGCATGAAATCGTTGTCGAATTCGCGCAGGAACTCGAAGGAGCTCTGGTAATCGACGTTGGCCACCAGGGTGAAGCCGCCCGGCAACGCCTGGCTGTGGTTCCAGCGGATGATGTAGGCATCGTCGGGTTTCGTCCCATCGGCCTGCGTCTTGAACGTGAAATAATACAGGTGGGCGTTGCCGTTTGTCCCGTCCGGGAATATGTAGCGGTACTCGAGGCCGGCGCCGGTTCCCTTGCTGGCGTAGTAGTCGAGGCTGAAGGTTGCATCCATGTTGCGGGCGATCGCCCAGTAAAAACCTTCGGAAAAGCGCAGCCCTTTGGTTTGCGAGTATCCGACCAGGGGCATAAGGAATCCCGTCGCCCGATCCTGGTCGAGCGGGTAGCGCATATAGGGCCAATAGAAGAGCGGAACGCCTTTGACCGAGACCACGGCGTTCCACATCTCCACGTAGTCGTCTTTCTTGAAATTCGCCCGCGAAAAGGAGAACTTCCAGCGGGGGACGGGTTGGGCGCACGACGTGAACTCGCCCTTGCCCATGCTGTAGAGGTCGTCGGGCTCGCGCTCGATCACATCCGCCTGGTAGCGGATCGTCGGCTGGATGAGGCCGACCGCCTTGAGGATCGTGCCCTGGTCGCTGTCCATGTTGAACGCCAAGCTCTCGGCACTCAGGATCTCGGCCGGCATCTCGAGCGTCACATGGCCCACGGCGGTCACGTCCTTGGTCTTGGTGTCGAGGTCCACTCGATCGGCCATGATCTTGATGGTGCGGTAGACGATCACCACGTTGCCGGTCAGGATGACCTTGTCGGGCTCGCCGGGCGGCCGTTCCTGCTTGTCGGATGCGATCTTGATCTCGGAGGATTGGGGGGTGGAGGCGGCGGTTTGGGAAGAGAGGGAAGCTGTCGCGAGAGCGAAGAACGGGATCAGGAACGCAGAAAGGGCGCGAAAAAAACGGGGCACGACGCCTCACTTCCAGTCTTTATATTGGGCTTCATAAAACGCCTTGTACTCGGCGCTCTTCTCTTTGATTTTACGCCACCAGCTCTCGTTCTGCACATACCAGTGGACCGTCCGCTCCAGGCCGTCCTCGAACTCCACCTCGCAGCGCCAGCCCAGAGCCTTGATCTTGCGGCAGTCCACGGCGTAGCGCCGGTCGTGGCCCAGGCGGTCGGGCACGAACTTGATCAGCTCGCGCGGCTTGCCCAAGTGCTTGACGATCCGGCGGGCGACCTCGATGTTGCGTCGCTCGTCGTTCGCCCCGATGTTGTAGGTTTGCCCGAGGGCGCCGCGCCGGGCCACAAGCTCGATCGCCCGGCAGTTGTCCTCGACGTGCAGCCAGTCGCGGACGTTCGCTCCCTTGCCGTAGAGCGGGAGGGGGCGGTCTTCAAGGGCATTGGTGATAAAGAGCGGGATGAATTTTTCGGGATATTGATACGGGCCGTAGTTGTTGCTGGGGCGGACGATCATGACCGGCGTGCCGTAGGTCATGTGGTAGGCATAGGCTAATCGGTCGGCGCCGACCTTGCTGGCCGAATAGGGTGACGAGGGGTTGAGGGGGGCTGTTTCCTTGAAGAAGCCCTCGTCGCGGCTGCCGTAGACCTCATCGGTCGAGACGTGGAGGAAGAATTCGACGTGCGGCGCCTGGCGGACGGCCTCGAGGAGAACATACGTCCCGTGGACGTCGGTCATGACGAATTCGCCGGCATCGAGGATCGAGCGGTCGACATGGGTCTCGGCGGCGAAATGGAAGACGCCCTGGACGTGGTCCAGGATGCCTCGGACAAGCTCGCGGTCGCGGATGTCGCCCCGAATGAACTCATAGCGGATGTCGCAGGCGACGTCAGAGAGATTGTCGAGATTGCCGGCGTAAGTCAGCTTGTCGAGGTTGACGATCCGAATGCCGGGATATTTGGCCAGGAGGAAATGGATGAAGTTGCTGCCGATAAACCCCGCTCCGCCGGTGACGAGGATGGTCTTGCCGTCAAGCGTGCGGCTTTCCTTACCCATCCCTTCTCTCCCAATCGTACTTAATCCCGCCATTGTGCGGCGCCAAGCGCTGCTCGTCGGGATGCTTGTAGTCATACATCTCTGTTGGGGCGTTGACCACCAGCGCCTCCTCCTGACTCACGCATTTCCAGCCATGCCATATGCCGGACGGGATGTGGATCAGGATGGGCGCATGGACCCCCATAAAGAACTCGTTGATCTCATTGAACGTCGGGGATTTCGGGCGGGCGTCGCAGAGCACGACCTTGACCATTCCCATGACGCAGGCCATGTTATCCGCCTGCTTCTCGTGCTTATGCCAGGCCTTGACGACGCCGGAATAGGTCGTCGTGGCGTAAACTTGTCCGAATTTCTCGAAGAGCTCGTCGTCCGCCCGAAAAATCTCCATCAGCCTCCCCCGCTCGTCGGGGATGACCTTGAGCTTCTTGACCCTGACACCGTCGATCATGTTGGACTCCCTGATCTATTCTTCCGCGATTCGCCTCAAGTACTCCCCATACGCGTTCGGGGCGTTTTTCGCCAGTCGCACGAGGTCGTCTCGTCCGATATATCCCTGGTGGTAAGCGATCTCTTCGGGGCAGGCGATCATCAAGCCCTGCCGGTCCTGGACCGCCTGGACGAAGTTCGCCGCCTGGAGGAGCGATTCGTGCGTCCCCGCGTCGAGCCAGGCCACTCCCCGACCGATAATCTCGACCCGCAACTCTCTCCTCTTCAAATACTCTCTATTGAGGTCGGTGATCTCGAGCTCGCCGCGCGCCGAGGGCTTCATCGCCGCCGCGATCTCCGACACCTTGCCGTCGTAAAAATATATTCCCGGCACGGCGTAATGCGAGCGCGGCCGGGCCGGCTTTTCCTCGATGTTGACCGCGCGCATGTCCTTGTCAAACTCGACGACGCCATAGCGCTCCGGATCCTTGACCTCATAGGCGAACACGACCGCCCCTCGCTCGAGGCCCGCCGCAGCCTTCAGCTGTTCGCCCAACCCGTGGCCGAAGAAGATGTTGTCGCCGAGAATCAGGCAGACGGGCTTCCCGCCCACGAACTCCCGCCCCACGATAAACGCATCCGCCAGCCCGCGCGGCTCGTCCTGAATCTTGTAGGAAAACTCGAGCCCCCACTGCCGCCCGTCGCCGAGAAGTGCCTGGAAAGCGGGCATCGCCTCGGGCGTGGAGATGACCAGGATTTCCCGGACCCCGGCCAGCATGAGCATGGACAAGGGGTAATAGACCATCGGTTTGTCGTAGACGGGGAGGAGCTGCTTACTGAGGCTTAAAGTTAAAGGATTGAGGCGCGTCCCCCGCCCTCCCGCCAGGATGATTCCCTTCATATAGCTGTTCCCTTTTGTGATTTCCGTAACCTCAAACTTAGCATAATCAATAGGTCAAGTAAAGCAGGCGGGCTCCGGGGATCTCTTGGGCACGTTGCAGAACCAAATGCTCCCTTGCGCGATTCATGCCGTTGACAGGTCCGGCGCTCCCAAGATAGAATAATCTATAATTATCAACGGGATACAGGATAATGGGGCCGATATCCTAAGAGAGAAAATGATGAACCAGACTCAAGCGCTCGCCGCCAAGATCCAAAAGCGAACCGCCCGAATCGGCGTCATCGGCCTCGGCTACGTCGGCCTCCCCCTGGTCATCCGCTTTGCCGAAGAAAGATTCCACGTCATCGGGTTCGATATCGACCCCATCAAGGTCGCCAAGCTCAACAGGGGCGAAAGCTACATCCGGCATATTCCTCGCCGGAAGATCCGCTCGCTCCGGAAATCCGGCCTGTTCGAAGCGACCACGGACTACGCCCGCTTGAAAAACGTCGACGCGGTCATCATCTGCGTCCCCACGCCCCTCGACAAGAACCACGGCCCCGACATGAGCTACATCGAGGCCACATCGGACCAGATCGCCAAGACGCTCCGCAAGGGCCAGCTCGTCTCGCTCGAGAGCACGACCTACCCCGGGACCACGCGCGAAATCCTGCTGCCCAAGTTCGAGAAGCGCGGCCTGAAAGCCGGGCGCGATTACTTCCTGGTCTTCTCCCCCGAGCGCGAAGACCCCGGCAATCCGATTTACAACACCAAGAACATCCCGAAAATCGTAGGCGGCCTCACGCCCAGCTGCCGGATCTTGGGCGCCGCCCTCTATGGGCAAGTCGTGGACCGGGTCATAATCATGAGCTCGCCCGAGGCCGCCGAATTCACCAAGATCCTCGAGAACACGTTCCGGAGCGTCAACATCGCCCTGGTCAACGAGCTGAAGATGCTGGCCGACAAGATGAACGTCGATATCTGGGAAGCGATCGACGGCGCCTCCTCCAAACCCTTCGGCTTCATGCCCTTCTACCCCGGCCCTGGGCTGGGCGGTCATTGCATCCCCATCGACCCCTTCTACCTTGCCTGGAAGGCCAAGGAGATGAATTTCAGCACCCACTTCATCGAGCTCGCCGGCGAGATCAACGCCAACATGCCGGCCTACGTGGTCAGCCGCCTCAACGATGCCCTGAATTCCCGCGGGAAATGCCTCAAGAGCTCCAAGATTCTTATCCTGGGCATTACCTACAAGAAGGATATCGACGACATGCGGGAATCCCCCGCCCTTGAAGTCATAGAGCACCTCCGCGAAAAGGGGGCCAAGGTCCTTTACAATGATCCCTACATCCTCAAGATCCCCAAGGTCCGGAAGCACGCCCTCGACATGGCCTCCGTGCCCCTCACCGCGAAGCTGCTGAAATCCGTGGACGCGGTCATGATCATCACCGATCATACCGCCTACGATTACCGATGGATCGCGAAGCACGCCCCTCTCATCGTCGATACGCGCAACGCGACCCGGCGCATCCTGAGGCACAAAGCCAAGATCGTGAAAGCTTGAGGCCGGAGAAGATCAGCCTTGGCCAAGAATATCGTCGTCGTCGGAACCGGCTACTGGGGGAAGAACCTCGTCCGGAATTTCCACGAGCTCGGGGCGCTGCGCGGCATCTGTGATATCGTTCCTGCCGTCCTGACTTCATTTAGAGAAAAATATCCCGATATCCGGACATACGCCGCCCTATCCGAGGCGCTGGCTGATCCCGAAGTCAAAGCCCTGGTCGTGGCCACCCCCGCCGCAACCCATTTTGCCGTCGTCAAACAGACGCTTCTGGCCGGCAAGGACGTCTTCGTCGAAAAGCCCATCGCTCTGCGCTATCCGGAAGGCGAAGAGCTGGTCGCGCTGGCGCGCGAACGCGCCCGAATCCTGATGGTCGGGCACATCCTCGAATACCATCCGGCCATCGAGAAGATCAAGGAGATGATCGACCGCGGCGATCTGGGCAAGATCCGATACATCTATTCGAGCCGCTTGAATCTGGGCAAAATCCGGACTGAGGAGAACATCCTCTGGAGCTTCGCCCCGCACGATATCTCGGTCATCCTCCTCCTCCTCGGAGAAATGCCGAGCGAGGTCGTGGCCCGCGGCGGGACGTACCTCAGCCCCGGAATCCCCGATGTCACGGTCTCGATGCTCGCGTTTCCCAGCGGAACCAAGGCGCACATCTTCGTCTCCTGGCTGCATCCCTACAAGGAACAGAAGTTGATCGTCGTCGGGGAGAAGAAGATGGTGGTCTTCGACGACGTCGCCCCGACGAACAAGCTCCTGGCCTACGACCACAAGATCGATTGGCGAGACGGCCATCCTATTCCGCGCCCCGACCACGCCATCCCAATCCCGTTCGAGCAAAGGGAACCCCTTGAGCTTGAATGCCGGCATTTTATTGACTGCGTGGAATTCCGAAAGGCTCCCAAGACCGACGGGGCAAAAGGACTCGGCGTTCTGAGGGTTCTGGAGGCCTGCGAAGAATCTTTGCGAGGGGAAGCCTGATATGCTCAACGAGACCAAACCGTTTTTCGTCCATCCAACAGCCATCGTCGACGACGACGTCGAGATCGGGGAAGGCACCAAGATCTGGCACTTCTCCCATATCCAGTCCGGCGCCCGGATCGGAAAGTTCTGCACGCTCGGGCAAAACGTCAACGTGGCCAACAACGTCCCGATCGGAAATTACGTCAAGATCCAAAACAACGTCTCGATCTACGAGGGCGTGATTCTCGAAGATTACGTCTTCTGCGGCCCGTCCATGGTCTTCACGAATATCGATGTCCCCCGGAGCAAGTACCCCCAGCGCGGGGCCGAGTTCTATGTCAAAACGCTCGTCAAAGAGGGCGCATCGCTCGGCGCCAATTCAACGATCGTCTGCGGCCATGCCATCGGCCGCTTCGCCTTCATCGGGGCGGGAGCGGTGGTGACCAAGGATGTCCCCGATTTCGCTCTCGTCGTCGGCAACCCGGCCCGCCTCGTCGGCTGGATGAGCGAGGCGGGCGCCCGGCTGGCGTTTGACAAGAACGGGATCGCGCTTTGCGAGCGCTCCAAGAAGCGCTACAAGCTCGAAAACGGCCGCGTTTCCGAGATCTCCTGAGGGAAAGTCGTCGAGTGAAGAAACAATTTATTATCGAGGTTATCATCCCATGAAAAAAGCACTGGTCTGCGGCGCGGGCGGGTTCATCGCCAGCCATCTGGTCAAGCGGCTGAAAAAGGAAGGCTATTGGGTGCGCGGGGTCGACCTCAAGCGCCCCGAGTTTTCGGCAACGGCCGCCGACGATTTCAAGATTCTTGATCTGCGTGAGGAGAAGAGTTGCGCGGCGGCCCTGGACCCGGCGGGCGTCCCGGACGACGCGCGAAACGCGGGGGGCCCAGGCTCAAGAGAGCCGGGCGGCGGTCTGTTCGACGAAGTCTATCAGCTGGCGGCCGACATGGGCGGAATGGGCTTCATCCACTCGGCCGAGTGCGAGATCATGCGGAACAGCGCCCTGATCAACATCAACATGACTCACGCGGCCGCGACGCATGGGGTGAAACGCTACTTCTTCTCCTCGTCCGCCTGCGTGTACCGCGACATGGAAGCCCACGAGGCCGAGCTGACCGAGGAGCAAGCCTACCCCGCCCTGCCCGACAACGAGTACGGCTGGGAGAAGCTCTACGCCGAGCGGATGGCCATGGCTTACGGCCGCCGGTTCGGCATGACCATCCGGCTGGCCCGGTTCCAGAACACCTACGGCCCGGAAGGGACGTGGCGGGGCGGCCGCGAGAAGGCGCCGGCCGCGCTTTGCCGGAAGATCGCCGAAGCCGACGACGGCGGGACGATCGAGGTCTGGGGCGCGGGAGACGCGATGCGGGCTTACACCTACATCGACGACCTGGTGGACGGGATCGTCCGCTTGATGCGGAGCGACCTCGAGAACGGAGTGAACATCGGGCGGCAGGAATACGTCTCGGTGGACGAGCTGGTCAAGACGATCGCCGGCGTCGCGGGCAAGAAGATCAAGATGAACCACGTGAAGGGGCCGGTGGGCGTGCGGGCCCGCAATTTCACCAACGACCGGATCAAGTCGACCGGCTGGGAAAGCAGGTTCTCGCTGACGGAGGGGATCGCGCGGACGTATCCGTGGATCAGGGAACAGGTGGAGAAGGCCAAGAAGGGGTGATGAAAGAAGAAAACGGCCGGCTGTTCGATCCCGAATCGGCGTTCTCCGCGGACGATCTCGTCTCGGTCATCCGCAATGCGGGCCCGGAAACGCAGGCGGATTGGCTGCTGAAGTGCATAAGAGAAGGGCGGGAGATTGCGGGATCCCCGGTCAATAATAAGAGGAGATTGCCACGCACCCCCCCGCTTTGCGGCGACGTGCTCGCAATGACAATGAATGTCATCCCGAGCGAAGCGAAGGGATCGTGTGGGCAGTCCACGCAGTTGCGGCTCTCCCGAATCGTGCACACGCTGGGATCGGCGATCGTCAAGTTCGGCGAAGAGCCCGGGCAACGGGCGGGAGTCCGGAAGATTCTCGGCACCGTGTATGGCCGGCTGACCCGGCGGGAGAAAGCCTGGCTGGCTTCGCTTGGAATAGCCGCGGGGTCCGCAAAAAGCCCACGCGTCTGGGCGAACGCTCTCCATGACGCCGCGTTCGAGAACATCAGCCGGACGATCGTCTACGGGCAGGAAAAGCGGGCGAGACGGCCGCAAAACGCCATCCGTTCGGACGAGATCATCTGGGGGCGGGCGCCCGTGCGCCTCGACCTGGGCGGCGGCTGGACCGACACGCCGCCCTACTCCCTGGAAAACGGGGGCTGCGTCATCAACGCGGCCGTCGACCTGAACGGGCAGCCGCCGATTCAAGTGTATGCCCGGGTCATCCCGGAGCCCGTCATCCGGATCTATTCCATCGACCACGGCGCCCAGCTGACGATCCGGACGATGGCCGATCTCTTGGACTACCGTCTCCCGACGAGCAAGTTCGGTCTGGCGAAGGCCACGCTGGCGCTTTGCGGATTCGGACCGGGGGAGGAAGGGCGGCGGGGCGGCGCAGGGCGCGGCCGGGCCGGGCGAGGCGAATCGCTGAAAGAGCGCTTGAAGGCATTCGGCGGCGGCATCGAGCTCTCGACGCTCGCCGCGATCCCGAGCGGCAGCGGGCTGGGCACGTCGAGCATCATGGGGGCGGTGTTGATGGCTGTCGTCCATCGGATGATCGGCCGCGAGGTCGCGCCGCGGGAGCTGTTCAATCTCGTCTTGCAGCTTGAACAGGAGCTGACGACCGGTGGTGGCTGGCAGGACCAGGTCGGCGGCGTGCTGCCGGGGGTCAAGATGATCCGGACGGAACCCGGCATGGTCCCGGACCCGCGCATTCATTACGTCACGGCCGACGTGCTGGATCCGAAAGGAAATTTATGGAACGGCGGGCGGATCGCCGGACGGACGGGCGGCGGAGCCGATCGCCTGGCTAACGGTGGACAGACGCTCCTTTATTACACCGGGCTGCGGCGGCTGGCCAAGAACATCCTCAGGGCGGTCGTCGGGAATTATCTCGACCGCGATCGTGACGCGATCGCCACCCTGCGCGAGCTCCGCGAATACCCGCCGAAGATGAGCGAGGCCATGGCCGCCAAGGACATGCGCCGCTTCGGCGAGCTGATCGACCTGGCCTGGCGGCTGAACAAGCGGATCGACCCGGACTCGACGACGCCCGTGATCGAATCGATCCTGGAGAGGATCAAGAAGCATATCTGGGGGGCGAAGCTCCTGGGGGCGGGCGGGGGCGGGTTCCTGCTGATCGTCGCCAAGTCGCCGGCGGAGGCCGCCAAGGTGCGGCGGATTCTCGAGGGTGCGCCGCCGAACGACCGCGCCCGCTTTTTCGAGTACGACGTCAGCAGAGAGGGACTGAATGTCACCGTCTGCTAATAGGGAGACACAATACCTATTTCCCTATTTCGGCGCTTCCCTTTGCGGGTGATTTTCCCGGATAAATAGGGAATTAGGTATTGTGTCTCCAATTAGGGCGCCCCACGGCGTCGCCGCCGATTGACATTTCCCGCCTCCAAATCTATCATGGGACTTTGGAAATTGGGGACATAACCCTTTTCTCTTGAAAAGGGATTGTGTCCCCAATTTCTTCTATCGCGCCCCCCGAGGGCGGGGGCGGCCGGTCGGATCTGGAGGAGGTCAAATTGTCCGAGAATATCGTCACCGTCACCGATGCCAACTTCGAGGAGGAGGTCCTCAAGTCTCCCCTGCCCGTGATCGTGGATTTCTGGGCCGTGTGGTGCGTGCCCTGCAAGATGATCGCCCCGACCGTGGACCAGATCGCGATTGAATATAAGGATAAGCTCAAAGTCGGCAAGCTCGACGTTGACGCCAGCCGGGCCGTGCCCGCGAAATACGGCGTCCGGGGCATCCCCACGATTCTTCTGTTCAAGGGCGGCCAGCTCAAGGAGACGATCGTCGGCGCCCTGCCGAAAGACAAGATCGTCGCGGTCATCAGTAAACACTTTTAAATGGAAGCTTGCGACGTCGTCATCGTCGGCGCGGGGCCGGCCGGCTTATCCGCGGCGCTTTACACGGGGCGGGCGCGCTTGTCGACGATCGTCCTCGAGAAATCGATCCCCGGGGGCCAGATCCTCGTCACCGATTGGATCGAGAACTACCCCGGCTTCCCCGACGGCATCGCCCCCTTCGACCTGATGGACAAGTTCCGCGCCCAGGCGGAGGCGTTCGGGGCGAAGATCGTGACCGACGACGCCCGGACGATCGTCCGGGATGGCGACGGCTGGATCGTCAAGGGCGGCGCCGCGGATTACAGGGCCCGGGCGGTCATCGTCGCCACGGGCGCGGCGTATCGGCGGCTCGGCCTGCCCAATGAGGCCAATCTCGTGGGGAAGGGCGTGTCGTACTGCGCCACGTGCGACGGGGCGTTCTTCCGCGACAGCGAGATCGCGGTCGTGGGTGGAGGCGATCAAGCGTTGATGGAAGCCATCTTCCTGACGAAATTCGCCAAGACCGTGCACCTCATCCACCGGCGCGACGCGTTCCGCGGGACCAAGATCCTCCAGGAGAGGGTCGCGGCCAACGCCAAGATCGCGGTCCACTGGAGCTCGGTCATCGTAGAGCTTCGGGGCGAGGACAAGCTCGAGGCGCTGCTGCTCAAGAACACCCAGAGCGGGACGGAGCACGCGCTCGAGGTCGAGGGCCTGTTCGTCTCGATCGGCATGGACCCGCTGAACGAAATGGTCAAAGGGCTCGTGGAACTGAACGAATGGGGCGAGATCGTCGTCAAGCCCAACATGGCCACGTCGCAGCCCGGCATCTTCGCCGCAGGCGATATCATCGACTTCACCCCGCACCAAGTGGCCACGGCGGTCGGCACGGGCGTCCACGCGGCCATCAGCGTGGACGAATATCTAAGCCAAAAGTGACGCGCGAGAAAAAGGGGACACAGAACACTCGCCAGCTTTCAGTAACAAGAAATCGGGGTTCTGTGTCCCCTTTTTCTGGGGTTCAGTGTCCCCTTTTTCTCGCCCCTTTTTCAGTGCTTTTCCAGCTCTTCCACCCGCGCCTTCAGCCTCTTGACTTCCTTCACCAGGTCGTAGAGCAGCGGGGCGGCGGCCCAGAACTTGCGCCAGACGCGCACGTCGAGGTGCGGGCTCCCCGAAACGAACGACCCCGACGGGATGTCGTTCGTCACGCCCGTTTTGGCGGCGATGATCACGTTCTCCCCGACGTCGATGTGGTCCGGGATGCCGACCTGGCCGCTGACGATCGTGTTCTTCCCGACCGTGGAGCTGCCGGCGACACCCGCCTGGGCGACGAGGAGCACGTTCTCCCCGATCTCGACGTTGTGGGCGACCATCACCAGGTCGTCGATCTTCGTCCCGCGGCGGACGATCGTGACGCCCAGGGCGGCCCGGTCCACGGTCGAATTCGCTCCGATCTCGACATCGTCCTCGATGACGACCGTCCCGATCTGGGGGATCTTGATGTGGCGGCCGTCCTCGCCCTTGAGGTAGCTATAGCCGTCGGCGCCGATCACGACGCCGTTATGGAGGGTGACCCGGTCGCCCAGGCGCACGCCTTCGCGGAGGGAAACCTGGGAATGGAGGATGCAGCCGGCGCCGACCTTGACGCGGGGATAGATCGAAACGAGCGGGAAGACGACCGTGCCGTCGCCGATGTCCGCGCCCTCGCCCACGACGCAATGGGCACCGATCGAAACGCCCTTGCCCAGGCGGGCCGACGGTGCGACTACGGCCGTCGGGTGGATCCCGGGCGCGGGGAGCTCGGGCGGGTGGAAGATCCCGGTCGCGCGCACAAAGGCGAGTTGCGGGTTGTCGGCGCGAAGGACGGGGATGCGGTCGAAAGGCTCGCCGGGCGGGAGGATCGCGGCGGCGGCCGATGAGGCCGCCTTCTCGAGGGCGGCCCGCAGCTTCGCGGTGGGCGGGGCGGTCATGAAGACGAGGTCTCCCCGGCCGGCCACGGCCGCGTTCAGGGCGGCGACGCCCGTGAGAACGACGGCGCCGTCGCCCTCGTAGGGGAGGCCGAGCCGCGAGGCCAGCTCCTTGATCGTCAGTTGCATATCAGGCTCCCAATGTCATTATACTTCACGCGCGCTTCGCCACCGCCTTCTCCCCCATCCGCTCGTTCAAGACCACGGCCAGCTCCGCGCCCCAGAGGAGGATGACAAGGGAAAATGTGATCCATAGGAGAAAGAAGATAATCGACATCAACGTCCCCTTGACGAGCTGCGACAGGACGACTCCCACCACCGAGAACTTGGCCACATAGATGACGAAGACCCGCTTGAAGATCTCCCAGAGGAACGCCCCGATCGCCGCGGCCGCGATCGCGGCCCGCATCCGGATCTTCACCTCGGGGATGATGCGGTAGAGCGTCAACAAGACCAGGAAGCCCAGGGCGAACGGGGCGAAGTACTGGAGGAACACGCTGTCGATCGTCTTCATCACGCCCGGGTTGATGTTCTCCTTGACGAAGGCGCTGGCCGAGACCGCCCGATGGGCGGCCGTCCAGATCAGGGTGATCGAGAGCGACAGGACGAGGATGGACGCGGTGACGAACATGATGAAGTATTCGAGGATCCGGTTGTAGAAGAACGACTTCTTCTCGGTCGTCCTGAAGATGGACTTGATGGCGAAGATCAGGTTGGAGAAGAGGAAGCTCCCGGCGATGAACGAGCCCAACAGGCCGAACCAGCCCAGGTTGGTGGCGTTGTCGATCACGATGTCGAGCCGGTCGAAAAACGTCGGGTCGAGCTTGGCGAAGAAATCCTGGCTGAAGAGGTGGAGGCTATGGACGGCCATGCCCACATCGCCCAGGAACTGGTTGGCCACGAACGCCAGGAGAGCCAGGAGCGGGACGGCGCAGAGGAGGGCGAAATAGGAAATGACGACGGCGTGCCGGAAGCAGCGGTCGTCATTGAACCGCTTTAGGGAAGCGATAATGACCTGAAAGACCGGAGCCGCCATGCGATGTTCTCTCGGGGACACAATACTATGTCCAACGGAAGAAAAAAGGGGCGGATGAGCGAGGCTTAGGCGTACTGGCCCCATTTCACCATGAGGATGATGAAGGTGACGAGCAGGGCGTAAATGACCAGCGTCTCGATCAGGATCAGCCCCAGGAGCAGCAGGAAGCGGATGTGGGGCGCGGCGCCCGGGTTGCGGGAAATCCCCTCGCAGGCGCTGCTGATGGCCTTGGCCTGGCAGAACGCGCCCGCGGCCGCGGCCAGGGTGATGATCGCGCCGCCGACGATGATCGACAGCTTGTAGAGGGAGGCCTTCGCCTCGCTCGGGCCGGCGCCGGCGGCTTCCTGGGCCAGGACGGGCGCGGCGGCGACCAGGGCAAAGAACACCAACAGCCCGAGGGCTTTCAGCTTCTTATTCATCGTGACTCCTTTTTCCATATTTCCAGGAATATCCTCAAGCCTGCGCGTGGGCCTTGTGATCCTCGTGCTCTTCTTCTTCCTCACCGGCGATGGCGCTCGAGATATAGATGGAGGCCAGCAGGACGAAGATGAACGCCTGCAGGAACCCGGTGAAGATCGAGAGAGCCATGAACGGCAGGGGCAGGAGGTAGGGGATGATCGTGCCGATGACGACGATCAGCACGTCCTCGGCGAAGATGTTGCTGAACAACCGGATCGAGAGCGACACGATCCGCGAGAAGTGGCTGATGAGCTCGATCGGGATCATGAGCGGGGCGAGCGCCGGGACGGGCCCCATGAACTGCTTCAGGTACTTGAAAAAGCCCTGGGCCTTCATGCCCTGGTAGTGGTAGTAGAAAAAGACCGTCAGGGCGCAGCCGATCGTGACGTTGAGCTTGCTCGTGGGCGACATGAACCCCGGGATGAGGCCCAGCAGGTTGGAGCAGAAGATGAACAGCCCGACCGTCCCGAGCATGGGCAGATATATGCGGCCTTCGGGGCCGATGATCTCGATCAGCTGCCCCTCGACGGCGGCGATGATGAGCTCGAGGATGTTCTGGAGCTTGCCGGGGACCATCTTCCGCTTGCGAGCGGCGAGTCCCAGAGTGATCGTCAGGAAGACGGCCACGATCAGGACCATCACCACGTAATCGGGGATGCAGCTGGCCGGATCCTTGACCTTGAAGCCGATCAGGGCGAGGAGCGCGGCGACCGGCCGGCTGAAAAGGCGATTGAACAGGACGACGATCGCCAGGCTCTGTTCTAGACCTTCCATTGCTTTATGTGGGCGAGGGCCGCGACCGCTTCGCCCAAAAATACGGGAATCACCGAAGAAAAACCCGCCGCGAAGGCTAAAAGCTTCTTCGGATAAAGAAGAATTATAATCAAAAAGACCGCCAGAATCAACACGAAGCGGAGGCCGTAGAGGAGGATTCCGGAGCGCAGCGCCTGCGCTTTTCCCCTGGCAAGGACGCGGTCGAGCGAGCTTTTGAGCCAGAGGAAGCCGACCGCGGCCAGGGCGCCGCCGGCAAGGAAGAAGACCCCGGCGAGGGGGCTGAAAATGAGCCCGACCGGGACGGCGAAGAACGCGGCGAAGGCGACGACCTCGAACGGGATGCGGCGCAGGATCTTTTCTTCGAGCGGATCGGGTTGGGAGGGGGATTGGTCAGGCATGGCTTATGGTCCTTAGTGCTCGGAGGGTCCTGTCACCGACCAGCCCCACCGGCGGCCTCCGGAAAAAGGGGGCACACGGAAAAAGGGGACACAGAACCACAAATTCTTTTTGCTGACTGAAGGCAAGTGTTCTGTGTCCCCTTTTTCCGTCCTTTTTCATTCCAAATCACTGTCTTTAAGCTTGCTGACTCCGCGGATCAGGCTGATCAACCCCGAGGCGACGCCCATCAGGGTCAGGATCATGAGCAGCCAGGGCTTCGTCCCCAGCCATTTGTCGAGATAATAGCCGGCAAACAGCCCTATGGCGATGGACGACGGCAGCATCAGGCCCAGGGCGCTCAGATCGGCCAGCTTGCGGTAGTCCATACGCCTTCATTGTAGGGGGCGGGGAGCGGATTGTCAAAAGAACTCGAAAAGCGCCGGGCTTTTGGATAAAATAGGAGCATGGGAATATCAAAAGGGCGGGTTTTTCTGAAAAAGGTCTCATCGCGGGACCTCAATGTGGTCCGCAAAAAAGAGCAGGGATTGAGAAAACCGATCGAGAGCCAGCCCGGCCGCCGGCCGTCTCCTCCCAAGGACAAGGGGAAGGGCGGGGAAATCGAGCAGGAATGGGTCCGGGTGCCGATCCAATTGACCAAGGCCCAGGCGTTGCGCCTGAAGGCCGCCGCCGAGGAGCGCCGCATGACGATCGCCGAGCTCGTACGCGCCGCCGTCGACCATTACCTGGCCGGCACGGCGCCCCCGAAGCCCGGCGCGCCGACCTTGACCCGGGAAGAGCTGGAGAATCTGTTCAAGGACCGGTGAGGACGAGCGGCGCCAGAGCGGCATTTTGGATTCTGAAATCATGAAGAAAGCGCGGAATGTCATGAGCTCAATCCGCAGTGTCGGCGTCGTCGTCAAGCCTCATGCTCCCCGGATCGAGAGCGCGCTGGCCCAGCTCGGCGCCTATCTGGAGGCGCGCGGGGTCAAATGGGTTCTTGAGGAGGCCGCGGCGGCGCTGGTCGCAAAGGAACGGGGGGGAAAAGCGGGCGGCAAAGGCGGGCGGAGAGGGACAAGCGGCACGGGCGGCGGGAGCACGGGGCGCGGCGTCCCGCGCGAGCGTGTCCCGGAGCTGGCCGACCTCGTGGTCGTGCTCGGGGGCGACGGCACGCTGCTCAGCATCGCCCATATCGCCGCGCGGCGGGGCGTGCCGGTCCTGGGGGTAAACATGGGCAGCCTCGGCTTTCTGACCGAGGTCCCGCTCCAGGAGATGGCCCTGACCCTCGACGCGCTGTTCGAGGGCCGCGAGGACCTGATCTATCCCCGGATGCTCCTCGAGGCCCGGTTCAACGGCCGGCCCGAATCCGAGCTCTGCCTGAACGATGTCGTTATCAACAAGGGCGCCCTGGCGCGCATGATCCACATCAAGATCTGGATCGACGACCGCGAGGTCGAGACCATGCGGGCCGACGGCCTGATCGTGGCCACGCCCACGGGATCGACGGCCTACTCCCTGTCGGCGGGCGGGCCCATCCTCCAGCCGCCCATCCCCGCCTTGCTCCTGACGCCGATCTGCCCCCACACTCTGACTTTCCGGCCGATCGTCATCTCCTCGGAATCAAAGGTCCGGATCCAGCTTCTGACCTCGGGCGAAGAGGTTAGGCTGGCCTTCGACGGCCGGCGCAGCTTCCTCATCAAAAAGAACGACGTGATCGAGATCAAGCGGGCGGGGTGCGAGCTGAAGCTGGTGTCGTCCCCGCGCCGAAGCTATTTTGAGCTCATCCGCGAAAAATTATCGTGGGGCGACTGAGAGCCAAAAGTCATTCCGACACCTTTTACTTGTCACTTGTAGAAAGTGAGGATCCGTTCGGTTAATCCGTCCGCGTCCAGGCGCAGCAGCTTCCTGATCTCAGCCTGCTTCCCCATCATGTAGGGCTCGACGGGCAGGCCGACGCTCAGAAACCTCACCCCGAACCGCCCGTTCCGGTCCAGGAGCTCGCGGACCCCGCTCCCGAACCCGCCGACCGCCACCGCCTCTTCGGCGGTCACGATCGTCCGGCCCTCGTCCGCGTATTTCAGGATCGCCTCCTCGTCGAGGGGCAGGGCGAACTTCGCGTCGATGACCGCCAGGCTGATGCCCTCGGCCTCCAGCCTCTTCGCAGCCTCGAGCGCCGGGTAGACCATGCTGCCGTAGGCAATCAGGAGGTCGCGTCCCTCCTTCAGCGTCTCGCTCCGGCCGAGGGGCACATCCTTGAACTCGGCGTCGAGCGGCACGCCGACGACTTCGCCTTTGGGGAAGCGTATGGCGACGGGGTGGCCGTAGCCGAACGCGGCTTTGAGCATATGCTGGAGCTGGTTCTCGTCGCGCGGGGCCATGAGGATGATGTTGGGCATGTGGCGCAGGTAGGCGATGTCGTTGACGCCCTGGTGGGTCGGGCCGTCGTCGGGCACGACGCCCGACCGGTCGAGGGCGAAGATCACGGGCAGGTCCTGGAGGCAGACGTCGTGGTAGACCTGATCGTAGGCCCGCTGGAGGAACGTGGAGTAGATGGCGCACACGGGCTTATAGCCGCTGAGGGCCAGGCCGGCGGCGAAGTTCACGGCGTGCTGCTCGGCGATACCGACGTCGTACAGCCGCTCGGGGAACTTCTCGGCGAAGGGCGTGAGCCCCGTGCCCTCAAGCATGGCCGCCGTGATGGCGATGACCTTGTCGTCGCCTTCGGCGATCCGGGTCAGGGTCCGTCCGAAGACGGCCGAGTAGGACGTCTTGCCCCGGGCCGCCGTCGGCTCGCCGGTCTCGACGTCGAACGGCACGGCGCCGTGGAAATGCTCGGGATTCTCGACGGCGGGATGGTAGCCCTCGCCCTTGCGGGTTACGCAGTGGATGAGCACCGGGCCGTCATCGTAGGACTTCGCTTCCTTGAACACCTCGATGAGCGAAGGGAGGCTGTGGCCCTGGACGGGCCCGATGTAGCGCAGACCGAGCTCCTCGAACAGGAGGCCGGGGAAGAATGTTTTCTTGAAGAGGTCCTCCATGGCCCGGCCGGCCTTGATCATCGGCCAGCCGAAGCCGGGAATCGACTTGAGGACCGTCTTGGCGTAGTCCTTGACCCGGAGGTAGTGCTGGCCGGTGGCGAGGTAGGAGAGGTATTTCGAGAGGGCGCCGACGCTCGGCGAGATCGACATCTCGTTGTAATTGAGGACGATGATGACCTTCTCCCGGAGGTGTCCGATCTGGTTGAGCGCCTCCCAGGCGACGCCCCCGGTCAGGCCGCCGTCGCCCACAACGGCGATGACCTTGTGATCCTCATGGCGCTTCTCGCGGGCCACGGCCAGGCCGAGGGCGGCCGACAGGGCGGTCGAAGCATGGCCGGTGTTGAAGACGTCGTGCGGGCTCTCGTCGCGGCTCGGGAAGCCGAGGATCCCGCCCCGGCGGCGCAGGCTGCGGAAGGCGTCGCGGCGACCGGTGAGGATCTTGTGGGCATAGGCCTGGTGGCCGACGTCCCAGATGATCTTGTCGCGCGGGGAGTCGAAGACGTAGTGGAGGGCGATCGTCAGCTCGACGACGCCCAGGTTGGAGGCGAGATGGCCGCCGTTCTTGGAAACCACGTCGATGATCGTGGCCCGGATCTCGGCCGCAAGATTGATCAACTCCTTGGGCGAGAGCTTTTTCAGATCCTCGGGGCTCGAAATCCTGTCTAAAAGCTTGTTCATGCGGACGACCGTTTTAAATATTGATTATACAACAAACTTGCCGTCATCCCGACCAGGCGCTTGCTTCGTCGCTCCGCAAGAGCGGCGCTCCTCGCAATGACACGCTTCACCCCTCCGTCAGCCGGCGGGCGAGGAGGCGCAGGTCGGGGGATTTGATCGCGGCGGCGGACAGGGCGGCGAGGGCGGCCCCGACGTTGAAGGCGACGGCGTGGCGCGCCCGGTCGAGGCCGAAGACCCGGGCGTAATTGGGCACGGCCGGCACGCCCTTCCGCGGCTTCTCGTCGGCGTCGTGGATGTCGTCCCGGATCTGAAAGGCCAGGCCGAGGTGCTCGCCGTAGAGCGTCAGAGCCTTGAGCTCGGCGGCCCGGGCCCCGGCGGCGCGGGCGCCCGCCCGGACGGATTCGACGATCAGGGCGCCGGTCTTCTTGATCATGAGCTCGATCAGACTTTGCTCGGTCGCGCTCCCGGGGGCATAGGTGATGTCGAGAAGCTGGCCGCCGATCATGCCGTCCACTCCGGCCAGGCGGGCGGTCTCGTGGAGGATGCGGGCCTTGGCGGCCTGGAGGCCGCGCGGCACGGCGGCCGCGGCCATGATCTCGAAGGCCAGGGTCAGCAGGCCGTCCCCGGCGAGGAGGGCGATGTCCTCCCCGAATTCGCGGTGGCAGCTCGGCCGGCCGCGGCGGAAATCGTCGTCGTCCATGCAGGGCAGGTCGTCATGGACCAGGGAATAGGTATGGATGAGCTCGAGGCCGCAGGCGAAGGGCAGGGCGACGTCCTCGTCCCCGCCGAGCGCCGACGCGGCCGAGAGGCAGAGGAGCGGCCGGAAGCGCTTGCCGCCGCCGAGCGCCGAGTAGCGCATGGCCTTGTCAAGCGGCGTATCGCGGCGGGCGAGGATGCTCTCGAGGGCGGCCTCGACCGTTCTCTTGCGCCGCTCCAGCCGGCGTTCGGAGGTCACGGTGCCCATCGTCATTCTCCTAAAATCGGTGACAGTAACCTGATTTCCGAATTTCGAATTATTCTGCCTGGGGAAATGAAGCCGAATTCATTTTCAGCCGGCGATAGCGAAAATTTGTATTGCCATTCCTGCAATTTAATTCGGAAATCAGGTTACTGTCACCGATTGTTTTAGAAGGGGAGGACGTCGTCATCCTCGGGCTTCTTCTTCGCGGGCTTCTTCGCGGGTGCGTCTCCGGCGTCGGGCTTGCTCGCGCCGTCCTCGGCCGCTTCCTCTTCCTCGCCCTTCTCCTCCTCCCCTTCCCCCTCGTCCTCGCCTTCGAGGTCGAACGGCGCGCGGCGCGTCGCTCCCTTCTCGTCCTTGAGCAGGATCTCGATCTTCTTCTCGGCCCGGTCGAGCTCGTCGCGCAGGAACCGGGCGAGCTTGACGCCCTTCTCGAACAGGGCCAGCGACTCGTTCAGGCTGAGCTTCCCTTTCTCGAGCTTGTCGACGGTCTGCTCCAGGTCGGCCAGCGCCTTCTCGAAATTCAGGTCCTTGTCCTTCATCGTCGCCTCCTCGTCATTCGTCCTCGGCGCCGGCCTTGGCGGAAACGCCGCCGGCGCGCGATTCGATCTCCTTCTCCCGGTCGACCGCCTCGACCCGGCAACGGAATTCGCCCTTATAGAACGAGACGAGCATCTCGTCGGCGGCCGCCACCGCGTCGATGGAGATCACCGCCCGCCCGCCGTCCGCCGACCAGCAGAGCGCGTAGCCCTTGCGCATCACCGCGAGCGGGCTGAGGGCGTGAAGCTTCGCGGCCAGGCTCTCCCATGCGCCCTGCTTGTCCCGCAGGGCCGCCCGGAAGCCGCCGCCGATCCTCTCCGCGGCGAGCTCGGCCTTCGCCCGCGCGTCGGCGATCCGGCGCCGCTCGCCGCGCACGACCTCCCAGGCCCGCTCCTCGAGCCGGTCGACGTCCTGGCCGAGGTTCACCAGCTTCAGCTTGTAGTTCTGGAAGATGCGATGCTGGGCGAGCGTCACGACCTCGCCCCGCCGCTCCCCGATCTCGAACCTCAGGCTCTGGACCGCGCGGCGCTCGAGGTTGTCGATGCGTTCGACGAATGCCGCCTCGGTCTCGACCACCATCTCGGCCGCGGCTGTGGGCGTCGACGCCCGGATGTCGGCGACGAAGTCGGCGATCGTGAAATCGACCTCGTGGCCGACCGCCGAGATGACGGGCACCGGCGACCGGGCGATCGCCCGGGCCACGATCTCCTCGTTGAACGCCCACAAGTCCTCGATCGACCCGCCGCCCCGGCCGACGATGATCGCGTCGAGGTTTCCGATCTTCCCCAGGGCCTCGATCCCGGCGACGATCTGGGCCGCCGCGCCCTCGCCCTGGACGCGCGCCGGGTAGATCAGGACCTCGAGCTTCGCGAACCGCCGCTCGAGCGTCCGGAGGATGTCGATGAGGGCCGCGCCTCTCGGCGAGGTGACGATCCCGATGCGCTTGGGCAGGAGGGGCAGCTTGCGCTTGCGGGCCTGGTCGAACAGCCCCTCGGCCTTGAGCTTCTCCTTCAGCTGCTCGAAGGCGAGCTGGAGGGCGCCCTTGCCTTGGGGCTCGGCCGCCTCGACGATGAGCTGATACTCGCCGCGCGCCTCGTAGACGTTGATCCGGCCGCGGCAGATGAGCTGCTGGCCGTCCTTGACGGCGAACTTCAGGCGGGCGGCGTCGCTCCGCCACATGACCGCGCGCACCTGGCTTTTCTCGTCCTTGAGCGAGAAATACATGTGCCCCGAGGGGTGCTTGTGGAAATTGGAGACCTCGCCCGAGACCGCCACCGAGGGAAAGGCCGCTTCGAGCGTCCCCCGAACGAGCTGGGTCAGCTCGCTGACGGTGAGGACATTGGTCCGAAGGATCGAGCTCGAAAAATCAGTCATCACCCCTCTCTGAGGACCTCGCGGGTGATCGACAGGGCCCGCCCCGTCGCCGCATCGATCTCGATGTAGACGGCCGACAAGAACAGGCAGTCTTTGGCCGGCTCGAAGCGGTGGGGACGGCCCGTCAGGAACTTCTGGATGGCCGGCTCCTTCTGCATGCCGATGACCGAGTCCGAGGCTCCGGCCATCCCGACGTCGGTGATATACGCCGTCCCTCCCGGCAGGACGCGCTCGTCCGCCGTGGGCACATGAGTGTGCGTCCCGACGACGGCCGACACGCGCCCGTCGAGGTACCAGCCCATGGCCTGCTTCTCCGAGGTCGCCTCGGCGTGCAGATCGACCAGAATCGCCTTGGTTTCCGACCGGATCGCCTCGATCGCGATATCCGCCGCCCGGAACGGGCAGTCGAGCGCCTCCATGAACACCCGCCCCTGCAGGTTCACCACGCCCAGCTTGCGGCCTTGCTCGTCGGACGCCACATACCAGCCGCGGCCCGGGTTCATCGGCGGGTAGTTCGCCGGCCGGACGAGGCGCGGCTCCCGGTCGAGATAGGCCAGGGCCTCTTTCTTGTCCCAGACGTGATTGCCCGAGGTCAGGACATCGACCACGTTGAACAGGTCCCGCCCGATGTCCTCGGTGATGCCGACCCCGCCCGCCGCATTCTCGCCGTTAGCCACGACGAACGCCGGGGCGTACTTCTCCCGCAGCCCGGACAGGAACGCCCGGACCGCGTTCCGGCCCGGACGGCCGATGATGTCCCCGATGAAGAGGACACCGATTGGAGTTGCCGTGGTCGCGCCACGGGCGCATGCAACTCCACCCTGTGGCTCTTTATCGGGCATATTCGACGGCCCTCATCTCCCGGATCACCGTGACCTTGATCTGGCCGGGATAATCGAGCTCGCTCTTGATCTTGGCCGCGATCTCCTTGGCGATAAGGGCCGCCCTGTCGTCGGAGACCTTTTGCGACTCGACCATGATCCGGATCTCGCGGCCGGCCTGCAGGGCGAACGCCTTGCCGACGCCCTCGAATCCCTTGGCCAGGGTCTCGAGCTTCTCCAGCCGCTTGATGTACGACTCCAAGAGCTCGCGGCGCGCCCCGGGCCGCGCGGCCGAGAGCGTGTCAGCCGACTGGACGAGGACGGCCTCGATCGAGGGAAAGTCCACGTCGCGGTGATGGCTGGCGATCGCCTGGACCACCGGCTCGGACTCGCCGTACTTGCGGCAGAGCTCGACGCTGAGCTCGGTATGCGTGCCCTCGACCTCGCGGTCGACGGCCTTGCCGATGTCGTGGAGCAGCCCGGCCCGCAGGGCGACCTGGGTGTTGAGGCCGAGCTCGGTGGCCATGGCCGCCGAAAGGAAGGCCACCTCCTTCGAATGCTGGAGGACGTTCTGGCCGTAGCTCGTCCGGTAGCGGAGCCGGCCGAGGAGCTTGATCAGCTCGGGATGCACGTTCTGGACGTGGAGCTCGTAGGCCGTCGACTCCCCTTCCTGACGGATCTTCTCCTCGAGGTCGGCCCGGACGCTTTCCACGATCTCTTCGATCCGGGCGGGATGGATCCGGCCGTCGATGACGAGCTTCTGGATCGCCAGGCGGGCCGTCTCGCGGCGGATGGGATCGAAGCTCGAGAGGATGACCGCCTCGGGGGTGTCGTCGACGATGATGTCGACCCCCGTGGCCGTCTCCAAAGCCCGGATGTTGCGGCCCTCGCGGCCGATGATCCGGCCCTTCATGTCCTCGCTCGGCAGATCGACGACCGAAACCGTCGATTCGACGACGTGCTCGGCCGCGGACCGCTGGATGGCCTGGCTGATGATCTCGCTCGCGAGCTGGCGGCTCCTGGCCCGCGTGTCCTCCTCGACCCTCTTGACGACCTGGACGGCCTCGAGCTTGGCCTCGTCCTCGATCTTGCGGATGAGCTGGCTCTTGGCCTCCTCCTGGCTGAGCCCGGCGACGCGCTCGAGCTCCTGCACCTGCTGCTGGACCAGGGTGGCGGCCTTCTCCTCGAGGGCCTCAATGTCCTTTTCCTTCTGTTCGACCCGGCGCTCCTTGTTCGTGATCTCGCGGTCGCGCCGGTCCACGCCTTGGAGCTTGCGGTCGAGGTTCTCTTCCTTATTGACCAGCCGGCGCTCGGTCTCGTTGAGCTTGCGGCGCTTTTCCCGGGTCTGGAACTCGAACTCCGAGTCCGCGGAGTCGAGCTTGGTCTTGGCCTGCTGCAGGGCGTCCTTGACGATCTTCTCGGATTGGGTCCGGGCCTGGGCCAGGGAGTCCTCCGCCTCTTGGCGGGCCCGGGACAGGCCCTTGATTCCGGCGCTCTTCCTCTGCAGGACGACGATGACGACCGCCGCCGCGAGGAGCAGGGCGCCCAAGACTGCGATTACGACTGGGCTACTCACCATTCACCTCCTGTGAGTCCAGGCGGCGAGGCGAATCGAGGCGAAAGGGAGAGCTTACGGGGCGGGAGTTCCCGCCGGGCCGTGCCCCCGGAGCGCCGGCGTGTCCGGCCTAGGGGGTCGAATTCTCGATATTCGTGTACGCATGGTCATCTTTTAATAGCCGGCTCTCCAGGCTTTCGATCTCTGTCTCCATCTGGCCCAGCGCCTCGTCCAGATGATCCAGCCGCTTGCGACAGACGAAAAAGTCGTCCGCGATGTTCAAGAGGGCGAGGATCGCGATCTTGAGCGCGTCCGTCGATTTCGACTTGACGGCGATTTCATGCATCTTCTGGTCGACGTAGGACGTCAGATGGTTGACGTACTTTTCGTCCTCTTCACCTTTGACTCGTATTTTATAGGGTCTTCCGTAGACCTCGATTTCGATGATCTTGTCAATCATATCCCGAGTTTGTCGATCTGGCCGATCAGGGTTTCGATCCGGCCCTTGATGCTCTCCCTTTCATTCTCGTACCTTTTGATCTCCTCGTCAAGCTTCCCGGCCCGCCGGGTGAGGTCATCCATCTCCTTCTTCTCGAGGCGGAGCTCTTTGACCTGCTGGCGGAGCTTCTCGTTCTCGCCGGCCAGCTTGTTCACGTAGTCGATGACGTGGCCGATTTTGCCTTCCAGGACTTTGATGCGATCGAGTTCATCGGTCATTCGGATCCTCCTTCGCGGAGTTGGATTTTCAGGGCGGCCTTCAGGGCCATGAGGAGCTTGTGCTCAGCCTTGTCCACGTCCTCGGCGGTGAGGGTCGCCTTGGCGTTCCGGTAGACGAATCGCAGCGACAAGCTGGCCTTGTCCTTGGGGACGGGATCGCCCGCGTAGCGGTCGATGATCCCGAACTCTTCGAGGTACGGGACGGACATCTTCTCCATGGCCGACTTGATCTCCTGGTACGGGACCGCGCGGTCCACGAGGAACGACAGGTCGCGGACGACGGCCGGGAACTTGGGCAGGGGTTGGTATTCGAACGGCTTGGGCTGCTTGTCGAACAGCGTCGCGAGGTCGATCTCGGCCGCGTAAACCGGCCCCGGGATTCCGTAGGCGGGCAGGAGGCGGCCGTCCACCTTGCCCATCACCCCGATCTTCTCGCCTTTGTAGGCGATGGAGAGGGCCGCCCCCTCCTCGAAGAACGGGTGGGGCGCTTCCTCGAAGGTCAGGGCGGCGTAGCGCAGGGCTTCGAGGGCCGCCTCGACCGCACCCTTGAGATGGAAGAGCTGGGCCGGCTCCGGCTTTTCCTTCCAGCCCGGGACGCCGAGGAGCCCGGTCGCGCTCAGGCCGAGGGTCAGGCGCTCGACCGGGCCTTCCTCGAGCCGGGCGTAGACGTTCCCGATCTCGAAGATGGGCACGCCGGCCAGGCCGCGGTTCAGGTTCCAGGCGGTGTTCTCGAGCAGCCCGCCGAGGAGGGTCGAGCGAAGGACGGCCGCCTTCGAGGAGATGGGGTTGCGGATCGCGACCGGGGTCCGGCCGCTGGCGAGGGCGGCCTCCTTCTCGGGGTCGGCGAAGCTCTGGTTGATGACCTCGTCGAACCCGTAGTGGAAGAGTTGCGTGCTCAGGCGCCGCAGGCGCTCCTTGTCCGTGGGCCCGGGCTCGAGGACGTCGAGCGGCGGGACGACGGACGGGATCTTGTCGTAGCCGTAGAAGCGGGCGATCTCCTCGACGAGGTCGGCCTCGTGCTCGATGTCGACCCGGAAGGACGGCGCCTGGACGCGCCAGATGCCGTTAGTCCCGCTCTTGAGCGAGAAGCCGAGACTCTCGAGCGTCTTCTCGATAAAGGGCCCGCCGGGGTCGGCGCCGAGGAGGTCGGCCACGCGCCGCGCGCGGAGGACGATCTCCTTGGGCTTGCGCGGCTTGGGATAGACATCCACTATCTCGCGGGACGTCTTCCCCCCGAACGGAGTCAGGAGGGAGGCGGCCATCAGGGCGGCCTGCGGGGCGAAGCCGATGTCGGCCCCGCGCTCGAAGCGGTAGCTGGCGTCGGTCGAGAGCTCGAGCGCCTTGCGCGTCTTGCGGATCGACACCGGGTCGAACGTCGCGCTCTCGATGAACACGTCCGTGGTCGTCTCCGAGACGGCCGACGCCTCGCCGCCGATGACGCCGGCCACGCCCACGGGCCGCTTCTCGTCGGCGATGACCAGCATGTCCGGCTGGAGGGTGACGTCCCGGCCGTCGAGCGTCCGGATCGTCTCGCCCTTCTTCGCCCGACGGACCACGATCTTCGGGCCGCTCAAGCGGGCCAGGTCGAAGGTGTGGATCGGCTGGCCCGTGGCGAACAGGACGTAGTTCGAGACGTCGACGATGTTGTTGAGAGGCTTGAGGCCCATGGCCTCGAGGCGTTCCCTGAGGATGTCGGGCGAGGGCCCGATCTTGATCCCCTTGACCACGACCCCGCAGTACCGCGGGCAGAGGTCCTCGTCGAGGATCTGGACGTCGATGAGATCGGCCGTGCGCGCGGAGAGCTCGACGACCGGCCAGGTCCGCTCCTTGAGCGGCCGGCCGAGCATGGCCGCGACCTCGCGGGCCAGGCCGAGATGTCCGAGCGTGTCGGGCCGGTTGGCGTAGGTCTCGACCTCGAGGACGACGTCCCCGCCCCTCTCCTCGGTGCGCTCGGCGACCAAGCCGATCATGGTCAGCCGGTCGAGGAGCTGGCGGAGGGGGACGTCGACGTCGACGTATTCCTTGAGCCAATTCAGACTGATTTTCATTTGAGGTGAAACTGCCGGATGAACCGGAGGTCGTTTTCGAAGAAGTAGCGCATGTCCTGGATCCCGAAGGCGAACATCGCCGTCCGGTCGATGCCCAGGCCGAAGGCCCAGCCCGAGTACTTCTCGGGATCGATGTTGACGTTCTTGAAGACCTGGGGATCGACCAGGCCCGAGCCCAGGATCTCCTTCCAGCCCGTGCCGCCGCAGACGCGGCAGGCGGGGTCCTTCTGGCCGCAGGCCAGGCACTCGATGTCGACCTCGGCCGAGGGCTCGGTGAACGGGAAGAAGCTCGGCCGGAAGCGGATCTTGAGCTTCTCGCCGAACAGCCGCCGGAGGAAATGCTCGAGCGTCCCCTTGAGGTGGGCGAAGGTGATGCCCTCGTCGACGACCAGTCCTTCGAGCTGGAAGAACATGGGCAGGTGGGTCGGATCGGGCACGTCGCGGCGGAAGACCTTGCCGGGGATGATGATCCGGATCGGGGGCTTCTGCTTCTCCATCACCCGGATCTGGACGGGCGAGGTGTGCGTCCGGAGGAGGAGCGTGTCGTTGATGTAGAGCGTGTCCCAGTTGTCGCGCGCCGGGTGGTGGGGCGGGAAGTTGAGCGCCTCGAAATTGTAGTAGTCGGTCTCGATCTCGGGGCCCTCGGCGATGGAGAAGCCCATCTCGAGGAAGATCGCCTCGAGCTCCTGCTGGAAGAGGCGGACCGGATGGGCGGCGCCCCAGGGCAGCCGCCGGCCGGGCAGGGTCAGATCGAGGTCGGGCCGGGCCTTGGCCGGGACCTTGAGCTTGGCCTCGAGGGCGGCCAGGCGGTCCTGGACCTCGGTCTTGAGGGCGTTGATCAGCTGTCCCCCGGCCGGGCGGTCCTCGGCCGGGAGCGTCTTCATCTCCTCGAAGAGAAGGGTGACGTAGCCGCGCTTGCGGCTCAGGAACTGGTTGCGAACCTCGTCGAGGGCCTTGAGGTCCCGGACGGAGGCGGACTCGTCCGCAAGCTTCGTCCGATAAGCTTCGATCGTCGTCGAAAACTTATGCAGGCTGGGAGAGGGCATCTTTGGCTTTCGCGGCGATCCGGCTGAACGTCTCGGGCGCGTTCACCGCGAGCTCGGCCAGCACCTTGCGGTCGAGCTCGATGCCGAGCATCTTGAGGCCCTGGATGAAGCGGCTGTAAGTCAGGCCGTTGAGCATGGCCGCGGCCTTGACCCGGATGATCCAGAGGCGACGGAACTCACGCTTCTTGGTCCGCCGGTCGCGATAGGCGTAAGTCAGGGCGTGCTCCACCGCCTCCTTGGCCGTCCGGTAGTTGGAGCTTCGCGCGCCCCAGTAGCCTTTGGCCTGCTTGAGGATCTTGACTCTTCGGTTTTTCTTCTTGAAACCGCGTTTGGCTCGTGGCATGGAATTCTCCGTGACTCAGATTCGAAAAAATCAGAACTCGTAGGGCAGCATCTTGCGGACCGTGCGGATGTCCGCCTGGCTGACGAGGGTCTTCCGGCCGAGGTTCCGCTTCCGCTTGGAATCCTTGGTTGTCAGGATGTGGCGCCTATTGGCTTTGCTGCGGGCCACCTTCTTGTTGCCCGTGACTCGGAACCGTTTTTTCGCTCCCTTGTGGGTTTTTAGCTTTGGCATCTTTTCCTCCTGTTTTCGCGGGGATGAGCAGCGCCGACACGGCCCAATCCTGTTTCCGCATGTCTCCGTCCTGCTTGCCGACCCCGTCGATGTCCTGGAGGACCCGGCCGAGGATCTGGACGCCCATCTCCGGCCTCGACTTCTCGCGGCCGCGGAGCATGACCGTGATCTTCACCTTGTTGCCGTCGTCGAGGAAGCGCTTGACGTGCTTCATCTTGAAATCGTAATCATGGACGCTGATCTTCGGCCGGAACTTGATCTCCTTGATCTGGATCGTCTTCTGATGCCTCTTGGCCTCGTGGTCCTGTTTGTGCAGCTCGTACAGGAACTTGCCATAGTCCATGATCCGGCAGACGGGCGGCTGGGCCGCCGGGGCGATCTCGACCAGGTCGAGGCCCTGCTGCCGGGCGACGGCGAGGGCGTCGGCCGCGGACATGACGCCTAATTGCTTCTTCTCGTCGTCGATCACCCGGATTTCTCCGGAGCGGATCATCTCGTTGATCCGGTGGGGTCTCGGCTTGCTGCTGGGCGGATAAGGTTGTCTTCCTCTAAAAATGTCGGGCCTCCTTCAAAGATTCACGGTCAGTGATTTATTTTCGACCAGCGTCTTGACGCCGGCGATGAGCGCGGCCAAGTCCACGGTCCCCTTGTCGCCCTGGCCGTGGACGCGGAGCGAGGCCGTGCCGGCGGCGACTTCCTTGTCGCCGGCGATCAGGATCAGCGGCACCTTCAGGCGCTCGGCCTCGCGAATCTTGTAATTGAGCTTCTCCCGCCGCAGGTCGGCCAGGGGCCGGAGGCCCGCCCGGCGGAGCGTATCCTCGAGCGTCTTCGCGTAATCGTCGTGGCGCTCGGCGATGGGCAGGATCGCGACCTGGACCGGGGCGAGCCACAGGGGGAAGTTGCCGTTGTAATGCTCGATCAGGATGCCGAAGAAGCGCTCGAGCGAGCCCATCAGGGCCCGGTGGATCATGTAAGGCTGGTGCCCCTGGCCGTCGGGGCCGATATACGACATCCCGAAACGGGCCGGCTCGTTGAAGTCGAACTGGATGGTGGTGCACTGCCACAGGCGACCGATTGCGTCCTTGACCTTGATGTCGATCTTGGGACCGTAGAAGACCGCCTCGCCCTCCATCCGCTCGTAGGCGAAGCCGCGGGCGTCGAGGGCCTTGACCAGCGAGGCCTCGGCTTCCGTCCACATCTCGTCGCTCCCGGCGTATTTGGACGTGTTCTTGGGATCCCGGACGGAGAGCTCGATCTTGTTGTCGGTGAAGCCGAAATCGCCGAGGATGCTGGTCGAGAAGTCGAGCACCCGCAGGATCTCGGCCTCCATCTGGTCGGGCGTGCAGAAGATGTGAGCGTCGTCCTGGGTGAAGCCCCGGACGCGGAGCAGGCCGTGGAGGACGCCGCTGCGCTCGTAGCGGTAAACCGTCCCGAGCTCGGCCCAGCGCAGGGGCAGGTCGCGGTAGGAGCGCATCCTCGATTTGTAGATCAGGATATGGAACGGGCAGTTCATCGGCTTCAGGTAGTAGTTCTGCCCGTCGATGTCCATCGGCGAATACATGCCGTCCTTGTAGAAATCGAGGTGGCCCGACGTCTGCCACAGGATCTCCCGCCCGAGGTGGGGGGTGTAGAGGACGTCGTAGCCGCCGGCCCAGTGGCGCTCGCGCCAGTACTGCTCGATGATCGCCCGGATGCGGGCGCCTTTGGGATGCCAGAGGATCAGCCCGCCGCCGAGCTCTTCGGCGGTGCTATAAAGGTCGAGCTCGACGCCGAGCCGGCGGTGGTCGCGCTTCCGGGCCTCCTCGATGAGGACCAGGTAGTCATCGAGCTCCTTGCGGGTCGGGAACGCGGTCCCATAGATCCGCTGGAGCTGGAGGCCCCGCTCGTCGCCCTTCCAGTAGGCGCCGGAGACCGAGAGGAGCTTGAAGTGGGCCAGGGCGCCGGTCGAGGCGAGATGCGGGCCGAGGCAGAAATCGACGAACTCGCCCTGCCGGTAGCAGGTGACGAAGTCGCCCCCCTTCTCCCGGATGAGCTCCACCTTGAGGGTTTGGCCCAAGCCCTGGAATAAGCCGATGGCCTCGTCCTTGGGCAGAGTCAGCTTTTCGATGCGCATGTCGAGGGCGACGATCCGGCGCATCTTCTCCTCGATGGCGCTGAGGTCTTCGGTGCTGAACGGGGTGTCCCGGAGGAAGTCGTAGAAAAAGCCGTTGTCCACGGCCGGGCCGATCCCCGCCTGCGTTCCCGGGAAGAGCTCGAGAACGGCGTGGGCGAGGAGGTGGGCCGTGCTGTGGCGCAGCGTCTCAAGGGCGTCGGCCGGGCCGGCGCCAGTGTGTTTCGCGTTGTCGTTGGCCATGCTCATCTCTTCCGGGGGAAAGAAGCGAGGGAAAGGCGTCCTCGGTTGAAGCCTGCCCCCTTTTCCTCGCCGTCCCGATCCCGGCCACCCGCCGCCGCGCGGCGAGGGACGGACAAACCGCAAAAAAAGGCGTCAGATCGATCTATCGTATCCGGACACTCCCATGCGTGGACAATGGTAGGCGCGGAGGGGATTGAACCCACGGCCTCTTCCGTGTCAGGGAAGCGCTCTCCCACTGAGCTACGCGCCTAAGCTCGACTTTAAGAGCGCGTATATATTAATGAAAACACTACGTCAGGTCAACCGATTTGATATAATCATCCCATGCGGATTGGAATTCTCGCGGATTCGCACGACAACCGGCCGATCATCGGCGGGGCCGCCGCCCTGTTCAAGGCGGCGGGATGCGGGCTGGTCATCCACGCCGGGGATTTCGTCGCCCCGTTCGCCGCCCGGGAGCTGGAAAAGGCGGGCTGTCCCGTCCGGGCGGTCTACGGCAACTGCGACGGCGAGAAGGCCGGGCTCGCGGCGGCGCTCGCCGCGTTCGGGACCATCGGGGAGGCGCCGGCCGTCTTCGAATTCGCGGGGCTCAGATTCCTGGTCACCCACTTGGACACGTCGGTTGCAAGATATATAAAAAAAAACAAATACGATGTCATCGTCTACGGCCACACCCATAAGCCCGACGTTCGGCGCGCCGGGAAGGCACTGATCGTCAATCCCGGCGAGGCCGGGGGCTGGGTGACCGGCCGCTCGACCGTGGCGCTGCTGGATACGGAGACGATTTCGGCAGAAATCGTCGGCATTTAATGACTCGCGCGGCGGGTCCTGTCGCCGACCCGCCCTCCCCGGCCCCCATTAACTCACTCTAGCCCTTGAGGATAGCGCCGATTTCGGGTATACTGGCTTTTCTCTGCGTTTTGAAAATTTAGTTTTGAACCTGATTTTGGAGGAGAAGTATTCATGAAAAAGGCGATCATCATGGGCGCCGCGGGACGAGATTTCCATAATTTCAACACCTATTTCCGCGACAATCCGAACTTCCAGGTCGTGGCCTTCACCGCGACGCAGATCCCCGACATCGACGGGCGGAAGTACCCCGCCGCCCTGGCCGGCAAGCTCTACTCCGACGGCATTCCCATCTACCCCGAGGACCAGCTCGACGCCCTGATCCGCAAGCACAACGTCACCAAAGTCTACCTTTCCTACAGCGACCTTCCCCACGAATATGTCATGCACAAGGCCTCCCAGGTCCAGGCCGCCGGGGCGTCGTTCGTCCTCCTCGGGCCGGTCGACACCATGATCAAGAGCAAGCGGCCCGTCGTCTCGGTCTGCGCCGTCCGGACGGGCTGCGGCAAGAGCCAGACCTCCCGCAAGGCTGCCCTCATCCTGAAGAAGAAGGGCCGAAGCGTGGCGGTCATCCGCCATCCGATGCCCTACGGCGACCTGGTCAAGCAGAAGGTCCAGCGCTTCGCGACCTACGAGGACATGGCCAAGAACGAGTGCACGATCGAGGAGCGCGAGGAGTACGAACCCCACGTCAAGAACGGCATCATCGTCTACGCCGGCGTGGACTACGAAGCCATCCTCCGCGAGGCCGAAAAGGAAGCCGACATCATCCTCTGGGACGGCGGCAACAACGACTTCCCCTTCTACAAGTCCGACCTCGAGATCGTCGTCGTCGACCCCCACCGGCCCGGCCACGAGCTCCTCTACTACCCCGGCGAGACCAACTTCCGGCGGGCCGACGTCATCGTCGTCAACAAGATGGATACCGCCCCGCAAGAGGGGATCGACAAGGTCATGGACAACATCAAGAAGATCAACCCCTCGGCCATCGTCATCAAGGCCGCCTCGCCGACGATCGTCGAGGACGGCGAGCGGATCCGGGGCAAGCGCGTGCTGGTCATCGAGGACGGCCCGACCCTGACCCACGGCGGGATGACCTACGGCGCGGGGATCGTCGCCGCCCAGAAGTACGGCGCGGCCGAGATCATCGACCCGCGCCCGGCGGCCGTGGGCAGCATCAAGACGACCTTCGAGAAGTACGGCCACCTGGACAAGGTCCTGCCGGCCATGGGCTATGGCGACGCCCAGATCCACGACCTGGCCCAGACGATCTCCCGGATCGACTGCGACCTGATCATCAGCGCCACGCCCATCGACCTCAACCGGCTCATCCAGACGGCTCAGCCCATGCTGCCCGTCGGCTACGAGCTCGAGGAGATCGGCTCCCCCACCTTGGAGGACGTGCTCCAGAAGTTCTGAGCGCGGGGTTTCATGCCGGTCAAACGTCGCCTGGCCCTGATCGCCTTCGGCGGGAACGCCCTGCTCCCCGAGACCCAGCGGGGGGTCCAGGCCGAGCAGGTCAAGAACGCCGAAAAGGCAGCCCGGCTGATGGTCCACATCGTCCGGAAGGGCTACGAGCTCATCATCGTCCACGGCAACGGGCCGCAGGTCGGCAACCTGCTGATCCAGATGGAAGAGGCCGTGACGAAGATCCCGCCCTACACCCTCGACGTCTGCGACGCCATGACCGAGGGGAGCATGGGCTTCATGCTCGAGCGGGCGATCACGAACGAGCTCCGGCGCCTGTCGATCGACAAGGACGCGATCACCCTGGTGACGCCCGTCCTCGTGGACCGGGCCGATCCCGCCTTCGAGAACCCGACCAAGCCGGTCGGCCCGTTCTACACGAAATTCCGGGCGCAGCAACTCGCCCGCGAGAAGAAGTGGGTCATGGTCGAGGACGCGGGCCGGGGCTGGCGCAAGGTCGTCCCCTCGCCCAGGCCCATCGACATCGTCCCCAAGCTGGTCATTCACGACCTGGTCGAGGCCGGACGGATCGTCATCGCCGCCGGCGGCGGGGGCATCCCGGTGATCCTCAACGGCCGGGGGCTCTATGAGGGCGTCGAGGCCGTGATCGACAAGGACTACGCCTCGAGCCTGATCGCCCGCGAGGTCAAGGTCGACCTGTTCATCATCCTGACCAGCACCGAAAAGGTGTTCGTCGACTTCGGAAAGCCGACGCAGAGGGAGCTCGCGGTGCTCCCCGTCGCCGAGGCGCGGGAATACCTCGACCAGGGGCAGTTCCCCCCGGGCTCGATGGGGCCGAAGATCCGGGCCGCCATCGAATACATCCAGGCCGGCGGGAAGGAGGTCCTGATCACGGACGCCGCCCACCTGAAGGCCGCCCTGATCGGACGGTCGGGAACGAGGATCGTGCCCTGAGGAGATTCATGAGGAGAGAGGCATGAATAAGGACTTCATTTCCATCCACGACATCACCCGTTACGAATTCAACGAGCTCCTGGACGTCGCCCTCGAGATCAAGGAGCAGCCGGACAAGCACCGCAAGGCGCTCAAGGGCCAGGTGCTGGCCATGATCTTCGAAAAGCCGTCGCTCCGGACGCGGATGACGTTCGAAGTCGGGATGTACGAGCTCGGCGGCAAGGGGATCTACCTCAGCCCGGCCGAGATCCAGCTCGGCAAGCGAGAGACCGTCGAGGACGTGGCCCACAACCTCGAGCGCTGGGTGGACGGGATCATGATCCGGACCTTCGGCCACGACAACGTCGTCCGCCTGGCGCGGGCCGCGTCGGTCCCCGTGATCAACGGACTGAGCGACCTCAGCCACCCCTGTCAGGCCATGGCCGACTTCCTCACCCTCCGGGAGCACAAAGGCGGCCTGTCGCGCCTCAAGTTGACTTATGTCGGCGACGGGAACAACGTCTGCCACAGCCTGATGCTCGCCGCGGCCAAGGCCGGGACGAAGATGGCCGTCGGCACGCCGAAGGGCTACGAGCCCAGGCCGGAGATGGTCAAGCTTGCCCTCGAAGACGGGAAGGACACGGGCTTCGAGCTCCTCTTGACCAACGACCCGAAGGAGGCGGCCCGGGACGCCGACGCCATCTACACCGACGTCTGGACGTCGATGGGCCAGGAGTCCGAGAAGGAAGCCCGGACGAAGATCTTCGCCCCCTACCAGGTCAACGCCGCCCTCTTCGCCGCGGCCAAGCCCGACGCGATTTTCCTCCACTGCCTGCCGGCCCACCGGGAGGAGGAAGTCTCCACCGAAATCTTCGAATCGTACCGGTCGGTCGTATTCGATGAGGCCGAAAACCGCCTCCACGCTCAAAAAGCGATCATGGTAACGCTCATGGGGAATGGCAAAAAAAATGGATAAAGACAACGCCCTCGTCCAGGTAACCCCGGACGACACCGCCTTCGTCGAACAGGAGCTGGCCAAGACCAGGAAGCCGGCGACGACGCGGGAGCTGGCCGAAAAGCTGGCTTTCCTCAAGACGGCCGGCCAGCGCACCCAGGCCGTGAAGCTCTACGACCCGAACTGCGTGTATCAGATCGGGGACATGATCTACAAAGAGTACGACGAGCCCCTGACCGTGAGCTCCAAGACCATGGAGCCGTTCAAGGGCGCGGTCGTGCTGACCGTGGTCCGCAAGATCGTCTACGCGGGCCTCGGCGAGATGCTCGAGGTCGATTATACCGGCGGAGGCGTATTCCGCAGGTACATCGACTACATCAAGAAATCCAAGACCCAGGACTACCTCCCCTCGAACGTCGCCGGGACGAACGAGGAGCCGAAGGTCATGGGCCGGGACGACGATCCCCGCCTGACCGAGCTCCCGATGATGGACAGGGACCTGAAGGCCCTGGAGAAGAGCCTCCGGTCGGCCCTGGGGAAATCGCCCAAGTTCTTCGCCTGGGGCGACCACTGGCAGCTCACCGCCCACCAGCCCGCCCTCGCCGAGGAGAAGATCAAGGAGATCGAGGCCCACATCACCGCGACCCGGGAATCGGCCGCCACGACCGACCTCGTCCGGACGTATTTCGGTCTCGAGCCTTCGAGCGACCTGTTCGACCTCACCTGCCTCGGCCTCAGCCATTACCTGGAGACCAAACGCCGGAAGGACTTCCTGCCGGTGTCGCCCGTCGAATGGGGCAGGTGGCACCTCAAGAGCGTTCTCAACGCCCTGCCCGACGGGCTGGCCCTGTCGGTCCCGGAAGCGCCCCTCGTCGAATTCGAATCGCCCGAGATGCCCGAGCCCCCGGAAACCCACGGCTTCCCGCTGAAGATCTACCTGTCCTGGCGCGAGATCGTGTCGGGCGGGGTGCGCATCCCCAAAGCGTTCAACAAAGAGCTCTCCCACTCGCGGGAATACCTCTTCACCGACGCCGACGACAACAAGACCATCACCGCCTACTACTACCCCACCCAGGAGTTCTTCCTGGGGTTCAAGGCGTTCTTCGCCGCGCACAACATCCCTCAGGGCACGAGCATGACCCTGGAAAAGAAGGACGCGACCCACATCCTCTTCCGGCTGAAGAAGTCCAAGAAGAAGATTTCGGTGGCCAGGATCGGCTACGACGCGGCCTCCGACATGTTCACCGACGTGGCCGAGGCCGCGACGCTGGCTATGCCCAACAAGATCATCTACCTCGAGCGCGAGACCCTGCAGAAGCTCATCGCCCTCACCCCGGAGCGGGAGGGCAAGAACCTTCAGGACCTGCTCATCCTCATCTTTAAGACGTTCAGCTCCCCGACGGGCGGGCACGCCCTGCACTACCTTCGGGCCTTCCACTTGGTGGATATCCTGAAGAAGACCTCGCCCGAGGACGTGGAGATCACCCTCCTCAACACGCCGGAATTCACCAAGTCCGACAAGAAAAAGGGGATCTACGCCTACCACGAGGCCCTGCCCGTGTTCGAGGAGATCCCGGTCGAGGCCGTCGCGGCCGAGGCGCCCGAAGTCGAGGAAGCCCCGGCCCGCGAGCGCGGGGAAGCGCCGGGCACGATCCTCTACAACGAGTTCGAAGGCCTGTCCGAGGAGTCGCCCATCGACGTGATCCAGCAGGCCGAGGAGGAAGAGGCCGAGGTCGAAACCCCGCCGATCGTCGTGGTCCGGCCGGCCCCGGCCAAGCCCGCGCCGCCCGCGCCCGGGGGACCACCGGCCGCCCCTACCACGGACAAGAAAGAGAAGCCCCACAAGAAAAAGAAGGGCAAGCTCGAAGGCGAAAAGGCGCCGCGCCCGGGCAAGAGCGAGCGCCGCGTGATCGAGGAGCGCATCGAAGAGGAGGAGTCCGAGCTCGAAGCGCTGCTCGCCGAGAAGGCCGTGGACGATGGCGAGCTCGAGGACATCGACCTCATCGAAGCCGAGCCGGAGGAGGCCGAGGTCGAGGCCCTGCCGGCCGCGGCGGCCAAGTCCCAGGCCGGCAAAGAGGCCGAGGTTCCCGAAGGAGAGGAATCCGCGGCCGAAGAAGCGGCGGGCGAAGAGGGCGAGGCGGCCAAACCCGCCGCGGCCCCGGCTGGCGGCGCGTTCGGCAACCTGTTCGCCGAGCGGCTCAAGGTCGCGCTGGCCAAGAAGCGGCAGGAAGCCGCCGAGAAGCAGACCGAAGAGAAGGAATAAGGCCCCCTGCGGAAGATCCCGGCCTTTCTTTTCGGAGTCTTCCTCTCTGCGGCGGCGGGCCTTTCTCAGGACAACGGCGCGGCCCCGCCGCCCAGGGCGAGGGCGGATTTCCGGTTCGACCTCGCGATCGACACGGCCGAGCGCCGGGTCTACCGTCCCTGGTTCGGCTTCGAGTGGCCGCTTCCCGCCGCCGCCGGCAGCCGGCTCGTCTTCGACCTGAGCTATCTCGAGCGGATGAACGGCCGCCTGCAGGGCCCGATCGACTTCTGGATCCACGCCGGCTACGGGCTGGACCTCTCGAAATCCGTTTCCCTCGAAACCGGCCTGACTCATTTCTGCCGGCACCTCACCTCGGTCGAGAACTCTTACATCCTGAACCTCAACGAGCTCACGGGCGCGATCCGAGTCCGGGAGGGCGGCGTCGAGGCGAGCGTCGGCTACGGCCGCTACATCGGCGGGAGCCCGGGATACGGCGGCCTCATGGTCTTCTCCCTGAAAGCCTCGCGCGTCCTGATCCCGGAGCTTTCGTTCGCGGGCGGGTGGAAGTGGGTGGACTTCGACGCGCTGCTCCACGATATGGAGCTGTCCCTGGGCCTGAGCCGGGGCATCGCCCTTTTCATCCGCTCGGCCCGGACGTATGGCCTTCCGACCGAGACGTTCCTGGGGGTTAGGCTGTCAGGGGAGAACGGCGGGGACGGCGGGCCGAAGCAGCTGACGGGCTTCCGGCTAAGCGCGGGCGCCTATCCGTTTTACGGCGCCCATAAGCTCCTCGTGAGCGGGGGCTTCCGCCTGGAGTTCGCGAAAAACGAGAACGGCCGTTTCTTCGCCGACCTCGATTTTGACGCGCCGGTCCTGACCGGCGATGGCTTCTTCGCCCATTTCTGGCCGGACCGGATGATCTACGGCCTCCGGGCGGACTACGAAAAGACGCTTGGGGGAGGCCTGTTCGCGGCCTGGTACGCCTGCTATGACGTCGATATGCCGTCCGATAAGGCCGTCGATTTCCTGGCAAGCCTCAGCACGGGGCTTGCCATCCGCAACCAGCCCGATTTCGAGCGGTTGGAAAAGGCGATCCGGTTCGAAGTCCGGGGCGGCATCGACTTCAAGTACGACTACGACGCCGGCCTGAAGCTCGGGATCAATACGGTGAGCGCCGGGGGCGCGGCCAACGTCGGGGCCGAGATCCGCTGGCAGGCGAACAGCATGCGCCGCTCCGGCGAGCTTAAAATTTTTGCCGATTTCGGCCGCGACGTCTCCGTAAGGCCGTTCGTGGGGATCAAGAAGATCGACTATGCGGCCGGCGGGACACCGGGGCCGGACGGCCTCGCAAAGCGGATCACGCTCGGGTTCGGATTCTACAAGTGGTACTGAGCCCGCGGCGGGAGCGAACCTAGAGAATTTCCCGGGACGCGCCTTGGCGGCGGGTGACGCCCATCTCGTCGAGCAGCTCGAGGAGCGGGATCGCGAACTTGCGGCTGAGCCCGGTCAGCGCCTTGAATTCGGCGACCGTCAATTCCTTCCGGCCGGTCGCCCGGATCTTGGCCACCACATCGTCCAGCCAACTGGCGTGGACGAAGAAGCCTTCCTTGCTCTGGACGACCTTTTTCCGGTCGATGAGGATGTCCACGAGCGCCTGGAGCTTTTGGGGCGTCAGGTGCCGGGCGTCCCGGATGTCATTGAAGGAGATCGCCCGGAGGCCCCCTTCGAGCCACAGGGTCTCGAGCTCGGCCAGAATCTTCTCCTCGCGCGGCGGGAGAGTGCGGACGAAATCGGGAAGGGCGTATTCGTCGCCGTCCCGCCTGAGCTTGCCCTCGTGGACCAGCATCATCAGCGTCAGGCGAAGGACCTTGGCCGGCGAGGTGAATCGCTTCTCAAGCCTTTCCAAGGTGATGCCGTTCTCCGTCGGATGCTTCCCGTGGAAGTCCCGGATGTGGAGCAGGATCTTGTCGCCGAGGAAATCCATGCTCGCCCGCGACACGCAGGTGAGAGGGGCGAACGACAAGATGCGGAGCTTGCCGTCGGCTTCGAGCTTCTGGGCGAGCTCGCGGAGAGCTTCCCCGTCCAGGGAAAGGAGCTCGTTCATGTCCGTTTCGCGGACGCCCTGGAGCCCCTTGTCGTTCGCAAGCCCTAAAAGCAGGTCGGCATCGGTGAGCTTTTCCCTCATGGGGCCTTATTATATTCTAAATCGGTGACAGTATACGGATTCCCTAATTTCGCTTGCTTTGAAATGCGTGACAGTATACGAATTTCCTAATTTCGATTGTCCAATTTAATTCGGAAATCAGGTTACTGTCACCGAATTCAGGCGGGGATGAGGCTCATGCGGCGCAGCACCGGGTCCACCGCCGCCAGCGCGACGCGGAGCGCCTGGCCCAGCTCGAACTTCTTCCCCGATCTTTTCCCGGACAGCACGCCCCGCGACCTCTGGATGAAATAATCGCCGCCCAGGTCGTCGTAGGCCACCAGCCCCTGGACGAAATAGTCGTCGAGCTCGACCACGAGCCCCGCCCGGGTGATATCGACCACGACCCCGTCGAACTCGTCCCCCAGCCGGTCCTTCAGGAACCGGAAGATCCGCCATTCGACGAGGTCCTTCTCGGCCGCGTCCGCATTCCGTTCCCGTTCGGACGAATGGCGGGCCGCCGCGGCGAGGTCCATCTCGTCCGGCCGCGCCCCGGCGAGAACGGCCTTCAGGATGCGGTGGACGATGAGATCGGGATAGCGGCGGATGGGCGACGTGAAATGGGTGTAGAACGCTTTCGCCAGGCCGTAGTGGCCGACGTTGTCCGGGGAATAGACGGCCAACCGCATCGCCCGCAGGACCTGGACGCTGACGAACTTCTCGGCGGGCCCGCCCTCGGCCGTCCCGATGGCGCGCTGCAGGTCGTGCGACCGGACCTTGTCGGGCTTCGGGAGCATGATCCCGAAGTGGGCCAGGGTCTCGCGCAGCTTGTCCAGGTCCCCTGCCGCCGGACGGGGGTGAACGCGGAAGACGAGCGGCACGCCCCGGCCGTCGAGGAACGTGGCGACGGCCACGTTGGCCGCAACCATGAACTCCTCAATCAGCTTGTGGGCCTCGTTCTGGCCGAACGTGGCGATCGAATGGAGCCGGCCCTCGCGATAGACGAGCTCGGGCTCCAGCAGATCGAAATCCAGGCTGCCCTCGGCGACCCGCCTCGCCCTCAGGACCCGGGCCAGCTGGCGCATGAGCCCGAGGTCGGCGACGAGAGGGGCGAACTTCGCCTTCTCCTCCTCGTCGCCTTCAAAGATCTTGAAGACCGAGGTGTAGGTCAGCCGCTCGGCGGTCCGGATGATCGAGGGATGGAACTCGGCCCCGACCACGGCCCCCTCGGCGTCGATCTCCATGACCGCCGAGACGGCCAGCCGGTCCTCGCGCGGCCGGAGGCTGCAGATGCCGTTCGACAGCCGCTCCGGGAGCATAGGCAGGGTCCGGTCGGGAAAATAGACGCTCGTGGCCCGGGCGTAGGCCTCCCGGTCGAGCGGCGAGTCGGGCGCGACGTAGTGCGACACGTCGGCGATATGGACGCCGAGGACGAAGTTTCCGCCCGGCGCGCGCCGGATGCTGACCGCGTCATCGAAATCCTGGGCGGTCTCGCCGTCGATGGTGAACGTCGTCCAGCCGCGATAATCGACCCTCGCCGACGCGATCCCCGAAACGGGGCGCAGGTCGGCACCGCCAGGCAGCCCCGACGCGGTCTCCGAAGCGGAGCGCGGCTCGTAGCCGCAAGGCGGCCCCGAAACGATGTCGGCCGGTGATATCGCAACCGCCTCCGCTTCGGCCAAGGCCGCCTCCGGGAAATCGACGGCCAGGCCGTACTTCCGGATGACCACCTCGGTGTCCACGCCGGGATCGTCCGGCCGGCCGAAGACGTCGGTGATCGTCAGGCGGCCGCGGTCGGCGGCGATGAGGGCGCCGGGGGCGGGGAAAAAGGAACCGCGCGACACGAGGGCGAGGTCCTCGCGCGACGGCGCGTCGAGCGGGACGAGGTACGGCGCGCCGTACCGTTCGGCATAAATGCCGACGATGCTCTTCTTCTCCTTCCTGACCACGCGGACGACCTGGCCCTCGGGCTTGCCCCGCTTGCCGCGTTCGCGGAACAGGACCTCGACCGTGTCGCCGTGCATCGCCCCCTTGGCGAAGCGGGCCGGGATGAAGACATCCTCCCCTTCCCCCGACTCCGGGACGACAAATCCGAACCCGCGGCCCCCGGTCTCGAACCGGCCGCGGACGAGGTCGGACTGGAGCGGCAGGAGGTAGCGGTTCTTCACTCGCCGGATGGCCCGCCGGTTCTCGAGATCGATGAGGCGGCCCTCGACCTTGGCCCGCTCCTTGCGGGGCGTGCCCAGCTCCTTGAAGACATCCGAGAGGGTCACGCCCTCCCGGTGGTCGCGGAGGAGCTCAAGGATCTTCTTGTCATCCATAGTAGAACGGCGAGAGATAGGGGATTTTGTGCCGGACCCGGAGCCGCTTGACGAGCTCGACCGCGGCGGCGTCATCGACCTCCGCCCGGGAGAGCTTGCGATGCTCGGCCCGGACCGCCTCGCGCGCGGCCGCCGCGTCCATGGCCGGGGCCGCCGCACGGAGCAGCCCCTCGACCTTCTCGTCCAAACGCTCGAGGTCCTCATCGGAGAGGCCCTCCGCGTCCATCCGCGCCCCGGCGTCGGCGAAGATCCCGCCCACGCCCTCGAGGCCGGGCGGGACGGCGCGCAGGAATCGCGTGATCTCCGCGCGCACGGCGGCCCGCCGGTCGCTCTTGGCCGGGAGCTTCCTCGCCCCGCCGACCTTGCGGTCGCGATGGAGCTCCCACGCCCGGCCGACGGGAATTTCGCAATAAGCAAGCGACAGGACTTTTCCCCGGGGGCGGGCGTTCGGCCGGGATGCCTCAAACGCGCTTTCAATGCCCTCCAACACGGACGTGAGGGGGACGCCCGCCCGCTCCCATGCCGCCATGAGATCGAGATCCTTGGCTGAAAGGAAGAACGGAGCCCCGCGATGCTTCAAAAAAGCCGCGGCGATCTCCCGGTAATACCGGCCCCGCTCGTTTTCATCCATGATTATTCTTGCGACTTTCCGCGTCCGGTGCGCCGCGGCGGTGGGTGTTAGGCGGTCCCCTTGTTCCTTTCGTAGATGATGCGCAGCCCGTCGAGAACGAGGGTCGGCTCGACGGCCTGGATTTCCCCGATCTCGGGCGCGATCTCGTCGGCAAAGCCGCCCGTGGCGATCACTTTGGCCTCCGCGCCCAGCTCCCGGCGGATCTCGGAGACCACGTTCCGGACGAGCCCGACGTAGCCGAAATAGAGGCCGGACTGCATGCTCCCGACCGTCGTCTTGCCGATCGCCCGGGCGGGCTTGCGGACGTCGATCCGGGGCAGCTTGGCCGTTTTAAGATACAGGGCCTCGGCCGAGATCTGAACGCCGGGGGCGATCGCCCCGCCCAGGTACTCGCCCTTTGCCGAGACCGCATCGAAGGTCGTAGCCGTCCCGAAGTCGAGGACGATGCACGGGCCGCCGTACTTCTCGAAGGCGGCGACCGCGGCCACCACCCGGTCGGCGCCGACCTCGAGCGGGACCTCGTAGAGGATCGGCATCCCGGTCTTGAGGCCGGGGCCGATGACCAGGGCTTTGGCCCCGAAGAGGTCGCGGCCGAGCGCCTGGAAGATCGGGGTGAGCGGCGGGACGACGCTCGAGACGATCATCGCCCCGACGGCGGCCGGGTCAAGGCCCGCCGAGGCGAACAAGCTTCGAAGGAGGACGCCGTATTCGTCGGCCGTCTTGTCCCGGTCGGACTGGACGCGCCAATGGTGGAGGAGCGTCCGGTCATCGAATAGACCTAAGGCGACCGTGGTGTTGCCGATGTCGATGGCGAGCAGCATGCGCGTCCTCCTCTCGTGGCTTAAAGCACTCGGGCGATTTCGGCCGCGGCGAAGCGGCGGACTCCGCCGGGCAGGCCGACGACGAGTGCCCCTTCGGGGCTAAGCCCCCGATATTCGCCCCGCAACGGTTCACCGCCGGCTAAGACCTCGATCGAATCGCCCGACCGGAACGCCGAGCGGTGCTCGAAATCCGCGATCAGCCCGGCGGCTCCCTCCGCGCCGGATTCGATCATCCCGGCCCGGCGCGCGGTCTGGGCCAGGAGCTCGGCCAGGAGCGCCTCGCGGTCGACCGGCTTTCCCGTGATCATGAAAATCGAGACGGCGGCCGGCCGCAGCTCGGCCGGGAAGTCGGCTTCGCCGTGGCCGAGGTTGAGTCCCGTGCCAAGAATAGCATAATCCGCGAGGTTTCCCAAAAAAGCGCTTTCGCACAGGATTCCTCCGAGCTTTCGCCCGTTGAGAACCAGGTCGTTCGGCCAGCGAAGCCTCGCCTCGAGCCCGTGCGTCGTCGCGACGGCGTCCCGCGCGGCCAACCCGGCCGCAAGAGAGAGGAGCGAGATCGCCGCGGTCCGGGGGTGGAGGATCACCGAAACATAGAGGCCCTTGCCCCGGACCGAGTGCCAGGAGCGGCCCTTGGTCCCCCGGCCGGCGGTTTGCTCCTCGGCCGTGACCACCGTCCCCTCCGGCGCCCCCGCCCGCGCCATCCCCCGCGCGATATCATTCGTCGACGGGCAGCTGTCGAGGCGGTGGATGATAAATTCCATGCGAGGGGCTTTCTCTTTTGCCATCATATCTTATCATGAACAGTGAGGCTCGGGAGGAGAGGGCCGTCGGCTCCGAAGAAGCGGGTCCTGTCGCCGGCCAGCCCCAGCGGCCGCCGGGGCACCGGGAGGAGAGGGCCGTCGGCTCCGAAGAAGCGGGTCCTGTCGCCGGCCAGCCCCAGCGGCCTCGCTCATCACCCTGACGAGGGTCCCATTCGCTTCGGCCGCCGGGGCGCCCCGGCCGGCGCCACCCGCGCTTCGATCATGGGTGAATAAGGTCGCTGCGCTCCATCCCCCTTCGCGCGCCGAAACGGCCGCTACCGGGGACAGCCAATAGGCTAGCCCCTTCGCTTAGCAGAGGTCTTTGTCCGGGAGGCGAGGGGGGAAAGGGCAAGGCGGCCGGTGTGGAGGCGAGCCGGCATGGACCAGCGACGCGCAGCGGCGCTGGCGGCGAGCCGTAACCCCGAGCCGGTTTCCTCGCCGGGGAAACCGGCGTGCCGACGGCCCTTTCCCCCCGAGTCGAAGGACCGAGGATGCCTTACGGAAGGCTGGCCGGCGACAGGACCCGCGCCTCCGAATCGGCGTGCCGACAGCCCGGCCCCCCTCGCCCGGTAGCCGCCGGCCTAGAACTTTTTCGTCTCGATCTTGGCGAGCTCCTCGACGAGCGTCCGCTTGACCTCGGACATGACGACGCCGCGGGCCATCGCCTCGATCTCCTTGCGGGTGAGCCCGATCTCGCGCCGGACGAGCTCGCGGACCGTCTTCTCGAGCTCGGCCGTCCACTCGGACGGGAGCGGCGGATCGGCCGGCGGGGACGGCGGATCGGTCCTGACCCGGACGGGCTCCTCGGGCAGGGAGGGGAGCTCCTTGCGCCGGTCGACGGCCGCCCGGACAAGGGCGAGCAGGCTTTCGCCGTCGAACGGCTTGGCCACGATCCCGTCGTGGTCGACCGGCGCGATCTTGGCCTCGTCGAGCGGCTCGAACGGGCCGCGGAGGAAGAACACCGCGATCTGGCGGCCTCGCGGTTGGGATTTCACGAAGTCCGCGATCTCGTATCCGTCCCGGGAAGGGAGGGACAGCCCGGCGAGTACCGCGTCCGGGGCGAGGTCCGGGATGGCCCGGATGGCCTCGAGGCCGTCGCCGAACGTCGCGACCTCGAACTCCGGCGCGGGAAGAGCGATTTCGGCCGCCTTGAGCGCGGACGGCGAGCGATCGACGACGACGATCTTGAAGCCCATGGGTCCCCCTCGGAGCGCTATCTCCTCCCTCAATATTCGATGACGACCGAGCCTTCGCCCAGGACGTCCTCGATCGCCTTGGCCATCATTTCGGACGGAGAGACGCCCTTGACCTCCACCGACTGGGTCAACACCTTGTTCACGCGCGGCGTCTCGAGCTCGAAGAACACGGGGCAGTCGCCCGGGTTCTTCTCCAGAATGTCGCGCAGGCTGTCGAGGACGGTGTCCTCGAGGCCCGAGACGAAGATCCGGATGACGACCTTCTTGGCCTGGGACTGGAAGGCTTCCGCCAGGGGCATCAGGTGAGTCACCTGGACCTTCCGATTTTCGTCCTCGCCGACGAACTTGCCTTTGAGCCAGACCTGGGTGTCTTCGTGGATGTACTCGTAGTACTTGCGGAACGACTCCGGGAAAGCCACGACGTCGACCCGGCCGCTCATGTCTTCGAGGGCGAAGGCGGCCATGCTCTCGTCCTTCTTGGTCTTGAGGGCCTTGACGCCCGAGATGATGCCGGCGAGGCGCACTTCGCTCCCGGAGTCCCTGATCTCGTCGAGCTCGATGATGGTATGCGAGATCAGGCGGCCCAGGTTCTTGTACTGGGCCAGCGGGTGGCCGGTGATGTAGAAACCGAGGGCGTCCTTCTCGTAGGACAGGGTCAGGGCCTCATCCCACGGCCGCATGGTCCGGACGTCGGCCGGGATCTCGGGCGGCTCGAGCCGGTCGCCGCCGAAGAGCAGGGTCTGCTTGGAGGCCTTGGCCCGCTGGATCTCATGGGCGAACTCGAGCATCTTGTCGATCAGGTGGAAGCACTGGGAACGGGGCAGGCCGAGCGAATCGAAGGCGCCCGCCTTGATCAGGCTCTCCAGGACCCGCTTGTTGATCACCCGGTTCTCGGGATCGCGGACGACGTCGAAGGCCGAGAGGAACTTCCCCTGCTCGCGGCGGAGGCGGATGATGTCGAGGGCCGCGGTCTCGCCCACGTTCTTGACCGCGGCCAGGCCGAAGCGAATGGCTATCGTCCCTAGTGCGCCGACGCTTGTCGTCCCGGAAGCGCCTGTTTCAGGGCGCGCTGGGACCGCTTCGGCAGCTCTTGCAGCCCCGGATACGTCGTCTTCGGTCCGTGCTGGGGTCCGCGCTGGCGCAAAGTTGAAATCGCTCTCGTTGATGTCGGGCGGGAGCACGGCGATGCCCATCTGCTGGCACTCGGCGATGTACCTGACGACCTGGGGCGTCGCGCCCCGCTCGGCTTCCGAGGTCATCATGGCCGCCATGAAGTAGGCCGGGTAGTGGGCCTTGAGGTAAGCCGTCTGGTAGGCCAGGAGGGCGTAGACCGCCGCGTGGGATTTGTTGAAGCCGTATTCGGCGAACTTGGCCATCTGGGCGAAGATCTTGGCCGCCTTCGAAGCGGAGACGACCTTCTTCTTCCGGGCGCCGCTCATGAAGCGCTCCTTCTGGGCTTCCATGATCTCGGCCTTCTTCTTGCCCATGGCCTTGCGGAGCAGGTCGGCTTCCCCGAGAGTGAAGCCCGCGAGCTCGGTCGCGATCTTCATGACCTGCTCCTGGTAGACGATCAGGCCGCGCGTCTCGCGCAGGACCGGCTCGAGCTCGGGGACGTCAAAGACGATCTCCTCGGGATGGTGCTTGCGCTTGACGAAGTCGGCCGTCATCCCGCTCTTGAGCGGGCCCGGCCGGAAAAGGGCGTTCATGGCGATGAGGTCGCGGAACTCCTCGGGCTTGTAGTTGCGGAGGAGCTCCTTCATCCCCGGGCTTTCGAACTGGAAAACGCCGTCGGTGTTGCCCGCCTTGAACAGGTCGAAGGTCGCGGCGTCGTCGAGCGGCAGGGTATCGACGTCGATCTTCAGGCCGGTGTCGCGCTCGATGAGCTCGAGCGCGTCGTGGATGACGGTCAGGGTGCGGAGGCCGAGGAGGTCCATCTTCAGCAGGCCGATCGCCTCGATATCCTGCATGGGGAATTGGGTCGTGATTTCGCCCTTGACCGACTGATAGAGCGGCAGATACTCGGTCAGCGGCTGGGGGGTGATGACCACGCCGGCGGCGTGGATGGAGGCATGGCGGACCTGGCCTTCGACTTTCTCGACGATCGACAGGAGCTGGGCGACCTTCGGGTTCCTGTCGCGGAGCTCTCGGAGCGCGGGGATGTCCTTGAGCGCGCTCTCGAGGGTGACGTCCGGACCGAGGGGGATCATCTTGGCGATCCGGTCGACCTCGGGCAGCGGCACTTCGAGGACACGGCCCACGTCGCGGATGGCCGCCCGGGCGGCCATGGTCCCAAAGGTGATGATCTGGCTGACGTTCGCCTGGCCGTACCTCTCGGTGACGTACTTGATGACCTCCTCGCGCCGTCGCCCGCAGAAGTCGATGTCGATGTCCGGGAGGCTGATGCGCTCCGGGTTGAGGAAGCGCTCGAAGAGGAGGTCGTATTCGATCGGGTCGATGTCGGTGATGGCCAGGCTGTAAGCCAGCAGGCTCCCAGCCGCCGAGCCGCGGCCGGGGCCGACCGGGATGCCCATGCTCCGGGCCTTGTGGATCATGTCCCAGACGATGAGGAAGTACCCCTCGAAGCCCATGCGCTCGATGAGCTCGATCTCGAAATCGAGCCGTTTGTCATACTCCTCGAGCGGGTGGGCGAGTTCGCCCCGGGCCGCCTTCGGGGCCAGGACGGCCGCCCGGGCCTTGAAGCCGTCGCGGACGACCGCTTCGAAATAGTCCTTGACGGTCTGGCCGGCGGGCGGCTTGAACTGGGGCAGGAAGTGGCCCTCGGACGGGAAGCTGAAATCGCACCGGGCGGCGATATGGGTGGTGTTCTCGAGCGCCTCCGGGACCTCGGCGAAGAGGCGGGCCATCTCCTCGCCCGACTTGAAATAGAACTCCTGGGTTCCGAACCGGATGCGGTCCTGGTCGGTGAGCTTCTTGTTCGTCTGGATGCAGAGCAGGACCTCGTGGCTTTCGGAGTCCTCCTTCCGGCGGTAATGGACGTCGTTCGTGGCCACGAGGGGCAGGCCGAGCTTGCGGGCCAGCCGGACGAGGCGGGGATTGACGTCCTTCTGGGGCTCGAGGCCGTGGTCCTGGATCTCGATGTAGAAGTTGTCCTTGCCCAGGATGTCGCTGTAAGCCCGGGCCGCCTCCTCCGCCCGCCTCTCCTGCTCGCGGCCCAGGAGATACGTCACTTCGCCCTTGAGGCAGGCCGACAGGCCGATCAGGCCCTCGTGATGCTCGGCCAGGATCTCCTTGTCGATCCGGGGCCGGTAGTAGAACCCTTCGAGATAGGCCTTCGTCAGGAGCCGGCAGAGGTTGTGGTAGCCGGTCTCGTTCTGGACGAGCAGGACGAGGTGGTAGTGGGGCGTCTCGCGGTCGCCGGGGTTTTTCTCGTGGCGGCTCCGCGGGGCGACATAGACCTCGCAGCCGAGGATGGGCTTGATATCCTTGGCCCGGGCCGCCTTGAAAAAGCCGACCGCGCCGAAGATGTTCCCGTGGTCGGTCAGGGCCACGGCCGGCATCTTGGCCTCGAAGGCGGCCTCGACCAGGTCGTCGACCTTCACCGCGCCGTCGAGGATGCTGTACTCGGAGTGGTTGTGGAGGTGGATGAACGAATGGGGCATGGGCTTATTCCCACTCGATCGTGCCCGGCGGCTTGGACGTCACGTCGTAGACCACGCGGTTGACGCCCCGGACCTCGTTCACGATCCGGGTCGAGATCCGGGCAAGAAGCTCCGGCGCGGCGGGGAACCAACTCGCGGTCATCCCGTCGACGCTTTGGACCAGCCGGACGGCCACCGCCCGCTGGTAGGTTCGGCGGTCGCCCATGACGCCCACGGACTTCACGGGCAGGAGGACGGCGAAGGCCTGCCAGAGCCTGCAGTAGACGCCGGCCCGCTTCGTCTCCTCGACGACGATCGCGTCCGCATCCCGGACGATGCCCAGGCTCCCGGCGTTCACCTCGCCCACGATCCGGACCGCGAGCCCGGGCCCCGGGAACGGGTGCTGGTGGACGAACTCCTCGTCGAGGCCGAGCTCGAGGGCCAAAGCGCGGACCTCGTCCTTGAACAATTCCCGGAGCGGCTCGACGAGCTCGAAGGTCAGGCCTTCGGGCAGCCCGCCGACGTTGTGATGGGACTTGATCGTCTGCGACGGCCCCCGGACGGGGCGGCTCTCGATCACGTCGGGGTAGATCGTGCCCTGGGCCAGGAACTTCACCCCGCCGATCCGCTTCGCCTGGCGGTCGAAGATCTCGACGAACAGGCCGCCGATGATCTTGCGCTTGCGCTCGGGCGAGGTCACGCCCCGGAGGGCGGCAACGAACTCGGCGGCCGCGTCGACGCCGACGACGTTGAGCGAGAGCGTCCGGCGGAAGCGGGCCATGAGCTCGCCGTACTGCCCCTTGCGGAGCAGGCCGTTGTCGACGAAGACGCAGGTCAGGCGCCGGCCGATCGCCCGGTGGATGATGAGGGCCGCGACGGCCGAGTCCACGCCGCCGCTCAGGCCGCAGATGACCTTCCCCCGGCCGACGGCCTCGCGGACCTCGCGGACCTTGCGCTCGACGAACGAGCCCATGCTCCAGTCGGGGGCGAGCCCGGCCAGGCGGAAGAGGAAATTACCGAGGATCTTGCGGCCCTCGGGGGTGTGGACGACCTCGGGATGGAACTGGACGCCGTAGATGCGGCGGGCGCCGTTCTCGATGACGGCCGCCTTGGTGTTGGCCGTCGTCCCGGTGACCCGGAAGCCGGGCGGAATTTTATCGAGCCGGTCGCCGTGGCTCATCCAGACCGGACGCAGGTCGCGCACGCCGGCCAGCAGGCCGGAGCGGTCGCGGACCTTGAGCGCGGCGAAGCCGTATTCGCGGCGGGCGTGGGGCGTCACCTTGCCGCCGAGGAGGTGGGCCGTGAGCTGCTGGCCATAGCAGATACCGAGGACGGGCAGGCCGAGGTCGAAGATGCCGGGGTCGGGAAGCGGCGCGCCCTTTTCATAGACGCTCTGCGGCCCGCCGGACAGGATGAGGGCCCGCGGCGCGCGCGTACGCAGCTCGTCGAGGGGCGTGTCGAACGGGACGATTTCGGAGTACACCCCGAGCTCGCGCACCTTGCGGGCGATGAGCTGGGTATACTGCGACCCGAAATCGACGATGAGGATTTTATTCACCTGTCGATTTTATCAGACGCGCCCCGGGCTCACAAGGGGGGCGCCCGGAAGCCCCCCTTTTATTGACACCCCCCGCGGCTTCTTCTATATTGTTTCCGCTATGAACTGGGAAGAACTTTCAAAAGAGCTAACCATCCAGACGGATTCCAAGATCGTCCTCCTCGTGATCGACGGCCTGGGCGGCATCCCCGTCCGGGGCAAGACCGAGCTCGAGGCGGCCGAGACGCGCAACCTCGACCGGCTGGCCCTCCAAGGCACGTGCGGCCTGACCGATCCCGTCCTCATGGGCATCACCCCGGGCAGCGGGCCGGCCCACCTGGGCCTCTTCGGCTACGACCCGCTCCGCCATGTCCTCGGCCGCGGCATCCTCGAGGCCCTCGGCTCGGACGTCGAGGTAAAGGAGGGCGACCTCGTCGCCCGGGGCAACTTCGCCACGCTCAAGGACGGGCTGATCACCGACCGCCGGGCGGGCCGCATCCCGACGAGCGAATGCGAGCGGCTGTGCGGACTCCTGAACGCGGCCCTCGCCGGCCGGAAGGACCCCGAGATCACGGTCTTCGCCGGCAAGGAGCACCGGTTCGTCGTCCGCTTCCGGACGTCCGGCCTGGCCGACGCCTTGACCGACGCCGACCCGCAGAAGGACGGCAAGCCTCCCATTCCGACGGCCCCGCTCGCCCCGGAGGCGGCCAAGGCCTCGGCCGTGGTCAACGCCTTCCTCACCGACGCCATCCAGATCCTCAAGGCCGAGCCCGTGGCCAATGCCGCCCTCCTGCGCGGCTTCTCCGTCCATCCTTCCATCCCCCGGATGCCGGACCTCTACAAGCTCCGCCCGGCGGGCATCGCCAGCTACCCGATGTACAAGGGCCTGGCCAAGCTCCTCGGCATGACGACATACAAGGTCGGCCCGGAGACCGCCGACCTGTTCGACACGCTCGAGGCCCATTTCGCCGAGCACGACTTCTTCTACGTCCACTATAAGAAAACGGATGCCGCCGGCGAGGACGGGAACTACGCGGCTAAGGTCGCGGCCATCGAGGAGATCGACGCCTTCATCCCCCGGCTCGAAGCCCTGAAGCCCGACGTCCTGGTGGTCACCGCCGACCACTCGACCCCGGCCGCCCTCCACGGGCATTCCTGGCACCCCAACCCGTTCCTGCTCGTCTCGCCGACGGCCCTGCCGGACGAGACGGGCGTGTTCACCGAGCGCGCCTGCGGCGGGGGGCTGCTCGGCCGGTTCCCGTCGGTGAACGCGATGCCCCTGATGCTGGCCCACGCCGGCAAGCTCAAGAAGTACGGCGCGTGAGGCCGGTGTCCCATTCACGAGAATTTCGATATCATCGACGGGCCTTGAGCCTCCTCCGGACCTTTGCCGCCGCCCTCGCCGCGGGTGTCGTCCTCGCGGTCCCAGCGCGCGCCGAAGCGGGCGCTACCGGGGCGACGACGGCAAATCCCCAGAACGCGCTGGCCGAGGTCTACAACCTCCGCCATTTCACCCACCCCAACTTCACCCGGATCGTGGTCGATATCGGGGCCATGCGGGAATACGCCTCGGCCGAGACGCGCAACCCCGGCCGGATCGTCGTCGACATCCTCCAGGCCCGCATCAACCCGATCGTCCGCGAGGACGCGATTCCGGAGAAGTGCGACTACATCGACATGATCCGCATCGTCCAGAAGTCGGACGCCACCGTGCGGGTCACGGCCGACGTGGATTTCTCCCGGATCAAGCGCTACCAGGTCTACCACGTCTTCGATCCGTTCCGGATCGTGATCGACATCTATCCCCAAGATAAGGCCGGGACGGGAGCCCCGACTCCCGTCGTCCCGGTAGCGCCTGCTTCAGGGCGCGCTGGGACGCCCGCCAAGAAGCCCGAGCCCGCCAAGGGCGGATACAGCATGGCCCGCCAGCTCGGCCTCGGGATCCGGTCGATCGTCATCGACCCCGGCCACGGCGGATTCGACCCCGGCTGCCTCGACGGCGCGGGCCTTCAGGAGAAGGATCTCACCCTCGACATCTCGCTCAAACTCCGCGATCTCATCCTGGCCTCCACCAAGCTCGAGGTCATCATGACCCGGGAGACCGACATTCTCGTCCCCCTCGAAACCCGGACGGTCGTCGCCAACCAGCGGCGGGCCGACATCTTCGTCTCGATCCACATCAACGCCTTCCCCGACAAGCGGCGGATGGGGATCGAGACGTTCTACCTCAACTTCAGCTCGGACCCGAAGGTCAACGAGCTCGCCGCCCGGGAGAACTTCACCACGACGAAGACGATCGGCGAGATGGACAAGATCATCCGCAAGATCGTCCAGAACAGCAAGATCATCGAATCGCGCGACCTGGCCGAGAGGGTCCAGGGAAGCCTGGTCAAGGGCCTGGCGGCTCAATATTCGGACATCAAGGACCTGGGGACGAAGGGCGGCCCCTTTTGGACGCTCATCGGCTGCGAAATGCCCTCGATCCTGGTCGAGGTCTCGCACATCTCGAATGCTAAGGAAGCCCAGCGCCTCCGGGACGAAGCCTATCGCCGGCAGATCGCCCGCGGAATCTTCGACGGCCTGATGGCCTACGTCCAATCGCTCGGAAAAGGATGACGCCCCGATGGATAGACGCGCGTTCATGAAGGACATGGCCCTCGGCGGGCTGGCCGCCGGCCTCGCCCCGAAGATCCTCGCCGCAGCCCCACAGGGTGGAGCGGGGCCTGATCTGGCCTTCGCCCAGGGCGAATCGCCGGCGGCCATCACCAAGGCCGCGATCGAGGCCCTCGGGGGAATGGGCAAATTCGTGGCCAAGGGCGACGCGGTCATGATCAAGCCGAACATCGGCTGGGACCGGACGCCCGAGCTCGCCGCCTGCACCAACCCCGAGGTCGTCAAGGCCCTCGTCGAGATGTGCCTGGCCGCGGGGGCCAAGAAGGTCACGGTCATGGACAACACGACCAACCAGGCCCAGCGCTGCTACGCCCGCTCGGGCATTGCGGCCGCGGCCAAGGAGGCCGGGGCCGACGTGCCGTTCGTCAACCCCCGCCGGATCAAGAAGATGTCCATCAAGGGCGAGTGGCTCAAGGACTGGGACGTCATCCAGGACTTCGTCGAGGTCGACAAGCTGATCAACGTTCCCATCGCCAAGCACCACAGCCTCTGCCGCCTGACCCTCGGTCTGAAGAACTGGCTCGGAGCGATCGGCGATCCGCGCAACCAGCTCCACCAGGACCTCGACCGGGCCATGGTCGACCTGGCCGCGTTCTTCAAGCCGACCCTGACCGTGATGGACGCCTACCGGATCCTCGTCCGGAACGGGCCCCAGGGCGGCCGGCCGAGCGACACCAAGCTGACCAAGACCGTCGTCGCCGGCCGGGACTACGTGGCGGTCGAGTCCGTGGGGGCCTCGTTCTTCGACATCGCCCCGGCCGAGCTCGTGTACATCAAGCTGGCCGCCGCGCGGGGACTGGGCCGGATGGACTGGGAGAAGCTCCGCGTTGAAAAAAGAACGGTCTAAGAAACACCGCGCCCTTCAGCTCGCGCGCGTCGCGGTCCAGGCCGCGGTCTTCTCCCTGTTCCTGGTCCTCCTCTTCGGGACGCACTTCGCGGGCAAGGACTACATCGGCAACGTCGAGGTCTTCTTCCACTTCGACCCGCTCCTCGCCCTGGCGGCGGGCCTCGCCGCGCGGGCCTTCCTCCCGGCGTTCGTCCTGGCGGCGATCACGCTCCTCGCGACGCTTCTCCTGGGGCGCGTGTTCTGCGGCTGGATCTGCCCCCTCGGCGCCGTCCACCAGTTCTTCTCATGGCTGTTCAAGAAGACGAAGTGGCTCCGGCCCCGGAAAACGGCGACCGGCGGCCTGTATTGGAAATACCTCGTCCTGGCCTTCGTCCTGGTCGGGGCGGTGTTCACCGTCGACCTGGTCGGGATCTTCGACCCGTTCTCGTTCCTGTACCGGACGGTCGTCACCAGCGTCCTGCCGGCCTTCGGCCAGGGCCTGGCTCTTCTCACCGGCTTTCTTTACAGCCTCCACCTCAACGGGCTCGGCGACAAGCTGGCCCAGACCGTCGAGACCATGACCATCAACGGCACGTTCGCCGGCGGGTTCATCATCGGGGCGATCTTTTTCGGCCTGGTCCTGCTCAACATCGTCCGCGAGCGGTTCTGGTGCCGGTACGTCTGCCCCCTCGGAGCGTTCCTGGGCCTCGCCGGCCGATGGAACGTCTTCAAGCTGAGGGTCGACGAGGCGAAGTGCATCAAGTGCAACCTTTGCACGCTCCACTGCGAGACGCAGGCCGACCCCTGGCCGGCCGAAAAGTGGAAAAGCTCGGAGTGCGTCTACTGCGAGACGTGCGCCGCGATCTGCCCGACCGCGGCCATCGCCTTCCCGGCGAAGGCCGGGGCCGAGAAGGTGCCGGCCGTCGATCTCTCGCGCCGCAAGCTCCTCCTAACCTCGACCGCGGCGTTCCTCGCCGTGCCGTTCTTCCGCATCTCCCCGGCTTCAAAGCGCGCGTCCGAACGCCTCATCCGGCCGCCCGGAGCGCTTCCCGAGCCGCAGTTCCTCCGCAGATGCGTGAAGTGCGGGGAATGCATGAAGGCCTGCCCGACGAACGCCCTCCAGCCGGCGATCGGGCAGGCGGGCCCCGAAGGCCTGTGGACGCCCGTCCTGACCCCGAAGATCGGTTACTGCGAGTACTACTGCTCGCTCTGCTCCCAGGTCTGCCCGACCGGGGCCATCAAGGAGCTCACGATCCCGGAGAAGGTCAACGTCCGGATCGGCACGGCCTGGATCAACAAGAACCGCTGTCTCCCCTACTTCCTGGGCCGGCCGTGCATCGTCTGCGAAGAGCACTGCCCGACGTCGCCCAAAGCCATCAAGTTCGTGATGGTCGAGACGAAGCGGCCGGACGGCACGATTGCGACCCAGAAGGCGCCGGTCATCGACCTCGACCTGTGCATCGGCTGCGGGATCTGCGAGAACAAGTGCCCGGTCATGGACGACCCGGCGATTTACGTGACCAGCGTCGGCGAGCAACGGTCCGAGACGAACCGCCTCCTGCTGCCCGGCCTGTCGGTGGGCGCCCCGCCCGAGATCAAGAAGTAGCGGGCGCTATTCGGCGAAGATCTTCTTTAACTCGTCCTTGAGCGCCGGCACGACCTGGAACAGGTCGCCCACGATGCCGTAGTCCGCGACCTTGAAGATCGGCGCCTCTGGATCCTTGTTCACCGCCACGATGACTTTCGAGGACGACATCCCGGCCAAGTGCTGGATGGCCCCGGAAATCCCCACGGCGACATACAGGTTCGGCGAGACGGTCTTGCCCGTCTGGCCGACCTGGTGAGAATGGCCGATCCAGCCCGAATCCACGGCCGAGCGCGACGCGCCGACCGCGGCCCGCGGGATGAGGGCCGCCAGCTCCCTGAGCAGGGCGAAGTTCTCGGGGCCTTTGAGCCCGCGGCCGCCGCTGATGATGACCTCGGCCTCGCCGACGTCGATCTCGGCGCCCGATTCCTTGAGGATCTCGGCCACGCGGCCGGCGACCGCCCCGTCGGGGACGGCCACGGCCTTCACGATCGTCTCGCCCGTCCCCCCGCAGGGCGCGGCCGCGGCGAAGACGTTGGGCCGGAGCGTCGCGATCGCGGGCGCACTCTTGAGGCGGAGCGTGGCGAACGCCTTGCCGGCGAAGATAGGACGGGTGAACTCGAGCGACCCGCCCTCGACCGCGACCTTCGTGCAGTCGGAGGCCATGGCCGCATCGAGCTTGGCCGCGAGCCGCGGCGCCAGGTCCTTGCCCATGGCCGTCGCCGAGAGAAAGACGGCGGCCGGCTTGACCTCGTCCGCGAGCGTCTTCAGGGCGAGGGCGTAGTCCTGGGCGGAATACGCGGCGAAGGCCGGGCTCTCGAGCCGGAACACCCGGGCCGCCCCGCGGGCGAAGAGCTCGGCGTCCAGGCCGGCGTCCGCGGGCCCGACGAGGGCCGCGGCCACCGGGGCGCCGAGCTCGGCCGCTCGGCGGGCCGCCTCGCCCAGGGCTTCAAACGAGCTCTTCTTGATCTTTCCGTCCCGCGTTTCGATGAAGACGAGCAGCATGGCGGCCTCCTTAGAGAACCTTCGCTTCGTTGCGGAGCAGGCCGACCAGGGCCTTGGCCGCCTCTTCCGGCGAGCCGGGGATGATCTTCCCGGCCTGGCGCGCCGCCGGCGTTTCGATCTTCACCACCTCGACCCGGGGGGCGATGTCGTCGTTCGTCAAGCCGAGCTCCTCGGGCGTGATCACGGGGATGACCTTCTTCTTCGCGGCCATGATGCCCTTGAGCGTCTCGTAGCGCGGCTCGTTCAGGCCCTTCTGGGCGGAAACGACGGCCGGCAGGCTGAATTCGACCTTCTCGGTCGCGCCCTCGATCTCGCGCCGGACGACGCCGCGGCCGCCGTCGATCTCGAGCTTGACCGCCACGTTCGCCTGAGGCAGGCCGAGGAGCTCCGCCGTCATGGACGGAACCTGGCCGTTGTCGGCGCCGACCGACTGCTTGCCGAAGAGGAGCAGGTCGAACTGGGGGAACCGCTTCCGGACCGCGGCCGCGATCAGCTTGGCGGTCCGCAGGCCGTCGTAGGTCTCCCGCCCCGCGTCCTTGATGAGGACGGCCTCGTCCGCGCCCATGGCCAGGCACTTTTTCAGGATGACCGTCGTCTCGTCCGGGCCGACCGAGAGGACCGTAACCTTGCCCGTCCCGGCTTCCCTCAGCCTCAGGGCCTCCTCGACGGCGAACTCGTCGAAGGGGCTGATCACGAAATTCAGGCCGTCCTCGACGACGCTCCGGGTCTCGGGATTGACCCGGATCTTGGACTCCGTGTCCGGAACGCGCTTGACGAATACCAGGATTTCCATGGATGCTCCTTCCCGCGGCCCGATGGTCTTTTAGGCGTCGTAGCGGCGGAACAGCAGGGCCCCGTTCGTCCCGCCGAAGCCGAACGAGTTGCTGAGCGCGTAGACGATCTCGGCCGGACGGGCGACGTTAGGCACGTAGTCCAGGTCGCACTCCGGGTCCGGATTCTCGTAGTTGATGGTGGGGGTGATGATCTGGTGCTTGAGGCAGAGGGCGACAACGCCCGCCTCCACGCCGCCCGTGGCGCCCAGGAGATGCCCGGTCATGGACTTGGTCGAGCTTACGGCGACGCGGGCGGCGTGGGGGCCGAAGACCCGCTTGATGGCCGCGGTCTCGATCTTGTCGTTGAGCGGAGTCGACGTGCCGTGGGCGTTGATGAGCTGAACCGCGTCGGCCGGAACGCCGGCGTCGGCCAGAGCCCGGCGCATGACCCGCTCCGCCCCGTCGCCGGACAGGTCCGGCGAGGCGACGTGGTAGGCGTCGCCCGTCATCCCGAAGCCGACGATCTCGGCGTAGATTTTGGCCCCGCGACGGAGGGCGTGCCCGAGCTCCTCGACGATCAGAATGCCCGCCCCCTCGCCCATCACGAAGCCGTCGCGGCGGGCGTCGAACGGCCGCGAGGCCCGCTCGGGCTCGTCGTTGCGCTCGGAGAGGGCCTTCATGGCGCAGAACCCGGCCATGCCGAGGGGCGTGATCGGCGCCTCGGCTCCGCCGGCGAACATGACGTCCGCCTCGTCGCGGGCGATCAGGCGGGAGGCGTCGCCGATGCAGTGGGTGCCCGTGGTGCAGGCCGTGACCGCGGCCAGGTTGGGGCCCTTGGCCCCGTAGCGAATGGAAATCTGGCCCGAGGCCTCGTTGATGATCGAGGAGATCAGGAAGAAGGGCGAGACGCGGTCAGCTCCCTTTTCAAGGAGCACCTTGTGCGTGTCCTCGATCGTCCCGATGCCGCCGATGCCGGAGCCGACATCGACGCCGCACCGGTCGGTCCGAAGAAGCCCGTCGGGAAGGCCAGCGTCCTCGACGGCAAAATGGGCCGCGGCGAGGGCGTATTGGATGAAGGGGTCCATCTTCCGGACCTCCTTCCGCTCCATGAAATCGACGGGATTGAAGCCCTTGAGCTCCCCGGCGATCTTGGTCGAAAACCGAGCCGTGTCGAACTTGGTGATGGGGCCGATGCCGCTCCGTCCGGCGAGCATCGCCTCCCAGTTCGGGAGAGTGCCGACGCCCATGGGGGTCACCAGACCGACCCCCGTTATGACAACCCGTCGCTTCGCTGAGTTCTGTGTGCTCTCTCCCAACTCACTTAACATGGGTCATAATGTAGTCCATCGCCTTGCCGACCGTGGTCAACTTCTCGGCGTCATCGTCGGGGATGTCGAGCCCGAACTGATCTTCGAGGGCCATGACCAGCTCCACGGTGTCGAGGGAGTCGGCACCCAGGTCATCGATGAAGGACGCGTTTTCCGTAACCTGATCTTCGCCGATGCTCAGCTTGTCCGCCACGATCTCCTTCATCTTCTTCAACAGTTCGTCTTTTTCCATGTTGACCTCCCAAGAATTTAAAATTTGGAAATTCTACATATACATGCCGCCGTTGAGCTGCAGGACATGGCCGGTGATGTAGCCGGCCTCGTCCGAACAGAGGAACTTCACGGCGGCCGCGACTTCGTCCGGGGTCCCGAACCGCTGCAAGGGGATGTTGTCGAGAAACATCTTCTTGATCGGTTCGGGCAGGTTTTCGGTCATGGCCGTGGCGATGAAGCCCGGGGCCACAGCGTTGACGGTGATGCCCCGCGAGGCCACTTCCCGGGCGAGCGATTTGGTGAAGCCGATGAGGCCCGCCTTGGCCGCGGCGTAGTTCGTCTGGCCGGCGTTGCCCATCTGGCCGGCGATGGAGGCGAGGTTGACGATCCGCCCCGCGCGCGCGCCGAGCATGCTCCGGACGGCGGCCTTGGAGAAGTTGAACGCGCCCTTGAGGTTCACGGCCATCACCGCGTCCCACTCGTCCTCCTTCATCCGCATGAGAAGGTTGTCGCGGGTGATCCCCGCGTTGTTGATCAGGTGGTCGATCTTCTTGAACTCGGCCAGGACGGAGTCGACCACCGCCGCGGCCTGGCCGAGCTTGGAGACGTCGGCCTCGCGCACGGCGGCCTTGCCGCCGAGGGCGAGGATCTTGGCCGCCACGGCCTCGAGCTTCGCCTTCTGGATGTCGACCAGGATGGTCGTCGCGCCCTCCCGGGCGAAGGCCAGGGCGATGGCCTCACCGATGCCCTGGGACGCGCCCGTGATCAGGGAAATCCGGTCTTGGAACATCATCTCACGACCCCGCTTCGCCCGCGGCCGGCACCGCCGGAGTCGCCTTGGCGATCTCCTCGCGGATCCGGTCCTGGACGCGGCTGGTCACGAAGTCCCGGGCCATCCGGACCGCGCTTCGCACGGCGTTCGCGCTCGACCGGCCGTGGCCGATGATGCAGACGCCGTTGAGGCCCAGGAGCTGGGCCCCGCCGTATTCCGAATAATCCACCCGCTTGTACAGCTTCTTCATGTGCCCCTTCATGAGCAGGAACCCGATCTTGGCCAAGAAATCCTTCATGATCTCGCGCTTGGCCATGGAGAACAGCGTCTCGACGACGCCCTCGCTGACCTTGAGGGCCACGTTCCCGGTGAAGCCGTCGCTGACGATGACGTCGGCCCGGCCCGAGTAGACGTCCTTGCCCTCGACGTTGCCGATGAAGTTGATGGGCGCCTCCTGGAGCCGCTCGAAGGCCAGCTTCGTCAGGTCGTTGCCCTTGCCCTTCTCCTCGCCGATGCTCATCAGGCCGATGCTCGGATTCTTGAGCCCCATGATCTGTTCCATGAAGACCCGGCCCATGAGGGCGAACTGCTCCAGGTCCGCGGCCGTGCAGTTGGCGTTGGCCCCGACGTCGAGGAGCAGGGTCAGGCCCTTGAGCGTGGGGACGAGTAGCGACAGGGCCGGCTTGTTGATCCCCCGGAGGGGTCCCAGGACCTTGCGGGACACGTAGACGACGGCGGCCGTATTGCCCATGCTGACGAACGCGTCCGCCTTGTGCTCCTTGACGAGCTGGATCCCGACCCGAATAGACGAACTTCGCTTGTGGCGGAGGGCGAAGAGGCCCTCCCCCATGCCCACGGCTTCGGGCGCGTCGATGATCGTGACCCGGGCCGCCGTGCGGCCGAGGCGGTCGAATTCCTTCTTGATCAGGGATTCGACGCCGACGAGGAGAATGTCGAGATCGAAATCCCGGGCCGCCTGGACCGCTCCCGTCACGGCGATCCGGGGGCCGTAATCCCCTCCCATGGCGTCAACGGCGATTTTCACCCCGTCTCCAGGATCAATTTTCGGCGGGCTTGATGACCTGGCGGGCCCGGTAGAATCCGCATTCCGGGCAGGCCCGATGGGGAAGCTTGGGCGTCCCGCAGTTCGAGCAGAGGGAGAAGGAGGGCACCACGAGAAAATCGTGCGCCCGGCGGCGGTTTTTCCGGGAATGGGAGTGTCTTCGTTTGGGATTCGGCATGATCTTATCTCTTGTCTTTCAGGAAAATTTTGAGCTGGTCCAGGCGGCCTTCGGCCTCCTTGACCTGGCAGCCGCACTCGCCGTGGCGGCGGATCCGGCCGCAGACCGCGCAAATCCCCTCGCAGCCCTCCGAACAGAGGGGCTTCGCGGGGAACGTCAGGTTCAATTGTTCGAGGATCACCTCCCGGAGGTCGATCTGTCGATCCTTGTAGAACAGCTGGTCGAGGTCCTCCTCGTCGAGCTCGTCCCGGAGCTCGTGAAGCTCCTCGGGGAGGAAAACCAGGTCGAACTTGCAATCGACCGGGTACTCGAAGGGGGTCAGGCACCGGCTGCAGACGAAGCTCAGGCGGGTGGAGATCCTCCCCTGGACCCGGACATCATCGCCGATCCTCTGCACGCTCAGGTGGGCATGGACGGGCTGGAGGAAAACGACGTTCTCGTCAATCAGCTCGGAGTTCAGAAAATCGAAATCCCGGCTGATTTTCAGGCCGTCGTTCGGCAGCCTATCTATATCTATCAACATGATACGTCGCTTAAAGTCGAGTTATTATACCACTTAGCCTCCTGATGTCAACCTGAGGGGCTCGGGGGGAGAGGGCCGGAGGCACGCCGGCTCGAGGAAGCGGGTCCTGTCGGCGTTGGGGTCCCCAGGCTTTGGCCTGGGGGTCATGATACGCCTGTACTTGACCGCGTATTAGATCGCGGTCAAGTGCGCCGGCCAGCCACAGCGGGGCATCCCTGGTCCGCGGGCTCGGGGGAAGAGGGCCGTCGGCACGCCGGCTCGAGGAACGCGGGTCCTGTCGCCGGCCAGCCCCAGCGGCNNCCCGGCCGGCGCCACCCGCTCTAATGCTGGCGGCTAGTGCCTCACGCTCCCCCTCGTCCCTACCGGCTCAGACATCAGCGGCGTGCTTGGCTACGCGGAGGATGCCCTTAAAAACGGAGCCGCTGACGGCTAAACCTCCACATGGTCGCTGCACCCCATCCTCCTCGCCAAGCGGAAGTCATTGTCCGTAGGG
>PLMN01000028.1:0-673 GCA_003141555.1 Candidatus Aminicenantota bacterium
AGGATATCACCGAGCGTAAGGAGGTGGAAAATGGTCTGGAAAAAGCCCATGAAGAGTTGAAGGAGTTGGCCGCCGAGTTAAAACGCACCGCTCGGGTAAAATCTGAATTTTTGGCCAACATGTCGCATGAGCTCAGGACCCCGCTCAACTCCATTAATGGTTTCTCTGAGGTCTTATACGACGAGACTTTCGGACCGCTTAATGAGAAGCAGAAGAAATACGCTAATAATGTTCTAGCCAGCGGAAAGCACCTTCTCTTACTGATCAATCAGATACTTGATATGGCCAAAGTTGAAGCCGGAAAGATGAAGTTGACATTGTCCAGCTTACCCATGAAAAACCTATTAAATGATATTTCAATGCTGGTAGCGGATATGGTCAGCAAAAAGAAGCTTCAAATGTTGCTTGAAATAGCCGAAGATCTGCCGAATATTGAGGCCGATGAGCTCAAGGTCAAAGAGATCATTTATAACCTGCTTTCCAACGCAGTTAAATTTACCCCCGAGGGTGGTAAAATTGGCATGCGGGCGAAGAGAGCCGATTCCGAGATAGAAATAGTGGTCTGGGATACGGGGGTCGGTATCGCCCCTGAAAACATGGAGAAAATATTTGAAGGTTTTTTCCGTGTCGATACCCCGTATTCTCAGGTAACTGAGGGGACCGGACTCGGTTT
>PLMN01000028.1:771-189267 GCA_003141555.1 Candidatus Aminicenantota bacterium
CCGAAGCCGCCAGGATATTACGTCAAGACAAAGAGACACGCGATATTCCCATTGTTTTTGTAACTGCTTCTGTATTGACAGAAGGCAGAGAAGAGATAAAAACCATAACTAACAGCGGATTCATAGGAAAGCCGATCAATACGCGCACCTTTGCGAAAGAAATTGGTCAATTTATTAAGTGAGTTTTCTAATTTGTTGAAAAGTCAAATTTAAAAGAGATCAAAGATGAAAACCAACCCGGTCATTTTAGTTGTCGATGACCAGCCCCAAAACATCGAACTTCTCGAAGCACATCTTGTTCCGCAGGGTTATGAAATTGTCAAGGCGGCCAACGGTGAAGAAGCGCTGGGGAAACTTGCCGGTCATCCAATCGATCTGATTCTGCTGGACGTATTGATGCCCGGCATGGATGGTTTTGAAGTTACCCGCAGGGTCAGGCAAGATAATAAACATCGACTGATTCCTATAATCTTGGTTACCGTATTGCGGGAAACGGAAGATCGGGTCAAGGGAATTGAAGCCGGTTGTGATGATTTTATTTCAACGCCTGTTGATAAGATGGAGCTTTTGGCCCGGGTCCGGTCCCTGCTAAAGGTCAAGGCCTACAACGACTTGGCGAGTAATTACCGGAAAGAGCTGGAGTCCGAGGTCGCCAGGAGGACCGAGGAATTAAAGCATACCTTGGAGAACCTGCAACAGGATATTGCCGAGCGCAAGCAGGCAGAGAAGGCATTGAAAGAAAGTGAAAACAAATATCGCCTGCTGGCCGATAATGTCAATGACGTTATTTTTGTTTTGGATATGAATCTGAATTACACCTATGTCAGCCCTTCCGTAAAAATCCTGAGGGGATATGAACCGGAAGAGGTGTTGAAACAACGGCCTATTGAGACGCTGACGCCCTCCTCCAGGGAGCTGACCTTGAGGACCTTATCCGAGATCACGGAGCTGGGAAAATCAGGACGTAGCGATATTCCTATATCCCGGACGCTTCAATTGGAAATGAGGCGAAAAGATGGGACCACCGTGTGGACGGAGGTATTGTGTTCATTGATCAGGGATGAAGATCAGCGACCGGTGGGCATTCTCGGCGTAACCCGCGATATCACCGAGCGCAAACAGGAGGTCGAGCGGATCCGAAAGGTTTTGGGAGCGACCGTCCAGGCCATTGCCGTGACCGTTGAGACGAAGGATCCCTACACAGCCGGCCATCAACGGAGGGTGGCTGATCTGACTCGCGTTATGGCCATGGAGATGAACCTTCCTATCGATATGATCGATGGGATCCGCGCGGCAGCTGCCATCCATGATCTCGGCAAGATATCCGTTCCGGCAGAGATCCTCAGCAAACCCACAAAACTCACGGACATCGAATTCATGATCATCAAAACGCATCCTCTATCCGGTTACGATATATTGAAGGACATTGATTTCCCCTGGCCTGTTGCGAGGATAGTTCTGGAGCATCATGAAAGGATGAATGGTTCCGGATATCCGAATGGTTTAACGGGAGATCATATTCTCATGGAATCACGGATTCTGGCGGTGGCCGACGTCGTGGAGGCCATGGCTTCCCACCGTCCCTATAGGTCTTCTCTGGGTATCGATGCGGCCTTGAATGAGATTTCCAAGAACAAAGGGATCCTCTATGACCCTGAAGTTTCGGATGCCTGTTTGAGGCTTTTCCATGAAAAGGATTATAAGATCATCGATTGAGAGGCCCCGGCCTCCGTCTGTCCGCTGCCCGGCGCGGATCAATTGCGGACGGTGAAGATGCGGCGGGCCTTCCCCGGACCGCCCTTGTCGATGATGACGGTGTCGACGTAGCGCTTGCCGGCCGGGGTAGTCGTAAGAGAAACGGAAGGCCGTTTCCTTCTTTTTTTTCGAACTCTTCCGGGCGGCCCTCGACCCGAGTTTGACGCTGAAGGGGCTTTCTCAGAAGAAATTCGCTGCACAGCTAGGAGTTGATCAATCGACCTTAGCGAGTTGGGAAAGAGGAATTCACCAACCGACGAGGAAGCAACTTGAGAAACTAAGCCCATATTTCGCTGGTGTATAAGGATGTTCGCAATTTGTTTTGAAGGAGGAGCCATCGTAAACTCTCTTCGAAGACCAATCCGAAAGAGAGGAGGAATTTTACTACGATGGCTCAACCGCATTATAGGACACCGTTCAAAAAAGCGCTATTGCAGTTCATCACGGAGCCGGATCCCTTCCTGGCCATGCTCAAGTGGGTCATGACGGAGATGATGAGGATCGAGGCTGAAGCCAAGGTCGGGGCGACCAAAGGGAAGCACGCGTCAGAGCGGACGACGTATTTTTCCGGGGTCAGAGTCCGGCGGGTTGATACCCGCATGGGGACGATCTATCTGCTGGTCCCGAAGCTCCGGAAGGGCGGCTATGTGCCGTTCTTCATCTCGGAAAGGCGGAGATCCGAGCAGGCGCTGATCGCCGTCGTCCAGGAAGCCTTTATCAACGGCGTCTCGACCCGAAAAATCGAACGGCTGGCCAAGGCCATGGGCATCGAGAACATCTCCGCTTCCCAGGTCTCGGAGTTCAACAAGGACCTCGACGCCCAAGTCGCTGATTTTCGGACCCGGCCCCTGGCCGAGGAATATCCGTTCCTCTGGATCGACGCCCTGTACCAGAAAGTCCGGGTCGAGGGGCGGGTAATATCTGTGGCCGTGATGATCGCCTGTGGGGTGAACCAGGCCGGAATCCGTGAGATCCTGGCCGTGGAGCCCATGTTCGACGAATCCGAGGACAGCTGGCGATCGTTTTTCCGGAAGCTCAAGAGTCGGGGAATGAAAAGGACTGCGCTCTGTGTCTCTGACGCTCATGTCGGCATCCAAGCCGCGGTCCGCAAGGAGTGGCTGGGCGCCTCTTGGCAGCGCTGCAAGGTCCACTTCATGAGGAACATCCTGGCCAAGGTCTCCCATCGCGAGAAAGGCCGTTTTGCGGCCCATCTGAAGCAGATCTGGCTCGAGCCCGATAAAAAGGGCGCCCGACGGGCGGCCGCGGCCCTGATCGAGGACTATGAGAAGCGGTTCCCTGATGCAATCCGATGCTTGGAGGAAGGGCTTGAGGACTCGCTCTCGTTCTACGACTTCCCGGAGGTTGACAAGAAGAGGATCTCCTCGACCAACGGCCAGGAGCGGCTGAACATGGAGATCCGCCGGCGGAGTCGCGTGGTCGGGGTGTTCCCCTCGCTCGAGTCCTATGTCCGCCTCACGATCTGCTATCTCGTCGAATACTCGGAAGACTGGGGAAGCGAACGCAGCTACATCCGGGAGGATAAGATCCTCGGATCCTTGGACAGGCTTCATGAGCTGACGGCTCAAGCGCCTAACTGAAGAGGCTTATGATGGCTCCGAAGTTGCGAACATTAGTTGACACGACCCATATTTCCCAGATAGAAACCAAAAATTGCTATAATATTAGCTGCAAAGGCTGATGAATAAAGGCTGATGGCGATATTAAAGCAGAAAAACGGAGAGACCTGATAGGTGAGAGCAAAAAAGAGGTCTTGCGGGTCCAGTTTGACCCCAGTGTGAAGCTGGAATTCCAGGGCGCAAAAATAACCAGTGATGGCGGTCTGCTGCTTTTCAGAGAGATGGATGAAGTGATGGGATTGACGGTTTTGGCCGAGAAAATTCTTCAGGATCCGCGCACGGGCCAGAATACCTAGCACACGATGACGGCATTGCTTCGCCAAGCGGTATATGGACGGTTGGCCGGATACGAGGATACCAATGACGCCGAGCGGCTGCGAGTCGACCCGGCCCTGCAATGGGAGAATTCAATCTGTGATGGAGGAATCAGATGGCCTTGATCGGTCATATGGGAAATCCCGGTTAAAATATGGAGGATTAAACAATGGCAGTTGAACCAGCATCAAGCATGAGCACGCCAGATTTCGGCGCCCTCGTCGCCCGTCACCGCAACTACTTCCTGTCGGGCGCGACCCGCTCTGCGGAATGGCGAAAAACCCAGTTGATCGCATTGCGGTCGATGATGAAGGACCACGCCGAGGAGTTCTACGCCGCGTTGTGGACGGACCTCCGCCGCAACAGGACCGACGCGGATTGGACTGATGTGAAGTACATGACCAGCGAGATCGACCACGTGCTTGCTCACCTTCGGCGATGGATGAAGCCGTTAGCGGTGAGCACGCCTCTCGTTCTGACACCATCCCACACGCAGGTGCAGTTCGATCCTCTCGGGGTCGGGCTGATTATCGGCACGTGGAACTATCCAGTGATGATGGTACTGTCAGCGTTAGTCTCGGCGATTTCCGCGGGGAACGCGGCTGTTATCAAGCCATCGGAAGTATCTCTAGCCACCGCCGAAGTGATCGCACGGCTCGTCCCCGAGTATCTGGACCGCAACGCGTTTTCAGTAGTGCTCGGCGCGGTACCCGAGACTACGGCACTACTGGAGCAGCAATGGGACCACATCTTTTTTACAGGTGGCTCGACCGTCGCCAAGGTGGTCATGACCGCGGCAGCGAAACATTTGACCCCAGTCGTGCTCGAACTGGGCGGGAAGAATCCCACCATCGTGCACTCCTCAGCCAACCTGCGCGTCGCGGCGCACCGCATCGCCTACGGGCGCTGGTTTAATTCGGGCCAGACGTGCACGGCGCCGGACTATGTCCTCGTGTTCAAGGACGTTGCCAAGGCATTTCTAGGACACCTGAAAGAAACGTTGCTTCAGTTCTACGGAGAGGATCCGCAGAAAAGCCCGGATTATGGCCGGATCGCCAGTTCCCATCACTTTGACCGTCTGACGAAGCTGCTCAGCAGCGGGACGATCTTTCATGGTGGGCAGCACGACGGGACGGACCGTTTTATCGCGCCAACGGTGCTGGTCAACGTGTCGCCGGACTCGCCCGCAATGCAGGAAGAGATTTTCGGCCCCATCCTACCGGTACTGGAGGTCGCCGACGTTCGGGAAGTGATCGACTTCGTCAACGCGCGGCCGAGCCCTCTCGGTCTGTACTTGTTCTCTGACGATCGGTCCGTAACCAAGCAGATCCTGAACTCGACGACATCGGGGGATGCCTGCGTCAACGACTGTACCCTTCAGCCGATCCTCCATGATTTGCCATTCGGCGGCGTCGGCAACTCCGGAATGGGCAAATATCACGGCGAGTGGGGATTCCGTACGTACACAAACGCGCGCGGTGTTCTGTACCACAGCACGCGACTCGACTCAGCCGTCCGTTATCCTCCTTACGACCGTAACCAGAGGCTGCGGGAATTTGTGTTAAAGAGTGCTTCGATGGCTCCAAAATTACGAGCTTCTCTTGGCTCGTACCGGATTCCACTCGATTCGTAGATCATCGAAGGCTTAATCGAAGACAACCGACTTCACCAATGACGTCATGGACAAAGCGGACTGAATGGAGATCGAAAGGATATGCTTATTTCCGGCTTTACTTCTATACGCAGCAAGATGAGATATATGATTTAATAGGTCAATTGCTTTTTCGAAGTGATCCGTCGATGACGAGGATGAATTCACATGAACTCGATAAAACTTCTCCTGGTTTCTGTCTTCGGGCCCTTCGGGGTGAGGGACGATTACGCTGAGGGAAATGGAATGCAGATGGAACTCTTCAACAACCAGATCACGAGGCAGCAGGGAGTCCACTCGCCCCGGCAGTCCTACTGGAGTTTCCCGCTGTACCTGCTCGCGGAGAATGTCTCGGTGCCTGCAACTGTTCTCGATTTTCCCGCCTGGGAAGAATTCACGAGGGAACTGGAAAAGGGTTACACTCACGTGGGCATCACTTTCATCGTCCCCAACGTCCTGAAGGCTCGAAGGATGGCCGAGCACATTAGATCGAAGCACCCTGAGATGAAGATAATACTGGGCGGCTTCGGCACCATGGTCCCGGCCCTGGAGACCATCGTTCTCCACGACGGTGTATGCGACGGCGAGGGTGTGGAGTGGCTGAGGCGGTACTTCGGGGAAGACCCATCGGCACCCATCGTGCATCCTGCCATTTTCGGCCCAGCCTACGAGTACATCTATGGGGCAAGGATTCCCACGAAGGGGTCGATCCTGCTCACCGGGGTGGGATGCAACAATGCCTGCGAGTTTTGCGCCACCTCCTTCAAGTTCGGCAAGAAGTATGTGCCCTTCATGTCGACCGGGGCCCAGGTGTTCGATGCCTGTCTGAAGTCCGAAAAGGAACTGGGTTCAAGGGGATTTGCCATTATCGATGAGAATTTCCTCAAGAAGCCCCAACGGGCCAGGGAACTTCTTGCCCAGTTGGAGGCGCAGGAGAAGACCTACGTCTTCGACATATTCTCCTCTGCCGAGGTGATCACCGATGTAGGCATCGATTTCCTCGTGCGACTCGGCATACACGTGATCTGGATCGGTGTCGAGTCGAGGGCGAACACCCATGCGAAGCTTAAGGACATAGACATCGGCAACCTGATAGCTCAGCTCCAGGAAAATGGCATCTCGGTGATAACATCCGGCATCCTTTTCCTTGACCACCACGACCAAGAGACCATCAGGGAAGATATCGAGTGGATCATTGGTCTCGGTTCCGACATGACCCAGTTCATGAACTACACACCCTACCCATGCACCGGCTTGTATGCAAGGCTCGCCGGGGAGGGAAGGCTCAAGGACATCCACTTTCGCTTCCACCATGGCGCGGGAGAACTAAACTGGAATCACCCGTACATCGTTGATCCAAAGGAACAGGCTAACCTGCTGAAAGAAGCATTCAGGAGGAAGTACGAGGGCAGCGGCCCCGGCATCCTCAACATGGCCATCACCGCCATCCGGGGCTATGCGAAGGCCGAGGCCAATAGAACACGGAGGGAGGCGGAATCGCTTGTCTGGAACCCCGAGAGTCTGCAATACGAGAAGAGTGACCATCCTGCTGACGACGTGTTCATGCGCCAGAGGATCAGACGTCTCCAGAAGATCGCCTTGAACTTGCGCCCCGTCCTGCTTCCTGCCCTCTTGTTCGCACCCAACAGGGCTTCCAGGATGAAGGCCTGGAATGCGATGAGACTGTATAAGAAAGTCCTTGGCAGATCCGGCCCGAGGGTGATCATAAAGGGGATCTTCCTGGTATTCACGGGTTTCATGGAACAAATCAAGCTGTGGTTCAGGAGAGCAAGCAGGTATGAGGATATCGTCTTTCAGCCTCCCAGTCGCAGGGTGGAGTACAGGATTCCTCGGTCGGAAATGGTAAACTGAATTGTTAGGGCAATGGTAAGCAGAATTCCCATTGTCTGATCCTCTCGATCGTTTCCCAACTTATTGCCCTGTCAAGTTTTTGGGGTCCACCTCACAATCCGTGGGCGAAACTTTTGAGCTTCTTCGACCGGCTGGGGTGCTTGAGTTTGCGCAGAGCCTTTAAGTTCTTTTCGGAGACAGATGAAGGATATGTCTTAATATATTGTTGATTGAGGTTCATTCACTATTTTGGCTTCACTGAATTCAATAATACCTATCCATCGCCCGGTACTGGATCGCCTCGCTTAAATGCGCAGGGCCGATATCTTCCGCCCCCGCCAGGTCCGCGATCGTCCGCGCGACTTTAAGTGACCGGTCATAAGCCCGGGCGCTGAAGCCCAGCTTGGTCACGGCCGCCTCGAGCAGCCGCTCTCCTTCACGATCGATCCGGCAGAAGGCCTTGACCTCGCGCACGCCCATCTGGGCGTTAGCGAAGATCCGTCGCGTCTCGAAACGGGCAAGCTGGATCTTTCTCGCGCGCACCACTCGCTCCCGGATGGACATCGAGCTCTCGCCTTCGGTCCGGCCCACGATGTCCTGGAACTTCACCCCGGGCACCTCGACCTGGATGTCGATCCGGTCGAGCAGCGGCCCCGAGATCTTGGCGTAGTATTTGCCCCGCTGGACGTCCGTGCATTCCTCCTCCCGGCGGGCCAGCCCGCGCAGGACATCTTCGCAGGGGTTCATAGCCGCGACGAGCATGAAGGACGACGGAAACGCGACCGTCATCGACGCGCGCGCGATCGTCACCTGACCGTCCTCGACGGGCTGGCGCAGGCCCTCGAGCGCCTTGCGGTCGAATTCCGGCAGCTCATCCAGGAAGAGAACGCCGTGGTGGGCCAGGCTGACCTCGCCCGGCCTCGGGATCACGCCCCCGCCGATCAGCCCCGCTCCGGAAATCGTATGATGGGGAGCGCGGAACGGGCGCCGAACGATCGCCCCCTGCCCGGGCCGCAGCAGCCCGGCGGCGCTGTGGACCTGGGTCGCGCCGATCATCTCCTCGAATGTCATATCCGGGAGGATCGTGGGCAGGCGCCGGGCGAGCATCGTCTTTCCGGAGCCGGGCGGCCCGATGAGGAGGATGTTGTGGGCCCCGGCCGCGGCCACCTCGAGGGCGCGCTTTACGTGGGGCTGGCCCTTGACCTCGCGAAAATCCACCTCATGGTTCGACGCGGAGAGGACCTCGTCGGGCCAGGCCGCGCTCGGGGCGACGCGCCCGGGGTCGGTCAGAAGCTCCACCACCTGGACTAGGTCCGCCAGGCCGTAGATCGCCAAGCCGTCGACGAGCGCCGCCTCGCGCTCGTTGTCTTTGGGGACGACGAGGCCCCGGAAGCCGGCCGACTTGGCCAGAAGCGCCGCGGAGAGAACCCCTTTCACGGGCTTTAGCCGCCCGTCCAGGGCCAGCTCCCCGAGGACGAGATAATCCTTGAATCCCGCCGGGTCGACGACCCCCAGGAAGGCCAGATGTCCCAGGGCGATCGGCAGGTCGAAGGCCGGCCCCTCCTTCCGCCGGTCCGCGGGCGCGAGGTTGACGGTCACCTTGCGCGAGGGAAAATCGTACCCACAGTTCTTGAGGGAGGCTTTGACCCGCTGCTGGCTCTCGCGGACCGAGGCGTCGGGCAAGCCGACGACGATATAGCTGGGAAGCCCCCCGCCGACATCCACCTCGACCTCGACGACATAGGCCTCGATGCCGCACAGGGCCGCGCTGAAGGATTTGATGAGCATGCCGTCCCTGGGAAAGACGGCGGGCGCGGGGATTTTATATCAGGCCGCCGCCGTTTTCTTTCCCCGGCTCGGGGCATGCGGCCGATTAAGGCCTCGGCTTAAAGCGCGGAAAACACCGAGATGTATTTCCCGATGATCGCATCCCAGGTGTAGTTCTCCCGGACATAGGCCAGGCCGTTCCTCCCCAGCAGCTTGCGAAGGCGCCGATCGCGCACGAGAAGCTCCAGGGCGACGCCGAACTCCTCCGCGGTCCGGTAAAATAATCCGCCGTTTCCGGCAAGGCAGTGCTGGCGCAGGGGATCGGTCGCACCCTGGACGAGGATGGGGGTTTGAACCGCCATCGATTCGAGGGCGGCCATGCATAGGCTCTCGAGATGCGAGGGGTGGACGGTGGCCATAGCCTGGGCCATTGCCGTGTTCTTTTCCTCGGGTGGGACGAAGCCGAGATAGCGGATCCGCGGATGGGCCGGAAGGGGCATGAGAAGGTTCCCGATGAAGGCCAGGTCCAGATCGCGGAGGCGGGGGCTCGCCCGGAGGAACGCGTCGAGGAGCTCGGCGCAACCCTTGCCGGGCTCGATCCGCCCGGCGTAGAGGAGATAGGGCGCGAAGGCGCGGTATTTCGCGGCGAAGGGCGAATCCTCGAGGCCCTCGGGGATATCGACGCCGACGCCGACCGTGTCCTGGTATTTGCCCTCGAACCCGAAATAGCGGCCGAGCATCGCCTTCTCGGCCTCGGTGTTGAACATGAACGCCGCCGGCGGCGCGAAGACCTCCTTCATGATCTCGAGGTGGAGGGCGGGCTCGTCATGGGCGGTCGGCACCAGGATCTTGGGCCCCTTGATCGCCTTCAGCCCCCAGTACGTGTTGTAATAAAGGTAGGTGAAGAACACGAACCGATCGTGGCTCCCTTCATCCGCCTCGAGGGCCCGGATCAGGGCGGGCGCGTACGGGCCCTGCTCCTCCATCCAGCGCAGCTCGTCGTCCCGGCCGTGGGGGTTGAAGAAGATCCAGTCGGAGTATGCGTTGAAAGACCGGATATCGCGCGGCTTGGCCACGGGAAAGCGGCGGATGACCACACCGTTCAGCACCGACTCGCCCTCGGGGTAGACGTTCTCCCATGTCACGTAATCCCGGGCCGTGGTCGTGTAGACCGTGCAGTCGTAGCCGCGGTCGGCCAGGCGCTCCGCCACCAGCCGGCAGTGGAGCTCGGACCCGCCCATGACCTCCTTGCCGTAGCGCTGGACCACGAAGGCGATCTTCATCGGGACCTCAGCTCTTCGAAGCGGGCCAGGAGGAATTCCTCGCGGGGGAAGGCCTTGAGCCGGGCGAGCTCGCGCCGGCCGGCGGCCCGCAGCCGGTCGCGCAGAGCCGCGTCCCGGGCGACGATGTCCACGAGCTCGGCCGCGCGGTCCGGGCGGAACGAGCTCACCAGGACCCCCGATTCGCCCAGAGTGTAGGGCACGGCCGTGGACGCCAGGGCGACGACGGGCAGATCGAAGATCATGCTTTCGACGAGGGGCAGGCAGAAGCCTTCGTGCTCGCTGAGCGAGAGGAAAACGTCCGAAGCCTTATAGACGGCATACATCTCCTCGTCGGGGACGTGACCCAGGAACCGGACCTCCTCGGGCTTCAAGTGGAACTCGTCCGCCATCCGGCTGACGCTTTCATAATACGAAGGGAAGGTTCCGGCCTTGCCGACCACGATCAGCCGGACGAGGGGCGAGATGTATTTTTTGAAGTAAAAGACGGTCTTGATCAGGTTCTCGATGCGCTTGTTGGGCGCGACGCGGCCGACGAACAGGATGTTCACCCGGTCGTCGCGCAGGAAATCGTACATGAAGCGGCTCATGGGCCGCTCGTACTTGGCGAAGTCGACGAACAGGGGGAAGACGTGCGTGTTGCCGTAGCCCAGAGCCGCGAGCTCGAGCCGGTTGAACTCCGAGTCCGCCAGGGCGAGGTCGACCGACGGCTCGAGCCACCGCAGCTCGCGCCGGCCGATGCGGGAGATGCGGGCCATCTCCGGGTTCAAGCCCTCGAAGAACTCGGGCGGGGTGATGTTGTGATAGAGGATCGCTTTCTTGGACGGCAGCGCGGCCAGGCCCTGGGTCAGCGGGGACGGGAGGGCAAAATGGAGGAGGGTGATGTCCGAGGCCGCGGGCGGAGGGAAGTCGCCGAACAGCCGCGCCTCGCCCTCCTGGCCGCGGTCGCGGGTCAGGCAGTAGATCTCCGACTCGTAGCCCCGGCTCCGGAGAAAGCCCCTGAGCTCGTAGGCCTCGTCGCCGATCGCGTCGCCGCGATGGAAGGCCGGGACCAGCTGATCGATCCTCATCCCCGACCGATCCTCTCGACGTGCTCGAGCAAGACGCGGCTGACGTTCGACCGGCTGAACTTCTCGAGTGAGCGGAGCTGGCCCTCGACGATCCGCGCCCGCAGCACCCTGTCCCGCTGGATCAGGTCGATGGCCGCCGCCGTCCGGAGGAAGTCCTTCCGGCAAAGGACGACGCCTCCGCCGTTCATGGTCTCTTCGACCGCGCCGGCGGCGAAGCCGAACACCGGGATCCGGTTGTAGAAGGCCTCGAGGATCGGCACGCCGAACCCCTCGTGCTCGCTCAGGGACAGATAGACATGAGCTGCTTTATAGAACGCCAGAAGCTCGGGGAACTCGAGGTGGTTGCTAAAATGGACGTCGGTCAGGCGCAGCCGGGCGGCGAGGTCCTGGAGCGAGGCCAGGTAGCGCTCCTGGCCCCGGTGGTCCCCGGCCAGGACGAGGCGGGAGTCGGGGTTGAAGTGCTTCTTGTAGAAATAGAAGGTCCTGAGGAGATCCTCGAACTTCTTGTTGGGGATGACCCGGCCGACGAAAAGGAGCGTTGTCTTGCCGTCGGCGAACAGGCGGGCGGTGACGGGATCGGGCCGGCCGTCGAACTTGGAAAAATCCATGAGGACGGGCAGGACGCCCGTGGCCTTGTAGCCGACGGCTTCGAGCTCCCGGCGGTTGAAGTCGGAGTCGCCCAGGGCCAGGTCGACCTTGTCCACGAAGAGGTTGATCTCGAGGCGGCCCTTGTAGCATTCCCGGGCGAGGATGCGGTGGGCGCCGACGAAGAACTCGGGGGGGGTGATGTTGTGATAGATCATGATCTTCCGGTCCGGGACGCGGAAGAACATCTTCGAAACCGGCGAGCCGATCGAGAAATGGAAGATGACGACGTTCGACGGGGAGCTGAACTTCTTGTAATCGCGGTAGTCGCGGACATGGCGGGCCGACCGGGGGTCGAACATCTTGACGAAGATCTCGGACCGGAACCCGTTCTCGCGGAGCACGCTCCGGATCTCGAGCATCTCGTCCGAGATCGCGTCGCCATAGCTCAGCGAGGTGGCGAATTGATGGACGTCCATGGGCTCAGGCTCCCGTCCCGCGCAGGACCTCGAGGTACTTGCGTTCGATGATGTCCCAGGTGTAGCGCCCGCGGAAATAGGCCTCCCCGTTTCGCCCAAGCTCCTGCCGAAGCCGGGGCGTGGCCAGGAGGAGGTCCAGCGCGTCGCGGAATTCCGTGTAGGTCCGGTAATAAAGCCCCCCGTTCGACCGTCGGCATTGCCCCCGGAGGACGTCGCAGTGGGCATTGGCCAGCACGGCCTTGCCCAGCGCCCAGGCCTCGAGGGTCACCATGGACAGGCTTTCGTAGAACGAGGGCATGACCAGGAGCTCGGCCCCGGCCAGGGCGTCGAACTTGTCCTGTTCGGGCAGGAATCCGAGAGGGCGGATATCATGATGGGCCGGGACCGGAAGGACGGCGGACCCGATCAGGACGAGCTTGACGGGCGACTCCGTGTCCCTCTTGAACTGGAGAAAATAGTCGAACAAGTGGGCGCAGCCCTTGTTGGCGTCGATCCGGCCGAGATAGAGGATGTACGGCCCGTCCAGGCCGTGTGTCCGGCGGAAGCGCTCCTCCGAGCGGTCGTCCGGGAGCTCGGTCCCGACGCCGACGACGAGCCCCGGGACGTCCCGGTTGCCCGAGAGCGCCTGGATCATGTCCCGCTCCTCCTCCGAATTGTAGATGAACGCCTTCGGGAGGAGGAACAGGTCCTTGAAGATCCTCATGTGGATCACCGGATCGTGCTCGGCCGTGGGCACGAGGACGCTTTTGGCCGGCGCGCTTTTGATGCCCCAGTAGGACTGGTAGTATCGGTAGCTGAAGAAAATGAAATGATCGTAATCCGCCTCATGGTCGCGGATGAAGGCCATCAACCCTGGCGACGTCGGACCCTCCTCGTCGAGCCAGGCGAGCTCCTCCTCAAGCCGGTGCTCGTCCCGGAGGACGCGGGCCTGGAGGCGGCTGAAGGCGTAAATGTCCCTCGATTTGGACACGGGAAAGCGGCGGACGAGCACGCCGTTGATGACTTCGGTCCCCGCCGGATAGTGGTCGGCCCAGGTGATGTAGTCATGGGCGCACGTCGTCAGCACTTCGACCGGGCCGTACTTGGCCATGTGCTCGGCCACCCAGCGGCAATGGAGCTCCGCGCCGCCGCTGATGTCGAGGCCGTAGCGCTGGACGACGAAGGCGAGGGTCATTTCAGGGCTGTCTCCTCAAGGGCCCGCTCGCGCTTCTGGAGGTATTCCAGATCCTTTTCCAGAACCCGGACCTTGCTCTTAAGCATGTCGATCTCGATCTTCTGCGAAGTGGCGACCATGATCAGGTTGTGGGCCAGGTTGTGGAGGAGCTTGACGTATTCGTGGGTCTTGTTGAGGTCGCGGCGCGCCTCGTCGAGGCGAAGGTCGATGGCGGTGACGTCGCGGTCGATCCGGACGTTGGTCGCATGGAGGCTCGCCTGCGTGGCTCGGATCTCCTGATGGAGGGGCAGGCCGATCAGGCGCATGATCGGGAAAAAAGGCGAGAGCAGGCGCGCGGCCCGATCCTGAAGGTTGGATTTCGGGCCGGCGGGAGCGGGCGCCGGGCCCGCCTCCGGGGGCACGGGCGCCGGGCCGGGCTCGTCCGGTGGCGCGGCCGGGGCGGGCGGCGAAGCGGATTCCCCCGGTTCCGGGGCCGGAGCGGCCGCCGCGGCCTTTTCGATCTGGGCCATGAGGGCCGCGACGTCGACATGCTCGTAATCGATGTCGATCGCGTCCAGGATGTCCTTGACGGGCGGTTCGGGCTTGTCCATGGGCTTCTCCGCGCGGAGGCGTTCCGGCGTCATTCCTTCCGTCCGGCCTTGGGCCGATAGAGATGATTCTCGTACACGCTCTGGACATCCTGAAGGTCGGGCAGGATCCGGAGCCGCATCTCCTCGATCTCCCGGACCTCGCGCTCGGCGAGCAGGCCGTCCTTGATGCGGGCGGCGATCCGCGCTTCGATCTCCCTCTCCAGGCGTTCCACCTCGTCATCCCCGAGGCTCGGGATCTTCAGAAAGTCGGTCATGGCATTCCCTCCGTCCTCCGGACTCAGCGGATATATCCCAGCGCCCGGAGCTGGTCCTCGAGCGCTTTTGTCAATCCGGATTTCGCCGCGTCCCGGGTCCGGAGGACCTTGGCCAAGCCCGAAGCGGCCGAGATGAGCTCCCGGGCGGGCTGGGCCTTCGCCGGATCGCGGGCGAGGTTCGTCTTCTCGCCGGGGTCGCGGGCAAGATCATAGAGCTCGACGGCCGGCGGGACGGGCGGCGGGGCGGGGAACGCGGCCAGGGCCTCGGGCTTGAACATGTCGTTCATGATGAGCTTGTCCCGGCCCGAACTCACCGCGATCCGAAACGGCGTCCGGAAACCCAGCACGTTCTCGGCCACGTCCGCCGTCACGGGCCGGTCGGCCGTTTCGCGGCCGTCGATCACCGGCCGGAGGCTTCGGCCGTCAAAGGCGGCCGGGTCGAACGGGACGCCGGCCTCCTCGAGGATCGTCGGCAGGACGTCGGTCAGGCGGACGGCCGGGGCGAGCTTCGTCCCGGCGGGCCGTGATCCGGGGAATTTCATGACCAGGGGAACCTTCAGCGACTCGTCATAGACGTTATGGCTGTGGCCCCAGCTCCCGTGCTCGTAGAACTCCTCGCCGTGATCGCTGAGCACGACGATGAACGTCCCGTCATAGAGGCCGAGCCGCTTCAGCTCGGCGTTCACCGGCCCGATCAAGGCGTCGTCCGTGTAGCGGATCTCGCCGTCGTAGAGCCCGACGACGTTCCGGCGCTCGTCCTCCGTGAGGGCTTTGAAAAAGGCGAGCTTCCCTCCGAGGTCCTCCACGGTGTCGAACTTCTTCCACTTGGCGGAGGGCCCGGTGAACATGGCGTCGTACGGGGGCGGCGAATAATAAGGGCTGTGGACCTGGTAAGTGTGAAGGAACAGGAAAAATTCTTTGTCCGCGTTCGCCCGGAGCCAGGAAATCGCCGCGCGCGCCGCGGCCTCCGCCAGGCGCGGGCCGGCGATGTCCCCCTGCCCCATCTCGTAGCTCGAGAACCCTTTGGAAAAGCCGTAGGCCGGGCTCAGGAAACCGCCGCCGGTGGACGCGCCGCAGAAATATCCCGCGGACCGCATCAGGTCGGCGAGGGTCGCACGCCCCGGATCCAGGCGCTCGTCCTCGTAGCGGACCTTGTGGTGAACGGCTTCCGTCCCGGTGAGAAGCGTCGCGTGCGAAGGTAGGGTCCAGGGCGAGGAGGCGTAGGTGTTGAGGAACAGAGCGCCGTCCTTGGCCAGCGCGTCGAGGGCGGGCGTCGTGGCCCGATCATAGCCGTAAGCCCCGACATGATCGGCGCGCAGAGTGTCGATCGAGACGAGGATCACGTTGGGCCGCTTCCGAGTGCGGCTGTAGACGACCGGGTTCGTCCAGAAGGAAAAAAGGTCCCCGCGGCCGCCGGTCAAGAGGACGATCCGGCCTTTGCGCCCGCCGGCCGGAAGGGCGATGTTGTTCTGGGAAAAATTGACCGTCCGGGATTCCCGCAGGGCGGGCAGATTCAGGTGCCGCTCGAAGAGCGTCCGCCGCCGCCCGCCGATCTCGAGCAGGACGATGAAGTCGACGCCGGCATCCGTCCCGGGGCGGGCCGCGCGCAACGCCTCGGAACGCGCGTCGCGGACGATCCCGGTCCCGAAATCCAGGGCGCCATTCTCGGGGATATCTACCTCGACGGCATATTCGCTCTTCGGGGGGGCGAAGAGGATGTCGACCTCGGTGCTTCCGAGGTTCAGCTTTCTTTTTAGCCCGAGGCCGTTCTCCCCCACGCCCATCTCGGTCGCCGGGACGGATTCCATGGGGAAAAGAGCGGGGTCGGCGGCGGGCTCCCTGCCCAGGAACGGGCTTTCGCGGACGTCGGCGCGACTCAGGCGGTCCGCCAGCCGGGCGGTCCCCGGCGGCGCAGTCGGCCGGCGCGGCCCGCAGGCGGGCGACGCGATGGCGGACGCCGCCACCCCCGCCGCAAGGCAGACGGCCAAGATCTTTTCATGCACGGGGGACATTGTAAACGAATCGACGGGCATCTTCAACGCGCCGCACTCCAAGCCGGGGTCAGGTCTTAACATTTAACATGGCGGAGCCGGGTCTCATCGCTCGACATTTGTGAAGTGTTAAGACCCGCCCCCCCAGGGGAGTATTGAGACCCGACCCTCTTATGTGCTAAGTATGGAAGCGGGAAACAGCATGACGAACATGAGGATCGTCCTGAGCTACGACGGGACGGATTATTGCGGGTGGCAGCGGCAGCCGGGGAAGCGGACCATCCAAGGCGAGATCGAGGCCGCCCTGGCCCGGATCTTCCAGAAGAGCATCGCCCTCACCGGGGCCGGACGGACGGATGCCGGGGTCCACGCCCTCGGCCAGGCGGCCAACTTCAAGGTCGACCGGGACATGCCGGAAGCCGAGCTCTTCAAAGCCCTGAACGCCCTCCTGCCGGACGATATCCGCGTCGTGAGCCTGGACCGAGTCCCGGCCGGCTTCAATGCCCGCCGCGACGCCAAGGGCAAGATCTACCAATACCGGATCTGGACCTCGCGCGCCGTCAGCCCGTTCGCCGTGCGCTATGTCCTCTACTGGCCCTATCCGCTCAACGTGAGCTGGATGCGGGCCGCGGCGGCGCTCTTCGCCCGGGAGGGCGATTTCACGGGGTTTTCCTCCAATCGCGACCTCCCGGCGGTGCGGAGCGTCGTCCGGTCCGAGCTCTGCAAGAAAGGCGAAGAGCTCGTCTACACCGTCGAGGCGCGCGGCTTCCTGCGGTACATGGTCCGGACGATGGTCGGGACGCTGCTCGAGGTCGGCCGGGGCCGGATCCCGGCGGCGGCCATCGAGGAGATATTCAAGGATAAAAAGCGTACCCTGGCTAGCCCCACGGCCCCGGCCAAGGGGCTCTGCCTGGTGAAGGTCATCTACTGATCCGGCGCGGCGGCGCCGCCCCGTCGGATCCCGCGTCCCGCAAATCCTTACTCTTTCAAGTCGAGCCCCAGGACGAGCGCGTCCTCGTCGGGCTTCGTGTAATAATTCTTGCGGACGGCGAGCAGCCGGAATCCCAGCTTCTCGTAGAGCGCCCGGGCGGACGCGTTGGAGAGGCGGACTTCCAGGGAAACGAACACCCCGCCCGCGGCGCGGGCCCAGTCCAGGACATCGCGGAGCATGGCCTCGCCGACGCCGGACCGCCGGAAATCCGGGTGGACGGCGACGTTGTTGATCTGGACGTCGTCCTGGATCTTCCAGACCATGATGTAGCCGACGATCCGCTTCAAGGCCCGGTCGAAGGCCACCATGGGAAACGAAATTCCGTCGTTCTGGATCTCGCCCTGGAAGGTCGACGCGTGCCAGGGGTTGGAAAAAGAAAGGAGTTCGATGGCCAAGACCGCGTCGAGATCGGCCATCGTCATCCGCCGGAGGTCGAAGGTCCGGCCCGGGCCGGCGTTAATGTTTATTCTCCGCCTGGGATGAGCGGAAGTACAGCGGCTCGAGCGCCGCCGCGGAGACGCCGCCTCCCGCCGCGAGGATCTCGAAGCCCAGCAGCCCGACCTCGACGCCGATGAACGGCGAGAGGGATGAAATCCGGGCCGGCGGCCCCAACGCGGCCGCGATCCGGTCCCCGCAGACCCCGATCCCGCTTCCGATCAAGCGGACCGGCCCGCCGCGCGGGACGAGACCCAGGAACCGGTCGGGGATGTACGCCCCCTGGGGAACGATCTCCTCAAGCCCGCCCGGCCCGACGCGAAATAAGGCCGCGTAGATCTCGCCTTTCTTGGCGTCGATCATGGGCGCCGCGAGGCCGGGATCGTCGCGGAACTTCCAGGCCAGGGCGCGGAGCGACGAGACCGGCGCCGCCGGCCGGCCCGAGGCAAAGGCGAAGGCCTTGACCGTGCTCAGCCCGATCCGGATCCCGGTGAAAGAGCCGGGACCCGTCGTGACGGCGAAAGCATCGATATCGCGGATCCCGAACCCCAGGGGCTTAAGCATCGCCTCGACGGAGGCCAGAAGCCGGGCGGAGTGGGACGACGGCGAGGCGTCCTCGAACTTGGAAAGAAGGCGGCCGTCCTCCAATACGGCGCCGGAGCCGTTGGGAGTCGTCGTATCTACGGCAAGGAGTCGCATGGGTACCGTCCGAAAACCCCATCGGACCGCGGCCGCACCGCGGCCCGGGGGATATCCGGCCTATTTCGTTCCGGCCGGTTTCCCATACTTGAACAGGTCTCCGGCCCGGAAGATATCATACTGCACGCCGCCCATCGGGTCGAGGGCGAACACCGCCGGCCGGGTAAGGTTCCCCCCCTTTCCCGTCCGGACGTCGAACCGGACGACGTCGCCGCTCGCGAGCTTCCTCTGCGCGAGCAGGCGGTCGAGATCGAGGATTTTCAGGACGGGCAGGCCCGAATTGACCGCGTTCCGGAAATAGATCGCCGAATAGGACGGAGCGAGGATCGCCCCGACCTTGAGGGCGATGAAGCAGTCGACGGCTTGCTGGCGCGAGGAGCCCGCGCCGAAATTGCGGCCGGCGACGATGATGTCGCCCGGCGCGCACTTCCCGGGAAAATCCGTCCAGCCCTCCAGGTTCCCGAAGGCGAGGGGACCCATCTGGGCGATATCGGAGATGGCCAGGTGGGCGTTGTGGAAGATCTGGTCGGTGTCGATGTCCTCGATGATCCGGCCCGCCGCGTCGAGCAGCACCCAGAGCCGGCCTTGGCGGATGTCGGTGTCCATGTTACAGGTCCTCCGGACCGCGGATTTCGCCGGCCACGCACGACGCGGCGGCGACCGCCGGGCCGGCCAGATAAGTCTTGCCCTTGCCCTGCTTACCCGGGAAGTTCCGGTTCCCGGTGCTGATTTGCGTTTCGCCCTTGCCGGTCAGCCCGGCGTGGCCCTCGGCGCAGCCGCCGCAGCCCGGGTTGATGACGATCGCCCCGCTCCGGAACAGGGTCTCCAGGATGCCGCGCTCGAGGATCTCCTCGTAGACGCGCCGCGTGGCGGGCACCACCTTCAGCATAACGCCCGGCTTGACCTTGCGGCCGCGCAGCACCTCGGCCGCCCGGGCGAGGTCCTCGGTCCGGCCGTTGGTGCACGAGCCGATGAAGCCCGAGTCGATCTTGATGCCCTTGACCCCGGCCAGGGGTTTGACCGTGTTCGGCGAGGGCGGAACCGCGACCTGGGGCGGGAGGCCGGTGACGTCCACCTCGACGACGGCCGTGTAGGCGGCGCCGAGGTCGGCCGCCAAGCCGCCCTCCCGGGAGACGAAGCCGATGATCCCGGCCATCTCGGTGATCATGCTGCAGAGCGTGATCCGTCCGGCGGGCGAGAGCGCTTCCGCCGCGGGCCCGGAGAACTCGGCCGAGCGGAGGGCGATCTTCTTCGTCCCGAGCTCCCGGCAGAGGAAGAGAGTCAGGTCTTTCGCCCCGGCTTGGGCCGAGGGAGTTCCCTTGAGCACGACCTTGACGCTCTCCGGGACTTCGAACCAAGCCCTGCCCGTCTTGAAGGCGAAGGCGATGTCTACGTCTCCCATCCCCTGCCCGAAGCATTCCACGGCCCCGAGGATGTTGAGGTGGCTGTCCGTGCCGACCACGGTCGTGCCGGGAGCGGCCAGACCTTCCTCGATCATGACGTGCGAGCCGATGCCCGCGTCCACGTCATATACCCTGATCCCGTGCTTGCGGGCGAAGTCGCGGCAGAGCTGCTGGTTGTCGGCATACTTCAGAGAACAGGCCGGCGCGCAGAGGTCGAAGGTGAAGAAAGTCTTGCGAGCGTCGGCCGGCGATTCGCCCGGGTACTCGCGCTCAAAATTCTTGACGACATTCGCCCCGCCGAAGTCGCGGGCGGAGCGGACGTCCAGATCCATCCAGACGATCCGGCCGGGCGCGACTTCGTCGGGCGAGTGCGACTGGATGATCTTTTCGATGATCGTCTTGGCCACGGCGCGGCCCCCGCTTAGAGCTTGGCCGCCACGGCGGCGCCCATGTCGAGCGTCGTGGCGGCGCCGCCCATGTCGTAGGTCCGGACCTTGCCTTCCTTGATGACCTCGGCTACCGCCCCCTCGAGCGCGCGGGCCTTGTCCTTCTCGCCCAGCCACTCGAGCATCAGGACCGCGGCCAGGAACGTAGCCAGGGGGTTGACCTTGTAGAGGCCGGCGTATTTGGGGGCGGAGCCGTGGGTCGGCTCGAAGACGGCGTATTTGTCGCCGATGTTGCCCGCCGAGGCGAAGCCCAACCCGCCCACGAGCTGGGCAGCCAGGTCGGAGATGATGTCGCCGAACAGGTTCTCGGCCACCAGGACGTCGTAGTCCTGGGGGTTCTTGACGAGCCACATGCACATGGCGTCGATGTTGGCCTCCTTCATGGGGATGTCGGGGAACTGTTTGGCGATCTCGCGCGAAACGCTCAGCATCAGGCCGCCGGTCTCGCGGAGGACGTTGGGCTTTTCGACGATGGTCACGGACCGGCGCCCGGCCTTGCGGGCGTATTCGAAGGCCGCCCGGACAATGCGCTCGCAGCCCTTGCGGGTCATGATCCGGGTCGAGAGGGCGATCTCGTTCAGGGGGACATCCTTAAAGGCCTTCATCTTGGGGTGGATCATCAGCGCGTCCTTGACGGACTGCGGCAGCGGGAAGAATTCGACGCCGGCATACATTCCCTCGGTGTTCTCCCGGAAGATGACCAGGTCGATGTTGTCCCGATAATTCAGGGGATTTCCCGGATAAGCCTTGCAGGGTCGGAGATTCGTATAGAGGTCGAACTCCTGGCGGAGTCGGACGATGGGGCTGAAGTAGGACAGGCCCTTGCTCTGGAGCGCGGGGGCGAGCTCCCGGTCCGCGTCGGCCCTGGGCTTGGATGTGATCGCCCCGAACAGGCAGCAATCGGTCTCCTTCAGGAGCTTGATCGTCCGATCCGGAAGGGCATTGCCCTCTTTGCACCAATATTGCCAGCCGATATCGCCGTATGTGTACACGGCGTCGACGGACAGCTTCTTGAGGACGGCCATGGCCGCTTCCACCACTTCGATTCCGACGCCGTCGCCGGGCAGAACTGCGATCTTGTATTTCGCCATGATGGGCTCCTTTTGGTATTGAAAGGGAAGACTATTTTATCCGCAGGGCCGAGTGCGGTCAACCTTATCTGAGGCTCAAGTTGACATTGCATCATCAGATTATCCGGCATTTCGAGTCACTGAGATAATAGTTCTAAAAATAGCGCTGCAATTCGTTGACTTGACAAATCCACATCACTGCTCTATCTTCGTAGAGCAGTGATTAGATCCAATAAAATTCTGAATTTCAAAGTTGACGCCAAATCGGCTATCCCGGCCTACGAGCAGATTAAACGTGCCATCAAACTGGCCATCGTCTCTGGTTACTTGGAGGAAGGAGACCAACTCATGTCTCTCCGGGAGCTCGCCCTGAAGCTCACCGTCAATCCCAACACTATAATCAAGGTTTATGACCAACTCGAGACAGAGGATTTCATCTATTCCAAGCCGGGGGCAGGCTATTACGTCAAGGTTGATCACGCCAGAATCCTACCGAGAAGACGCGATCTTTTTCAAGAAATCACTGAGGAATATATTTCGAAAGCTCTGCAACTTGGATACTCCGGCGAAGACATGTCCAAAGAAATTTCCCAATTAACTGGCGAGAACATGTTGATTCGGGACAGAAAGGATAAATCTGATGATTGAATTAGACGAGGTGTCGTTCAACTATGGTAAGAAAATGGTCTTTAAAAACTTCAACCTCCGGATACCCCATGGTCAGGTCTGCCTAATTACCGGAATTAATGGTGTGGGGAAAAGCACGTTGTTGCGATTGATAGCGGGGGTGCTAAGACCGGCTAAAGGAGAGATCCGGTTTGATCCAGATATGGGAGTTGATCCCAGAGCTAAAATAGGGTTCATCTCAGATGCCTTGAGCCTTTATGATAGCCTGACGATCACGCAGGCCATCGATTTCCACAAGTCCGTCTATACCCTTCCTTCATTTGATGATTCCTTAATCCGGCACACTAAAATTGGCCGCGACCAGAAGATTAAAGAGTTATCTACAGGACAACGCACCATATTCCACCTGAGCTTAGTTCTTTCCATCGAACCCGAGATTCTGTTGATCGATGAGATCATCCATTCTATTGATGCCTATTTGCGAAAAATCTTTCTAGAACAGATTGTCCAACTCTTAATAAAACGATCCGTTACCGTAGTCATGGTTAACGTTAACTTCCATGATATCGAACACCTGGTGGAAAGGGTGATTCTGTTGAAGTCCGGTAAGATCGCTGTTGATGAAAAAATTGAAGAGCTCAAGACCAAGATCAAGAAGATCATTTCCGGGAACCGCCCGGAATTCATGAATATTCTCTCACAAATCGATTATTCAGACCATTCAGAGTTTTACGTATACCCCTATATGGACGATCTCAAAGAGAAAATCGACGGCGAAATTGTTGATCTGAATTTAACGGAGATCGTTTCGGCCTTCATCGGAGGCGAATATGCTTAAGAAGGAATGCTTCGAGGCCATAAAGAAACTCCTCGAATCACTGCTTATCTTGGTTGTTATTCCCCTGGCGATTGTATGGGACAAGCTCGTTGCCCATAGCGGCTGGCCGTATGCGGATGTTTTCCAAGCAGGATGTATTGCGACACTGGTCATCTATGCCATTTATGCAGGGGCGACGATATTTCAGCCCGAGAGAAAAGATAAGGCATTTGAATATTTGTTTTCATTACCGCTGACCCGCTCTCGAATCGTTATGGCGAAGGTGTTGCCGCGATTCGTCATTCTCGAGATGCTTTTTCTGCTTTCGGTGGTACTCATCGGGCCTGGGGTTCTGGCCTCTGGAATAATTTTCATCTTACTTTTCTTTGGGGCCGTTTCTCTAAGCATCGCGGTAAACTCCGTCATTCTTAATCTTATCGGAGTATCCTTTATATTTGGCGCTTTCCAGCCGTGCTGTAATATTATGTCCTTTCTTCTTGGGAAGCTCGGCGTGAATTTTCCCAACGATTTAGCTTTCATATGCGTACAGATATGCGCTGCGTTGATCCTATTAGTTCCTTTATGGTTGGCGTTCTGGCTGACATTTAAGAAACTGGATGTCAGGCCCATAAGGCTACAGATGAATACTTACTATTTCATTCTATTACCGAGCTTGGCCGGTCTCGTCGCTTTCATCCTTTTATTTTACAGAAAAGCCATGTATTGGATCATGGCCCGATAAGTGATCATTAAGAAATCAGCGATAGACTTTCCCCCGCGGCCGGATCCGGATGACGAGGACAATCAATTCCCGGTCGGAAAACGTGTAGATGACCCGATAATCGCCGCTTCGAAAACTCCAGAGCAGACCGTCTTTTCCCTTGAGCGGCTTCCCACCGCGAGGATCCGCTAAGAGCTTCTCCCGGATTTCCTTAAGGATGCGCCGGGAGACATCCTGCCCGAGTCTTTTGAGGTCCTTCTTGACGCTCTTTTTGAAGAAAAGCCGATAGGTCATCAGATATCCCAGCCGAGCTCGGCCAGAAATTCCGTCTCGCTAAGGATCTCGTCCTGCGCATCCTTCAGCCGCTCGACGGCGATCTGGTAGTCCGCCCAGGTCTCGAGATATATTTCGAGCGCATCCCGGACGATTTCGTTCGTATTGCGTTTCCGCGCCTCGGCGATTTCCTCGATCGAGGCGACCATTTTCATCGGCAGCCGCGCGGAGATGGTCTTGGTCACTTGTTTTCCCATGGAGACATCCTTGATTGTTTACATTGTTTGCATTGCAAACAATATCCTAGAAAACCGGCTTCGTCAAGGATGTTTTTATGCGGAAATCGGTGACACGATCCCAATTCAAGAGAATTGGGTCATGTCACCGAATTCCGCAAATCGCCGATTTCACTCCCGTCCTTTCTTAGGTTTCTCAACCTTAGAAAGGACGCGTGATCATAATGGCAAATCTCAGTAAAGCGCGGAGGCGCGCCCGCCGCCGACCTATTTCTTCTCGAGCTTCTTCTTCGTCCATTCGATCAGGCCGCCGGCCTCCAAGATGCCCAGGACCGACGCGGGCAGCGGCGGGAAGCTGAAGACGCGCCCCTTGGCCAGGATCCGGCCGCCGGCGAAGTCGATCTCGGCCTCGTCGCCCGCCGCGAGCGCGTCCGCCGCCTCCTCGCATTGGATCACGGGCAGGCCGAGGTTGATCGCGTTCCGGAAGTAGATTCGGGCGAACGACTTGGCCACGACCGCCTGCACGCCCGCCGCACGCAAGCAGGCCGCGGCCTGCTCCCGAGAGCTCCCGCAGCCGAAATTCTTGCCGGCGAGGATGATGTCGCCCGGTTTGACGCCTTTGGCGAAAGCCGGGTCGAGGTCCTCGAGGGCCTTGGCCGCCATCTCCTCGGGCTTCAGCTGCTGGTAAGTGTACTTGCCGGCGTAGATGACGTCGGTGTTGACGTTGTCCCCGTATTTCCAGATCTTGCCTTTCATCGCACGTAGCTCCTGGGGTCGGTGATCTTTCCCTCGATGGCGGAGGCCGCGACCGTAGCCGGCGAAGCGAGGTAAATCTCGGAGTCTCGGCCGCCCATCCGCCCCTTGAAATTGCGGTTGGACGTGCCGACCACGATTTCTCCCGGCGCAAGGATGCCCTCGTGCGCGCCCAGGCACGGGCCGCATCCGGGATTGACCATCACGCAGTTGGCTTCGAGGAAGATCTCGATCAGGCCCTTGCGCACGGCCGCGAGATAGACTTCGCGCGAGGCCGGCAGGACGAGCGTCCGGATATTGGGATGGACCTTGCGGCCCTTGAGGATCGCGGCCGCGACCTCGAGGTCCTCGAGCCGTCCGTTGGTGCACGTCCCGATCAAGGCCTGGTGGAAGGGCTTGCCGGCCACGGCCGACACGGGCTTGACGTTGTCGACCGAATGAGGGCAGGCGATCATGGGCTCGAGCGCCGAGAGGTCGTATTTCAGCACGGCCTCGTAGGCCGCATCGGGATCCGATTTCAGGACGACATAGGGTCCCTTCGCCCGCTCCTTGAGCCAGGCGAGCGTCTTGTCGTCGACCTCGAAGTACCCGTTCTTGGCGCCCATTTCGGCGGCCATATTGCATAGGACCATGCGCGAGGCGAGGCTGAACTCCCCCGCCGCCGGCCCGGCGAACTCCACCGCTTCGTAGTTCGCCCGGTCCGCGCCTTGGTCGCCCAAAATCTTGAGGATCGCGTCCTTGGCGTAGACCCCGGCCGGGAACCGGCCGCTGAACTCGATCCGGAGCGTCTCGGGCACGCGCAGCCAGATTTCGTCCGTGGCCCACAGGCTGGCCGTCTCGGTCCGGCCGATGCCGGCGGAGAACGCTCCGAAGGCGCCGTAGGTGGTGGTGTGGGAGTCGCTGCCCATGATCACCGCGCCCGGCAGGGCAAAACTCGCCTCGGAGAAGACCTGGTGGCAGACCCCGGCGTGGATGTCGAAGAAGTGCGGAATCCTCTGCTCCGCCACGAACTCCCGGATCGTCTTGTGGTTCTGGGCGTACTTCTCGTCGGCCGCCGGGACGATATGGTCCAGGACAATGACGATCTTCTGCGGCGCGACGACTTTCTTCAGGCCCAGCTTCTTGAACTCGCCGATGATAGCCGAGGAGTTGTCGTGGGACAGATAGTAGTCCGGCGAGACGGTGATCACCTCGCCCGCCCGCACCGGCCGGCCGGCCTTGCGGCCCAGCGCTTTCTCCGAGAATGTCAAACCCATCCGATCCCCCTTCTTATTCCTTGAAGATGTCGAAGTTGACGAAGTCGGCGTGGTTGATGATGATCGCCTCGATCGTCCGCTTCAGCCCGTCGCCCTCCTTGGAGTGGGCGGCGATCATATGAACGACGTCCTGGGGCAGGTCGTATTTGTAGGCGAAGGCCGCGCCCGAGATGGGGTGGCGCAGCAGCTCGCCCTCGCGGCTCTTTTGGAAGACCCCCTGCTCGCGCTTGAACTCGAAGAGCTTGCCCACGTCGTGGAGGATCGCCCCCGACAGGAGCAAATCGCGCTGGATCGCGATCTTCCCGGCGTAGGACGTGCCCAACGCCTCGGCGATCTGGAGCGCCGTCCGGGTGACGGCCCGGGTGTGGTCAATGAGGCTGATGTCGGTCTTCTTGATGAGCAGGGTGAAGGGCATCTTCTCCAGATCCGCGGCCGTCCAGCCTCCCTTGCGGGCGGCTTCGACCCAGACCGTCAGCGTCTGTTCGCGGAGCTTGGCGTCGCCGATCAGCCCGATCTCGGGAATGAGCTTCAGAAATTCGTCCCGCTCGTCCTTCATGGCAGCTTCCTTTCGGGAGGACCGTCGTATTCGAAATCCTCCGGGTCGATTTTGCGCATGGGCTTCATCCGCGTCTTCTCCTCGTGGACATGGGCCACCAGGCCCGGCACGCGGGAGATGATAAAGAAGGCGTTCCCGATCTCGGGCGGGATGCCGAGGTCGCAGAGGAGGGCGGCGATCGCCCCGTCGACGTTGATCGGCAGCGTCTTGCCGCCGGCCTGCTCGGCCAGGGCGGCTTCCACCCCGCGTGCGATCCGGACGAACCGGCCGGACAAATGGAGCTCCTCGGCCAGGGCGAACAGCTTGGCCGTGCGTGGATCCCGAGTGTGGATCCTGTGGCCGAAGCCCGAGGCGCGCTTGCCCTTGGCCTTCATCTCGTCGAGCACGGCCTTGATGGCCGCGGGCTCGCCGGCCGCCTCCGGGGCGCGCTTGGCGATCTCGAGGAACAGGCGCTGGCCGTCCTCGATAGCCCCGCCGTGGAAGCGGTTGATGGCCAGGACGCCGGCCGCGACCGCCGCGTTGAGCTCGGCCCCGGTCGAAGCGACCGTCCGGGCGGCGAGCACGGACGGAGGGCTCGCCCCGTGGTCGATCGACGAGACGAAGATGGCATCGACGAGCCGTCCGACTTCGGCCGAGGGAAATTCCCCCTTAAGAGCGAGGTAGATGGCCTGGGCGAAGGAGATCCTGCCCATCAAATCGGCGATGGGGTAGCCGCGCAGGACGATCCTGTTCGGCTTGATCTCCGTGATCCCGGTCTTCCATTTTTCTTCGGGCATCGGTCCCTCCGGTCTATTTCAGAATTTCCGCCGCTTTCGCCGGGATGTCGGCGATCGCCTCGACGACATGCACGCCGACGTCGCGGAGCCGTGCGACCTTGCCGGCGTACGATCCGCGTCCTCCCTCGACGATCGCCCCGGCATGCGAGAAGCGCGTCCCCGACTTGGCTGCCTTGCCGCCGATATAGGCGATGAGCGGCTTGGTGAACTTCCCCGCGGCGATGAGATCAGCCACCCTCTCCTCCTGGGTCGTGCCGATCTCGCCGAACATGACCGCCGCCCGGGTCTGGTCGTCGCGCTCGAAAAGCTCCATGATTTCGGGATGGGACAGGCCGACGACGGCGTCCCCCCCGACGTGGACGATGGTGCTCTGGCCGAAGCCGGCCCGGGTCAGGTAGTAGGAGATGGCCGAGGTCATCCCCCCGCTGCGGGAGCTGACGCCCAGGACGCCAGGCTTGAACCATTCCCGGGCGCGCTGGGCTCGGCCGCCGATCATGCCCAAGACCGCCTTCCCGGGGCTGAGCAGCCCAAGGGTGTTCGGGCCGACGAACCGCGCCCCCGTTTCGCGCGCCGCGCGGGCGATCTCGAGGACGTCGTAGATGGGAACCCGGTCGGGGACGATGACCAGCAGCTTGACGCCGGCGGCGATCGCCTCGAGCGCGGCGTTCTTGACGAGCGTCGCGGGGATGAAGATGACGCTGATGTCGATCGGGCCCCGCTTCTCGCGGGCCTCTTCGACGGAATCGTAGACCGGTACGCCATAGACATCCTGGCCGCCGCGGCCCGGCGTCACGCCGGCCACGACGTTGGTCCCGTAGTCCTTCATGAGCTGGGTCCGGGCCATGCCTTCGCGGCCCGTGATCCCCTGGATGACGACCCTGGATTTTTCGTCGACGAGGATGGACATGGCCTCAGCCCTCCCTTTCCCGCAGCCCGGCCCGATATTCGGCAAGGCCCGGGATGGGCAGCTGGATGTCGATGGCCGCCTTCTCATGGAATCGGCAGAAGATCTCGCAGGCCAGGCACTCGGTGCACTTCCCCTTCCTGGCCTCCTCGGGGGTGATCGCCAGGGCCGGCCGGCCGTCATCGAGCTTGAGGATCTTCGGGGCGCAGGCTTCGATGCAGCCCTTGGTAGCGCAGGAGGCGCACCGCTCGCGATCGATGGACAGCTTCCCGGTCAGGGTGTCAAACGCATAGGCGCCCTCGGCGGGCTTGAATGCCGCGAGGGGCTTGACCTCGTGCCGCACTTCTCCGCCCTCGCGGATCAGCTGCTCGAGGCGGGCCGCGCAGGCCTCGGGAGAGTCGTCGCGGCCGTAGCCTTCGACTTTGCCCGGCAAGCCGCGGCCGTAGGTTCCCAGGATGCGGATGGCCTCCTCCTCGCAGTTGCCGCCGAGGCGGATGACCGCCGGAATGGCGAGCCTCTCCTCGACGAAGGCCTTGACCATGCCCCGCGCCGAGTGGAACTGTTCCTGGCTCGCAACGCCCGAGCCCGAGGCGAAGTAGCCGCGGATGCCGGGCTGGGAGAGGATGATCCGGGCTGCCCGGTAGACCTTGCTCGCGGGCGGGTTGCCGCTCGTGTCGCAGAAGTTGGCCAGCTTGAAGCCCCGGGCGAGCACCGCGTCCATGGACATCATCGAGCCGCCGCCGCCCGCGCCGTGGAAGCCGATGACCCGGTCGTCCGGGCCGATCGCGTCCGTCATCTGGAAGAAGTAGAACGTCCCGCGGTAGTCCTTCTCCTCGACCTTGTAGGCGATCTTCTCGAGCTCGGTCGGCGGCCGGTCGAATTCGCGGGCGACCTCGATCCCGAGCTCGGGATGCCGGAAGACGGCGTAATCGTCCACGACGAGGTGGCAGTCGGCGGCGAAGACCGCATCGTCCGCCGTCAGGACGAGCGGATTGACTTCCGCCGACCGGGCGTCCTTGGAGCGGGCGACCTTATAGAGCTTGGTCAGGAGCTCGGCGGTCTGGAGCATGATCCCGCCGGAAAGCCCGGTCCGCCGAACGAGGTTGCGGGCTTCGAACTCGCGCAGGCCGGTCCCGACGTCGATCGGCCAGGTGGCGATCTTCTCGGGGTGAAGCTTGGCGATCGCCTCGACGCCAGTTCCCCCCACGGCGCTGAAGATGAGGACGGGGCACTTCCGGGCGTCGTCCATCACCAGGCCGGCGAAGAACTCGGCCTTCACCGCGAGCTTCTCTTCGACCAGGATGCGGTCGACCGTGAAATGCCCGACTTTCATCCCGATCAGCCGCCCGGCCTTTTCTTCGGCCTCGGCGGCCGTGTCGGCAAACTGGATCCCCCCGAGGCCAGCCCGACCCGTGAGCCAGACCTGGATCTTGAGGACGACCGGCCGTCCGATCCTGCGGGCGATGTCTCCGGCTTCGGCCGCCGAGAAGGCGACCTCTCCCTCGGGGACGCGGATGCCGCCTTCCCGGAGGAGCTTCTTGCTCTGATACTCGTACAGTCTAGCCACCAGGACCTTCCTTGTTGCAGATTCGAGGGCGTGAGAAAAGTCTAGTATACCCAAACGCCGAGGCGAAAAAAAGGGGGCTATACCCCCCGCAAAGCCGCGTTCCGAGCCCGTTCGATGAGCCGCCGGATGTGAGCGGGCGGGGTATCCGGGGTCAGGGCGCAGCCGGCATTGACGACCAGCCGGGGAGAGTCCCGGAACACGTCGAGCAGCCCGTCCACCGCGTCCGCGACGCGCTCGGGCGGCCCGTTGCGGAGAACCCCCGCCGGGTCGATGTTGCCGAACAGGGTCAGTCGATCGCCGCAGGCGTCGCGGGCCGCCCGGGTCGGCGTGAGGCTGTCCAGCTCGAGGGCATCGGCCCCCGTGGAGGCCATGTCGGGCAGGATGAGGGAGGCGTCCCCGCAGATGTGGAGCAGGTACGGAAGGCCGAGCTCGTGGGACGCGGCCGCCAGCGCCCGCTCGTAGGGAAGGGCGAACGTCCGGTACATGGCCTGAGAGATCATCGACGGCCCCGCCGGGCTGTCGCCGTTCGAAAGCATGTCGACTCCCGAGGCCGCTACGAGCCGCAGGAAGGCGAGGCAAGCGTCGGCGCAGTAATCGAGCAGCCGGAACGGCCCCTCGCCGCCTTCCACCAGGTCCATGAGCCAATCGGCCGGCGAGCGCATCATGCCCGCCAGAGAGAACGGCGCTTGATCACAGTTGCCGCGGACGAAAACCGCCGGCCCGAAATGGGCCTTGACCAGGCGGCAGGTCTCGACCCAGACGGCGATCCGCGGGTCGGCGGCGAGGTCGGGAGGGGGAAGATCGCGGACGGCCTCGAGGCGCAGGATCCGGGGACGGACGACGAGCGCCGGCTCGTCCTCCGGAAAATCGAGGCCGACGCCCAGCGCGCCGGCGAGAGTCGCCGTATCGAAGTCGATCAGGACGCCGTCGAGGCCGTAGCGCTCGGTCGCGTCAATGAAAGCCCGGGCCGCTTTCGCCGGGCTCTCCCGGAACTGCCGCATGGTCAATCCCGCTTCCCGGGCGGCCGACCGGAAATTGTGGAGGAGGACGGGCCGGCGGTCGGGCCAGCGGCCTTCGAGAGCGGCGCGGATGCGTTCGAATCCCGTCATGCGGCGGTGAGGATTTCGGGGCGCATCCAGGATCTCGGCGGCATGGAGTCCTCCTCTCATCCGGACGGCACGATGGGCGAGGCCGGCCGCTTCATTTATATCACAAAAACGCCGAGAGCGGACCCTCCGAAGGTCTTTGGCCGGGGATCATCGGCGCCCAGGCCGGCGAGACCGTGGACTTCATCGTCCCCGCCGTGCTGGGGATCGTGCTCATTGGGATCGGCGGCTCGATCGTCAAGCCCTGCATCGCCGGCACGGTCCAGAAGACCGCCGGCACGCAGGCGACGCTCGGCTTCGGCATCTTCTACATGATCATCAACATCGGCTCGATCTCGGGCCGGGGCGTCTCCTACATCGTCCGGACCAACCTCGGCATCCCGGCCATATTCACCTATGTTTCCACGGTTTTCGCCCTGATCGGGCTGATCGTCGTCCTGTTCATCTACCGCGAGCCCAAATTCGTGAGCGACGGCCTGAAGGACGGGCAACAGGTCCACAAGAAGACGCTCCCCGAAGCCGTCGTCGGAATCTTCCTCGTCCTGCGGAACCTCAAATTCGTCTTCTTCCTGATCGTGATGAGCATGTTCTGGTTCCTGTACGTCCAGCTCTACAACCTAGTGCCCCTCTACCTGCGTTACCTCGACCCCAACGCGCCCGTCGAGCTCTACCAACTGGCCAATCCGATCATGATCGTCGGCTTCCAGATGCTGATCACGAGAATGGTCAAGCGCTGGACGCCGGTCAAGTCCATCATGCTCGGCGCGGCGGTCGTGACTGCGGGCATGGCCCTCAACGTCCTGCCCTCGCTCCTCTCGGGCGATCCGACTCATCGCGTCTCGGTCCTGGGCCTAGCTCTCCCCTTCGCCGGCCTGTTCATGATCGTCTCCATCGCTTCCCAGGCCACGGGCGAGATGATGGCCTCGCCCCGCGTCTACGAGTATCTGGGCGCGATTGCGCCCAAAGGCGAGGAGGGGCTGTTCACGGGCTACGCCAACCTGCCCCTGGCCTTGGCGACCATCGTCGGGGGGAAGATCGGGGGCAAGATGTTCGAGCACTACATCTCGGACCCGCAGAAGGCCGGGCTGCCGGTGAACACCGTGCCCATGTGGCTCATCATCGCCGGGATCGGGGTGCTGTCGATCATCGGTCTCGGGATATACGACCGCCTCGTCCGGAAAAAATGAGGGAGCCGGGGGATTTCGCCCCGCCGGCGTTGACTGGTCAGCTCGGCCGCATGAGGACGAGGTTCTTCAGGCCGTTCTTCTGAAACTCCTCGTAGTACTGGTCGACCAGCTTGCGCTCCTCGTCCTGGCGCTCGTCGGAACTCATGCCGTCGACCGCCTTCTCCCCGTAGCGGGAGACGAGGTCCCGGTCGGCGAGCCGGTATTCGAGCTCGTCCCAGAAGGCATCATTCTTATATTCGTCGAGGTCGGCGAGCCATTCGTCCTCGGTCGAGCTCTTGGGATACCAGGCGTTCTGCTCCTCGTCGTAATAGGTCGTCTTTTCCAGGCCGCAATCCCGGGCTTTGCTGTAGACATAATCCTCGAGGGCGTCCGACTCCTCGTCGATGTCCTCGGAGTGGAACCCGTTGACCACCCAGTTGCCGAGGTAGACCAGCCGCATCAGCTGGGCGTATTGATCTCTCGTGAACTTGATTTCCATCGCATCCGCTCCTTAGGGGCCGGCGCCCGGCCCGGGAGCATACAATACGCCGTCCGGGCGCGGGACGCAAGGCAGCGGTAGCGATCGGGGGGGCTATTCCAGCCAGATCTTGAGCGAGCCGTCGCGGCCCGTGATCTCGACGAGGGACATCGGGCCGGCCTTTCTCAGATCCGCCAGCAAATCGGCGAGATCGAGGTCGCAGCGCCCATGCCCGGTGTCGATCCGGGTATGGCCCACGCCGCGGGCGATGATGTCCACGAGGACGAGGGGCAGGGTCATCCGGAGCTCTTCGCCGCCCGTCCGCGAGTCCACGACAAGGACTTTCAGGAAGCGGGCCTCAGCTCCGGGCCGGTAATCGGGATTCTCCCGGACGGCCTTCTTGATGATCTGAAAATCGTCCCTTTTCTCCGCGCCGGCCGAGGGGACGGCCAACGCGACCGCGAGGACGGCGGCCAAGGCCGCAGTCATGATCTTTTTCATGGGGTCTCCTTCGCTCAGCCGGCGGCCCGGATCACTCGATCCAGATCCGGAGGGTCGTTCCGGTCTTGAGGTCATTGACTTCGAACACCGTGCCCCGGGCGCTTTGAAGGTCCCGGAGGATCCGGTTGACATCGTAGCCCTTCTCCCGAATGACGGCTTTCTGCTCCTCGGGGATGGCCGTGAGGGCCAGGTCGGCGAGGGCCCAGGGGATATTGAGCTCGAATTCCACTTTCTTGGAGGTCGAGTCGAGGACCATGATCCGGAGCATCCGGACCCTTTTCTCCGCCGGCCGATCCTCGAGCCCGGCCAGGGCCTCGGGCGACACGCGAAGGAGGGCGATTCGCGCCCGGTCCCGGAGCTCGCCGCTCGACTCATCTTCGATGATCCGCTTGAGGACGGGCACGCTCTGGTCGGCGATCCGCTTCTCCTTGACGTAGCTCAGCTGGATGGCCGCGTAGTAGCGGACCGCCTTTTCGGGATGGGCAATCCGGCTCTCGACCTCCCGGAGGAACCCCTTGTCGCCCCGGTCGTAGAGCTTCATGGCCAGGTCGATGACCGAGACTTCGGCGTCTTCGCCCAGGTTCCGGTTCCGGTCCTTGAGCTTCAGATAATCCTTGAACGAGGCCAGGGCCTCCCGCTCGCGGCCTTCCTGCTCGCCCAGGCACTTCGATCTGTAGTAAACCGCCTGCGGGGCGAGAGGGCTCTGCGGGTAGCGGGCCAGGAAGTCCTCGAGGCGCGCCTGGGCCTCCGCCCACTTCTCGTCGAACACGAGTTGTTTCGCCTCCTGGAACCGCTTGTCGCCGTCGCCCGTCTGGGCCGGGACGAACGCGGCCGCGGCCAGGACCAGGCCCACCGCCAGAATGACGCGGAGCGTTTTCATGTCAGACCTCATTGTCCTGAAGCTCCTTTTTCAGAAGCTCGATCTTCAGGAGAAGCTGTTTTTGTTCAATGTAGTCCTTGATCCGGGCGGCCTCGGCCTCGGAGAGCTCGCCGCTCACGGCCGACAGCTCGAGGAACAGGACTTCGATCTGGTTGCAGATTTCCCGGGCCTTGGACATGCGTACGGAATCGAGCTGGCCGTTGATGAGCCGCTTTCTCGACAGCATGTCCCGCACCGGCCCGGCGTCCGGCCCCTGCTCGAGCAGCCGGGCCCGGCCCGGCGCGGCCTGGACAAAGTCCAGGAGGAGATACTGGCTCTTGTCGAGATAGTCGAGGGTATCGCGCCGGGCCATCTGGTATTCCACCCGGTCGATGAAGTCCCGGCTCGCCACGACCTTTGTCCCCGCGACCTGGACGCTCGGCCGGCGGCTCAGGACGAGGAATGCCCCCCCCGCTCCGAGAATGATCCCGGCCAGAAGGCCGGCCATCGCCGGGCGGAACCGAGGGACAAAGAGCGTCCGGCCGGCCGAAGGACGCCGGGCCGGAAGCGGGCGGGGGCCGCAAAAGGCGGCGTCCGCGATCCGCTCCGCGTGCGCGTTCCAATCGATGTCCGCCATCGCGGCGGAGAGGTCCTCGCGGACCCGGCCGGCGCCTTCGGCGATCCGCCGGATCTCGTCCCGGCTCCGCCGGCATTCCGGACAGCGCCCCAGATGGCGTTCCAAGGCTCCGTCGTCCCCGCCGTCCGCCTCGCCCGGGGCGAGCGCGGCCAGCCGCTTTTGGATCTTTCGGCAATCGTTCATGTTTCCCATCCCAGATAGGGCGCCATCAGGGCCCTGAGGTTGCGAATGGCCTTGAAATGAAGGGATTTCACGGTCCCAAGGGAGATGCCCAGGGCGGCGGCGATGTCCTCGTTCGTCAGCTGGTCGTAATGCCGCATGATGAAGATCGTCCGCTGGCGCTCGGCGAGCCGGTCGACGCACCGGGTGAGGACGTCCTTCAGATCGCGCGACCGCTCCCCGCCGCCCGGGCTCGTGTCCGGGAGGTCGAGTTCTTCGACGGTCGCCCCGCTGTCGTGCTCGCGCTGCTTCAAGGTCCGGCGGCCGTAGTGGTCGATGCAGAGGTTTCGGGCGATCTGAAGGAGCCAGGCTTCGAAGGGATGCCCGGGCCGGTAGGTCCCGACCTTCTGGTAAAGCCTGAGGAAGGTCTCCTGGACGAGGTCCAGCGCGTCCTCCTTGTCCCGGACGAAGCCGTAGGCTACGGCGAAGACCTTCTTCTGGAAAAGGCGGGTGAGCGCCACGAAGGCTTCCCGGTCTCCGGCCTGGACCCTGCGGACAAGGTCAGGGACGCCGGCGGCCTCGGCGGCGGAGGCTGTCAACCTGTCCATGCCGTCCCATGATAATCCAAATGAGATTTCCATTCATCAGCGGATACGGGCGGGCGGGGGAAAAGGTTTACGGGGGAGGGACGTTGAAAATCCCCCTTCCCGAGAATCCTCTCGTCCGGGGGGTTATATTTTAGGGACGGGAACCGATTAAAATTTACGGAAGTCTCTTCTCTCCCCTCCCTCTTTCCGTTCGCGGGGGCGATCGGTTCGGGGACGAGCTTCATTGACGATGATCTTGCGGCCTTCAAGGTCGGTGCCGTTCATCCGGTTTCGGGCCTCTTCCGAAGCTTCCGGCGTCGCCATTTCCACGAAGCCGAAGCCCCGCCCTTGAAGGATGTTGACGGAGGTAACCTCGCCGAACGGGGAAAACGCTTCCTTGAGCTTTTCTTCGGTAGTCTTGTAGTTGAGGTTACCGACATACAATTTTTTAGAGAACATTAAAAAAACCTCCTGACCCTCACCTCGCCGTCGGGTTCCGATTCGCACCGTCGGCCCGCCCGGCCGTCAAAGGGGTCGCTCCATCTTTCCATATTCAAATTTGAAAATCAAGGGTGGAGAAAAGGCGCGGCAGCTATCTTCGGATGATGACTTTTTCGTCCGGTTTCATCAGCCACAGCTGCCGGCGGGCTTCCTTGTCCACGGCCTGCGGGTTCGTCTCGAGGGCCGCGACTTCCTTCTCGAGCCGGGCCTTCTCCTGCTTCTTGGCTTCGACGTCCTTGAGCAGGATATCGTACGTCTTTCGGGCCCGGGACATCTCGATCAGGCCTTTCTTGCCGAAGAAGGACGCGATGAGCAGGATGAAGAGGACGAAAGCCAAGGCCCCGACGGCCGCCTTCATTTTCCAGGCGCCCGGCTTGGCCTCCTTCACCCGAGCTTCTCCTCAGCGGCCGCCACCAGGCTCTCGAGGTCGGCCCGCGAGCCGGCTTCCGCGTAGCAGCGGATGAGCGGCTCGGTCCCGGAGACGCGGAGGAGGAGCCAGTCATCGTCGGCCAGCTCGATTTTCCAGCCTTCGATCGCCTCCGCCTTGAGCACCGCCCGGCCCGCCAGGCGGGAGGGCGGATTCTCGACGAGCTTCCGCAGCTTCCTCTGCCGTTCGGAAGTGAGGGGGATATTTTTCTGGACGCCGAACCGCTCCCCATATTCCTTGAAGAGATCGTCGATCAGCCCGGCCAGGCTCTTGCCCGAGGCGGCTACCATCTCGGCCACGAGCAGCCCGGCCAGGATCCCGTCCTTCTCCGGGAGGTGGTCCCGGACGGCGATCGAGGCGCTCTCCTCGCCGCCGAAGATGATCAGGCCGTGAAGGAACAGCTCGGCGATGTATTTGAAGCCGACCTGTGTCCGGTGGAGGGGGAGATCGTACCGGCGGGCGATGCGGTCGACGAGATGGGTGGTCGCAACCGATCGCGCCACGCCGCCGCGCCAGCCTTTGACCCCGACGAGGTAATTGAGGACCAGGGAGAGGATCAGGTTCGGGGAGATGAACCGGCCCCGGTGGTCCACGATTCCGAACCGATCGCCATCGGCGTCGGTCGCAACCCCGAGATCGCATCCCATGTCCGGGACGAGCTTGATCAGCTCCGCGAGGTTCTCCTCTGTGCAGGACGGGGCGATGCCGCCGAAGTAAGGGTCGAGATAGCCGTGGATCTCCTCCATGGGGATCTTGTTGTTTTCGAGGATCTCGTCCAGGTATTCCCGGCTCGTGCCGTAGAGCAAGTCTACGCCGACCTTCAGGCCCGACTTCCGGATGACGTCGAAATCGATCTTGCCCTGGAGAAAGGCGAGATAATCATCCTTCAGATCGATCCGCCGGATGAAATCCGTCCTGGGGTAGCGCGGCGTGAAATCATAGCCCTTGCTGAGCGCCCGGAATTCCGCCTCGATCTCGTCCGTTTCCGCGGGCAGCGCCGGCGCCCCGGTCTCCGTGTTGTATTTCAGGCCGTTGTATTCGGGAGGATTGAAGGACGCCGTGAAATTGAGGCCGCCCTGGGCCTTTCGCTTGATGATCTGGAGGGCCTGGGCCTGGGAAGGGGCGTCCCGCTCGGCGAGGAACACGCCGATATCGTTGTGGGACAGGATCTTGGCCGCTTCCGCGGCATAGCGCTCCGACAGGAACCGGGTGTCGTAATTGACCACGACCGATATGCCGCAGCCCGGAAATTTCCTCTTGAGAACATTGGCGATGGCCTGGGTCACGATCCGGACGTTCTGGAAGGTGAATTCCTCCCCCATGACCGCGCGCCAGCCCGATGTTCCGAAATGAACCACTTTCCAAAAAGTTATCACAAGCCCGGCCGAAAAGCAATCCGCCCAGGGATCGGGGTAAGGCCGACGGCGGGCCGGGGGGTGAGAAAGAAATCACCCCCGAATTCACCTTCCCTGAGGATTGCCCCCACGGCCGGTCCGCGGAAAATGAGTCCCGAATGCGGCAGGTTGCCGGAGGAATCAAGATATGCCAAAAATTGTCAAAATTGAGTTTGACAATAGGCGAAATTTTTGTTATTCCCAGTAGGGGGAATTATAATTATTACAAAAGCCCGTATGGAAAAAAGCGCGATTTACCCGGGTTCCTTCGACCCCATCACGAATGGGCACGAAGATATCATCCGACGCGGCGCCAATTTGTTCCCCCGGATCGTCGTCGCCGTGCTCGAAAACCCGCGCAAGGAAACTCTTTTCTCCACCGCCGAACGCATTGATATCATCCGCGAGATTTTCAAGGATATTCCAGCCATCGAGGTCAAGGCCTTTCACGGTTTACTGGTGGATTTCGCCCGGGACAACGGCATTCGGATCCTCATCCGGGGGTTGCGCGCCGTTTCGGACTTCGAGTATGAATTCCAGATGGCCCTGATGAACCTGAACCTCAACGCCGAAATCGAAACGCTGTTCATGATGCCCAGCGCGAAATACGCCTTCCTCAGCTCGAGCCTGGTCAAAGAGGTCTACCGCCTCGGCGGATCGGTCGAAGGCCTGGTGGCGCCCTACGTCGAGAGCCGTCTCCGTGAGAAATTCCGGAGGGGATGAGAGTCATATCCATGAAGCGAAGGACGGTCGGGCGATGTTCGGACTGAAGAGCAACAAAGCCGTCGTCGGGCTGGATATCGGCTCGACCGCCATCAAGGCCGTCGAGCTGCGGGCCGGGACCAAAGGCAAGCGGGCCGTGTACGACGTGGCGAAGATCGGCTACGAGGCGCTTCCCCGCGACGCGATCGTCGAGGGGGCGATCGTCGAACCCGCGGCCGTGGTCGAGACGATCAAGACGCTCTTCGAGAAAAGCAAGATCGGCAACAGGGACGTCGTCATCTCGGTCTCCGGCAACTCGGTCATCATCAAGAAGATCTCCCTACCCGCCATGGAGACCGAAGAGCTGGCCGAATCGATCATCTGGGAGGCCAAGCACAACATCCCCTATCCCTACGAGGAGACGCACGTCGACTATGCCATCCTCAAGCCCCCGCCGGGAGCCCAGGAGCGCAACCTCGAGATCCTGCTTGTCGCCGTGAAGAAGGACAAGATCGACGCCCTCCGGAGCGTCATCCACCAGGCGCGCAAAAACCTGGAAGCCGTCGAGGTCGACGCCTTCGCTTTGTCGAATGCCCTCGAGATCAACTACCCCGAGGACTTCGAAGAGAAGACGACGGCCCTGGTCAACATCGGGGCGAACGTCACCACGCTGGTCATCACCGAAAAGGGCTCGCCCCAGCTCTTCCGCGACCTGGCCATCGGAGGCGCCTTTTTCCTGGACAACATCCGCAAGGACCTGAATCTCGGCCCGGACGCGGCCGAAAGCCTGCTCCGGGGCGACCGCCCATCCGGGATTCCCGCAGGGGAAATCGAAGCCGTCCTCAGCCTGAACATCAAGGGTCTGCTCGGAGAGATCGAGAAGACTTTTACCTTCTACCAGGCCGAGAACAAGCGGGAGAAGAAGATCGAGCAGATCTATATCTGTGGGGGGCTGGCCGGCCTGCCCGAGCTGGCGTCCGCCTTTGAGGCGAAATTCGAGACGAAGACGGTCATATTCGACCCGTTCCGCCGGGTCCAATATAATGAGAAGAAGCTGAGCCCGGTGTATTACCAGGAGATGGCCTCGTTCTTTGGAGTCGCCGTAGGGCTGGCGACGCGCCAGAAAGAGAAATGATCCCATGATCCGCGTCAACCTGGTCAAGTCCGAGAAGAAGGATGTCGAGAAGCGGCCTTTCTCCGACCAGGAGGAGCAGCCCAAGGAAAAAAAGAAGAAGCCCCCCATCGGCAACCTTCTCATCGCCCTGGCGATCGTGGCCATCGCCGCCCTCGCCTTCCTCCAGAAAAAATCAATCGATTCGGAGCGCGCCCTTCTCGCTGACGCCCAGGCGGAAAAGGCCAAGCTTCAACCCGTGGTGGCCAAGCTCGACCTGGTCGAGCAGGAGAAAGCATTCCTCGAGAAGAAGATCGACCTGATCAGCGGCCTCAAGGCCCGCCAGAGCGGCGCGGTTCGGATCATGGAGGAGGTCAGCCGCGATCTCCCCGACTGGGTCTGGTTGACGGAAGAGAACCTCCGTCCCCAGGGCCTCGAGCTCAAGGGCCGGGCCTTGTCCAACATCCAGATCTCCGACTTCATGCGGAACCTGGAGAAGAGCGGGATCTTCGACAACGTCGGGCTCCTGACCTCCGTTCAGCGCAATCAGGGCGCCAATACCTATCTCGAGTTCACGGTGACGGCCGCCATCACGCCGCCCGCGGCGCCTGCGGCCGCATCGGCGCCGGGGGCCAAGACCAAGGTAGCGGGGAACCGATGAAAAAGCAGCCCTGGACGACCTACGCCCTCCTAGCCGCCGTCCTGGCCGGCCTGCTCTATTTCCTTTACTACAAGCCCCGGCAGGATGAGCTCTCCGGCCTCCGCGAGGAGCGCATCGGGCTCGAGGATGAGCTCGGCCAGCTCCGATCGAAGAAGCGCCAGCTCGATACGATCGAGAAAGAGCTCGCCCGGCTGGGAACGTCCCTGGCCGAGCTCGAAACGATTATCCCTCGCAAGAAGGAACAGAGCGAGATCGTCCGCAACATCCAGCAGATGGCCCTGGACACCGGGATCGAAACCGTCCTCCGCATCGCCCCGGATCGGGAAGTGAACCGGGAGTTCTACTCGGAGTGGCCCATTGCGATCGAGATCATCGGCAGCTACCATGCCCTGGGCACGTTCTTCGACCGGATCCTGCACTTTCCGAGAATTTTCAATATCGACGATTTCTCGATCACGGCCCTTCCCAGCCAGGCGGCCGAGAGCACGATCTCCGCCCGCTTCACGGCCCGGACGTATTTCTTCATGGAGGAGAGCCAGATCAAGAAGCCCGAGGCCCCCAAGTCCAAGAAGCCCGTGAGTAGCGCCAATGAAATCTAAGACCATCGCCGGATTCCTGGCGGGAGGCGCTGTCCTGGCCCTCCTTGCGGGCCCCCTGGGCGCCCAGCAAGCCTCTCCGGGGAAGAAGGAAGAGCCGGCCGCGTTCTCCTACAGCTCCGGCGGCCGGCGCGACCCATTTAAAGACCTGCTCGGCGGCCAGGAGGTGAGGGAGAAGAGGGTCATCACCGGCTTCGCCGATCTTCTCCTGGACGAGATCAAGATCATGGGCATCGTCGCCACGAAAGCCGACCGGGTGGCCATCGTCGCCCTGCCCGAGGGGTTCCCCGTTTCGGTCCACGAAGGGGATCGGTTCGCCGAAGGCTACATCCTTTCGATCGGGGACGGGCAGGTCGTTCTGCGAAAGACGCGGGACCGGGGCATACCGCTCCAGAAGCCGCGGGACATCGTCAAGGAAATAACGCCTGAGGAGCGCCAAGATGAATAGGATACTTCACCGGCTCGTTCCCGCCGTTGTGGGCCTGTCGCTCGTCCTGCCCGGCGCCGGGCTTCAGACCCCGTCTCCTCTCGCGTCGTTGACCAAGGTGTCCCTGACGCCGTCCCGGGTGAGCGTCAAGATCGTCCTCGAGCCCTCAGCCGCGGTCCCGAACATCCGGGGGGCCTACGCCCAGGACAACCCGGCCGAGCTCATCCTCGACCTCGGCCGCATCCAGCCCCCCGCGGCGCCCGCGGTCCCCGCCGGCGAGACGCTCGTCCGCGATGTCAAAATCCAGCCGGGAGCCGATTCCCGGGTTTCGCTCCTCGTGTTCCTGAAGGAACCCGTCCCCTACCGGATTTCATCTGAATCCGGACGGACGATCATCGAGCTGGCGAGAATCCTGGCCGCGGATGAGCCCACGCTCACCCCCGAAATCCAGGCGGCGCTCGATCAAGCGAAGGACGCCGACACGCCCGTTGCCTTCGATGTCGCGGACCAGGCCGACCGGACCGACGTCACGGCCCGGCTCGGCCGGAAAGCCGTCACGAACATCTTCGCCCTGGCCAACCCCCTGAGGCTCGTCGTCGACATCTACGGCGCCGTCCTGGGGGCGCCGACGCGGACGCATCAGATCGGGATCTCCGGCATCGAACAGGTCAAGATCGGCCAGTTCAAGAGCGCGCCGGCCCCGGCCGTCACGCGCGTGGTCTTCGAGCTCGCGGGCGCCCGGCCGTACACCCTGGTCAATTCCTCGACGGGCTTCACGATTTCCGTGGCTAAGGACGCACCCGCCGCCGGCGAGCCGCAGCTTCCGGCGGGCACCCCGAAGGATCCCGCGCCCGCCCCGGCGCCGGTCCTGGCCACGATCGCCGACCCCGCCAAGATCGCGGCCGGCGATCCCCCGCTAATCCAGGACAAGACGGAGAAGAAGGCGGACGAGCCGACCGCGAAAGACGACAGGACCAAGGCCCGGACCGTCCATGACGCGCAGGAAAAGTATTCCGGCACCCTGATCAGCCCCAAATTCCTGGACGCCGACCTCAAGCAGGTCGTCCTCTGGCTGGGCGAGTTCGCCGGCTTGAACGTCGTCTTCGACCCCGAGGTCCGGGGCACGGTCACGGTCAATTTCGATTCGATCCCCTGGGATCAGTTCCTAGACATCATCCTCAAGATCAACAACCAGGGCAAGTCCCTCGAAGGGAATGTCCTCCGGATCGCGCCCGTGAGCAAGCTGGCCGAGGAGGAAAAGGCCCAGCAAACCTTCCGCGACGCCAAGGAGTCGTCCGGCCCCCTGACGACCAAGATCTTCACCCTGTCCTACGCGAAATCCCATGACGTCGTGGAGCTCCTGAAAAACAAGAAGTCGGCCCGGGGCGAGATCGTGACCGACGACCGGACGAACACGGTCATCGTTTCCGACGTCAAGGAAAGGATCGACCTGATGGAGAGCCTGATCGCCACCCTGGACCAGGGGACGCCCCAGGTCCAGATCGAAACGCGCATCGTCGAGGCGACCTCGAACTTCGCCCAGAACCTCGGCATCCAATGGGGCGTCAAGGGCATTTCCGACCCGTTCTACGGCAACCAGACCTCGCTCCAGTTCCCGAACAAGATCCTCGTCGACGGGGCGATGATCCCCACGGGCACGGTCACGAAGGGCATCGGCGGGCCGCTCGGCGGCTACGCCGTCAACCTGCCGGCCGCATCGTTCAACAGCGCCATCGGCCTGTCGTTCGCCAACGTCCTCGACACGTTCCGCCTGGACGTCGCCCTGAGCGCCCTCGAGTCGTCCGGCGAGGGCAAGATCCAGTCGACCGAGCGGATCACGACCCAGAACAATCAGGAAGGCTACGTCAACCAAGGCCGCCAGATCCCGGTCCAGACCTCGGCCAATTTCACGGTCACGACCCAGTACGTCAACGCGGGCCTGGAGCTCCGGGTCACGCCCCAGATCACGGCCGAGGGCACGATCATCATGAAGATCGAGATCAAAAACGACGCGGCCGACTTCGCCAACCTGGTCAACGGCATCCCGCCGATCACCACCCAGAGCGCCAAGACCACGGTCACGGTGGCCGACGGCGGCACGACCGTCATCGGCGGCGTCTACCGGATCGAAGATTCGATCACCCATGACAGCGTGCCTTTTCTCCACCAGATCCCGATTCTCGGCAACCTGTTCAAATCCTTCTCCAAGACCAAGTCAAATCGGGAGCTCCTGATCTTCATCACCCCGAGGATCCAGAAATAGGAGGGACCAGCGATGGCTAAAATCCCCACACAACGCACGCCGTGGCTGCTCGCGGCGCTCGCCGCGGGCTTCCTCCTCCTGCCGGCCTGCAACCCGGTGGAAAACACCACCACATCGGCGACGCTCTTCCAGGTCGTCAGCCTGACCGGGAAGGACCTCGCCAACCAGGACCAGAATTTCGCCTTGTCGGACGTCCTTTACGTGGATCCCAATACCGGGGCCCAGTCCTGGGTCGCCGATGTGGCGAAGGTCACCTTCTCGGCCGAGCTCCTCGACCCCAAATCCCTCAACGGCGCGTCCGCCTACAACGACATCACGGTGACGCGGTATGTCGTGACGTTCCAGCGCGCGGACGGGAAGAATTCCCAGGGCGTCGACGTCCCCTACTCATTCGAGGGGAACCTTTCGATCCTCATCCCCATCGGCCAGGCGACCGCCGCGACGTTCGTCATCGTCCGCGAAATCGCCAAGCAGGAGCCGCCCCTTTTGAATCTCAAGAATGCGCTCCCGGGCGACGGACTGTATGTCACGGCCAAAGTCGATTTCTACGGCCACGACGGGGCCAACAAGACCGTCAAGGCGACGGGCTACCTGCCCGTGACCTTCGCCAACTACGCCAATTAAGGAGGACGGGAGCCATGAGAGCACGAACCTTCGGCCTGACGGTCCTCCTGGCGGCCGGGCTGGCCTTCGGGCCGGCCTGCCAGCGCAGCTCCTTGAGCGAGCCGGGGCCGGTCGGCCCCTCGGCGATCTACCAGACGTTCACCCTGAGCGTCAGCACCGACGTGATCATGGCCGGGACCACCCGGACGCCGGTCGAAGTGAAGGCCGTCGTCAAGCAGGGCAACGCGCCGGTGAAAGATGACATCGTCTATTTCACGATCACATCCGGGGTGGGATATTTCTCCGATTTCACCACGCGCGTCGCGGTCTCCACGAATGAGAACGGCGTCGCGTCGGTCACATACCTCGGACCGCTCAAAAGCGAGATCGCGTCCGACGTGACCACGTATTTCCGGGCCCAGCTCCAGACCGACCAGGTGGAGCCCATCTATAAGGACATCTGGGTCCACATCCTCCTCGGAAGCTAATCGAACCGGGTCACCGACCTGCGCCCCTGGACCGCTCCCAGGATGAGCTCGAGACCCGCGTCCAGGACTTCCGGATTCTCCGCCTTCAGGATGATCTGTAGTCCTTTTTCCCCCTTGGCCGCCGAAGGCGGCGCCAGGCCCGGCCCGACCGCTTCGAGCCCGTGCCCGAAATCCCGGGCGAGGCGGACGAGCTCCCGCGCTTTCCGGGCAATCGGGCGGAGGTCCCGGCCCGGGAGGACGATCTCGGCCATGGCCGAGAAGGGAGGGTAGCCCATAAGCCGCCGGAATCCGATCTCGACCCCGAAGAAGGCTTCGTAATCCCGGCGGGCCGCCTCGCGGACGGCATGGTGGTCCGGGGCCGACGTCTGGACGAGGGCGTCTCCGTCCGGCGCGGCGAGGCGCGTCATGCGCAGGATGGAGCGGAACGTGCGCTGGGCCGATCGGAAGTCCGGATGGGCCAATCGGACCTCGGGATTCAGGACAACCGCGCATCCCGCCCCGGGGAGATCCTGGTGGGCCAGCATCTCCGTCCCCACGAGGAGGTCGATCCGGCCCGCCGCCCACGACGCCGCGGCCTTCTCCCGGGCGGACCGAGTCCGGACGCGGTCGCTGTCGAAGCTCGCGATCCGGGCCGCGGGAAAAGCCTTCCGGAGCTCATCCTCGATCGCCTCGACGCCCACCCCGCGCGGCTCCATCACCCGGCCGCCGCATTCGGGGCAGGCTTTCTCCCGCGGGCGCGAGTCGCCGCAGTAGCGGCAGACCAGCCGTTCGTCCTTTTTATGGTACGTCAGGGCGATCTCGCAGCGCTCACACCGGGGAACATGGCCGCAGCGCGGGCAGATGAGGAACGAGGCGAACCCGCGGCGCTGGACAAAGATCAGGCTGGGCCTCCCCCGCCCGAGATTATCCCCCAGCCGTTCCATGACCCGCCGGGCGATAAGGCCGCGCTCGCCCCGGTCGTCCACGATCTCAGCCGGCCGCACCGTCCCCGGCCGCGGCAACGAGATCAGATAGCCGCCCTCCCGAGCCCGGTGGAAGGCCTCGACCGTCGGCGCGTCGGAGCCCAGGACGAGGAGGGCCCCCCGGTCCTCGGCCGCCATCCAAGCCGCCCGGCGGGCGTCGTAGGCCGGGCTTTCGGTCTGGACGTGGGATTCGTCGGATTCGTCCTCGACGACGACGAGGCCCAGGCTCTCGACCGGCGCGAAGAGCGCGGAGCGCGGGCCGAGGACGATCCGCGCTTCGCCGTCCCGGATCCTGCCCCATTCCGCCTCGCGAAGCGCGTCCGGCTGCTGGCCGTGCAGGACGGCGGCGTTCTCACCCAGCTTTTTCTCCAAGACCTCCCGGAGCGGGTCCGCCAGGGCGAGCTCGGGGACCAGGACCAGGACCTGGCGGGACCGGGCGAGGACCTTGGGGATGAGCTGCAGACAGGCGGACAGCCTCGCCTCGGCGTCGCCGAACAGGAGCCACGGCGAAAAGCGGCCCCGGGCGAGGGCCGCGTCGGCAGCGGCCAGCGCGGATCGGAGGGCCGGGCCGACGGAGAAGTCGAGCTCGAGCTGGGCCGGTGAGGCCGGAGGGAGCAGCCGGGCCTTCCGGACCGCGGGCACGGCTTTCTCCCGGGCTTCGAGCCAGCCCTTCTTCCTCATGCGCGAGACCACGGAAACGGGATTCTTGATCCCGGATTTCCGCCTGATATGGAGGAGCGTGTAGGCGTTCGGGCCGAGAACGTCGGCTGCCTTTTTCTCCTCCGGGGATAGGCTCCCGTCCTTGAGGGCCGCACGCCCCTCTTCCGTGAGAGCGACCTTGGTCGAGGTCCTGATCTCCCGCGAGGGCGGGAGGCAGGCCGCAAGGAGCTCGCCCCAGGACGAGCCGAAATGGAGGCCAAGGCGGCGGGTGAAGTCCACGGCGCGCGGGGGGACGACGGGCTCGGGATCGAGGATCTCGAGGATCTCCTTCAGGACGAGGCCCTCGTCCGGCGGCCGATCGTCGACCGCGACGATGAATCCGGCCAGCGTTTTTCGCCCGAGCGGGGCCAGCGCGCGCTTCCCCACCAGGGCGTCGACCGCCAGGCGGTCGGGGACGATGTAGCGGAAGCTCCGGGCGAGAGGCAGGGGGAAGACGAGGTCGGCGAAGAGGGTCATGTCCGGCCGAGATGGGCCAGGACCTGCTTCATGTCGTCCCAGACCATCTTCTTGATCTCCCGGTTGCCCTCGTTGCGGATGAGATACGACGGATGGAACGTGGGCATGACCGGGATGCCGTTCCAATCGTAGAATCGGCCGCGGATCGACGTCATCCCCCCGAAGGCATGGGGGACGAAGAAGTCCGTGGCGACTTTGCCGAGGCTGACGAGGATCTTCGGCCGGATCGCGGCGATCTGGGCTACGAGGAACGGCGTGCAGAAGTCGATCTCGTCGCGCTGGGGAACGCGGTTGTCCGGCGGGCGGCACTTGACCATGTTGGCGATGAAGACCCGGCTCCTCTCGAGCTTCATGGCTTCGATGATCTTCGTCAGGAGCTGTCCCGCCCGGCCGACGAAAGGCCGCCCTTGAAGGTCCTCATCGCGCCCCGGGCCCTCGCCGACGAACATCAGCTCGGCCGCCGGATTGCCCTCGCCGGGCACGGCCTGGGTGCGGCCGGCGGCCAGCCGGCATTTCCGACAGGCCAGGATCTGATCGCGGATGAGGCCGAGATCGAGGGCTGCCGTGGATTTGTCGGGCGGGACCGGCGGAGCGATCGCTGCCGGGATGGTTGGCACCGCCGGGGCCCCCGTTTTCCGGGCTTTCGCCTCCGGCTTGAAGATGAAGTCCGCGCCGATGTCGCTGAAAAACTTCAGCCGCTCCTCGAGCTCGGCCCGTTTGCGGTCAGCGTCTCCGGGCATGGGCCTTCTCGATCGCATCCCAGATTTCGCGGCTCAGCTCGCGCTTGCTCATCTTGGCCGTCGGCGCCGCGGCGCCCGCGGCGTCGATCAGCAGGGCCTGGTTGTCATCGGAGTCGAAGCCGACCCCCTCGGCCGCGACGTCGTTGGCCACCATGAAGTCCAGGTTTTTCGCTTTGACCTTGGCCAAGGCGTTCTCCCGGAGGTTTTCGGTCTCGGCGGCGAACCCGACCAGGTACTGGGTCGTCTTGCGGCCCCCGAGGGACTTCAGGATGTCCGGGGTCCGGACCAGGGCCAGGCTGTCCGGCAGGTCGGGCTTCTTGATCTTCCGGCCCGCGGGCGCGGCGAAGCGGAAATCGGCCACGGCCGCGGCCATGACGACGAAATCGGCCTGCGGAAACTCCCGCAGGACGGCCGCTTCCATCTCGGCCGCGGTTTCAACCCGGACGACCTCGGCCTTGGCCGGCGGGAAGATCGCGACCGGCCCGGTCACGAGCACGACGCGCGCCCCCCGGGCGATCGCCTCGCGGGCCATCTCGTAGCCCATCTTGCCCGACGACCGGTTCGAGAGGAACCGAACCGGATCAAGGGGCTCCCGGGTCGGACCGGCCGTGACGAGCACGGTCCGCCCCCGGAGCGACTCGCTCCGCCTCAGGAGCTCGAGGCCTCGGGCCACGATCTCCCCGGGCTCGGCCAGCCGGCCGACCCCTTCATCGCCGCAGGCCAGGTACCCCCGGCCCGGCTCCACGAACTCCACGCCCCGGGACCGGAGCTCGCGGACGTTGGCCTGCGTCTTGGGATGGAGGAACATGGCCGCGTTCATGGCGGGGGCGATCAGCACCGGCCCCTCCACGGCCAGATAAAAGGTCGAGAGGAAATCGTCGGCGATGCCGCGGGCGAACTTGGCGATGATGTTGGCCGTAGCCGGGGCCACGACCAGGAGCCCTATTTCCTTGGCCAGGGCGACATGGGCCACCGACCAGGGAAGGTCGTCGGCGAACATGTCGACGATCGCCTTGCGGCCGGAGAGCGAGCTGAACAGGAGCGGCGAGACCAGCCGGGCCGCGTTCCGGGTCATGACCGCCTGGACCTCGTGTCCCGCTTTTTGGAAGCCGCGCAGGATTTCGCAGGCTTTGTAGATGCTGACCGAGGACGTGACCCCCAATGCGATCTTGGCCATGGCTCTTTCCCTCGCCGGTTCCCCGCGCCCCTCATCCGCCTCGGGCCGGACGGGCCTAGGCTCCGAAGCTCCGGAGGATGGGCCTCACCTGGGCTTTGCGCTCCGAAAGCCGACAGCGGGACGCGAGGATGATCGACTCCAGCTCGAGCACGGCCCGGTCGAGGCGGTCGTTGATCACGATGTAATCGAACCGGTCGTAGTCCTTGATCTCCAGGCGGGCGGTTTTGAGGCGGCTTTCGACGATCGCGGGCTTGTCCTCGCCGCGCCCGGCGAGGCGGCGCTTCAGCTCCCGGAAGGCCGGGGGCAGGATGAAGACGAAGACGGCGTCGAGGTCCAGGGCCCGGACCTGCCGGGCGCCCTGGACGTCGATATCCAGGAGCACGTCGCCGCCCTTGCCCCGGCTGGTGACCTCGCGCTTCGACGTCCCGTAGAGCTGGCCGTGGACGACGGCCCACTCGACGAAGGCGTTGCGCCGGATCTTCCGCTCGAACTCCGCCCGGTCGACGAAGTGGTAGTCCCGGCCGTCCTTCTCGGACGGGCGCCGGGGCCGGGTCGTGTGCGACACGGAGAAGCGGACCCCGCGCAGGTCGCGCAGGACGTGGCGGAGGATCGTCGATTTCCCGCTGCCCGACGGGCCGGTGACCACGATCAACATAGGCGCCTCCCCTACTCCAGGTTCTGGACCTGCTGGCGGATGCTCTCGATCTCGCCCTTGATCAGGAGCCCTTCCTTGGTGATCCCGATGTCCTGCGATTTGGAGTTGAGGGTATTGGCCTCGCGGGTCAGCTCCTGGGCGAGGAAATCGAGCATCTTGCCGGCCGGCTCCCCTTTCGGGGCGGCGACGAGCTTCAGGGCGGTGCCGAGGTGGCTCTTCAGGCGCTGGATCTCCTCGGCGACGTCGTAGCGCTGGGTCAGGTAGGCCACCTCCTCGGTCAGCCGCTCCCGGTTCTGGGGGGCGGCGCCGTTCAGCTCCTTGACCTTCTGGGAGAGCCGCTGCTTCACCAGGCGGGGCTGCCGCTTCATAAGCTTCTCGACCCGGCCGACCGCCCGTCCCACGTTCCGGACATGGACCCGGATCTGGGCGGCGGTCTTCACGCCCTCGGCCTTGCGCGTCCGGATGACGTCGTCAAGCGTCCGGAGGAAGGCGCGCTCGAGGAAGCCCGCCTCCGCCGGGCCGAGGTCCTTGCGCCGGAGCTCCACGAGCTGCGGGATCCGGAACAGGCTATCGGCGGAAAAGACCAGGTCCTGCCCCACCTTGCCCGAGACGCGCCGCATCGAGGCCAGCACCTTTTCGAGAAGCCCCTCGTTGATGCGGAGATCCCAGCTGCCGGCGTCGGGGAAATCCAGGTCGAGTGAGACCTCGACCCGCCCCCGGCTGATCCGCTGTTGGCACAGCGTCCGGAGTCGGCCCTCGACCTCGCCGTCCGGGGCGCCCTTGCAGATCCAGTCGAAGAAGCGGTGGTTCAAGCTCTTGATCGACACCTTCGCCCGCAGCGTCCGCGAAGCGTAGCTCCGCTCGGCGAAGCCGGTCATGCTCTGGATCATCGGGAATTCTCCTCGTCCTCGGGAAACTGGAGGTCGTGCAGTTTGCGGTAGAGACCGCTCTTCCCCATCAGCTCGTCGTGCGGGCCCGACTCGACGATCCGCCCCTTGTCGATGACCAGGATTCGGTCGGCGCTCCGGATGGTGGACAGCCGGTGGGCGATGATGAAGGTCGTCCGGTCCCGCATGACCGCGGCCAGGGCCGCCTGGATCAGCCGCTCGGACTCGGAGTCGAGGGCCGAGGTCGCCTCGTCGAGGATCAGGATGGGCGGGTTCTTGAGCAGGGCCCGGGCGATCGCCAGGCGCTGCCTCTGGCCGCGGGAGAGCTGTCCCCCGCGCTCCCCGATGGGCGCGTCATAACCCAGGGGAAGATCTATGATGAACCGGTGGCATTCCGCGGCCTTGGCCGCGGCCTGGATCCGGTCTTCGGACACGTTCTCGAGCCCGTAGGCGATGTTGTTCCGGACGGTGTCGTTGAAGAGGACGATGTCCTGGGTCACGAGCCCGATCTGGGACCGGAGCGAGAGGAGGGTGACGTCGGTGATGTCGATACCATCGATCGTGATCCGCCCCCGGTCGGGCTCGTAAAACCGCGAGAGGAGGTTGATGAGCGTCGATTTCCCGGCGCCGCTCAGCCCGACCAGGGCCACGGTCTGGCGGGGCAAGGCCTCGAAATCGACGTCGAACAGGACCGGCCGCCCGGGCACGTAGGCGAAGCCGACCTTCTCGAACCGGACATGCCCCTGGACCGGGGGGAGCGGGTAGGCCGTCGGCTTGTCCTGAATCTGGGGCGGCACTTGGAGGACCTCCTGGACCCGGTCCAGGCAGGGGATCGCCTGCTGGATGACGTTGTTCGCCCGGCTCAGGCGCTTGATCGGCTGGAACATGTAGAAGATGGCCGTGGCGAACGCGGCGAAATCGCCCGGGCTGATGTGGTTCTGGGCGATCCGTTTGGAACCGATGAAAAGGATGAAGGCCCCGACGACGCCTCCGATGAATTCCATGAAGGGCGAGGAGAGCGACGAGATCCAGGACAGCCGGATGTTGATCCGGTAATAATTGGCGGTCGACTTCAGGAACTTCCGGAGCTCGAAGGCCTCCATGGTGAAGGCCTTGACGATCCGGTTGCCGGTGATCGTCTCGTGGAGGATGTCGTAGAGCTCCGACATCTTGAGCTGGGCCTGGCGGCCCGTCCGCTTGAGCCGGCGGCTGAAGGCGGCCAGGGGGACGATGGCCAGGGGCATGATGACCAGGGCCATGAGGGCCAGGGTCCAGTCCTTGACGAACATCCCGACGAGGAGCGCGACCAGGATGAACGCCTCCTCGATGATGTCCGCCATGGCGCTCGAGACCGCGTCCCGGATGCGGTCGACGTCGTTCGTCAGCCGCGACATCAGGTCGCCCGTGGTGGCCTGGTCGAAGTAGGCCGAGGACTGGCGGATGATGTGCCCGTAGAGATCGTCGCGCATCGTCTTGACGACCCTGTTGCCCACGACCTTCATGCACAGCGAGGACAGGAACGTGAACAGCCCCTTCCCGAAGATGACGGCCACCAGGACGAAGGGCAGGACGCTCCGGATGTTCTGGCGGCTGATCCGGAGAAAGTTCCAGAGGAGATCCAGGGCGCGGGTCGTGGTCGGAGCGGCCGATGCGGCCGAGGCGGCTGCGGGCGCCAGGCGGAGCATGTCGTCGACGATCGGCTGGACGAGGTCGACGAAGATGTACGTGAACAGCGAGACGAAGAGCGTGGAGGCGAAGGCCAGGAAGAGCCACTTCTTCTCGCTGAACGTCACCTTCAGGAGTTGGAACATCGGACTCCGGTCAGACCGCCTTGCCCGTGAGAATCTTCCGGGCCAGCTCGAAGGCATTTAACGCCGAGCCGCGGGTCAGGTTGTCGGCCACGAGCCAGATCCAGGCCGCCCGCGGATTCCCCGCCTCGGTCTTGAGCTGCCCGACGAAGATCTCGTCCTTGCCCGAGACCGACACCGAGGACGCCGAAACGCCTTCCCGAAACGGGCTCATCTTGAAGACGGGGCTCTTGGCGAAGACGGCCTCGAGGTCGCCGATCCCGGCCGCGCGGTCGAGCTCGGCGTAGGTCATGATCGAATAGGTGTGGAAGACGGGGGCCTGGATGAAGGACATGGACAGGGGGAAATCCGGGCTCGACAGGACGCGCCGGATTTCCGCCGCGACGCGGAGCTCGTCGGGCCGGAACCCGCGCTCGTCGGTAGGCCCGGTATGGGACAGGATGTTGTAGGCGATCTGCTCCTTGAAGACCTTTTTCTTGGGCGTATGGCTGTTGAGGAGGGCCACGCTTTGGCTGGCCAGCTCCTGGATGCCGGGGTCGTCGAACGCCGAAACCGGCTCGAGGACGAAGGTGACGGCCTTGGCCACTCCGAAAGCCGACCGCAGGCGGTCGAACATGGGAGCGAGCATGATCGTCGCCGGATGGGGGTTGGCGACGAGGAGCCCGCCCTCCGGACGGACCTTGCCGTCATTGACGCCGGCCACGAGCAGGGGGACGTCCAACCGGTCGTTGAATGATTCCGAAAGGTCGATGGCCTTGAGTTCCCCCGCCAGGGCGCGCCGGCCGAAGGCCAGATTCGTCTCCCGATCCGCGGCCAGAAAGATGAGGTCCATCGCCGCCAGGGCATCCTCTTGAAGCCCATGGATGACCTTGGGCTCCTTCTTGAACTCCGTGAGCTTGCTGTATTCTTCCTCGACCTCCGGGTCGAAGAACTCGAGATCGAAGGCCGGGAACTTCTTCTGGGCGAACACGTTCTTGATTTCTTTGCCGCGGAGCGAATCCGTGCCGAGGAGGGCCAGCTTGAATCTTTTCTTGGCTTTCATGGCGTCAGTCCGCTAAGAATATCATAATGAACGACTTATTTCAATTTTTGGTTTTCGCCGAAGATACCGAGCAGACGCGCGGCCAGTTCGGGCCAGGCGAACTCGGCAATCTTCCGGCGGCCCGCTTCGGCGAGGCGCGCCCGAAGCTCCGGATCCCGGGCCAGGCGGCGGAGCCGGCGGGCAAGAAGGAAGGGCATCGGGAACGGGACGACGAGCGCGGTCCGGCCGTCGAGCGCGAAATCGCGCGTGCCGCTCCGGGTGCAGACGACGGGCAGGCCGCAGGCCATGGCCTCGGCCGAGGTGTTCGACCAGCCGGCCCGCCGTTCGGCCATGAGGAAGATGTCGGCCCGGGAGAACAGCTCGGCCATCCGGTCCTGGGGAAGGTCCAGATGGAATTCGAAGGGGACCTTGGATTTGATCAAAGGGCGCGGATCTCGCCGGTCCCGCCCGACGAGGGCGTCAAAGAGAATAAGGCGGATCGACGGGAATTCGCGACGGAGCCGCTCAACGGCGCGGATCGCCTGCGGCACGCCCTTGCGGCGCCGGGTGATCCGGCCGTAGCACAGGATGACAGGCCCGGCGGGATGCGGGCCCTCCGCCGGGAGGGGATGGAAGACGTCAAGGTTCACGCCCCCTGCCGCCCGTCGGCAGACGATGCCGTACTTCCGCTCCATCCGGCGGCAGATCCCCTCGGAATTGCCCAGGAAGAGAAGGTCTTTTCTCGAGGCGACCACCCGCTCCTGCTTGTGGCCCTCGAGGACGAAATAGAAATATTTTGCCCGCGCCCGGAGCTCCTCGAACCGGGGCAGGATGGAATACTCGCTGCAGAGGACGACGTCGAACTCCCGATCTCCAAGCTTCGAGAACGGCAGGACCTCGCCCCGGAACTCGAACCAAACGGGCGAGCCGCCTTCCGGATGGAAAAGGGTGAATGCGTGCCCGCAGCGGACGAGCTCGTTGCCGAGCTCAAGGTAGCGGCGGACACCGCCGAAGACTTCGACGTGCGGGAGAAGGGCGGCGATCTTCATGCGATCAGGTCTGGACAGGGGCTATTCTAGCAAAAAGCGGGGCGGCCGCCTAGGACGAATCGGGGGATTCCGCCCGGAAAAATTTGGTCAGTTTCACCCCTTTTCAGTCAATCTATGGTCAACGTAGAATTTGGTGGCCCATGTGGAGTATTACAGCGACCAACACAGTATCGATATCACAGGAAGGTTCGACGCTCGGAAATAGCGGGGCGTCAGTAGCAGCAGCGGTGCGGCAAGGCGCCGCGAATCGACGCCTGCCTCGCTTTCTGTCCCCCCTTCTGCCGGCAACTACTTGACGACTTTCGGCTGCGGCAGGAAGTTCTCCATCACCCACAGCTCAATCTTGGGAGTTTCAATAATGCTGTACGCAAAGCGGCGGTTGTCCGGATTAAGCGTGAAGGAGTCTCCTATTTTGGGAATGGAGAGATCCAGCTTTAACGGCGCCCCGCCTTGCGCCGGAACCCGCCAGAATTGCCGATTTTCGGTATAAATCGCCTCGGCGATGATGTAACGGCCGTCCCTCGTCCACCTCAATCTGTACACCTGGGCCAAACCGCGGAATAGCTCGCGCGGCTCACCTCCGTTGAGGGACACGATTTTTACGGCGCCATTCACCTGGAACACCACCTGCCGGCCGTCCGGCGAGAGGTCGTAGTACAACACCCCTGCCTTGGCAACTTCCGACACCTCGCCGGTGTCGAGGTTGCGTTTCATGATGATGTTCCCCCCCTTCACGAACACCAGGGTCTTCCCGTCCGGGCAGAGCCTGGGGCACTGGCCTTCATCCGCCAATCTCGAGATTTCGCTCGTTTCAATGTCAATTCGGAAGATCGCAGTTTCCGTGTCTGTGGACGCGGGCGCGATGATGGAGCGGCCGTCCGGTGCCCAATAGAGCGCGCCGACGCTACGAAGACGCGGCGACAGGAAGCGCTCTTCCCCGGTTGCAGCGGACCAGATTGTAAGGATGTTGTTTCCGGGAATATCTGCACCTGCGCGGGATACATAGAGCAATTTCTTACCGTCGGGTGACCATGATGGCTGTGACGGTGGCCCGATATAACGCGTCGTGACCGGCGCGGGGGGGACGGGCACCTTGCCGGTTTCAAGGTCGACCTCACAGATGTAAAGGCCGCCTGAATTGGTGAAAGTCCCATAGTAAAGCGAGCCGTCGGGTGCAAAGCCAGCGGCTTCTGAATTATAGCCGAAGTCCTTTTTCAAAAGCTCCGGTTCTCCTTGCTGCTTCCCCTCGCTGATGGGAACGCTCCAGATGTCCCACGTCCCTGCGCGGTCGCTGAAGAAGACGAAGCTTTTCCCGTCCGGAGCCCAGGCAAGCACTTGATCCTCCGCCGGATGCGCCGCCACAACAACTTCATTCCGGCCATCGGCGGTCATTATGAAGATGTCGTCATGGGTTGGGCTTCCCTTACCCGCGGACGCGAACGCAACGAATCGCCCATCGGGCGATAAACGGGCGTAAGTGCTTTTGGCAACACCGCCCGGCGCTGCATGAATGTTCTTTAAAAAGCGGACCGAGCCGTCCGTTGTCGAGATAAAAATTATTTCGTACGCCTCGCCCCCATTGCCCAGGCTGCGATCGCGAATGGCGAAGATGGACCTCCCATCCGGTGACCAGTCCAAGGGATAGACCACAGAGTCTTTCTCACTAATAAGTAGGCGGGAGCCTGAGCCATCCAGGTTTCTGATCCTCAGATCGCATCGGACCTCGTCTTCCGAGAACGACATGTACGCGATTTGATTTCCGTCGCGCGAGAACGCTTGGAGACCGATGAGTAATTTTTCTTTCTCGTTCCAGGGCAGTCTGTTTTTGATTCGACTCCTCTGTCGGCTCGCAACTTCAAACTGCACCACGTCACCCGTGTCCCCGTCTATTCCTCTGAAGTACTTGCCATCCGCCGTCAAGGCGTTTTCGACGGCGGGAAGGTCTTGGACCCAGAGCCTGCGCAGCTGAAAGCCCGTGGGCGGGGAAGCGAAAACAGCACCCCCCGATGTCATCAAGGCGAGTTTTTCCCGGGCGATCATAACCGTTTCGGATTGTTCGGGATAATTATCGATAACGGATTGAAAGGCTTTCTGGGCTTCCGTCACACCGGCCTTCTGGTAGCAGAGGCCGATATAAAGCTGGGATTTCGCGGCGGATTCGCGTTCCTTGGGGAATTTCTGGACAATCTCCCGAAAAAGCTTGATGGCCCCCTCGAGATCCCCGAGGCTTTCCATTGTGTACTTGGCCTTCTCGAACAGGACCTTCGCATCCGGCGCACTCTGGGCGCCGAACGCCAGGATAAAGCTGAAGAGGATCGCCCCCACCCCCATGATTTTTGTTCTCATCATCCGGCTCCTTCCCATCAACATTCCTTTTGCACTCCCAATATAGCCGGTCGACGCGTCGAAATTGTCAAGGAAGTGTAAAAGATTGTCAGACGAGCCGATACCCCTCGCCATAGACGGACAGGATGTGCTTCGGATGGGCCGGATCCTCCTCGATCTTCTTTCTCAATTTCAGGATATGATTGTCGACCGTCCGGGTCGTCGGGAATTTTTCATATCCCCAGATTTTTTCAAGGAGCGCTTCCCGGGTGACGACCTCACCCGCGTGTTCGATCAAGTGCTTGAGGATGCTCATTTCCAGGGACGAGACGTCCGTCCATTTCCCTTTTCGTTGGACTTTGAACGCGGCGAAATCCACTTCGCAGGCGCCGATCCGATGACGGGATCCCGCCGCCCCGCCGCCCGCCTTCGATCGTCGGAGCAAGGCCTTAATCCTCGCCTGAAGCTCCCGGAGCCCGAACGGCTTGATCATGTAATCGTCGGCCCCGATCTCCAATCCGACGACCTTGTCCGCCTCCTCCCCTTTGGCGGTCAACATAAGGATCGGAATCCCGGACCCGGTCTTCCGGATCTCCCGACAGACCTCGAGCCCGTCCATCTCCGGCATGCGGATATCGAGGAGGACGAGATCGGGCGCCTCCGTCAAGGCGAGGCGCAGACCCTCTTTGCCGTTTGCGGCCAGGAGGATCTCGTAGCCCTCATCCGCCAGGTTGAGCTTGAGCCCTTTGGCCAAGTCCATTTCATCCTCGACGATCAGAATCTTTTCGTTCATGACCTTCATGCTCCCGGCCCGACCTGGATGGGCAGGAAAACGGAGAACTCGCTCCCCTTGCCGTATTCGCTCCTTGCCTCGACCCGGCCGCCGTGGGCTTCGACGATGTGCTTGACCAGAGTCAGGCCCAGGCCGCTCCCGCCCCCGCCTCCGGACGGATCGTTCCCGCCGCGATAGAATTTGTCGAAAATCCGGGGCAGGTCCGTGGGGGCGATCCCTTTCCCTTTGTCGGCGATCCGGAGAACGGCCTGTCCGTTCTCGAGCGAAAGACGGATGCCGACGTCCTTCTCGTTCGGCGAGAATTTCATGGCGTTGCTCAACAAATTAACGACGACGCTGGCGATCGCTTCGCGGTCGAACCGCACGGCCGGAAGATCGGCGGCGATGTCCTCCCGGATCGAGAAGCCTTTCTTTTCCAGATGATAGCGATAGGATTCCACGGTTTCACTCACCACGGCAGCCAAGTCTCCGAGCCGGAAATCGAATTCTTTCCGCCCCATCTCGATCCTCGAAAAATCAAGAACGTTGTTGATCAAATGGGACAACCGTTCGCTCTCTTTGGCGATGATCTTCAAGGCATCTTTCTTCTCAGGATCGCCCAAGTTCGGTTTTTGTTCCAAAGTTTCGGCATACAACCGAATGAGCGTCAGCGGCGTCTTGAGCTCATGGGAGATCGTATGAACGAATTCCGTTTTTTGGGCGGTGACTTGGGCTTCCCGGGAGATGCTTCGGATAATAAGCCCGGCCCCGACCGCCATGAGAACGACTACGATCAAAATGAGCAGGATATAAAAGATATTTTCCCGTGCGGCCGCACGGTCGAAATCGAGCATGGCGGGCTGGGAAACGACCAGCTTGAACGGCAGCGGAAATTCCCGGAACGAAAAAGGGATCACGCCCGCGGCGACCGCGGGAGTGCCCACCGATTCCCCTGGTACTTCGGCAAGGATATTTTTCCCCATGGTATCCAGGAGACTAAAAGTAGCACCCGAACTTTTGTCTAGATCTCCCAGGACGGAAGGAACGATAGACTTCATGAGAGATGCCGTTTCCCAACACACTCCGGCGATCGCGGGGCCCTCCGCGCCCGAAGCCGGGACGGGAGCGAAGGAGATGAGAAATGAGTCTCCATCGCCGGGCAGAAGAAAGCGTCCCGGGCGGTCCCGGGAGATGGAAGGATCGAGGGCGGAAGCTTCCTTGATCCGGAGCACGATCGAGGTTTGGAGAAGATCGCGAAATCGCAGGTCTTGCTGGAATCCCATCGCGCGGACCTTTATAAGACGATAGGACTTTTCGAGAGCTAGGTAACGAGGATCCTGGATTCGCGGCTCGACGGTGGCCTCGATCTCCATCCGGAAAAATTGATATCCGGCTAGATCGATCGGCCATACCCCCCCATCGATTTTTCCCCGCAGCTCAATCAGAACGGACAATCTCCGTTCCTCGTTTCCCCGGAGGCCTTCGATGTCCGCGATCCGCATCGCGGCGATGATTCCAAAGGGATGGCCGGAGGAATCGCTCAGCCGCCCGAACTTGGCGGCCAATTCATCGAAATCCGCGAGCGCCCCCGGATAATCCCGGAGTACGATCGCGCACCGGCCTCGCGCCATCAGGGCCAAGGCCCGGCACCGCTCAGAGGATGATGCTTCGGCCGCCTTTCGATACAATTCCGCGGCCTGGCGAAAATCCTTGGCTTGGTATTCCGCCTTCTCCGCTTCGGCCCAATAGCGGCCACCTTCTCGACCAGCCTCCCCGTCGGAACAGGAGAACGAGGCTTCGTCCTTCTTTACTACTTCCGGATTCAGGATCTTATAATCGGCTGAGAGAAGAAATGTCCGACCCGCATCCGCGTCCGAGGACGCGTCATGTCCTCCGGCGAGCCTGACCCGTTCGAGGCCATGGATTCTATCTTCAATGGATTTCAGGGCCGCTTCTCCGGATAGATAGAGGCTCATGCCGTAAAGTTTCCGGGCCGCTTCCCGTCGTCTCGAGATGGAATTGAATCCCAGATACCCGACGACGAGCGAAGGGAGAACGACGGATATCAAGACGATCAGGACGATTCTGCGCCTGCCGGATGTTCCTCGAGCGACTGAGATCGCCACGTCTTATTCCCTGCTTGAATCTTAACAAATATCTCTCTCGGAATGTCAAAACATTGTAAAAGATTGTTAAGTATCGGATGAGAAAGGCTATTGAATCGATCCCGACAATTGGATATAATGCGGCCCGAGTTGACGAACGAGGCGAGGTAGCTCAGTCGGTAGAGCGAGGGACTGAAAATCCCTGCGTCGGCGGTTCAATTCCGTCCCTCGCCATTCCCTTCCCCCTCCCCGAGAGATGCGCGAAAATCATTGTTTTTATTGATCTTTATACCTGTCTGGAGCCTCGGAAATACCGAGAAAGAGTGAGAAAATAAGCGAAACGGGATGAAGTGATTGTGGCGTAAAACTACGCCACAGTCGGCCCCGAGAAATTCTAATTATTGGATTTTGGTGAGGGCTATTGTGGCGTGGTTTTTAGGCCACACTCCTGACGCAAGCATTTTTTCAGTTTGAGACACAATCTGGTCACAGTGCCCAAAAATTATTAGAGTAAAAATAGAAATAATTTAAGATTTTTTTCTCGTTCATCTGTAGCGACTTCCAGAGCCTTTTTTTGCCTCGCCCCGTCCTCTGATTTGACATTTAATATAATATATTATATTATTCATTTGGAAATTAGGATTGAAAGGAGAAAAAGGATGAACGAAGCGGAGGACGGAGGAACGGCGAAGGTGCGGCGGGCCAACCTGCAGAAGGGCTACGAAACGGAAAAGTGGGAAACCGTATACGCCGGCATGCGGGCCCAGGGCAAAACGATTGCCCAGGCGAAGGCTGAGGCGTGGGCTCTGGTGGATTCCATGCGGCGGGCCGAGGCGATCCAGGACCGTGACGCCGTGCTGGACAAGGTGTTTGCGGAATCCGCTGGCGCTGACATGGTAGCCGCCGCCGCCCAGGCGCCGGGCTTGGATCCCGCGGCCGCTTCCCTGGCTTGGGAGAGCAAGGGCCAGGCCGAGTACTGCGAAGGCTGCGGCCAGCAAGCTTGCAACGTGATTCTGAAGATTGGCGAAATCTGTGGCGACCGGATCGAGCCCGACAGGGCCCTGGACGAGTACGTTGAGGCGAATACGGACCAGGCCCAGCCGATTGAGGACCCGGACACGGATGACGCCGGCTGCCCCAGCGCGGTTGACGAAAAGTCGCCGGCCCAGCTGGTCCGGTGCCCCAGTTGCGGAATGGCCATGTTGCGGCGCGAGCCCTGCGCGTATTGCGGCGCCCGGTTCGATGAACCGGCCTCGACCGAAGAAAACCTGGCCGCCGAAATGGCCGCCCAGAATAAGGCCAAGCGGGCCGCCAAAAGAGCCACGTTGAAGGGCGCTAAAGGCCGCCTCTCCAAGAATGCCATAAAGGAAATTTTAATGGCCTCTAAGGTATTCGCTGAGCCGCCCGCCCGCAAGAAGGCCCGCAAGGCCCGGGTTTCCATGAAGCAGCCCAGCGAAGAAACGATCGACAAGTGGATGTTCGATGGCTACTGCAAGGCGACGGACGGCTGCAGGGTCGAGCCGGACGGCACGTGCGAGCACGGCTGCAAGTCCTGGGCGCTTGTGCTGAATCTGATCTGAAAGGGGAAATGCAGTGAAAGAATATTACAACGTGGGCGGGATGCAGGACCAAATTGAGAAGGGTCATTTTGCCATTATCCGGGATCGAAAAAGGCTTATGTCAGGGATGCCGTTGTACAAGGCCAAGGAATATGCAGAGAGATTCGGCGGCAAGGTCGTTGACATGGAATCCCCTGCATGGGCCGGGCTGAAAGAGGAATGAACATGAGTGCTTTTATGCTGAGCGACTACGCCCTTTCCAAACTGGCCCGAGCCGCCCTGGCCGTGGCCCCTGACCTATTCGCTGGCTACAATGACGGGCACAAATCAATGACTATCTATGGCAGCCCGACGCCCGCCGAGTGGTTGGCCACGGACCTCTTTTTGCTCAACGGCCTGGCCATGCGGGCGCGATACGGCGAGGTCCACGACGCCGCTGAATTCCGCTACGAGGAATCCCGGGGCGGCCACGATACCGACGTCCGACTTTACAAGTCAATCCGCTGCTTTCTCTACCAGTGCAGCGAGGGCGACGTGCCTGAAAAGCCCTTGTTCAAGCTGATGGAGCAGTTTTCCGCGGACGTTGCCGGTGATATAATCTGGGCACTCCCCAGCTGGGACGAGCTGCCCTGGGGGGAATGAGGATCAAAAAAATGGGCACAAGAGTCAAGAAAACGGACAAGCGGCCCCGCGGCAGGCCGGTTTCGACGGGTACCGGGAAGGGGATCTCGCTCTACCTTCCCGTCAAGCTGATACAGGCCTTGAAAGCGAAGGCGCCGAAGGGCCACACCCTGGAAGCGTTCATCCGGGAGATACTGGAATTCTATCTCTTGTAGTAATCGTACCAGTGGCCGGCCGCTGCGTCATGACGTATATTTCAGCCCGGATCGTCGCCGGGCCGCCTCCCCCTGCCCCGGTCAGCTCCCGCCAGCTTTTCTGAGGGCCAATCTTCCAGCTTTCCCTAGCTTCACGGCTGCATCCAAGTCCGGCGCGTTCGTCTGCTGGAAGGCCGCCCTCGATAGATGCTCGAAACACAGGAATCCAAGTCCCGTCATCGTCTGCATGATTTAGACGAGGGAAGGGGCTTTGAACAATCCCGCCGCCCTACCTGATGATACCATTTTCTCGAGGAAAATGCCTCCCAGGAAGAGACAGAAAGAGACTCAAAAAGACCATTTCTGTTACAATTTTAGGGACATTCATTTAATTTTCGGCGAGCAAAAACAAAAGATTTTATAAGATTTATTTGTCGTTGTATTTTCATCGATATACAGAACATTTTCTGGCAGCCGATCCCCTCCTGATTTGACATTTAATATATTCTAATATATTATATGGCCATGATAAACAATGAAAAGGAAAAACAGGGGGCTAGAATGGAAAAGCAGGCAGTCCATAATTCCAAATGCGTGGTCGAGTACGACCCCGAGCGGAAAGAAATTTTCGCTCGGGATTTAACCGACACATTCAACGAGCCGGCCATTTATAGCAAAACGAAGCGCGGGATCCGGGCGGCTTGGGATGAGCTGACGAAAACCTTTACGCCTGAAACCCGACTCCACGATGTTGTCAAAACGCTGGAAGCGAAAAACATCCGGACGCACTACTGGTGCATGGTGGATTAAAGGGGGGCATTATGCCTGCATTTACAGCGAAGGGGAATGAACTCTTCATCGAGGGCCGCAAGGTCCTCGCGGGATGGGAATCGTTTTCAGGATGGTACTGGTTCGCGACGGAGAAGTCCGAGGAGCGGAAGCTCAGCGATGGCGGGGGCTCTGTCTTTGACGGGGTGGCTGTTGATGATACGATATGGTTCGGATTCATACAGGGCCAGGTGTCGGAATGGGGCTATTTCAGCGAAGCCGAGATCAGGCGGCTGGGGTCCAGAGCGTGGAGGATCAAAGAATGCGATCTCCCGTTCTCTGGCCGGAGAAGATAAAATATGATCGCAAAGAAACTGAAATCAGCGAAGCCCCGGCGCGGCCGGCCTGTGTCCACGGGGACCGGGGTTTCGATTTCGCTCTATCTCCCAAAGCCAATGATGGACGCCCTTTTCAAGATGACGCCCAAGGGATCCACGCTCGGGGATACGATCCGGAAACTGATCGCCGAAAGGCTGGGCCGTTAGCTTATTCCATGGCCAGCCGTTCCGGCCGGTCAGATGAACTGGCATCGTCGAGGTAAGGCAAGCTCCCTCGCTGGAAGGCCGGGGCTGACAGAGTTCGTATTTCGGATATCCGAGGCTCCGCATGGTCCCCATGTGATCAGCGATAATCATTATTCCCCGTCCAACGACGATTATTTAGATTCCATGAGCCGGGAAATATATTTCACTGATCACGTGAGTTACAAAAAGGTGCATTTCTGCTGAAAATAGAGAGTAGGGGAGGCTCTCTATGAGGCAAAGAACACTAGTTTCCTTGACGCGGTGCATGGAAGCGGTAAAATGAAAGCACGAGTTTGGGAGACATCTGTGAGCGGAAAAGATTGCGGGCTATCTGGGAAATCCCGCCGAATACCTCTTCGCAGGTTTCCCGCCCTGATCCAGAAAACGACTGTCGCCTTGCTCTTCGGAGGCCGCTCCGCGGAGCACGAGGTTTCGATCCGCTCGGCCGCCGCTGTCTTTCGCAACCTTGACCCGAAGAAATTCCGCGTCGCCGCGATCTACATCGACAAGTGCGGCCGCTGGAAGCGAGTCGCCTCTCCCCTGTTGCCTATCGAACGGCTGGCCGCCGGTCCGGCCTCCGATTTCCTGCCCTGGGCCGGGACAAAGTCCGCCCCTCCGATCCGGGCGGACATCTATTTCCCCGTGCTCCACGGACCTTACGGAGAGGACGGCACCATCCAGGGGCTCCTCGAGATGGCCGACGTCCCCTTCGTCGGGCCGGGGGTCCTCGGCTCCGCAGTGGGCATGGACAAGGCCGTGATGAAGGTCCTGTTCGAGGCCGCGGGCGTGCCGATCGTCCCCTTTCGCGTCGTCCGGGAGGCCGCCTGGCGGCGGGACCCTGGCGCCGTCCTCCGCGCCGTCCGGCGCGAGTTCGGGTTGCCGCTCTTCGTGAAGCCGGCGAATCTCGGCTCGAGCGTCGGTATCACCAAGGTCGCGGACCGCGCGGCGACGCGGGCCGCAATCGAGCTCGCGTTCGCTTACGACCGGAAGGTCCTCGTCGAAAAAGGCATCCGGGGCCGCGAACTCGAATGCAGCGTCCTGGGCAACGACGCGCCCGAAGCATCGCTCCCCGGCGAGGTCATCCCGCACGGCGAATTCTACGACCAAAACAGCATGTACATCGCCGGCCGGACCGTCTTCTATATCCCCGCTCGCCTGCCCGCCGGCGTCGTGCAGGCCGTTCGGAAAGCAGCCGTGGCGGCCTTCACTGCCTGCGAATGCGAGGGCATGGCTCGCGTCGATTTCTTCCTCGAAGGAGGAAGCGGGCGGCTTTACGTCAATAAGCTCAATACCATCTCGAGCTTCACCGAGATCAGTATGTACCCCAAGCTCTGGGAGGCTAGCGGCCTGGCCTACCCCCGCCTCCTCGAACGGCTCCTCGGTCTCGGGTTCGAACGGCATAAAGCGAAAAAGCGATGCATAGTGAGAACGCGGCCATGAGGACGTTCTCTGGTCGTCCTATCCCGAAATATCATTTCGCTTTGTTATGGAATCAAATTTCTGCGATAGACTACGAAGCTCATTCTCATATGTCACATTAATTCCTTTTTCGTTCTAATAGCCCAAAAATAATCCCGTATAGAATTGCGATAACTAAAGCGAGGAGTATTACCGAAACTGTATTTGTGCTGGCGCTAATGTTAAATATTTTGATTACTGCCTTTGACCAATTCTCCAGCATGTTATAAAAATTAGGAAGGAATTTTCTTATTAATTCACTTACCAGTAATCCGAATACAATACTCAATATAAAAGACGAACCATGATGGGCACCATGTCTCAGAGGCAATAAGATGGCTCCTTTAGGATTTAAGAACTCATCTTTTATTGAGTTTTAAAAGCGGAATTATGTGATCGATAATTCCGAATTTCTTCGCTTCCTTGACGTTTAGCCAGAGATCCCTTTGTATACTCTTTTCTATTATGTCTTTGGATTTTTTTGTATGAAACGAAAGAATCTTAATCATCCGATCTTCCAGATCGACTATATTTTCCGCAGCTATCTTTAAATCAGACGTTGTCCCTGAAGTCTGCGCCCAAGCCTGATGCAGGAGAATCCGCGAGTTCATCGTCGCGTATCTTTTTCCGGATTCCCCAGCTGCAAGAATCCAAGCCGCCATCGAAAAAGCCGGGCCGATACAAAATGTCGATATTGGAGCCTCAATCATTTGAATACAGTCGTATATTGCTAATCCGGCATAAACACTTCCGCCGCCGCTTGAAATATAGAGCCGAATATCCGATTTTTTATCAAGACTATTCAATACCAACAAATTGGTAATGACATGATCAGCGCTGGAATTGTCAATCTCGCCGGAAAGATAAATAATCCGATTCTCTAACAGATGCTGCAGAGGAGACATCGATATTTTTGCCAATACAATCTCCTTTCTTATCGATACTTTATTTTGGCGATTTTTACCCTGTTTTTTTTTAGTTCTCTATCGAACGAAATACTTTCGATCGCATCCCAATCCGAGCCGAGTTTGCATTCCGCCAGAATCGATCCCAATTGCTCGTCCAAGACGTGGTTAAGCTTTCTGGCTCCATATTCCTTACTAAAACCTTCTTCGATAATGAGATCTATCGCTTTTTCCGATAAAAATAAAATCTTTTCGTTTTGTTTTTCCAATTGCTGGCGTTTTTGTTCTATAAAGCCCTTCATCATTTCTCTGCTTAATGGTTTCAAAATCAATATTTCATCTATCCTTCCAAGGAACTCGGGGGGAAATACGTTTCTAACCTCCTCTTGAACCCCGGCTTTTATGTCCTCCCAGCCTTTATTAGCTCTTGGATAATCGATGATGGCATCTCGGCCGCTGAAGCCGATATTTGCGGTCATAAGAATAGTAGTGCTATCGAAATATAGTTCGTTGCCGAGGTAGTCTAGTATTCTTCCTGCGTCGAATATCTGAAGGAAAAGCATCCAGATCTCTCGACTCGCTTTTTCAATCTCATCGAGAAGAAGAATCGCGTTTGGCTTGCTGCGGATTTGATAAGTGAGAAAAGGTACTTCGGGATGCTCCGGATGCGCTGACCCGCCAAGAAGTGCGTAAGACGAGCCGGGAGTATTGTAAATGGACATGTCGAGGCGGATGAGATTTTCCTCACTTCCGGTTAAGTGGAAAGCGAGGGCTTTGGCCAACTCCGTTTTTCCGACGCCCGATGGTCCTGTCAACAGAAATACTCCGCATGGCCGCATCAAGTTGAGATGAGATTTGCTTTTTGTAATTAAAATTCTCTTTGCGATCTTTGATGTAGAATCCTCTTGGCCAAGAACGTGAAAATTGAGCGCTGCTTCTAAGCCACGAAGATGGTCCGTCTGTTGTTTCAAGATATGATCGGGGATGCCCGTGATTTCGGATAATGTATGTTCAAGATCATTTTTATCGATGGACGCTTTGCCCTCATAAGCGCAGTTAACGGCCGTCCTTTCCAATAAACTAATCGATTTGTCTGGTTGGTACCGGTGATGGATATAACTGTTCGACTTCGTGACAACGGCATCAATAATTTCCGCTGGAATCGATACGTTATAGAGCCGCTCGAACTCAGGTTGAATCGAACGAAGAATCGTTTTCGTCAATTCGATATTCGGCTCTTTAATGTACACAGTTTCGAATCGTCGTAGCGTGGCTTCGTCTTTCGCCAGGAATCTCTGATATTCCCTATGAGTGGTTGCCCCAATTACTCTAATTTTTCCCTCTGCAAGGTAGGGCTTTAAACGGTTCATGCTATGGGGATGGAAGAATATCATATGGATTTCATCGAGAAATAGGATTACGGGATACTTTGAGCAAAAATCAAGAATGTCCCGTAAATATTTTCCATACTCAGGCCACGGATATTCTGAGTTTGAGACCAATGACCAGATCTCAAAGAACGAGGTCCGGACAATTTTATGCCCTTTCAGCCATGCGGGGACTTCATTCCTCAATATTTTTAAGGCAAGGTACGACACAATCGCGGTCTTTCCGACTCCAGGTTCGCCTAATATTATCGGATTCCCCTTCTTTCTCATTCCGAGAATTTTGGTGATAGATTCGATTTCTTTCTCACGTTGGTAGATCTCGGAGACCTTACCTATTGAAGCCGAATATGTGAGATCCTCGCCGACTTTGGATAATATATGATCGGGTTCGAGCTTTACCGCCGGAAAAGAATCGTCGATTTTATATGACTTAGGTTCATCAGGAAGATCCATGTTCCCCCTCAATAAACTATGCCATGCGTAATAGGCAACTTACTGTCCCAAATTATCATTCGTTCATACTGCAATTGTCAAATTGACTTTCTTCCGCTATACCGTTTAAAAATATGACAATATGAATTAGAATTGCACGAAGATAAATAGCTCTCTAGTTTATGGCGAAAGGGGCCGTTCGTTGAAGATATTTTATAACGAATCTCACATACTCGAATCGATGAAAGAACGAATGAAATGCCCAGAATCGGACGCTCAAGCCGCGCTGGGCGTTTTAAAAACCGCGATTCGAAAAAGCCTGCCAAGCGAGTGGCGATTCACGCGGCATCCCTCTGGATTCTTCCTAATCTGTGATTTTCGCCGTGGCATCAAGTATTTCGGTTCAAGTTTTCGGTCCTCTCCGCTCGACGAAGAATTCAAGAAGGACATCGACGCTTTGTTTGTGAGCTGCGACCGTTCTATAGATGCAAAAAGGTGGAATGAAAATATCGCAAGGCTAAAAATAAAGTTCCAAGAAATCATCCAATATCCAGAATCTGAGATTTGCCACGAGATTAAGACTGTCTACGAGCCCGGCTGGGGAATACAAGAGATTCAGAGGGGTTATGAGGAATTGAAAAAACACGGCGGTCGTCCGCTTTCGATTAATTTAGAGCGCGAAGCATTTCGACCGAATGCCATTTTATTGGAAAATGAAATATGGGCAAGACAAGACGTCTGGATTCAAATAAATAAGCCGGATATGGAATATTTACTTTTTGAACGCTTGACGATGCATGGATTGGATAAGGCCTGTATTAAGGTATTTGCATTTCTTTCTAATGGAACACTTGAGGAGAGAAAAGGAATTCCAATCTCGCCGAGGCCAGTTTATTTGCCAAGGAGGAAACCCCCTCGCGAATACGAGGGTTACCACACCGAAAGCTACTGGTCCCTGCCCACCACGATCGAGAAAGATTACCTGGACCTGATGTTCAAACAACGAAAGAGCAAAAGAGAAGATTCGGTTGTATTTGATTCCATGGATACCAGAGCCGTTTCTCTTATTCGGAGGATCTTGGAGAACTAGGATTTGATAATCCTGCAAGAGCGGATCTTCGTAAAAAGGAATTAGCTGTGTCCCCCAAGTCGTAAAAGACATGCAACGCATGACGGATAGACACGACTTGACGTCCACGTCCTGACCCAGTACAGGCGATTGACTGAATTGTCCGTACTCATGTATTCTCTTGATGTGAATCGACCGTTTACCTACGATACCATCAGCAAAGCTTACGCGGAACTCGTTGACGGGGACCCTTCTAAGCAGTTTGTGCAATACCCTTGGGCGCTTGCGCAATTACCTCCCAAGGTGCTCGGCTTGAGGATTCTCGATATCGGCTGCGGAGAAGGCAGTCTCGCTCGTGCGCTCGCCAGACGTGGCGCCTTGGTCTGCGGATACGACAGCTCTATTGAGCTGATAAATCAAGCACGATTGGAGGAGGAAAGGGAGCCCTTGGGTATCGAGTACATCCATGCCGATCCCGCCGATATAGTCCAAAAGGTCTCTTTTTACGGCTTCGACATCGCAATCTCCGTTACCGTTCTTCACTACGCAATAAATCGCGCACACCTGGAAGCGTTCTTCTCGTCCACTTACCGGCTTGTGAAGCCAAGCGGACTTTTCGCCGCGCTCGTCATGAACCCGGGCTTCATGCGCTTCGGACAGAGGATCTACAACCGCAGATACCGGCGCGAACCGGACGGGCGCCTCTACGTCGACTTCTTCGATGAAACGGGGATGCGCTGCTCGGCCCTATACTCGGATTTCACATGGGCGGACTATCAGGAATCGGCGAACCGGACGGGCTGGAAGGACCTCACCTGGTGCCCCATAAAGGTCACCGACGAGGGAAGGAACCGACTAGGGAGCTTCTGGAACGGCTTCGAAGAAGACTGCCCATATGCGGGATTCAGGGTGATGAAGCCGCCGGGGTGAAACGTTTCGCGCATAATTTTCGTCCTGACGAATGCCTAAGGCCGGTTGCGCAAAGGATGACCGTGAGCCCGTTCCCTCAGAAATGGATTTCGGCCTGAATAGTCGGGCAGAAGGTAGTGTGGTTGGGTTTCGTTGACGCCCCTGCCGGGATAGGAGTGGGGTTCCCAAACTTGTTGTGCCAGTACTCGCAACCCGGCCCGAGGAACACCTTTGCCTTCCCCAAACCGACCACGGCGCCGAAGTCGAACATCCACGACGCCCGGACCAGCGTCTCGGCTGCGGTCTCCACGAGAGCACCGTCTAACCCCTTGGGGCCTATGTAGTTTCCGAAGCCCTTGAAGACCGATGAAACGGTGCCCAGGGCGATCGGAATACCCCATGACGCGCTGACCATGTATGTCCCGTCGAACTCGACATCCTTGTTGACACCGAAGGAATTGTGGTTCCATTCCTTGTAGTACAAGACGCTGACATCGAGGAAGCCCCCGGAGATCTCGAAGTTCACCGTTGGGCCGGCGAGGATGACGCGCTTGCGGGGAGCGAAAGCCGTGTCCTTCGTGTTGAGATCGAAGCCCGCAGTGAAAGAAACGTCGCGCACCACCCCGAACTTGACGGGCGCTTGGAATGCCTTGTTGAAGTTAAGTTGGCTTCGGTAGGTCACGTAGATTTCCTGTGCACCGCGGGAACCTGCTCCATTCGCTGGATCGTTGCGGTCGGACATCAAGATATCGACGTTCAGGTAATTACTTCCGAGGGAATAACGGCTTGAATGCGTGAACGAAACGATGTTCTTGGTTATAGCCGGATCAATGGCGGGTTCGTGAATATGGGAGCCCCACCGGTAGCCAATATAAGTGTCGCTCCAGTCGGATGCGCCCGCCTGGGATGTGGCCGTGAGGGAACAGATCACTAGGGCTAAAAGTATGATCTTCCTCATCGATTGACTCCTTGGCCGCCTATGAACCAGGCCCACACGACCAACGCTGAGCTTCCTTCAACAGGGGCCGTCGAGCCACGGCTTCAGGCGGCAGCGGGCCGATGAGCCCGTTCTTACCTTTGAAAAGTATTCGGAACCAACGTTTTGCGTCAGCCGCCACGTTGGCGGAACGGTCGGCGGACGGCACGGCAAGCCGGAAGGCGCCGGAATAGTTCACTCGACCCGTCCGTGGGTCGCAGTAGGCTGCAAGACAAGCCTCCACCATATCAGCCAACTGCTCATGGAATCTGGCGACGAGCCGGTCGAAGCTGCCGTTAAGATCTCCAGACTCTCGCCCACGGGTCAAAAGCCAACCCGGCCGTGCGGCCGCGTCGTCGCCCGACGTAAGACGATCGGCGGCTCCGGGAACGACAACTGGGGCAGACATACGAGAAACCTCGGCTGTGGGGGAGTCGTATCGCCCGCCTGCGCCGTCCTTCCGGATACGTAGGTGTCCGGCAACTAGGTGCTCGACGTCGGGATTGGCGCTAACGGCATCGAAGATTGCCGTGCGCAGCTCACGGACGTTGCCGGGCCAGTCATGGAGGGAGAGGAGGACGAGTGCTTCGGGAGCAACCTGCCGGGCCATCGCATTCTTTCGGCCGGCTTCGGCCTCGCGGACGAATCTCTCGACGAGGAGCGGGATATCTGAGGGACGTTCGCGAAGCGGGGGGAGCCAGATCGTGCCGCCCGAAACGAGGCGATCCAGAAGGTCGGCGCGAAAGCCGGCGCTCAGCGCGGCGCGGCGTTCGATGTCTTCGTTGGTCGCAGAGATGAAACGGACATCGATTTCGCGGCCGGAACTGGCCCCGAGCGGAACGACGTGGTGAGTTTCGATCACCCGTAGGAGACCCGTCTGAACATCAGCCGGCATGTTCCCGATCTCGTCGAGAAAGAGGTCGCCTCGATCAGCCTGTATGATCCGCCCCTGTCGATCACGGTCGGCGCCCGTAAAGGCGCCGCGCATATGGCCGAAAAGCTCGCTTGCCCAGAGCGAGGGCGCCAACGCCCCGGAGTCGACAACCACGAACGGTCGCCGCTCGGCCCCGGGCTCGATGCAGCGGCTGAGGTACTGCGCCAGGATCTCCTTGCCGGTACCGCGCTCGCCGCGAATGAGGACATTCCGGCGGTCGCCCGCCGCGCGGCGGGCGGCGCGCAGCGCGAGGAGAAGGGCCAGCGAGGTCCCGACGATCTCTCCGGAAGGATCGGGCATCAAACCGTGCCTCCACAGGTATTCTCGCAATCGCGCCGGTCCGGCGGAGTCCGTCCGAGAGATGAAGCCCAGTGCCCCCCGCGTGGTGAACGATCGACTCACATCCTCCCGTTGCTTGCTTGAGAGGATCACAACAGGCAGTTCGGGGAACTCCTCGCGCAGGCGCTCCAGGAGCGTCAATCCGAAGTACCTTCTCGCGTCGTCGTCGCCCGAGCGCCCTTCCGGCATGCCGGCGAAAGCCTCGTTGCTGGCCGGCGTGACGGCACCAGTGTAGAAGCAGAGATCGAGAAGTACGAGTGCCCAAGCTGGACGGGACGAACTTGCCGTGTCCCAGCCTTGCCTAACGAAAGAGACAGTCTCTTCAAGATCGTTTTCGACAATGTCGCCTACGCCTGCGCGTAGCGGGTGCTGTCCCCGAAAGAAGACTGCATCCGCGATCGGTTTGACGACTTCCTCCTCGGACGGGGCCGTTTCGTCGCCGGTAATGTCCCTAAGGTCGTACATGCCGCAAAGGTTCGCCCGCTCACGATTCGGATAGCCCGGGACTTGACGGCCGAACATATCGTCAATCACAAGAATGCGCGGAAGCGCATCACTTATGACACCTTTGTTGACCAGATACACCCCTGGCGTGCGAACTGAAGGCGGGACGCTTTTTTGCATGTTCAACAGCAGAGTATTTGGTGCGGAAGTGTCGAAATCAAGTCGGTGAGAATTTTGCATCGCTCGATGAAAGCCTGAAGAAGCGCGCTCATAAGCCGAAGGTCGCCGGGCGTGGGCGTTCCGATAAGCCTGGCAAGAGCGGAGTCTGCCGCCTGGAATGCCAGCTCGACCTCCCGGTAGGCGATCATAGCAGCGCGTATCTTCTCGTGAGTTTCCGTTCTTCTGAGCCACAGCTGATGGATCAAAGGCAAAAGCCAACTCCGTGTTTCAGGAGAGCATCCGCAAAGAGGTACCCGATCGAAAAACACCTTTGGTGACATCTCTTCTTCGAACCGGCCTAGCAGCGCTAACAGCTCCGCCTGCCGCTCCTGCCAACGGCGGACGTCCTGCGTGATCGAAGCGAGAACATCCCGCGGGCGAACCTTCCCCGAGGACACACTCCGCGCGTGGTTCAACGCGACCAGCACTCCGTTTTGAAGCCAGTTGTGGTTCAACTGTCCGCGATCAATTTGCCATTGCGCTACAATCGTCATCGGGTTTCGTTCCCTTGGCTGTCGGGCGCTAAAGTTCGCCTGATTTCCTGAGAAACTCGCTGATTTTATCAAACGCGCTTTTAACAACCGTTTCGTCAATCCTTGAATGCTCACCTATCAGGGATAGCAGCTTTATAACCGGCTTAAGTTGCACTTCGGACCACGTCCATTCATTCTTTACTAACGCCAGCAAACGATTGGCGGCTTCAAGGATCTTATCATTGTCCGATCCCGATTCAGGGATCACACCGAAGAGATCAAGCCACCAACCCGCGCCTGCTTTGATGATATTAGCCTCGGCCCCCGCTTCTTTGATCAGTTTATTCAACGCAGCATCCAAGCCCAGTTCGCTGGGCGCAAATGCCGCGAGGTAACCTTGGCAAAGGATGGATAGCGCTATGAGAGTACTATAGTCGGGTGGCGGTTGAAGGAACGCCGGAACCTTGATGTTTGCTTCTCCCCTCATAATCGCAGAAGCATATAGAACAAGTTCGGAAATTTCGTCATCCGTAAGCGATCCGGATCCAGTTGGATAGATTGGCCGTGACCAGAATCGATGACAATATGGCCGCTGATCCCGTCGGCTATCCCACCTGCCATCGGGCTCCCCCGCGCCGCCATAGTAGACAACAACGGACCGACTAATATTCAAAATCGCCGCCATGTCATCTTCGTAGTGAACCATAAGGATGTCGGTCGTATGACTTTCAGGATGTGCGCGAGAATGATACTCGTTTACCGCGATGCTTTTGTTCCTGAATCCCTGGACTAGTTTTTTCCGACGCGCCGCGCTACTATCAACTATCGATATTTTGATCATATGTAAGCCATCAGTCGAAGAAGCTGAGAACGGTTTCTTTCCCATATTCACTGGCTCCAATATTAACGCACGCACCACTGAGGTAATAGAAATTATTTTCATTGATGGTTTTCATCGTGGACATAAGGAAGGCGACAAGCGAATTGCTTGCATCGTGTTTAGGCTTCGCCACTCGTTTCGCCTTAGTCTCCGTAGCTTCAGGAAGTTTTGATCCGAGGAAGGTATATGCATGCGCAACGTTTGCTGGGAACGTGGATGGCGCCCAGCTTAACAACCAATCTATTCGTTCGGAGGTTTCCCCATCCAGAATGAGGGTTGCGGATTTGAGGGCACAAGGATGGTCAGCATTCTTATCAACGAATAGTTTCTGGCACATTTTTCCAAATGCGCTTATGGTGGCGAAGCGATCGTATGCGGTCTGAGGGGGGATGAATGGATGTTTGTAACTCCGGCCTGTCCGTTTCCAGGGGGTAAGGGACGAAGGCAAAGGGAACGCCGACGAAATACACATGGGATACAACTCAGACGCCTTCAGTAGACTTAGAAGCCAAGCTCCTGCCAAGCCTACCCCCCCCTCGGCTTCCGAATTCGCCATCTCGTAGAGTTGGCGGTCGAGAAAATCTTTCGGAAGAGATAATAAGGAAGGGAAATGTTTATTTAGCAAATTAGTCCGCTCATTGTTGCCATCGGGCGGATGCGCACTTAAAATATCGGCATTTGTACTAATCAGAAGCTCTTGAAAGAGAGCATCGTATGGTCCGGATTGCAGCGCTTCCCAATGAAGCAGGCCTAATACAATATTTTCTATAATAGCCACGTCACTATCGCAAGCTGTAGTGCCCGTAGGAACTACGTACGGTAGCGCCGCAGGGAGGGAATTCTTTATTTCCAAGATGATTGGCGTGATGCTATAGCTTGTCGCAAGGACAATGGCAATGGTTCCGTCCAAGCTAATCTCAGGAAAAACATCCACGATCCCAACGCCCCGAGGCCCGCTTCGTTCTGAGCCTGGCATTTCGCAATCTAATAGCAAAATAGTTGGTATCTGGGGCTCCTTCAGAATAGCAAATTTAGCTCGCAAGTCTTTATAGTCATTTACTTTTAAAGCCTGGAGTTCAAAACTTAAATTACGACGGAGAAAACGGGCGGCGAAAGGGCTTTCTTTTCCTTTTAGATGTTTAAGAATTAGTGGAATCCCAATCCTATTGAACCGAATACTACGGTCGCCCTTAGGGTCGTCGTCGAAAAGCAGTATCCGTATTTTGTCCATAGATTTTCTCCATGCTCATGTGGGGATTCGTAGACTTGAGATCCAAAGACCTTTGCTTGTGTTGTAGCCGAATTGAGAGTGTTTCGCGACTTCGTTAATGGAGCCGCCCTTGTTCAAGCATTTCCAGATCTCCTGCCCCGCAATCATCATTACAAGAAGGGTGCCTTTCAGTTCAGTCTGACGTGCTTCGGGCAAGATATTGCAGGTATTTGAAACACTCGCTACGACGGCATGATCTTCGGACTCGAATGCGACCGAGAGTTGGAGAGATGGGTTTGGCCCTTTCAGGAGCGCAAACGCATCTGATGCAAAGCCGAGCTTCTTCCTCGGCTCGAGTTTGAGGAATTCTGAAGGGACACTATATGTATTCCCAATAATGTGCTTCCAAGCATTGCCGAGGACAGCTAGCATCCACCGATAAATCGCGCGGCTTAGATTATCTTTTTGAGTTTCAAGAAAATTTCTGATAGGAAGATTCGCTAGGCCTGTCGAAGAGCAATTCGAGTCAGCAGTATAGAGGCTTTCGGCTGCGTTCCAAAGAGCGTCGAAAGTTCGCCAATCCTCATTAGAAATCTGGGAATCTCCTAGCCCTCTAACAATGTCTGTAACAAGGCAGAGACGCCAAGATTCACGAAGAAGGCATTTTACTAAACTGTCGCATGCGATGAGCTTGCCCCTCTTGTCCCAAAGATATCCATCGGCAGGGATTACCGAGGCGGAGGAACTTCCCCAAAGCATGCCATATTGGAGCGTCATTTCAGTGAGCCGACGGACAAAGGCCGCGGTGGACTTCTCGGGTGGTTTTCGTCGAGCGATGATTATCCCATATGTCGTAGCATAAACTTTTGAAACCTCATGGCCCATCGCTTCGCTCATTTGGGAAAAAGCGGTATCGGCGCCTTCTTTCTCCGCATCCTCCCAGTCCTCGAGTTCGCGTAAAAAGTGGTAGATAGACTCGAGGTGTTTTCGGACGAGTCCTAATAGAATTGGATCAATTGGAAATTTCGAGTATAAGTTCACTGTCCCAATCGCTGCGTCATGCATGTCCTTGCCTCCCTTGTTGCGGAATTCCAGCGAGGGGTTTAGTAGGAAGGCATAGTAATGGTCGAATGTTAGAATCTTTTCGTCCCTAAGGTATTGAGCGTAGGTTCGGTAGCGGCAGAAACGGTCTGCGGCAAAGTCGGTAAGGGAACGAATAGTTTTGGCAGGCGACTCCCCAGGGATCTTCTTGAGGTCGAGAATCCTCTTCCATTCGGGATCATTTCTAACTGGGAGGGCTCGGAAATTCGAGAAAAAAAACGTTGAAAAGATCGCTTGGAGGATTGTACGCTCTTCAACTGTGACTTGGGGCTTAATTACTGGAAATGGTTGCTGCGAAGCAACGCCCCCGCGTGAGAAAAAGTTCTCCCCGGTGTCGAGGGCTTTCATGAATTCGGCGGTGACGTCGAAGCAGTTAGTTCGCGCCGGAAATCTAATATTCAGGATTCCGTGTACGAAATCAGCAGGCGGTATTTCCGGGTTTGGGTCAGGGTCAAAGGTGAAATGAAAGCCGTGGATCGGTTTTGGTACATCTTTGCTTTTGTGAACAAGGAAGCCATGTTCAGCCGTCCAACCTGAGAAGCCGGAGAGCGTCACTTCTTTCTCAATTCCCATTCTATCTAGGAAAGTGATTGGCTTCTCATAAATGTAGTAATTCCAAAAGGCTACGGGCATGAAGTACCGCGATTTATCATGCTTACCGCCGTTCGCCATTTTCCCAAAGCGTTCGGCAAAATACCAGAAGTCGGGATCTTTCTTATCGTCGATTTGGGCACCAGGCGTAGGTTTTAGCAATCCGACTCCGCGATAGCGCGGCGCGACGAAGACGCTATCGAGATAATCGGGATTATCAGGATATGTTTCATTCAGAACTGAGGAGAGCCGTTCCGCAATTTTTACATTGATTTGCTCCTCCATATTTCTGTAGCTATCCGCATCCTTTTTAGGGTTGAGCCAATACTCTCGGGCAATTTCGAAGCAGTCACGCGTGAGGCTTTCAAGTCGAAGCATCGCGTTCCCAAGTTGTTTTTCGTCAAGGGGGAGTTCAGTCATTTCCGAATTCCATCGTCATCGCGCCCCTAGAACCAGGCCAAGAAAGCGCTCGAGGCGGCTGGACTTGGGGTTGTCGAGGATCGTGGGCGGACCTTGTTCGACAAGAGTTCCATTGTCGAGGAAGACGATCTGATCGGCGCTATGACGCGCGAAGTCGATGAGGTGACTCACCAAGAGCAGGCCAACCCCTCTATTCCTGAGGGATTTCAGCCGATCGAGGATCATGGCGACATATTCTATGTCGAGGGCTGAGGTGATCTCGTCGAGAAGGAGGTAGCGTGGTTGCAGCGCGAGGGCCCGGGCGATCGCGCCGAGTTGCCGTTGGCCGAGGGAGACTTCGTTGGGGAACCGATCGGCCAAGCTGGATATTCCGAATTCCTTGATGATCTGGTCCACGCGGTCCTCGGGAGAGAGAATTCCACGGGACCGGAGGGGTAGTACTGCGTTCTGGCGAATCGTAAGGTGGGGCCAGAGGAAGAGCTGCTGGAATACGACCGTAATCCGTGGCCAGGCGAACTGCGTCGGAATGGGCGTATTGCGCGGAAACGTGATCGCCTGTTCGTCGATGAAAACGGTGCCGGACGTAGGCGGGTCGAGAAGCGCGAGGCTCCGAAGGAGCATACTCTTCCCGCTTCCGCTAGGTCCGATAATTGTAGTGATCGTCCCGGGTTCGACCTGGATATCGATCCCATGGAGGATTTCGATATCACCGAAGCTCTTCCGTATCTTCTCGCCTTTGAGCATTTGGATTCCTAACGCTCGGAGTGGTCCCTTGTGAACCGGACTCGCAACCAATGGGCAAACAAGTTCAACGGCACGCAGACCGCGATGAAAAAGAACGCCAGGAGAGTGTAGATTTCGACCGGGCGGTAGATGAGAGAGTTCACCCGCTGCGCGACGCGGAAGATCTCGTCGACGGAAATCATGCTGGCAAAAATGGTCATCTGGAAGACCGTGATCTGGATGAGCAGTAGGCCGGGAATGAGCTGCCGCAAAAGCAAGGGAAGCTGGATGTGGAAGAGAGTGTCGTTGGCTTTCATGCCGCAGACTCGCGCAGCGTCGAGGTACTGTCTCGGGAAGTCGGTTATGGCGTTGCGGACCTGGTCGGCGACGAGGAAGATGTTGATGATGGAGAGGGTCAACGCTGCAGTGAGAAACGGGTCCACGACGACTTTGAGGAATGCCTGGAGAGGGTAGTGCATCCAGAAGAGGAACACGAGTACGGGCATTCCCGCGAGGATGACGGAGATGACCTTCGAAGGGCCTCCCACCGATCTTCGGAAGGAGGCACCGAGGGTCCCGAGGGTGCTGCCGATGACGATGCCGGAAATCCAGACGACCGCACATAACTTAAGCGTGACGAGAAGTCCCCCCAGCATCGGCTGGCTGTACTGCTGGATGATCTGGAGAAAGTTCATCGGGCTTCGGCATTCCCCTCGAATATTGATGAACCGGCGCGTGGGAGCGGAGCGCTCACTTCACTCTATAAGGCAGCGCGGCCCGGTAGTAGGCGTTAGGGGCCGGTTCGTACTTGCGAAGAATTCGCTCGACGAAACCGCTGTTCTCGACCTCTGCGAGGGCTGTATCGATCATCTCTTTCATCCGGTAATCCCCTCCGGGAAGAAGAAACACATTGGGGAAGACCTTCACCGGCTTGTCGGCAGCGATGTTTTTGATTTTTCCGGGGTTGTTCTTGACGTAGAGAAACCCTTTCGCGGGCTCCTCGAAGAAGGCATCGACTTTTCCGGTCGTCACATCGAGGAAGAGTTGACCCTCTCCGACGGACTCGGGGTAGGAGAGGAGCTTGGCATGGGGAAACTGGGTTTGGGCGATCTTCTCGCCGGTCGACCCGTCGATTGCACCGAGCTTGATTCCGGGTTCGTTGAGACTGGCCCAACCGCCGTCGGGAGAAAAGCGGTTCTCGTCCTGCCGGACCCAGATGCCGATAGCGCTGTAGTAGACGGGATTCGAAAACGTCGTCTGTTTGGCCCGGTTCGAGTTCGGCCAGACGGGCGAAGCTATCATGTCATATCGCTTCGTCTGCAGGCCCGCGATCATGGTGCCCCAGCCGACTTCCTCGACGTATTCGACCTTCAACGCCATGTTCTTCGCCATTTCCTCGAGAACATCCACGAAGATCCCGGATTTCTCCTTTGTCTTGGGGTCTACATTGAAGCCAACGGAGACGTTGACATAACCTACCCTGATCTTGCCGGATTGCATGATCTGGTCCCGGACCGAGGCCGGGGCCTGGGAAACATTCCCCCCACCAGAAGACTTCGGGGAACATCCCACAATAACCAGCAGAGAAACAACCAGGGCGACGAGGCCACTCAACAAATTTTTTCTTTTCACGATATACTCTCCTTTGCGCACCGAAATCTTTGGGTGTGCCCTATTCTCGCTTTTATATCTGCATATTTTATGCCAATTTCTAAAACGTGACACAACTCCTTATAACCATCTGGTCTGGCTATGATAATAGCGCTCGGATAGGCATTTCTACTATACGATATAGCAATTTAACTATTTTGTATAGGGGGATACATTTGACATCATCATTTAAAATGGCCCGTCTATATTGCGAGTTTTCTGGCAAAATCTCTTGGAGGAACCTGTAAATCGCAGTTCAGCGATGATACACTAAATGGGGGCAGAGTAGATAATAAGACAGCACGGAAATAGCCAAGGACTTTGTGAATGCGGTATGAAGGGGTGATGCATGGAAGAAAGTGGAAAGCTCGATGAGGCCGTATTGGAAGGCAGTATTTTTATCGTTGGTTTTGGAACTCCCGTACGGGCTCACTTGCCGGAGGATGAACGAGGCCCGCGAATTGTTTGGAAGGCGCTTGAACAGGTCATTTCATTGTTTCTTCCTCCAGATAAAAAACCAGCGCTAGTCCTGGTCGGTCCGGAGGGAGTAATCGAGACCGCTAACCTCCCAGGCGTTGTCAATGGACAGTCATCCATGGTTGCGGTGCAGAGTTTGCTACGGCATTATCGAGAAGAGCGAGAAAAGATAGCCGCGTATTGCTTGGAGATGACCAAAGACACCCCATCGCTTCTACCTTGGCGATTAGCTTTTCCGAAGAACCTGGTTCTCTCCCCGCCCTTCGTGGTGTCTAAATTACTGACCACGATCGTTGCCCCCGGCCCTGGCCCAGATCCCGTTAAGATGGAAGAACAGTGGAAAAAAGTAATGGCACAACGATTGGCGCATCAAGAAACCCTGAAGGAAAAACAATGAGCCTGCCGCGGGTTCTTCGTATATTGGTGGTCGATGATTTGGTCTTTGAGAATAAGGATCTGCGCGAGTATATCCGCAACCTTGTCTTCGTAATTGCCTTTAATTCCGAAAAGAAGCTTGAGTATGTGGATGTTGTGTTTGCCGGAACCCCGGATGCTGGGGCCAAATTATGGCAGCAGGAGGCATTCGATCTGACGCTGATCGACTCTCATTTCATTCAGAAACCGGAGACGCTATCTGGTGACTATGCGCACGACGTGCTGCTCGTCAACGCGACCTTTCAAGGACTCCTTCTCTTTAAAATATTGAAACAGTTATCGGAGGGAAAGGACGAACGGTATTTTTATCGATCCGGTAAGGACAATTTTGTAATCTGGTCGTCTCTCAAAATAAGTGATATCGAAGAGTTCCCGGGCATAAAAGAATATACCGACGCATATTATTGGCCCAAGGCAGAAGGATGGGCAAAATTTCATAAGGGCATTAAGGATGCGGTAGATCGAGTCGCCGGTAACAACAACGCAGAGTTTTTGTTGGAGCGAGTGATAACTTTTTCGAGGTTATCGCACCGGGGTCGAGCCGTTGAATGCGACCGACAACCGTGGCCATTCGACTTCGCAGAGTGGAGTTTTCTTATCCGGGATGATTTTTCGAATCCGATATTTCCATACCTGAGAGAAGTAGTAGCTTGTAATGAACAAAACTCCTGGCGACTTGGTCGACGTTTGCCCGATACCGCACGTGGTAAAGATGTGGTTTGCCTTCCTTTTGTCCCCGCGTTGTTGGACAAACCCCTACCGGATCTTATTAAGTACCTGATGTCCGTTATTCGCGCTGAGGAAAATGCTACGCTAGGCAGCATTATCGAGACGGTTATAATCGGTCTTCCAAAGGCGGGGAACACACTCATTTCGTCCACCAAACCAATTTATCCGGAAATATCAGATCACGCTGGTCAGGCTAAAGAAGAAGGTGGAACCGGATTTAATTTCCTTGAGAACGTGTTTCCGAACCGCTTTTTTGCTGCCGCAACGCCACTGACCGGCACCAGCGTTGTAGGCGATCAAAACGCCATCGCTGCGTTGGAAGAGAAAGTGAGATGGCTTCTCGATGGTCGATTTGGCGGAGTCATCCTCAAGACTACCTATCTCGATACACTCGACCAATGGGACGGAGTACGGTGGCCATCGATCCAGGTGCAGAGTCACATGAGGTCACGGTGTCTCTTTCCCGACACGGGGACCGCAACCCTTTGGAATACTGGTCGGACCGCCCTGGAGATGCTTCTTCCGAAGCAGCTCAACTCCTTGCTTTGCCTGATCAAGACAAATGATCTGGAAACACACCGAGTGATTATCTCTCTCGGGAGTAAGTACTATGAGCCGGGCGAACTGAAACGGGGATATCGAGAAACCGTACGCAGCGAGTATAGGCAACTATGGGAGAAGCTATTTTCGGATGTGTTTGAGGGTTTGGAAAAAACGAATTTTCCTATTGTAGAGATCAATGTTCGCCACTTCCTCCGGGAAATTGTCGAGTATTACCTGGGGGGAGATGAGTACTTGAACCCCACAAAAGTGGAGGAGAAGTGTCCGTCGGATGTGGACGCGTTTTGGACTGAATATGCACTTTGGCTCGAGGCAGTTCATTCGATAGCGGTGGAACACAAGAAGATGCTTATATTAAAAATGCCGCACCGAAGTGACACCCTTGCTCTGATCCGCTATGCCCTATCGCTACGCCGCCTGCACCTTCGTGCTTCTTCGGTACCTGAAAGCGATCGCAAGTACGGAGTTAGAGCAATCTCGCTTGTTAATGCTTTGAAAACACCCGTACCGCGTTCTTCTGGTTATGCAAAAAGGCATTCGGTGGCATGGTATGCCGATGCGTATGGATGGGGTGATGCCGGAGAGAAAACCGGCAAGTACCAGATGTCTGGCGCGATGGTAGCTCCCTATCGCAATCAATTACTTAGCGGTTTGCTCCGAGGCCAAACTTTGCGAGACGACGACCTCGAAGTAATGGTCTCCGGTGGGGTTACTAACCCACAAGAGATCAATGCAATCGACAACATTGAGAGAAGCGCGAAATATAGCAGTACCAAATTCCCGATACAGATCGGAACCTGGGCTTTGCTGAAGATGTCCCCTGCAAAATGGGACGATACAGCTTCATGGGGCACTCAACAAGCGCCCAGCGTTGCAGCCTTTCACTTAAATCTGTCCGACTTGAGATCGACGTGCGTCGGCACCTGTCACATTGGCTGTCAACTTCCTGGTCTTTACGAGGCCTTTTTGCAAAGGGGAACTGATAATAAGATTGTCGTCACCGGGGTCGGCGACATCCCATTGAGCAAAGCAAGTGCCGCCATTAGGGCTTGTAGCAAGGGGCAACTTGGCATAGCTGGGGTTCCCGCTAAGAGGAAAGCTTCTGACGCTTCTTGCCTGAAAGCCATTACGCCTAGAGTAGTCAGTCTAAACGAACGGCAATGTATTGCTTGTGGCCGTTGCCAAGAGATCCACTATTGCGACTCCTTTATGGATAGATTCAGGATGCACTTCCCTCCCTTATTGGAGCCTCGAAACTGCACTGGCTGTGGCCTCTGTGTTCAGTCCTGCCCCCAAGGGGCCTTGCAGTTGTTTAAGCCCGAACACCTCCTGGTTCTGCTGGATGACCGGGCTGAACGTCATGAGATCCTCAATGAGATTGGCGTTCCGCATCTCTGTATCTCAAACGATGAGGTGAGGCATTTTTTTATGGCGGACGAAAGAGTATTTGTAGCAAACACCACTTTAATTGCCACTGCTGAAACTCCCGCAGAAGGATCAACCGGGCTTGGGAATATCCTCAGGGAGATCTTCAATAAGCGCGTGGGCAAAGACAAAGAATACGGGCTCGATAAATTTTGCTTGCGCAGAGAAAAGGAAGACCTATATTCAGAAAACAGAGCCGCTTGGCTGAACCCGAGAGGTCAGTTTGTAGGTGATGCTCTGGCGGGCGGATTGCACGCCGTGTGGGACAACAAAATACTGCGGATGCTCTATGCCAAAGTCGCAGTCGCAGCCATGTACGTTTGGACCGATCCGGGGCAGGTGCTATTTTTGAGCCCTATCGTCGCGGTAGACACAGAACTCCGGAAAGACAAAACGGGTCGGTACCAGGTTATTAACCATCTTGTCGTTTTGAGGGGTGGAATAGTCAATGTTGAAGGCCGTTTTGAGATTCCCGCCCGGGTTGTGACTACGATCCCCACAAAAGATGCCAAGACTGCGAGTGGTCCTATTGCGATAACCTTGCCCGGTCCATCATTTAATCTTGTTCAACTGGAGGAGACAGAAAAGCAACAATACGAAGCAAGTGGCTATGGCGAGGGACGATTGGATGGATTAGATTTCCGCGGAGCGGGAAGATTTTTTGTTGAAGGCTACAACGACCTGTCGCCAGATGAACGGATAGCCATTGCCGGTTTGCCGTGGAGCGACTTGAGACACTTCCCCGGGGTAGCCGACATTGTGGAGGAGATGACAGTTCGCGAGAAACTGCGTGATTTGAAATGAAACAGGTAACCAGATCTGGTGCGCCCACCGTTATCGGGATGGTTCACATACCGATCAACACAATTCTTGCCAGCCCGGTTGCATGGCGCGACACGTTGGGGTATCGCGGAGTTTCAGCGGAGGATTGGCGGCTCATCTCCGCGATGCTCGATACCGGTGGCGATACGGACAATTTGAGACAAAGCGCAGCAACCGTACGATCATTGAGTTTCTTTAATCAGCTTGAAACGCAGATGTTAGAGGCCGCGTATCTATATAAAGCATCCGGCTTCAATGCTTTGATGCTGGAGAATGTTGCGGCTCCGTACTTTGTGCGAGGGGATCAACCGCCCGTGGTTTACTGGGTGATGTTTGCTCTGGCAAATCGACTGAGAGCAACGTTTCCGAAGATACGGTTGGGCATACAAGTATTGGCCTATTCTGATGACTGGGCTATGGACATCGCGTGCCGATGCAGCGTGGACTTCATTCGTTGCGAGAGCGCGCTCTTCGAGGGAGTACGCCCGGAGGGGCGAGCGCCGAATCATGGGAATCTGGCGAAGCTGTACATGATGCGGAACAAGCTCATGGTGGAGATCGGGGGGAATGGGGCGGGACCCCAGGTTTACGTGGACATTCAGAAGAAACATACGGTGTTTATGTCGGCCTTGGATTCGCTGGGGGTGTGGTTGGATAATATCCAGTTTCAGAAACTTGAGGGCATCGTCGTCACCGGCAGAGCAACAGGTCAACCAGTCGAGGAGAACGATCTGCGCCGGACGCGTGAAGCAATCGAGAAGGTGAAAGCCGAATCCCAAGCGGCCGTTGGATTGGTATGGGCACCCGCACTTATCGTGGGCTCAGGAGTTTCAGCGGACAACATTGGGATGTGCAAGCGGTATGCCGACGCAGCGATCGTAGGCTCATCGCTTAAGAGAAACGGGTACTGGGAATGCCAGTTGGACCAGGAGCGGGTAAAGCGATTCATGGAGGCTTGGAATGCTTGATTCAGCTAGAGGATCGCCATGGAAGGCATCGGTATTTCTTGCGTCTATGTCTCCACAACGCGCGGCGATCCTTCAGGAGCTTAAGATTGAATTTCAAGCGATTACGATCGCGGTTGATGAAGTAACGCTCGATACGCCAGAGGAGACCGTACAGGAAAACGCCAAGTTGAAGGCGCTCGCGGCATTGCGTGCGATTCCGTCGGGGAGCTTGGTTATTGCAGCTGATACGATAGTATTCGCCCACGGTAGTATTCTAGGGAAACCCGATAACAAAGCGACCGCTCGGGAGTATCTCTGTGCTTTGAGCGGTCATACCGTTCGAGCTTTCTCTGGAATAGCCGTTGCGCGAAAAGGCGCTGATGAGGGAGTCCTGGCTCTCGAATATGCCGATGCGCAGATCAAAGCTTTGTCGGAGTCGGAGATCGCGTGGTACATTGAGACAGAAGAGCCACTTTCTCGCGCCGGTGCGTTTGGCATAAGTCGGTACGGCGAAATATTCGTCGAGAAGACTTATGGCGCGTATTCATGCATAGCAGGATTGCCCAAGATTGCCTTGCTAGCCTGTTTGGACGCAACGGGGGCTTCGGGAGCTTGCGCGTTCCCAGTTCTTCCCCCGAAGGAGCTTTTCGCACACAGAGTCAATCTGCAGCGCTTTCGTCTTGCGTCGTAAAGGCTCGGTCAATCGGTCCGATAGTTTTTAATTGTTTTGACAAATTCCCAATACATATATTACATTGTTCCCATCACATAGGGAGCGTTGCATGGAGAGGAAATGCGGCCGATTTCAGAAAAAATTCGGCTGACCAACTCATTTCAAATCCGCATCTTCTCTAATTGTAATAGAATATTTTTGTTACGACAGGGGATGAGACAATGAGAATTCGCGGCGGGGTCTTTTTTTTCAGTATTTTATTGCTTTCTTTAGTCATTTTTCAGGGTAATGGGAACGCTCAGACAGTAGAAAGAAAAATCGATGTTATTCTCGTCGTGGACGGCTCCGGGAGCATGGAGTGGCCGGACCGGGATCCGGGACGGCTGCGGATACAAGGAGGAAAGCTGTTTATCGACCTTTGCAATAAAGGCGATCGAATTGGCGTCATCGATTTCAGCACGGAAGCAAAAATAGTTTTCCCACTTTACGAATTTTTAACTCCCCTGGATAAAGAAACCTTAAAGGAAAAGATCGGGAAAATAGCGGCCAAAGGGGAATTTACGGACATCACGCTGGGCCTTGAAATGGCTCTTAAAGAGATGATCAGGGCCAGGCCTGAAAGCGCGAAAGCCGTGATCATTCTTTCTGATGGCGATATGGATCCCGATCCGGCCCGCGAAAATTTTTCTCCCTATAATCTGGAATATCTGAAGGAAATTCGTCTGGGAGCACCAAAAAAGGAAACGTTAAAGCAAATTAAAGAAAAATATAAAAAAATCGTATCGCCGATCGACACTGAGTTATTGAGAAACACTGTTCTCCCGGGATTTAAAGAACAAAAAATCCCGGTATTTGCGATCGCCTTTGGTGAAGGCGCTGATATTCCTTTGATAAAGGAAATTGCCGACGTTACCGCCACGGAAACGGGGATCAGAAACTTTTATTTCATCGAAAACGCCGGCCGTCTCCAATCTGTCTTTTCAGAGATCGTAGAGCAACTGAAGAAATCGAAAGAAAAAATCGCCGAAAAAGAAATCCAATTTTCCGGCGAGGAGATCATTCATAAGGTCAATATCGATGATTTTGTCCGGGAAGTAAATTTTAAATTTATCTTTGGCCAGAACGTCGATCGATCCGACGTCAACATCGTATTGAAAGATCCGGATGGGAATACCATTTCCAGAACAACAAAAAAGGAAGGCGTAGGCCATATTTTTGAAAAGGGATATGAGCTCTATAATATCTTTAATCCATTGCCCGGGACTTGGGAGGCCAGGATTAGCGGCAAAAAGGATGTTAAGCTGGATATTACGATCAGCACGTGGGGAAGATCCGAGCTAAAGATAATACCCGAAAATGTGAAATCTGCTTATTATGCGGGTGAACATATTCCCATAACTGCTTCACTGCAGATCGATGGGAAACGCATCTCTTCGCGAGATTTCCTAAATAATCTAAAAATATCCGCGGCGACGGAAAATCCAAAAAGGGAAGTGGAAAAGATCGATCTATTTGACGATGGCAAGCATTCGGATTCGGCTGCTGCCGACGGGATCTTCGGGAATTCTTATACATCGGCAAATATTCCTGGAGATTATTACGTTGTAATTACTGCTCAAGGCGTGACGGCAGGCCCGAAACGATATGATTTTATGAGGGAAATCCAATATAAGTTCCGTATTCTGCCTAGAGAGACGTCTCTTGGAGGAGCGGCTGATAAACAGCCCGGGGAACCAGAGAAGGCGAAACCGGCTTTGCCAATTAAAACAATTCTGATCTTAGCTGGGATCCTGGCGATAATTCTTCTGGCAGTTTTCTTGATAAAAAAGAGAAAAGCAGGATCAACTACCGAAGACGAATCGATAGACGAGATCTCTGAAGAAAAACCGTCAGAAGCGCCTCTAATGTTTTCGATAAAAATAAAAGATGGAGCCGTATCAACAATCGGGTACAAATTGATAAAACATCCCTCGATAGGAGAAAAAAATCTCATTATGCGGCGCGCAGGGGAAGAGTTTTATGTTCAAAAAAGCGAAGGAACCCTTGAATTGAATACTAAGATCGTTACTGATGAGAGAGAGCTTAAAGACCGAGACATATTAAAAATCGGTGAGCTCTATTTTGAGATCAGCTTAAAACCCGTAGAAAACAAAGTCGTTCTCTATGGCATTTCCAAAGAACAAGCTTCATTGGCGACAAAGGAGGAGAAATGAATATTTACCCTACGTTGATCATAGGAATCGGGGGATCGGGGAAATTAGTCTGCAAATTTTTAAAAAGATACTTTGCGGAGAGATTTCCGCAGGCTTGGCTAAATCCCGCGACAAAATTACCATCAGTTCTCGATATCCTCATCATTGAAACTGAGCCGGGCAAGGAAAAAGAGGAACTGAATATTACCGGGCTGCCGGATGTGCAGACGATCTCTTCGTATATCGATGAACAAACGCTCAAGGCTATGCAAACTAAGGCGTTCAAGGATAATAACCCCGATATCGCAAACTGGCTATTCTCCCCTTTGCCCGTGAAGGAAATCATCGGGGGCGCGGGCCAGGTTCGACAGGCAGGTCGGTTGGCGTTCTTCCGTCATCGGACCGCATATGGAAAGATTCAGAAAGCCATTACCACGTCCCTTGAAAGTATTAAAAGTGATGAAGCCATAGGGCTCTGTTCTCATCTTTCTCAAGGGGGAATCCAAATACCCGACAGGACTCCGCGCTGCTATATTGTCAGCTCAGTCTGTGGAGGGACGGGCAGCGGAATGCTATTGGATATTGCCGGCATCGTGACCAATGCCGGGGTTCGAACAAATCTGGTTGCGTTTTTACCGAAAATGTTTGAATCCAATATTGACTTACCGGAATCCGTATGGCAAACCTATTCGAATACTTATGCCGCCTTGAAGGAAATTAATCATTATATGACCGGCGGGCATTGGTCGGTTTGGTATAACGAAAAAAAGAGGGACGGTGTATCCGCTGACAAAAAAATATTCGACTATTGTTTTCTTGTCGATAAAGAAAGCGATACGGTTGATCTGAAAGATCGGCTGCATGTGAGCCCTCTCGTCGCCGAATTCCTTTTTCGAATGATCAGTGAACTCGAGCACCCACTTCACGCGACTGACATTAATATCCGAAAGTATAAGGATGCCGAGCTGCCCAATTGGTGTAATGGCCTGGGAGTATCCATAATCTCGTTCCCCTTGGAAGAAATTCGGGAAATCATGGCTAATTGGGGGGTTCGGGACCTAATCACTCAGCATCTTTCTTTAGATTTTGCCCAGAGCGAAATAGACGCCAAGGTCATGGATCCAAATACGGGATGGCTCTTCTCCGACTTCTCATACAAAAAATGGGAAGCTTCGCTGTTGGATAAAAACGAATATTCTCCTCTTGCGGCTGAAACGCTGATTAAACGCAAAGGAACCCTCGAAAGTAGAATTCGTCAGGAAAAATCTAGGATCCAAAGCGAACACGATGATGATCTAAAGAGAATGCGGGAAGCCTTCGATAAATATGTCGAAAAAGTGAGGAGCCGTTTCACATATCTCGCGGATGATATCCTAAGCACAAAAGGGCTGAAATATTATTCAGCCATAGTCGAAAAACTGAAGATCGAAATACATAACGTAAAATCGATGATCGAGAACGATCAGCAGAAGCTGAATGCGAGTATCGCCCAATTAAAGGAGACCATCGATAAAAATTTAAAAACGCTGACAAGGATCAGCAAGAAAAAATGGTTTGCGGACATCGGGTGGACAAAAAGGATCTCCCCTCACGTTGAAAGCTTGCTTCGCTCCATTCAGGACCTGTATGGGGGGATGCTGAAAGAAGAAAAGCATAGATACGCTGTCAAAATAATCGCTGAACTTCAGGAAGTGATCGATAAAAAAAACGAAGACTATTCTTCTTTAGCGGAGAAGCTCCGAAATATCAGATTAAAGAACGAGGGTGAAGAGACAAAATTCTGGAATATTTTGACGTTCGGATCGGCTGCTCAAATAAAAGTCAAATCAGATCGTCGCGATGTTGAAGCATTCTACGGGGAGTATTTAAAATCCGGCCTGGCCGATTTAGGGACTAATCTCAGGAAAAGACTGGTGAGCTGGAAGATCTTATCGACGGAAGATATATTCGGAGAACTCAAGTCTTCAGTCGAGAAGCGGATCGTTAGTTCGGGATTTGACGACAAGACGATTCTCGATGCTATGAAAGATGAATTGGACGTCTTGGGCGGCAAGGTCCAAGATTGTATCACCAATAAGTCCGCGCCATTCATCCGGCATACGGGATCACCCATGGAGGATAAATTTTTTATCAGCGGCCTCGATGCAAGCGATTTAAGAATGCTTCCAGCGATGGGCGGAGATGTGACTGCCATCACTTCGCAAATCGAAAAAAACAAAAGAAAGCTCATTTTCGTTCGCCTGTCTGCTGGATTCTCACTGAGCGATATGGCTCCTTATGAATACGAAGACAAGTATGCCAAGGCATATGAAGATTCTCTCAAAAAGAACCATGGGTGGATTCATATTCTTCCGGAAGCGTTAGGTTTCGAAGATCCGCTCGGATTATCAATTGGTATGGAAGAGGAATCACTCATAAAGACATGCCTAGATGTCGGGATATTGTTCCAGCAAAAGGGCTATCACATTGAATATGAAGAAGGCGGGAAAAAGATTGTGCTGGCTCAAGGCATGGAGAATGCAATCAGAGAGCTCCGAAATACTCCCAGCCGGGCTGGTTTACTCAAAAAGAAACTTATAGCATTCTTCAATGCCCAGACTGTCGACTGGCTTGTGAATTTTATAAATGACCATGACAGAACAAGATTTGCCGATGATGAGAAGTTTAGTGAGAATCACAAGAAAATATATAAAAATGCAGCACCTGGTTTTTCTTTTTCTTTATCTCTGCATAAGATTCCCAGTTACATTATGAAGGAAATTGAAAAACGGCTATCTCAAAAATAATGCGTTCGTAAATTAATAAATATATAGCGCGTCTTTAGGAAAAGGATCAAGTGCGTAATCAATAGTTCCTAAATTCCAATAATCAACACTTCTGAGGATTGATGGATTATTTATTTGCAATTCTTGATAAATCTTCTTTGCCTCAGTAAACGCTTCTATCGATAAGCTCCTATAGCCCTTTTTTGCCATGATTCGCCCCGCCATCATAAAATATTTTACTGCTTTGTATGGCTCCTCCATTATTAGATGTTTTCGCGCTAGACAAAAATAATCCCAGGGATTAGCACCAATACTGACCATAAACAATATCTTATCATGTTTTTATGCAATTAACGCACCAATTTAAACGAGGGAGATAAAGCTCTAAAGATATTTACGGCTATATAAAAAAATATTTTATTTGTGTAAAAAAAGATTATAATTATCATTAATGTGGGGCTGAGAACGCGTCCCGGGCTAGTAGGGGCCCAGTTGCTACGTCGCGGCTAGCGCCGTGATGTTTCCCTATTTGCGTTCAAGGCCCCTCTTTTTTTCTTTTGATATTATCGCCAGACCGCCTGTCTTGAATTTGCAACAATCGCGTAACATTCTCCTTTGCCATAGGTGATTGAATCATCAAGATCCGGCATTGAACTCTTTTGGAACGCTACGACCTATAGATGCTCGAAGCGAGGATACTCGAGCCCCCTTATCTTTGGCATGATTTAAACGAACTGCACCGAGCTAGGCCGGCGGACCGCGCCGATTTATCTAAGGGCCAATCTTTCCGCCCGGCCAAGCGTCACAGCCGCATCCAGGTCCGGGGCGTTCGTCAGCTGGAAAGCCACCGCCGAGAGCTGTTCAAATCGCGGGTGTTTGATCCCCCGCATGACGCCGAAGATGTAGCAGATCTGCCCAGGATCCGGACGCCGGCCCGGGTTCTCCGCCGGCGTGCCCATGAGCCAGTGAAACGTCATCCCCTTCGCGCGATAGGCCGGCGGATCCTCGCCGACGCCGAAGCTGGGCCCGTCGCTGCATGGGTAGTCGCCGGCGTCCGCGAGGCCTTGTTTCCCGGGTGAATCCCGGTACCAGTCCGCATCGACCTCAGAGCAAATTTGATGTGTCGCCGCCAGTCCGGCACCGCCCAGGGCTTCCGAAATCGTCTGGTAGAAAAGGCTTGAATCGTACCAGTTCACCTGAATGTTCAGCGAAGGGACGCCCTCGGCCTTGAGCGCTGCAATTATGGCCGTGTCGTAGTCATGCAGCGCGTCGAAGCCGACGATTTGGCCGCCTTCATTCCGGGTTTCGTAGATGATCCGCGGCGCGAATTTCGCGGTCCGCCGCGCAAGCTCACGCGCGAAGGCTGCAATCTTATCCCGGGCCGGCCCAGCTGAAAAGACTTGGCTGGGGGTTGTGACCAGCTTGTTCAAGGGATTGACGTCCCAGCTGTCCCCCGAGTACAAGCTGCAGGCGTCCAGGATCGAGATGATCTCGGCGCCGTTCCGGTCCCCGGCCCATAGCTGCAGCCGGCGGTTGAGCTGGGCCCAGTATGCCTCATTCCAGCTCCAATCGGGGGCCCATGGTAGAAGGTACTGGCCAGCCCAGGCGTCTGACTGATCCGCGAACCAGGCGAAATTGCGCTCGGCGTTGATACCATCGAGGGCAAGCGCCTCATACAAGTTTTCCAGCTTCGCCTCGTCAATGACGCCCGCGGCGCCGCAAAGGCTCGAGTAGAGCGTCCCGGACCATGCGCGAAGCTCGCCGGATCCGTCCGGCCACGGATCCGCAACTTTCGTTTTCGCCGGCGGATCCGGCGCATGATGGACCGTACAGGTCAGGACCGGCACGGCGTCCGGCTTGAATTCCCGGATCTCGGTTGTCGGGCAATAGGGATTCGGGAGGATCCCGCTGACGCTGCAAACCTCAACCTTCACAAGCGGCGGTGTCGGGGGGTGCGGGCCCGGGCAAGCGCCGGCCGTAAAGGCCAGGATGAGCGCCAGCGCGTACAGGGCGCCGGTGAGGCGGATCCGATGAGGGCTATTCATCAGCCTGGCCCGGCTTGCAGATACGGCGACACTTTGAAATATTCCCATTGAGCCTGAGCAAGCGGCTGGTTATACCAGTTCCCGATCATGAGCCCGCAAAATAAAGCCCCGACACCCGCTGAGGTCAGGGTGTTCGTGTAGTTTAAGGTCCAATTTATTCCATCGGTTGACCAATAAAAAAGCCATTGAGCATATCTATGCGAGCCCTTCACCACAACCTTAAACCATTTTGGGACCGTCGAACTTTCAATAGAAGAAAGGGCTTGTGAATTTCCCTCAACCCGACAGCCGTCTATGCCGTCACCGGAGCTATAACATTGTAAGAAAGCCCGTAAATCAACATTTCCGGTTTCGGCATGGGCATCCCCACCGATTATCAGCCCGGTTTTCGTGCGTTCCCCTTTGTTGTAAGAATAAAGTTTCGCCTCGATCTCACAGGGGACATAAGGCACGGGCATAAATATCCTCGGGATTAAATTCGCGCCGTCGTACCCGGCCTTGATCTCCATGACGAGCTTGCCGCCGGCAAGTGTAATTGACATATCTGTGCCGTTATTTCCGTAGAGGATCCAATTATTCGCCAGGCTCGCCCCGTTAAAATTGTCAACGAAATTCGGGAAGCCGCTTCCGCCTGATCCGGGAATATAGGTCATGACGTTCCCCCTTAAAGGATATGCCAGGCGCCCGCGGCGCCGTCCTGGATCGTGATATTGACATACTGGGTGGAAATGACGTAGGTTGCCGCCCCGTCAATCGTTTCCGCGCCGTCCCCGTCAACGGTGACGGCGTAGGCCGAGGCGTCGATTTTCTTGATGTTCAGGATCCGCCCGGATCCCGTGGCCGCCGGCAAGGTGACGATCATGGCGCCGCCGACCGCGTTGCAGAGGATCGTATAGTCGCCGGCCGCGGCTGCATAGGGCGTGTCGGCAAAGGCCTTCGTGACCGCCTTGAGCTTGAGCCCGGAAAATACCGGCGTCACGTCGCTGGACCGGGTGGCCTGTAAAACTTCTTCCTCGGTTGATGTGCCCCGGTGCATGAGTTTGTCCGTCGTCGTCCTGGACATAAGCTCACCGGCGACGACGCCGGCCGGCGCCGCGGCGCCCCGCCAATGGTTTTTCAGCTTGTTATAAACGTCGTAGTCGAGGCGGTCACCCGTCACCGCGTCTGCTCCGGTGCTGAGGTTCGGCATGATTGCTCCTATAAACTTTTCCCGAAAGCGCCGTCCGCGAAGGCGCCGCCGTCCGAAAGGTATCCGTACACCCGTTCCTCGGGCCCGGCGTCGGCCCAGTTTTCATGAATGGCCGTGCTGCCCAGGATAAAAAACTCGGAAAGGATCCAGGTTAAATCTGAGCAGGTGACGTCAATGACCATGCGCTCAGGGTCCACGGTTAGGGATTCAATGTAAATGAACCGGCCCGCTTCGCCGGCGCCGGCCGGGTCCACGCCGAAAAGGTCTTGCAGCTTGAGGTTTTCCAGAATATCAATTTCGTCCAGCCAGTCAATCGAAAGCTGAAACCGGAATTTATTGTCACCGAAGCCAAAGCGCCGAAGGTCCTCAGCTGCCCTCACGGCAATCCAGGCCGCTGAATCCGTCCAGGGATAGGCCGGCGCTTGCTGGGGCTCCATAACGGCCCCGAGGACCGTCAACGAGGAAGGATCCGTGAACGTCGCGCCGCCTTGGTAGGATCCGCCGTTCGGGACTAAATCCCAGGCCGCCCGGATCCGGTTGAAGGCCTCATTGGTGACATATTCGCGCGACGGGTGATCCAGCGTGTCCAGCTGGGCCCATACGGTTTTGAACATCGCCAGCGAGGCATAATCCTTTCGCGCGACGGTCCATTTCCCGCCGGCCGTGAAGGCCGCAAAGACGCCGAAGGTGTATAGCAGTTGCCGGAAATACTCGTCACAGCCGGCCTCGGTGGTGAGCGCCAGCTTGCCGCTTTGCTCATAGCCGCCGGCCGTGAAAAAGGCCGCCAGCGTAGTGAAGGCCGCCGTGTCAATATGGGCAACAGGCACGCCGACGAGGAAGGTCAAAAAGTATTCCAGGATATAGGCCGGGTTCTGGACATATCCATTGGCCGAATCCCAGGCCGGCCAAGAATAGCCCTTGCCGTTGTAGGTCACGTCATTGTCGCCCTGGGATCCGCTGAAGGTTATAAGCGTCTGACCCAGGCCGTCGTAAGAAACGGAATAGTCGGCGCCGTCCGTTTTGAGGACGCCGGCTGAATAAACCTCGTCAACCGCGTAAAGGCTGCCTCGGGCCGCGAGGTAAATATGGTTCACGGTATCAACGCAAGGCGCAACGATGGCCCCGGGCTTGTCCGTCGCGGTGAACGAGAAGGTGCCCAGGACATCAGGCTTCGGGGCGTTTATGGCCTTTTCGTAAATGTTCGGAAATTCGGCCGCGGTGCAGCGGTATTCGGGGAGCTTCTTTTGAAAATACTTGGATCCAACGTCCCGGAGCTTCGCCGCGAAGGTCGGGCCCTGCAAGGTATAATCGTCAACAATGAACTTCGCCATGAGCGCCTTGCCAGCCTCGGCCTCGTCGCTCCAAATATAATAGGCTGCCACGCCCAAATTTATCGCATAGTATTGAAACAAGAGCCTCGAAAATTCCTTGTCCACGTTCGACAGTTTAATATCAGCGTCCGATCCGAGGGACGTTCCGATCCCGGATGAAACGCTCCGGGTGAAATTGCTCAGGTTGATAATCCGGCCGTCGTAGAAGCGGGCTGGCGCCCGCATATCAATCGGCGCGTAGTATTTCTTGATGGGCCATTCCCATTCAACGCCCGGGAGTGGCCGGCGCTTCCCGCCGCCGCCGACGCGCAGAATGATCCTGTTCCCTTGTGACATGAACCCGGATCCAGGATCCGCGGCCCAGTCGCCGGCGTAGGCAGAGGGCGCTGTAATGGAAGGAATACTTTGTTTCGTTAATTTTATTTTGTAGGATCCTATCGGCATCGCCGGCATGGACGCGATAGTGATTTGTGAGTTTGAATCAATGACATAATATCCAATGGCGCCCGGGACAACGTAGGGCCCGCTGGTCCTCGTGATTGAATAGGTGCCTTCGCCGGCGGTCCCGATGAAGTCTATTTGGTCAACGCGGTCATTCCAGCCGCCGGGGGGCGCTGAGCTATTCGCATTGTTGGCCGCATTGGTGATTTCGGTTCCGTCATTGAGAAAGCCCAGCCCGGTGAGTACCAGGGCGTCACCGCCGGCCGGCTTGACCCGGGTTTTGGAAATGGAATTCACAACGGGATTGAACACCCGGCACCGGACATCTTGAAAGGCGCCGCGGATCTTCATAATTTGGTTTGCGCTGATGTCGCCGCCGTTGGGCTGGGACATTCGAACATTGAGCCCGGTCAGGAAATAATAGGCCTGGCTCATGTTGTCAACAGGTCCGACGCCGGCCTTGTACGGGCACCCGTAGAGGGTCAGGACCTTCGGCATATCAGCGAAAACGTACAGCTTCCCGTCGCCGTAGTCGCCGGCCGTGCCGAAGGGGGGATACATCGTCCAGTCGTGCCCGGTGTCGTACTCCCGCCCCGTCATGACGGCCATATTGACCGCGGCGCCGCCGGACCTGTCCGACGTTTTAACGGTCGAAGCGGCGTTGAGCTTGCCGGAATTATTGCTCGTGACGCTGTAAGTCGCCGTCCACCAAAAATCAATCACCTGGTCAGCGCCCGCCAGCGCGGCCCAGCCGGCGCCCGAGGGCTTCGCTATTCCGTACCACCATGCAGCCCAGGCGCCGCCGATGTCCTTTTCATAGCCCAGGTAGAAATACCCGGGGATCGGCACGGCCGACCAGTCGCCCTTCGCGTTCCCGGGCGGATTCATGACAACCGCTGTCGCGTGGTCAATGGCCGTGAATGACCGATATGGAATTGTCACAGTAGTGTTATCCCGCGGGTCAGAACCTTGAGTTTCAACGTCCAGGCCCGAAGCTCGCCGGAGCTGCTATAAACTTGCCGGCTCGAGCTCGGGTTGCCGACAACCTTAACGAGAAAAACGTGGGGCTGGTTTTCATCCGGGATGAATACGAAGCGGCCGCTGGATCCTTCAATGGATCTCAGGAAGGTGTGAAAGTCGTCAACCGTGGCCGGATCAATAAAATTCGTCAGCGAAAGGTCAAAGGTTTGCGTATCGCTTAAATAAACATCCCAGTCTTGACCGTATTGCGTCACCTGTTCCACCTGGAAAAATGAAGGTGAGTCGGACCGGCCCGGGTTCACCCGGACGTTTTGAAAGCGGGCCCAGTTTCCGAGCCAGGCGCAGCCGATTTCAGGAAAGGCGACGTTCCCGGGGTCGTCAATCGCAAAGCTCCACCACCGGAAACTCTGCGTGAAGCGGTGGTACAGGTCCAGGGCCCGCCAGGTCAAGGCCTCATTGAACGTTGGTGAGGTCCAGCTGTTTGAAGCATGGGCCTGGATCCTAGCCGTCGCGCCGGCGGTCAAATTGTGATTGAAAAGGCACGCCAGGGTCACGGCCTTCGCGGCGCTGAGGTCAATGATGATCCGCTGCGAGGACTTGGCCGTGAAGCGAAACGGCCGGCTGGGCCTGTTGTCGTACAGAAATTCCTTCACATAAAGAGGATCCTCGGTTGAAACGCTGGAAAGCGTATAAAGGTCAATGAGGTTTTCGGTACTGTAAATCATGAGGCTACTCCAAGCGCCGCCCTCAGCTTATCCTTCCCGAAATTCGTCCTGAGCCAGCTTATAAGCTCCGGCCCGATCTTTTCCCGGACGATGTCGCGGACGCTGTTCCCGTCCACGGTTTTGATCTCAAAATTCGCGTTGAGGTTCATGACGGCCGCCGGCTGCTCGGATCCAGCGCCGCCCGTGGCGTTGACGCTGATGGCCTGGGGCACGTTCCCGGTCCGGGCAAGCGGGATCGCGGCCTCGGGCCCGTTTTCCGCAATCCAGGTCAGCGTCGGCTTTTCAAAGACGGCACCCGTGGCCGCCTTGGGCACGGTGCCCAGCGCATTAATGACATTCCCGATACCCGTGGAAATGTCAGCGAGGGTCCGGTTGCCGGCTTCCACTAGGTTATTCAGGGTGACGGCGAACCACCATTTTTCGTCGCCTTGACCCTGCTCGTACACCATGATGGCGACCATGTCCCTCATCATGTCGTGCATTTCTTGGTTGAGGTCCTTTATCATCTTGAGCCAGTACGTTACGTCGGTCTGCTTTTGTGGGCCCTTGAGTAAATCCAGGACGCCGGTCACGGCCGAAACGACGTTCGCGACGGTGTTAATAACGCCGCCGGCTAGTCCGGCGACGCCCTTGCCCGCGGCGCCGGCAATATCCCCGATGGTACTTGCCGCGGTGCTCGTGATGTTCGTCGCGGCCGAGGCCAGGGCTTCCCCCGTTTTCTTGAGGATCACTTTTTCCAGAAAGCCCTCGATCCATTGAGCCGCCAGGTCACCGATGAGCCGGAAAAAGGTATCCTTTATGTCCTTCCAAATATCATTGAAAAAGGATTTGAAATTGATTTTCCCGTTGATGATTTTGTCCCAGCTCCACGTTTCAACGAAGCTCTGAAAGGTGCTGCCGAACTGCTTTGAAAGGTCCGCAAAGGCGCCCGTGAAGGCGGTTGACAGGGTGTCTTTGACTTCCTTTATGTCTTTTTTTACGGGCTCCGTGGGGATCCGAATGTCGGGCATTTTGATCCCCATAAATTCGAGGTTCAACCGCATAATTTCGTAGGCCATGAGCCGGATCGTGTTGATGCTCACGCCCATTTTATCGGACATTTTTTCGATTTCGCCTTCAAGGTCGCTGGTATAAAAGCCCGTTTCTTCCATCGTGACGCCGGCCTTTTCCAGCACGCCCTTGAGGTCACGGGCCGGGCCCGTGGCCGTTAAAAAATTGTCTTGAAGCTTTGCAAGCTCCTCGCGCATTTTTTTCTCGGACTCAACCGACAGTTGGCCCTTGTATTCCTCGAGCGCCTTTTTAATCAGCCCGATCCTGGTTTCCAGCTCGGAATTGAAGGTGAGGCCTAATTCCTCTTTGAGCGTTTTCGTGGCCGCGTGGCTTTTCCCCATGCCCTCGAGCAGCTTGTCCAGCTCGGTTTTGAAGGTGTTGGATTTTTTGGCCTGTTCATCTAGGGTCGCCGCGTGTTCCTTCCCGACCCTGGCCAAGGCCTGTTGCATGGCGACGCCTTCTTTGCCGGCTTTAATGGCGTTCCCCATGGCTGCATAATTGTCGTTATATTTCAGGCTCAGCTGATGGAACTCGGCCCGGGTCAGGCCGGCCGCGTCCGTAACTTCCCTCATTTTTTGCCCGAGCTTTTCGTTGGATTCAAACGCTCTGTAATCGGCCTCGGTTGAGGCTTCCTTTGCCTTCGTGAGATTGTTGATCGTCGTATAGGCGAAGGTTGCCGCTGCTACAAGCGCGGTCAAGCCGGCCAGGGAAGTCGCCAGCGCCGCGGCCGTCGTGCCCAGGATCGCTGCGAAGGCGACGAAATGGGTGACAAGCGTGGGAATGACCATCATGAGAGTGCCGGCGACGGTGAGGACGGACCCCAGCCCAAAGGCCATTGAGGATATTGCCGACACAAGCTCAGGGTTCGCCGCTGCCCAGTCCTTGAACTTCGTCACGATGTCCGTCACGCCCTTGATAAGCGTCGAGAGCATGGGCATGAGGGATTCGCCTATGGCCCGGCCGGCGCCTTCGGTTGAGGCCTTGAGGTCAATGAGCTTGTCCTTAAATTCAGCGGCCGCACGGGCCGCATCACTTGAAACGACGATCCCGAACTTGGCCGCAAGCTCAGCATTTTCTCTCAGCCCGGCGCCTCCCATGTTGAGCATCGGGATCATTTCCATGCCGGCCCGGCCGAATAGCCCGACCGCCAGCTTCACTTTAATGGCGCCGTCCTCCATGCCCTTGAAGCGGTCCGCAATCTCGTAAATGACATCGTTAAAGTCGCGGAGCCCGCCCGTCACCTTGTCCTTTGCCTCAATTCCCAGGGCCCCGAGGATCGTTTTGGTTTTGTCCGTTTCATTGGCCGTGTTCATCATTTGGGTGGCCAGGAACTTCATGCCGCGGGTGACGCCCTCAATGTCCGTTCCCCCCTTTTGGGCTGCAAGGGACATCATGGAAAGGTTCTCGGTTGAAATGCCGGTCTTTTCGCTCATGTGTTGAAATTCGTGCTCGGCTTCAACCGTTGAAAGGACAATGGCGGTCAGGGCCCCGGTGATCGCGGCGCCGGCGACGGCGAACTCCTTGCCGAGCTTTTGGATCTCATCCTTGTGCCGCATAGCGAAGCCCGACATACTTTCCTGATCTTTTTTAACCTCCGCGACGGACGCCTTCCAGCCCGCGAGGCCTAATTCCATCTTCGCTACAACGGCGCCGGCGTCGAATGACATGGCGGTTATCCTTTGCCCTTGAGCTTCATTTCATCCCAGGTTTCGCGGATCCGCTTCCCCTGGTTCCCGGTCAGGGCGTCAAGCGCATGCTGGTACATGGTCAATTCTTCCTGGACATAATCCGCGTCGGCCCAGGCCATTCGGGAAAGCCGGAGAGCTTCGATTTTCTCATCCAGCACCTTCCTTTCGGCCTCTTTGAGCCAAAAAACAAAATCCCGGACGTCCAGGTTCAACAGCCCGGTGAACGTGAAAAGGCCCGGGAAGGCCCCGGCGATTACTGCGATATTTCGCCCTCGGGCCTCAATCCGTTTTTTTCGGCCGTCGCTTCATCGGGGGGCGCCGCGGCTGGGGTCATGGCTTCCGCAACCTGCTCGGGCGCCAGGACGTTTTTGATCGTCGCGCCTCGGCCGGATGTCATAGCCTCGGTTGCGAGCTCGAGGATCCGTTGCAGGATCCGCACGTCAACCGTTTCAATGTCCTTCGCTTCCAGGCCGAAAATGAGCGCGACCTGCCTGGTCACGGTTTCCATGGAGTCCAGGGGCCGGGCCCCTTTGACCTCATCTTCGATGGCCTGGATCCCCTTTATCAGCTGAGGCGAAAGTGGGACGGACGTAAATATCCGCCCGCCTTCAACCTCAACGGTCACCGGCTCATACAGAGAAGTTTCGATCTTGAACTTGGGCACGGTAAGCCTTCAGATCAGGACGCCGGGCCCATGCGCCAAATTTCCCCGACCTGGCCGGTCACGGTGTCCGGGAATACCTTGAACGTGACCTTGATGATCCGCTGGCCGGCGTTGTCGAACTTGAACTCCGGGGATCCCAGCGGATAGGTCCGGTGGACATTGAGCCATTCGGTCGTGATGGCCGAGGGCACGTTGTCCACCAGGGGCTTGAGGATGAGCAGCTTCGAGTTGGCGAACATGGCGTTGCCGACGCTGTTCACGACCTTGAGGTTGCCGGGGCTGAGGCTCTTGGTCGCGGACTCAATCATGGCTTCAAGCTGCGTCAGCGAGGAGCGCGTGAAATTCGCCTCTACCGAGGTGATCTTGCCCGTCGTGACGGCGTCAACGGGCGTATCGCCGTGCCCGTCCTCTTTGATGTCAACATGGTGCTGGTCCTCTTTGAAGGTCACGCCGCCATGGGTGGGCCCGAGGTCGATGCTGTTCCAAAGCACCTGGCAAGGCCCGAGGTCTTTGATGTTGAGTGACATTTGTCACCTCCTGTGAATATTTAGAAGGGGGCCTGGCCCCGTTCCAACCGATTTGGGCTTCATGCTTTTTTCATCCGAAAAAGATAATTCGTTGAGAATTCAAAGGCGCCTTTCTCGTCCTGGCCGATATAGTGGGGCGCCGCCAGGGCTTCGATAACCTGGGCCTCATAGGCCTGGCCTCCGGACAAGAGCGCCGAGATCTGCCAGCCGGCCGTACCGTTTATGGCGTTGAATATCGCCCAAGCATCCGCCCGGGCCGTTTGATACGTTTCCGCCCGCGTGGCGACCTGGGTCAAATAGTCAATCCGATCCGTAAGGCCAAAGGCCGGGATCGCACCGCCGGATTCAAGGAACGTATGGCACCGGACCGGGGCGTCTTGCGCCCGGTATCCCACCTGGACATTCCCGCCGATGGTTAAGCCGGCGACCTTCGTCGAGATCCAGGCTGAAATTTCTTTTATCACCTTATCCCCCCGAAGCCTCTTTGATCCGCATGGCCACGATCTCGATGTATTTCTTGAAAAACATCATCATTTTCGATTCAAGGTATTTCGGCCCGACGCCCGGCTCCGACCAATTCACCTTTCGGTTCACGGCCTCATGCCACTTGGCCGCGTAGGGCATTCGCAGAATCAGCTGGACAATGATGCTCGTGGCGCCGAACCTTTCAGCCGGCTTCCCGCTGCCCTTGTGCTTGGATCCGAACTCCTGGATCTTGCTCTGTGTGATCCCCTCAAGAATGAAGGTATAATCGCCGCGAAGGTCGCCGTGCAGGTGCGGCGTCCTGGGCTGTACGTTGTCGGCGTCGTTCTTGAGCGCGGAGAGGGCTTCAAACATCCCTTTCTCCGCGGCCGCCGGCGCCGTCTTTATGGCGTACTCCAGAAACTTCCTGTCGAAGTCAGACCAGTCCAACGTGAAGCTTTGGTCAGGGTTCGCGCTCATTGGATAAAGACCTCGATATGGGAGAAGCTGAAGTCCTCTTTTCTCTCGATCCTGATAATCGAGTGCTCGATGCCGTCAATCATGACTCGGTCCTCATGCGTAATCTGCGAAACAGACGGATGGAGATAGACCACAGCAGCGGCGGTCACCTGCTCCCCCCTAGCGTTTCGGACGAGGCGGGAGCCCCATTCGACTTTTGCCATGACGGGTAGGCTATTCCAGGCGGGCTCCTGCCACTCGTCCCGGCCCGAGAGGATTCTGAGCGTGACCGGATCTATCATATAGGCTCGTATCATGCCGAGCTCCACCGAAGCGAGTTTTCGCTCACGGGGTTGAGATTATGTTCACAATTGGGGTGAGTCGGAGGTTCGGCTTCGGGGGGGAGCTCGTCGTAGTCCGGACTTTCGCCGGAAAGCGAATATATCTCCCCCTCGTATTGGGCGCATTCCGCGCAGGGGCTGTCATGCTGGGAGTACTGGACGAGGTCGTTGTCGTATTCCCGGCAGAGCTCCTTCGTAGCGTCCGTCTGCGCCTCTCTCATCGTGGTCCGTGCCACAAGCTCCGAATAGGCCTTCAGGTTGTAGTTTCGGCCGTTGATTTCGATAAACGAAGTTTCCCCCAATATTCCCATGAGCCGGTCCAGGATCATTCGGCCGACGCCTTGGGCGGGAACGTGTTCCGCGGCGCCCCGGGCAATGACGGCGTCAACGAGCTTGCGGGCTTCGGCCGACGTGAAGGCCTCGATCGCCGCCTCCTCGCGATAGACGTCGAGTTTTTCCCGAGCATGCGCCAGGGCCGATAGATATTTGCCTGCAGTAGCCAGGATCGTCGCGTTCGCGTCCAGGAAATACCGAGCCGCCGCCCGAGCCCTTTTATCAATCGCTTGAGAATGTCGGGCCTGGTCGTATTTCCGTGAAGGCTTCGCGCCGATGGCTTCAAGCTTCACCCGGGTGACACCCTTGCTCTCTATATAGGCTGTTTTGATCGAGGCCGCGGCCCAGTTCACGGCCTCTGCATCCAGGCCTCTGACAATCGAGCGGATCCGGTGCGTGGCCACGGTTGCCGCCGTGGGGTGATAGTTCTCCGGGTGAAGCTCCCGGAGAATGGCCATGATGCGTGAGGCGGATTCCGCATATGTGGCGCCAATCTCCTGAATCAGGCGCTCGATCGGAATGCTTGGGAGCCGCGGCATGTCTTAATAGTCCAGATCGTCCCGGCCGACGACGTTTTCTCCAACTCTTTCGTCCTCTCCACGGTCAAGGTCAGCTGCGAAGAACGGCTGGGCGGCCACAAAGAACTCATTAAGGATGTCTCGGACGGTTTGCGGGATGGGAACCGTGGCCAAACGGTCAGCCTGGTATCGCTCTTTGACGATTCCGGCATCTGCGACGCCCTGGGCCTGTAGCCCCTTGCGGCGATCCTCGTCCTGAATATGCTGCGCGAGATAGTACGCCATTTCGCATTGGGCGATAGTCAGCTTCTCCAGCTGAACTGTCGAGGGCACGGTCGGAATCTCAAAGTCGGAGCAAAGCCGGAGCCGGTTGTAGGCTTGCCTCAGAACGGCCGTCTTCTCATCCCGCCCCCCGGACGACGCCGTCAACGAATCCCAGTAGGCTGAGTCCAGGCGCTCGTCCTTAAAATAGGCCTCTGCTGCGGCTAAATCGGTGATCCAGCCTATCATTTGCGGCCCTCCTGGCGAAAAGCGCCCTGATAAGCGTCAGGACGCGTTGGCGCCCTATACCGCGCGGCTATTTCGGCCACTTAATTTCCTCCACTGTCACAAAGGCGTCCCCGCGGCAGGCGGCCAGGGCTGCTAACCGAGCCGGATCCGGCCGGTGCATGACGATCGGGGTTATCCCCCCGGGGCCCATGCTCTTGGCTACGGTGGCGTCATGCTTCCGGGTGTCCCAGTCAAAGCCGCCCCAGATTCGCTCGTAGGGCATGGGGTTCACGGCGTTCAGGGTCCGGAGGCTGGTAAAGAAGGGAAGCAGCTTCGTATGGCTCGCTTCGGTCCAATGCCCAAAGGGATATGCGAAATGCATCGGATTAAAGCCGTGCCGATACATAGCCTCAATGCCGGGCACAATCTCAACTTGAATATAGGCCTCAAGGTCCGTGGCCTTGCTGGCGTTCAAGTGACGGAAGCCGTGGAATTGGATTGAGTGCCCGGCGTCCTGAAGCTCATGCAGCTGGGCCCAGCCGTCCGCGGTGATGCTCTCTTGGTTTGAAACGTAGAACGTGGCCCGGATCGCCAGCCGCTTCATGTCGGGAATGATCCCCGCCCATTCCGTCGGCCGGCAATCGTCGAAGGTGAGGAGGATCATTCGACCCCCAAAACGAGGCAAAGTTGGATCCATTCGGCCAGTTTTGCCGGCATGAGATATCGCTTGAACTGTTCCCGGGCGCTCCGGCCGATAGCCTGAGCAGTCTGGGGATTCTTCCGGACGTATTCGATCGCTTTCGGCAGGTCTGAGAAGTCGGGCCGGCACGTCAGGTAATCGATACCCGGACGTAATGTCTTCCACCAAAGAAGGGTGATGTCGAGGACCGGAGAGATCGTGCAGACCCCGAGCGCCATGAGTTGAAGCTGGCCGCGGTCCAGGATGTCAGGACGCGCCCCGGGGACACAGACGGCGACAAGGCAATCCCCTCCCCGATGCCAGAATCCAGTTTGGTCCGTAATCTCTGTATCAACGTCCGCGCCATATTTGTCCCGGAGCATCGCTTGGACCGCTTCACGGCGATCTTTGGCCGCTCCGCCCGGGCGCTGCGCGTTCAGGATCCACCGTGACGCCGCCGGCTGGTAGTTGAGGGGGTTCACCGCGCCCCATTCGAAAAAGCTGATCGGAGAGAAGGGAAAGACATTCGGAAGGTCTCCATGCAGCTCTCGCGAGTAGTGGAACTTGAATATCGGGAGGCCCAGCTCAATGGCCCCGACCTTGTGGTGATCGGAGTAGTCTACGATGGCTGCCCGGCCGTCGATCACTGTTTCAAACGAAACCTCGAAATCCCGCAGGCCGGCCCCAGTCTCGACTTTCGCCCCGGCCGCTTGCATTGCCAGGGCGAAAAAGCGGTAGTGCGTCTCATAGTATCGCTGGCCGTTATTAGCGGGGATGAGGACGTTCTGGATCACCGGACCACCTCTATCTGGCCGGGATGAAACCACGGCGCCGGATTCACCTTGTTCGAGAGCAGGGCGACTTCCAGGATCTCAAGCGTCCCGGGCGTTTCCGGATAGCGACGGCCTAGGATAACGACGTGCTGGAAATAGGCTTTCATGTCACGCCAGCGGCAGCCCTTGGCCGCGGCCTTTGCGGAGTCGTGAACGACAATGACGCCGATATCGGCTTTGGCCATGCGCTTGGCGTTCTCGAAACGGTCCGCGATGTCCTGTTCGTTGTCCATGAGGCACATCCCCCAGCTTCCATTGAACGGAACCCGCGGCCATTCGTCGAAGGGGATCTCCAGGACATTTCCGAAACAATGACGGAAGCGGGCCGCCCAGTTGAGGTCGGAGACGATGTTGGTCATCTGCCGGCCCTGGGCCTTGCCGATCCTGGCGAGGACGGGAGTCGAATAATCCCCGCATCCAAGCTCTAGGATCCCGCTCCCGGGCCAGAGCCGCCCTGTCTCCAGGGCCACGGCCACGGTAGCCTCGAGATGAGTTGCGATTCCGTCCATGCTATTCCTTAGCCCGGCGGCTGGCCTGGTAGTGTTCAATGACGGGCTGCCCAGCTGACTTCATGGCGTCGAAGATTTGGCAGTACTGGGGCGGAAATTCCTTGATCGTCCCATCCCAGCCGGCCAAGGTGACAATGCGTTCGAGGTTCCTTTGTTCCCACTGGTCCGGGCGGCTTTCGTTTTCGCGGATCCACATGCGCAGTAGGTCGCGCGATTCCTCCGATTGGGAGAAATAAGCCGTACCGCTTAAAAGCTCCCGGCCCTTGTCCCGCGCGTGACTGGGGAAGAGAGCATAATCGCGCCAGCAGAGCCCGACGTCCTCGCCGATGTTTTCAAGTTCCCATGGCTGAGCCTGGAACTCCGCGTCGGCATCGACGAACAGAACGCCGCGACCCGGGTGTTTGTCCAGCATGGCTAAGATGAAGGCCGCTTTTCGCCGCGTGTTCGCCTGCCAACTCCCCAGGTCATCAACGGCCTGGACATCATGCTCGAGGTTGAACCGCCGGCAGGACTGGATCAGGCGCCGGGCCTCATCCTCGTAAATCCCAGGAGTGAAGTAGGAAACGACGACCGGGCGCCGGATCTCTGGGATCCCGCCGGCGTCGCCGAATTCAAAGCAACGGAGGCCGGAATCAGGGTTGAAGTTGATTACCCGGCTTCCGGCCGCGGCGATATGCTCCGCCTGGGCTTCAAATTCCTTGGCGTAGGACCTCACGACCTCGGAAGGCTGGGTCGCCGGATACCCGCCGTGATAGTGCGTCGTGCCGGCACCGGAATAGCCCATGTCGAATCCCAGAAGGTAGATCGGGGAGGCGCCCAGGCAAACCGCTAGGTTGAGTGCGGCATATCCGGAATTGTTCCCGTGACATAGGCCGTCGGGCAAGGACGCCGTAAGCCCATGCAGCCCGGCGCTGTGAATCGTGAAGACGCCTTCGTACGGATGCCCGAAGGTATCCAGCCAGACCTTCGCGCCGGCAAACTCGTTGAACCTGATCCGTGTTTCGGGTCCCAGCGCTCCCGTGACAATCCAATCGTAGAAGCGCGAGTCCATGGAGAACATGATCTGCGCGTCCACGTTCTCGAAGGCGCGGTTGACGGCGATGACGGCTTCGCCTCGCAGCCGCGAGAAATCAAAGCCGCGCAAACTGGGGCCTCCGCCGACGATGAAAGCCCGGTGCCCGCGCCAGGCGCCGTCCGGGAAAAGGTCCGTGAACATCTTGCCTTCAAACGCTTTGTCCCGAGCCGGAGCCTCATAGCGCACAGCGCCGCGTTTCAACCGCCGGAGCTCATCCCAGGTCAGCTTGACGGACGGGGCCACCTTGGCCCGCCTCGCGGCCATGATCTCGGCCACGCGTCGGTCCCGCATCATCAGGATTTCAGTCATGGTTGCCTTAAATCAGGGGGAGGCCCTTTCGGACCTCCCCCCTTCCACTAGAATTGAGCCCGGGTAGGGCGAGGGGACTCAGCTGATCGCGCAGCGGCAGAACTGGTCCTGGTCGCCGATCGCGCCGCCGTAGCGCATCCAGCCGACGGCGATGTCCGAATAGCTCTCCTCGTCGAACTTGTTGAAGATCGTGAGGTTCATCCGGTTGCCGCCCTTGGCCTTGATCTTGGGGATGGCCACGTAGTAGACGTTCGTGGTCGCCAGCATGGTCGTCGGGACCAGCCGGAACTTGTAGATGACCTGGGACGGAGAGCCGCCAAACCCCTGGAGGGCCAGTCCGAGCGCCTTGTTGAGTCGTCCGACGAGCTGGAGCGGGGCCAGGACGACAAACGAGGCGTTGCCGGGAGTGATCCCGTAGCCTTTGTCCTTGGTCGCGAGGAGGATCGTCTGGGCGGCCGTGTTGAGCGTCTGGACATCCCGGTTCGCGGTGTAGGTCGCGTCTGAGGTGGCCAGGGCCGCAGGATCCGGGAGCTGCCAGGCCACATTCTGGCCGGCGCCGATGGCTTCGATCAGGGCGTAGAAGGCCGCGGCCTTGTTCTCGTAGGCCTTGTTGACGAAAGCCTTGGCGTTGTCCTCGAACGTCCAATATTCCTCGTCATCGATGAGGGTCCGGTGCCAGCCGAGCCCGCCGCCGTAGAGGTCGAAAATGACGGTCGTCTTGGCGCCGGCCATTTTGAAGATCTGGGCTTTCTCCCCGAGAGGGACCTTGGCGAAGGTCAAACCGTCCTCCACGTCCAAGAGCTCGAAGCCGTTGCGGCGGGAGCCCGTGAAGTCACGGATGTCGAAGATCTCCTCGTAGCCCGTGTCGTAGGCCGGAGAGGCGTTGTACTTCTCGATGAGCGGCAGGATCGAGGTCGGGAAATCGCTCGGCGATCCAAAGGCCTGAAGCTGGGCGGCGTATTTCTTGACGCGATCCTGGTAGCCCTTGCCGGAGGCGAAGTAGTTGAGGGCGGCGAAGATCTTGTCCCGCCCGACCGGGGTGGAGAAATCGAGTTTGCTGATGTCGCTGAAAATTCTCATGGTTATGTCTCCCGCTTAGGCCACGGCTAGGCCGTTGAACGCCACGAGGATCGTAGTGTCGTTCGCGCCGGCGGCTTCGAGGGCTCGCCCGCAGAGGGTTCCGGAAATCCCGGTCAGCTTCCCCGTTCCGGCGTCATAGTAGACCTTGGCGCCTTGATCGATCGCCTCGCCGGACCCGGACTTCTTGGGCATCAGCGCCTTGTCGATCTGGGTGATGAAAGCGACGGCCTCGCCGCTCTTGCCGCCGATCTCGTAAAAGCCGACCGTGTCCTGGATCAGTTCCAGGGTCAGGTTGTCCTTCGTCCCGCCGAGAGTGACCGTCATGGACTGGTATTTCGAGGATCGCATTTGGATCCCGGTAATGCTCATGGTGACCTCCTGTTGAGCAGGATCCCCAGGGTTTTAGTCCTGGGGAATCAAATCGTTGTTCTTGGGATCGAGGAGAGGGTTCCCGCCGCCTTCGTCCTTCTTGCCTTCTCCGTCCTTCGCGCCGGCCGCGGGTTTGCCGCCTTGCGGGGTGGTGTTCCCGCTGCTCTTTTGCGGCGCTCCGAACAGATCCGTGAACTCGCCGACCTGGGCATCCACGAATTTGTTGAGGTCGTCTTTGAGCTTGGCTTCCTCGGTCGGAGTGAAGGACTTGTCGAATTGCTTTCGGACGAACTTGACGAGCCTCTCGTCCTCTTTGAGCTTGGGGCGCTCGACGAGCACCGACTCGAACGATTCCCGAGCCTTGGTCTTGAGGGCGGCCTGGGCATGGGCCTGCAGCTGGTCTTGAAGAGTCTTCCGCTCCTCCTCCAGCTTCTTGATTTTTTCGTCGTACTCCACCTGGTTTCGCTTCCGGGCGTAGTACTCGTTGCCCTTTTCCTCTTTCACGTGCTCGACGATGAAAGGGTCTTCAACGAGAGCCTTGCCGTCGAATACTTCCGACGGCTTGAACTTCCCGTCACTGATGGCCTTTTTCAGGTCTTCCAGCGTCATTTCGACACCTCCTTGGGTGCGCTCGTTTCCAGCGAACGCCTGAAGCTGCGCGAGGAGCGTGGCTCCAGGGAACGCGGGTTTATCAATCGCGGAATTGCCGAGGGCAATCCCGGTGATCGCTTGGACATCGACGCCCTGGACATCGAACACCTGGGCGTTGTCGGGTACCGTGACCGTGGCCTCAATGGAGGCGACGTCGTAGGGGATCTCCTTGAAGGGGGGATAGATGTAGGTCAGGGCGACGGTTGAAAAGACGTCACCGATTTTTCGCATGAGCTTTCCGACAACCTCACCGATGGGCGTCCGGTTGGTTTCGGTGTTGGCGCCGGCATGACCGTTATAGATCGGCGTGCCCAGCCCCAGTTTCGCCGTCAAGGCCTCAATGGCCGACTGGTACCACCGGGTCACGACGGGCCCGAGGCCCAGCTGGTTCGGGGTGGCGTCCCCTTCCTGACCGACGATGAAGGCCATGAGTTTCGGGCAGGGATCCTCTTGCTTGATGTCTTTGATTGTCCGAGGCGAAACCATGCCCAGGATCTCGGATTCGGACATGGCGAGCAGCCTCGCAAGAATATTTGCGGTTTTCATCGCGCCCCCTCTGCCATGAAGTCGATCACCCGGGAGCGGCCGGCCTTGGACTTGATAAAGTCGCGCCAGACCTGTTTCCGCTCTGGCCTGGAAAAGCCGGCCGCGGTCATCGAGGCGTCAATCCTGGCCAGGAGCCGGATGGCCTGCCGGACCCGCCGCTTGAAGAGCTTTCGTCGCCACCAGCGTTTCATGGCCGGACCTTTCTGCCTTTCTTCCGGGCATCCGGATCCGCCGGCTGGGCCTGTCCCCGGATCTGCTCGATGTTGCGAGTGGTGATCATCGGGCCGGCTGCCGGCTGCCGCTTCCCTGGCGCCGGGTAGGCTGGGCGCTGGGGCTCGACATCGTTGGTCGTGATCGGCTTGTTCTTTGGCATGGTTATTCTCCTGCCTGGCTCTGAACCGGGCTCTCGGTGGCATTGTCCGTCGGGTTCAAGGCGCCTTTGGCGAACCTGGCCATGTTCTCGGCTTTCTGGCTGGCGAGGCGCTCCGCTTCGTCGCCGGCGTCGATTCCGGGGACCTGCTCGAGGAAGGTCTGTTTACTGATGGCGTCGGCCGTATAGAGAGGCAGCCAGACGTCGGTTAGCCGCTTCCAGGTCTCGGGTGCCACGGCCGGGATCGAAACCTTCACGAGCGAAGGATCGACGGGAGTCATGGCGCTATTAGCGTTCCAGATCGCTGCTGCCTTCTCGATGATTTGCTCGTAGGTTCCGACCCATATCTCGCGCTCTTTACGGGTGCTGCTAGCCACTAGCTCCATGAGATTGTCGGCCGTGGCCCGGTTCGACATGAGGTCAGGCAGCCCAAGGAAGTGGACGGGGACGCCCGTGGCGCCGCTAATCATCTTGGCCAGGGTGATGATCTCGTTCTCGATTCCCTGGCGCGAAGCTGCGTCCGGCGTGAGATACATGAGCTTGCCCGTATGGGAGAAGAGCTTTCTGATTTTCCAGTTGTTGGCGAGGGCCGTGATGGCGTCCTTCATAGCCTTGGCCTGGTCGGCATTTTCGCACTCGATATGCGGCACCGGGGCACCGAAAAGGCGGTTGATCTCCCGCCAATCGCGGAGCGCTTTGGACAGGGCTTCGATCTCGGTGAGGCACTTTCCGACCTTGGGCGTCGGCTCGTTCGGGATGTGAACTCGGCCGCCGAACCGGGCGTATACGAACTCGGGCTCGGCGAGGACGCGGGGCGAGGATTCGTCCTTCCATCTGACTTCCTGATACCAGGAGTAATCGTCGGCCGGGTGAATGATCGTGTATTTCGTTTCCACCCGGGACATGAAGCGGATCGTGACCTGGCGCTCCGCCTCATCCCAGGCTAAGATGCCAAGGAAACAGCCTTCGATCTCGGCTTCTTTGGCCAGCTCCTGGGACATCTCGCGGTCCAGGTCATTGAATTCGAAAAACGCCTTGGCCCAGGCAAGAGCGTCCTGGGTGGGCCTATCCTGGGCCGTGTCTTTGTCAGCGGGCCCCAGAGTGACGCCCTGGCCGATGATGAACGAAGCCCGAACGTCAATGATGTTACCGGCCTGGACGCAGCCCCATTCAGAAGTGGCCTGGTATTTCTTGGCAAGCTCGGTGATGATAGCGTCATAGACTCGGTATTCGTTCCCCGTGTACCGTCGCCCCGCCTTGACGGACGATTCGATGTCGTCAATGATCAGCGCCTCGAGCTCGGCGTTCTTTTTGGTCAGGGCTTCCGTTGAAGCGCGGAGCGCTTGCAGGTCCGCTTTCACCTTCCGGCCGTCAAAGACGCCCATCACAGGACCTCTACGTCAGATTGGACGACGAAAACGCCGGAGCCGAGAGTCTTGGGATCATAGAACGTCAGGAGAAAGGCGTCTGCAGCGTCCGGGCTTTTAGACCCGTGGCGCTTCTTGTAGTCCTCTTTCCCCTCGACGACGCGGCGGCCCTTGTGGTCCAGTCCCTTTGATTTCCTGTTCACGAGCTCGGCCGCAAGGCGGCTGTCCTCGGGACATGAGATGTCCTGGATGATTCGCCCTATCTCAAACCACATCTCCGAGGCCGCGGAAGGGTAGCGGTCAGGATCGTTCGCTTCCCCGCCGAAATTGACGGGGATCACGTTATAGCCGCGGTCCTGCAGGATGTCGGTCACCCCGCCGCCAACGCCGGTGTCGTCCACCTTAATCGGGTCCTCTTTTTCGTAGCAGGCAAAGCGTTCAACTTCGTCCGCGACAAAGACGAGTTTCGCCCGCTCCGGAAGGGCCCCAGGTGTGAGCGTCTTGCTGCCCAGGACCTTAAGCCCTTTACGCTTGAACATCACGACATCGTCCGTTCCGCCTCGAGCCACGTCCACCCCGATCTCGACGGCGCCAGTGGCGTCAAAGTCCTCGCGCTGCGCGTTGGCAAACATGGCGTTCACCTGGGAGACCTTGATGATGGAGTCGGCACCGGCATCAACGATGTCGCCCAGTACCTTGGTCTGGTAGAGGACCGAATCCTCGCCCCAGTCGCGCCGACCGTTCTCGATATAGGCGGGATTGGCGATCTGGATAACAACCTCCGCGGGATCCGTGTAGCAGATGCTGAAATCGTCAGGGCGCCGGGGGTCTGAGATGTCCAGCGACCTGAACCTCTCGCCGGTGACATAGGGGCTGTCAAAAGCCGAAATATGAATCCTGTTCCAGTCCGATGCCGGGCTGTTGAAGATCTTGTAGAACTCCTCGCCAACCTGGACGCCGTCCGTCGTACTGATCGCGAGCCAGCGGCAAAGGCCGCCGGTCATGGCGCCGCGGGCGCTGTCCCAGAGCCACTGGGGAAGGCCCTTAGCCTCGTCGAAAATGAACAGGATCGCCGGCGCATGCCAGCCCTCGGCTCGGGCCGGCTTATCGGTGGAGAATCCGTAAGCGTAATGATCCCCGTCCTCGGTCTGAATCTCGGTGGTCAGGCACTTGCCCTGCAGCCGGATCCGGGAGGTCGCATAGATCGCATTAATTTCAGACCACAGCAGCATTTTTATCTGGGAGAACGTTGGCGCCGTCGTGATCACCTTGGAGTTCGGGATGCAGTTCAGAAACCAGACGGTCGCCTCGGCCGCGGTATACGTCTTGCTGACGCCGTGGCTCGACCGGACGGCCGTCTTCTCGTAGGCCGCGATAGAACGGAGGATTTCGCGCTGCTTGGTCCACGTCTTATGCCCGAGCGCGTGTTCAACGAAAAAGACGGGGTCCTGGCGGTACTTGCGTACCAGTTCAGCCATCCCCGCGCTAGTTTCAGGCGCCGGCACTTTCGTATTCCTTAAACGATTTCAGGAGCGTATCCATGGTCATGCTTACGTTGAGGTCCAGGCCGCCGCTGATGGGCTGAGTGGCCTTTCCCAAAACGCGATCAAGGATCTCTTTGCCGGCCGTGATGTCGCCGGCCAGACCCTTGCTGAAGAACACCCGGACAAGCGCCTCAAGGTTCGACGCCTTGAATTGCCGGCCGCCCATGTTTGTCACGGTGATTTCCTCGCTGCCGATCTTCGCGAACAGCTTGGAGGTCTCAATCTCAGTGTTCAACTGGGCCTTGCTCTTGCAGCCGTGTCGCCATTGGCGCTCGTCGCCGCCCTTCTTGAACGGGACGCCCGGGCCTCGCCGCTTCTTGGGCGTGTTCGCTGCCATGGCTGCGCCGCTGCGATTCTTGCTCATGCCGGGATCCAAGCCTTGGAGTACTTGTGCTTCCTGATTTCCAGGGCCTCAAAAACGTTTTCCTTGAGCAGCAATTCGACCTCGTCCCGGTTGGCCCCGATTTGCTCCGCGATATAGGCGGGGTCCTGGCCGTACTCCTTGACGAGCCCGGTGACGAGGTTGTGCATCTTTACGGCAATGTGGCTACCCTTGGCCCGGTTCATGCGGACGGTGAGTAGGCGGGCTTCGGCCTCGGAGAGCCGTAGGTCGCAGACAGGCACTTGATAGTTGAAGGCTTTGATTAGCGCCTTGTCGTTGGTCGAAAGCCAGTATCGATGAAAGCCGTCGATGATGGTGGCCCCATTCACGATGATCGGTTGGATCCAGCCCTGCTTGAGCATGGAAAGGCGAAGCAGCTCAAGCTCTTTGTTCATGACGATGTTCGGGTTGTAGCTGTTCGGGTTGAGGGTCCGAGCGTCAATCCACTGGATCCGGTCGATGGGATGCTTAAACGATTCCATGTTCCCTCAGTTGTTCAAAGTCATGCGTGAATACCGGCGCGAATTTCACGCCGGCAACGATTTGGGCGTCATAGGCCGCCGCCTGCTCCGGGTAGCGGTGCCGGAGGTGTTCCATCATGTGGCAGCGCCAGCAAAGCTCGACCATGAAGCGGTACGGGTGCGAGTAATTCTTGTGATGGAATTGGATGATGCCCTTGTCCTGTCCGCATTTGGAGCAGACCTTTTTCGGGACATACTCCCCGCGGGATATACAAGCGTGCAGCTGGGCGTCCACGGCAGAGCGCTGGGCCGGGGTGTACCAGACGCCGTTATCTCCAAGATACGATTTCATGCGCGTCCTTCGAATTCGAGGTCATCCTTCGTAGGTTTGGCCTTTGGTTGGATCATGTACTTTGAGCCGGCGAAAGCGGTCCGCCAGACATGGCGGAGGGGGTAGCCGCCGAGATTCCCACGGACATCGCCTTGGGCCTCTTTGTTCCGGCGGATCGCCTGCGCCGAATTGATGTGCTTTCGGATCTTGGCCGCCTCGAACGGAGAAAAGCGTTCCTGGACGAATTGCCTGAGCCCGTCCCAGGTATGGGGGTAGCCGGCGGCTATGTCGCGCGAGAGGACCCGGGAATATCGCTCTTGAAGGATCATATCGGGGAACATCGAGACGATTTGGTTGTAGAAAACGGGGTACAGGGTCCTGAGCTTGTGGAACGTTTTGGAGCTTTCGGCCAGCAGCGGCGTCGCGACGCGTAACGGCTGGGCATTCCAGGCCTGCAGGTCGTAGGTGACGCAGTACTCTTGGCCGGTGTCCAGGTAGTACTTGAAAATATCGTTCATGGCCCAGTCGTAAATCGGCTTGACCACTCTGACGTTTGGCGCGGAGGAAGCGCAGATATAGTTCTCGAATCTCCGTTGCATGACGGACTTGTAGCGGGTGATGCTCTCGTCTGCCCGGATCCCCAAGATAAGGGCCATGCGGCCGCGGACGCCCTGGGCAAGAAAAGCGTCCATTTCGGTCTGATGGTAGATTTTCTGAGGATCGCCCGTGATGGCGAATTCAGGTTTAGGCCGGATCCACGCCCGCCGCGGATCCCACTGGACGTAGTCAGCCAAGTTGCCCAGCACGTATTTCTGGCTTTTCTGGGCGACAGCGTAATACCGGAAATCGTAAATGCCCAAAAGGCGCTTCTTGTTCACGAAATCCAGAACGTCGTCGGGGATCAGTTCCTCGTCACGGAAGATCACGTGAAGCGGCGTCTTGATGCCGCGCTCCCTGCGGATCTCTTCGACCAGGTAGAGGCAGACGGTCGAATCCTTGCCCCCGGACCAGCTGACGGCAACATGATCAAAGATATCGTAGGTATGGCGGATCCGCTCCCGCGCCATGGTGAGCACGTCGGTGTCGAGATACCGCTTCTTGCTGGCCATTACTTCAATGCCTCGTCCAGGATCTCGGTGAGTGCCCGGCCTATAGTCACGTCGGGGAATTTCGTCTTGACGGCTTTTACCAGCGCCAGGAATTCGGAACAGAGCTCTTTGGTCTCAAAGACGATGTCGAAATGATAGGTTTCCTCATGGTCTTCGGACGAGGCAGCCGAGGGAGTGAGGTCCGGTGTATAACGCTCAACGAATTTTCCCAGATCTACGGAAGACGCAAGGTCAACATGGAACTCGCCTAGGTTGATTTCCTGGGCATGGGGGAAGACGAGCTCCGCGAGCTTGTCTTCCTCGTAAAAGCCGGCCCGATCGTTATCCGACAGGGCGTATTCGATCCTCTCCGCTTCCGTTTTCGGGTGGACGACGCTGATGTCGACTTCGTTGAGGCCCAGGGCCTTAAGGGCCCGGAGCCGCATATTCCCGCCCAGGACGACGAATTGCGCGCCCTCCTCATAGCAGACTAGCGGTTTGTAGACCCCCAGCCGCAGGATCTGGCGCTTGAGCCGTTCGAAGTCAACCGTCCTGATGTTACGGGGGTTCTTCTCCCATGGCTCGACCAGGCTGATGGAGACGCGCCGGATATCTAGGCCGGCGGCCTGGGGCTTGGTTTCGGGAGCTTTCTTCATGCTAGGAGGTTTTCAGGTTTTCGATGGCCGTGAAGATCTGCTGGTGATCTTGGCGGTTCTCTTGGCGGACCGTTTCGAGGGACTTGGCCAATCCCTCAAGACCGCCCTCGGCTCGGGCGATCCGTCCCTCATGTTCCCGGATGAGGCTTGGGGAGTGGCCGTTTGTCCCGTTGGTCCCAGGCATCGGCAGGTTCACTGTCACTTCTTGGGCCGCTTTGCGCTGGCGCTTGACCAGGATCATGGCGATCTTGTAGGCCAGAAAGGCGCAGACACCGATGAGGAAATAGAGTCCGCCCTCCTGAAAGGCAGCGGCGATGCCATGGAGGCTTTTCTCGATATTGGTGAGATCCTGCATCCTATTTCCCCTTCCGAAGGCTGAGGATTTCCTGCTTGAGCTCGTTCACCCAGAGAAGGAAAGCCGCGTTGACGATGAAAAGGGATTCATGGGTGACAGGATCTTCGGTGATCGAGATGGGGTTCTTCCGGACGTCTGGGCCTGGGTTGAGGATGTCGTAGGAAACATATAGCGCCGGGTTGTAATGCGTACAGCTGGCCAAGAGCAGGCACAGGCCCAGGATCACGGCCAGGAAATAGACCAGTAGAAACCACGCTCCGCGCCGGTTAAACGCCATAGAGGATCTCCTGGATCGCCGCCAGGTCGCGTTCCATGCAAGCCTTGAGCAGCTTCGCCCGTCGGCCGGCGTCCTGTTCGGATTCGACAGCCTTGGCGATTTTCTTCTCAGCGGCCAGAATCTCGTCGATCAGCTTGAGGATCGTCGCTAAGTCGGCGCTCATGCGACCTCCTGATATTCCACATGGCCGTAGTCTCGGAGCCGGGTCCAGCGGCCGCCCCATCTGAGTCCGAGCAATTCCGCGAGCTCGCCCATCTTGGTATAGGCGGATATGTCGGCCCAGTCATAATCCTGGCCCTTGGCGATCGCGAAGTCTTTGGCCAGGCCGGCCATGTGCATTGTCGGCCTGATGCGCGGATCAATCTCGGATTTCCCCTGCTGGAAATAGGCGAGATCTTCGGCCAGGGTCGAACGGTGGCGGTAGCAGATGATCGAGATGTCTTGCAAAGCGCATTGAAGCACGAGCTTTGCCGTCAGCAATTCAAAGCGAGCCTGCTTCTCGGTCATGGAAAGAGGCGGGGCGGCGCTCATAGTTGGGCGCCCCCCGCCGTGCGTTGAAAGGAGGAAACGCAGCTCATGCCCTCATCCTACAATCCCGGTTTCGGCCGGGGTCAGACGAATGGGGGTAAAGGGCCGGCTAGATGGGGGTAGAGGGACGCTCAAACGGGGGAATTCCCTTCTTGACAGGATTTAGACTTTTTGGATCTCAAACCGTTCTCGGCCGGATTTTCTGATCCATAGCTCTCGGGAGGCGACGGAGGAAGCCGAATATTGGGAGACGCGCTGCTTTTCCTCGGGAGAGGCGGAATCAAGGCAGATCTTGATGATCCGGATATCTTTCCCGAGCATGGCGACGAGGCAGATAGGTCGGTTGTCGGAAGAGATCACGTCGTAGCCCAAAGCGCCGAGATCATCGATGGCCCTCTGCTTTGCCCTGGCCATTCGTCTCTTGATGGGATCGTCGCTCATTTTGTTGCCTCCTCCCTACTGGCCAAGTGGACCTATCGACACTATTTGCCTTTGCCTTCACAACGACTCCCTTGGGGGGCGGAAGTTCGCTTCCCGCCCCCCGCCGAAGTTATGCCGCCGCTCAGGCCGTCGGTTTCCCTGCCTTGTAAAGCCCGTTCGCCTGCAGGAACACGAGAGCCGCGTAGATGATGAAATAGCCCACGTTGAAGCTCATGTGCGCCGCGGAATAAAACCAGGCGACTGCTCCGATCGAGACGAGCGCAGAAATCGCCACGGCCGCGGCTCCGCTGACGCCGAGGAGCTTCTTGACCATTTCTGTAATTCCCTTGACGCCGACACCGCCGAAAAGCGCAACGGCGAATCCGAGCACCGTTTCCGGGTCCAGGGGGATGGTCGGGAGAATCGGCTTGGGATCCTGGGCCGCCGCCATCACGGCGAAAAGACCGAACATCAGAACGAGAAAGAATACGCGCTTCATTTGCGCCTCCTATGTGGATTTTTCACCCGTTGAGGCGGGTGCTATTGAGGGCTGATAGAGGATGCACAATCGGCAATCTGATAAGGGATCCACGTTTGCCTTTAGACTGCCGCAATAGAATACGAAAGCAATCTCTTGCTGGGCAAAGAACCGACAAGGGGCCTTGGTCGGCTGGATCACCGTCCAAGTGGACTTTGTTGCTAAGGGCTTCATTCGTTCTCTCTGGATTTGCCGACTCCGACGCGCGCACAGGTCAGATCATTCAGCTCCCGGATATCGATCTCGACGCGGGGGATGGCGCTGTAATATTTCCAGACGTCTCCATGACAGACCTGGCGATCGTCGACATAGGCCAGGCCGTTGAGCGCATCTGATATGAGCTTCCCGAGGTTGTCCCAGTCCGGCGCGTGAAGGTGTGGGCGCCCTTCCTTAGGGGCCTTCTTCGGTGCGCTCTTGGGGATCGGGAAATAGTTTCTAACATGAAGATCCACCGGCCCGGTGAAGGGGACGTGGCCGGGGTATTCCGAGGAAAACATCAAACGAACGAGGTTCTGCATCGAGGCGGTCTTCCCGGGCGTGAACGACATGACGCGGCCGGTCTTGAGCCGGACGGTTCGCGCCCTCGCTTTGCCGACCGGGGCGCCCGGGATGGTGAGGGAGATCATGGTATCCTACTCAAGATTTCGTAGACGATTTGGGGGACGATGGCATTCCCGAGGGCCTTGAGCCTGTGAGTTCTTCCTGCCTCCGCGCTTTTCCTTCGTTCTGGCGTGGCTTCGGGGGGTATTGATCCAGCTTCGTCCATCCTTTGGGGTAGCCCATCATCCACTCGACAAAGGCGGGCTGCAACCTCATGCCACGGTTCGAGCCACGCCTCACGGCCGTCGTCAGGTCGTCCCCACCGCTCCCCGGCCGGTTCGCGCGGGCAAAATCCCCGCCCTTCCGCTCCGCGTCCGCCCCTTGCGGCGTCGGGAGCATCTTGATCGCTGAATAAATCGAGTCCGCCTTCCCCCTGTGAGCCCCGCAGCATTCCGAATCCTCCGCCCGTGGAGTTGGGATCATGGCGATTTGGTCCCGGAGCTTGTAATGTCCGTCGCATCCCGGGCGAATCTCCATCACCTCGCTTTCCGTCTCGACCGCCGACGGAGTTTTCAGGAATCGAATCGCCAACGCCAGCGGAGATGTCGCTACCGCACCGGCGGCTTTCCGCTTTCCCCAGGCCTGCTCCGTTTCGTCTGTTGTTTTCCCGGCCCTGGGAGTCGGAAGCATGGCATGGGGTCCCTCCCCGAATTTCTCTAGGACCTGTCCCGTCAGAGTCCGTCCAGAGTTCGGGCTCGTTCTTCCTTTGTCCGGTTTCCCGCAAAATCCCGCGCTGTCCATGACCGTGGGCGTAACCAATAATCCAGACTCGATCCCTCCGGTGCGACGCATTGAGGGCGCAAGCTGGAATAATAAACGGCTGGACTTCATAGCCTTGGCCTTCCAAGTCAAGACACACTTGTTCGAGCTCCATGTTGACGATACCAGCAACATTCTCGCCAACAATCCAAGCGGGCCGGGCTTCTGATATAACGCGGAGCATTTCCGGCCAGAGGTGACGGTCATCTGCCTTGCCTTTTCGCTTCCCAGCGACGGAAAAAGGCTGGCAAGGGAATCCCCCGGTAAGCAGAGTTGCCTTTCGGAATTGGGAGCCGTCGAAATTTCGGATGTCTGGGACGAGAACTGGCCTAGATATTCCTGAAGGCTCCCTATCGAGTGGTCGGCCCTGCGGTAGCCCACCCTCAGTCCCGCCGTCGTGCAATCTGTTTGTTGGGGCGTCGGCAACAGCCCCGAACCTTGCTTTGAGGACTTCCTGGCAGAACGGGTCGATTTCGCAGAAGGCAATGGTCCTAAATCCGGCCCATTTTCCGGCAAGGGCAAATCCTCCGACGCCTGAGAAAAGATCAATATGCATTCGGTCATGGCTCAAAGCCCCAGCTCCATCTCGACAGGCTGATCGAGTTCTGGATAAGCCTTGGCGATGGCTTTCATCCGGTTGAGGTCAACGTTCTTTATCAAGTTCAATTCCCTAAGACCGGAGTCAGGACGACCCGCGCCGTTCCCGTTCGCTCCATGCCGATTTCTCTGGCTGCCGCCGGGGACAGGTCAATGATCCGGCCACGGACGTTCGGGCCGTCGTCCGATATCCTGACGATGGTTTCCCGCCGATTTTCGAGATTAATGATTCGCCAGAGTGAATTGAACGGAAAGAATTTGCTCGCGGCGGTGAGGGCGAATTTGGAAAACCGTTCATTGTTCGCAGTGATCTGCCCATGTTCGCGGTCTCCATACCAGGAAGCCGTGCCCGTGAAGGTGACCATCTGATGCAGGATCGTGGAGTCGACCAGGGCGTCGTCCAGGCGGATCCGGAGGTCAGTGAGTTCCGCGTTGTACTGTTTGGCAAGGAACTCCTCCCGGCTGTCAGCCAGGCTGCTCTCCACCTTGGCCCCGACATAGAGCCCCAAAAGAAGGGCACCGAGGATGAAAAATGAGGCAATCAGAAGGGCTTTGGATTTCATGATGTCCTCCGTCTTCCGGTCCCCCGACACATCTGGCATTGGAACGGTTTGAATCCGCCACCGGATCCGTGACAATATGGGCAACTGTCGTCCTCCTCCCCTGTCCCGCCGCACATTTCGCACTCTTCGTAGATGGGCGTACCGTCCTCTTTTTCGTCGACGAGCACTTTGCCTTCTTCACAGTCCGGATTCGGGCAAGGGATGATCATGGGGCTCATAGCGCGCCCTCCTGGGAAATTTGCTTGAGACGTATCGTCCGAAAATAGTTCTTGTCCGGTGTCCCGAGGGGATCGTTATCAAATCGCTGCTCCCATTCGGCGTCTATCGCCGGGAGCAACGACTTAGCCTCGTCGGTCAAGCTGTCCTCAAAGGCCGGATGCCGGCGCCCGACTCGTCGCTCCTTCTGGATTTCGACCTCCCGTGCCGATCCCTTGGGTATGGAGCCTCCGCGATCCTGAGAACGGTTGAGCCAGTTGACGATGAAGCGGCGATAGTTGGACTTTTTCCCCCTGGCCGGGTTCGCTTTGATCCATTCGGCCATGCGATTCAGCTCGAGCTCGATGTCGCAGGCCGGATAAGCCGAAGCCCAGGCCGTCTTGTCGGTTTCCGTTATTCCCCCCCACACCCCCCCTTTAAAGATCAATGGTTCATGGTTCATTGTTCCTTGTTCAGGTGCCACTTGCGTGTCTCTGTTAAGTAACGGTGCAGTAACGGTTATTTCACCGTTAAAGGGAGGGATCGAGCTTTCCTTTTCTGTGTTGTGAGGGGACTGGTGATCGTCCCAGGCGACGATCTGGATGTAGTTTTCTCCATTAACCGAATACCGAATAATGAAGGGACGATGGGTCGGACTGTGCTTCTTGGGATTAGCGAGGATCGCAAGCCCTTTCCCAACGTCGATGTTGTCATAGGGGAAGATCTTCGCCTTGAGGCGAACAGGACGGTCCTGAAGCCTTCCGCTCTTGTCGGCGTTGACCCAGAGCCCCTGATACAGAAGCCGCACCCAGAACGGAAATTCTGCCAGGTCTTCGTCTTCAAAGAATTCTGGTTTCAACGCTCGAATCCTGGGCATGGTTTTTGGTTCCTGTTCCTCGAAGGGAAGCAAACCGCGAGCAGCCAGGCAGAAAGGTCAGCGTCTACCTTTCGCCCGGCGCGTATCAGCCGCATGGTTTAGATCGCCCTCGAGGCCACGGCTTTTTCCGAGTAGGTCCGGACGCCCGGGATCTTCGCGTCACCCTTGAGCGCCCGGACGACTTTCCCGATCTTGACCAGGTCGGGCGTCAGGTATTCCGCAGGGATCAGGCTGGCGTCCACGATCTCGAAATGCCAGAGGTCGGAAATGGCAATGCCGACGATCTTAGGCGCCGCGGCGCCGGCCGTCAGTTGCTGGCCTTTCGTGTCCGCGGCTTCCAGCACCGTCACCGCTTCGTTGATGATCTTGTCGCGCTCCGCGTCGGTCTTAGCACCGACGGCCTCGGCTTCCAACTCGTTAGCCTTAGCAATCGCCTCAGCTTCGATCCGCTGGCGTTCCTTCTCGGCTTCGGCCCGCCGGCGGTCCTGTTCCTCATAGAAAAACGCCACGGCTCGCTTAACGACCTTCTCGGCCATCATCAGCGGCTCATAGAATTTCTTTTTCTCGGTCAACAGAGACTTGTGGAGCGCGTGGGCCTTCGTGATCTGAGGATCAAAGGTCGCCTCGATCTTCCCGACCATCGTCCGGAGGTCCTGGAGATAGTCCTTGGCAATGCCCAGGGTTTCCTCATTGGTCACCGTGATCTGATGGGCCAGCCCGGCGAAGGTCATGGCCTCGTCTACGGCCCGGGATTGGAGCTTTCCCAGCTTGGTCGGCTTGGGCAGTACGGAGGGCTCCTCCTCGGGGAAAGTGAACCGGCCAGGGTGGCGGGAGCCGAGCTTCTTGATAACAACGGTTTCTGTTTCGCTCATGTCACGCCCTCGCTTGGGCAGCTTTCCGCGCCCCGTTTCCGGCGCCTGACTTGGCGGCTTTGGATTTGATCTCGTCATGGAAGGCAGCCCACTGTTTGAGGTAGTCAATGACCATATCGGCCTGGGTGTCGGTGAGCTCGCTCAGTTCCACAAACTCGGGGACTTTGTTCTCCGTCATGACCTTGTGGATACCTTTCCAGATCACGTCCTCGGACTTGCCCCGCTCTTTGAGAGCGGAGATCCCAGCCCGGATTTTGTCCACTTGCTCGGGCTTGATGGGGCTGAATCCGTCCGTTTCTTCCGCAGCTTCGTCCTCCGGGAATTCGGCAGGGGCTTGGTCCTGGGGCAGCAGAGCGGCCTTGGGCGCCGGCTGGGGGGCGGGCTTTTCGATGGGCTTCCCGCCAGCCAGCCAAGCCATGATCTCCTCGCCCGTCTTTTTGGAGATCTTGAAGATCTTCCCGTCGAAGAGGCTCGTTCGGTCCTTGGACACCTGGGCGTTGTGGTCCATAGCCAAGTCGAAAACGGTGGTGAATTCGTACTCCATTCCTTCCCGCTGGACAGGGGCCAGCCCGACTTTTTTCGGGGTCTGCTTGCCCTTGTCGTTAGTTTCCAGGACGTAGTCCTGCTTGGACCGCATTGTGCAGATCAGAATGATGTCCGCGTTGAGGATCCGGGCCTTGAACAGCTCATGTTCCTTGGAAATCCCGGCCCAGTTCGTGTAGGAGTTCCCGCCCCTGGCATCCAGGGCTTCCTTTTTCGAGAGCAGCCCCCCCTCCCCTGCCCAGGCGTGGGAAATGGAATCCACGACCAGGACATCGTAGCCGGCGGCCTGGGCGGTCTCGATGGCCAGGGCGTACTTGTCGATGGTGTAGGGGGGCGTAATCTCAAGGACATCGAAGTTGACGCCCTTGAGCGGCCCTTTGTCCATGTCGGCATAGAGGCTGGCGCTTCCGTTCTCGGTGTCGATCACCGCGATCTTCTTCCCCATCCCAGCCGCCAGAAGGAGCCCGCTGAAGGTCTTGCCCGAGCCGGACGGCCCGGTCATGGCAAATTTGGGCCGGACCTGTTTCCGTTCCGCTTTCTTGAATGTCATGGTAGGCCTCAGAAGGGGACTTCGTCGTCGCCCGCGGCACTCGGTTCGAAGCCGCCTTCACGGGGCTTAGCCTGGAACGTGTCCTCATAGATCACGTAGTCGGGCTGCTTCGAGCCTTCGTCCTTGTAAGAATTCGAGAAAACCGCGATCCGCGTCTTGGCGCCCAGGATCTCGACCGTTCCCGTGAGGAGCTTTGTCCCACGGGCGGTCTCCTTTTCCCATAAGGCGCCAATCTTTTTTTTCTCGCTCATGTTTCCTCCTTTGAGCGCTGAGCCTTTCCTTTCAAAGGCTCAATGTGAGCTGCGTTGAATTGGGCGCGGCCTCAGCGGCCGGCCCGGCCTCTTGGCTTGCCGGTTGATCTTCCTTCCGGGGCACCTCCTTTTCGGGATTGCAGTAATGGCAGCCCTCACTTTTCAGGGCCGTGAAGCCACACATCGGGCAACGAAAAGCGATATCACGCATGAGCTTTCTCCCCTTGCAATAGCAATTGATCGATCTTGGATTCGATCCTGGCCAGAGTGGCCCGGATGTCGGCCGGCGTTTCGTCTTTTTTTCGAAGAGAATAGGCAGCCTTCCGGCATCGGCCGGAGCAGTAAACAGACCAGGGCCGCGTCTTTTTCTGTGTCTTGCCGCAAATCGGGCAAGTGATTAATTCGCCTCTACTGGTCATTTCGACACCTGGGCCTTGATGGCTTCTTTCAGGGTTTCGCACCGCTGCTCGACATCGGTCACGGCCACGGAAATCTTTTTGAATTCTTTGGGCGGGATAGATCCGTTATCCATCGCTTTTTCAACGACTCTCTGGAGTTCGCCGACGGCGATGGATATGGAGAGGCCCAATTGACGAATGTCTTGGTCTACGGCCTTTGACTTCGGCTTGGGAACAACAATGCAGCTGCACCGCTCGGCAAGATAGGACATGTAATGGAAATCATTTGTGGCATTGTGGAGATCCGGGATCCGCTCGGCCGGCCAGGTGTTCTCCCCCCGGATGTATTTGTAGAGCGTGTCGGGGGCGATCCCCATCCGAGCCGCAATCTCGTCGACGCGATATTTCTTTTCAATAAAGAAATTAACGTAGGCCAGCGCCTGGATTCCGTTTCCGTTTTCTGCCCCATTATTTGGATTGCTCAAGGCGATCCTCCGAGTTATCTTGAAGACAGAAAAAGGAGAACGCGGCATGGTCCATGTGATTGTGATTGACGAGGAGTCTGGAGAAATTTGGACCGGGGTCCAGGATGGCAGCGCACGGCCGCTGTTCATTTGCCCGGATCCGGAGGACGGAGCGGTTGAAGGTCTTGACATCCCGAGGGGTAAGCCGGCGCCGGCGGAGCGGGAACATTAACGGACATCCTTTCCGAGCGTTCGGGCAGCGATGAACTCTTGGATATCATCCGTTTTGAACCGCTTCGCTCCGGGGAGCTGGACGAATGGTAGGCGTGGGACATTTGCCTGCGAACAGTAGTTGTCCACGGATCGAGGTGACACGTGGAGGATTTCAGCAACCTCGCGTTTGGTCAGCAGACGGGTCATTGATGCCTCCGGGCCTGGACGAGCTTCCTGATCTGGTAAAGCGTCTGGTGATGTGGTTCTGTTTTCCCATGAAGGAATTTCCAGATCGTCAAGGGATGCCGATTGAGGAGGGAAGCCACTTCCCGGACGGAAAGGTCGTTTTCCCCCATATACTCCCTAAGCCTTTCTCTCAATTCGTTCATTATGGTCTCTTGCGCATAATAATAAGCACATGAATATAGTCTGTCAAGTATTTTTTTATACTTTTTATAACATCCCTATTTACTTCAATATGCGCCTGGGACTATGTTGAGATTAATGGATAAGCTAGATGTCGGTCGTCAGATCCGGCGGGTTCGCCAATCTAAGGGCATAACAGAGTCTGAACTGGCGAAACTCCTAAAATCCCACCAGTCTAATATCAACCGAATTGAAAATGGGAAGCAGGGCTATACGATAGATTTCTTCCTGCGCATTTCAAACGCCCTAAACGTTCCGCCTCACGAACTCATCTCCACCGAGTCCTTGGTCCCTAAAGCCGAAGCAGACAAAGAACCCGCTATCATTGAGGTATTCCCAGACGAGGCGACAAAGCTCGACTATTCCAAATTCCGAACCCGGGATGATTTCCTCGCCGTCCGGATCCTCGAGGACGCGGCCTCGCTAGGCCCCGGCGCCATAATCGCCCAAGAACGCACCCACGGCTATGCCCTGATCTACAAGCCCGCTCTCCCCAAGCAAGCGGAGAAGCAGAAGCGTGGCCGAGAGCGGATCGTTGCCCTCTTTGCCAAAGGCGATTCAATGGCGCCTTCGATCCAAGGGGGAAGCTTGGTCGCGATCGACATCGAGGACAAAGTCGAAATCAAAAACTACAAGATCTACGCCGTCGAGATCCCTGATGAGGGAGTTACCATCAAGCGGGTATACCGCGACAACGATCACCTGATCCTTCTGGCCGATAACCGGGATACGAAGGGCTTCCCGCGGATCGTGAACCTGAAAGGGCTGGACTACAACCCGGTCTGCGGGAAGGTGGTTTGGACCTGGAACAGATTAGACTAACATCGAGCGAACATTACTGTATACTAATAAACAAGACGCAGCCGACGCTGACTTTAACCCCTAAACAAGCCTATATTTTGAATATTCCGCGGAGAGGAAAGGGAGACGCGCGGGCGTCCCATTTAAAGAACGATTTTAATAATATTCTCAATCGATTATAATCATTGCGGGTTTAATCCGGTTACGCTGGGTGAAGGCCGGTTAGACCGGATCAAAGAATGGTTTCATCAAAAAACCCGGGGGGCTGTCCACAAAATATTCGCTGAATGGAGTCTACGATGAATGATCGTTGGCTTTCCGTAGTCGAAATCGCGGACCATCTCGGAATCAAACGAGATACTGTCTATACTTGGATCAGCGATAAGAAAATGCCGGCGCATCGAATGGGGCGATTATGGAAGTTCCTAAAAGATGAAGTGGACGATTGGGTTAAATCCGGAGGCGCCGGCCGTAATGATAAGAATAAAATCTAGTCAGGAAGTAAAATGAAGCCTATACAAGTTTCTTCTTTGTCGCCACTTCCCGAATTTATATTGCGATTACGTGCTCTAATCCTCGCTCTCGGTGAGTCCGTCCGCCCCCCTTTGTGGAAAACCGAGTTCATGAACGAAACTGGATTGCGCTTTCTAGAGAGGATCTACCCGCGTAATTCATTTCAAGCCTCCGTCCACGCCGCTGGAAAAAGCGCCTGCGATGTCCATGACCGGGCAGTCGGCCGCGTCGGCGTTTACCACCTTTTCAGGCTTCCCGAATCATTGGAAACCGAAATCCGCCGGATTCCTCCTGATTTCGATGAGGAGTTTGTCTCACAATTTCGTGCAGGTCTCGGGCATCCGGATATGCTGATAGAGATGCTCGTCTCCATGTGCAGCGGAGTATCACGACCGGATGATGCCGCCGGGGCAAAGAGGATCGGTAACGAAGGGGATTTGACGAATGCAGCCGGTTTCAAGAAAGCTGGAGCCGTCTACCAAAATGCTTTCGCTCAAGGGAAACCCGCCTTCCCGTATTTTGCGGCTGAACAAAACGGAAGCCGGAGATGAATATGCCCTTCGATAAGGATTTGCAGCGCAAATATTCAACTGCCATAAGCAAAGGCGCGGGAATGATAGAGGAGACTCGGCGTCTTCTCGAGCATTGGCAACCCGGTGAAGCCCTCGACGAGTTCGCATATCGGGTTCAAAAAGAGGGCTTACTCGGCAATGCGACCGCTTACAGAACCCATGATGTGGTACGAAGAGTGTTCGCTCCGCGTTTCTTGAAGCCGAGCGATAAACCCGCGCGGATCCTTAAGAAAATCCTTTCATCGGGAATGAGTGGCCGGGTTTTCAGCGAGCTTCTGTTTGTGTTCACAGCGAGACAGGACCCCTTGGTATATGATTTCACGGTCCGCGAATATTGGCCCGCAGTCCGAAGGGGAAGATCTGTTCTCGATACAGATTCAATGGTCTCTTTTCTGTCAGAGGCTCACTTTGATGGAAGGTTGGATAACCAGTGGTCGGATTATGTATCGGTGCGCATCGCACGTTGTGTTCTCGGGCTCCTGCGGGACGTCGGGTTCCTCCGTGAGCAAACCCGCGGCCGCAGGGAAATCGTCGATTATCATATGTCTGATGAAGGAGCCGCAGTGCTGGCACGGGAGCTTAATGAATCGGGTGTCACGGATTCCTCTCTATGTAACCATCCCGACTGGGGGCTTTTCGGAATGACTCCTTCAGAGATCTTGGAAAGACTAGACGGTCTCGGCGAACAACGAGGCTTGATTGTTCAGCGGGCCGGCTTGGTCGTGCATTTCACTTGGAAAGTCAATTCAATTGAGGAGTTGATTGATGTACTCACTTGATAAAGCCTTCAATGAACTTATCAACAAAATCCGTGATCCTGACATGCTGGATCCGGCCAAGTCTGATCCGGTCCTTTATTTCGTTTATCCTCCGGAATTGATGCTCTCCATAAAAAAGTGTTTTCCGCGATGGATCGCCACATTGCGGGGACATGGCTATGAGGTTTGTCGGATCTCGATGGCCGAAATCATTTGGGGATTGGTTGATCGATCAGGCCGTTGGGATGATTGGCTTCGACTGGAATCCTTTGAGGACATCCCTTCGGTAAATGAATCCGTCCGAAATGTTTTACATCAAAATTACGCGTTATTGAGTAAAGTCGCTGATATTGTGGAAGCTGCGTCTAAAAATACTATTGTACTTGTCAGCGAAATTGAACTTTTACATCCGTTTACCAGGACAAAAACCATCGGCGATTATCTTCACGACAGGGCGAGAATTCCTACGGTTTTCTTTTATCCTGGGACTCATAGCGGGCAGAGCGGATTGAAATTTCTTGGATTTCACTCTCCCGATCCCTGTTATCGATCGGCTATTCTGGGAGGTTGATAATGAATTCATTGATTCGAGGGTATTTCCGACGGGAAATCGATCGTACCATTGAAAAGGTCATTGACTACTACGCACAGGATGAAGATCGCTTAAAGCGAGAGATCGCCGAATATGAAGTCACTAATAACATTGAATCCTGCTTTCGCAGGTTTCTAGACGCTTTCGGTGAGGGTGTCCGGGGCGGGCAGGTAACCGAGGTGGGAATCTGGGTTTCCGGTTTCTACGGAAGCGGTAAAAGTTCGTTCACCAAATATCTCGGCGCCGCCTTGGACCCCTCAAAAACAGTTGATGGGAGGCCTTTCCTTGACCTTCTCTGTGAAAGGTTTTCCCGCAACGAGATTCCAGCCGCCCTCCGTACCGTCTCAAAAAAATATCCGACGGCTGTAGTACTACTCGATCTTGGCTCTGAGCAACTTGCCGAGAGCGCAGGTGTGCCCACATCCACTATCCTCTACTGGAAGGTTTTACAGTGGGCCGGCTTTTCCAAGGAGAAAAAACTCGCCCGGCTCGAATTCACTCTTGACCGTAGAAACTTATATGACCGGTTCAAGCAGAACTACATTGCGCGGTATCAAGGGGAGTGGGAGGATATCCATAACGATCCGCTAATCGGTGTGGCCCGTGCGGCGGAGATTGTGCCCGACGTCCTGCCGGGGGATTTTCCCACGCCGGAGAGCTTCCGCGGCCTACGGTTCGAGGAAGCCCGGGACATGCGTGACTTGACGCAGGAGATCATCGATGTGTGCCGCCGCAAGACCGGCTATGAGAATATCCTGTTCCTAGTCGATGAGGCCGGTCAGTACGTCGCACCCCGCGGAGAACTGATCCTTAACCTTGACGGATTAGCGCGCAACCTCAAAGAATTGGGAAAGGGCAAAGTCTGGATTGCGGCAACCGGTCAGCAGACACTGAGCGAAATCGTCGAGAAGGCCGCCCACAACTCGGCTGAACTGAACAAGCTGCGGGACCGTTTCCCGATTTCCATCCAGCTCGATGCGAGCGACATCCGCGAGATCACCCACCGCCGGCTGCTCGACAAATCCGAAGAGGGAGCGAAGAAACTGGATGCCCTTTTCAAAGAACATGGTCAATCTATGGTCACATATACCCGCCTCAGCGGTACGGCTCTGTTCAAGGGCGACCCCGACTCCGAGACGTTCACGCGGCTCTATCCGTTTCTGCCGCAGCATTTCGATCTCCTATTGGAACTCATCCGGACACTCGCCCGTTCCACCGGCGGCATAGGTCTGCGCTCGGCCATCCGGGTCATCCAGGACGTACTAGTGGACAAGAGCCGTGTTCTCGGCGCGGAAGCCGTCAAACTGGCCGACCGGGAGGTAGGCTCCTTGGCCTGCGTGGACGACTTCTATAACACATTAAGTGCCGACATATCCAAGGTCCTTTCCCACGTCATCGGTGGCGTGGACAAGACAGTCAAGATCTTCGGAGTAAACTCCATGGAGGTGCGGGTTGCCAAGGCGGTCGCCGCCCTTCAGCCGGTGGAAACCTTCCCTCGTACGGCGGAGAACATCGCCGCGTTGCTATACAGAAAAATCGGCTCACCCGGCCTTCTCGACCAGGTGCGGGAAGCTCTACGCAGGCTGATCTCCGAGAAAGAATGCGGCCTCATCGAGGATCCGCAGGCGGGCGGATATGTGTTCCTAAGCGACGCCATCAAGCCGATCCGCGATAAGCGCAATATCTATGCGCCCACTTCCGGCGAATGCGCCCGGGCGAGGATCGACGTCCTCAAACAAGGAACCGCCGACCACCCATTGTTCCGTGGACAACCTACTGCAAGGCTCGAAAATATCAAAGAAGTGAGAGCCGCCGTAAAGCTCGGGCGCACGCCTGTGGTCGGTGGCGCTGAGGATATTGAACTCCGTCTGGAATTCGTAGAGCCCATACTTTGGGATGCCAAACGTAGCGAATTTCTGATCGCGGGTAATACCCAGGCGGAGCTGAAGAACACGGTGGTCCTACTGGTGAAGAGCGACGATGTTGTGGAGGAACAACTGCCCGAGATCGTGCGGTCGGAAAAGGTGCTCGGCGACGTCGATGAGCGCTCCGCGGATCAAGTGGTCGCCCAATACCTGCGCGCCGAAAGACGCGCGGCGGAGCGGAGCCGGGAACGAACAGCCGCCGCCATGGAAAAGGCGATGTTGGACGGCGTATTTCTCTTCCGCGGCAAGCCAACCCCGGTCCGCGAGGCCGGTGAAACGCTGGACGCCGCTGTCCGCGCCGTTCTTTCCGCTGCCGTTAAAGAGGTTTTCCCCCATTTTCATCTTGCCCCGGTACGGCCGTCTACAGAGGAGGCCGCGAAGTTCCTAGGAGTGGAGCGTATGGACCGCATCACCAAGGAGCTCGACCCTCTCGGCCTCGTGGTTAAGGATAAAGGCGCGCCCCGGGTGGACACAGCCGCTCCGGTGCTCGCGGAGGTGCTGCGGGTGTTCAAGACCAAGGCCGCTGAATCCGGCTCCGGAAGGCTCCAGGGCTCCTTTCTGCAGGACATTTTCTCCGCACCTCCCTATGGCTGGACCAAAGACACAGTACGCTACCTTTTTGCCGCATTGCTGCGGGCGGGTGAAATTGAATTCCATGTCCCCGGGGCCACCGGACCCGTGCGCACTGCCGGCCCCCAAGCTGTGGAGGCTGTCAAGAGCTCGGTATCCTTTAACCGGATCGGAATATCGTCTCGTGACGCAAAGGTGCCCCCTGAAGCTTTGGACAGAGCCGCCCGGCGCTTGGAAACGCTCTTCGGCGACGAAGTTCTGCCGCTGGAAGATCACATCAGTCGTTCTGTGAGGCAGCACGTTCCCGACCTTCTAGAGAAGATTGGATCGTTGCCTGATCGCTTGCGTCTGTTGAACCTCCCCGGTGAGAGCCGCTCTCAGCGTCTGCTCGCGGACGCAGCTGATCTTCTGAAAGGCGACGCCGGCGGGGCGGCTCTGGTGCTGGGCGGCATCAAATGCGCGTTGCCGGACGATATCACTTGGGCAAAGGCAGTCTTCGATACATTGGCGTCCGGCGCGGAGGCCGATGTCCAAAACGCCAGGGCGGTTCTGGATTCGACGGCGGATCTGGAACAGTTGTTCCCCGGTTTCGCAAACGACCTGTTGAGCCGGGAAGAAAGGGACATTGCGGAAGAGGTACTTTCTTCCGAGCGTTTCCATGAGCGGCTTCCTGAACTACGCGGCGTAATCCGGTCTGCTGTGGACCGGACTGAAAAAAGATATGCGCTAGACCGCACCGCCTATGAGGAGGATCTGAAAAAGTCCCTCCATGCCTTGGAGGCGGAATTCGACTGGGCGAAGCTGCGCGACGAGGACCGCGAGGAGATCGCAGCCAAACTTCGATGCAACCTTCCGGCGACCGCCGAAAAGAGAGATGCGATAAAACTGCTTCAGACCCTGATGGTACGGAAGCGCACCTTGCCGGGGCTGATCGAAGACCTGAAAGCCGAGATCATCCGCAGGCGGCCATCTAAACCGGAACCTCCGCCTGAACCCGGTGGTGGCGGCGGGGAACCGGCCGGCGAGGAAATCGTCGAGGCCGATACCCTTGTACAGGCTGCGGTAATCGCCTCAGCAGCGGACTTGGACTCGTGGCTGGCATCCATCCGAGAGAAGCTGGTCGGTCTGTTGAAATCGAACAAACATATACGGATCAAGGGGCGCGGATGAGTTTCGACAAAGACACGCGCAATCTGCTGGCGAGAACCATCACCGCATGTCGACGTAGACTGATTGAGGACGTCACAGACCAACTGCGCGGCGTCTTCGGTTTGCACCCGGACGGCACCGTTCTGCCGCTCGACAAGCTGACGCACCTGTCGCCGGACCAGATCTCGGCGGCCCAGCGTTTGCGCGACCTGCTCGACCACTATACGGTCGCGGTCGGCGCGCCAGGAAAGGAGTTGGATCGCCGAAAAGTAGGTTATGAGCGGATGGTCCTTGAAATATCGTTCACCGTCCTCAACCGTTTGGCCGCCCTGCGGCTGTGCGAGGAACGGGAGCTGGTCATCGAATGCGTCCGCAAAGGGACGACATCCGCTGGCTTTCAGATGTTCGAGCGGATCTCCGGCGGAGCCCTTGGCGGACGGTATGACGCCTACCGGGTTTTCCTTGAATGCCTCTTTGACGAGCTCGCCCTCGACCTGGGCGTGTTGTTCGACCGGATGTCGCCCCAGTCCGCCGTCTTCCCTGCCGAGAGGTGTATGGAGGATGTTCTGGGTGAGCTCAACAAGCCCGAACTTGCCCACCTCTGGACTGAAGACGAGACCATCGGCTGGATCTATCAGTATTTCAATCCGCCCGAAGAGCGCAAAGCCATGCGGGAAGCTTCTTCGGCCCCTCGGAACAGCCGAGAGCTTGCCGTCCGAAACCAGTTCTTCACGCCGCGGTACGTGGTCGAGTTCCTCACCGATAACACCCTCGGCCGCATCTGGTATGAGATGCGCAAGGGCGAAACCGCCCTCAAGCAGGAATGTAGCTACCTCATCCGGCGGCCGAACGAAGTTTTCCTTGCTTCGGGAGCGAAAGCCCCGGCCACTGAAGAGAGCGAAACCGGACTATCCCAGGAAGAGCTGCTCAAGCAGCCCGTTTACATCGCGCATCGGCAGATCAAAGACCCGCGTGACATTAAAATGCTCGATCCTGCGTGCGGCTCGATGCACTTCGGCCTCTACGCCTTCGACCTCTTCGAATGCATTTACGACGAGGCCTGGAACCTAGAGGCCCGGTTCGGTGACGACGCCATCCTCCGTCCCGAGAGTCTCAAGTCTCTCCATGAAACCTACGACAGCAAGGAGGTTTTCCTGCGCGACGTGCCGCGGCTGATCATCGAGTGGAACATCCACGGAATCGACATCGACCCGCGCGCGGTGCAGATCGCCTCGCTTTCCCTCTGGCTGCGGGCGCAGAAGACTTGGAAACACCTCGGAATCAAGGCCGCCGATCGACCACGCATCTCTAGGTCAAACATCGTCACCGCCGAGCCGATGCCAGGCGAGGAAGATATGCGCCGGGAGTTCACCGCCGCCCTGAAGCCGCGGGTCCTGGGGCAGCTTGTGGATATCGTGTTCGACAAGATGAAGCTCGCCGGAGAGGCGGGGTCGCTCCTCATAATCGAGGAGGAGATCAAGGATACCATCGATAACGCCAGGAAACAGTGGCTTGAAGGTCCGATGTCGGAACAACAGCTTCTTTTCCCCGGCATGACCGATTCGCGGCCCAAGCAACAAGAACTGCGCTTCGATGTGAAAGGGATCACCGACGAGCGGTTCTGGGAGCGAGCAGAGGAAGATATCCTGAATGCGCTGAAAGAGTATGCGGAGCGAGCTGAAAACGGCTGGGTTGGCCGCCGCCGTCTGTTCGCCGAGGACGCTGCCCGAGGATTTGCATTTATTGACCTCTGCCGCAAACATTACGACGTGGTGCTTATGAACCCGCCCTTCGGCATAATAGGCGAATCATCAAGCGACATGGTCCGGAGGGAATACCCCGTTACGTATTCAAACTTGGCCTGCGCATTCCATCAGAGAATGTATGGGCTATCGTATAAGGGGATGCTCGGAGCAATCGTTGACATATCAACTCTCATCAGGAGCTCTTATGAGGAATATAGGCGCTCGGTGATTTACCTTAAATCATCCCTGTCTACCCTGTGCCTTTTGGGGTGGAATGTGCTTGATGACGCTAATGTGGAAACCTGCCTAATCACTTTATCTTGTATGGCATCATCGAATAGGGAAAGAGTAGCCTGCTATGATCTCCGAACTTCTGATGAAAAGGCTGAACGTATTAAAGAGATGACCTCTTTGGTAAATTATTCATGGTCTAACCAAAAGGATTTTGAAAGTCTCCCAAACGGAGTGCCCGCTTTTTACCTTCCCGCGGAAATGCAGGCAATGTTTTCTAAGCATGCATGTCTTGATCCAACCTATGCTGCAGTATGCACCGGGGTAAGCACCGGCGACAATTCGAGATTTTACAAATTGGGTTGGGAGATTCCTAATATTGGTACACCGTCAGGCTGGAAGCATTTGTCGAACGGTGGTGATTACTGCCCGTTCTATAGACCATGGACTGATGTCATTGATTGGCGTAATGATGGCGCAGCAATCAGAAACCACAATGGAGCCTTTATTAGAAACGAGATCAGATTCGGTCATCGTGGACTTACCTATGGCAAACGCGGAAATTTCCTTTCTGTTCAGATAAATCCAGCAGGGCGCATCATTACGAACGAGGGGCAAGGGATATTCCCACATTCCACTGAAAATGCCGAGGCAATTTGTGCAATACTAAACTCAACATTGCTACAGATTACAATAAACACATACTGTGGTCAGCACAAAGAGAACGGCTATGTAAAGTTGTTGCCGATTATCGAGCCAACATCCCCGGACAAGATCCGTCTAAAGGAATTGGCGCGTTCTGGATTTGAGTTAATGCGATGTCTAATCGCAAGGTCAATTGAACATTCTGAAAGCTTGATCCCGGCTCTCATTTCTGTGCCGGCTTACAGAACAGAAAGTCTCATTCATTCTTTTTCCCGATTTCAGGCAAATCTTCAAACAAAGTGTGCTGAGGCGAATAGCATTGAAAACGAGATTAATAAGCTGGTTGCAGTAGCCTATTCGCTAGGTGAGTCCTCCAAAACATTTTTAGAGATCAATTCCTTTGGCAAAGCACAGCTTGGCACAACAATCACTAATCAACTCCCCTCTTTGCTGAATGAGATCGTTGCAGAAGCATTAGATTATTTTATTGGAGTTGTTCTTGGCCGGTGGGATGTCCGCATCGCTATGGATCCGTCACTTGAGCCGAAACTGGCCGACCCCTTTGACCCTCTACCAGTCTGCCCGCCGGGGATGCTGGTCGGACCGGATGGCCTGCCCGCCGAGTCCGGAAGCATCGTTAGCGAAGAATGGCTGCTCGCACGGCCGGATGCAAATATCTTGCCGGAAGGCTTAGTTAAGATCTCAACCATCCCTAATGACGGCTATCCGCTCCGGGTCTCCTGGGACGGTATTCTTGTGGACGATCCGGGCTTCAACACAGTCCAGTCGCACCAGGAAGACATTATTCGCCGCGTGCGCGAGGTTTTTGACCTTCTCTGGAAGGTTAAGGCGCACGAGATCGAACAGGAGGCCTGCGATGTCCTCGGCGTTCCAGACATACGGGACTATTTCCGTCGCCCTACGGGATTCTTCCAGGACCATCTCAAACGCTATTCCAAGAGCCGACGTAAAGCCCCGATTTATTGGCCGTTGTCAACGGCCTCGGGGGCGTACACGATCTGGCTTTACTACCATCGCCTGACAGACCAGACTCTCTACGCTGCGGTCAACAAATACGTAGAACCCAAGATCGCCGAGACAGAGCGCGGGATCGTTCGCATCGAAAACAACCTGCAGACCACCTCCGGACGCGAGGCGACCCGACTAAACGATCGACTAGGTGAAGCCTGCGCGTTCCTCGCCGAACTACGAGACCTGCGCGAGGAATTACTCCATATCGCGGCGCTGCCCTTCAATCCGGACCTCAACGACGGCGTCATCATCAACGCTGCGCCGTTCCACAACCTTTTCCGCCTACGGTCTTGGGCCAAGGATACGGAGGAATGCTGGAAGAAACTCGAGAAAGGCGACTACGACTGGGCGCATCTGGCGTACACGATCTGGCCGGATCGGGTCCGGGAGGTCTGTAAGATAGACCGCTCCGTCGCCATCACCCATGGGCTGGAAAACCTCTACCAGGAACAGCCTGAAGGGAAAAAGAGGAACAGAAAGCGCAAGAGCGGAAACATTGAGGAGAGCGAGGAGGAGGTTTAAGGTGGGCGAAATCGAAGTAAAGAAGAGCACAGTCAAGGACATCCTGCGTTCCATAGATGAGGGACGATACGCAATTCCAAAATTGCAGCGGGAGTTTGTCTGGAACGGAACAAAGGCGGCCAAACTGTTTGACAGTATGTACCGCCATATGCCTATCGGCGTAGTAATGATCTGGGAAACCTCAAAGAATCAAAGGCTTTATCTCCGACAAAATTATCATGTATTGCCGCCGTTCAACCCACGTAACTCAAAAGTATGGTTCTTGATGGACGGTCAACAGCGCATTTCAGTAATTCACCATGCGCGTAAGGGGGATAAGATCGAAAATTCCGCCCGGGATGAAATTGATTTTTCTCGGGTGGTGCTCTCGATGGAAAAAGAGGATGACGGCCATCAGATTCGATATCGAAAAGCGATAAATGGCTGTTTTGAGTCTTTATGCGATGTGCTCCATCCCCAATGGCGGAGCCGATTGAGCCATCTAAGCATGCGCCAATTGAAAAAAATAAAAAAATGTCGAGACCAGATCACGAGATACCCGATTTTCCAAATGTATATCAAGGCCGGGATTGAGGATGTCCGTGAATCTTTTCTACGGATTAATACGCTAGGGATGAAGATCACATCCGCCGATGCCATTTTCACCCGTGCTGAAGGCCTTGATCTTCGCGATTTTTGCCATGAAGTGAGACAGCATGTGAATGAATGGTTTGGGGTGATACCCGAAATGCCGATTTTATTTGCGATGGCAGCATTGCATGGAGCAAGCGAAGCGCGAGGAGAGGCGCTTGAGCATGTTATCCATCGTTTGGAGAAGAAGGTGAGGGTTGATCAAGCCCAGCGTAAATCGTTGGCTTCTGGCTGGCATAAGCTCGGCGCTTGCTTTGGGAAAGCAATCGATTATCTCCGCGTTAATTTTTCAGTGCTGAACCGCCAATATCTATATTCAGATTATATGGTCGCGATGCTCGCGTTATTTCTCTATTGGAACGGAAGAGGTCCGAGTCATCAACAAAAGGAGCAAATCCGAAAGTGGTTTTGGGCGACGAATATCGGGAGCAGGTACTCAGGGCAGAACTTCAATCGCTGCATTCCCGAAGACATCAAACTATTCAAGCGTCTGGCAAAAAACCCGAGAACGAAATTCACATATAAACCACAAGCGGACTATCATGACGTCAAAAAGGATAAATATACCAACAGGACCGGAATCACCTGCGCAGCCTACTGTATGCTATTGATGCGAAAACCAGTCCAATTGAAAGACGACGGTTTGAATGAGATTCCGATTGATAATTTTGCCTCAGATACCAATCAAAAAAATCGCCATCACATTTTTCCAAAAGCCACTTTATCTTGGGAGTCAGTGCCTGCTAAAATATATAACAGCATTGCAAATATTTGCCTCCTTACCCTTTCAGAGAATCTGGAGATCGGATCCAAGCGTTCTCATGTTTACCTTGGAGAGATTAGAGATACAACCTCTTTCTTCAAACGAAAGATGGATCGCCACCTGATTCCGGTCGATGAAGATAGTGGGATCTGGATGAGGAATGTGAAAAAAGGATTCTTTCGTTTCCTGGAAAGCCGGACAAAGATGATCTGTCAGGCGCTTGAAAAAGAAGCCGGCATCAAATTGTTTAGGAGGGATGTATGAAATTTACTGTATTCCTACACAAAAAACTGATTGACCTCCTAAATGAACGCAGGATAGTAGTCTGGTATGATCCTGATAAATGGTTCCAATCATATGTAGAAACTTTTAGTGCGCCTAATTGCGAGGTGCTCTTAGTCTCCACCTCGGTGCTCAAAGCCCGCCGCTCGGCCGATGGAGTCTACCGGTTGATGAACGAGTCTGAAAACTCAACGGAACGTGACCGCAGCCTGCTGATCTATATCCCTCGACGCCGCGGGGCGAACGAAGACGAGAAGATGCGGGACCCGTTCGAGGCATACGCACTGGCCGGGACGGCTTTTGGCGATACCGAAGATCAGAAAATCGAATCACTCGCCCGCCAATCCATGCCGCAGAAAGCCGAGGAAATCACGAGGCTCTTTCGGGAAGGGAAGCCGACTATCGCTCTCCTGGACGAGTTGGAAAAAACGCAGCGATGGCCACTCTTGAACGAGGTGTTCCGCACCGAAACTCCGGCGGATGTCGTGGCGCTCGCTCTCTGTGATGCCGCTAAGGCCAAAGAGGTGGACGATAAACCCGGTTGTATCGAAGAACTTCTGCGGCTCTTTGATTCCGCGGTCGGTTTCAAGCCGGCGTCCGAATCGCGGAAATGGAAAACGTTGCGACCGAAGGCTGCCGAGCAGGTGCTCTTCAGCGAATTCCTCTATGACCTGCCGGACGGAACGCCGGATGCCCTGAGCGCCGTACCGCGCGCCGGGGATGATGCGAAGTCAGTGGTGTACGCCGCCTGCGACAGGATGCGCGCCGACTCGGGTCTGAGGGATTTCTATATCGAATTGGCGCAGAAGATCGAGGGCGAACTCCGCCTTCCCGATCTCATGCCGAAGGAATTCGATCCTGGCGAACGCGACACATTCCCCTTTGAGGAACGACGCCTGCTCGGTCGAGCGGTCGCCCTTTGCGTCGTCGGAGATTCAGCGGCTGCACACAACGTGATCGAAAAGCGGAAAAGTTCCATATGGCGCCATGACCCACAACGGTCTCCGGCATGGACGGTCCTTGAGCGGGCGGCCGCTCTGATCGAATCGTCCATTTTGGTTACACGCGGGCTAAGCGATAAGAAAGACCTCGCCGGCCTGATAAAGGCCTACACGGAAGGCGGATGGTCCGACTTCGACCGCGGCTCCCGGTTGTTCGAATCCGCCCTGACAGCCTGCACCGATGAAATCATCGCTCCGGTCGTCGACCTTAGTCGACGTCGCTATCGTGAGGCTGCCATGAACCTGCAAAACGTTTTTCTAGCCGCTATACAAGCTGAAGGCTGGCCGCCGGGTGGAGTGCATAGGCAGACCCGAATCTTCGATGATAATATTGCCCCGTTTCTGGAGCGGCGGGAGAGAACAGCATTCTTCATGGTGGATTCGCTGCGGTACGAAATGGGACGCGATTTGGGCGAATCCTTGGCTGGAATTGGAGAGGCCGAGATCAGCCACGCTGCGGGCTCCCTCCCTACGGTGACCGGCTCCGGCATGGCGGCCCTCATGCCGGGTGCGGACGGCATGCTTCGTCTCGTTGAGAAAGACGGGGTCTTGATCCCGGCTATCGGTACGCGCCTGCTGAAAACATCAGCGGATCGGATGAAGCTGCTGGCCGAAACTTACGGTGACAGGTTCTTCGAGACCACTCTGGACGAAATGTTCGGCAATCCGAAGAAGGTCGCTGCAAACATGAAGAACGCGGAACTCTTCGTGGTGCGGACTCAGGACCCGGACGCCATCGCCGAGAATTTGGGGGCCTGGCGTGCCCGGCGGTACCTCTCGGACGTGGTCGGAGACATTGCGGCGGCGATCCGTTTGGTGGTATCTCAAGGATTCAACCGCGTCGTGATCAGCGCCGACCACGGTCATATGATGCTGCCGGAAATCCCAGCCGGCGACGTGGTTCAGATTCCGCCCGGCGCCTGGCTCGAGAACAAACGCCGCTGCCTGTTGGGCTCGGGACTTGTCGGGGCGGCTGGGACCATTGCCCTGAAGGCCGGCCATGTAGGGATTCAAGGCGATGTGCAAGAGGTTTGTCTGCCCATTGGATTCCGGGTGTTTTCGGAAGGCGATGGCTATTTTCACGGCGGATTAAGTCTGCAGGAGGCGGTGGTGCCTGTGGTCGTTTTCAGGGCCGGTAAAGAAAAACCTGGCGCCGTTGGAAAAGCTGAGATCGATATCCGCTACCGTTCGGACAAGTTCACCAGCCGGGTCATCGGCCTGAAAATTTACTTACAGGGCGATGTTTTCGGCACTTCCGCACAAGTACGGATTGAAGCGTATGAAGGAATTGGCGTAAAAGCAAAAATCGTAGGCGAGGCCGCTGACTGCGAGGCGAGGGATGAAAAAACCCATGAAGTGACTTTACAGGCGAATAGAGAAACACCTGTACCGATACTGATCGACCCGGATTTCAATGGGACGGAGATCGATATTCGTGTGAGCGATTCTCATACCCGTGTTGTATGGGCAAGGCGTAAACTCAAAAACGCGATGATTGATTAAGGAGCGCAGAATGCAAAAGGACGACCTGGACAAAAAAGCAACGGGAGTTTTTGCAGGGAAGGTTGTTCGGAAGGATCTTCTGCATCAGATCAAGGGTGGCGAAAATGTACCTTCCTACGTACTTGAGTATTTGCTGGGAAAATACTGCGCTTCTGATAACGATGAGGAGATCCGTATAGGTGTGGATGCCGTTAAAGAGACCCTGGCCACAAACTATTTCCGCCATGATGAAGCGAACAAAGCCCAGTCTATGGTTGAACAAAAAGGCAGACATCGATTCATCGACCGCGTCGAGGTCCGTTTCCTGGCCGGCGAGAACAAGTATTGGGCCTCCCTGGACCACTTCGGCTATTCCAAGATACACATAGCCGAAGAATTTTATCGCCGTTATGAACGCCTTCTTGAGGGAGGTATTTGGGCGATCATCGATGTGGAGTTCAGGCTGTCTGATGACGGCAAGAAGGAGAGCCCTTTCCATATCACCGATCTGAAACCTATCCAACTTGCGCGGTTCGACATGGACGAATACTTGGAAGGCCGACGCGCCCTGAGCAGAGACGAGTGGGTCGACCTCCTTCTCCGGAGCGTCGGGCTCGAGCCTGCCCGCATGGAAAAGCGGCTTAAAATTCTACTGATTACCAGACTCATTTCCTTTGTCGAAAAGAATTACAACTTTATTGAACTCGGTCCGCGTGGTACCGGAAAATCCTACGCGTTCAGCGAGATGTCCCCCTACTGCATGCTGATCTCGGGCGGCAAAGCGAGCTCGGCGAACCTGTTTTACAACAATGCCCGAAGACAGGTTGGCCTCGTGGGTCACTGGGACGTCGTCGCCTTTGATGAAGTCGGCGGTATGAAAATCACAGAACCGGACGTGATTCAGATCATGAAGGACTATATGGCCAACGGTCGATTCAGCCGAGGGATCACTCAAGTTCTGGCGGACGCGTCCCTTGTGTTCATAGGAAATTTGAACCAGCCGGTTGAGAGCCTTGTCCAAAACTCAGCCACTGACCTATTACAGCCGCTTCCCAAGGAGTTCGACCTCGCCCTTATCGACCGGTTGCACTTTTACCTGCCGGGTTGGGAAATCCCTAAAAACTCGAAGGACATATTGACGGTCCACTACGGATTCGTCACCGACTACCTGGCCGAGGCTTTCAGGAATCTTAGAAAACAAAACCACTTTGATGAAATTGAACGGGTCTTTCGATTCGGATCGCACGTCGAAGGCCGGGACGCAACTGCAGCCAAAAAGACCGTAAGCGGCCTTCTCAAAATCCTCCACCCCGGCGGAGGATGGACGAAAGAAGAAATAACCGAGTATGTAGAGCTGGCTTTGGAGGGCCGCCGCCGAGTTAAGGAACAGCTCAAGAAGCGAGGTTCATTCGAGTTCTATAAAACCAGCTTCTCCTATATTGATCTTGAGACTGATACAGAGCGGTCAGTGGGAGTGCCAGAACAAGGCGGAGCTGGGGTCATCTCGCAGGATCCACTTCCGCCTGGGACCGTTTACACGGCTGCGGTTGATTCCGAGGCTAAAGTAGCTCTTTTCCGGCTGGAAGTGGCAATTACGGCCGGGACGGGGAAATTGCGGACGCCGGCCGGTCTTGAGAAAACGCTGAAAGAATCCCTTAATCGTGCATTCAGCTATCTACAGAACGTCAAGGAGAAGTTGGGGCTCACTCAGACGCTGGCTCAGAAGGACATTTACGCCGAGGCCGTGGACCTATCCGGCGGCCGAATCGAGTGTCCCTGCGGTGTGGCATTCTTTGCCGCCATGATCTCTGCGATACGTAATAGGCAGGTTCAAGCAGGCACTGTCGTTCTTGGAGATTTAACCATTCAAGGAAATATCAAGGGACCGGCTTCAATCGCCGAGCCACTACAATCGGCCATGGAGGCCGGAGCTGCACGCGTCCTGGTTCCGGTTTCGAACAAGGCACAGTTCGCCGGACTACCGGAAGACGTGATCGAACGCTTGGATGTAGTGTTCTATGGCGATGTCGATCGCGCGGTACTGAAAACGCTGGAGATATGACGGACGAAGCATGGAGCGGCTGGAATAAAGGAAATGACAGGTGTCCTCACGGGGGAAGTGCAGCTCCCGTTCCGTTCGCGTAGGAGATGACGCTGGCGAGTCCTTTGTCTCCTCCGAAAGTGTTAACCGAAATGTCTATTCGTATGAAAGATAGTTTTCCCGATGAAGGGTAAGACAAAGCGAGATCCGGGTCATGCGACCCGCAACGCGGGTAAACCAACGGCCGTCGATCTGTTCTGCGGTTGCGGCGGGTTGGCCGTCGGCCTGAAGAAGGCTGGATTTCGGGTGCTAGCTGCGGTGGATGTTGATCCGCTGTCCGTCAAAACCTACAAAGCAAATCATAAAGACGTCGAAGTGTGGGAGATGGATATACGCAAACTGCAGCCTGCAGAACTGCTTATTAAGATCGGTATTAAGAAAGGGGAACTCAGCCTTCTGGCTGGGTGTCCGCCGTGCCAGGGTTTTTCTACGATGCGCACCCTGAACGGGGCCGTCAGCGTCGAGGACCCCCGGAACGAACTACTCTTAGAGTTTCAGCGCTTTGTGGAGGCGCTGCGCCCCCGCGCGGTGATGTTGGAAAACGTGCCAGGGCTGGCCGAAGACGAACGGTTCACTTATTTCTGCAGGAAGATGAGGAAACTCGGATACCTTGGTGAGCACCGTATCTTAAACGCGGCGGAATATGGCGTGCCGCAACGAAGGCGAAGACTAATTTATCTAGCTGGCTTGGGTTTCGAGATTCCATTCGCCGATAAAGCCAAAAGACAAATGACAGTAAAGAACGCTATCGGCGGATTACCGAAAGCGGGGGAAAGCGGCGATCCCGTCCACGACTTGCGCGAACACCGGACTCCAAGGGTTATAGACCTCATCCGCCGAATTCCAAAAGACGGGGGGAGCCGCATCGACCTGCCGGATGAGTTTCAGCTCGAATGCCATAAGCGATGCTCCGGCTTCAAAGACGTTTACGGACGAATAGCCTGGAATGATGTAGCTCCGACGATCACCAGCGGATGTTTCAATCCCTCCAAAGGACGGTTTCTGCATCCAAAGGAGAACCGAGCAATCACGATGCGCGAGGCGGCTCTTCTGCAGAGTTTTCCTCGTTGGTATAAGTTCCCGACGAATAATAAATCCTCGTTGGCATCAATGATCGGAAATGCACTTCCTCCGCCTTTTATATCCGCCCAAGCAAAGAGTATCCGGAGGATCCTGCTGAACGGCGGCGGGACTTGCCCAATCACAAAAAGGACTGAACGAAAATGAGCATCGACCAGGTTTTAAGAAATAAGTTGACGCCCCAACAATACGCCGCTGCGGTCGACCCCGCGCGGGAGGTGCTGTGTCTGGCGTGCGCCGGGTCGGGCAAGTCCAGAACGTTGGCCTATCGGATCGCCAGACTCCTCGCGGAGGACGAACCGCCTGAAGGGATCGTGGCATTCACGTTCACGGAGAAAGCCGCCGAATCTATCAAGCGCCGTGTTTCTCAAGCCCTGACGATAGCCGGGCTCGATCCCACCGTTATGGGCGCAATGTATATCGGCACCATCCACGCTTATTGTCAGCACGTATTAGGCGACATGGACGCCACGTATCGACAGTACGACGTGCTCGATGAGAACCGGCTGAAGCTCTATCTGATTTCTCGCTTCTACCAATTGGGCCTTCAGAGCTTCCGCGCCCGTGCGCGAAGCAACAGCTATTTCGACACGATCAAACAGGTATCCGACGCGTGGAAGACCGCCAACGACGAGCTGTTGGATTTCAATGCGGTAGCCGCCGAAGACCACGACATCGGCGATCTACTTTCCCACATTCAGAGCGGTTTGCGGACGGACCAATATATCGACTTCTCATTGATGATCAGGGATGTGGTTGAGGCGGTCCGCAACAATGCGCGGGGAGTGGAGAACGGCATCGGAAGGTTGCGTCATCTAATGGTAGACGAATACCAAGACGTTAATCCCTGCCAAGAGGAATTGATCCGACTCATGCACCAGAGTTCTCAAACTCTCTTTGTAGTCGGAGATGACGACCAATCGATTTATGCATGGCGGGGCGCAGACGTCAGCAACATCCTGGAATTCCAACGGCGATACGTCGGCTGTAGCGTACACACCTTATCACAGAACTTCCGCAGTACGGAGCCCATTGTCCAGGCTTCGGACGCCTTCGTAGCCGCCATGCTGGGACCGAGTCGGATTCCGAAGAGCCCGACCGCTTCGGCGAATCTTGTGCCTCAGGATTTCAGGGTGCTGTGGTTTCCCGACCGCGCGGCGGAGGCTGAATGGGTCGCCGTGAGAATCCGTGATCTGCTGGGTACGGCCTACTACGAAAACGGCGGCGTCCGGGGTTTAACGCCAGCCGATTTCGCTGTCTTGATGCGATCAACACGTCAGGCGGAACAAGACAAAACACCGAGGCACGCCGCATTCACCGCAGCGCTTGAACGCTTCGGCCTTCCGTTCAGTCTGGAGGCCGGAGGCGGGCCTTTCGACCGCCCGCAGACGGCCGTTCTGCGAACTACATTTGAGCTTTTACGCAACACACCGCTTGACCGGAACACGGTGCTTCAGCATTTCAACAGCCAAGTACTGCCTGCGTATCCCGGCGCGGACTTCAGCGCGCTCGTCCGCGTTCTCACTGACTGGAGCCGCCGGATTCACCGCCCTCAGGGCTCGACAAGAATCCGGCTCTACCCGCAGCAGCTTGTTTATGATCTGTTAGAGGCATTTAACATCGCCCGGACGAACTTCAGCGACGACATTATGCGGGACATCGGGCTTTTCAGCCGCATGATCCTGGACGTCGAAACGGTCTATATGAGCGTGGATTCGAGGCAGCGTTTTTCAGATGTCCTCAACTTCCTGCAAAATGCCGCCGAGGCGGGGTATGACATGTCAACCGACGATGTGCTCCAACGGCCGGACGCCGTCACGGTCTCTACCGTTCACAAAATGAAAGGGCTCGAATTCCCATGCGTTTTCGTCGTGGACGTCGAGGCGCACAGATTCCCAAAGAAAAGAAGCAGCTACTCGGGTTGGCTGCCGTCCGGCGTCATGACCGCAGCGATCAACCGCGGCGCCTATCAAAGCACCCCCGGTGAGGAAATAAGGATTTTCTACACGGCCGCAACACGCGCCGAACGGTATCTCCACGTAAGCGGAGCAGAAAATCTGCCGAACGCGAGACGAGCAGCCCGCCAATCGCCTTATTCGCTCCAGCTTGTTACTCATCCAGCAGTGGTTCAGAACGCTGCGGGCCTGCCGACGGGGCTTGTTCAGGCCGCGCCGCGTCGGAGAGTCGAGGACACCGACTACCCGACGAGCTTCACCGAAATCAAGTACTACCTGCAATGCCCAAGGAGTTACCAATTTCGGGAGCGTTACGGGCTTAATCCGGTCGTCCCGGAGATGTTCGGTTACGGGCGGACTGTTCATACGTCCATACAGAAACTTCATGAACTCAACCCGAACACACCGCCGGCGGAGAACCGGGTGGAGCAAGTAGTCTTGGATACTTTCCACTTGAAGCATGTCCCCCCGAGCGGCGATCCGGTTAACCGGCCGGGTGCTTACGAGAACTCAAGAAATCGAGCCGTGGAGATCGCTCAGGATTATGTAGCGTCCTTCGGCGGAGACTTCGCGCGGGAGCGTCAGGTGGAGGCCGTTTTTGAGATTCCGGCTTCCAACTGCGTCATCTCGGGTTCGATTGATCTCCTACTTCACGAAGACGAAGCAGGAAACATCCTTCAGGCGGAGATCATCGATTTTAAGACGATGGAGGGAGGCGAAACGCCGGGTGATAACGACGATCTCGACTGGACCGAGCTCGCCCTGCAGGTCCAACTTTATGCCAGAGCAGCCGACCAGGTTCTCGGGCAGAATGCTAGAACAGGCAGCGTTCATCTCCTGAAGGACAACCAACGGGTCGAAGTACCGATTTCCCAGGAAGCGGTGGATGCAGCCCTTGCCAACATCGAATGGGCGGTTACCGGTATTCTCGCCTCCGACTTCCCGATGCGGCCGCATCCCGAAAAATGCGCCAAGTGTGATTTCAGAAAGATTTGCCCGCGCACACCGCAGGATTTCAGAGTCCTGACAACGGTTCCGCCGGAACTCCATTTGCCTGGACGCAGAGAAATGGCCAGGGCTTTCAGCCTGTATCAAGGACCGGATGATGCCGGATAACCTGACACCCGAGCAGCGTAGTTATTGCATGTCCCGCATCAAGGGAAAGGATACGAGACTGGAGGTGCAGGTGCGTTCTGCGCTTCATAAAAGAGGCCTAAGATTCCGCAAACACGAAAAAAGCCTGCCCGGCAGGCCGGATATTGTTTTCAGCAGAGCCCGGATTGCAGTTTTCTTGGACGGCGATTTCTGGCACGGATACCGATTCCCTTCATGGGAAACCAAAGTATCGGACTTCTGGAAGAAAAAGATAAACAAGAACCGAGATCGCGATACTAAGAATCACAGGAAACTTCGCAAAATGGGGTGGACTGTAATTCGGCTATGGCAACACGAAATTCATAAAGACATTGAAACCTGTATCAACCGGATCGAATCGGCGGTATTAGGATCGGAGTCGAAAGGACAGAATATATGAAAACACAGAAGCTATCTCTCCGTAAGATAGTGTCATACTTGAACAATCCCGACGAGGATGGTGGATTCTGGCTGCCGAATATTCAGCGGCCTTTCGTTTGGTCAGAGGACCAGATCTGCCGACTATTCGATTCCATTCTTAGGCAATATCCCATTAGTACCCTATTAATCTGGAAAACCAAGATGAAGGTACGCCGCCGCAAGTTCATCGACTACTTCAAAGAAGAACATCGGCGCCACCTCGGCGACTTCAAGGTACCTGACGACGACAAGAAGAAGTGCCTTGTTTTAGACGGCCAACAACGACTTCAGAGTCTTTTCATAGGGCTGCGCGGCAGCTACGACGGCAAGGAACTTTACCTTGACATTCTCAGCGGCGAACTCGCAGCGCCTGATGACGTTAAATTCAAATTCAGGTTCCTCGACCCTCAATCAGTGGTATTCCCGCAGATTCGGTTCAAAGACATCGTATTCAGCGAAGATAAACCTCGCATTATCGCCGATGGGATTGTCGCGCAGGCGGGGCATGCGTTGTCAACACCAGAAGTCGACAAAATCAAGGACCATGTTGACCTGATCCGCGAGACGTTCTTTAACGAATCGGGCATCAGCTATCAAGAACTCGACAGCATCGAACAGGCCACCTTGTATAAGGAAGATGACGTGGTCGAAATCTTCATCCGGGCTAATTCCGGCGGAACCCAGCTCGGTAAGTCTGATTTGTTGTTCTCGCTCTTGACATCAAGCTGGGACGAGGCTGATGACAAAATGGAGATCCTCCTCGACGAACTGAACATGCAAGGATTCGCCTTCACCCGCGATTTCATTCTGAAGACGTGCCTGACCCTGTTGGACCAAGGGGCACGCTATGAGGTAGAGAAATTTCGCAAGAAGGGTGTCCGCGAAGACATTGAGAAGAATTGGGACGAACTCGTCGTCGCAACGAAGGAAGTTGCCGATTTCGTACATGGCAGTACCTTCATCCGTAGCGATAAAGCTCTTCCGTCCTACTTAGTCCTGATCCCTCTAGTCTATCTTAGGTATCATTTCCCCAGCGCATGGAGCACAAAACAGAACGTCGAACTCTTCCTGCTCCGTTCTCTGCTAGCCGGAGTGTTCGGCGGTAACCCGGATCAACTGATTAATAACCTCGTCAACAAGATGAAAGAAATTGAAAAATTTGAGCTGAACGAGATGTTCGGTGTGATTCGTACTGCTGGGCGAAGCCTCGAACTGACTGAAGACCGGTTTTGGGCGATCGGATACGGCGATGTAAATATCCATTTACTGTTCAACCTCTGGTATCGGGATTTTCACTACACGCCTGCTTTTTCGGGCAACCTTCCGCAGATTGACCATATTTTCCCGCAAAGCGTATTGAAATCGGTGAAGATACCCAACCCCAACACCGGCAAGATGAACATTATGAAATACAGGGAGGGTGATCGAAATCAGCTCGCAAATTGTATGCTTCTGACTGCCGAGGAGAACGGTGCAGGTGGCAAGAGCGATACGCCTCCGGATGAATGGTTCAAGGACAAGGGATCGGAATACCTGGACAGGCACATTATCCCGACCGACCCGGCGTTATGGAAACTCGATAGATTTGAGGATTTTATTAAGGAGCGGAAGAAGCTGATTAAGACCAAATTTTCTTACCTGCTATCTGCTCCGGTTGCTGCGGCCCCTGATCAACTGAATACGAAACAGCCCTGATATTGAGAGAGTGCCCAAACGCCGAAATAAGTAATAAAGGCGATTAGATAGCCATTGATCTAGGAACCATGCGCATAGCCTTCATCTAAATACCCCTTTGGAGAAAGACAGCGCTTAACCATGAAAGACACCGTTCAAGAAGCATAGAGTACAGAATTGAGGCTGGGGCCGAATCGATCAGGTTGAAGGCCCCCGGGAGAAGTAACGCCTTGCGGCGATGGTAGCGCCTCGTATATAAAGACGTTTGGAATGATATTTTTTCTCATGTTGGGGACTTGATACATGAGCATCTACCTTCGCGGTGGTATCTACTGGGCTTATATCTATATCAACGGCCGAAGGGTCCGCAAGTCGCTCGGGACGAACGATAAGCGCTTGGCCGAAGGCAAGGCCCAAGAACTCCGCCGCCTCACCGCCGAAACGACGAGGCCAGCTGGTCCCTCGCTCGAGGCGTTCGCGCTCAGATACTTTGACTGGGCATGGTCCTCTAAGCCGGCGTCCACGGACCGGGAGGAGCAACGGTGGAAGTCGACGCTTTGGCCGTGGTTCAAGGCCCAAGGCATAACACACATGGCGCAGATCACGCCTTACCACGTCGAGCAGTTGAAAGCAAAGCTGGCCGCGTCTGGTAAATCGAAGGCGACGGTTAACCGGTACCTCCAGCTCGTCCGGGGGATGATAAACCGAGCGGTTGACTGGGATCTGTTCGAGGGCCGGAATCCCGTCTCCCGGGTGAAGCTCTTCCGGGAGGATCCCCAGGTCAGACCGCTCACCGCCGACGAACTCACGAAGGTCCTGTCCGCGGCCAAGGCCGTTAGTGAGAAGCCGCTCTCATCGGTCCAGCGCGTGTTCTTTGACCTGTGCGTGTTCGCCCTCAATACCGGGATGAGGAAGTCGGAGATCTTCGGATTGAAGTGGGCCGACGTCCGGGAGGGAGAAGCGTTCATTCGCGGGAAGGGCGACCGGGCCCGCCGCGTCCCACTCAACCCGGCGGCCGCGGCTGTCGTTGCCCGGCAGCCGAAGCGATCGGCCTGGGTGTTCCACATTCCGAACCGGGAGCAGCAGGATTGCCTTCGGCGGACCGTGAGAATAGTCAGCAAGGCGTCGGGAGTCGAATGGCATTTCCACTTGCTGCGCCACGCCTTCACGACGTCGGCCCTGGCCGTCGCGGACTTCGTCACCGTGTCCAAGATACTGGGCCACGGCCGGACTCAGACGAGCCTACTTTACAGCCACAGCACTCGGGAGCGCGCCCGAGACGCTGTAGACAAGCTCCCCATTGTGGCGGCCACAGCGCAAGGGATTGATATCGTAAAGATCAGATTAATAAAGGGAAAGCCGAAAGTTCACAGGGACTGAAAATCCCTGCGTCGGCGGTTCAATTCCGTCCCTCGCCATTCTCTTTTTCCCCTCAATATTTTTCTGCCTGCCGTAGCCCGCATTGCTCGCCAAGAACGAATATGGCCCGACGTCTCGCTTCGCACACTGCCGAATACGCCGCAGTGATAGCGGTGCCGCAAAAAGAGCATTGCGGCCTCAAAATGATGCCTGTCTTTATTGCCTATGCAGATAAAATAGTCTTGACTTTTTTATCTGTCGGGACGCTATTTTTCGTTCCGGCTGAATCCCCTCTCGCTCTCCGAAGCCGCCGGCCGACCGGCCGCCAAGCTCCAGCGCAACGACACCGCGGCGGAATTCATCCGGCGCAAATTCGAAGGCGGCCAAGCCGAACGGGCACTTATGGACAGGCTCCTCCGATTCAGCGGATTCCCCGAGCCCTTTACGGTGGCCGATAAGTCCTTTTACCGCCGGTGGCAGCGCGACATGGTCGATACCTTGACGCGCGACGACATCCGCGATTTAACCCGGATCCTGGCCGTCGAACACGTCGCGACCATCCTCCAGCTCCTGCCGGAGCGCATCGGCTCGCCGTTGTCGCTCAACGCGCTCCGGGAGGATGTCGAAACGAGCTATACGGCGGTCAAGAATGCCGTTCGGGCCATGGAGTTGACCTACGCGATCTTCGCTCTCCCGCCTTACAGCCGGAAGATCGCCCGCGCCGTCAAGAAGGAGCGGAAGGTCTATTTCTACGATTGGGGACGATGCCTGGATCCGGCCAAGCTGTTCGAAAATTACGTCGCCGTAGAGCTCAAATCGATGATCGACCTCTGGCACGACGCGGGGCTCGCCGAATTCGATCTCATGTACGTCCGGACGAAAGACGGGAAAGAATCCGACTTCCTGGTTACAAAGAACCGCGAGCCGTGGGCCTTGTTCGAAGCCAAGCTCCAGGATGGCCCGATCCCCCGCCATCATGCCGTCCAGGCGAGCGCGCTGGGCGATATCCCCTTCATCCAGATCGTCCGCGAGGATGGGATCCGCAAGAACGAGGGGAAAGATTGCTACCGGTTGTCGGCAAGCCAGTTTTTCGCTTAGAGGCGGCCGGCATCTCTCATGACCAACGCATCGAAAAGACGACGATTTCCTTGAATCCGCTCGCTTTGTTCCGGACGCAGCATGCGCTGATCAGCCGTCTCCGTCAGCGCCCGAATCTTCCGCCGTATCCTACTTGCGTTCTACGACCGGGAGCTCGATGCTCGAAGGATAGAGGGTCGAGCGATAGATCCGCTCCGTGGCCTTCTGGAAGTCGTCCGGCCCGGCGAGGAAGATGTTCGGCACGAACTTCTGCGGGTTCCGGTCGATCAGCGGGAACCAGGTGCTCTGGACCTGGACCATGATGCGGTGCCCCTTCAGGAACGCGTGATCGCTGGCGTGCAGGTCGATCGTGAAGGCCGTCGGCTTGTCCGGGACGAGCGGCTCGGGCGTCTCGAAGCTCTTGGTGAATCGCCCGCGGAGGACCTCGGCGGCGATCATGAGCTGGTAGCCGGCCAGCTTCGCGTCCGCCGGGAAGGCTTCGGGGTAAACATCGATGAGCTTGACGATCCAGTCGCTGTCGCTGCCCGACGTGGAGGCGAACAGGCGCGCGACGATGTCCCCCGCCACCGTCAGATCCTCGGCCAGCGGCTCGGTCGACCAGGCGAGCACGTCCGGCCGCAGGTAGACGAAGCGCTGGTCCTCCAGCAGCCACGTGGACCAGGTGCTGCCCAGGCCGTAAGTGGGCTGGATGGGCCGCTGGCGGTACGGGACAGGGTGCGCGGGATCGGAGACGTAGCTGTCGGAGGCGTCGGGCGCCCCGCCCGCGGGCGCGTCCGGCGAAAGCCGGCCGCCGGCCTGGAAAAAGTACTTCCGCGGGACGACGCCGCTCTTCGGCGGCCAGGCGTCCCATGATCTCCATTGGTTCGATCCCGTCTCGAAGGTCATCGCTTCCGCAAGCGGCAGCCTCCCCTGGTCCTTGAGCCAGTAATCGAACCAAGCCTTTTGCACGCTTTCCCGGAAATATTTTCCGGTCTCGCTGCCGAACGGGAACGGACCAAGGCGGGAGCCGTCGCCGTGCGACCAGCCGCCGTGGTTCCACGGGCCGACCACGAGGTAGTTCAGGTGCCGGTCGTCGTTTTTCTCGAGGAGCTCGTAGATCTTCTGCGGCCCGTAGAAATCCTCCTGATCCCACCAGCCGGCCACGTTGAGGTTCGGCACGGCGAGCTTCAGATCCTTCAAGTAGCGGGGGAAAGCCTGCGTCTTCCAGAATTCGTCGTAATTCGGGTGGGCGACGAAATCGCTCCAGGTGGGGATTTTGCCATGGAAGTGGAGCGCGTTGGCGTTGGCCAGCGGCCCCAGCCGCAGGTACCATTCGTACGTGTCGGCGATTTCGAACGGGAACAGGTAGTTGGTCTTGTTTGTCTCGAGCTCGGCGGCGTATTCGAAGCCGTAGCTGAGGCGGAAGGCGCCGTTGTGATGGAAATCGTCCCCCAGGAACATATCCGCCGGCGATGCCTGCTCGGAAGCGGCTTTCAGCGCGGGATGCGGCTCGAGCAGGCCCATCATCGTCAGCCAGCCGCCGTACGAAACGCCCAGCAGGCCGGCCCTGCCGTTGTTGCGCGGAACGTTCTTTATCAACCAGTCGATCGTGTCGTAGGTGTCGGTGCCCTCGTCGATCGATCCGGGACGGCCGCGGTCGCGCGGCGGACGCTGCATGACGAACGTCCCCTCGGATTGGAACCGGCCGCGGATATCCTGGAAGACGAAGATGAACCCGTCCTCGAACATCTCCCGGTAGCCGGCCAGCATCCGCGAGTAGCCTTGAGCGTCGTCGCTGAGGCCATAGGGCGTGCGGGTGATGAGGAACGGGCACGGCCCCGCGGCGCTCTTGGGGGTCAGGATCTCCGTATGCAGGCGGAGGCCGTCGCGCATCGGAACCATCGCTTCCGATCGATTGAACAAGGTCCCCACGTACGGCGCGGTCTGGCCCGGGCCGGAGCGCGCGACGAGGATCAGGCCGAGCGACGCGCAGAACGAAGCCGCCAGGATCATGCGTCTCTTGATCTTCATTTCGGTCTCCCCTCTCGGTCAGAGAATGACGATACCCCCGGCCCCGGACGGGTGTCAAGGCGCGTCGACATTCCTTCATGAGATCGCGATTTTTAAATCCGGAGGCTGGAACGAAACGAAGCGCGACCTGACCGACATCAGGACGGAATCCGCGGAATTGCGCCGGAAACACCTAGCGCCGCGAGAAACGAACAAATGGTGACAATATGTGTCAACAAGGAGGGGACATTAATGACAAATATTGTCTTATGAACGACTTACGAAAAAATCTTCTTGACAAGCGGGAAAAATAGCGGATACTCGTTTATTCATACCCGAAGCGGGGTTTGAAAAGGAGACATCATGTTCAATAAGGACGAATCGAAGCAGAGACATCTATCTTTCATTCAGGAAATGGAAGGACACTTCGAAAAGATATTCGCCGCCAAGAACGACGAGGTCAATAAGGCCCTCGAGGAACGGATCAAAACCCTCCGCGAGGAGGCGGAAGCCAAGGCGGCTCAATACAAGGAAGAGATCGCGCAAGCCAGGCAGGAGCTCGAGCAATATTCGACAGCCGCCGGAGAGCTCGAAGAAAGGGGCGAGGAGATCAACGTCAAGATCAAGGAGCTTTTAGACCAAGCCGACCGTAACAAGCAGGAGATCATGCGGTTGACCGACGCGGCCGCCAAGGATTTGGCCGGAGCCCAGGAGCTCGACGCCCAACGCGCCCAAATCCAAAAGGAAGCGGATGCCCGCGCTCGGGCGCTGAAGACGTTGATCGTCGAAAAGAACCAGATCGAGGCCAAGATCCCCGAATTCGACCTCTTCAAGGACCAGAGCCGGTTTGACATCGTTCGGGAGTCGAACAGGTTGAATGCGATCCGATCGCTGCTCATCGCGGTCGAGACTCCTCCGGCCCAGGCAGCCGAGGAGAAGGCGAAGACTCCGCCCCCCACGAATCCCATTCCGGCGGCGGAACCGACCCTCGCGGAAATCTTGAAGAAGCTGGACTCCGCGAAACCGGCTAACGGCCTCGCGGACCTTTTACGTCCGCCTTCCGCGTAGCGCCGTCGCCGGCCCCCATTCGAAGGGACGCGGGGGATTCAGCGTTTTTTCTTGCGGCCGAGGATGCCGCCGCTCAGGAACAGTCCCGCCCCGATGACAAACCCGAGATTATACCAGCCGCCGTTGTTGTGGACTTCATAGAGCCGGACGTTCTTCGAGAACAGCGACACAATGAAGCTGATGGGCGAGATCAGCCCGTGCCAGACCCCCATCCAGAAGCCGGCGACTTTTCCGTCGGCGTCCGTCGTCTTCTCCAGGGCGTTCGGGCCGGGCGCACAGGCCCAGGCCAGGAGTGAAGCCAGCAAGATAATGCCGATCCCGGTCATTTGTGCTTTTTTCATATTCCTGCCTCGTCCGATCCAACGGGGCGGAGGATCAGGGGGAAACGGAGCTTTGCCGCAGGCTCGCTATCTCCGCCGCCCGCCGCCCCCGCCGCCGCCGTGCCCCCCGCCTCCGAACCTGGCGCCCGAACTTCCGCCGGACGATCTCCCGCTAGAGCCGGAGGACGAACGGGAAGAGCCCGACCGCGAAGTCCTGGAGCGGATCGTCCCGGAGCCGGCCCGGGTATTGGCCGCGCCCGACGTCGGCCGGATGGCCCGCGTCAGGCGCGAGGGATAGACGCCGCCCGAGGCCCCGAGGGATGACGAGCCCGACCGGAATTGCCTAAGCTGTCGGCCGTCGGTCCCGATCATGCCCCGCGGGCGCCCGATCTGATCTCTCCCTATGACGTTGCGGCCGTATAGGCCTCCCCGGTATCCCCGGTATCCGAAGCCGGAATAATATCCGTAGAACGGATAGCCGCCGAAATACCAGGAGTTCCAAGCCCAATAGGGGTTCCAGCCGAAATACCAGGACGGCCAGGAGTAATACGACCAGAGGAACGGGTCGTAATAGGGCCACAGGGGATGGAAACCCATGTACCAGTCATACGCGGACCACGGCCAAAACGGCGAGAAGCCCCAGCCGCCGAAGAGCGGCGCCCGCCCGGCCGGAGATCCGGATTCGTTCCGGGCCAGCTCCTCGTCGCGGCCCCGGCTCCAGCCGTCGAAGTTATCCGCAACGCGGGGGTTCTTCAGAACCTGAGTCCCGTTCTTGTCGACATCGATCCGGACAAGTCCCTTGTCCTGAAAAAAATCCTCTTCCTGGGCGCTCCGGACTTTGACCGCCGCGCTCTTCAGATTGAGATAGAGGCTTCCTTCCCAAAGGCTCAGGATCGCCGAGTCCTTTTGGATTTCGGTGAAAACGACCCGGGTGTTCCGGTCGATCCGGATCCAGTTGCCCTCGCCGAGCTCGATTTCCGCCCGGCCGTTCTGGGTGTTGATCTCATCGCCCGCCAGGACGGCCTTGTCGCGCTCGACTTTCTCGAAGTTCTGGAAGAAGACTTTCCCTTCCACATGGTTGATCCAAGCCGCGGGCGTCTCGGGCTTCTGTCGGGTGACGGTCGTGTCCTGCGCGGCCGACACGGTCGGCAACAGAGCAAGGGCGGCAAAGAAAGATAGAAGACGGAATTTGGTCATCATGACCTCCTTGAGGGCGCCGATATCGTGCGTCCCCGCGATTCTCCGCGCTTCTCCCTATTGGATCTCATTCTTATTATAGCACAAAACCAAGCCCCTTGGTGCAAGAGGCGATCCCTGTTTGCCCGGCGAAGTCCGGCTTCGTCAGATCAGGGTCTTCAGGAGCTCGCGGAGGCGATCCCCGAACTCCGGCCGCTTCAAGGCCAGGTTGACCGTCGCTTCGAGGTACCCGAACTTGTCCCCCGCATCGTAGCGCTTGCCTTCGAAAAGGACGCCGAACACGGGCTCCGAGGCGGACAGGATTTTGATCGCGTCCGTGATCTGGATCTCGCCGCCCGTCCCGGGCGCCGTCGCCCGGATCGCGTCGAAGATCCCCGGCGTCAGGACGTAGCGGCCGAGGATGGCGAGGTCGGACGGGGCGGCGTCGGTCCCCGGCTTTTCGATCATATCCAGCAGTTTGAACACCCGGTCCGCGACCGGACGGGCCCGGACCACGGCATGGCGGCGCGTCGCCTCGGGGGAGATCCGGCCGAGGACGACGACCGAAGCGCCTTTCGCCTCGAAGACGTCCAACAGCTGGCGCAGGCACGGGACGGGACAATCGTAGATCGTGTCCGGGTTGAGGACGGCGACGGGCTCGCCCGCGGCGAAGGTCTCAGCCATCAGCACGGCGTGGCCGAGGCCGCGCTGCTCCGGCTGGTCGATCACCGCGAATTCCGCCGGCCGGCCGATCGCGGCCAGCTCGGCGAGCAACCCGGTCCTCCCCTTCCCGGCGAGGAACCGCTCGAGCTCCGGGCTATGCCCGAAATGCTCGGAGATCGAGGTCTTCCAGCGGCTGGTCACAAGGCCGATCGACCCGATGCCCGATCCGATCGCCTCCTCGACGGCGTACTGGATCATGGGCTTGTCGACGACCGGGACCATCTCCTTGGGGACGGCCTTCGTCGCGGGCAGGAACCGGGTCCCGAAGCCGGCCGCCGGGATGACGGCCTTGCGGACGCTCAGGCGACGTGCGGACATGATGCTCCCGGGGCCATCGATTCGCGCCCGCTCATTTCTTCCGGAAAACGAACCCGCCCGCATCGTCGGCTTCGACCTTCACCGTGTCCCCCTCCCGGAACTCCCCGGACAGGATCTTCATGGCCAGCGGGTTCTGAATCTCCTGTTGGATCGTCCGCTTGAGGGGGCGGGCGCCGTAGACCGGATCATAGCCCTTGTCCGCCAGGGCCTTGAGGGCCTTGGCTGAAACCTCGATCCCGATCTTCCGCTCGACGAGCCGGCGGCGGAGGAGCTCGATCTGGAGCTCCACGATTTTGAGGATCGTCTCCTTGGTCAGCGACCGGAAGATGATCACCTCGTCCACGCGGTTCAGGAACTCGGGCCGGAAGTTGGCCTCGAGGACCTTCTTCACCTCCCGCTCCATGGCGGCCCGGTCGCCGGTCAGGTCCTTGATGATCTGGCTCCCCAGGTTCGAGGTCATGATGATCAGGGTATTCCGGAAATCGACCGTCCGGCCCTGGCCGTCGGTCAGGCGGCCGTCATCGAGGATCTGGAGGAGGATGTTGAATACGTCCGGATGGGCTTTTTCGATCTCATCCAGGAGGATGATCGAGTAGGGACGCCGCTTGACGGCCTCGGTCAGCTGCCCCCCCTCCTCGTAGCCGACATAGCCCGGCGGGGCGCCGATCAGCCGGGAGACGGTGTGCTTCTCCATGTACTCGGACATGTCCAGCCGGACCAAGGCCTTCTCGGAATCGAACAGGAACTCGGCCAGGGCCCGGGCGAGCTCGGTCTTGCCCACGCCCGTGGGGCCGAGGAAGATGAATGAGCCGAGGGGCCGGGTGGCCTCCTGGATGCCGGCCCGGGCCCGCCGGATCGTATCCGACACGGCCCGAAGAGCCTGGTCCTGGCCGACGACCCGCACCGCCAAGGCGGACTCCATCTTGATCAGCTTCTCGACGTCGCCCTGGAGCATCTTGGAAACGGGGATCCCCGTCCACTTGGAAACGACCTCGGCCACGTCCTCCTCGTCCACTTCCTCCTTCAGCATCTTCTTGTGGCTTTGGACCCCCGCCAGGTCCCGGGTGAACTTATCCATCTCCTTGGCCACGCCCGGCAGCTTGCCGTAGCGGATCTCCGCCACGCGCTCGAGATCACCCCGCCGCTCGGCGGACTGCTCCTCGATCTTGAGCTCGTCCTGCCGCTCCTTGAGCTTCTTCCCCGCGTCGATCAGCTCCTTTTCCTTCTGCCACTGGACCTTGAGGCCGCCGCTTCGCTCCTTGAGATCGGCAAGCTCCTTGGCCAGCCGGGCGAGCTTCTCCCGCGAGCTCTCGTCCTTCTCCTTCTTGAGCGCCTGGCGCTCGATCTCGATCTGGAGGATCCGCCGCTCGAGCTCATCGATCTCCTCGGGCAGGCTGTCGATCTCGATCCGGATGCGGGCCGCGGCCTCGTCGATGAGGTCGATGGCCTTGTCGGGGAGGAACCGGCCGGTGATGTAGCGGTTGGACAGCGTCGCCGCGGCGACCAGGGCCGCGTCCTTGATCCGGACGCCGTGGTGGAGCTCGTACTTTTCCTTGAGGCCGCGGAGGATGGAGATCGTGTCCTCGACCGAGGGCTCGCCGACGTAGACCTGCTGGAAGCGGCGCTCGAGGGCCGCGTCTTTCTCGATGTGCTTTTTATATTCGTTGAGCGTCGTCGCCCCCACGCAGCGGAGCTCGCCCCGGGCCAAGGCCGGCTTGAGCATGTTGGACGCGTCGACCGCCCCTTCCGCCGCTCCGGCGCCGATGATCGTGTGGAGCTCGTCGATGAAAAGGATGATCCCCCCTTCGGCTTCCCGGATCTCCTTCATGATCGCCTTCAGCCGGTCCTCGAACTCGCCCCGGTATTTCGTCCCGGCCACGAGCGAGCCGATGTCCAGGGCGAGCAGGCGCTTGTTCTTGAGCGGCTGAGGGACGTCGCCGGAGGCGATGCGCTGGGCAAGGCCTTCGGCGATGGCCGTTTTCCCCACCCCGGCTTCGCCGATGAGGACGGGGTTGTTCTTGGTCCGGCGGGACAGGACCTGGATGACGCGCCGGATCTCGTCCTCGCGGCCGATGACCGGGTCGAGCTTCCCCTGCCGGGCGAGCTCGGTCATGTCGCGCGTATATTTCTGGAGGGCCTGATATTTGCCCTCAGGCTGGGGGTCGGTGATCCGCTGGCTGCCGCGGATCGCCCTCAGGGCCTGGAGCACGGCGTCCTCGGTGACGCCGGCGGCCGCCAGCAGCCGCCCCGCCTCCGAGGTCCCGTCCTTGAGCATGGCCAGGAACAGGTGCTCGGTCGAGACATATTCGTCCTTGAGCTTGTCGGCCTCCTTCTCGGCTTCGGCCAGCTCCTGACGGAATGAGGCCGAGAGAGCGGCTTCCCCGCCGCCCTGAACCTTGGGCAAGCCGGCGAGGGCCTGCTCGACGTCCCGGGCGAGCTTCGCCCTGTCGACGCCGATTTTCGCCAGGAGGGGGACGACGATGTTCTCATCCTGGGAGAGGAAAACCGCCAGCAGGTGCTCCGGCCGGACCTCCGCGTGGCCCAGCGACTCAGCCCGGGCCTGGGCGGCCTGAATGGCCTCTTGCGACATGACCGTGAATTTATCCCAACGCATAGCCGTTCTCCTTCTCTCTATTTTACCTTAATATAGATATGTTGCCGGCAGGGAATTGTCAATCGGCGGCGGTAGGGGCCCCAGGGTTTGCCTGGGGATCATGTTCCGCCGCACTCGTCCGTGCCTACGATCACGGACGAGTGCGGCGCTAGAACTGGGCTTTGCCCCTTGACAAACAAGGGAAAATGGTTAATTTTTGAATTGTGAGATCCGGGAACTGAGCATGGAAGAGATCGAAATTTCGAGTTGGGTCACGCTGGACGCAATCAAGAAGAAGGCGGACGTGGCGGAGAGCGTCGGCAACCTCCAGACGGGCCACAGCATGTCCGTGTTCTGCAGCATCGAGGACGACTACCTGGAGCTCATCTACAGCGACGCGACGGCCAACACCCTCCGCCGGTTCGAGGACAAGGACGAATTCGAAAAGGCGATCGAGGAGCGCAAAGAGGAGGACGGCGAGGCGGTCTACGACGAGGAGCACGAAATCGATCCGGGCGACGACGATCTGGACGAAGACGAGGACGGCGACTTCGAGCTCGAGGAAGATTCGGACGGCTACTGACCCAGCTTCTCGACCAAGCGGGCGAGAAGATTGAGGGCGGCCAGGGGGGACAGGGCCGCGATATCGCATTCGGCCAATTCCTTTTTGATCTCCCGGAAAAGCTCGCGCTCGCGGTCCTCCGCAAACAGGAGCTTCTGGCGGGCATCTTTCCGGCTCGACGTCCGGTACGACATCTTGGGCTGACCGGCGTCGTCGAGCTCCTGCTTCTCCAGATTGAACAGGATTTCGCGCGCCCGGGAAACGACGGGCCGGGGAATGCCGGCGAGCTTCGCCACATGGAGGCCATAGCTCCGGTCGGATGGCCCCGGGACGATCTTCCGGAGGAAGACGATCTCGTCCTTCCATTCCTTGACCGCGACGTGATGGTTGCGGATGCGCTTCAGGGTCAGAGCCAGCTCGGTCAGCTCGTGGTAATGGGTGGCGAACAGGGTCTTGGCCCGCACGGCCTCGTTCTCGTGGAGATACTCGGCCACGGCCCAGGCGATGCTCAGGCCGTCGAAGGTGCTCGTCCCCCGGCCGATCTCGTCGAGCAGGATGAGGCTCCGGGGCGTGGCGCTGTTCAGGATGGCGGCCGTCTCCAGCATCTCGACCATGAACGTCGACTGCCCGGCGCTCAGGAAATCTGTGGCCCCGATCCGGGTGAAGATCCGGTCCACGACCCCGATCGCGCATTCGCGGGCCGGGACGTAGGAGCCCATCTGGGCGAGGATGGTGATGAGGGCGACCTGGCGGAGGTAGGTGGACTTGCCCCCCATGTTGGGGCCGGTGATGATGAGGATCTGCTCCTCCTCCCGGTCGAGATAGGCGTCGTTCGGGATGAAGGCCTCGGTCCGCGTCGCCTCGATGACGGGATGGCGGCCGCCGACGATGCGAAGGGCGTCCCCGGCGTTCACCTCCGGCCGGGCATAGCCCCGCCGCGCGGCGAGCTCCGCCAGGGCGGCGAGGACGTCGAGGAGGGCGACGTCGGCCGCGATTCTCTGGAGCCGCGGCGTCTCCCGGCCGACGGCCTCCCGGACTTCGGCAAACAGCGCGTGTTCGAGCTCGCCGATGCGCTCCTCGGCGTGGAGGACCTTCTCCTCGTAGTCCTTCAGCTCGGGCGTCAGGAACCGCTCGGAGCCGACCAGCGTCTGCTTCCGGACGTAGTCGGCCGGCACCTGGTCCAGGTTGGACTTCGTCACCTCGATGTAATAGCCGAAGACCTTGTTGTACCGGACCTTGAGCGAGCCGATCCCGGTCCGCTCCCGCTCACGCGCCTCGATCTGGCTGATGAACGATTTGCCGGAGCGGCTGATCGTCCGGAGCTCGTCGAGCTCCGCTCGGAAGCCATCCCGGATGATGCCGCCCTCGGTCAGCAGGACGGCGGGTTCGTCGAGAATCGCCCGGTCGATGAGCTCGGCGATATCCCGACCGTCATCCCAGCGCTCGCGCACGCCCCGGAGCAGGGCCGAGGAAAAGCCGCCGAGCATCGCCGGGACGCGCGGCAGCGCCTGGAGGGATCGCTTCAGGGCGACGAGGTCGCGCGGATGGGCGGCCGCCAGGGAGATTTTTCCGGTCAGGCGCTCGAGGTCGAGGACGCCCTTGAGCGCTTCGCGGAACTCCTGGCGGCCGATCGTGTCGGCGAGCTCCTCCCCGACCGCGTCGAGGCGCGCCTCGATCGCCCGAACGTCGACGAGCGGCCGGAGCAGCCACGACTTCAACAGCCGCCCGCCCATCGGGGTCACGGTCTGGTCGATGACATCGAGAAGCGTGTCCTCGAGCCGGCCGTCGCGGAGGTTCCGGGTAAGCTCCAGGTTGCGGATGGACGGCGTGTCGAGGACCAAGAAGTCCGCCCCCTGGAAGAAGGTGAGCTTGTGGACGAGCGTCAGGGCGTCCTTCCGGACCTTTTTAAGATAATGAAGGAGGCCGCCCGCGGCCGAAACGGCCAGCGGCTTGTTCTCGAGGCCGAAACCGGCGAGCGAGGCCACCCCGAAATGGGCAAGGAGGTCGGCGGCCGCCTGCCCGGGATCGAAGGCCCAGTCCTCGAGGGGGCTCCGGACGACCGACTTGAGGTCCCCGCCGTCGAGGAGGCAGGCAATGCCTTCGGCGTCGCCCTCGGCGAAGACGATCTCCTTCGGCGCGGCCTTGAACAGCTCATCGAGGAGGCCCCTCGAATCCGTTTCGCCGCGCTCGGTGACGCGCATCTCGCCCGAGGCGAGATCGATGAGGGCCAGTCCCCACCCCGACGCGGAGGCCTGGATCGCGGCGATGAAGATGCTCTCCTTGGCCGCCTCGAGGTCCACCTCGACCGCCGTCCCGGGGGTCAGGACCTTGATGACCTCCCGCTTGACCACGCCCTTGGCCGTCCGAGGATCCTCCACCTGCTCGCAGACGGCCACCTTGTAGCCGCGCCGGAGAAGCTTGGCCAGGTAGGAATTCACGGCGTGGTGGGGAACGCCGCACATGGGCACCTTCTGGCGCGAGGTGAGGGCGATCTCGAGAACCCGCGAACCGACCACGGCGTCCTCGAAGAACATCTCGTAGAAGTCGCCGAGGCGGAAAAAGAGGAGCGTATCCCTGAGCTCGTTTTTGATCCGGAAATACTGCTCCATCATCGGGGTGAGGGACGACGATTCGGCCATGGCGCCTCTACCCCCCCGCCGGGCCCGTCTTCTTGGCCGCGACGAAATAGCCTTCGACGATCTTTTCTCCGGGGAAGCAGTTCCGGGCGAACCGGGCGAGCCGGCCCCGGGCGACAGACACGATCTCAACCTCGAACCCCTCGAGCATATCCCGGAGCCCGAGCTCGCTGAACCGGTAGTACTCGATCCCGTGGCGGGGATAGCAGAACGGGACCGTGAGGAAAAGCGTCCCGCCGGGCTTGAGGACGCGGGTGAGCTCGGCCACGGCCCGGAACGGCCGCCGGACATGCTCCAACACGTCCAGGGCGATGACCGTGTCGAAGCTCGCGTCGCGCAGGCCGAGCGGCCCTTCGACGTCGCCGACAACGTCCGGCCCGAACTCTGGGTTAATATCCACCCGCAGGGCGTTCCAACCAAACTTGCGCCAGCCGCAGCCGATGTCGAGGGCGCGGCCGGCAACGACAAGCCTGTCCTTCAGGATCTTGTCACGGCGCTTTCGCCAGAACGTCTGTCCTCGGTATCGCATATCGGCCGGATCTCTTCGTCCCGCATTATAGGGGGAATCCGGCTGCCTGGCAACGGCGGAAGGGGCCGGGAGCTTGGGCCGCACCCCCGCCGTTGACATTTGTCCCGATTTGACACAAAAAGGGGGAAGCCCCGGAGAGAGGAGGAAAAAGATGCGCCCGAGACCCATCGCGATCATCCTGGCCGCTCTGGCCGCCTGGGCGTGGGCCGGAGCGGCTCCGGCCGCCCCGGACAACATCCGATTTTCTCCGCGCGCGGCTTCGGTCACCGGCACGGCCCGGCCGGAAATCTCCTTGAACGGGGCGTGGCGCTTCAACCCCCGGGGAGACCGGCCCGACGGCTGGTCGCGGATCCAGGTCCCCGGAGACTGGACGATGCAGGGCTTCTCGGTGACGCCCGGGACGGCGGCGGCGTATGCGACGGACGTCGAGATCCCGGCGGAGTGGCGCGGCCTGCGCATCAAGCTCCGCTGCGACGGCGTCCAAAGCCAGGCGAAGATCACGATCAACGGCCGCTCCGCCGGAGAGCACCAGGGCGGGTTCACGGCCTTCGAGCGGGACATCACGGCCTTCATCCGGCCGGGCCGGGCCAATGCGATCGCTCTGGCCGTGACCAATGAGTCCCTGGCCGACACGCTGGCCAGCGGGACGCAGTATGCCAATTACCAGTTCGGCGGGATTACCCGCAAGATCTATCTCCAGGCCTTGCCCGCGACGAACTTGGCCGGCCTTCGCCTCACGACCGAACTCGACGAAGACGGGCCGGATGCCCGGCTCCTCGCGGAAATCGAGGTGGCGAACGAGGGCTCCGCGCGGAGCCCGGATCTCAAGGCCGTCTTCTCTCTCGCCGACGCCGCCGGCCGGCCGGTCCCGATCGACGGGAGCGAGCTCCCGATCCCGGCCCTGGCCCCCGGCGAGACGCGCCGGGCGGCGTTCGCCGCAGCCGTCCGGTCGCCGAAAACGTGGGATGCCGAACACCCGAACCTCCACCTGCTGACCGTCGTCCTGAGCTCCGGGGCGGGCCCGCTCGAAACCGTTCGCCGGACATTCGGCTTCCGGACGGTCGAGGTCGCGGGCAACCAAGTGTTCGTCAACGGCCGGCCGATCAAGGTCCGCGGCTCCAACCGCCACGAGACCCATCCCCTGCTCGGCCGAACCCTGACCGCCGAGCTCTGGCGCAGGGATGCCGAGCTGTTCCGCGCGGCCAACGTCAACTATATCCGGACGTCGCACTATCCCCCGGCCGAGGAGTTCCTGGACGCCTGCGACGAGCTCGGCCTGTTCGTCGAATGCGAGGCGCCCCTCGTCTGGATCAACCACGACGCCAACGAGTTCTGGAAGAAGGAGGATTCGGATGCGCCCCGGTTCCTGCCGTTTATCCGGAGCGCCGTGGCGGAGACCATCGAGTTCAACCGCCCCCACCCGAGCATCATTTTTTGGTCCCTGGCCAACGAATCCGGCTGGGGGCCGAGCTTCGCCGAGGCCAAGAAGACCGCGGACGCCCTCGATCCCAGCCGCCCCAAGACGTTCCACGACCAGGCGATCGGGACCTATAATAACCGGGGAAGCGGAGCCATGCAGGTGGCCAACTACCACTACCCGAGCGAGGCCCTGGTGGACGATCTCTGGGCCTGGACGCGACCCATCCTCTTCGGCGAATATTGCCACGTCAACTGCTACAACCGCCGCGAGCTGGCCGCCGACCCTGGAATCCGCGACGAGTACGGGTGCGGCCTCAGCCGGATGTGGGAGAAGATGTACGGCGCCCCGGCCGTTCTCGGCGGGGCGATCTGGGCCGGGGTGAACGACATCTTCTATCTTCCCTCTGGCAAGACCGTGGGCTACGGCGACTGGGGACTGATCGACGGCTGGCGGCGGGAGAAGCCCGAATACTGGCATGTCAAGAAGGCCTATTCCCCCGTCAAGATGACCGAAGGCCCGCTCGCCGCTCCTGCGGTCGGAACCCCTCTCCGGCTTCAGATCGCGAACCGGCATGACTTCACGAATCTTAGCGAAATCGGGATCACCTGGAGCCTCGGCGGCGAGCGGGGCACGGCCGCGATCGATCTCCCTCCCCGCCAGTCGGGCATCCTGAAGATCCGGCCGAAGACCGCAAATCTCGAGGGGAGGACTCTGCACCTGGACTTCACCAGCCCGCGCGGCTTTCTCATCGACAGCTACGAGTTTCCGATCGGCGCGCCTGTTCCCGAAGCGCCGCCCTTCGCCCGGCCGGCGCCGGCTCCTCTCCGGCTGCGGATCGACCGGACGGCCATCTCCGTCGAGGGCGGGGCGTTCGCCTGGATCTTCGAAAGAGCGACGGGTGTTCTCCGCCGGGCCGAGGCCGGAGGGAAGCCGGTCGTGATCGGCGGGCCGGTTTTCATGCTTCTGGCCCAAGACTCGGGCTCCTGCCTGCCCGATTACGCGCCGGACGCGGCCCCGCTGAACGACGTCTGCTCCGGCTGGACCGCGGACTCGGTCGAGGCCCACGAAGACGCAGGAGCCGTTATCCTTTCCGTGAAAGGCGGATACAAGGAAGCCGCGGGCGGCTACCGGATCCGTCTCGATGGCACGGGCGAGGCGGCCGTCGAATACGAGTTCGCGTCGGAGGCGAAGCTCAACCCCCGGCAGTACGGGTTCGTCTTCTATCTGCCCCGGGCCTGTGACACATTGACCTGGAAGAGAATCGGTCAATGGTCGGTCTATCCCCCCGACCATATCGGCCGGCCGGAAGGCTCGGCGAAAGCGGTCGTGCCGGGCGGCGAATTCGAGTTCCGCCGGGCGCCGCAGGTCGCCTGGAAGGACGACATGAACGCCCTCGGCACGGCCGATTTCCGCTCGACCAAGGCCGCCATCCTCTGGTCGGCCCTGACCGCCGCCGACGGCCGCGGCCTGCTCGCCCTCTCCGACGGGAGGCACGCGACCCGGACGTTCCTCGACAAGGACCGCGTCGGCTTTCTCGTCGCGGACTTCAACACCGGCGGAGGCGACATGTTCTACGCCGGCCACCACAAGGCGTTCGACCGTCCCCTCGAAAAAGGAGGCGCGATCAAGGGATCGTTCAGGATCCGGCTGATCGCTCCTCGCTCGGAATCCGAGCGTGAACCGACATCGGCCTCCTACTTCTGGACGGGCGACGCGTCGTCGATCACCCACATGCCCCGGCCGTTGGTCGCGGCGACGATGACGTTGTCGCGCGGGTGGATCTGGATGTCCCACACGGCCACGTTCGGCATCCCGGCGCCCAGGTAGGCCCAGGTCTTGCCGCCGTCGGTCGTCACGTAGGGGCCGAGGTCGGTGCCGCAATAGAGGACGCCCGCTTTCTTCGGGTCCTCGCGGAGGACGTTGGTCGAGCCGGGGAGCGCCGCGGCGATGTTCACCCAGGTCTTGCCGTAATCCGTCGACTTGAAGACGTAGGGATTGAAATCGTCGTCGTGGCGGCCGATGAGCGAGACGTAGACCGTGCCCGCGTCATATTTCGAGGCCGTGATGCTCCAGACGTGCTTGTTGAAGGGCAGTCCGGCGGTGATCTCGGTCCATTTCGCCCCGCCGTCGAGCGTCATGTGCACCCGGCCGTCGTCCGTCCCGGCGTAGAGGACGCCCGCCTTGAGCGGTGATTCGTCGATCGCGGTCAGGGCTGCGTAGCTGATGGCGTAGGGCAGCCGGCCCTGCTTGCGGGGATCGTTGTAGGTCAGGTCGGGGCTGATCTTCGTCCAGGTGTCGCCCTTGTCCTTGGACCGGAAGACGTATTGGAAGCCGTGATAGATCGTGGCCGGGTCTTGGGGCGAGAGGATCGTCGGCGCAAGCCACTGGCCGCGATACTCGGGCTCGCCCGCCGCGGGCTTGGGATAGATGTCCTTGCTCGCCCACTGGCCGTCCTTGTATTCGGACCGCATCACCCGTCCGTAGTAGGTCGAGGCGTATTCCAGGTTGGGATTGGCCGGGTCGACGGCGATGATCGTCCCCTCGCCGCCCGGCGCGAACTCCCACCGCACCCCGGCGCCGCCCCGCATGCCGCGGCGGCCGCCGGCCGGCGCGCCGGATGGGCCCACACCCAGACCGCGGACCGTGCCCTGGTCCTGGACCGAGCCGTAGGCCGCGAACGGCTTGGCCATGTCGAGCGTCACGTTGTAGAACTGGATCGAGTGGATGCCCTTGTGGAAGTCGCGCCAGTTCTTCCCGCCGTCGTAAGATACGTTGGCCCCGCCGTCGTTGACGTTGATGATGTAATTCGAATCGGCCGGATCGATCCACAGCCCGTGGTGGTCGCCGTGGAGGTCGTCGCCGTAGAGAGGCTTGAACATCTTGGCCCCGTCGGTGGACTTAGACAGGCCGAGGCCCATGATATAGACCGTGTTGTCGTCGCTGGGGTCGACCCGGATCTGGCCGAAGACCCAGCCATAGGTCCCGCCGAAGCGCTCCATCGTCCGGTCGGAGGCGCTGACTTTCCTCCAGCTATCGCCCTGGTCCTCGGACCGGTAGACCTCGGCGCCGGCGATGTCGGAGAAAGTCCGCAGCCGGCCGTAGGAGTCGCGATCGCCGGCGGCGGGCTGGCGTACGGGGGTGTGGTTGTCGACATAGGCGTAAACGACATTCGGCTTGGTCCGGCAGAGGTCGAGGCCGATGCGGCCGGTGAACTTGGTGTCGGGCAGGCCGGCGTTCGCGGGCTTCCACGTCTTGCCGCCGTCGGTCGTCTTGAACAGCCCGTCGCCCGGCTCGGGGACGGGGTCGCTCCAGCGCAGGCGGATGCGGTGGCACATCGAGGCGATCAGGGTATCGGGGTTCTTGGGGTCCATGACCAGGTCGATGGCCCCGATCTTCTCATCGAGATAGAGGACCTTTTGCCAGGTCTTGCCTCCGTCGACGGTCTTGAATATGCCCCGGTCCGGTCCGTAGGTCCACTCGTGGCCGGAGGCGGCCACGTAGACGATGTCGGGGTTCGTCGGGTGGATGCGGATCCGGCCTATGGTATACGTCCCGGTTAGGCCGACAGGGGTCCAGGTCTTGCCCGCGTCCACGGATTTGTAGACGCCCGTCCCGGCCATTGAGGCCCGGAAGATGTTGGCTTCGCCCGTCCCGTAATAGACGATATCGGGATTCGATTCGGAGATGTCGACATCACCCGAGGACAGAGTGGGCAGGTCGTTGGTCAGGCACTCCCAGGTGATGCCCGTGTTCTCCGTCTTCCACAGCCCGCCGACCGCGGAGGCGATGTAGATGACATTGCGGCTGCCGCGCGGGACGGCGATGTCCACGCACCGGCCGCCGAAGATGTCGGGGCCGATGAACCGCCACTTCATGTCCTTGAAAGGCGTCTGGGCCTTCAGCGCCTGGTGCTGGTCGGCCGCCTTCATTCGGAGGGCGAGGTCGGTGTTTTGGATCTTCTTCGGCTCCGCCTTGGCCGCCGGCGGCTTGGACTGGGCGGCGGCGAGCAGGACGACCGCCAGCATCGCGGAAATCACCAGAGTCGGGCGTCGGACATGTTTCATGAGATCTCCTCCTCGGCGGGAATCCGAAAGAAATGCGATGAAATACATCAGCGATCAGATATCACCGAGTATGTTATTTTTTCCTGTAGAAGAAGTCAAATGGCCGGCCTGACCGCAGGCGGGCCGGCCTTCCCGGAACTTCCTTAGTCGGGGGGCCTCGGGGCTCAGCTTTTCGCCGCCCCGCCGAGATGGAAGACCACGCCGAGGCACACCTGGAAGAACGAAGGATTGACGGCCAACTCGAATTTGTTGCCGAGCAGGGCGAGGTCGGCGGCCTCGGCCGCGCCGAACGGCTGGCCGGTGACGGCGGTGGAGAAGATGCCGTTGTAGGAGCCGTAGACGAGATTCCAGGTCAGGGTCTTCGCCGGGCAGTAGAAATACCTCGCTTCGATCAGGAGGGCGAGCTTCTCGTTCACCGCGACGTTCAACCCGGCCCCGAGATCCGCCCCGATCGCCGTCCACGACGTGGCCGGGATCCTGAGGGGGACGGGAAGCGCGTCGACATATTGAGTCACGGTCGTATTGTTTTGATCGTCCACCGAGGAATCAAACGTCGTGATGCCATAGCCGAAGAGCGATTCGGACCGGAAGGTATTGCGGAAGAACGACACCCCGCCGGACACGACCCCCTCGACCTTCCCCGAGCCGAAGCGGGCGGCGAGGTTGATCGACAAGGGCAGGCTCGTGACGCTGCCCGTCCTGTCCCATTCCCGATTCATCTCCTGGTCGGCGCCGGAGGTCCAGGTCCAATGGAAATTGAAGGTCGAAGTGTTGTCGACCCGACCGTGCATCGCTCCGGCCAGGATCTGGAGGCCCACGCCCCCGGTGAAATAAAGCGTCAGGGAGGCGCCGGCCGCGAGGCCGGGCCCGGGATACATGGCAATATAGGTTTGTTCATCGACGACGCTCAGGGAGTTTGCGCTCCAGCCCGCCTCGTAAAGCGTCGAGCCGGTGATCCGGGACAAGGCGAAGCCGCCATAGAGGGCCAGATCGAGCCGGCTCTTCCGATCGCCATCAGCCCGGGCCGGAGGCGCCGTGAGGAACAAGGCCGCCAAGACGGCCGCCGCGACCGCCGCCGATCTGTTTCTGCTCATGGCCCACCTCTCCCGCCGCTCAGTGCTTGGAGGACGGGGCCGGCCGATTGTCCCGGCCGCACTCCCCCGTGATTGTCGCCACGGACGAGTGCGGCGGAACCAAACCCCCGGGGCGGCGCCCGGGGCCCCCGCCGCCGTTGATCGGGTTCGCGTCGAGCGTCCACATCCCCCGGCCGTGGGTGGCGATCACGATCATGTTGTCGCGCGGATGGATGATCAGGTCGTGGACATAGGCCGAGGGAAGGTTCGACCCGAGCGTCTGCCAGGTCTTCGCCCCGTCGATCGTGACGTACACGCCCTGATCCGCGCCTACGTAGAGGATGTTCCGGTCGATCGGATCCTCGCGGATGACGTTGACCGGGCCGAGCGGGATGCCCTTCGAGATGTCCGTCCAGGTCCGGCCGTAGTCCGTCGACTTCCAGACATACGGAACGACGTCGTCGTCGCGCTTGCCGTTCTGGGTCAGGTAGGCCGTGGCCAGGTCGTATTGCGAGGCGACGAGGCGCGAGATCCATTTCTGAGGGGCCAACCCGGCCGTGATCTCCTGCCAGGCCTTGCCGCCGTCCCGCGTGATCCAGGCCCGGCCGTCGTCCGTTCCGGCGTAGATCAGGCCGGCCGCGAGAGGCGACTCGGAGATGGCGAAAAGAGTGTGGTAGGGGATGTCGCCCATCTCGGCCGCCTTGGGGGAGGTCAGGTCGGGGCTGATCCGCGTCCAGGTGTCGCCCCGGTCGGTGGACTTGAAGAGGTATTGCATGCCGTGGTAGATCGTCCTCGGATCGTGGGGCGAGAGGATGAACGGCGCGAGCCACTGGCCCCGCAGCGGGGGCTCGCCCTTGGGCTGAACCGGGAGCAGGTCCTTGCTGAACGGTCGTCCCGGTTTCGATCCGGGCTGGTCGTATTCCGTCCGGCTGATCGTGCCGTAGAAGCCGGCCGAGTAAACGACGTTCGGGTTGGTCGGATCGATGGCCTGGTTCGAGCCCTCGCCGCCCGGCGCGCCGTCGAAGCGCTGGACGGGCACCCGGTCCCGGCCGCGGGTGAGGTCCACCGGCGCCCGGAAGCTGCCGTGATCCTGCATCGAGCCGTAGACCTTGAAGGGCGTGCCCATGTCGTAGGCGACGTTGAAGAACTGGCAGACCGGCAGGTTGTCCCGGAAAGCTTTCCAGGTCTTGCCCCGGTCGTATGATACGGCGAGTCCTTGGTCGTAGCCGTTGACCAGATAGCCGGAATTGTCGGGATCGATCCAGAGGCAGTGATGATCCCCGCCCGGGGTGCGGACGCCTCGGAAGGTCTTGCCCCCGTCGGTGGACGTGTTCAGGCCCAGGCCCATGGTATAGACCGTGTTCTCGTCGCTCGGATCGACCCGGATCTGGCCAAACACCCAGCCGTACGTGCCGGAGAGGTTCTCCATGAAGCTCTTCATCTGGGGCGTCTGGGGGCAGACGAGCGTCCAATGCCCGCCCTTGTCGTCGGACCGGTAAACCGTAGCCCCTTTGATGAATCCCGACGAGGGGATGCCGTACGAATCGGCTTTTTCCTCGGCGGTCGGCTCACGCGAAATCCGGTAGTCGTCGACGAGGGCGTAGAGGACGTTCGGCTTGGTCCGGCAGACGTCGAGGCCGATCCGGCCGCGATACCGGGCCTCGGGCAGGCCGGCGTTCGCCGGCGTCCAGGTCGCCCCGCCGTCCACGGACTTGAAGATCCCGCTCTCCTTGGAGGCGGCATCATTGCGCGGGTCGTTCCATTTCTTGCGCGTCCGCTGCCACATTGCCGCGTACAGCGTCCCGGGGTCCTGCGGGTCCATCCGCAGATCGATGGCCCCCGTTCCGTCGCCGACGTAGAGGACTTTAGCCCAGGTTCGGCCCCCGTCCGTCGTCTTGTAGACGCCCCGGTCTGGATTCGTCGTCCATTCGGAGCCCGAAGCCGCGACATAGACGACGTCGGGATCTGCGGGATGGACCACGATGCGGGCGATGGTGGCCGTGCCGGCCAGGCCCATGGGCGTCCAGGTCATCCCGCCGTCGACGGACTTATAGACGCCGACCCCGGATTGGGAGCTGCGAAAGATGTTGGACTCGCCTGTCCCGATCCAGACGATGTTCGGATCGGACGGGGCCAGGGCGATGGCCCCGATGGCCGTCGAGGGGCCCTTCTCGAAGACCGGCTGCCAGGTCGTGCCCTCGTTCACGGTCTTCCAGACGCCGCCGGAGGCCGTGGCCACGAACATGGTATAGCTCTTGCCTTTGGGCGCCACCACGGCGATGTCGATGCATCGGCCGCTGACGTTGACCGGTCCGAGGAACTGCCATTTCGCGTCCTTGAAGGCGGAGACTTTCTCCATCTCAAGCTGCTTTTCGTACATCTTCAGCCGCAGGCTGGAATCGGTATTGGTGACCCGCGCCGGCTTCCCGGCGGGTTGTTGGGCGGGAATGGCCATAACCAGGGCCAAGACGGCCAGGGCCGTGAGCGTCGTCCGGACGAGCTTCATGAGCGACCTCCTCTCGGGACGCGGGAAATCCATCCCGACGAGGGCCATCATAATTGGAATGGGGCACCCCGCGCAAGCCGAGGGCTCGGGGGGAGAGGGCCGGCGCTATTGCGGGTCCTGTCACCGGCCAGCCCCAGCGGCCTCCGGAAAAAGGGGCGGAAAAGGTCGCTGCGCCCCATTCCCCTCGCCCAAGCCGGAGTCGCTGCCCGTGAGGCGAGGGGGGAGAGGGCAAGGCGGCCGGTGTGGAGGCGAGCCGGCATGGACCAGCGACGCGAAGCGGCGCTGGCGGCGAGCCGTAACCCCGAGCCGGTTTCCTCGCCGGGGAAACCGGCGTGCCGACGGCCCTCTCCCCCTGGTGCCCCGGAGGCCGCTGGGGCTGGCCGGCGTACTTGCCCGCGATCTAATACGCGGTCAAGTACAGGCGTATCATGACCCCCAGGCCAAAGCCTGGGGGCCCCAACGCCGACAGGACCCGCGCAATTGACAACGCAATTGACATCGCGCTTTTAATCCTGATATACATCCGGACGCAGGATCGCCGCCATGATGTCCGATTCCCCGCCGCTCAAGATCGAAATCCGAAGCGAATACGCCTTGCCGGCGATCATCCTTCTCCTCGGGGCTGTCCTCCTGTTCGCCAACCTCTGGGTCGGTGACCTGGGCCTCGACTCGGCCGCTTACGCCACCATCTCCCGGGCGATCCTGAGGACCCACGACTGGGTCGTGCCCCATTACGAGCACTGCGCCCCGTACCAGGACTGCTGGCTCCATCCGCCGCTCTTCTACTGGATGACGGCCGTAAGCTTCAAGCTCTTCGGCATCACCGAGTTCGCCGCCCGCTTCGTCTCCGCCCTGCTCGGCCTGGGGACCATCCTGCTCGTCTATTTCATCGGGGCCCGCGCCGCCGGCTCGCGCAAGGCCGGGTTCCTGGCGGCGTTCGTCCTTCTGACCACCCAGCCCTTCCTCGAGCTCGGCCGGAAATGCCAGATCGACGTCCCCTTGACCTTCTTCCTGACGCTCACCGTCTACTTCTTCCTGCTGGCCCTCCGCAAGAGCAAAATCTTCTTCCTCCCGGCGGGCGCCGCCGCGGGACTGGCGACGCTCACCAAGGGGCTGCCGGCGCTCGGCATCCTGGGCGTCATCGGCCTTTATTTCCTCCTCAAGGGCGACATCAAGTTCTTCATCAGTCTCCGCCTCCTCTACCTCATCGGCGGCTTCCTCCTGGCCCTCGGCCTGTGGATCGTCCCTCTCGTCCTCGCCGACCGGTTCGGCGATTTCGTCCAAGCCTACTTCGGCGGTCAGATCTGGGGCGTGCTCACCGGCCCGTCGGCGGCCCGAAAAGGCCTTTTCGCCGGCGGGCTAAAGGACTATCTCTGGTATGTCGGCGCCCTGGTCCAGCGATATTGGCCATGGCTGCCCTTCCTCGCCCTCTCGATCCCCCTCGCCCTGAAGAAGAGGAAAGACCAGCCGTTCGGGATGATCTTCCTGCTCTGGGGCCTGGTCTTCCTCCTGTTCTTCAGCGTCGCGTCCCAGAAGTTCTTCCGCTATATGGCCCCCCTCTACCCCGCGTTCGCCCTGATCATCGGCGTATCCCTGGGCGACAGGCTGAAGGACGCAACCTTCCGGAAATTCGTCATCGCTTCGGCGGCCCTGCTTGGGATCCTGCTCTTGGCCGTGTCGCTCTTCCCGGTCTATTTCGGCCGGATCAACGCTCCCGACAAGACCGAAATCAAGAAGCTGGCCCCCTACATCCGCATTCTCGTCGGGGACAAGGACCCGATCTCGGTCTACCGGCTCAACTATTGGACCACGGTAGCTGATTTCGCGTTCTACGTCGACCGGCCTATCCAAGCCCTGGACGGGGACGAGGAGTTCCTCCGATCCCTGGACCAGGGCGGGCGCTACGGCTACCTGAAAAAGAGCGACTTCGCCAAATGGGCGCCGGACGTCCGGGAGCATTTTCCCCCGCTATTTGCAACCGAGAATTTCTACCTGATCACGAACGCCGAGAACCGGAAAGCCCAGCTGGCCAAGATCCTGCCGTTCCCGATCTTCTAGCTCGGGGCCCGCACCGCCGTTGACAGAGCCGGGAGAAATAGGATATTCCTATCCCCGAATCATGAGCGTGCGATCATCCGCGGATCGGGGAACGGTTCGCCTTCTTCTGATCTTCACCCTGGCCCTGATTTCGTATGGGGTCATCGTCAGCATTTTCCCCTTCGACTATCATGATTCGGATTCTTCGTGCTACAGCCGCATTTCCCAGGAGCTGGCCTATGAGCCTCTCTCGACGTGGTGCGCGCCCCAATGGTACGGGCACGGGGGGAATCAGGGATTGTTCCGGGATCATCCGCCGGGGCTGTTCTGGCTGCCCGCCCTCCTCGTCCGGGCCGGGGTCAAGGCTTCCCGGGCCGCCCTCTGCGCGAATTTCATCTATATCCTCCTCGGCCTGTATTTCCTCTTCAAGCTCGCCGCGCTCTACGGGGACGCCGCCCTGGGCTGGGCCGCGGTCTTCGGCTTCGTCCTGACGCCGATTTTCATGCAGTATCTCGTCCGGGCCAATCACGAGCAGCCGTTGAATCTGGCCGTCGTGGCCGGCCTCTACGGCCTGGCCCGCAGCTCTCGGGCCTTCCGCTACAAGGCCCTCTTCGCAGCGGCCCTGGTTTTCGCCGTCTTCATCAAGGGCTTGAGCGCCATCATCCTCTCGATCCTGGCCTTCCTTTTCTGGCTGATCCTCTCGCGCAACAGGAAGACCTTCACCCTGATCGTCGTCGCCCATCTCCTCATGCTGGCCACCGTCGCCCTTTTTGAAGGGTGGTACCGGAGCGTGACCCATTCCAGCTTTTTGGCCGTCTATATCGCCTTCCAGGGGGGCCGGACCGTCCAAGCCGTATTCGCTCCCTTGCGGAAGCTCTACAATCTCATGTGGTATGGCGGCCGGGCGCTGTGGTTTTCCGCGCCCTGGGTCTATTTCGCCTTATACGGGCTCTTCAAATATGGAAAGAAAAAGCTCGCCCTGGCCAAGGACACTTTGATCCAATTCCTTTTCGGGGGATCGGCGGCCGTCATGGCCTTTATCTCGCTCTCGGACCGGAAGGCGGACCGCTATATCTTCCCCGCCTACCTGTTGCTCTCGTTCGCCGGCGTCTATGCCCTCTCCCGGATGAAGCCCGGATTTCTCGACTTCTTCCGGCGGCGGGCGAAGCGCCTGCCCTGGATCCTGGCCCTGGGGCTTGTCGTCTTTTCGTTTCTCAGCATCTTCATCGACAACCATTTCTATAAATTCATCCGCTTCTGGCCGAATTAGCCGATTCCCGCGTATTTGACGAATCGCCCCCCAAGTTGACACCCTACCCGCCCTTTGATAATCTCCGAACGATGAACGCGCCGAACGTGCTGACGTTGCTCAGGATCGCCCTGATCCCCTTCTTGATGATCGCCCAGATGTCGGCCTTCAGGAATCACGAGTTCGTCGCCCTCGGCATTTTCCTCGTGGCCTCGTTCACCGATACCGTGGACGGCGTCCTGGCCCGGCGGACGAACAAGATCACGACCCTCGGCCAGCTCCTGGACCCCATCGCCGACAAGCTGCTGGTGATGGCCGCCTTCGTTTGCCTGGTCGAGACCGGCCATGTGCCGGCCTGGATGGCGGTGGTCATCATCGGGCGCGAGATCGCGGTGACCGGTTTCCGGGCCATCGCCGCCTCGAAGGGGACGGTCATTCCCGCGTCCTGGCCCGGGAAGGTCAAAATGGGCCTGGAGACGGTCACCATCTGCCTGCTCATCCTGGGCCGCGGCGTCATGGGCAAAGCGTTCGTCGCGGGGAAAATCGGCCTGTGGCTGGTCCTCGCGGCCGCGGTCTATTCCGCGGGCGAGATCTTCATCAAGTACGGCCCGCAGCTCCTCAAAGAACCCTCAGCCGATTGAGGCCGACGCCCTGGCGAGGGACTCCATGTCCTCCACGTTCGCCGTCGCGAACGGCTTCGGCCAGCCCTTGCCGATCCTCTTCATGAGCCCGATCAAGACCTTGCCCGACCCGAGCTCGACGAAGGCGTCGAGCGACTCGCCGGCCAAGGATTCCATGGATTGGGACCAGAGCACCGGCCGGCTGACCTGGCGCTTCAGGGCGTCGCGCGCCTCGGCCCCCGTGCGGATGATCCGGGCGTCGACGTTGGTCACGATCGGGAAGGCCGGATCCTTGAACGCGGTGGCGTCGAGGTCGACGGCCAGTCGGTCCTCGGCGGGCATCATCAGGGCGGAATGGAACGGGGCGCTCACCGGGAGCATGACCGATCGGGGCGGCTTGGCGATCGCCAGCACCTCCTCGACCGCCGCCTTGTGGCCGGCGATGACGAACTGCTCCGGGCTGTTCCAGTTGGCGATCTGGACGACACCGGACGTCACCCTGGCCAGGGCCGCGACCAGGCCGTCGTGAGACACGCCCAGAACCGCGGCCATCGCCCCCTCGCCCACGGGCACGGCCTCCTGCATGTAGAGGCCGCGCTTGTGGACAAGCCGCAGGGCGTCCTCGAAGGGGAGCGAGCCGGCCGCGACGAGGGCCGAGTATTCCCCAAGGCTGTGGCCGGCGGCGATCGCGGGCTCCCGCCCGAAGAGGACGAAGGCCGCGGTGCTCACGAGGAGCAGGGCCGGCTGCGTGTTTCGGGTGAGCTTGAGCTCGTCTTCCGGCCCTTCGAAGCAGAGCTTTGAGATCGGATAGCCGAGGGCGTCGTCCGCCCGGGCGAAGAGGGCGCGGGCGGCCTCGGCATGGTCATAAAAGCTCCGGCCCATGCCGACGGCCTGGGATCCCTGCCCGGGAAAAAGGAAGGCTGTTCTGGTCATCTGGTCTCTCCGCTGAAAAAAAAGGCCTATTTACCACAAGCCCCCGTCCGAGTTCAAGCCCGCCGGAGGCGCGGACGGGGGCGGCGGATTACTTGTTCAGGCAGTCCGGCCGGATCTCGATCTCGGCCTGCTGGCGAATATTCTTGATCCAGAGGGCGACCTGGCTTTCGACTTTGGCCGCCTTGATCTCCGCCTCCAGGGAATCCAGAACGTCGATCAGGGGCGGCGCCGTCCGGCCGAGCTTCGCCTGGGCCGGGACGAACGTCTCGGCGTAATACGTCTCGATCTCCTGGAGCGAAACGGCCGCGCCGTGGACGAAGCGGCCGGCCACGATCGTCTCGCTCAGGATGGCTTCTTCGATATATGGGCGAAGGTCCTCGACCTCCAGCCCGAACGACGCGAGCCGGGCTTTCGCCTCGTCCCGGCCGAGCCGGGTGAGCAGCCGGCCGAGCTCCTGGGCGACCTTCTCCGGATCGACCGGCGTCCGCTCCCGGGCGAGATCGATCACGACTTTCCGATCGATGAGACGATCGAGGACGGCCCGCCGGCGCGCCTCGGGGACGGTCGACGGGCCGGCGTCGACCAGGCCGAAGATCTCGGCGATCCGGACGTCGGCCAGGGTGATCGGCCGGCCGTTCACGATCGCGGCGAGGCAATCGACGACCTCGGGCTTCTGGGGCGGCGCCGACCGGCCGGCGGCCGGCCCGAACGCAGCCAGCCCCCCGAGGAGGATCGCCGCCGCACCTAGGACTCGTCTCCGCATGTCAGAACACATTCCCGATGGTGAGGAAGATGATCGGCTGCTTCCGCCCGGTCGGAGGCCTGACGTTCCAGCCGAAATCGATCCGCAGGGGACCGAGGGGCGTCCGGTAGCGCACGCCCACGCCGAAAGCGTCCTCGAGCTGGGCGAGGCTGACCTCCTTGCGGCTATAGAAGACATTGCCCTTGTCGTAAAACACCGCGCCGGTGAGCGCGGGCGCCGAGGCGAACAGGGGGAAGCTGAGCTCGAAATTGAAAAGGAGCATGGCCTTCCCGCCTACGGGCATCCCCGATACGGAATCCTTGGGCCCCAGTCGGTCGAACGGCTCGCCGCGGAAGGTATTGCTTCCGCCGGCGAAGAACCGCTCGTGGATGGGGATGGCGCCCATGGCCGCGCCCAGGCGGCCCGTCAGGCTGAAGGTCAGGGTCCGGAAGACCGGCATATAGCGCTGGTATTTCACGAACAGCTTCAGGAAGTTGGACTCGGCCTGAAAGAGCGGGTAGGCCCATTCCGCCATGGCGCTGAAGAACGTCCCCCGCCCGGGGTTGAACGAATCGTCGCGCCGGTCCTGGATGAGGCTCCCGGAGATCGAGGTTACGGAGAAGGGGTATTGCTGGCGGTCGACCTCGTTCTCGGCCACGTCGAGGAAGTAAAGCGTCGTACTCGTCCAGCGCAGGGTCGTGAGCGCCACCCAGTCGCCGCCGAGCGCCTTGACCCCGCTGAGGCTGACGCCGCGCTGGTCGTAGCCGTAGCTCACGAGCGCCTCGCGCTCGAGCCAGGCGTTGAAGGTCGTCTGGAGGGGCATCCCGAACAGGTACCGGTTCTCCCAGGAGGCGACGGCCCTCTTCTCCTGGAGGCTGAACTGGCTGACGAGGCTGAGCTGGGCGGCCCGGCCGAGGACGTTGCCCATGATGAACTCGGCCGTACCCCGCGGCCCGATGGCGTTGTCCCAAAGGGCGAAGCTCTGCGGTTCGGTCTTGGTCTCCAGCCCCACCCCCGCGCCGACATAATACCGCTCGCCTTCGCGGAGGTTGATGACCAGGTTCTCGGTCTCGGCCGTCACCGGGATCTCCTCGATCTTGACCTCGGCGAACACGCCGAGCTTCTCGAGGCCGCGCTTCGACTCGAGGATGCGGTCGGACCGGGCCCAGTCCCCTTCCGCGACCTTGAGCTCGCGGTCGATCGTCCCCCGGCGGGTGACGGCCCCGCCGGTGACCACGATCCGGACGATCTTCACCCGGCGGCCCTCGGCGACCGTGAAGTCGACGTCGAACAGGCGCTCGCCGGCCGGCGACGCGGCCGCCGTGACCCCCGTTCCCCGGACCCCCTGGTTGAGGTAGAAGGACTCCAGCCGGTCGATGTCTTTCCGGATATTGGGCTGATAAAACGGCCCGCCGGCCTTGCTCGCGATCTGGCCCTTGAGCGTCGCGTCATCGAACAGCGCAGCGCCGGCGATCGTCAGCCGGGCAACGGTCTGTTGCGGCCCCTCGTCCACGGTGAAGATCGCGGTCATGTCCGGCCCGATCTGCCGGAAGCTCAGATCCACGCGCGTGGAAAGAAAGCCCGCGGTCTCGTAAACCCGGGCGATCTGGCCCGGCATCTCGAAGAGCTTCGCCCCGTCAAGGCCCCCGAAGAGAGACGTCGCCCGCTCGAAGCCCAGCTCCCGCTTGAGGGCGTCCGGGGTGAAATAGCGGAGCCCTTCAAACAGCGCGTCGTAGATCTTGTAGGCCCGGCCGCGGTTCACCTCGTGGACGATCCGGATCTCGCCGGCGGCGCGCTCGATGGAGGACTTGGCCGTGGCGAAGATGTAGCCCTGGCCGCGGAGATAGGTCAGGACCCGCGCCTCGGACTGGGCGAGGCCCCAGTCCTCGAAGATGCGCTCCTCCCAGATCGGGCGGAGGATGTCTTCGGGGACCTTCGCCCCGCGGATCACGAACCGGAAGCGCTCCCGCGGAGCGACATGGACGGCCAGGGCGACGGTCGAGGCCCGGTCGTCGAACGCTTCGCGCTCGAGGACGATCTCGGCTCGGGGATAGCCCGCTCCGCCGTAGTATTCCTTGAGCCGGCCGATGTCCGCCTCGAGCACCGACGGGACGTAGGTCCGCCCGGGACGGGTCTCCATGCGCTTCTTGAGATCGGCCGCCGGCAGACCGGGCTCACCCGAGATTTCGAGCCCGGCGACCGTGTAGCGGGTCCCGGATGCGATCGCGAACTCGACGTCCATCAGAGGCGATCCCTTGACCCGGAGGCTCCGGGGCTCGATCGAGGCCCTGTAGAGGCCGTCTTTCTTGAGGGCGGCGTCCAGCTCCGCGACGGCCCGGCGGACCCTGTCGGCCGTGTATTCACCGTCGGGGCGAAGGGCGTACAGCTCGTCCTTTATCTTTTTCGCGGCGATACCCTTCTCGGCGGAAACCATGATCTTCCGGACCCGGAGCTTGCGAGTCAGGAGGAAGGTCAGGCGGACGTCGGCCTCGCCCTCTTTCAGGACCTGGATATCCGAGAACAGGCCGGACTGGAACAGGCGCTTGGCGGCCGCGTCGGCCGCCATGACCGAATAGGACTCGCCCGGGACGATCGTGACCAGATTTACGAGGTCGGGCCCCGCGGGTTCGCCGTCAACCCGGACCTGGACGGACGAGATGATCGCCGGCCCGGCATCGGCGCGCGCCGCCGCGGGCGCGGGGAGGAAGACGGCTCCCGCGCCCGCCAGCAGGAAGGCGAGGAAACCGGCCTTAGAAGCGCATCCGGATTTTCGCATCGAAGCTGATCCGCCCCAGCTCATTTCGCATGCCGACGAGCGAGAAGATGTCGCTGAACTCCCATTCCAGCCGGACGATCTCCTCGCGCTGCGAGGTCAGGTTGGTCGAGTACAGGAGCATGATGTTGCGCGAGATATTCTTGCCCACCGTCAGGCGGGCGGTCATCTCGGTCGAGGCGCCGAGGACGAAGGGGTCGATCCGGAACTGATCGAGGCTGAAGAGCCGCTCGGCCCGCTTCGTGGCGTCCTCGACGAGCTGGGCTGAGATGAGCGAGCCCGTGCCCATCTGTGAGCTCGTGTCGTAGGAGTAGGTCCGCTTGAAGGACTCCCCGAGGGCAAGCAGGGCCAGGACATCCTCGGGAGGGAGCGGCGGAGACGAGGTGAACTCCGGCCGGAGGCGGTCCACCAGGCCGCTCAGGGAGAACGTGACCCGATAGTCTTTGAGGTAGGTCTCGCCCTGGAAGTCGAGATAGGGTTCGATCGCCGTCGGGTTGAAGAAGCTCAGCCGCGCCCGGAGCACGCGGAACTTCCGGTCCTGGAACGTGACGTCGCCCCGAAGCCCCTCGATGTCGCCGAGGATGACGGGCGCCTTGATTCCTCCGGTGACGGTCAGGTCGAACCGGCCCTGAATCCAGCCGAGGGCATTCTCGAGGGTCGCGTTGCCGTCCGCCCGGACCCGAACGTCGAGCGTCAGGTCGTCGAAGAATCCTTTCCCCTTCCCGGCCGCGGGCAACGGGCCGGAAGAGAACGACAGCGCGTCCGAGAGCTCGCGCCTCCAGGACAGGTTCTTCACGAGCAGGTCGCCCGTGAGCGTGAAGCGGGTCTCGTCCTTGAGGAGCCTCAGGGAGCCGTCGACCAGGGCCCGCGTCCTGGCGATCGGAGAGAGGAGCAGGTTGCGCCCCTCCGCCCGGATGTCGAAGAGTGTCAGGCCGCCCGGCCCGAATTTGATCTCGCCCGAGCCGGTCACATCGCCGCCCCCAAGCTTGGCCTGGAACGACCGGATCGAGGCTTTGTCGTTCTGGATGCGGATGAGGCCGCTGAAGTCGTTGAGGGCGTGGGCGAAATTCGGGATGGGGAAAACGGCCCCCTTAAAATCAATGACGCCGTTGATGTCGGAGGCGGCCCCGCCCTTGATGTCGAGGAGATAGTTCAGCTCCCCCTGGACGCCCTTCCACGGAACGAGGAGGTCGGGATTGAGGATCTTGCCCTTGAGCCCGACTTGAAAGGACCGATCGGGCAATGAGTAGTCGAAGGTCGCATGGAATTCGTTGCGGCCGGGATCGAGCGCACCGTCGAGCCGGACGTCGAGCCGGTCGTTCCGATAGGTCAGGACGACGTTCCCCGCGGCGGCGGCCTCCTCGACCCAAGCGTATTTCAAATGGCGCGCCGAGAACGGCCCGGACGCCGCGTCCTTGTCGAGCGAGCCTTTCCCCTTCAAGGTAAAATCGATTTGCCCCCCGGCCGACGGGACGAGAGCCGACAGGTCGAGCCCTTCCGCGGTCAGATCAAGGTCGAATTCCCGGCTCTTGAAGCCGATCGAGCCCGCGCCGCGGACCCGGCCCCCATAGGCCATCGCTTGGAAATCGGGGAACGCGAGGACGCCGGCCGCATCGGACCACGTCATCATCCCCCGCACCCCGGTCAGGGCTTGCCCCGCGAGCGCGGCGCTCTCGCTCGTGAAGCTGCCCGCGACCTGGACCGCCTTCCCCTTGATGAAGATGGTGAACTCCCCGGCCGCCCGGCCTTGGAGCGGGACCGGAATCTTGAGCGGCGGGAGGACGCGCTCGAGGCTCGCCTCGTCGGCCCGAATCCGGACCGTCGACCCGTTCGGCCCGGCGGAGAGGCGGACTTCGCCCCGCATCTCGGGGTCCTCGATCTTGACGATCCCCGTCACCTCTCCCTTCGCCACTTCGACCGAGCCGCTGGCGGACGCGGCGTCGAAGCGGTCGAAGCCGCCCGGGGCCACGGCGAAATCGATCTTGACCTCGGGCGAGGAGAAGCGGCCGAGAATCTTGACCTCGGCCTGCCCGCGGCCGCGGATTTCGGGAAAGGTCAACGGCTCCTTGAGAAGGAGCGAAGTGAATTCCCGCGCCTGCCGGACGTCGCTCACCTCGCCCTTGATCCCGACCTTGACCGAGCGGCCGAGGTCGAGCGCGGCCTCGGCCTCCACGACGCCGAACGACGCCTCCAGCCGCTTCGACGTCACGGCGACGGCTGCGGCGGCGCCGTCCCAGGTCACGTCGACCGGGCCTCGGAACGAATACCGGCCGGCGGACGGCGGGGCGAGCTCGTCCCGGAATTCGGCGTGAGCCCGGAGCTTCTTGTTTTCGAAGGTGAAATCGCCCCAGGCCGGCGAACGGACGGGATAGGGGACGTTGAGAAAATGAAGGATCGGGTCCAGGGGAAAGCCCTGGACGGTCCCGCTCACCTTCCCGCCGCCGAAGTTGATCGCCGCGGTTTCCGCAGGGGACGCGCCCTTATGGATGACGACGTCGACCCGTCCGCCGCCCGGGCCGACCACGACCGTTCCCTCGGCCCGGCCCAGGGCGAAGGAATTCAGGACGAAGTCGTCGCTCTCGAAATCGGCCCGGACGTCGAGCCGGCCCGCCCCCCGCTCCACCCGCCCCCGACCGATGGCTTGTCCGCCCCAGACAAACGGCAGGTTGAAAAAACCGGCCACGGCCGCCGTCGGGGCGCGGACCCGCGCCTGGAGGTCGATTTCGGGATTCTCCGGATTGGTGAGGGATCCCTGGGCCCGGACGAGGATTCCCTTCCCCTGGACGTCTATTTGCCGGAACTCGATCCTGCTTCCCCGCCCTTCGAGGGCCACCCGGATCCGACCCGTGAGCGGGACCTTGATCGAGCGGGGCAGGAAGGAGCTCTCGGCCGCTTCGAGCCGCAGGCTGAAGGAATCCTTGTCCTGGCGGAACGCGGCCTTGATCTTGCGGACCGATAGCGTCCCCATCCGTCCCGTGTATTGAATCTCGCCGTCCCGGATGACCCCGCTCTCGATCGCCACGGGAAAGGGCATCCCGCCCGGCGCCTTCGCCGCGGCCGCGGCGTCGACCGGAGCCGCCGCGGGCGCCGCGTCGCGGAACCTCACCACGGGCCCGTCGATGAAGACCCGGAAGGCCTTCTCCCGGCGAAAGAGGGCCGAGAACGGGACCTGGATCTCCACCCGCCGGGCGATGATCGAGGGCGAGGTCGAAACCGACCGGACGCCATCGATCACGAGGGCGGGCGGGAACGCGATCACTTTGATCGCGTCGAAGTGGAACGTGGCTTCGATCGCGGATCGGATGCGGGCGACGACGAAGCCCTTGATCCCGAGGCCGGCCGCGGCGAGCGCCGCCAGGATGATGGCGGAGACGATGAAGGGTCGCCGCCGGGTCCGGGTCATGGTGCGCTGCCTCCTCGGCCTCCGTCTCCTACTTCTTGACCTTCCCCCAGTCCTTCAAAAACCGCTCGATGCCGAGGTCGGTCAGGGGGTGCTTGACGAGTTTCTCCATCACCGCATAGGGGATCGTGCAGATATCGGCCCCGATGAGCGCCGCCTCGACCACGTGGCGGGGATGGCGGATGCTGGCCACGATGACCTCGGTCGGGAACGCGTAATTCTCGAACATGCCCACGATCTCCTCGATGAGCTCCATCCCGTCCTGGCCGACATCGTCGAGGCGGCCGATGAATGGGCTGACGAACTTCGCCCCAGCCTTGGCCGCGAGCAGCGCCTGGGGAGAGGAGAAGATCAGGGTGGTATTGACCATGATCCCCTCGCCCGACAGGACCTTGGTCGCCTTGAGGCCCTCGATCGTGATCGGGATCTTGACCGCGATGTTCGGCCCCGCCTTGGCCAGCGCCCGGCCTTCGGCGATGATGTCGGGTGCGCGCTCCGAGACGCATTCGACGCTGATCGGTCCGGACACGATCTCGCCGATGGCCTTGACCAGATCGGCGAAGGGCATGTTCTCGCGGGCCATCAGCGAGGGGTTGGTTGTGACCCCGTCCAGGATCCCCCAGCTCGCGACGTCGCGGATCTCGTTCAGGTTCGCGGTATCGAGAAAGAATTTCATCGGTCCTCCCTGCTCTCCCGCCCGCGACGCGGCGCGGGGAACGTCCTCATGGAATTCGACTCATCCGGCCGTCCTCACTTCGTTCGAGAGCGTCCCGATTCCCTCGATCTGGATGTCGACCCGGTCGCCCGGCTGCATCGGCCCCACCCCGGCCGGCGTGCCCGTGGTAATGACATCGCCCGGGAGGAGGGTCATGATCCGGGAGATAAAGCGCACGAGGAACGGGACGGAGAAAATCAGATGCCGGGTATTGGACGACTGGCGCAGCTTGCCGTTGAGGAAGGTCTTGATCTCGAGCGACGCGGGATCGAGGTCCGTGGCGATGCACGGCCCCAACGGGGCGAACGTGTCGAACGATTTGGCCCGGGTGAATTGGTCCTTCTCCTGGAGGTCGCGGGCGGTGACGTCGTTGAGGCAGGTGTAGCCCAGGATGTAATCGGCCGCATCCGCCGCCTCGGACAGGCCGTGTGCGGTCTTTCGAATGACGACGGCCAGCTCGCCCTCGTAATCGACGCGCGAGGAAACCGCGGGATAGATGATCGCCTCGCGCGGGCCGATGACGGCCGTCGGGGCCTTGAGGAAGAGCATCGGCTCGGCCGGCAGCGGGTTGCCCATCTCGGCGGCGTGATCCTCGTAGTTGCGGCCGACGGCCACGATCTTGGACGGCTGGACGGGCGCCAGCAGACGAACCTCTCCGATGGGGATGGGATCGCCCTCCGGGGCGGGGTCCTCGAAGATCGAGCCCGCCAGGGGGAGAAGCGCGTCATCGCCCAGGACGCCCCAGCGGACCGCTCCCCCGTGCTCGAACCGGTAGATTTTCATGGCGTCAACGTCTTGATCGTCTCCTCGACAATGGCCGATTTGGGACTCTCGTTGCCTGACGTATCCACGGAAGTAATAGCATATTCATATGTTACGTTCTTTTCAACGGACTTGTCCGTATATGTCGGCTCGGGGACGGGCGAGGTCGTCAGCCGCGAGAACTCGGCCTTGCCTTTCTCCCGGCGCCAGACGTGATAGCCGGCGGCATCGGGATCGGCCACGGGATCCCAGACGAGGCTGATGAAGTCCGGCCCCTTGGCGGTGGACAAGCCGGACGGGACGGCCGGAGGGAAGATGTCCTTGGGCGTCACCTCGACCGTCTCGGAGTCCTCGCTTTCAAGGAAAGGCGCAGCGGCCGCGCCCGCCGTCCGGACAAAATACCTGGCTGTTTGGCCAAAAACCGCATTGCGGTCGGCGAAGACGGCGCCGGCTACGGGGACGGGATTGATCCGGCTCGGGGCGCCTTCGGCGTCGGCACGGTAGACGTTGAAGCCCTTGACGAGGGGCGGGACCGAGCCGTCGAAATTCGCAGGGGGCAAATCCCAGCGGATTTCGACGCGGTCCGCGAACACGATCGCGCGCACGCGGCCCGGAGGCACGGCCAGTGCTTTGGGCCGAATGCTCACTTCGGGCGAAAAATCGGAGAGACGGCCTTTGGCCGCGTCGCGCACGCGGAGGGCGAAGACGAACGCCCGACCCGTCCAGGCTTTCGGATTCACGGCATAGACGTAAAGCGCATTCGGCGGGGCGGCTTTCGCCGCGGGCGCGGAAGCCGCCGGCTTCTGCCCGCGGGCCGCCGTCTTATTCGCCGCGGGTTTCGCCGACGTCTTGAGCGCGCCGGTGAGGACCGCGACGCGCTTCGCCCGCGTTTCAAACGGCCCGGGCGGCGCAGACGGCGCGGGCGCGCTCGTCGGGGCGACCAACCCGGTTGTCGCGGATGACCCCGTTTTCGCGGGCACGGAGGGTTTAGCTTTAGCCGGAGCCGGCGGCGGATCCATCTTCTCCTCGAGCCAAATCTCGATCTCGGAGATGCCTTTGAGGGCGCGGCCGTCGATATAGGCCCCGGGATTCGCCCAGGTCAGGATGATGAGGCCGCCGCGCTGTACGGCCGTCAACGATTCGACGACCTGGGGGACCAGGGTCAAGGGGGCCAGGATCCCGCCTTTCTTCCCGCAGGCCGGAGCCATCAGGAGGCAGGCGACAGCGGCCGCGGCGAAACGCGTCTTGGCCATCAAAGGATGAAGCGCCTCAGGTCCTGGTTGACCAGGATCTCCTTCAATTGGGCCCGGACATACGCCCGGTCGATGACGAAGTGCTTCGGCTTGATGTTCGGCGCCCGGAACGAGATCTCTTCCATCACCTTTTCCAGGATGGTGTGGAGCCGCCGGGCCCCGATGTCCTCCGCCTCGCGGTTGACGTCCTCGGCCACCTGGGCGATCTCGTCGATCGCGTCGGCCGCGAACTCGATCCGGACGTCTTCGGTGGCGAGCAGGGCCGTGGTCTGTTTGAGCAGGGCGTTCTCGGGCTCGGTCAGGATCCGGACGAAATCCTCCTTGACGAGGGAGGTCAGCTCCACCCGGATGGGGAACCGGCCTTGGAGCTCGGGGATCAGGTCCGAGGGCTTGGCCACGTTAAAGGCGCCGGCCCCGATGAAGAGGACGTGGTCGGTCTTGACCAGGCCATAGCGGGTGTTGACCGTCGTGCCTTCGACGATCGGCAACAGGTCGCGCTGGACGCCCTCGCGGCTGACTTCGGGACCGTGGCCAGCCTCGCGGCCGGCGATCTTGTCGAGCTCGTCGAGGAAGACGATGCCCGAGTGCTCGACCCGCTCGATGGCGAGGCGCGCAACCTGGTCCATGTCGATTAGGCGCTGCTGCTCTTCGGCCAGCAGGTACTCGCGGGCCTCGTGGATCTTCACCTTCCGCTTCTTCGTCTTCCCGCCCATAAGACCGGGCATGAGCTCCGAGATCTGGATGCCGAGGTCCTCCATCCCGCTCCCGGACAGGACCTCGAACGGCGCGGATGTCCTCTCCCGGACGTCGATCTCGACCAGCCGGTCCTCGAGAAGGCCGTCGCGCAGCTGCTTGCGGAATTTCTCGCGCGTCTCCTCGAACGGCGGGATCTCCTCCTCGGGCGCGGCGGGGTCGCGGCGCCGGGGGGGCGGCAGGAGCAGGTCCAGAATCCGATCCTCGACGTTGGACCCGGCCTTGTCCCGGACTTCCTCGATCTTTTCCTGGCGGACCATGTCGATCGCCATGCGGACGAGGTCGCGGACGATGGACTCGACGTCGCGTCCGACATAGCCCACTTCGGTGAACTTGCTCGCCTCGATCTTGAGGAAGGGCGACGAAGTGAGCTTGGCCAGCCGGCGCGAAATCTCGGTCTTGCCCACGCCGGTCGGGCCGATCATGAGGATGTTCTTGGGNNGCCTTCTTGGCGGCGTTCTGGCCGATGATGTACTTGTCGAGCTCGGCCACGATCTCCTGGGGCGTCAGCTCGGTGTCTCGGTCCCTGAGACGGTCCTCGGCGTTATCGAAGCTCTTGGGCAGGGAAATCGGCATCTACAGCTCCTCCACCGTGACCTGGTCGTTGGTATAGACGCAGATGCCGGCGGCGATCTTGAGGGCCTCGAGGGCGATCTCTTTCGCCCCGAGGTCGGTATGGGCGATGAGCGCCCGGGCCGCGGCCAGGGCATACGGGCCGCCCGACCCGATGGCCAGGATCCCGTCATCGGGCTCGACTACGTCGCCCGTGCCCGAAATCAGGAAGCTGCTCTCCTTGTCGGCCACCACCATCAGGGCCTGGAGCTGGCGCAGGGCCTTGTCCAACCGCCAGTCCTTGGCCAGCTCGATGGCCGCCCGGGACAGATTGCCCTTGTATTCCTCGAGGCGGCCCTCGAACCGGGCGAACAGGGCGAACGCGTCGGACGTGGCCCCGGCGAATCCCGCCAGGACCTGGCCCTTATAGAGGCGCCGGACTTTTTTGGCCGTCTGCTTGAGGATGGTCTCCCCCTGGCTGACCTGGCCGTCGCCGGCGATGGCGATCCGGCCCTTGTGGCGAACGCAAATAACGGTCGTGGATCTGATCATGTGCACTCCAAACAAGCCATTCCATAATATAAGGAAGAGGCTGGCAAAGTAAAGGGACGGCTCGGGGGGAGAGGGCCGTC
>PLMN01000033.1 GCA_003141555.1 Candidatus Aminicenantota bacterium
GTCGGCCGGTGTGGAGGCGAGCCGGCATGGACCAGCGACGCGCAGCGGCGCTGGCGGCGAGCCGTAACCCCGAGCCGGTTTCCGCGCCGGGGAAACCGGCGTGCCGACGGCCCTCTCCCCCCGAGCCTGCGGACCGGGGTTGCCCTGCGTAAGGCTGGCCGCCGACAGGACCCGCGACAGCGTTAAAAACCTCCAGGGAGCGAACCCCCTCCCCCGAGCCCCCCAGAGCCGCTGACCGTTATACCCGAGCCGCGGTTGATTCCAAGCGCCGAAAGGGCGGATAATGGCCGCCATGGGCGGCGACGTCGTCCGGCGCGGACGGACGTTGAAAGCGGGCGGCCGGACAAGCTCGCAGCCCCGGGGAGGAGCATGAGCGAGAAAAAAGTTTATCTCATCGATGGAAATTCCCTCCTCTACCGGTCCTACTACGCCCTCCGGCAGCTTGCGACGTCGAAGGGGTTCCCGACAAACGCCATCTACGGCTTCCTGACCACGCTCCGGAAGATCATCGACAAGGACAAGCCCGGCTGGCTCGGGATCGTCTTCGACGCGCCGGGCCGCAAGTTCCGTCACGACGTCTACGAGGACTACAAGGCCCATCGCAAGCCCATGCCCGAGGACCTGGTGGTTCAGGTTCCCAAGCTCAAGGAGGTCATCGAAACCCTCCGCATCCCCGTGTTCGTTCACCCCGGATACGAGGCCGACGACGTTCTCGGGGCCTTGGCCCGGAAGGCGGAGGCCAAGGGCTTCACGACCGTCATCGTCACGACGGACAAAGACCTGCTCCAGCTCGTGGACAAGGTTACATTTGTCTACAACCCGGCCAAGGACGTCCTCCTCGACGAGGACAAGGTCCGCGAGTTCTTCGGCGGCCGCCCCACCCAGGTCGCCGACATCCTCGCTCTCATGGGCGACCCCTCGGACAACGTCCCCGGCGTGCCCGGCATCGGGGAGAAGACGGCCAAATCCCTGATCGAGGAATTCGGCTCGCTCGACCGCCTGCTCGAAGACCCGGGGAAAATCCGGAACCCCAAAGTCCGGGATAAGCTCGTCCACAACCTGGACAAGCTCGAGATGAGCCGGAAGCTCGTGGCCCTCGAGACCGGCCTGGACGTGGACTTCGATCCCGACCGGTTCGTCCTGGGCGAGCCCGACCGCGATGCGGCGGCCCGGCTGTTCGAGGAGCTCGAGTTCACCTCGCTCCTGAATGAATTCCGGAAGGCTCCGGCCGCCGCCGAACGGGCTTACAAGGCGATTTTCGAGGAAGCGGATCTCCGGGCTCTTGTCACCCGGATCCGGAAGGCGGGGGTAGTGTCGGTCGACACCGAGACGACCGACATCTTTCCCACCCGGGCCCGCCTCGTCGGCATGTCGTTCGCCCTCGAGCCGGGCGAGGCCTTCTACCTCCCCCTCCGCCACGACTACCTGGGCGCGCCGCCCCAGATCCCGGTCGAACAGGCGCTCGACATCCTGCGCGGCATGCTCGAGGACCCGGACGTCCGGAAGATCGGCCAGAACATCAAGTACGACGCGATCGTCATGGCCCGCGAGGGGATCGGCCTCCGGGGCATCGACCTCGACACCATGATCCTGTCGTACCTGGTCGAGCCGAACTGGGGCCAGCACAACCTGGACAAGCTGGCGACGGCTTATCTTCGCCTGCCCGCAATCGCATACAACGAGGTCGTGGGCCGGGGCAAGGCCGAAATCAAGATGAACCAGGCCCCCATCGACAAGGTGACGCCCTACGCCGCCCAGGACGCGGACTACGCCCTCGAGATCAGCCGCATCCTCTGGCCGCGCGTGGAAGCCGAGAAGCTCGGCCCGCTCTACCGGAAGATCGAGCAGCCGCTGATCGAGATCCTGGCCGACATGGAGATGATCGGGGTCAAGGTTGATGGTGACGCCCTCCGAAGCCTCTCCGCCGAGCTCGAAGCGGGCCTCCGGCGCCTTGAGAAGAAGATCTACGAGGCGGCCGGGAAGGAATTCAACATCAATTCGCCCCAGCAGCTCGGCGACGTCCTGTTCCACAAGCTCCAGCTGCCCGTCTCGCGGAAGACCCGGGCAACCAAGGGTTTTTCGACCGCCGTGGACGTGCTCGAGGAGCTGGCCCCCCTCCATCCCGTGGTCAACCTCGTCCTCGAGTTCCGGAAGACGACGAAGCTCAAATCCACCTACGCCGACGCCCTGTTCGGGCTGATCGATCCCGAGACCGGCCGCATCCACACGTCCTACAACCAGGCCGTGGCTTCCACGGGCCGGCTGTCGAGCTCGGACCCGAACCTTCAGAACATCCCCGCCCGGGAGGAGACGGGGCGGCGGATCCGCCAGGCGTTCGTCCCGGAAAAAGGCTGCGTTTTCCTCGGGGCGGACTACTCTCAGATCGAGCTCAGGGTCCTGGCCCATATGTCGGGGGACCCGGCCCTGATCGAGACGTTCTCCGGGGACAGGGACGTCCACGAGGAAACCGCCCGGCGCGTCTTCGGCGAGGACTCGGCCCTCTTCAAGGACGAGCAGCGGCGGCGGGCCAAGGTCATCAACTTCAGCATCATCTACGGCACGTCGGCCTTTTCCCTGGCCAAGGAGATCCAGACCTCGAACGCTGAGGCGCAGGCCTTCATCAACACGTATTATGCCCGGTATCCCAAGATCAAGGAGTTCTTGGACCGGATCGTCGAGGACGCCGCCCGGACGGGGTATTCCGAGACGCTCTTCGGCCGCAAGCGCCCCGTCCCGGAGCTCCGCCAGACGGATAAGATCGCCCAGCAGGCGGGCCGCCGGATGGCCCTCAACACGCCCATCCAGGGCACCGCGGCCGACCTGATGAAAAAGGCGATGATCGACGTCTGGCGCGAGCTCCGGAAGAAGGACCTGAAGACGCGGATGATCCTCCAGGTCCACGACGAGCTCGTCTTCGAGGTCCCCGAGGGAGAACGGAAGGCGGCCGAGAAGCTCGTCCGGGAAAAGATGGAGAACGTCTGCGACTTCAAGGTGCCGCTCAAAGTCCACCTCGGCTGGGGCAAGACCTGGGCGGACGCAAAGTAGGGCCAATTTGGAGACACAATACCTATTTCCCTATTTGCGATAGAATCGAAAGGTTACCTATAATATTGCGTGTCGTCCGGAAATAAGGAAATAGGTATTGTGTCTCCATTTGAAAAACTCAACGACAAGCTGAAGCCGGCCCGGGCGCGGGCGGGCAAGGCCATGCCCCTCAAGAACGAGGAGGCCGCCCTCCGGCTCCGGGACATCTGCTCTGCCGCAGAAGGCAAAGCCCTCCTCCAGATGGGAAGCCGGACGGCAGGCCTCACCTCCGGCGAGGTCGAATCACGCCTCAAGGAACACGGCCGGAACACCCTGGCCCGGCCGAAGCGGCACGGTCTCCTGACCGACATCCTTGAGCGCCTGGTCAACCCGCTGGTCATCCAACTCCTGATCATCTGCGCGATCTCGTTCGCCATGGGCGACCTGAAGTCCGCGATCGTGGTCGGGGGGATGATCCTTCTCAGCGTCCTGCTGTCCTATGTCCAGGAGCGGCGCTCGAGCCGGGCGGCCGAGGAGCTGCAGCGCCTTGTCCGGGCGGCGGCCGTCGTCCTCCGCGAGGGGAAGGAATGCGAGATCCCGCTGGCCGAGATCGTCCCGGGAGACATCGTCGTCCTGGCCGCGGGCTCGATCATCCCCGCCGACGCCCGGATCCTCCAAGCGAAGGACCTGTTCATCAGCCAGGCCGCGCTCACGGGCGAATCCATGCCGATCGAAAAAATATCGGCTTCGCCTCCCGCGCAACCGCCCTCGGAGCCGGTCCCGGAAGCACCCGCTTCGGCCCGGGCCGGGATAGATCCCCTCGAGCTGCCCAACGCCGTGTTCCAAGGAAGCACGGTCGTCAGCGGCGCAGGCCGGGCGCTGGTGGTCAACACCGGGCTGGACACGTTCCTGGGCGAGATCTCCGTCCACCTCACGGCGCGCAAGGAGGACACGAGCTTCGACCGGGGCATCCGCTCCTTCGTCTGGCTCATGATGCGCTTCATGGCCGTCATGGTCACGGCCACCTTCTTGATCGTCGGGCTGACCAAGCACGACTGGCTCGCGGCGCTCCTCTTCGGCCTGGCGGTCGCGGTCGGGCTGACGCCCGAGATGTTGCCGATGATCATCACCGTCTGCCTGTCCAAAGGCGCGATCGCCATGTCCCGCAAGAAAGTGATCGTCAAAAAGCTGAAGTCCATCCAGAACTTCGGAGCGATCGACATTCTGTGCACCGACAAGACCGGGACCCTGACCCAAGACCGGGTGATCCTCGAAAAATACGTCGACGTCACGAACCGCGACAGCGAGGACGTCCTCCGCTACGCCTACCTCAACAGCTACTACCAGACGGGCCTCCGCAACCTCCTCGACAACGCGGTCCTCGCTCACGAGGAGCTCGACGTCGAAAAGGCCGCCCGCAAGGTGGACGAGATCCCCTTCGATTTCAACCGGAAGCGGATGTCGGTCGTCATCGACTACGAGGGCACCCACGTCCTGATCTGCAAGGGCGCCGTGGAGGAGGTCTACGCCGCCTGCGACCGATACCAGATCGACGACGACATCTTCCCCCTGATCGACATCATCAAGGCCGACCTGATGGAAGAGTACCGAGACCTCAGCGCCCAGGGTTACCGGGTGATCGCCGTCGCCTATCGGGAGTTCCCGAACGACAAGGAAGTCTTCTCCGCAGCCGACGAGAGCGGCCTGGTCCTTCTCGGCTATCTGGCCTTCCTCGACCCGCCCAAGGACTCGGCCGCCCGGGCCATCGAGGCTCTTCATGCCTCCGGCGTCAGGGTCAAGATCCTTACGGGGGACAACGATCTCGTGACCCGCAAGATCTGCCGGGACGTGGGATTGGAGGTCAACCGCCTGGTGACCGGCCGGGAGCTGGCCGCCCTGGACGATCCGGACTTCGACCGGACGATCGAGGAGGCGGACGTCTTCGCCCACCTCAGCCCCATGCAGAAGGAGGCGATCATCCGCCGCCTAAGGGACCGGGGTCACGTCGTGGGCTTCCTGGGCGACGGCATCAACGACGCCCCGGCCCTCAAGGCCGCCGACGTCGGGATCTCCGTGGACACGGCCGTGGACGTGGCCAAGGAATCCGCGGACATCATCCTCCTCGAAAAAAGTCTCCTCGTCCTCGAGGACGGCATCCTCGAGGGGCGGAAGGTCTTCGCCAACATTATCAAATACATCAAGATGGGGGCCAGCTCGAACTTCGGGAACATGTTCAGCGTGGTCGGGGGGAGCTACTTCCTGCCCTTCCTGCCCATGGCTCCGATCCAGGTCCTGACGAATAATCTCCTCTACGACATCTCCCAGACCGGGATCCCGACGGACAACGTCGACCCCGAGTTCCTGCGCCGGCCGCGCCGCTGGGACGTCGGGTTCATCAAGAAATTCATGATCTTCATCGGGCCGATGAGCTCGATCTTCGATTACGCCACGTTCTTCCTGATGCTCTATTTCTTCAAGTGCGCCCTGTTCGGCAAGCCTGGAATCCCGGCGGCCATGAGCGCCCACTACGAGCAGCTGTTCCACACCGGCTGGTTCGTCGAGTCGCTCCTGACCCAGACGCTCATCGTCCACATCATCCGGACGAACAAGATTCCCTTCATCCAGAGCCGGGCCAGCGGCGTCATGACCCTGACCACCCTGTCGATCATGGCCGCGGCCGTCATCCTGCCCTACTCGCCCGTCGCCCCGTTCCTGGGCTTCGTCCCCCTGCCCCCGATCTACTGGGCCTGGATCGCCGGGTTCCTCCTGGCCTACGCCGTCTTGACCCACGGCGTCAAGCGCTGGTTCAACGCCAAATTCGGAGACGCCTCATGAAAAGCCTGCTGGACGCCCTTCAGGAAGGCCGCCTGGTCGAGCTGTCGGACACGGACAAGGACAAGGCCCTGGAGTTCCTGGCCCTCCTGATCGAAGCCATCCCCGACATCGGCGGCCGGATGGACATCGTCAAGGACGTCAAGGAGCGGGAAGCCCAGGCCAACACGGCCATCGGCTATGGGGTCGCGATTCCCCACGTCCGGACCGGCCGTGAGGGCGAGCTGCTCTGCGCGGTGGGCTGGTCGCCCGCGGGAATCGACTACGGCGCGCCCGACGGGCGGAAGGTCCACCTCCTGATCATGTATTACGTCCCCGATTCGCGGCGGCCGCTCTATTTCAAGGAGGTCTCGGGCCTGGCCAAAGCCATGAAAAAGACGGGGGACATCGGGGCCTTCACCGGGATCGAGGACATCCAGGCCGTCCGCCACAAGCTCCTGGACTGGGTCGCCCTGGCGATCGACGAGGCCGTGCCGGACGCCAAAGCCCGGATGATCAAGCTCGAGGCCCGGCAGGCGGCCGCGCCGGCCACGGCCGAAGGCGAGAAGGCCCGGATCTCCCCGGCCGTCGTCCCCTTCCGCATCCTGGCCGATGAGACCCGGCGGTTCGTGGTCCTATCCCAGGACGCGGCCCTGATCGCCGCGCTCGAGAAGCCGGGCGAGATCGAGCGGCTCCTCGCCGCCCCGGACGGAGCGGACGTCGGAGGATACAAGACCGCCCTCTTCGCGACCTCCGCCTTCGCCCTCGGCCGGACGCTCTACGACGGCGTAGCCATCCGGACCCCGTCCTGACGGCGCAAAAATTTCCGCCAGAGCGAACCCCAAGCTCCTCATCTTCTTCCTTGTGATTATTTCAAATAGACACGACTTTATTCTTGTCTGCCCCTAACCTGTATGCTATAAGCGTGATGATCGATGTCCGGGCGAACGCGGATCGGCCTCAGAGGGGAACAGGATAAGCGCATGGGCTGGCTCAATCGGATCAAGACCAATCCCAAGATGCGGAGCTTTCTGCTGTTCCTGGCCGTCCTCGGGCCGGGCATCATCACCGGCAGCGTCGACAACGACGCCGGCGGCATCACCACGTATTCGGTCGCCGGAGCGAGTTACGGCTACCGGCTTCTCTGGACGCTCATCCCTTCCTTCGTGCTGCTCGTCGTCGTCCAGGAGATGAACGCCAGGATGGGCATCGTCACGGGCAAGGGCCTGGCCGACCTCATCCGCGAGAACTTCGGGGTCAAGATCACGACTTTCATTTTCCTCGGCCTGGTCGCGGCCGACATCGGCAACACGGCCACCGAGTTCGCCGGCGTCGCGGGGAGCCTGCAGATCTTCGGCGTGAGCAAATACCTGTCCGTGCCCTGCGTCGCGGTGGGCGTCTGGCTACTCGTCACCAAGGGAAACTACCGGACGGCCGAGCGCATCTTCCTCTTCTTCAGCGTCTGCCTCCTGTCGTATATCATCTCGGCCCTGCTGGCCAGGCCCGACTGGGCGGAGGTGGGCCGGGGCTTCATCAAGCCCGAGATGCACTACGACATCAAGTATCTCAGCATGGTCCTGGGCATCATCGGCACGACGGTCGCCCCCTGGATGCAATTCTACATGCAGTCCGCGGTCATCGAAAAGCGGATCAAGGTCGAAGACTACCGCTACGAGTTCTGGGACGTCATCGTCGGCTGCACGGCGACCGTCGTCGTCGCCTTCTTCATCATGGTCGCCTGCGCCGCCACCCTGAACAAGAACGGGCTCGTCATCGGGGAGGCCAAGGACGCGGCCGTGGCCCTCAAGCCTTTCGCCGGCGTCCTCGCCTCCCAGGTGTTCGCCTTCGGCCTGTTCATCGCCTCCGTCTTCTCCGCGGCCATCCTCCCCCTGGCTACGGCCTTCTACGTCTGCGAGGCCTTCGGCTTCGAGGCCGGCATCAACAAGAAGATTACGGAGGCGCCCCAGTTCTACGCCCTGTTCGGGTTCATCATGACGGTCGCCGTCCTGATCATCCTGATCCCGGGGGCGCCGCTCATCGCCATCAGCTTGTGGTCGCAGGTGCTCAACGCGATGCTCCTGCCCGTCGTCCTGATCTCCATGATCCGGATGGTCAACAATCACCGGATCATGGGCGACCGGGTGAACAACAAATTCCAGAACGCGGTCGGATGGTCGAGCACGGTCGTCCTGATCCTCCTGACGGCCATCCTGATCTTCGACACGGCGGGGAAAGCCTTCGGCCACTAGGGAGGAGAGAGGGAAATGGCCACAACCGCGACGGAGATGCTCGAGAAGCCGGCCCCTCCCTCCGCGGAGAAGGCCCTGGAAGGACCCGGCCTGAAGATGTTCATCTATTTCTCCGCGCTCCAAGGCCGGCCCGTCCTCGGCGCCGGCGGGCGCCGGATCGGGAAGCTGGCCGACCTCAAGGTCAAGCTCGGAGAAATGTTCCCCAAGATGAGCGCCCTCGTCATCAAGCGGCGGGGGCGGAAAAAGCTCCTGGAGATCGACTGGGGGCGGATCGAAAGCCTCAACGGGAACAAGATCGTCCTGACGGCCGGGGCCGAGGACGCGCTGCGACCGCTCGACGTCAACCCCCAGGAGCTCCTCCTCAAGGACGAGCTCCTGGACAAGCAGGTCGTGGACACATTCGGAGCCAAGATCGAGCGGGTGAACGACATCCATCTGATCGCCTTGAACCGGGACCTCCACCTCGTCCACGTCGACTTCGGCGTGCGGGGGATCGTCCGCCGCCTGGGGTTGCTCAGGGCCCTCGATTCCTTCACGTCCTTTTTCTTTTCCTACCGCCTTCCCGAAAAGCTGATCTCCTGGAAATACGTCCAGCCGCTGGCCGCGGACCTCCGCCACAAGGACCTGAAGCTCAACGTCACGGCCCGCCGGATCACCGAGCTCCATCCGTCCGAGCTGGCCGACATCCTCGAGGAGATGGACCGGGCCAACCGGTCGCGGCTGTTCCAATCCCTCGGGGTGGAGATGGCCGCCGACACCCTGGAGGAGATGGACGATTCCAAGCTCCAGGCCGCCCTGATCGAGTCCGCGTCCGCGGAAAAGGCGTCGGACATCCTCGAAGAGATGGCTCCGGACGAGGCCACCGACCTGCTCGCCGATCTGTCCGAGGGCCGGAAACAGAACCTCATGCGGACGATGGAGAAGCCGTCGCGCGACGCCGTCGAGGAGCTCTTGAAGTTCCGGGAGGGGACCGCGGGCAGCATCATGACCAAGGACTTCATCGCCCTGTCCAAGGAAAAGACGATCGGCGACGCGATCGAGGAGTTCAAGAAGACGACCTATCCCCTCGAGTGCGTCTCGTATCTCTACGTGACCGATTCCAAAGGCTTCCTCCTCGGCGTGTCGACGGTGAGGCACCTGCTGAGCAGCGACCGGGCGACTCCCCTGAAGAAGCTCATGAACACCCACCTCATCAAGATCGGGCCCGAGGAAGGCATCGAGGACGTGGCCCGGCTCTTCCGAAAATACAAGTTCATGGCCCTGCCCGTCGTCGACGCCCAGAACATCCTCAAAGGCATCATCACCCTCAAGGACATCATGGAAGCGGTGATGGACTGAGGATTCCGCGGAAGATTAGAGCTTCTTCGTCCAGACCCGGAACTTTTTATAGACGACGCCGCCCATTTTTTCCATCTCGCCCCGGACCATGACGTTCGTCTCCATCTCGTGGTGGGTGTCGAGCATCTCCATCCCGGCCGCCGAGGCGGACCGAAGCATGGCCACGCCCATCAAGACGTCGAGGCCGACGCCGCGGTAGCCTTCCTTGACCGCGCCCAGGAGCAGGTCGAGCTGCTTCGTCTTCTTGGCGGCCCGGAGGACCTTGATGAAGCCGAAGGGGAACAGCCGGCCCCGCGCCTTCTGAATGCCCCCGGCCATGTCGGGCATGGCGATGATGAACGATACGACCTCGTCGCCCTTCTTCACGATCTTGACGAAATGGGGATTGACGACGGGCATGTAGCGTTTGACCAGGTCGTCCATTTCCTTATGGTCGAGGGGCGCGTAGCCGTAGATGTTGCTGGCGACGTAGGTCTCGTTCATCAGCTCGAACAGGGGATGGATCCAAGGCCTGAGCTCCTTGCGCTTCTTGAACTCAAGGAGGGTGTAGTTCCCCTTGCGCCGGATGCGGTCGTGGATCTTGACATAGAACTCCGGCAGCTCCTTGGGCACGGGGATCTTGTAGACGTAGTAGTTGATGTCCTTGGCGTAGCCCATCTCCTCGATGAAGCGAGGCATCCACTCGAAATTGTAGTAGGTGGCGATCGTCGCCCGGTTCTCGAAGCCCTCGATGATCCAACCCTCGGGGTCCTGATCCGAGAACCCGTAGGGCCCGATGATCCGGGTGGCGCCCTTGGCCCGAGCCCAGTCCTCGACGGCCTTCACCAGGGCCTGGAATACTTCGCGATCCTCGTAGGTCTCGAGATAAGCGAACCGGGCGATGTCCTCCTTGCGGTAGGCGTTGAACTTGCGGTTGATGATGCCCATGACCCGGCCGACGACCTCGGTCCCCCGGCGGGCGAGGTAAAGGACGACGTCGCTGAACTCGAAGGCCTTGTTCCGCTTGGGGGTGAAATATTTCTTGTCGTCGTTATAGATCGGGTGAACCCAGTTGGCGTGGCCGGCATGGATCTTCTCGGGGAGGTAAATGAAGGTCTTCAGATCGGAGGAGCTCTTGACTTCATGGATGTCGATCTTCATTGGGGCTTCCTTTCTTTAGGCCGTTATGAACACTTCCTTATCCTACAAACCGGCCCAAAAATCAATTGATATCCCCGTCTTGCGGCTTCTTCGGCCCCCCGCCGGGGCCGCCGTCCGGGGCGGGCCAGGGAAACCTGGAAAAGCCTGTGGAAAACCTGTGGACGGGCGGTGAAAATCTGTTGACAAACATTTTCCCTGAACATAGAATGAACCCTAAAAGTCGGGTTCTAATTACTAAACCTATGCTTTTAGTAGAGTTGAGAGAGGGAAGGGTCGCTCCGAGCGCTCTCCCGGGCCGCCCGCGCCACGTCCCCCGGCTCCGGACGCGGGGCCCGTCAGCTGACGGGGCAAACCCAAGCCCTTCCCTGCGCAAATGGGTGCGTCTGAAAGCCTACCATGAACATTGAGACAATAACCCTGCTCACGGTTTTTGTCCCAATCGTCGGCTCCTTTACCATCCCGCTCGTCGGGCTGGCGTCCAAGTCCGCGCGGTCGGCCTGGGCCATCGCCCTGGGCGCCGTCACCGCGGCCTTGCCGCTGCTCCTGATTCCGACGGCTCTCGCGGGCGGAGAGACCATCCTCCGGAAGGCGTTCGTCCTGGGGCTCGACTTTGTCCTGATCATCGACCCGCTGTCGATCTTCATGGCCATCGTCTCCTCGTTCGTCGGATTCCTGATCATCATCTATTCGATCGGGTACATCCACCACGAGGAGAACCAGAACGAATACTACCTGCTGGTGGTCCTCTTCATAGGGTCGATGATGGGGCTGGTGTTCTCGGGAAACCTGATCTTCCTCTACCTGTTCTGGGAGATCATCGCCATCTGCTGCTGGCGACTCATCGGCTTCTACCGGCTGAAGGAGCACGTCCGCAAGGCCGACAAGGCCTTCCTGGTCACCTTCTTCGGGGCAGTCGTCATGCTCCTGGGATTCATCCAGATCTACAGCAAGACGGGCTCCTTCGACCTGACGACGATGCGCGGGGCGGTGATCCCGGGGAGCGCCGTGCTGCTCATTCTCTTCGGCATGTTCAGCAAGTCGGCGACGGTGCCCCTCCACACCTGGCTGCCTGACGCCGGCGTCGCGCCGACCACGGTCACGGCCCTGCTCCATGCGGCCGTCCTGGTCAAGATCGGCGTCTACGCCTACGCCCGCATTTTCCTCTACACGTTCCCCCTGCCGGGCGCCTGGCCGAAGGTCATCCCGATCGTGGTCGTCGTCTCGAGCCTGGTCGCGGCCGCCGCGGCCACGGTCGAGACCGATTTCAAGCGCATCCTGGCCTACTCGACCGTCAGCCAGATCGGCTACATCTTCCTCGGCTTCAGCATGGCCAACGAGGCGGGCATCACCGGCTCGCTCCTATTCATCCTGATGCACGGCCTGGCCAAGGCCGGGCTCTTCCTCTGCGCGGGGATCGTCATCCACGCCACGCACAAGCGCGACATCCGGGAGATGGGCGGCCTGATCAAGACCATGCCGATCACGGGCGTCGCCTTCCTCCTCTGCTCCTTCTCGGTCATCGGCATCCCGCCCTTCGGCGGGTTCTTCTCCAAATTCCTGGTCATCATGGGCACGGTCAAGGCCGGCCAGGTGGGGATCGCGGCCGTGGCCCTCTTCACGGCCCTCCTGACGATGTTCTACCTCTTGAAGGTCTTCAGCCTGGTCTTCCTGGGTGAAGCCAAGTCCCCCGCCCCCGAAGGGACGAGGTCCATGGTCTCCGTCGTCGGCCTCCTGGCCTTCCTCTCGCTCGTGGCCGGCATCTTCGTCGCCTACCCGACGAAGATCGTCCAGGCCGCGACGACTCATATCATGTGGTGGCTCAAATGACGCCCAACACTCTTCTCTGGCCCATTCTCCTTCCGGCTATCGTGGCCGTGATCGCGTTCCTCATCCCGACCCGGGTGAAATGGTTCCGGGAAGCGATCTGCCTCGGCGCGTCGGCCGCCCTGATCTACCTGGCCTTCGCCCTGTTCGCGGTCAAGAACCTCGAGTTCCGGCTGCCGTGGATGGGGCAGGGCATCGGCTTCGAGCTGCGCCTGTTCCATTTCTCGGCCTTCATCCTCGTCGGCCTGGCCGGGTTCCTGTTCCTGATTACCCTCTACTCGACGGTCAAGATGAGCGGCCATCCCCGGATCCGGGAATATTACGCCTACGTTTTCCTGACGGCCGCCCTGGCCAACGGGGCCGTCCTGGCCGACAATTTCGTGCCGTTCGTCTTCTTCTGGGAAGGCCTCCTGGTGACCCTGTACGGCCTGATCACCCTCGGTCGCAAGGAAGCCAACCGGACGGCGGTCAAGGCCTTCATCATCAACGGGCTGTGCGATTTCTGCATGATCCTGGGCATCGGCATCCTCTGGGCCCAGACGGGCACGCTGACCATCTCCCAGATCTCGGTCAAGCCCGAGGGCCTGGCCGTCGTCGCCTTCCTCATGATGATGATCGGAGCCATCGGCAAGGCCGGGGCCATGCCCTTCCACACCTGGATTCCCGACGCGGCGATCGACGCCCCGGTGACCTTCATGGCCTTCATGCCCGCCGCCTTCGAGAAGCTCCTCGGGATCTACCTCCTGGCCCGGATCACCCTCGACCTGTTCAAGCTCGAGAAGGGCTCGGGCCTGTCGCTCGTCCTGATGATCATCGGCGCGGCCACGATCGTGCTCGCGGTCATGATGGCTCTCATCCAGAAGGACTTCAAGCGCCTGCTCTCCTACCACGCCGTGAGCCAGGTCGGGTACATGATCCTGGGCATCGGCACGGCCGTCCCGATCGGCATCGTCGGCGGGCTCTTCCACATGATCAACCACGCGATGTACAAATGCGGGCTCTTCCTGAGCGCGGGCTCGGTCGAGTACCGGACCGGGACGACCGAGCTCAAGAAGCTCGGCGGCCTGGCCAAGGTCATGCCCTTCACCGCGGCCGGCTTCACGGTCTGCGCCCTGGCGATCTCGGGCGTCTGGCCGCTCAACGGCTTCGTCTCCAAGGAGATGATCTTCCACGGGGCGATCGAGAGCGGCTACGTGATCTTCGCCATCGCCGCCTGGGTCGGGGCGATCTTCACCTTCGCCTCCTTCCTCAAGGCCGGCCACTCGGTCTTCTTCGGGCCCCGGTCCGAAGAGAGCCCCGCCGCGGTCAAGCCGATCAAGGAAAGCCCGGCCCCGATCGTGATCCCCATCCTGATCCTGGCCCTGCTCTGCATCACCTTCGGCGTGGCGAACAAGCTCCCCCTGACGACGTTCATCCAGCCGATCCTCGAGGGCCACGTTGAAGCCGGCGAGTCGATCGATTTCACCCCCCACGCCTTGAGCCTTTTCACCCCGATCGCCGGCATCTCGATCCTCTGCCTGCTCCTGGCCTTCGGCCTCCACGCCTTCGGCTGGAAGAAGGGCGGGAAGAAGGCCTACCTGGCCTCCGAGCCCGTCCACAAATTCCCGGTTCTGCACACGATCTACGATTGGGCCGAGAACCGGGTGTTCGACCTGTACGAGCAGGGGGTGATCGTCCTCAACGGCCTGGCCATGGTCCTGTTCAAGGGCATCGACCGGCCGATCGACTTCGTCTACGAGAAAATCATCACCAAGACGGGCGAGGCCTTCGCCGGCGTCCTGAGCAAGGCCCACACCGGACACTACGCCAACTACCTGGCCTGGTGCCTGGGCGGGCTCGTGGCGATCGCCGCCCTGATCAACGCCCTGCTGAAATGATGGAAACAGACGCGAGGAGGACCTCTTGATATTCCTGTTTATCGGATTGCCTCTCGTGGTCGCCGCCTTCATGCCCCTCATCGGGAAGGTGTCCAAGAAGGTGGCGCCGGATGTGCTGGCCAATGCCGTCTTCCTCTTCCTGCTCGTCCTGGCCGTCACCTCGGGCCGCCAGCTGATCGGGCAGGGCCCCGTGCTCCAGAGCCTGTCGTGGCTGGGCGAGCCGCTCGCGATCCAGATCGCGGTGGATGGCTTCAGCCTCTTCATGCTCATGGCCATCTCGCTGGTGACGTTCTGCATCGGCCTGTACTCGATCAACTACATGACCCACTACGGGTCCAAGGCCAACTTCTACGCCCTCCTGCTCATGATGGTCGCGGGGATGAACGGGCTCGTCCTCGTCACGGACCTCTTCCAGTTGTACATCTTCCTCGAGGTGGCCGCCGTGGCCTCGTACGCCCTGGTCGCGTTCGGCCTGGAGCACGACGAGCTCGAGGCCGCGTTCAAGTACCTGATGCTCTCGGTCGTCGCCTCGGCCGCCATCCTTATCGCCATCGGCCTGCTCTTCGGCCTGACGGGCAGCCTCGGCTTCGCCGCCGTGGGCGATGCGCTCCGCGGGCTCGACGCCAAGCTGGCCGTCGGGTTCTGCGCCGCCCTGTTCATCATGGGCTTCGGCTTGAAGGCCGCCCTCGTTCCTTTCCACGCCTGGCTCCCGGACGCCCACCCCTCGGCCCCGGCCCCGATCTCGGCCGTGCTGTCGGGCCTCCTCATCAAGGTTTCGGGCGTGTACGCCCTGGCCCGCATTTTCTACAACGTCTTCGGCCTCGAGGCCGGCGGGGCGCTGTCCCAGGCCCTGATGATCCTGGGCGCGATCTCGATCGTGGTCGCGGCCTTCCTGGCCATCCGCCAGTCGGACATGAAGCGGATGCTGGCCTACTCATCGATCAGCCAGGTCGGCTACGTCGTCCTGGGGATCGGCATCGGCACCCCGCTCGGCGTCGCCGGCGGGCTCCTCCACCTGTTTAATCACGCCCTGGCCAAGGGCCTCCTGTTCCTCAACTCGGGAGCGATCCAGCAGTCCACGGGGACGCGCAACCTCGACGAGATGGGCGGCCTGGCCAAGCGCATGCCCGTGACCGCGGCGACGAGCCTGGTCGGTTCGCTCTCGATCGCCGGCGTCCCACCCCTCGGCGGCTTCTGGAGCAAGCTGCTCATCATCATGGCCCTGGTCCAGGCCGGGCACGGCGTCCTGGCGGTCGTGGCCGTCCTGGCCTCCGTCGTGACGCTTTGGTATTACCTGATCATGCAGCGCAAGGCCTTCTTCGGCAAGCTCAACGAGAAATGGGCGGCCGTCAAGGAGGCGCCCTTCTGGATGAGCGCCGCGACCGTCCTCCTGGCCCTGCTCGTCATCGGGTCGGGGATCTTCTTTGCGGCCATCATCAAGAGCTGGATCCAGCCCGCCTCGGAGTCGCTGGCCAAGGGCCTGCAAACCGCTCTCCACGGCCTCGGGGGATTCTGACCATGACCGGACACATCGCACTGCTCTGTGGCATCGTTCTCTTCAGCATCCTGGCCGTCCTGGCCAAGGACCTGATCAAGGCCGCCATCAGCCTGGCCGTGGCCAGCCTGCTCCTGGGCATCCTCTTCTTCCTCATGGGCGCCCCGTACGCCGGCGTCTTCGAGATCTCGGTCGTGGCCGGCCTGATCACGGTCCTGTTCATGCTGACCATCGCCCTGACCAAGACCGGGGGCGATGTCCGCGAGTCCAAGGCCGTCAGGATCGCCTTCCCCGTGTTTTTCATCGCCTTCATCGTGATCGACATCCTGGTCATGGCCAGCCTGCTCCCCAAGATCCACGTCCTGGCCGGCGGGACCGAGACCGGGACCTTCGGCGACGTCCTGTGGAAGCAGCGGACGTTCGACCTCGTCGGCCAGCTGGCCGTCATCCTGGCCGGCGTCTTCGCCGTCCTGGCGCTCTTCCGAAAGAGGGACAAAGATGAGTGAAACCTGGTTGATCTATCTCGGCTTCGCGGCCGCCCTGCTGGCCGTCGGCCTCTACACCCTGCTCACGATGCGCAACGTCATCAAGCTCTTCATCGGCTTCGAGGTCGTGAGCAAGGGCGTCAGCCTGGTCCTGCTGTCCACGGGCTTCGCCCGGACCCACATCCTCCTGGCCCAGAGCCTGGTCATCACCTTCATCGTGGTCGAAGTCAGCCTCGTGGCGACGGCCCTGGCCCTGATCATCAACATCTACCGGCAGACGAACAGCCTGGACGTCCGCGGGCTGACGAAGCTCAAGGGGTGACCCATGACCGCCTTCCATTTCCTCCTTTCCCTGCCCGTGGCCTTCGTCCTGTTCCTGGCGATCGCCGGCCTGGTCTACCTCCTGGGCAAGCGCATGGCCCCCAAGCTCAACCGGGCCGGCGGCAAGCTCACGACCTACGCCTGCGGCGAGGACATCCCCGGCGTCAAGATCCAGTTCGGCTACCGCCTCTTCTTCTTCATCGCCCTGTTCTTCACGATCATGCACGTCGCGACCCTCATGATCGCCACCGTCCCGGGGGGCAAGATCGCCTGGTTCGCCGTCCTCTACCTGGCCGTGATCTTCCTGTCCATCATGGCCCTCGTGACAAGGAGCTGACATGTTGAATCGTCTCGTCCGCTGGGCCCGGAAGAAATCTCCGTGGATCCTGCATTTGAACTCGGGCGCCTGCAACGCCTGCGACATCGAGGTCGTGGCCGCGCTCACGCCCCGCTTCGACGTGGAGCGGCTCGGAGTCCTGCTCAAGGCCACGCCCCGCCACGCCGACGTCATCGTCGCCACGGGCCCGGTGACCCGGCAGATCAAGGACCGGATCATCCGGATCTACGAGCAGACCCCCGACCCGAAGTTCGTCGTGGCCGTCGGCGCCTGCGCCATGTCCGGGTGCGTTTACCGCGGCGCATACAACAGCCTGGGCGGCCTGGACCAGGTCATCCCCGTGACGGCCTATGTCCCCGGTTGTCCCGCCCGCCCCGACGCGATCCTGGACGGCATCGTCAAGCTCCTCGGGACGCTGTAGGAGGCGAGGACCATGACCGACCTCGAAAGACTGGACAGCCTGAAGGTCGCCCTCGGAGGCGATATCCTCGAAATCACCAACCCGGCCCGCCGCCGGATCTTCCTCACCGTCGACCGGGCGAAGATCGCCTCGGTCCTGACGGCCCTACGCGACCGCCTCGGCATCACGTACGTTTCCACGATCAGCGGCCTGGACGCGGGCGACGCCTTCGAGATCCTCTACCACCTGGCCGAGGCCGCCCACGGCAACGTGAACGTCCGGATCAAGATCCCCAAGGCCGACCCCCACGTGGCCAGCGTCACGCCCGTCCTGCCCGGCGCGATCTTTTACGAGCGCGAGCTCCAGGACATGTTCGGCCTCGTCATCGACGGCCTCCCCGATCCGCGGCCCCTCATCACGTCCGACGACTGGCCGGCCGGCAACTACCCGCTGCGCAAGGACTGGAAGTTCGAGCGGCCCGCGGAGATCATCCCCGGAGGGAAAAAATGAAGTTCAACATCCCCATCGGGCCCCAGCATCCGGCCCTCAAGGAACCGATCAGCCTCCGGATGACGGTCGAAGGCGAGGTCATCCGCGACGCCGACCTCCGGCTCGGCTACAACCACCGCGGCATGGAGAAGCTCGCCGAAGAAAAGAACTGGACCCAGAATATCTACTTGGTCGAGCGGATCTGCGGGATCTGCTCCCACTCCCACGCGACCTGCTACGTCCAGGGCGTCGAGAAGCTGATGGAGATCGAGCCGCCCAAGCGGGGCCTGTACATCCGCTACCTCGTCTCGGAGCTCGAGCGCGTCCACAGCCACCTCCTCTGGCTGGGCGTCGCCGGCCACGAGGCGGGCTTCGACTCGTTCTTCATGTACACCTGGCGCGATCGCGAGGTCGTCATGGACCTCCTGGAGATGATCTCCGGCAACCGGGTCCACTACGCCATGAACACCCTGGGCGGGGTCCGGCGCGACCTCGACGAGATCCAGATCAAGAAGATCCTCGACGGCCTCGTCGTCCTCCGGCAGCGGACCGAATACTACTTCAAGATCGGCGCTTCCGAGCCGACGTTCGTCGGCCGGCTGGCCGGCGTCGGCTACCTCTCCAAGGAGAAGGCCATCGCCCTGTGCGCCTGCGGCCCGACGGCCCGCGCTTCGGGCATCACGGCCGACGTCCGGAAGGATGACCCGCAGGCCGTCTACGATGAGGTCCCGTTCGACGTCTGCACGGCCGACTCGTGCGACGTCCTCGGCCGGACCGTCGTCCGGATCAAGGAGCTCATGGAGTCCTACAAGATCTGCGAGTTCCTGCTCCGCAATCTGCCGGCCGGCGACATCGCGGTCAAGGCCCCCAAGAAGGCCAAGCCGAACGAGGTCGTCAGCCGCTACGAGGCGCCCCGCGGCGAGAACATCCACTACATCAGGAGCAACGGCACGGAGCGGCCCGAGCGGCTCAAGGTCCGGGCCCCGACGCTGGCCAACTATCCGGCGACGATTGAAATGCTCAAGAACGGCTTCATCGCCGACATCCCCCTGATCTTCGCCGCCATCGACCCCTGCATCTGCTGCGCCGAGCGGACGGTCGAGCTCGTGAACGCCCGGTCGGGCGAGGAGACGGTCGTCCGGTTCGGCGATCTCCGGAAGCTCGCCGGCGAGCGGTTCGCGAAATCCCCCGTGAAAAGGAATGCGGTATGGCCGTTCTGAAAACGATCCTCTACCTCCTCGTCTATCCCGGTCTCCTCTTCCTCTTCGTCTACGGCACGTTCTGCGAGTGGTTCGACCGGAAGGTCTATGCCCGCCTCCAGAACCGGATGGGCCCGACCCATACCGGCCGCTGGGGCCTCCTCCAGCCCGTGGCCGACTTCTTCAAGCTCATGGCCAAGGAAGACATCGTCCCCGACGCGGCCGACAAGCCGCTCTTCACCCTCCTGCCGATCGTCGGCCTGGCCGTCGTGGCCACGGCCGGCCTGCTGATGCCCCTCTGGAACCCGTTTCCCGAGGCGGCCGGCCTGATCTCGTTTCAGGGCGATATCATCGTCCTCCTGTACCTCCTCAGCCTGCCGACCCTGATCGCCTTCCTCGCCGGCTGGTCGTCGACCAACATCTTCTCCCAGATCGGCGGGACGCGCGTCCTGACCATGCTCTTCGGCTACGAGGTGCCCCTCTTCATGGCCGTCCTCAGCCCGGCGATCCTGGCCAACTCCTGGCGGATCGCCGAGATCGGGGCGTTCTACCGAGCCCGGCCGCTGCTCCTCCTGCCCAACGTCATCGGCTTCGTCGTCGCCCTGATCTGCGTCCAGGCCAAGCTCGAGCGGACGCCGTTCGACATCCCCCATGCCGAGACCGAGATCGTGGGCGGGACGTTCACCGAGTACTCGGGCAAGAAGCTGGCCTTCTTCCGGCTGATGACCGACATCGAGCTCGTCGTCTCGAGCGGCCTCATCGCCGCGATCTTCCTCGGCGGCTTCGGCGGAAGCCCGATCCTGGCCTTCCTCCAGTTCGTGGTCAAGACCCTGGCCGTGATCTTCCTCCTGTCGCTCATCCGGGCGCTGACCTCCCGGATCCGCGTCGACCAGGTCGTCGCCTTCGCCTGGAAGACCATGGCTCCCCTGGCCGTCCTCCAGCTTCTGATCGTCATCATCATCAAGGGGCTACTGAAATGAAAGTCGCGGTATTCCTCCCGGAACTCCTCCGCCATCTCTTCAAGAAGCCGGCCACGGTGGACTACCCGTTCAAGAAGCTTACGGTCCCCGAGGGCTTCCGCGGGACGCCCTTCCTCCACCCGGACCTCTGCATCGCCTGCCGCGCCTGCGAGCGCGACTGCCCGGCCGAGGCGATCGTGATCACCCAGGAGAGCGACGTCGAGAAGAAGTTCAAGATGGTCATCCATAACGATCGGTGCATCCATTGCGCCCAGTGCGTGGACTCCTGCCCGACCAACCCGGTCAAGGCGATGGACATGGACCATCTCTACGAGCTCGCCTGCTTCGATCGCCATACCCTCAAGACGGAATGGGTCTTCACCCGGGCGACGCCCAAACGCGAGCCCAAGCCGGTCCCGGCAGCGCCCGCTTCGGACCGCGCTGGGATTCCGGCCAAGTAGAGAATCTCCCGACGGGGGCGCGGACTCCGGTTCGCGCCCTTTTTTTTGCCTCGCGGCGGCTCGGGGGAGAAGTTACGCTCTCTACGCTCTTCGGGCGTCGGATGGCGGGATCGAAAACACGCGGCGGCTTCCCAGCGCGAGCCGCCGCTCCGGCTTCGGAAGAGCGGGTCCTGTCGCCGGCCAGTCGGCTCGGGGGGAGAGGGCCGTCGGCACGCCGGTTTCCCCGGCGAGGAAACCGGCTCGGGGTTACGGCTCGCCGCCAGCGCCGCTTCGCGTCGCTGGTCCATGCCGGCTCGCCTCCACACCGGCCGCCTTGCCCTCTCCCCCCTCGCCTCCCGAACGACGATACCAGACCAGCATGAAGGATGGGAATGAGTGAGGTACTCGCCCCTGCCTGCTGAGCGGGTGGCGCCGGCCGGGGCGCCCCGGCGGCCGAAGCGAATGGGACCCTCGTCAGGGTGATGAGCGAGGCCGCTGGGGCTGGTCGGCGACAGGACCCGCTCTCCCCGAGCCCGTACGTTCAGACTTCCCTGAGGAACTCGTAGAAGTGGATCTCGTTCGCGTCGAGGCCGTACTTGTAGATGTAATGGCCGGCGATCCGGGAGGCGAACAGGGCCTTGACGTAGGCCTCGGGGACGCGCTTGAGGATCCGGTCCACGCCCACTTTCTCGACGAGGCTCGGAGGGCAGCCCTTGGCGATGACCTTGCGGACGAGCGCCTTGTTCTCGAAGAGGCCGGAGGCCGCCACGGCGTCCTTGATCTGGTTGATCTTCTCGGAGACCATGTCGGTCAGGACCGCCCGGGGGATGCCCTTGGCCTTGTTTTCCTTCCAGATGACCTCGAACTCCTTGTCGGCGTTCTCCTTGATGAAGTCGACGATCTCGGAGATGTAAGCCTGCCGGAAGGGGGTGAGGGCCCCGTCGCGGACGCACATCAGCTCGTCGAACTCGGCGTCGGTCAGGGCCAGGCCGGCCAGGACTTCGAGCGAGGAGGACGTGACCCCGCCCTTGTTGGCCGAGGCGTCCTTGTAGAGGATGACGCCTTTTTCCTCGAGCCGGAGCCGGGCCTGCTGGGTGATGAAGAGGTTGGCCCCCTCGACGATCACCTTGAAGCGGGGCTCGCCGGCCTCGTTGAGGTAATTCGTCCAGTTGGCGATCGTGATCGAGGCCGGCCGCCCGCCGCAGGGAACGAAAATGTCGGCCTTGAAGAGCGGGTGGAGGTGGAACGTGTTCCGGAACTCGAGCCCGCTCTCGACCTTCTCCCCGTGGGGCAGAACGACATCGCGGTCCTTGACGTTGACGAAGAAACCGCCGGCCGACAGGGCCGCCTTGGGGAAGTTTTCGACCATCTTGCGGGCTCGGGCGAGCTTCTTGAGCTCCTTCCGGTCGAGTCCTTCGGGGTCATAGGCGACGCCGGAGCCGTCGACGATGGCCAGGATGCGGTCCTTGGAGAGCAGGATCTCATTCGAGCCGAGATCGCCGTCCGGCCCGCCGGTCATGACCTTGGTGATCGCCTCTTCTTTGAGGCCGAGCTTGTCGAGGGCGCCGACGACGTAGCGGTGGGTGGAGTTCGTCGTCATCCCGTAGAGGTCGTGGGGGATGCCGCCCATGGCCACGGGCTTGCCGGTCGAGAACGACTTCCAGAAGGCGTAGCCGCGCTGCTTCGCCCGGAGGGCCGCCCATTCCATGAGGTCGGCCGTGCCCTCGTCGGGACCGAGGAAGAGGATGACTCGCTGGCCGGAGTAGTCGACGACGGCCTCGTTGGGCAGGATGAGGTCGAGCAGGCCGTCGACGTACTTCTTGAAGCAGTCGCGGGCCTTGTCCATGTAGCCCCAGTTGAGGAGGATCGTGCCCTTCGAGCCGCCCTCGGGGATGTCCTTGTTCTTGCGCTGCTGGGTCCAGGCCAGGTTGTAGTTCTCGTCGAAGATGAGGTCGGAGTTGTTGAGGTAGGTCTGGAAGTTCGGCGACTTGACGATCCGGACGCCACCCCGGGCGATGTCCCTGAACCGGACGTGGAAGCCCCGGAACTCGGCGCCGACGATCTGGAAGATGGCGAACGGCGTCTCCGGGTAGTCGACCTTGTTCAGGAACCCGGGATCGTACATGTAGGCCAGGGACGTCTTCTCCTTGATGTAAAAGTTCGTCCGGAGGGTCGTGCCGATGAACAGGGCGACGGTCAGGAAGATGTTCCGGTCGATGTCGGTCGGGATGTTGCGGAGGATGTCCTTCTTGAAGGCGGCCAGGTCGGCTTCGGCCAGGCGGGCTTTCACCAGGGGGTCGAACTTCCGCTCGAAGAGGGCATAGGCCTTCTTGATGAACAGGAAGTTGTCGCACAGCGCGTCCCAGACGCGCGATTCCTGGTAAGTGTCCTTGGCCAGCTTGGTCTTCATGGCCCGGAGGATGCCGAGCATCTCGGGCGAGTCCTTGAGAGCGGCCGAGAGCTTGACGTACTCCTCGTTGAAGCCGCTCAGGAACTGGTGGGTGAAGCTCCAGGCCGACACGCCGAAGACCGTCTCCTTGGCCCCGAGCCTCCCCGCCCGGAAGAGGTCGAAGAGCGGGCTTTCGGGGATGGCGTAGACGAGGCCGATGTCCTCGATGACCTCCGCGGCGAGGCTCGGGTCGGCGATATTTTCCAGGTAGATGACGTACATCGTCTTGCCGTTGGCGAACTGCTCGATATACTTGCGGTTGGAGACGAGGGCGTGGGAGTTGAGGACGTCCGAGATGTTGGAGAAGAAGCGGAGGTCGGAGCCGCGGTTGATGACGATCATGATCCGCAGCTCGCCCGTCTTCTTGTCGTGGGCGATGTCGATCTTCGGGCTCTCCCAGCCTTCGTGCTCCCGGAGAAGCTTCTGGTAGCGGCCGAGCGCATCCTCGGGGATCGAGGCCAGGAACTGCGGGTCGGAGACGGCCCGGATGTCCGTCGTCCCGGCCTTCTCCTCGTCGAACCGGGGCTTGAGGACGATGTACATCCGGAGGTACTCGAGGCCCGCGGCCTTGCGCGAGGTCCGGTAGGACTGGAGACGGAAATGGGGATAGCGCTCCTCGATGCGCCGCTCGATGCCCAGGGCCCGCTCGTGGTTGTCGTCGACGAGATAGATGGCCTCGTCCTCGAGCTCGGTGGAGAAGTCGATCTTGACGATCTTCTCCTGCTTGGCCGAGGCCATGATCTCGGCGGCCATCAGGGCCTCGATGTGCTTGGCGATCGTCTCGACCGGCGTGGTCTTGAAGTAATAGGCGTTCATGGCCATGCCGGCGCAGAACCAGCTCAACTCCTCCCGGACCGCCGTCTGGGTAAAGCGCCCGTGGGCGAGGATGAGCTCCTCGACCTTGCGGATCTGGGCTTCGTTCAGCACCGCCTTGCAGGCGATTTCCTGTAGCGTTTTCATCGTGGACTCCTCGGGGGATTCGACGATCCCGTTTCTCTTTTAGGGCTAATATTATAGCAAAAGATCGGGGAGCGTTGAACCGGCGTGCAGGATGAGTCACGGGGTAGGGGGCGAGGGGGGAGAGGGCACGTCGGCCGGTGTGGAGGCGAGCCGGCATGGGCCAGCGACGCGAAGCGGCGCTGGCGGCGAGCCGTAACCCCGAGCCGGTTTCCGCGCCGGGGAAACCGGCGTGCCGACGGCCCCCTGCCCCCTCGCCCTAGACGCAGATCAGGCGTCGTCCGATTCGAGCTCGATCCTCTCCAGGATCATCTCCGTCCCCTGGAGAATTTCAAGGTCGGGCGAGGCGCACGCGGCGCAGAGGAAGACGTAGCTCTCCACGCCCCGCTCCGCCCCGCAGGCCCGGCAGCGGACCCTCAAGGGGACGACCTCGACCGTGAGCTTCGCCGCCTCGGCGATCGTCCCCTTCTTGTACATGTCGAAGGCCGATTCCAGGAGCTCGGGAACGACGCCCGAGAGCCGGCCGATCCTGAGCGTCACGCCCGTGATGCGGGCGGCGCGGTTCTCCCGGGCCTGCGCGCTGAGCGTCTCGAACAGGCCGGCGACGATCGAAAGCTCATGCATGGCGGGCGGTGAGGTCCCGGCGGGCGCGCCACAGGAAGGCGATGAGCTCGTCGAGGCCCTGTCCGGTGACCGCCGACGTGACGAAGATCTGGAGGCGGGGGTTGAGCTCGAGGGCCTCGGCTTTCACCTTCTCGAGGTCGAAGGGCAGGTAGGGCAGGAGATCGACTTTGGTCAGGACCAGAACGTCCGAGGTGGTGAACGCCTTGGGGTATTTCTTGGGCTTGTCGTCGCCCTCGGGGGTCGAAAGGAGGACGAAGCGCAATCTCTCGCCCAGCTCGTAGCTCGCCGGGCAGACCAGGTTGCCCACGTTTTCGATGAACAGGAACTCGGACTCGGGCGGAACCTGGGGCAGGACGCGGGCGATCATCTTGGCCTCGAGGTGGCAGGCGCCGCCCGTGGTGATCTGCCAGGCGGGCACGCCCCGGGCCCGGATGCGCTCCGCGTCGCGCTCGGTCTCAATGTCGCCCTCGATGACGGCCATCTTCGCCGTGTCGCGGAGCCGGACGGCGATCTGCTCGAGCAGGGAGGTCTTGCCCGCGCCGGGCGAGCTGAGGAGGTTCACGGCGAGGATGCCGCGGCGCTCGAGCTCCGTCCGGATGTCGGAGGCGATCTTTTTGTTCGTGCCGAGCAGGTCGGCGAGGACGATGACGTCTTTGGTGGCCATGGTCGGTCCTTTCTTCGAAATCCGGGATATTATACTCGAACTAGGCTCGCTCTTTTAGAAACCGCCGCAGGACTTTCGTTGCCCGGGCCAGGTTGGCCCGGGCCCGCTCCGACAGGCCTTCGCCCATCTCCCAGTCGTAGCCGCGGACGGCGAGCAGGTAGGCGCGCGGCGCCCGGCCGAAGAGCTCGTGGCAGAGGGCCAGGACCGAGGCGGGGGACATCTCGTGGCTGGTGAAGGCGATCCCGGCCGCCGGGCCGATCTCGACGAGGGCCGGCTCGTCGCCGCCCTCGGCCGTCGCGTCGGCGAACACGACGGCGCCGCAGTCCTTGAGGGTGTATGCGTCCTCGATGTTCAGCTGGTAGCGGAATTCGAGGCCGGCCGCCGGCTCCTCATCCCGGAGCTCGGAGAGCAAGGCCGGCCCCAGACCGTCGTCGCGGCGGCCCGGGTTGCCGATGCCGAAGACGAGGACGCTCAGCGTTCCTTCTTGTCGATGAGCCCGCCCCGGGCGTCGACGAGCTCGACGGACAGGGGCATCCGGCCCAGGGCGTGCGTGGCGCAGCTCAGGCAGGGGTCGTAGGCCCGGATGGCGATCTCCACCCGGTTCAACATGCCCTCGGTGATTTCCTTCCGGCCTTCGAGGACGTTCATCGCCACCCAGTTCACGGCCCGGTTCATGGGTTCGTTGTTGTGGGTCGTCGAGACGATGAGGTTGGCCATCTCGATCTGGTCGTCGGCGTTGATCCGGTAGTGGTGGAAGAGCGTCCCGCGCGGCGCTTCGACCAGGCCGACGCCCTCGTACGCCTTCCGGCCCTTCCTCACTAGGTCCGTCCCTTGCAGGTCCTTGTCGTTCAGGAGGTCCCGCACGACCTCGCCCGCGTGGAGGAGCTCGATGAGCCGGGCCCAGTGGGTGTGGAGGGACATGGCGTTGGGCTTGCCGGCCGTGTAGGCCTTGTAGATCTCGAATTCCTTCTGGGCGAGAGGCGTCGGGATGAAATCGCAGGTGTTCAGCCGGGCGAGCGGCCCGACGCGGTACCAGCCGTCGGCCTTGCCCAGGGAGCGCAGGTAGGGGAACTTCATGTAGCTCCACGACCGGACGTCCTCGCCGATGTGCTCCAGGTAGTCCTGGTAATCCGCGTCGTCCAGGACCTTCTTCCCGTCGGCGTCGACCGCCCGCAGCGCGCCGTGGTAGAAATCGAGGGCCCCGTCCTTGCGGATGAGGCTCAGGTGGTTCGAGGGGAAGGCGGCGAAGCCGTCGACGAGGGCCGTGTTCTTCTTGTGGAAATCCTTGAAGAAATCGACCGCGAACTGGGCCCAGGCGACCATCGTGTCCGCGTTCAGCGGATCGGGCGCCTTGAGGAACGCGTCTCGCTCCTCGGGGCTCAGGTTCTTGTTGATGCCCCCCGGGATGGCCCCGGTGCCGTGGATCTTCTTGCCGGCCGTGGCCTTGATGATCTCCTGCCCGAACTTCCTCATCAAGACGCCCTTGACGGCCAGGTCCCTGTGCTTGAGCGCGACGCCGATGATGTTCCGGATCGCGGGGTCGGCGTCCGCGCCGAAGAGGAGGTCGGGCGAGGCCAGGTGGAAGAAATGGAGGGCGTGCGATTGAAAAATCTGGCCGTAGTGCATCAGGCGGCGCATCTTCTCCGCGGTCGGCGTCAGATCGGCCGGCCCCACGCCGGCGATGACGTCCATGGCCTTGGCCGCGGCCAGGTGGTGGCTGACCGGGCAGATGCCGCACAGCCGTTGGACGAGGACGGGCACCTCCCAGTAGGGGTGGCCCTGGATGAACTTCTCGAAGCCCCGGAACTCGACGATATGGAACCGCGTCTGGGTGACCTTGCCCGCGTCGTCGAGGTGGATGGTGACCTTGCCGTGGCCTTCGACTCTCGTGACCGGTTCGATGGTGATCTTTCTTGCCATGGCGGTCCTTTCTTAATCGAATTTGACGAGGTCGTACGTCAGCTCGAGGGGCTTGCCCTCGATGAGGGCCGTGAGCGCCTTCCAGATGAGCTCGGCCGACGGCGGGCAGCCGGGGAGGAAGGCGTCGATCTTGACGATCTCGTGGAGGGGGTAGACCCGGTCCAGGATGATCGGCAGCTCGGGGTCGTTGGGGATGATTCCGCCGGCCGGGTCGACCGTCGGCCCGTTGAGGTAGGCCTCCGCGAAGCAGTCCTTCACCGGGATGCCGTTCCGCAAGGCGGGCAGGCCGCCCATGATGGCGCATTCGCCGACGGAAATCAGGATTTTACAGTGCTTTCGGAAGTCCCGGAGGTTCTCGACGTTCTCGCTGTTGCAGCACCCGCCTTCGATCAGGCCGATGTCGCAGGTCTTGGAGAACGTCTTGATGTCGTCGATCGGGGACTTGTTAAACTCGACGAGGTCGATGAGGGTCAGAATCCGCTCGTCGATGTCGAGGATCGACATGTGGCAGCCAAAGCAGCCGGCCAGCGAGGCGGTCGCGACGATGGGCTTGCTCATGGCTCTCTCCTCACGTCCGCGGCGTCTCGACGTCGCTGCCGATCGGCGCCTTGTCGTACGTCCGCCGCCCGATGGGGACGGCGAAGCCGATCTCCTTCTTGAGGATCGCGCCCACCGGGCAGTGATCCATGGCCTTCTTCGCCTGGTCGTCCGTGAGCCCCGCGGCGAGCGTCAGGTCCGCGCCGATCTTCTTGCGCTTGGACCGGTAAAGCGGGCCGAAGACGCTCTTCCCGTCCTTCGTCTTGACCATGGCCACGCAGCGGTGGCACTTGATGCAGCGGTTGTGGTCGACCAGGAGCTTCGGCCCGGTCGGGTCGATCGTCCGCAGCGGGAACTGGTAGGGGAAGCGGGGGACGAGCATCTGATAGCGGTAGGCCAGCGCCTGGAGCTCGCAATTGCCGCTCTTCTCGCAGGTCGGGCACATGTGGTTGCCGCCGACGAAGAGCATCTCGATCATGGCCCTGCGCATGTCCTCCAGGTCCGGCGCCGTGTTTTCGACCGTTATCCCTTCCGACAGGGGCTGGGTGCAGGCGGCCATGTAGCGGCCGCCGACGCGCACGGTGCAGATGCGGCAGCTGCCGGTGGGCTTGAGGCCCTCGTAGCGGCAGAGCGACGGAATGTAGACGCCGTTGTCGCGGGCGGCCTCGAGGATGGTCTGGCCGGGCTTCCCGAAGCACTCCCGGCCGTCGACCGAGAACTTGATCTTACTCATGGCGGGCCTCCGCGAGCGTCTGGCCGGTGACGGCCGCGGCGTCCCGGACCGCGGCCTCGAGGTCGAACGTCGAGACGTAGTCCCGGGTCGCATCGACCCGGGCCTCGTATTTCTCCCGGAAATTCAGGAGGGTCGTGAGGATGGGGTTGGGGGAGGTCTGGCCGAGCCCGCAGCGGCTCATGGCCTTGATGGTCTTGCCCCAGGCCTCGATCTCCTTCAGGTCCTGGCGCGTCCCCTTGCCGGACGTGATCTTTTCGAACTTCTGTCGGAGCAGGGTATTGCCCACCCGGCAGGCCGTGCACCAGCCGCAGGACTCTTCGATGAAGAAGTCCATGAAGTTGCGGACGACATCGAACAGGTCGCGCTGCGGCCCGATGACGATGATCGACCCGCCCGTGGGCAGGTCTTCGAAGCCGATCCTGCGTTCGAACTGGCCCCGGGCGACGCACGTCCCGGAGGGGCCGCCGACCTGGACGGCCTGGGCGTCCCGGCCGCCGGCCATCTCCAGGAGCCGGTTGATGGTCAGCCCGAACTCCACCTCGTACACGCCGGGCTTCCGGCAGTCGCCCGAGACGCTCAGGAGTTTTGTCCCGGCCGACTTCGGGGTGCCCAGGGTCTTGAACCATCCCGCGCCGCGTTCCAGGATCCGGGCCGCCGCGCACAGTGTTTCGACGTTGTTCACCGTGGTCGGCAGGCCGAGGTAGCCGTTCTGGACGGGGAAGGGAGGCCTGGGGCGCGGTGCGCCCCGCTTGCCCTCGGCCGATTCCAGGAGGGCCGATTCCTCGCCGCAGACGTAGGCCCCGGCGCCCAGCTTGATCGTGATGTCGAAGGCGAATCCCTTTTTCCCGGCGATGGCCTTGCCCAGGAGCTTCTGGGCCCGGAGATCGGCCAGGACCTTTTCGAGGCGGGGTTTGAGGTAGGCGTACTCGGCCCGGAGGTAGAGGATGCCCTCCCGGGCCCCGATGGCGTACCCGGCGATGGTCATCCCTTCGAACAGGAGGTGGGGGAGCTCGGTCAGGATCACCCGGTCCTTGAAGGTCCCGGGCTCTCCCTCGTCGGCGTTGGCGACGACGTAGCGGGGCGGACAGGCCTCCCGCCCGCAGAATTCCCACTTGAGCCCGGTCGGGAACCCGGCCCCGCCGCGGCCGAGGAGGTTCGACCGCTTGATCTCGGCGACGACGTCCTCAGGGGTCCAGGTGACGGCCTTGCGGACGGCCGCGCCGGACTTGAAGGGGGCGAGGATGACCGGGCCCGGCTTCCGGATGTTGTTGTCCACCATGGCCCGGACGAGGCGCGACTGGTTGGCGCCGTCGCCGGTTTTCTTGACGAGCTTGCCCGTTTCCTTGCCGGCCTTCATCCCGGCGACGAGCTCCCTGACCCGGGCCGGGGTCAGCCGGGTGAAGACCACCCCGTTGATCAGGGCTGAGGGCTCCTGGTCGTTCATGCCGATGCAGGACGTTTCATGGAGCCCGATCAGCCCGTCGGCCGTCGTCTCGCCGAAGCGGCAGCCCGCCGCCTTTTCGAACGCCCGGGCGACCTCGGCGCGCCCCTTCATCTCCGCCACGACGTTCTTGTTCAGATAAACGGCGTAGGTTCCGGCCGGCCGGGCGGTGAAGAAGTGATAGAAGGTCGCCACGCCCTCCACGTCGACCCGGGACAGGCCGAGGCGGGCGGCGATTTTAGCGACGGCTTCGGGGGGGATGGAGCCGAGCGCGGCTTGGACGTCACGGAGGATCTCGATCAATCCGGAGGGGTCTTTGCCGTGCCGGGCGAGGAGGGAGTCCAGAGGGGCTTTCGTGCTCATGTATGTACCTCATCCGAATTATGAAATTACCAATATGGCAAATACGAAAAACGGGCGATTGACAATTCGCCTGAATTTATAGCACAACCCCCTTCGGATGACAATTGTGCCGGCGCGAATCCTCGGGGTGCAGCCGGCGCGACGAGGGTCGCCGGCCCCCTTGCCTCTTGCTTTTTTGCTTGCAAAAAAAGTAGAATCTGAAATAATGAGAGGTGATATATTCTGGAAGGAGGAACAATGAGGAGAAAAAGCCTTGTCATTTTAGGGTTGGTCTTTGCGCTGGCCGCCCTGCAGAGCTGCAGCTCCAAGCCCGAACAGTCGCTGCTGACGAGCTATTTCCATGCGGTCAGCCTGAACGACGTCTCCACGATGTCCAGCATGGCCGTCGATCCGCTCAAGATCGAAGCCGAAAGCTGGGCCATCACCAAGGTCAGCGAGGAAAAGATCGAACCTTCCGGCCTGGCCGAGTTGGGCAAGAAGGAAGCGGACTTGAAGAAGCAGTACGAGGCGAGCTCGGGCCCGGCCCTCGACGCCAAGGATTCCCTCGACTCGGCCAAGGACGAGTTCAACTCCGCCCGGACGGCCGCCGCCAAGGGCGCCGCCAAGGCGAAGGTCGACGCCGCCCAGAAGAAGTTTGAGGAGGCCTACCAGGCCAATCGCGGCCTCCTGAACCAGTACAACGAAACCAAGACCGCCGCGGCCAAGGAAGAGGAAATCACCACCTTCTCCCTCGGCGCGGGCCAGCTGCCCAACGTCCGCGACCTGAAGGGCGATGTCCACAGCAAGGACCTCGAGGTCCAGGTGAAGGGCAAGGACGGCGCAGCGAAAAACTACAGGATCACGATCAAGATGTACGACCTCAAGGACGAGGCGGCGAACATCGCCCGCCACGGCCGGTGGGTCATCACCAAGTTCGAACAGCTGTAAGCCGCGGCGCTCCTGCGCGCCCGGCGGTGATTCGCGGGGCCAGAACCCGACTGTCCGTTCCGGAGGCTTGAGGCCGGGAGCGGAGAGAGGCGGTCTGGCCCCGCTTCTTTTTTATGGGGAGCCGGCCGCCCCCGGCCCGGCGGGAACGGCGGATCCGAGGCTATCTGTTCACCGAGGACATGACGGCCTCCGGATAGCGAAGGCCCGCCGGGGCGCCGGCCGGCGCCGCCTCGTCCAGCGCCCGCAAATCCTCCGGAGTCAGCGTGACATCGACCGCGCCGACGTTGTCCTCGAGATACGTCCGGCGCTTCGTCCCGGGGATCGGAACGATGTCCTCGCCTTGCGCCAGCAGCCAGGCCAGGGCGATCTGGGCGGGCGTGCAGGGAATGCGGCTCGCGATGCGCTCGATCCGCTCGACGAGGACCAGGTTCTTCTTGATGTTCTCGTCCTGGAAGCGGGGGGAGCCCCTCCTGAAATCCGTCTCGTGGAGCGCGTCCGCCGTCCTGAACGCTCCGGTGAGGAATCCGCGGCCGAGGGGGCTGTAGGCGACGAAGCCGATCCCCAGCTCGCGGCACGTCTTCAGGATTCCCGCTTCGACGTCGCGCGTCCAGAGCGAATATTCCGTTTGCAGGGCGGCGATCGGATGAACGCGGGCGGCGCGCCGGATCGTCTCCGCCGCCGCCTCCGACAGGCCGAGGAACCGGACCTTCCCCTCCTCGACGAGCCGGGACATGGCCCCCACCGTCTCTTCGATCGGCGTGTTCGGATCGACGCGGTGCTGGTAGTACAGGTCGATGGTCTCGACGCCGAGCCGCCGCAGGCTCGCCTCGCAGGCCTGGCGGACGTATTCCGGCCGGCCGTTGATGCCCAGGCGCTCGCCCTTCGGCCCGCGGACGTTGCCGAACTTGGTGGCGATGACGACGCTGGCGCGGTGCGGCCGGAGGGCCTTGCCGACCAGCTCCTCGTTGACGAAGGGACCGTACATGTCCGCCGTGTCGAAGAAGGTCACGCCGAGGTCGATCGCCCGGCGGATGGTCCGGATCGATTCCTCGTCATCCCGCGGCCCGTAGAACTCGGACATGCCCATGCAGCCGAGCCCCAGGGCGGAGACAAGCAGGGATAAACGCCCGAGCTGACGTTGCTCCATGTTCGACCTCCCGGAAGAAGCGCTACTTGCCGACGACGAGGATCGCGAACGAATCCGGGACCATCGTCCCGCGGCCGCCGCGCTGGCCCGCGGGCGGCTTGGCCGGAGGCTGCGCCTGCTGCTGGGGTTGCGGCTGCGCCGGCGGCGGAGTGTATTCCGCGGCGATGAGAAGAATATGATTCGTCGCGGCGTCCAGGGTCAGGGTTTTCGCGGACCGCTGAGTTTGCACATTCTGGAGGACGGCGAAGCTCGTCGGGCTGTTTTCCTTGACGACCGTCAGCGTGCCGTCGCCCTGCGAGCTGAAGGCTTCCATCGTCGCCGGATTGAAGACGGCGCCGTCGACCCCGGTGCCGATCGGCAGGGCGTCGATGATTCGGCCGTCATTGGCGTCCAGGACGACCATCGTCGCGGGCTGATGGCAGGCCGCGAAGAGGATGTGGTTCTTCACGTCGAAGGCCAGGCCGGCCGGCCCGCCGCCCTTGCCGTTGAGCCCGTAGTGGGCGGTGACCGCCAAGGTCTTTGCGTCGACGACCGCGACGTTGTCCTTGTCTTCGAGGTCGACGTACAAATGACCCTGGCCGTCCGTGACTGCCTGTTCCGGCGCCCCGCCCAGGTCGATCGTGCCGACGACGGAGCCGTCCTTGCCGTCGATCACCGTCGCGTTGGGGGCGCTATGGCTGAAGACATAGACCCGCTCGTTGAAGGGATCGAACAGGATGCCGTCCGGGTTCCCTTGAACATCGATGGTCTTGATCGTCGCCAGGGTCTTCGTATCCCACATCACGACGGGCTTGCTGCTGCAAAAGCCGTGACCGGACGCCGGATCGACAGCCACCCCGCGCGCGCTGGCCTTGGAAATCTCGCCGACGGACTCGAGCGTGTCGAGATTGAAAACGGTCACCCGGGGAGTGGTCCCGGTCCGGGGGATGTAGAGACGCCGTCCGACGGCATCCGCGTAAACATAGTCGAATCCCCCCGCCCCGCCGACCTTGGCGGTCTTGATGACCTTGTAGGGCTGTCCGGCCGGAGACTGCTGCGCTCCGCCGATCGAAATGAGCATCGCGATCATTGCGGTGCAAATCCAGAGTCGCCTCATGTCGTTTCTCCTTTTCTGATAATGACTTGGGGATATTATATTTCTTTTTATGGGGGCCGGCAAATCGCCGAGCCGGGTGACGGAATCAGGGCCCGCTGCGGCGACAAGCCTGATGCCGGCCGCTTGAAACTCCCGCGGGAAAAGGCTATACTCAGACCGCTCGAAAGCCCTGGAAGCGAGGGCTGAAAAAGCGGGATTTGATCAGTATTCCCGATCGCCGAGGAAATAATTACTGATTACAAACGAGATAAGCGGCTGAACCGTGGGCCGTTAGCTCAGTGGTAGAGCACCGGCCTTTTAAGCCGGGTGTCGCTGGTTCGAGCCCAGCACGGCTCATTTTTTTTATGCGCCCCTGTCGTCTAGAGGCCTAGGACACCGCCCTTTCAAGGCAGCAACACGGGTTCGAATCCCGTCGGGGGCGCTCTTTCAACCTTTTTCCGACCCGCCGGTCATCCCACCCCCTCCGGCGTCGGGCGCGTCCGCCTCCCTCTCCTCTGCGAGCGCCGGGGCGGGCGCATCTTCCGCGGCGCTCTTTTCCCGCTTCCGTTTCCAGATCCTGAACACCACCAACGCGGGGAACTGGTAGACGATGATGATGAGGGGGGAGAGGATGAACCAGTAAACGGTCATATCCCGGACGAAGAGCAGGATGAAGGCGACGACTCCGCCCAGCGAAAGGAGCAAGGCGAGGACGAGCCAGAGGAACAGGAAATTCACTTTTTCAGAGGATAGCGGAGGTTCGATTTTTGAAGGACCTCCCGGTTGATGACGAAGCGGGGGAGCCGTCCGTCCAGGAAGGCCCGGACGTCCTCCATGATCATGTGCCGGATGTCCCAACCTCCCTCTTCGCTATACCAGGCGATGTGCGGGCTGAGGATGACGTTGTTCATCCGGCGCAGCTCGATTTTGGGACTGGGGGGTTCGTCCTCGAAGACATCCAGGGCCGCGCCGGCGATGACGCCCTTTTTCAGGGCGGCCACGAGGTCGAGGGTCCGGATGATGGGGCCCCGGGCCGGTGCCGCCCCACAGGCCGCTTGATAAAACCTCATCCAAAAGCTCCCGCTCGCGCCGGCCGACCTGGGGCCAGCGCGGCCAAGCCCCGCTGACAGCGGATTTTCCGCCGAAGATGGCTAGTTCGCTCACGCTTCACTCCTTGTCCGAGTCTTTTTTTATTATACACCTCCTCCGCCGCTTTTCTCGCGGTCTCCTTGACAGGATCGGCGGCCGACGATAACATCATCCCCAAAACGGGCCGCGAGGAGTTTCCATCTTCATGACACCCATGAATCACGTCGAAAGGTTCCGGGCCGTGATGAATTTCCAGCCCGTGGATCGCCTGCCCCTCTGGGAATGGGCGATGTGGTGGGACAAGACGATCGAGCGCTGGCACGGCGAGGGCTTGCCGCGGGAGATGACCTTCGACCGGGTCTTCGATATCGCCCGCTGGTTCGGTCTGGACCCCTACCAGCAGTTCTGGTTCAGCACGACCCAGGCGACCATCGAAGCTACCCAGCATCACGTCGAGGGTGTCGTGGCCGGCATGGACGACTACCGCCGGATCAAGCCGCGACTCTTTCCGGACCATTCCCGGGCGATCGAGTCCATGCGCCCCTGGGGGGACCGACAAAAGCGGGGCGAGGCCGTGGTTTGGGCCACGCTGGAGGGGTTTTTCTGGTTCCCGCGGACGCTGATGGACATCGAGAAGCTCAGCTATGCCTTCTACGACGAGCCCGAGCTCGTCCACGCGATCAACGGCGACCTCCTGGAATTCAATCTCGATCTGGTGCGCCGCATGGCCGCCGTCTGCCCGCCGACGTTCATGACCCTGGCCGAGGACATGAGCTACAACCTGGGGCCGATGATCTCCCAGGCGGTCTTCGAGGAGTTTTGCGCGCCTTACTACCGGCGCCTGATGGAGGCCCTGGACGAATACGGGATCATCCTGATCGTGGACACCGACGGAGACGTGACCCGGCTCGTCCCCTGGCTCGAGGCGGTGGGGGTGGCCGGCGTCCTGCCGCTCGAGCGGCAAGCCGGCGTCGACGGGCTGGCCCTACGGCGCCAGTTTCCCCGCCTCCGGATGGTCGGCCATTTCGACAAGATGGTCATGAACCGGGGCGAGGCGGCCATCCGGGCCGAATTCGAACGGATCCGGCCGCTCGCGAAAACCGGAGGGTTCATCCCCAGCGTCGACCACCAGACGCCCCCGGGCGTTTCCCTGGAGCAGTATCGCTCCTATCTTCGACTGTATGCCGATTTCGTAAAGATCGGGGAGGCTTGAAATGAAAAGAAACGGAATCCGCTTTTGGATCCTGGGACTCGTCCTGGCCGCCGCCGCTTGCGGCCCGCGGCAGGCGTCCAAGCTGGAACAGGACTTCCTCCGGCCGCCCGCCTCGGCCCGGCCCTGGGTGTACTGGTTCTGGCTCGACGGCAACATCACCAAGCCGGGGATCACCGCCGACCTGGAGGCCATGAAGACGGCCGGCATCGGCGGCGTGCTGATCATGGAAGTGGACCAGGGCGCCCCCAAGGGTCCGGCCCGCTTTGCCTCCCCCGCCTGGCGCGAGCTGTTCAAGTTCGTCGTCACCGAGGCCGCCCGGTTGGGCCTCGAGGTGAACATGAACAACGACGCCGGCTGGTGCGGCAGCGGCGGGCCGTGGATCACGCCCGCCCTGGCCCAGAAGAAAATGGTCTGGACGGAAACGGCCGTGGCCGGCGGGAAAAAGTTCGAGGGTCTGCTCCGTACGCCGCAGGCCGTCGCCGCCTGGTATCGCGATATCGCCGTCCTGGCCTTTCCCACCCCGGCCGGGGACGAGGTAAAGATGGCCGGGTCGGCGCCCCGGATTTCGGCCGCCCGCGCCGGAAGCGGGTTCGCCGCGGCGGCCCTCATGGACGGAAACCCCGCGACGAAAGTCGCGCTTCCGCCCCCCCAAAAGGACAAGCCCCAATTCCTCCAGCTCGATTTTGCCAGGCCTTTCCTGGCCCGCACGCTCTCCCTGTTTTTCGCCGGGCCGGACACGGCCCACGGCGCCCTGCAGGCCTCGGACGATGGTCGGACGTTCCGGACGATCCGCGAGTTCGATGCCGCGCCGCCCTCGCTCGTCCTGAATTTCGACGACGTCTCGGCCCGGTCGTACCGGGTGCTGTTCACAAAGAGCGAACCCGCGGCGGCGCAGCTGGCCGTCGCGGATATCGACCTCTCGCCGAAGTTCCGCATCGAAAACATCCTGGGCAAAGCGGCGTTCGTCCCGGTCCACGAGGTCCTGCCTGCCCAGAAAGCGCCGGCGGCCGCCGGGATGGCGATTCCCCGCGATCGGGTCATAGACCTCACCGCCCGCATGGACAAGGACGGCCGGCTCTCCTGGGACGCTCCGGAAGGATCCTGGACCGTTCTCCGCATCGGCTACACGCCGACCGGCAAGGACAACCATCCCGCTCCGCTCGAAGGCCGGGGCCTCGAATGCGACAAGCTCAACGTCCAGGGCGCCGATGCGATGTTCGCCGGCCTGATGGCCAAGCTGGCGGCCGACTCCAAGCCGCTCGTGGGGCAAGCCCTGGTTTCGACCCACATCGACAGCTGGGAGATCGGCTCCCAGAATTGGACCGAAGGATTCCGCGAGGAATTCCAAAAGAGGCGCGGCTACGACCTGCTGAACTTCCTGCCGGTGATGACGGGCCGGATGGTGGACGGACTGGAGATCTCCGAGCGCTTCCTCTGGGACCTGAGGCAGACGGTCTCGGAGCTGGTGATCCAGAACTACGCCGGCCGGCTCAAGACCCTGGCCCATCAAAACGGCCTGCGCCTTTCAATCGAGGCCTATGACGCCCCCTGCGACGACATGACCTATGCCGGAGTGGCCGATGAGCCCATGGGCGAATTCTGGTCCTGGACGCGTCTCTCCGGCTCCTATTGGGATACCGAAATGACCTCAGCCGCCCATGTCTACGGGCAAAAGATCGTCGGCGCGGAGGCTTTCACCGCAACGGACGCCGAGAAATGGCAGGGCCATCCGGCCAACATTAAGGAGATGGGTGACTGGGCTTTCTGCGAAGGGATCAACCGGTTCGTCGTCCACCGCTACGCCTTGCAGCCGTGGGCCAACGCCGCGCCGGGCATGTCCATGGGGCCGTGGGGCCTCCATTACGAGCGGACCCAGACCTGGTGGGGCATGATCCCCGCCTGGCACGAATATCTGGCCCGCTGCCAGTCGCTCCTGCAACAGGGGCTCTTCGTGGCCGACATCTGCTGCCTGGAGCCGGAAGGGCTTCCCTTCCGGTTCATTCCCCCGGCCAGCGTGAGGGCGGATCAATTCGACCGCGGGCCCTACAATTTCGACGGCTGCACGCCGGAGGTTGTTCTGACCCGCATGTCGGTCAAGGACGGGAGGCTTGTCCTGCCCGACGGCATGAGCTACCGGGTGCTGGTCCTGCCGGAGAACGGGACGATGACGCCGGCCCTGCTGGCCCGGATCAAGGCGCTCGTGGAGGCGGGGGCGACGGTGATCGGCCCGAGGCCGGCCAAGTCGCCCAGCCTGAGCGGTTACCCGGCCTGCGACGCCGAGGTCCAAAAGCTGGCCGCCGAGATTTGGGGCGACATCGACGGCCGGACCGTCACCGAGCATCGCCTCGGCCGGGGGCTGGTCGTATCGGGCCGGACCCCGGCCCAGGTCCTCGAAAAAATGGGGCTGGGCCCGGATTTCCGTTTCGAAGGCGATCCCGGGGTGAAGCCCCGCTACATCCATCGGACCATCGGCGATACCGAGGTGTATTTCACGGCCAACAAGACCGACCGGGCCGGCGACGTCGTCTGCTCCTTCCGCCTGACCGGCCGGCGGCCCGAGCTCTGGTACCCGGACAGCGGGCGGATCGTCCCGACCGCGGCGTATGACGAGTCCGGCGGCTATGTGCGCGTGCCGATTCATTTCGACCCCGTCGGCTCGGTGTTCGTCGTGTTCAGGCCCGATCGGGCCGCGGAGCCGGGGCGGGTGACGTTCGTCCACCGAAACGACCAGCCGGTCCCGGCCGTGGAGATCACGCGAGCCGGGAGCGGAAGCCTGGCCGCGGTGATCGATCAGCCGGGCAGCTATGAGATCCGGACCGCGGATGGGAAGGGCCGGGTGCTCGGCGTCAAAGACGTCCCTGAGCCGCTGGAAATCGCCGGCCCCTGGGACGTGAGCTTCGCCCCGAACCTGGGAGCGCCGGAGCGGACGACCTTCGACAAGCTGATCTCCTGGACGGAGAGCGGCGAGCCCGGCGTGAAATATTTCTCCGGCGCCGCGACTTATCGCAAGACGATCTCCGTCCCGGCGGGCCTCGTCGGACCCGGCCGCCGCTTCGTCCTCGATCTCGGCCGGGTGGCCGTCATGGCCGAGGTCACGCTCAACGGCCGGGACCTCGGCGTCCTTTGGAAGGCCCCCTTTCGCGTGGACGCGACCCCGGCCCTCCGGGCCGGCGACAACGCGCTCGAGGTGAAGGTCGCCAACCTCTGGATCAACCGGCAAATCGGCGATGAGATGCTGCCCGAGGACAGCGAGCGCAATCCGGACGGCACCCTTAAAGCCTGGCCGCAATGGCTCTTGGACGGCAAGCCCAGCCCCACCGGCCGGATCTCCTTCACCAGCTGGCGGCTGTGGAAGAAATCCGATCCGCTGGTGGAATCGGGATTGCTGGGTCCGGTCGTCGTCCGGCCGGCGGTCGAAGTTCGTTTTAAATGAAGAGGCCCGGTGGGACGCCGGATCAGCTCACGACCTTGATGCCGGGCGGGACGTTGTAAGAGATCTGGAGCTTCCCGACCGTCTTTTTCCACGCGACGTGGATTTCTCCGAGGGGCGTGGGAACCGTGCCCTCGGCCCACTCGAGGTTCCCGGCCTGGGGAACGATCCGGATCTCCCGCCAGCCCGGGGCGGCGGGCTGAATTCCCAGGACATACGCGGGCAGCTGGGCCGTCGGCCCGGCTCCCCAGCCGTGGCAAAAGCTGGTGTTGGCGTCCAGGGAGAAGTGTTCAGCGAACGTCCCGCCTGCGCCGAGGGGAATCCAGTTGTCTTTCAGGTAAGCCAGCGCTTCGCCGGCCAAGCCCGTCTCGAACAGGGCCTGGACCATTAGAAATCCTGAGCCGGGAGTGCCGATGGGCACGATCCCGCCGGTCATCGGCTTGAACCCCGGCTTCAGACGGTAATCTCCGCTCGTCCGGGGAAGGAGCTTGGCCGGATCCAGAATCCGCCGCAGGAGCGCTCGCGCCGGCTCGCCCTTGACCGCGCCGGACCAGACGGCCATGACATTGGCCAGCTGGCTACGAACCGGGCTGGGCTGGCCGTCGTAGACGGAGTCGATGAAGAGGCCTTCCTTCTCCCGCCAGAATGCCTTCCGATAGGCTTTTTCGATCTCCTCGGACCGCTTTTCCAAGTTCGAAGCGACGTCCGCTTTCCCCAATAACCTGGCCAGGACGGCCATTTTCTTATGCATCCTCAAGTAGATGGCATTATTGCAGGAGGATACGCCTCCGATGTCCATGGCCGACCAATCCAGATACGTCCCCCAGCCCGGCCATTTCTCGTTGACCAGCCCTTCGGGCGTCAGGAATTGGGAGATGATCTCGAATTGCTTCATCACGGTCGGGAACAGGGCTTCGGCGGCCGCCCGGTCGCCGCTGTGAAGATAATAGTCGCAGACCGAATTCACGTACCCCATGGTGTAGCTGACCAGCATGGGGTCGTAATCGCAGGGAGCGAAACCCTTGATGGCGCCGTTCAACACCCCGGTCGTACTCGTGTTTTGGGCCAGGAGGAAGAGTCCCTTCCGCCACAGATCGGTGATGCCGTAGCCGTAGACGCTGCAGGGGGCCTCCACGGCCAGATCCATCCACATCACCCTTTCCCGCGACGGACAGTCGACGTAGGTGTCGAGCATGCACAGGCGCGTTGTCAGAAGGCCGACTCGATAGAGCTTCTCCAGGGCCTCGTCGGACGAGCGAAAGGTGCCGGCGGCGGGAACCGGGTAAGTCCGCTCCTCAACCCGCGCCCCGCTGAGAGTCAGGCCGCCCAGGCCGGCCGCGGCGTCGATGAGCAGGTAGCGGAATCCGCGGGCGCCGAAGACATCGATCTCCGGCTGGTTATCCTTTAAATAATAGCGGTCGGCGAAATGGACATACGTCCGGCGTGGATTCGGCAGGCCGTCGCGGTCGAGAGTCTCGTCGTAGCCGATGTCGATCTTCTGGCCGGCCCGGGCCGCCGAAAGGGAGAGCCGGAGGTGTCCCGTCACTTCCCGTCCGAAATCGACGATGACGAACTCGTGCTCTTTCCCGGCGGCCAGCCGGACCGGCCATTGGAGCCGTTCGGCCGGGGCTTTCACCCGCCGGCGGGCGGCCATCTCCACGGCCACGGTGATGTCCTCTTCGGTCTCGTTCAGAGGCCCGGCCTGGTAGCTCCCGCGCGAAACGAGGGCGCGGGCTTCAACCAGCGCGGAAGCGAGGCGCGGGATATCGCGCGGGATGAGACGGACCCAAGGCGCGCAGCCGGCGGGCCCGATGACCTCGGCCGACGGCCATTCGCGGTCGTCGAAGCCGGGGGTCTCCCAGCCGTCGGGGACCTGACGGGTGTCGCAGACCTCATAGAAGCCGAAATGGGACATCATGACCGGCAGGAACTGGCGGTAGGCCAGGGCCGGCGTCGTTTTCCAGGTCGCATCGCTGATGATCTTTTCGCCGGAGGCGGCCGTCACTTCGACGAACAACCCCGGCCGCGAGCGCATGGAGGTCGCGCAGACCTGGCCGACGTGGTGGACGAGGACGGCCAGAACATGGCGCCCAGGACCGGCCGGGATTTTGATCGTGTCGTAGGTCTTGTAGGAGATCTCCGAAGGAGCGGTGCCGCGGTCGAGCGCTCGCCCGTCCAGGAAGAGTTGATAGACGTTATCCGCGGCGATGTCGATGATGAGCGGGCCGGGCGCCTCGAACGTCTTGCGGAAATACGCGTAGCTGTTGCGTCCTTCGTATCCGGCGCTCGCCGGGACCCATATCCAGTTGGCCCGGAAATCGGTCCGGGGAGGCCGCGGGCTGAGCCGGTTGTCGAGCTGATCGCCCGGCCGGGAAAAGGCCCCGGCTGCGCCGGCGGCTAAGAATATAAGGAGAAGAACAATCGTCTTTCGCCATCCGCCATTCTTGAGCATTCGCCGTCTCCTTTGGTGCCTAGGGCCTCATTTTAGGTTGAACAAAGGCAATTGACAACAAGAGCCTTCCCTTCCGGGGCTCGACGCGGCGGCTTCCTTCGACTATCATTCATTCCATGAGACGCAGACGATCGTGTTCCTGGAGCCTGTTGGGCCGCCGGGCTTTGCTTTCGATCGCGGCGGTCGTCTGCTTCGGCCTCCTGATCGCGGCATCCCGCGGAGAAACGCTCGATGAAATCTTCGCCCGCAAGATCGCTTATACGACGGCCAGCCCGTTCTACAAGGAGCTCCACACGCCCCATCTCCGAAACTTCCCGCCCCAGCCCCAGCGTGTGGGGCCGGACGAATTTCCAATCGACGGGAGCTGGTCCATCCGCGTTGAAGGAACGATCGAACCCCCCGGCCCCTTCGCCGTCGAGGAGCTGCGGAGCTTCTTCAAGGACGCCGGTGGAATCGGCCTCGCGGAAGGCGGAACCGAAAAGGCAATCGTCCTCCGCATCGCCGGACGAGCCGCGAGCCGGATCGAGGCCGAAAGCTACGTCCTCGAGGCGCGCCCGGGCCGCGTCGAAATCACCAGCCCTTCCTGGCGCGGCGTCCTCTACGGAGTCTATTTCCTCGAGCAGGTTCTGCTCGAACGCGGCGCTCCGGTCCTTTCCCCCCGCCATGACGAGCGCCGGCCCGTTTACGACGTGCGCATGTTCGGCGACGTCTATGGAACGTTCACCGTCAGCGGACTGCGAATTGCCCGCCCGGTCAACCGGGACACGTTCTCGGCCCTCAGCCGCTTCGGGGCCAACGCCACGTTTACGTTCGTCCAGCTGGGCGATTACCTGGATGGATCGGTCTATCCCGAGCTGGCTAACCCCGACCGGGAGAAGAACCTGACCGAGCTGGCCCGCCTGGCCGAGCTGGCTAAATCGGCAGGGCTCGACCTCTATTTGGATGCCTACAATCCCAAGCTGCCCGAAGACCACCCGGTCTTTCGGGCCCACCCGAACGCCCGGGGCGCCCATCAATTCGGCGACAAGATCCGCAGCCTCTGCTCTTCGGACCCGGAGACGCTGAAGTTCATCGCCGATTCCTGGGCGGACGTCTTCCGCCGCGTGCCCGCGCTCGGGGGGATGGTGGCCATCATCGGGGGCGAGGGCTTCTACCACTGCTACATGCGGGCCGGGAAGGACGGACCGGACTGCCCGCGCTGCCGGGAACGGGAGCCGGAAGACGTCGTGGCCGGCTTGACCAACGCCGTGTTCCGGGCCATCCGGAAGGTCAAGCCGGACGCGGAGCTCCTAGCCTGGCCCTACTCGGCCTTCATCTGGTCCAGGGATCCTTTCCAGCTCGGCCTGATCGGGAAGCTCGATCCCGGAATCCAGATCGTCCCCGAAATCGACAAGGATTATCTCTATCAGAAAGACGGCTACACCAAGAACATCTGGGACTACTCGATCGACTTCCTCGGGCCCAGCGACCGCTACAGGGCGATGTCGGAGGCCGCGCGGCGGCGCGGGCTCAAGGTCTGCTGCAAAACCGAAACCGCCGTTTCGATGGAGATGAACGGCGTTCCTTTCCTTCCGGCCTTGAAGCGCTGGGGCGATCGCGCCTCCGTCATTCGGGCGGAAAAGCCGGATTCGATCTTCTACGCCTACGACATCGCCGGCTTTGCCCGCTCCCGGCCGGAGGAGCTGGCCGGACTGCTGAGCTGGTCGCCCGCCGGGACCCCGGAGGCGGAGATCCGGGCGATGGCCCGCCGCGACTTCGGCCCGGCGGCCGCGGACGGGGTCGTCGAGGCCTGGGCGGATTTCAGCGAAGCGCTCGGGCACACGTCCTATCTGACCCACGGCTATTACATGGGGCCGAGCTTCATCGCCCCCGGCCAGCCCCTGATGCTGAAAGAAGATCAAATGCCCCGCGAATTGTCCGGCCGGTTCTTTTACCTGGCCGAGACCGACTTGTCCGAGGGGACCTCCGAGGCGTTGCGGCTCCGGCCGATTTACGCCGCGGACGTCAAGGCATCGCCGGCCGAAACCGCGGACATGGAAAAAGCGGCCATGCTTTGGGACGGGGGAGTGGCCAAGCTCTCCTCGGCCCTGAGCGTCGTCCAGGCACCGTATCGGAGCGAGCTCGGCCGCGAGCTCGACATGGCGGCCTATTTAGGGACGGCCTTCCGGGCCGTCGTCGACTCCGACAGGTTCTTCGGCCTCCGGCGGCGCTTTGAAGAGCTCCTCAAGGCGTCCCCGAAAACGGAAGCCTCCCGCCGCGAGGCCCCGGCCGTCCTCGACGAGATGGAGCGGATCGCCGCGTCGGACCTGGCCAACGCCAGGCGGGGATTGGCGATCGCCAAGCGGGACCCGCGGCTCGACCTGGCGGTCCGGCTCGATCTTGATTATCCGTCTCTCACTTCGATCATCGAGGCGAAAATCCGATATGCCGAAACCGCCGTCCGGCGGCAATTCGCGGAGGCGCGGGCGGAGGCGCAGGGATCCTCCCGCGGAAAATAAAGGAGGTGTTTCATGAAAAAACTCGGATTCTTTGTCATGGCCTGTCTTCTCCTCCCGGGGATTGTCCTCTGTCAGGAGAAAAATCGGGACAAGGGAATATTCGTCGAGCCGAAGAACCCCTACTGGGACGAGATCATGAAAGCCGTGGGGGAGTTCGGCAAGACGAAGCCGGTGCCCCCGACGGCGTTCGTGGTCGATCTCAGCGGCTTCGAAGCGCCCAAGGGTCTGGAGGGATTCAACCCGGTCTGGCACAATCCCCCGACATCGCAAGGCAATACGAACACCTGCTGGTGTTTTTCGACCGTCTCCATGTTCGAATCGGAAGTCTACAGGCTCTACGGGAAAAAGGTCCGCCTCTCGGAAGCCTACACGGTCTACGGCGAGTATATCGAGCGGGCTAAGAGGTTCATTCGCGAGCGCGGCGATTCCGCCGTCGCCGAAGGCTCCGAAGCCAACGCGGTCACCCGGGACTGGAAGCTGTATGGCTGCCTTCCGTGGGAGGCCTACAGTGGATTGAAGCCCGGCCAGAAATTTCATGACCACTCGAAGCTGATCGAGGAGGTTTCGTCCTACCTCAATCATCTCAAGGGCGCCGACGCCTGGAACGAGGACGAAGCGGTCAAGACGGTCAAGGCCATCCTGAATCACTATTTGGGCGTGCCGCCGGAGAAATTCACCGTCGACGGACGAGAATATACGCCCCAAAGCTACCTCCGGGATTACCTGAAGATCAATCCCGACGACTATGTCGACGTCCTGTCCTACAAGCAAAAGCCTTTCGGCCAGCAAGTCGAATACGAGGTGCCGGACAATTGGTGGCACGGCCGGGACTACTATAATGTGCCCCTGGAGACTTACCTGAAGATCCTGAAAAGCGCCCTGGGCCGCGGCTATTCGCTGAGCCTGGGGGGGGACGTCTCCGAGCCGGGGAAGAACGCCGAGAAGAAAGTCTTCATGATTCCGACCTTCGACATCCCTTCCGAGTACATCGACGACAACGCCCGGCAATTCCGGTTCAGCAACGGCACGACGACCGACGACCACGGCGTTCATCTCATCGGCTGCAAGGACGTGAACGGCAAGACCTGGTATCTCATCAAGGATTCAGGGTCGAGCTCGTTCGCCCGCGATCCCAAGGGATATTATTTCCTGACGGAAGACTACATCAAATTGAAGATGATGGATTTCATGGTTCATAAGGACGCCCTCAAAGGGTTTGTCGAGGTGAACTAGATAACCCTCATTATGTCTGGACCATTTTTAAGGGATTCAAAACTCAATTTCAGAGATCTCGATGATAAAATGGCTACCGCAGCCCAAAAGCGATAAGCTCGCTCATGGAATCGTTTTTCTTTCGGATCTGGACCAATTGGTGATCAGCCTGAATTGCGACTTGCTCAAGCCCGGCAAGCCGCGTTGGGCACCGCCCGCCGCGCGGAGGTTCTGACATGGAAGCCGCATTAAAAAGAGTCCGGGGCCGAGTCCTCGCCGCCTGCGCCGTCGCCGGCATCATCGGGATCTTCCTTTCGGCATCCGCGCCGAGCTCGCCTTCGACTCGATCCGATGCGGGAAAAACCATCCTCGTCCTGAGCGATACCCAAGCCCCGCTGTTCTTGGAAAGGCTGATTCTTCCTTGGAACCGCAACGAGGAAGCCCGCCAAAAGATCCTGGGGCTCGTTCTGAGTGAGCCCAATCCGGCGGCCGTCTTTCATCTCGGAGACGCCGTCGCCCGGGGCTCCGTGGAAAAGGATTGGAAGCCGATCGACGATTTTCTCGCCCAGCTGAGGGCCCGGGGCGTCCCCGTTTACGGGGTCATAGGCAACCACGAATACATTTCATCATCCAGGGAGGGAGCGGCCCGCTTCAAGAAGCGTTTCCCGGAATTTCCGCTGTCTTGGTATTCCGTCCGCATTGTTCCGTTGGCCTTCATCGTCCTCAATTCCAATTTCGGGGAACTCACCAGAAAGGAGCGCGTCGAACAGCAAAAGTTTTACGCAGAGCAATTGGCGGCCTTGGAGAACGACCTGGAGGTAAAGGGCATCGTCGTCTGTGCCCATCACCCCCCCTATACGAACAACAAAATCATAAGCCGTTCCTTCGAAGGCGAACGGGAATTCGTTCCGCTTTTTCTCAAATCACGGAAGGCGAAGCTTTTTCTCAGCGGACACAGTCATGCCGCCGAGCACTTCATCCGGGAAGGAAAGCACTTTCTTGTGCTGGGCGGCGGCGGCGGCTTGCTCCACCCGCTCTACATCGGCTCGAACGCGCGATACGAGGACCACTTCCCCCTGCGGACCGAGCGCCGCTGGTTCCATTATCTCCGCCTCCAAATGAACGAGGGAGGCTGGGAGGTGACGTTTCGAATGCTGCGGCAGGACCTGGCGAGCTGGGTTGACATCTACTCGTTTGGCGCCGCCTGGGATTGACCGGCAGCCTTCCCCCCGGTCCAGCACGGAACGAGATCTTCAACCCGGCGGCCTGATCGACGCAAGGAGGAATGGATTGCTTCGCTTCTATGCTCCTCGGGGGCAAGTGATGAGCGCGTTCGAGAGAAAATCGGCGCTTTGTGTAAACGAGAATTTTCGGCCCCACATGGCCTTGCCAAAAAAGGAACGGTTGGAGTATAGTTTTAAAATCAAAAATAGGCTTCGCCGACGGGCATCGAAGCGGAGCACGGGGCGCATGTTCGTCCCCGCAACTCACCGATGGAAGGGAGGTCTTTCATGAACGTTTCGAGTTCGCGCCGTTTTGCGATCTACATGTCTTTTCTATTGCTTGGCACATCGGCCCTTACGGCTCAGCCGAAGATCAATTATCACCTGATTAAGAAGGTCCCTCTCAGCGCCGCACCGGGTGGCAAGGAATATTTTGACTATCTTACGATGGACCCTGCGGCGCGCCGTCTTTACCTATCGCACGGCACGGAGTTCAAGGTGCTCGATGCCGATAGCTATGCCGTGGTGGGCACGATCTCCGGCTTGGAACGGAGTCATGGGATCGCCTTGGTCAAGGATCTTGGCAAGGGATTCATCACGGATGGCAGCCTGGGCAAAGTATTCATGGTCGACCTCGCGACTTTAAAAATGACGGGCGAAATCAAAGCCGAACCCGATGCGGACGCTATCGTCTACGATCCGGCGTCAAAGCGCATATTTTCGTTCAACGGAAACGCCAAGAACACGACGGTGATCGATCCCGTCAATGGGACCGTGGTCAAGACAATCCCCTTGGGCGGCGGTCCCGAAAACGCCGTCGCCGACGGCAAGGGAATCGTTTACAACAACAATGAAGAGACGAACGAGGTGGTGGTGATTGACTCCCAAACGCTCGGGATCAAAGCCCGGTGGCCGGTCGCCCCGGCCGGAGGCCCCACGGCCATAGCGATGGACATCGCGCACCGGCGGCTGTTCTCCGCGGGCCGCAACCCTCAGTTCCTCGTGATCATGAATGCCGACAGCGGCAAGGTCATCCAATCATTCCCGATCAGCGGCGGGGCGGACGCCACCGTCTTTGAGCCGGAAACGGGGCTTATCTTCACCTCGACCCGAGAGGGGATGATCCATATCTTCCATGAAGACTCGCCCGATAAGTATAGTGAGGTCCAGACGGTCAAGACCGAAGTCGGGGCCAAAACGATGGCGCTCGATCCCAAGACCCATAACCTCTTCCTGACCACCTCGGATTTTAATCCGCCTCCGGCTCCCACGCCGGATCGGCCACGTTCGAATCCGGTAGCGGTGCCGGGGACGTTCCGCCTGCTGGTTTACGGACGATAATTGGACCGAGCCAATGAAGGCGAGAGTTCGAGATCGCAAAAGCTCAAGGTCGACTCTGTGCGCCTTGGCCGTGCTTCTCATCATCCCAGTTGTTGCCGCACTTCCGGCGCGAGATAAAGGTTCCTCGTCTTCAAAGCCGGCCCGCTGGCCTTCTCCCGTGAGCGACGTCCTCGGCGATTATGACTCGGAACTTCGTCTGGCCAATGGACGCGTAAACATCGGCATGCTGGCCACGCGGCTGAAGGACTTGGGCGTCACGAGTTACTACTGGCTGCTCTGGCACGCTTCGACCGACTGGGAGGACCTCAAGCTCTTCCTGCCCAAGGCGGCCGAAGCCGGGATTGCGGTCACGGTTTATCTGGTCCCTCCTTCGGAAAGCCCTCCTCACGCAGATTGGTACTCGGAGCCTTTCCGACTCGACTATAAGCGATGGGGGGAGGAAATCGCCCGTTTGTCGCTCGAACACCCAAACCTCACGAGTTGGATCATCGACGATTTCTACGCCAATCATGAGCTCTTAACGCCCGTCTATGTCGGCGATATGCAGGCGCGGGCGAAGAAGGTAAATCCCGGTCTGGTTTTCATGCCCTTGATGTACTACAGCGAAATCAACGCTCAATTTGCCGAGGATTACCGCGGGGTCATCGACGGCGTTGTAGTCGCCTACCCGCATGACCGCGAGGAAATAAGCAGGGCGCGGACCCCGCTCAACGGGCGGGATTCTTCAGACGGCGGGCGCTTTCACATTCCGTTCATCGTCATGACCGCCGGCGTCGAGGGCGAGTTCCGCCTCCGCTACGGAGACCCGGCGACACCCGAGCGGATCGCCGATTGGCTCCAGATGTGCCTCAACGCTTGGCGTGACGGTATCTGCGACGGCGTAGTGACGTATTGCCTCGATAAAAGCCCGGAGAGCAAGTCCTTTCCTTTGGCAAAAGGATTGTTCAAGGAATTCGAACGCTTTTAGTTTTCAAGCAAAACGGCAGGGCCGTGTCAATGGATGTTCGCAACTTCGGAGCCGTCGTTTGCCTCTTTAGCTAGCTGCTTGAGCCACCAGCTCATGAAGCCCATTGGGCCGGCATAAGTTTTTATCCTTCTTTATATCATTTCATCTCGATAAAAAATTCGTGCCCATTTTGTGCCTAAAAATTCATCAGGAATAGCCAAAAGCATCAAAAAATATCAAACTCTATCAAAATGGAAAACAGCGGAAAATCCTTTACAGGCAATCCATTTCTATTATGTTCAGGGCTTTCTGTTTTTGCCCATGATATGACACTCGGTAGAAGTCGCGAGTTTAAGCCCTGTATCGCCCACCGCCCAAATCTTTTTATAATTCGTTCACTCAGCGTCGTCGCCATTCGCCCCACCCCGTATTTCCATTGACATCCCGACCCGCGCTACGGGCCGCCGAGTCGCTCTTGAACGTGATTTCGTTTTCGCCGTCGTGGATTCGATCGACCGATCTGGAAGTGATCCGGTATGAATAAGCCAGGGTATCCGTACGCACCCAACGGATATTGAATCCAACATATGTCGCCGTAGCACGGCCGCCTTCGCAAGTGATGTTGCCCTCAACGGAGGTTACGGTGCCATATGAATCCTGACGAAAGGTTATGATCGTCCCATTGCAATTGCCACCATCAGAACAATCGTATTGAATCCAGGCGCCAGCGATCTTTCTGGTTTCGTGCACGGCAGGAACGCCGCCGGCCGGGAAAACCGCCGGCGATCCGGCAAGACCCCCCGCGGCCGTATTAATGACGAAAAAGGCGGTCTCTGAATACCAATTATCGATATTAATCTGCACTTCGGTCTGTTTTAGGCTCGCGTACTGGACATTGGTAAAGTTCCCCAAACTAATCCCCCTGATATCACCCTCATAGTCGGCGACGTACCGCTGGCCTCCGGTCGGTGTGTATGGGCCATAGCGCTTCCATGCGGCGTTCAGAAACGGCGTACCCGGTTTCTTGATCGCGGCCCAGATAACATAGGAGCCTGTAGGCAAGATCTCCCCTTTCGAGAATGCATGTGGCGCCAACTCGATCAAGTTGCTCGGCACGCCGCCCGCATCGAGGGGCGCGAAAGTCGGCCTGGACTGCGCCTGCAGCTCGGGGGTATCCCAAACGAGACAAAGGACAAAGATCAGAACCGCCACGCTCCATCCTATGGCATTACGACGTCCGATCATGGCTAGGCTCCTTTTGAGGGATAGGGATATGCTTTGCCGCGCCCGGAGACATTCTTTCCTGGAAAGCACGGAACCGATACTCCCCCATAATGGGGGGAGAATAACCCCGGCCACGGAATGAAGTCAAGAACTCGTTGTTCATCCGGACGACGAACCAGATCAAATCGGCGGTTGCTACAGCTCAGCGCCGAACGCGGAAGATGAAGGGTTGCAGTTCTCGGACGGCGACGCTGATAATGGTCTTCAAGCTTACGATGCAAGGCCGCCCAAGACGAGAACGGCGGTCCAATCTGAGTAGACAGACCTCTCCCCGTGTAACGCCGGCGTAACAGATTTTGCTGAAACTCGCCTAACTTCGACTAACGGTGCAAAAAAGAAAACGAAGAGAAAATACCATTCCATATGAGGGAAGAACAGCCCCAAAGCGCTACCAAGAAATTTTCCTATCGTTATTTACCCCCTGCCCCCCTTATGAAAAGGGGGGAATCGTCAGCGCTTTGGGGAGAGGTATGGCGGGGGCCGACGAGGCTCGAACTCGCGATCTCCGGCGTGACAGGCCGGGAGGCGGCCACGGACAAACTTGGAGCGGATGCATTGGAGGAGTTCTCGGAAGAGCGGGACAACCGCGATTACGATTACGAGTTCAGCTTGAAGCCGCCGGGCCCGCTTATTTCTTGACGATCTCGACTCGGCGGTTTTTGGCCCGGCCGTCTTCGCTGCGGTTGTCGGCGATCGGTTTCTCCTGGCCCCAGCCGACAGCCGCGAGCCGGGAGACTTCCAGGCCGCCCTTAACCACGGCGTCCATCACGGCCTTGGCCCGCTGCTCGGAGAGCGCCTTGTTTGACGCCGGCGTCCCGACGTTGTCGGTGTGGCCCTCGATGCTGATCTTGAGATCGGAGTGGCCTTTTAACAACGCCACGATCTGGTCGACCGTACCCGCGGATTCGGGCTTGATTTCGGCTTTGCCGGTGTCGAAATTGATGTAGAGGGCCATGAAGCCGTCCTTGCTCAGGGCGTTGTACATCGCGTCGGCCGTCACTTCCTGGACCATCTCGCCGACCTCGAGAACGATGAGCTCGTATTGGAAGCCGTCGTTAAAGACCTGCACCTTGAGCCAGACTTCCTTACCGTTTCGGACCACCTTGGCGGTCAGGTTCCAATCCTCGTCGTAGAGGATCGTCCCGCCCAGGCTCTTGGCGGCGTTGCTATAATTTCGGCGGATTTGCAGGACGCTGGGAGTCGGGACACCGTCCTGGAGCCTGTAAACGAGCTTCGTCTTCTGGCCTTCCACGGTCTTGGTCTCGCCGTTTTGGACGTTGAACTCCACGGCGTCGAAATTGTTTTCGCATTCGCTGATGTAAAAGTTCTTCATCCGGGAGAACATCGGATGGTCTTTGCAGTTCTCGGCGTCCTTCTCCTGGGCGAGGATGGCGGGCGCCGCAGCCAGGACGAGCCCGAGGACCGAGATCATGACGATCAGTTTGGGGAATCTCATTGATGCCTCCTGTTGAGAAAGAGACCGTTTCCGTCGGATCTCTCTCGCCCGTATTATAGCCGAGGGGCCGGGTGGTAGCCCCACTTAGTGTACCATCTGGGAAGCGTAAGTTCTAGGCTCGGAGCCTCACCCCAAAAACCGGTCCGGCTAAAAATGGAGTTTTTTGGCTTTTGAACCTTTTTAAAAAAACTGGTGGGCGGTGCAGGATTTGAACCTGCGGCCACCGGCGTGTGTGTCCGATGCTCATGCCGGCATCCAGGCCGCCGTCGAGGAGTGGAAATAGAGTCCTAGACTGTATCGGTCTCGGCCTCCGCAGGGGCTGCGGCTTTTTCCCTTTTAAACACCGAACGGAACATCATACCCGAGGTATAGAGAATGACGGCGACCACGACCCATTTCAGAACGGTCAGGGGCAGCGACTTGACGATCAATCCGGCGATAATGACGGCGATAATCCCGAGCGAGGTCAAGCCAAAGGACGCCTTCGGGTCGTAGGCCGACGCCCTGATGAATCTCAGCCCGGCCATAGGCATGAGGAGGGCGGCAGAACCCATCATGATCGGAAACGCGGCCCGGGGATTCATGCCCAAGGCGTAGACCAGGGCCATGCAGGGCGCGTAGATTCCGATGCCGATCGTCATGAGGGAACCCAAGACAAAGCTGACGGCGACGGCGATGATCAATTTGACTCCCGTCAGGGCCAGAGCGTCGCCGCCCGTCGGATAGAGATTCAGGAGCCCCATCAACATCGCCAGGGCGACGATAAGCAGAGCTCCTCCGAGGCCGAGGCGAATCTTTTTGACCGGCCACTTCGAGACGATTCCCGCGCCAATGACGGCTCCCAGAGTCGAGGCCGCCATCATGGATACCAGCGTGAGAGGAGCCACCTCGACGACGGTGATGAAGATCAGCGCCTCGGTGATGGTCGGAAGACTGTGGCCGACGTTGAGGGTTCCCGGGATGAGCTTGTCTTCGACGTATTTCGTGAACTTGAAAAACGCCGTGGTCGGGGCGAAGCTCCCGATGCCGAGCGTGTCAAAGAAATTCGTGACGAAACCGATCCCGATCAAGTGCAGCCAGGGCGCCCGCGAGAACTGCCCGCGGCGGCGGTAGACGTCCTTAAAGAAATAGATCGCGAAGATCAACGCGGTGACGCTGATGACACTAATCAAAAAATATTTCATGGTTCGCCTTTAAGAGAGTCACTTCGAAGCCGGGTTCTTCCGGAGAGTGTTGAGCGTCTCGCGGATGTCCCCGTTTTCGGGATTGAGCTTGAGAGAGGTTTCGTAACACCTGATCGCGTCCTCCCGCCTGCCGGTTTTCATGTAGAGATCGCCGAGGTTTTTCTGAATGGGCGCGGAATTCGGGTAGTCCCGGGCGTAGGCCGCGTAGATCTCGAGGGCCTCGTTCAGCTTCCCCTTGATCTGCATCATCAGGACGAGCTTGCTCACCTGACTGCTCAGTTGGGAGTCGCCGTTTTCCGGCGCGTAGGAACTGCGGATCTGGACGAGCTTCTCAATGGCTGCCTTGGTCCCTTGTTTGTCGAATATGTCTTCCAGGATCCGGGCGGGCATCTGTTCGAGCGTCTCCTCGAACCTGATCTGGGCGTTCGTCTTGCGCGGGAAGAGGGCCGCCATCTTAAAAAAATGCTTGCCCTTTTTCAGCTCCTCGGCGACATTGAATCTGGCGACCTCTTCGAAGTTGTGATAATTGTAGAGATAGAAGTCGCCGTTCGTCAGGTCGCAAATGTTGGCGTAAGCCGTCGGAATCTCTCCTTCGGCATGGACCGCAGCCAGGATGGAGCGGAAGTAATCGACCGACAGCTCCTTCATATTCTGGAGCATCTCGGTGGCGATTTTGTACCGCGGACAGGGATAGCTTCGGGCACCGAACTCGGGGTTCGCCAGGCTGAAGTTCGTCGAGACCTGGAACTCGCCTTGCTTGCGGATCACGAAAAGCTCGCCGTTCTTGTCGGGGCCCATGACGACCGAAGCCCCGGTCTTATCGACGAACTGCGCCTGGAAGCAGTTCCAGCCCGCCAAGTTGTGCGTCGTAAACAGGGAGATGACCTCTTCGACCGTCCCGCATGTTTCCATGGCGACGATGAACATCCACTGGTCCTTTCCGAACCCCGGCTTATCGGGATGAGCGTTCATCTTCGGATAATTGAGGGCGTTGAAATCCAGGAAGAGTCCCTGATCGTTCATGGCCCCCTGGACGCCGTACCTCTCGAACCCGACATAGGCGACCCCGTGCTTTCCTTTCTCCCCGGGCATGAAATAGATAAAGGAATCGGTCGCCGGCAGGTCCTCGGTGTTTCCGACCAGGACGAGACCTTTTCTGGCCGCGTTAAAGATCGTGCACGTCAAGCCGGTTTGGACAGCGACGATCGTCAAGATGAACACAACCGCAATGATTCTTTTTTTCACTCATGCCTCCAAAATTAATTATGTATCACATCCGGACAAGGAAAACTATGTTCTGCGGGCCACTGTCGCGGGTCACTTTGAATGGCGGAGGAGGCGCTCCGAAGCCCCCACGCACGCGAATTAATCCCCACCTGGGCCTCGTTTTGCATTCGGACCATGAAATCGTATAATAGATTCCCGTCCGAAATTTTCCCGCCGGCCGACGGGCTCAAGGCCGGTCTCAAAGGAGCTATACGATGAAGAAATGCCGCGTTGGTCTTGTTGGGCTGGGACACGTCGCTCAGGTCTGCCATCTCCCGGGGTACGCGGGGGCCAAAAACATCGAGGTCGTTGCCGGGGCGGAGGTCCGAGAAGACATCCTCAAAAAAGTCGCCGGCGAATGGGGGTTCAAGGGATATACGGAGTATGAAAAGATGCTTCGCGAGGAACATCTGGATATCGTCTGCATAACGACGGGCCCGAGGTTCACGCCCGGACTGACGGCCAAGGCCGCGGAGCACGGCGTCCACGTTCTCGTTGAGAAGCCGATGGCTCTGACCCTCGCCGAGGCGAGGTCTATGATCGACACGTGCCGGGCCCGGGGGGTCAAGCTTTTCTACGGGGAGACGTATCGCTTCCTGCCCGTCTGCCGGACAGCCCGGGAAATGATCGCCCAGGGACGACTGGGAGACTTGTTTCTTCTGCTGGAGACGGTCCTCGGCGGAGAGGGCCGCGACCGGTTTCAATCGTATCAGATTTATAACCCCGGCGATCCCGGAGCGACCTTCATGGGCCTGATGGATCATGGGATCCATCTCGTCGATCTCTTCCGGTGGATGACGGGGAGCGAAGTGGATTGGGTTTTCGGCCGCGGAATGAGGGCCGGCCAACAACCCTGCACTGAGTTTTTGACCATGCAGTCTGATCGGGAAGCCATCGGGCAGCTCCTCTATAACGAAGTGTCCTTTCCTTCCGACCTCCCCCAAGAGGGAATTTTCAGCTGGGGGGCTTACTCGGCGCAGGGCAAATCGAGCTGGGAATCCCATCCGGCCAACTTCCGTATCCACGGCTCCAAGGGCGCCCTCCGGCTCTTTCCTTACCCGAACAGGCTCTTCTTTATCCACGGCGGCGGCGTCGAGGAGATCCGGGTGCCCGACATTCCTCACCCCCGGCACTTTGGGCTCCAAATCGATTCCTTCGCCGCGAGCGTCCTGAACGATACGGAACCGGAAATTACGGGCGAGGACGGACTCCGCGCCCTGGAGGTGATCCTGGCCGCCTACGACAGCTACGAGACGAAAAAAATTATCCCCCTTCGGGAGAGCCGACTTCCCCATTGACTTAGGGCTTGAATTGGACGAGCCGTCCGTTGAGGACGGCGACGATTTTCGCGTCTCCGTCGGCCGCGATCTTTTCATCGAGGTACCTCTGGAGATCGTGGATCTTGATAAATCCCAGGCTCTCCGTCTCGCGCGGGGCGAAGCTCGAGTAGAGCGAAACTCTGACCTTCGTCAGCATCTTGGAGATGGCGACGGCCTTGTGGCCGCCGAGGATGAAGTTCTCCCGGATCCGGGCGTAGAGCTTCGGATAGTCTCTCGCATCCACCATCCAGTCCTCGAACGTCTTCTCGCCGCACTTCTCCGGGCAGCTGGCCACGAGAATGACCTCTCCTCCCTCCTTGACGATGCTCTTCACGTTGTCGAGGGCCTTTTGAGCCTGATAAAGGTTGACGTCCTTCGGATGCCCTCCGGGAGACGTCACGACGATATCCGCTTTCTCGGCGATCTCTTTCTTATGGATTCGTTCGTAGACGTCGACGCCGTGCTCGAAGGCGTCGCGGGTCCGACCGGAAAACGCGGCCACGATCCGCTTGTCGTCATCCGTAATGACATCGAACACGAAGGCGATATGGGCCATGGCTCCGGCCTCTTCGATGTCCATGCGGACGGGATTATCCTCGTACCGGCCCGCGACGGCGCGGTCATCGAGCATCATCCGGTGGTTAGCCTGGATGCTCCGACGCGAGCAGACCCCCGGCAGGACGGCCTTCGCCCCCCCGCTGTACCCCGCGAAGTAATGATACTCGAGGTTTCCCGTGGCGATGAGAAGATCGGCGTTCAGAGCCTCTTCGAAGACCTCTACCGGGGTCCCCGCTGTCGTGGTTCCGATGAGCCGGCATTTCTGGTCGTCGAGGTCGACGAGCCGGCGAACTCGGCGGCAGACGTCGTCGCCCACGAGCCTTCGTTTTTCCTCTTCCGTGTGTTTCCGATGAATTCCCAGACCAAAAATGACCTTGAGATCGACGATGCCCCCCTCCTCGAGCGAGTCGACGAGGTAAGGAAGGAATTTATAGGAAGGGCAGGGGCGCGTATAATCGCTGACGAGAAGGACCGCGCTTTTTTTCCCTTGGGCCAGCTCCGCGAGTCCGGGCGAATGGATCGGGTGCGAGAGGGCATCGAGGATGATGTCCTTTTCGTCTCGTGACGAACCGACCCCCGAATCCTCGATGACGTGAAGGAGGTTTTTGTCCGGGATCCGAAGCGTTACCTCTCCGTCTCCGTAGGGGATGTCGAGTTTCACGTCTCTCTCCTTGCCCAGGGATGAAGTTTCCGGGCGGATGCTTCTTTCGGTGCGGGTCAGAACCTCCCGGCCGATTTTTTGAGGGCCCTGACGACGGGCAGCTCCTCGCCGGACAGAAATCTAACCATGGCCCCCCCCCCGGTACAGATGTAGGAAAACCCGTCGGCGACCTTATATTTATTCACGGCCAGGATGCTGTCCCCGCCGCCGATGACCGAGAAATTCTTCGCCGCCGCAACGTGCTCCCAGAGCTCCTTGGTGCCCCGTTCGGTCAGGGGGTCCTCGAAGATGCCCGAGGGTCCGTTGATGAAGACCGTCCTCGCCGCCGAGATTCTCTCTTTATAAAGCCGGACGGTTTTCGCGCCGATGTCGGCAATCAAGTGATCCGTGGGCAGATCGCTGGCGTCGATTTCGACGCGCCCCCCGTCGACATAAGCATAATCCAGGGGAAGGACGATCTTGTCGGCATAGTCCTCGAGGATAGCCCGGGCCATTTCGATATAGGGCTGGAGTTTTTTTTTGAAGATAAGGATCTTCGACAGCGCACCGATATCCTTGTCCTGAGCCAATAAAAAGACTTCGGCGACGAGACCCGTACTCAGGATCTGATCGGCAACCTTACTCTTGAGGACGGTCGGCATCATGAGAAACGCATCCTCGATCTTGGCGCCCCCCAGCAGAAAAACGCAGGGCTTATCCGGATCAGTCATTATTTTCGAAAGAACCGCGTACTCTTTTTCGAAGAGCCTTCCCATGGCGGAGGGCAGCAGCTCCTCGAACCCGACGAGCGTGGGCTGGTCGCGATGAGCCGCGGCGAAGGCGTCACAGACGTAATAGTCGGCCAGGGGAGCGAGCTTTCGGACGACGATCGTTTTGGCCTGGTCCTCGGGCGACAGATTGAGCTTCGTCTCAAAAAGAGTCATTTCCTCGGCGATGTACCGGACATTGTCCAGGAGGAGGATCTCGCCTTCGTGGAGGGTCCGGATCGCCTCCCTCGCCGCCGGGCCACAGACGTCATCCAGGAACCCGACCTTCTTCCCCAGCATGTCCGAGAGCACCGCGGCATGCGGCTCCGTTGAGACGAAATTCTGATACTCGAGATCACCACCCTGATGCGACATCAGAACCAGCCGGGCTCCCTTCTCCGAAAGTTCCCGGATCGTCGGTACGGCCGCCGAAATTCGGCTCGTATCCCGCAGGACCTTTTTCTCCCGGTCGTAAGGGGAATTCAAGTCGAGCCGGCACAGAACGGTCCTGGCCTTGAAATCAAAATCATCGAGAGTGTGGATTCCATACTTCATTTTTCCCCCTATCGCGGGCGGCTCTCCGGAATGGACCGCCGAACCGTCCCTTCTATTTCATGCCCAGATATTTATTCGTCAGCGCGACGGCCTCCCTTCCGTCCGTTTGGAGAGACAGGGCCGCCCGGATGCCGTCGATCGTCTCAGGAGTGACCACGGCCTCCTGGGGGACGTTGATCGTGAAGAAAAGATTGTCTCCACTGAGAACGACGGTTTCTTTGAAGACCGCGATTTCGTACATGTCCGCGCGCTTGTTGCCCTTATCCCGAGCGTAGCGGAAGAGCGCGGCGTTGGAATTGAACCCCTTGGCGATTTCGACGACCTTGATTCTCGGATGGCTCTCAAACTGCCGGAGCGCCTCGTCGACCGTAATTTTCTTTTTGGGGGTGGCCAGGATGCTGATGATGTGGCCGTGCGTGGTCGGAACGTGGACGAGAAGCCCCGTAGCCTCGACGTGAGGCATGATCAGCATCAGGTCTTTCGCTTGATGATTGGGAACCTTCTCGACCAGGGCGACGTCGACGAGGCCCCGGTGGGAGTCTCCCGGATCGGCCACCCGGCGGATGATGGTGATGACGACGCGCTCGACGCCCACGGCCTTATCCAGACAATCGACGGCCCGGACGAAGCCGGTGGTGTTGCAGGAGGTGAGCTTCAGATAGTCTTTCCCCAAACCTTTCTCGTAGTTCGCATACCCGTGGAAGAAGACGTCGGCCACTTCGTTCTTCTCACCGCCCTGGAATATGGCTTTGATTTTTTTGGCCTTATAGATCTCTTTGTTCTTCGCCCCGATTCCGCCCGGAGTCGCGTCGAGAATAATGTCAACCTGGGACAGCAGGTCGTCGAGGTTGCCGGCGACGGGGATTTTCTCCGCCTCGAAGGCGGGCCGGTTCTGATCCTGGAAGACATAGAGCGGGTACGGCGCTCCGCTGTCGAACAGGGCGCGGATGGAGAGGGTCGGAGCGATGTCGACGATTCCGACGAGCTCCATATCCTCCTGGCGGACCACGCCGTCCGCGAGCCTTTGACCGATCACGCCATAGCCCACCACTCCGACTCTGGCCTTATTTTTCATGTGCACTCCTTTCGGGGCTTGGGACCATGGCCCGGTCCCGCCCACTCGGTTCGCCGGAGAGACCCCGGCCTAAATTTACAAAAATATTCATCAATATTTTTTAAAAATCTAGGTATCAACTGCTGCACTCCAGCATAAATAACAAAAATTATCTCTCTTGTCAATGCCGAAAGGCCGAGGCCTCCCCCTGCCTTAACCGGATCGACAAGACGGAGGGGAGAGGGGGAAGACATCATCAGGGCTCCCGCCGGCGCTGATCCATGGCGCTTTCGAGTTGCCGGTGTCCTTGGGCATGATTCGGATCGATTTGCAGCACTCGCTGATATTCAGCGATCGCTTCGTCAAACTTCCCCTGCAATTGAAAGGCATAGCCGAGATTATAATGAGCCTCGGCGTGATTTGGTTCGAGTTTAATGGCCTCCCGGAAATGGGTCATGGCCCCGTCAAAGTCTCCCGTTTTTCCCAGGGCGATGCCAAGGCTGCAGTGAGCGTCCGCATAATCGGGCTTGATCCGCAGCGCTTCATCGAGCTCTTCGATCGCTTCCCTGATTTTGTCCTGCTGGAGAAGAATCTTGCCTAAGTCGTTGTAAATCTCGACCCAATCCGGCCTTTGCCGGAGGGCCTTTTGAAGGTGGACGATCGCCGGGTCGTATTTTTCTTGCGCGGCCAGGGCTAGACCCATATTGAGATGGGCGTAAGGATCGGAGGGGACAAGCTCAAGGGCCGCCTTCCACTGTTCGAGGGCCTGATCCATTTTGCCCTGGGATTGAAGCGCGGTCCCGAGGTTGTTTCGTATTTCCACGGAACGGGGTTCTGTCTGGAGCGCTTGATAATAATGTTCGACGGCCTTGGCGGTCTCGCCCTCCGACCTGAGGATATTGGCGAGGTTATAATGCGCCTCGGCGTAATCTCCCCTCAAGTCAATCGCTTGAGAATAAGCCGCCTTCGCTTCCTCGACTTTTTTCCAGGCGTCATACGTGCTTCCCAGTTCGTAATACAATTCGGCTTTGTAGTCGAGCCGCTCCTCGGAGAAAATCCCGGGGGCGCTGCTGATCAGGCCGACACTCATGATCACCGCCCCCGCCGCCGCCAGCCTTTTCCATTGTCGCTTCCGCAGCATCCGCCACACGGAACCCGCTCCAGCCGCGCCCAAAACACTCATGACCGGAATGATGGGCACCCGGTACCGGCTCGTCACAAACACCAGAATCAGGGATGCTGGAAACAACACAAGGGCGAGAAGGAGAGGCACGGGGATCGCTCGCCGACAAAAAATCAGGCCCAAAAACGCCAAGGGCAACAGCACACCATACGGAAATCCAAATCGGCCGATCTTCCAGACCAACGCATCAAGCAGGCGCGACCATTTCTTGAAAATATAGATGTCGGTGTTCCTGGGGACTTCGCGCGAACTGAAAAATTGGGCGGTCTTGTGGACGATCCCTTTCAGAAAGCCCAGGGGTTCACTCAATATGTATTTTTCCGTTTCTTTGAAAAAAAATCGCTCCATCCCCCGGTCATCCAGAATGCCCTGCTTGACAGGAGCGGATGTGAGCTCCCGCCAGGCTAGCCCGGGACGGATCGTGATCGTCTTGTCATAATTCGAATTGTTGCCGATAAAAAAATTGATCCCTCCCGAATACGGCAAAATCGTAGCCCTGCCCGTCACCCGATGACTCCAGATCCCCAAGGGCACCGCGATCACCAAAAACCCAAAAGCCAGGCCGGCCACTCTCGAAATCAGGGTTGCGGCTCCGGCGGATCTATGAGCCCAGACAAGAATTAGCCAGAGGCAGGCGGCTCCCCAAACAAACAGAAATTCCGGCCTGGTGATGATACTGAGCGCTCCGGCCAAGCCCAGAACAATGCCGTGCCAGACTGTCGGCTTTTCTTTAATCCGGATAAGCAAGAGGATGATCGCGACCATCCAAAATGCCGCCCAACCGGCGGCCAAAAGCTCCGTCTCATAAAAGATCAGGGGCAGATAGACGGCCGTCATCAGGCCGGCCACGACGCCGGCCCCTCGTCCAAAAACCCTCTGACCCAAACGATACGTGAGCACCGATGTCATGGCGCCCAAGGCGGCCTGAATGATCTTTGCCCAGAGGATGGAACCATGGCTCAACCCGTACACGAATGAGAGAAACAGGGGGTAGAAGACGGGCTGCCAGAAAAACTCGCTCGTCATCGGCTGGCCTCCGGCCAGCTGCCGAGCCAGGCCGTCGTAGGTTCGCGAATCGACGATCGGCGTGATAAATGTCGGGTTGGCCCGGCTCTCAACCAAATAGATTCCTCTCACAAGCAGGGCGAGTAAAAACACCCCCAATCCAATCCAGCGTGCCGATGATGGACCGTCTCTCTTTAGGGTTTTTCCCTGATGCTGTTTTCTCGGCATGTGATTCTTTGAGAGGGAAAACCATCCGCAGCCGAGGACTCCCGCCCTCTTAACACGGCCCGGGGAAGAAGGACATCGGCCCTTCTTCCCCGGCCTTCCGTCTATCGCGAATCAGACGAGAATCAGAAGTGGTACCTCATCGTGAACAGAAATGACCGGACGCCCTCCGCGGTGTTGATCTGACCGTACGTGGTGTACTGACTGAACGTCCCGTCGGCATAAATATAGCCGCCGCGATCCTGATTCACGGTGAGTCGATTGAATCCGAGAATGTTGAAGGCGTCGACATAGAACCCTAGGACTCCGAATCCGAACTTGAATTCCTTCTCGAGTCGGAGGTTCAGGATGTCGCTTGCGGGGTTTCTGATCGTTCCGGGCGCCTCGGCGTTGACCGTTATCGAGGCAGCTTTCGGAGCTACGCCGTCGACCGTGCTCGGGAAATAGACCGTCAAGGTTCGATTCGTCGGGGTGCCGTCCATGTGGACAAAGTAGCCACTCAAGTTGATCCTGTACGGAAGGACGATCGTGCCCATGAGCTTGACGATCAGGGGCCGGTCATAAGTCGTGCTTCCCCAAAGGTTGACGAGGTTGTTCGGGTTGGTCAAGAGGCCCGTCTGGGCTTTCCAAGAGCCCCACCCTCCGCCGATATTTCCGTAGCTCTTGGAATAGGTCACGGAAGCCGAGAGCTGCCAGTTGTCGGACATCCTCTTGAAGGCCGTCCACTCGACGCCCCAGTATTCCCCTTTAAGCATCGAGATGTTCGTCCTATAATTCTGGATGTTGGGGGCATTGGCCTTTTGCGCGTAGACAGTGATGGGCTTATCGTCCCCCGTCCCCAGCTTCGCGTCGGGACCGGGGTCGGTAACGGTATAGGGAAGCCATGTCGAGCCGCCTATGGGGTTATTCGTGTCCTCCTGCTCGGGGATATTCTTGTGCATCCGGTAGATGAATGTCAGACCGGAATTGAAGTCTTTGAAGAGTTCTCTCTGGATCCCCATGGTAAATTCATCGACGTAGGGAGAGCTCAGATTCGGATCCAGGAACTTCATGAGCTGGGCCGGATCCGTATTGAGCGATGCCGGGCGCTGAACGACCATGTAAGTATCGACGGCCGGGAGGTCGAATTTTCCGTTGTGATTGTTGTCAAACCAGATGGCGTAGATCGCGTTCTGCCACGGATCAAAGGCATGCGATCCAGTTGCCATGTCAGCGACATAATCGTCCTGATATCGGGCATAGTTGCCTTTCAAGGACGTCTTCCCGTCGCCCGTAAGGTCCAGGCTGAACCCGACTCTTGGCTGGATCCTGCCCCAGACGATTTCATTGTTGATGGCCGGAGCGGTCGTATCGGTCGTGGGGAAGAGATCGGGCGCCAGGGCTTGGGCCAACCCGTTGCCGTACGTATCGAACCACCCTTTTCGTATCTCCTCCGGTCGGCTTCCGGCGGACCGATCGTACCTCACGCCGAGATTGAGGGAGAGCCTCTTCCCGATGGTGATGATATCCTCGAAGAAAGCCCCGTATCTTTGGGCCGTGTCCAGCTGGGAATTTGAATCGATATTAGGCCCCAAATTCTCTATGGCAACCACGCCCATATAAGGGGACGTATCGTTGTAGTACCAGGGCGTGTTTTTATACCAATAGGTATAGTAAGGCACTTGGCTGAAATACGACGTCCGGGTCTTCCACCACGAATAGGTCGCTCCGACCTTGATCTGGTGATTGGCTCCGAGAAAGTTATCCAGGAACCGCGTCACGGTCAGGTCGACGTCGACCTTGTCCCGGGCGTAATCCTCATTCCAGGGGATGAGCCCCCATTCGGTTCCGTAGTAGCGGTCAACCGCGTCGGCTTCGAGCGGCCACCGGCCCTCCTCATACATATCCCGATTGTGCTGCGGGACGCTGACGTAGCCGACCCGGAGGTCGGCAAAGGTGTCCTGGTCGATGACGTAGTTCAGCACGTTGCTCAGGGTCTTCGGGAGGAATGAGGTCACATGGCCGTACGTCCAGGCTCGGTGGGGTGAGAACCACCAGGAATAGGGATCTTCCGTGTACTGGTACCAATCGAACATCACCATGTACTTGATCTTGTCGGAGATCTGCGCGGTTAGCTTGCCGAACGCGTCATACGTATCCCGTTTGTAAGTGAAGGGACCGAAGGAGTTCCCGTCCCCGGCGGTGAAGGGGACGAAATTCGTCCCTCTCTCGAAATCCTTATAGCGGGCATTCGCGAAGAACCAGAGCCTGTCCTTGATGATCGGTCCGCCCAAGACCGCGGATAGGTCATAGTTGTAGGTGTCAAAAATCGGATTTCCCAATTTTAGGGCGGTTAGCTGAGTGTTCGGAATGGTGCTGCTGAAGAGACTTTTCCCCGTACCAACGGCGGTAAAACCTCCGCTGAAGGCATTTCCGCCGGACTTGGTTACGACGTTGATGAAGCCGGCGCTCGCCTTACCCACGTCGGCGCCGTTGCCGCTCAGGACGAACTCGACCTCTTCGACGGCGTCAAAGGAGATCTCCGCGCCCTTGTAGCCGCGCAGAGGGTCGGTAATATCGACGCCATCGAGCATATACCGAGTCTCGACTAGGGAGGCCCCGTGGACGGAGACCATCGAGGATACGTCTCCGATCACGCTGGGAGCCGTTTGGACGAGGTCATAAATCGTCCTGGCGACCGGGAGATTCTGCAAGAGCTGGGTGGTGATGGTGGTCGACTCCTTGGATGACTTCATGTCGACCGTCGGAGGCGCCGCCGTGATGGTCAACTCGACCTGCTCCATCGCGGGCTTCAGTTCGAAATTCACGACAAAAGCAACTCCGACGCTAACGACGACTCCGGGCCTCTCCACTCCCTGAAATCCGGCCATCTTGACCTTGACGAGGTAGACGCCCGTAGGAAGGGATGGGAACCGGAAGGAACCGTCCTCCCTCGTCACGAACGTCTGTATCCCCATCAACGCCGTTGACGCAACGCTGACCTCGGCGCCGGGAAGGGGAGCGTGATCCTGATCAGTGACTGTTCCCGAGAGAGATCCGGTTTGGGTCTGAGCGGAGACATACGCGCAGACGAAGAGAGTCAGGAAAGAGACACACAGAACTTCCAACGCTTTTTTGGCCGTCAATAGAACCTCCTTATATTTTTTAAAGAGATACCTGGGGTGACAAAGCGGCGATTCCAAGTGGCCTCGCGATGACCCGATCTCCCCCCGGGTTGACCCTCCGTCCGCACCGAGTCCGCCGAAAGAGCCGAATTGAAACGACCTCGTTTCCGAACGAAGATGGAGAAGAATATCACCCTTTAGCATTTTTCCTGAATATCCTTATTATACAATAACACCATTTTGTCAAGGCCTTTTCTAGTAAAATAAAAGATATTTAATCCTTTTTTTAATTTATTCCTTTTTTCCCCGTCCGATTCAAGACGGGAAACGTCCTCGACGAGGGGAGAAGACGGGGGGCCGGAAAGAGGTGAGCACTAAGCGCTAAGCGATGGATTGACTTCGACGGAGCCATCTGCTATACAAATATACAAAACTTGACAATCTCAATTGGGGGCCCGAAGTGAAAAATGCAGCACCCATTTCCTATTATGCTCCCGGGCCTTCCTTGAAGGCCAAGACGCTGGCCCCGTCCGATTTCTCCCTTCTCTCCGAGCTCGAGGAAGACGCCCGGCAGCCGCTCGCCGCCCTGGCGAAGAAGCTCAAGATCTCCCAGCAGCTCCTTTTTTATCGCCTCCAATCCCTCCGGAAGAAGAACATCGTCGCCGGTTATTTTACCCGGATTAATTTTACTGCGTTCGGATACACCCGGTACCGGGTGATGGTCCGGCTCAGCAACTACTCTCCCCAAAAAGCCGCCGAGATCATCACCGCTCTGAAGGTCCATCCGAACGTCCAGTGGCTCGTCGAGTGCGGAGGACGATGGGACCTGATCATCAATTTCATGGCCAAGAACATCATCCAGCTCGAGGGCTTTCTGAAAGAGCTCAAGGGCCGATTCCCCCGGCAGATGCAGAATCTCGACGTCCTGACGACGATCGAGGTCATCGAGCTGGGGAGGTCCTATTTCACCGGAGGCACCAAGGAGGTCAAGAATCTCTCGTATTTCGGGCGGGATTACGATGGCGTCAAAATCGACCGGATCAATCTTTTAATCCTGAGCTTCATCTCCGAGAACGCCCGGCGGTCTTCGGTTGAGATCGCGGAAAAGCTCGGCGTGTCACCCAATACGGTCAGCATGAGAATCAAGAACCTCAAAGCCCGGGGGATCATCCGCGGCTTCAAGCCCCTGATCCACCTTGAAAATCTCGGGTACGGGACGTACAAGACCGCCATCAAGTTTCAAAACCACACCGAGCGGAGGGAGCGGGAAATCATCGACTTCCTGAGGAAGAACATTCAAGTCGTGGCGATCATCCGGCTCATCGGCCAGTGGGACTTCGAGATCGAGTTCGAAGTCGATTCCCGGAGAGACGTGATCGAGCTGACGAGGAACTTCCGGGATAAATTCAAGGACGTCATCAAGGAGTTCGAGATCATCCCCCTCTACCATGAGTACCGGTATAACTTTTTCCCGGGCGATCTGCTGAGCTAGGGGGCGGAGGCTCCTTCCCTCGGTTTCACTTTTCCATTTCTTCTTTATCCTCTCCCCTGATCCAGCCCGGGCGCTTGTATGCGGGGTCGGGATATTTGTAAAAGCCCTCGCCCGTTTTCACTCCCAGTTTTCCCTCCGCGATCATCGCCGCGAGGAAATCGGGCGGCTTGTCCGACGGGGCGCCCGATGCCCGATAATAGTTCATCTCGATATCGCGGACGACGTCGAGTCCGATTTTATCCATCATCATGACGGGCGCGAGCGGAGTTTCCCATTCGAGCATCCAGCCCCGATCAATGTCCTCGGGCGAGATGTACCCGCCGGCGAGGAGAAAAAGGATTTCCTTCTTGACCGCTCTCCAGATCCGGTTGCAGGCATAGCCCATGATCTCGCGTTTGACCAGGATGGGGATCAACCCGAGCTTCTTGACGAAGGCGAGAGCGGATTCAACGGTCTCCGAAGCGGTGAGGGGATTGCCCATGACCTCGACGCGCAAGTCATCCGGCTGGCCCCAATTGAAGTTAAAAAACTTTTCCGGTCTGCCCGAGGCGTCGGCGATCTCCGAGCCCTTGATCGACGAGGTGTTAGAGCCGATGAGGGTCTCCGGGCCCAAAAACGGGGCGAGCTCGGCGAAGACTTTTCGTTTCATCTCGACCCTCTCAGGGACATTCTCGATGACGAGGTCGATTCCCGAAACGCACTCCCGCAGAGTCGGCTTGATAGACAGCAAAGGCCAGGCTGATTGAAAGGTCCCTCGCTTCAAGCGGCCGTCCGACTCTCTCTCTTCGATCAGCGTCTTGATCGCCTCGGCCGCTCTCGGGCCGGCTTCCGGGACGACGTCGTAAATTCGAGTCTCCAATCCTTGGATGATGCAGCCGAAGGCGATTCGCCGCCCCATGGTCCCGGCACCCACGATCCCGACACGCTCGATATTTTTCATGTCCACTTTTCCTCCTGATCCTTGTCCGACATTCTAACTTAAAATTATTCGGCCGCCCTATGCTATGTGTCTCCTCGAGCTTTGTCAACGAATTCGGCCCAGATTTTTAAGATCGCGACTCGGCGGCTTCGGCATTTCAATTTATAAAAAGAAATCAAGAAAAAACTTGACAAAGCCGCATTGCCATAGTAGGTATAGCTACAAGATCAAAGGGCAAAAAAGGAGATTCTTTGAAGAAAATGGTCTGTCGACAACGAAACACGCTTCGGGTGACTTTGGCTGCTTTGAGTATCGCTCTGGCCCTGACGGGCTTCACGACCTTGGCCTGTAAAGCCCGTGAAGCCGCCTTGCCGCTCGCGGCCGATACCGTCTTGATCGACGGCAAGCTCATCACCGTCGACGCGTCGGATTCCATCGCCCAGGCGGTGGCCGTTCGTGACGGAAAGATCGTGGCCATCGGCTCCAATGAACTTGTCAAAGGAATGATCGGCCCGAACACCCGAGTGGTCGACCTCAAGGGACTCACGGCTACTCCCGGACTGATCGATTCCCACTGCCACTTTGATGGATCGGTCTTTTATATCCTGGATCTCCACTATCCCACGGTCAAAAAGATCTCGGACATGGTCGAAATCGTCCGCCAGAAAGTCGCCACGCTCAAACCCGGCGAGTGGGTGGTGGGGGCGGGCTGGGACGAAGGAAAACTGCAAGAGCTGCGCTACGTCTATGCCAAGGATGTCGACCCGGTCACACCGAACAACCCCGGGTTGTTCGCCCCGGGGATGGGCCACTATGCCCTCGCCAACAGCTATGCGCTCAAGCTGGCGAAAATCACCAGGCAGACCCCCGACCCGCCCGGCGGGACTATTGACAGGTATCCCGACGGAACCCCGACCGGAATTCTCAAGGAATCGGCAGTCGGCTTGGTCGCGAGGCTCGTCCCGCCTTTCACTCCGGAGCAAAATCGGGAAGCCACCATTAAAATGGTCGAAGGGTTCAATAAGGCGGGGATGACGGCCGCTAAGGATCCCGGGATCTTTCCGGACAAATGGAAGCTCTACCAAGAACTGCTCAAGGACGACAAACTGAATGTGAGGATGTTTGTCCTCTGGTATGGCGGAAATACGGTCGACCAGGCCAAGGCCCTCGTCGATCGAGTGGCCCCATTCACCAAGCCATATATATCGACCGGAGATGATAGGCTCATTTCAGGGGGGATCAAGCTGTTTCTCGACGGCAGCGGTGGCGCCCGCACGGCCTGGGTTTACAAGGATTGGAACAAGCAATTTACGGAAATCGATAAAGGCAACCGCGGCTACCCGCTGCTCGACCCCGAGGTATTCCGGAAGATTTTTCTCTTGTGCCACAACGCGGGACTCCATGTCGGAGTGCACGCGATCGGTGACCGGGCAATCGACTATTGGGTGGATACCGTCGCCCTCGCGATCAAAGAAAAACCGACTCAACATCTCCGGCACAGCGTCATTCACTGCAACATTCCGACCGACCACGCGATCGAACTCATCGCCGCTTTCCAGAAGGACTTCGACGCAGCCACGATCGAGACTCAGGCCCCCTTCATGTGGAATATCGGCGACGCCTACGCGGGGAATTTCGGATCGGAGCGGAGTCTCCGATTCATGCCGTTCAAAACCTATCGGGAGAAAGGCATTGTCTGGGGGGGAGGGTCGGACTGGAGCGTCACCCCGTTCGAGGCGAAGTACGGAATCTGGGCGACGATCGCCAGACAGCCCGAGATCGGCTCTTACGGCAAACAGCCCTTCGGAACCGAACAATCCGTAGATGTCAAGACGGCACTCCGCTCCTACACCATCTGGAACGCCCGTCAGCTTTTCCTGGAAAACAAAGTTGGCTCTCTTGAAGTCGGGAAATACGCCGATATCGCGGTCTGGGATAAGGACCTGTATACGATTCCCACGGATGAAATCAAGGACATGGAATGTCAGATGACCCTATTCGGCGGCAAAATTGTCTATCAGGGTCCCAAAGCTCCGCTGGTTGTCTCGAATCTTCAAGAGCGGAAATAGCTGCGCTGAATGGATCAGGAGTAATCGGATGAAAGCGCCAAACTCCTGGTTTTGGAGGGGCCTTCTCCTTTTCTTGATATCGGCTTCCGTCGTCTTTTCGAGTTCGGGCGGAAGCGCGAAAGATCCTGAGGGCCCAGTCCTGTCGCTCTCGGCCGACCTGGTCCTCATCAACGGAAGGGTTATCACCGTCGATCCTAACGATTCCGTCACCGAAGCCGTCGCGATCAAGGGCGACAAGATCGCCGCGGTTGGCACAAGCAAATCCATTCGCAGGCTGATCGGAAAGGATACCCGGGTCATCGACCTGAAAGGGCTGACCGCAACACCGGGCCTGATCGACGCGCATTGCCATTTCGCCTCCGGGGGCGCGGGGATGCTTTACATCTTGGACGTCGGCTTTCCCGGCGTCCGCAAGATCGCCGACGTCCAGGAGAAGGTGAAAGCGAAAATCGCGACGCTCAAACCGGGAGAATGGGCAATGGGAATGGGGTGGGACGAGGGCAAGCTCGAGGAGCGTCGATTAATTCTCGCTTCCGATCTCGACCAGGTGTCTCCCGAAAACCCCGTATGGCTCATGCAAACCATGGGTCATTATGGCGTTGCGAACACAGCCGCCCTAAGGCTGGCAAAAATTGGGAAGAACACGCCAAATCCTCCCGCCGGAACAATCGATCGGTCTCCTGACGGGACTCCGACGGGAGTTCTCAAAGAGTCCGCCATGGGCCTTGTGGGCCGATTGATCCCCCCTCAGAGCGCTGAGCAAATCCAAAAAGGAATCATGGCCCTGGCCAAGGGTTTCAACGAGGAAGGCATGACGGCGGCCAAAGACCCCGGAATTTCGGCCGACGTCTGGGATAGCTACCAGAAAGTCCTAGCCCAGGGTCAGCTTAGCGTCAGGCTTTTTGTCCTCTGGAGTGGCGGGCGCTCGGTCGAAGAGGCCAAAACTCTCATCGACCGGGTGGCAGCCTTCACGAAGCCGTATATTTCAACCGGCGACGACCGGCTCATCTCGGGCGGCATCAAGCTGTTCATGGACGGGAGCGGAGGAGCGCGCACGGGGTGGGTTTACGACGAGTGGAATAAGGATTTCAAGGATGTCGACAAGGGCAATTATGGTTATCCCGTCATCGAGCCGGGGATTTTCCGCCAGATGATCAAGATGTATCACGGCGCGGGCCTGCACGTCTGCGTCCACTCGATCGGCGACAAGGCCATCGATTGGGTCGTGGATTCCTTCGCCGAAGCGCTCCAGGACAAGCCGATCCATGGCCTTCGTCACGGCATCATTCACTGCAACATTCCGACGGACCGGGCGATCGCCGCCATGGCCGAGATGGAAAAAACCTATGACGCGGGGTTTCCGGAGGCCGAGGCGGTCCACATGTGGTGGCTCGGCGACACCTACGCGGGGAATTTTGGACCCCAAAGAAACCTCCGGATGAAACCGTATAAAACGTTCCAGAACAAGGGCATCATCTGGGCGGCGACTTCTGATTTTTTCGTCGACCCCTATCCGGCCCGATACGGGATATGGGCTCAAATAGCCCGGGAGCCGCTCCTCGGCATCTACGGCAAGCAACCCTTTGGTACCGCAGAGTCGGTCGACGTCCATGCGGCCCTTCATGCCTACACGATCTGGGCGGCTCATCAGATCTTTTTGGAAAAAAAGATCGGTTCGATCGAGGTGGGCAAACTGGCCGACATCGCGGTCTGGGACAAAAATCTCTACAAGATTCCCACGGCCGAGATCAAGGATCTTAAGTGCCAAATGACTCTGCTCGGGGGGAAGATTGTCTTCCAATCCCCGGATTCATTTCTTAAAAGCGATGCAAAACATTAATTTTCGTTTGATCGGAAATAGGAGGATGATATGACAGATCTCAAAGACGCAAAACCCTACGTCCCGAAAACTATATCGCACCTCTTGGATGCCGTCATTGTCCGAGGCAAGGGTCCCTATATCTGGGACCAGGACGGCCGGAAATATCTCGATTTCACGAGCGGCGTCGGAGTCACCAACACCGGGCATTGTCACCCGAAAGTCGTCGCCGCCATCCGTGAGCAAGCGGACCGCCTTCTCCATCTTCATCAGAATACGGCCTTCCATGAGCCCGGCCTGCGTCTCATCCAAGCCCTCCGTGAGATCCTCCCCCCGGAACTCGATGGGTTTTACTTTGCCAATAGCGGCGCCGAAGCCGTCGAGGGTGCGGTGAAGCTCGCCCGGCAGGCCACGAAAAAGACGAACATCATCGCCTTTCAGCGCGGATTCCACGGGCGGACGATCGGGACGATGTCCCTGACGGCCTCGAAGACCGTCTACCGGGCCGGATTCCAGCCGCTCATGGCCGGCGTATTTTTTGCCCCCTACGCTTATTGCTACCGATGTCCGAAAGCCGAAGCGAACCCGGAGAAATACGGTTTCGACAAAGATTGCAATTGGGCCCTCGAGCAGGTCGAGTTCCTGCTCGCCAGCCAGACCGCTCCCGAAGAAACGGCCGCTGTTCTAGTGGAACCGGTCCTCGGGGAAGGCGGCTATGTCATCCCCCCGGCCAGGTTCCTGAAGGGGCTGAGGGAAATCTGCGACAAGCACGGGATGCTTCTCATCCTCGATGAGATCCAGACAGGTTTCGGCCGAACGGGTCGCCTCTTCGCCTTCGAGCACTTTGGCATCCTTCCCGACATTCTGATCATGGCTAAGGGTCTCGCCTCCGGGACACCCCTGAGCGGAGTCGTCGCCCCGCGGCGAATCTGGGAATCGGCGTCTCCCGGCTCGCACGGAGGGACTTATGGCGGGAACGCGCTCGCTTGCGCCGCAGCGGTCGCCAGCCTGGGAGTTTATCGTGAAGAAAAACTGGTCGAGAATTCCGCCGCCCTCGGAGCCAAACTCCTGGCCCGCCTGAAGGTTTTTAAGGAGAAATATTCCGGCATCGGAGACGTCCGCGGGTTGGGGCTCATGGCCGGAGTAGAATTCGTACGGCCAGGAGGGAACGCGCCGGACAAAGAGAAGGCGAACGCGGTCAAAAAGGCCTGCCTCGAAAACGGGCTTCTCATCCTGACGTGCGGAACCTATGACAATATTATCCGATGGATTCCGCCGCTCATCATCACCGAAGAAGAATTAGCTGAAGGCCTAAGGATTTTTGAGAAGGCTTTGGAAAAAACCGCGAAAATCTAGAAGCGCACCGGATCAGAACGCTCAAGTCGTCCCAGCCGGGCGGCCTCCTTCGTGGCCATCTTTGTGCTGTTGACATCGATCCCCGGCCGGAATTTTCGTCATTTCTCGAAGGGAGATTTCGAATCCATGCGTAACGGGAAGGGCCGCCTTGCCCGAAAAGTCAAATCCTTATGCCCATAACCACTAATCGGGAGGAGAGTTTCATGAAAGGCAATCTGTCAAAAGAGAAAAAGTACTTGTTGGATTGGATTAAGTCACAGAGAAGCGAGTTTTGGAAACTTTCGGATGCTATATGGAGTTACGCCGAGTTAGGGATGGAGGAGTATCGCTCCAGCCGGGCCATCGTCGATTGTTTGCGCAAGCACGGCTTCACGGTGGAGACCGGAGTTGCGGACATGCCGACAGCTTTTGTCGCCACTTTTGGCTCCGGCAGGCCGGCCCTCGGTTTCAGTTGCGAATGCGATGCGTTACCCGGTCTTTCCCAGCAGAAGGCTGTAAGCCAGAAGAGTCCGATCGTTGAAGGGGCGCCGGGTCATGGTTGCGGGCATAACCTTCTGGGCGTAGGAGCCGTAATGGCGGCCACCGCCTTGAAAAATGCCATGGAACATTTTGACTTGCCCGGGACCATCAAGATATTCGGCACGCCGGCAGAAGAGCTGCAGATCGGCAAGCCTTTTATGGCCCGAGCCGGACTTTTCCGTGACATCGACGGTTTTCTTGATTGGCATCCGGCATTTATGAACGCCGTTGATTGCGGCAGCTGCAGCGCTTACTTCAGCGTCCGATATCATTTCAGAGGAAAAACATCGCATGGAGCGATCCCTTGGCTGGGAAGGAGTGCTCTGGATGCGGCCCTTCTCACGGGACAGATGATCGAGTATTTGAGAGAGCAAATCACCCCAGGGAGCGGGTCGACCTCAGCCAATACCATCAACTATTCCTTTCCCGATGTTGGGCCGTCTTTTCCTAATGTCGTGCCCGACAGGTCAACGATATGGTGCGTCGGGAGGTTCAACACCTCTGAAGAACTGAATTATGTCATCGGTCGGTTAGACAAATGCGCAGAGGGAGCGGCCATGGCCACGGAAACAAAAGTGGAACCGGAGAGAATCACGGCTTCTCATGAACGAATACCGAGTCGCGTGCTGAGCCAAGTGCTTTATGATAATTTACTGTCCATTGGCGCCCCGCGGTTTACCGAAGAGGAGAGTCGCTTGGCAGGGCAATTCCCAAGAATCCCCGGGTTGGGGGGATCAGGATTGGATTCGACCGTGTCCCCGATTCTCAGTTTTCGTCCCATCTCGGACAATTCGGAATATAGCTGGTGGGCGCCTATGGGCTTTCTGATGACGGCCACGTTCCCCGGAGGTATTTCCGGGGGGCATGACTGGCAGCTTAACGCCTGCGTCGGTTCCGCGATGGGGAAGAAGGGTATGGATATTGCCGCAAAAGTTTTGGGAGCGTCTGGTATTGACCTTCTTATTCATCCGGAGACCTTGGCCGAAGCCCGTAAAGAATGGAAGGAATGTCTCAAAGACAGGGCTTACAAGTCACTGATCCCCGAAACAGTGAAACCCGCGGTATTAATAAACCGCGAGACGATGGACAAATATCGTCCTCTTCAAGAGAAGTATTATGAAAAGTCGTAGACAATGGATCCTAAATCATTAAGGCGCAGGTCTTTCCGTCGACAACGAAAAGGAGGATAGCAATGGTTCCCAAGTCAAACGGCTTTACGCGACGGCATTTTCTCCGAAGCTCATTAGTTGCCACTGCCGCAGGCATCGTCCACGGTCCTCAGGGCCTCTCGGCCCGGCCTCAACTTGCGTCGAACAGGATTCGAATTGATCGTGATGTCGAAATGAAGACCCGCGACGGCGTTATACTCAGGGCCGATATTACACGGCCGGATACACAAGACAAAGTGCCGGCAATCGTCTGCCGTACACCTTACGATAAAGTGAGGGCAGGAAGTGCCGGTGCCTTTTTAACCCCCATGCAAGCCGCGACCGGCGGGTTCGCCTACGTCGTCCAGGACGTGCGCGGGCGGTACAGATCGGAAGGCACATGGGACTTCGTAGGTTGGGGGACCGTGGAGCGGACCGATGGATATGACTGCATAGAATGGGTAGCCTCCCAACCCTGGTGTGACGGTAACGTGGGGATGCTTGGATGTTCTTACGAGGCCGGCAACCAGATTGCGGCCGCAAAGACACAACCCCCTCATCTGAAGGCGATCGCCCCGTCCGGGGGGGCCGGGGGACGCGACAATGTCATGCGGGCAACAATGGCCCTCGAAAGCATCGTCGTTAGTTGGTCAGCGGGATTGGCAATGGACGTGCTGCAAAAAAAGCTGGCGACGGGCCAGGCCAGCCAGCAAGATCTTGCAAAAGTCAGGGCGGTGTTGGCCGATCCTGCGGCGGCTGCCCGCACCCTTCCCTTGAAGGACCTCCCGACGATGCAGGTGCCGGGCATGCCTTCTTACTCAGAAATGCTGAATGGTCTAGCCAAGGCGGCAGATGCGTATGATGGTGAGGAGGACCGCATCCTTGCCCCGGCGTTGATCACCAGCGGATGGTACGACAATGCCCTTAGCACGGCCCTCTTCCGCGCGTTGCGCGGGCGCGGCGGAAGCAAGGCCGCCCGCTCCGGCACGAAAACGATCCTCGGACCTTGGACCCACTGCCGAGCGGACTACTATCTGGGGGAGTGCGGCTTCGGCATCTCTGCGGGTGGGGATGTCACCCGGGCTCACCTGGATTTCTTTTCCCACAATTTGCTGGGTGCCACGTCGCCCGAGCTTCCCAATGTGCGCTATTTCGTAATGGGAGCAAATGTTTGGAAAGACGCGGAGGACTGGCCGATCCCTGGCACTGACTATCGTCCACTATATTTGCATTCGCAGGGCGGAGCGAACACTGTTAAGGGCAACGGGGTGCTGGCGTGGCAGGTACCTTCCAACGGTGACAAGCCCGATTGCTATCGCTACGATCCCGCCGATCCCGTGCCTTCACTGGGTTACCGCGGGTTCTACTCGGGAGGCAGAATGGTGCCGGGTCCCTTCGATCAGGAGCGCATCGAGAGCCGGGAAGACGTCTTGGTTTACACCTCTGACCCGGCCAAAACTCCGCTCGAGGTTGTGGGGGATTTGGAATTGCGCCTGTTCATTTCTTCAGACGCAGTCGACACTGATTTTATTGTCAAAGTGTGCGACGTGGATCCGAACGGCGTTTCGTTGAACGTTGCCGATGGGATTCTACGCGCCCGCTTCCGGAACAGCTGGACCAAGCCGGAGTTGCTCAAGCCCGGCGACGTCTACGAGTTTCGGATTGACCTGGGGCCCACGGCCTACGTCTTTCTTCCGGGACATCGGGTTCGCTTGCAGGTGACTTCCAGCGCCTTCCCTCATTGGGATCGCAACATGAATACCGGCCACCCGGCCGGGGAGGATGCTAAGGGGATAGTGGCCAACCAGACAATCTATCACAGCGCAGAGGCTCCTTCTCACCTCGTCCTGCCAGTTCAACCGAGGAAGGGCTGACGACCAGGAACTGCCCAGGATATAGGCCTGATCGTGCTTTGTTATAAAGAAAGAATGTTTCCCCGCTATTAAAAGCGTGGAGTATCCGATTTAGCACGCAAAATCAAGAGCAAGTCGTCTTGAGGCAATAAGGAGATCTGCGCCAGCAGCTGAATATCGATCTTAGAGAGCAGTGTCAGAATATCCCGGGCAAGTCAGAGGCGGAAAAAAGAGGCAAGCAGGAACTCGGACGGGAGCTTGGGGTTGGAGGCGGCGCCGGCGGCTGATTTTTGATTTCTGGATAACAATCTCAGGGGATTTGCGGCAAGGAGGAGATAGGGAAGGTAAAAGGATTTGGACAAAGAATTAAGCGGGTGCTTACCACTCCCTGGTCTGAATGATATAAGCGGTCTGTGCCGCGCTCGGCTAGCGGGCCGCGCCGATTTATCTAAAGGCTAGCCTTTCCGCCCGCCCGATTGTCACGGCCACGTCCAGGTCCGGCCTCACATATGCATCAGGACGCACCCAAGAGAGCAGCCAAGGATTTCTGATTCTGTAACCTGAAGCATGAACGAGGTGACCCGCACCCCGTTTCTCGTCCATTCTGTCAGCAACTTTTTGGAGAATCGAAAAACAGCGCCGTTATCGTTTCATGCGTTCCGAGATCCGTTGCCGTTCCGGGCGTACGCGTTGAGGTCGAGCAGCCCGTGCCCGGACAGATTGAACAGGATGACCTTTTCCCTTCCTTCGTTCTTCGCTTTGAGGGCTTCGTCAATCGCTGCCGCGACGGCGTGGGACGACTCCGGCGCGGGCAGAATGCCTTCGGCCTTGAAGAACAAGTGTCCGGCCTCAAAGATGTGCTCCTGCGGATAGACCCGCGGCTCGATGATCCCGAGCGAGGCGAGATGACTGACGAGCGGGGCCATGCCGTGGTAGCGCAGACCGCCTGCATGGATCGGCGCCGGAACGAAATCCATCCCCAGTGTGTGCATATAAAGCAGGGGGGTCAAGCCGGCCGTGTCGCCATGATCGTAGCGGAGCTCTCCCTGGGTTAGAGAGGGACAGGCTTCAGGTTCGACCGCGATGAAGCGGATGGAACGGCCTTCCTTGAGTCTCTTCCGGACGAAAGGAAAAGCGATCCCCCCGAAGTTTGAGCCGCCTCCGACACAGCCGATAACTACGTCGGGCTCGGCGCCCTGGGCGGCCATCTGAAGGTCGGCTTCCTGTCCAATGACTGTTTGGTGCATAAGAACGGCATCGAGGACAGAGCCGAGGGAATATCGCGTCGCAGGACTTTTCACGGCAAGTTCCAACGCTTCGGAAATAGCGATGCCGAGGCTCCCCGGATGATCCGGGTTCTGGTCATAAAACCTGGCCCCGGATTGGGTCTTCGGACTTGGGCTTTCCTCAACCGAGGCACCAAACATCTCCATGAGGATGCGGCGGCCCGGCTTCTGCCGATAGCTGACCCGGACCATAAAAACCTTCACCTTGACGCCGAACAGCGCTCCGGCATGGGCCAGGGCTGAACCCCATTGTCCGGCTCCTGTTTCGGTGACGAGCGTTTCGATGTTCTCTCGGGCGGCCAGATAGGCCTGCATCAGAGCGGTGTTGCTCTTGTGGCTTCCCATGGGCCCAGCGCCTTCATACTTGTAGAAGATATGGGCCGGAGTTCCCAAGGCCTTCTTCAGGCCCGTAGCATAAATGAGCGGAGTGGGGCGGTATAGAGCGAATATTTCTTGGACAGCGTCGGGGATGGGGACGAAACGCTCCATGCTCCCTTCATGAGCGATGAATCCTTTCGAGAAGACCGGTTCGAGGTCCTGGGGATTCAAGGGCTGTCTTGTCTCCGGATGAAGAGGAGGTTTGGGGAGCGTCGGCAGGTCCGCTTTGATGTTGTAGAAATGAGAAGGTAAGACGTTGGTGTCCCGCGCCGAAAAACGTTTTATCGAAGACATGTTCATGGAGGATCTCCTTTATTTTGATCTCCCTTAGAAAGGGGAACCCGCGATCGTGCCGAATAAGGCACGACCTTCTCGGGAAAAAATGGAGATGTGCGTAGGGTTATAGGGCGGCGGAGTCCGCCCACCAGAACAAGTAAATACGGACACAAGAAGCGCTGGGGGGATTCGCTAAGCTTCCTATGTCAAACACGATGGGCGGATGTTAATAAAGAACGAAGCGCCTGTCAAATACTATTTTCAGAAGGAAAAGATGACGGGAACTAGCAGCTCGTCTTGCCGCTTTGAACGGCGCCATCAAGATCCAGAGTTCAGGTCATGAAAGGAAAGAGTTATTATGGGCAGGGTTCGATTCAGTCCGGAACAGATCATCGGAAAGCTACGTGAAGCCGAGCTGCTTCTAGGCCAAGGGGCGAACGTCGGAGAAGCCATCCGGAAGCTTGGGGTCTCGGAACAGACTTATTACCGCCGGCGGAAAGAATATGGCGGGATGAGAGTCGATCAAGCTCGGCGGCTGAAGGACCTGGACAAGATCTCCTCCGGGGGCCTGATCAAGCCGGCGTCCTTCGGGATCAAGGCCGCGGTCATGGGCGCGGTCTTGCTCATCCTCAGCGAGGTCGTGAACCTGAACCAGGACGACCGCCGCTCGCAGCTCTCGGGATAAGCCGGGGCTTGCATCCCCCGTCCTCCTCGATCGGCTCCCTGATTTCGAAGGGGGGAATCCGCGCCGGCCTCCCGGCTTCCATGACGCCTTCCTTTCTCCCTGGATTTCGGATTAGCGTCCCTCCGTCTCAGGGAAGCGGGCTTGCATTTGTCGGAGGATAGGCTTAACTTAAATTTTTAAAGAAGCTATGCCCGAAAGGAGAACGGCCTTGTCGAATAAAACGGCGTTCCTAACTACCGCCCTTCTAATCCTGATCTTCGCTCTTGGAGCGGCGGCTCCGCAAAAGGCAACGCTTCCCGAGCCCTACCGGAAATGGCTCGAGGAGGAGGTTGTCTACATCATCACCCCCCTCGAGCGCGATGTCTTCCTGAAGCTCCAGACGGACCGCGAGCGCGATTTGTTCATCGACGCCTTCTGGAAGCACCGCGACCCGAACCCCGGGGCGAAGGAGAACTCCTTTAAGACGGAGCATTACAAGCGGATCAACTATGCCAACCACTACTTCGGGCGGACATCCCCCCTGCCCGGCTGGAAGACCGACCGCGGTCGGATGTACATCATCCTCGGCGAGCCGGGCGACATCCAGCGCTTCTCAAGCGGGCAGGGAGTCTACCCAACCGAGGTCTGGTTCTACCAGGACAAAGCCGCCCTGGGGCTGGATCCGGGATTCAATCTCCTCTTCTTTCAGGAGCGCGGCCAGGGCGACTACAAGCTCTACAGCCCTTCTAGAGACGGGCCCCAGGCGCTCTTGACGGCCTACATGGGAGATCCCACCGATTATGCGGCGGCCTTCCAGCGGCTACTGGATATCCAGCCATCCTTGGCCAACGTCTCCATGTCGCTTATCCCGGGGGAGGGAAACACCGACATGGGCCAGCCCAGCCTGGCTTCGGACATACTGGTCCAGAAGATCGAGAACCTGCCCCGGACCAAAGTCGAGGAGAAATACGCCCAGAAGTTCCTCCAGTTCAAGGATTCCGTGGAGGTCGAATATTCGGCCAACTACCTGGACAGCGACTCCCTGGTCAGCGTCCTGAGGGATCCGTCGGGGCTCTATTTTGTCCACTACGCCATCGAGCCCAAGCGCCTCTCGGTCGATTCCCTCAACGACAAGTATTTCGCGAATCTCAAGGTCAACGGCACGGTCACTTCCCCCGAGGGCAGGATGATCTTCCAGTTCGACCGGGCGGTCAAACTCAGCCTGGACGCGGCCCAGACGCGGGCGGCGGATAAGATGCCGTTCGATTTCCACGACATGTTCCCCCTCATCCCGGGCACGTACGAGATTTCGGTGCTGGTCAAGAACGACAGCTCCAAGGAGTTCACCTCGCTCGAGCAGAAGGTCGTCATCCCCGGCGCCGCGCCGGCCCTCCAGATGACCGCGCCGATCCTGGGATACAAGACCGGAGCGGCGGACGCCGGCCGGAAGCGGCTGAAGCCCTTCCAGCTCGGCGCGATCCAGATTTATTGCCAGCCGGGCCGGGTCTTCACCCGGAAGGATACGCTGGCCGTGGGGTTCCAGCTCTTCGGGCTGACCCCCGCCCAGGCGTCGTCGGCGGCCATTCGCTATGTCATCAGCCGGCCCGGGCAGCCGCCGTTCGAGAAGACGCGCCCGCTCGCGGGATACGCGGACGCTCCCGACATCCTGGAGTCCTTCCCGCTCGACGATTTTCCCCCCGCGCATTACAACCTCAAGGTGACCGTGGTCGCCGACGGGCGGGAGCTCATTTCGGCCACCGACGAGTTCGACGTTTCGCACCAGCCGGACCTGCCCCGGCCCTGGTTCTATTCGCGGCTCATGCCCGAAGCCGCGGACCCGGTCTTCGATCAGATTGTCGGGAGCCAGCTCTTGAATTCCGGCCGAACCCGGGAGGCCCTGGCCTACCTGGAGAAGGCCTACCGGCGGACGCCCGATTCGGAGGACGCGGCCCTGTCCCTGTCCCAGGCCTACATGGCCCTGGGCGAGACGGCCAAGATCCCGCCCCTCCTGACGCCGTTGCTGGCGGCGGCCAAGGCGCCGCAATACGAGGTCTTCGTCCTTGCCGGGCAGGCCTACGGCAGGCTCGGCGAATGGGCCAAGGCCGTCGATATCCTGAATCAGGCCGTCGGCCGGTTCGGGGTCAACGCCGTCCTGCTCAACGAGATCGGGGAGAATTATACCCGGCTGGGACAGACCAAGGAGGCGCTGGCGGCGCTCGAGAAATCCCTGGAGATCAATCCCCAGCAGCCCGAGATCCGGGCGAAGGTCGCCGCCCTGAAGGAGATAAAATGAACACCCGACTCCGCGCCGCCGCGGCCTTCCTCTTGTATAATCTGGAGAGCAAGCTCGACCCTGTTAATGCGTCGGCGATCCTCGACTGGTTGAGTATGAACGGCCGGTTCATTATCTGTGAGGGGAGGTCGTATCGGAGCAGGAAATGAGACCCGAGAGCCCCAGCGAGAATCCTACGCGCCCCGAGCCTAATAAAGAGGGAAGAGTCTCGGGCTTGCCCTTTTTCGCACGACGCCACCGTCGCCGCTTTTGGCTCCCTTCTGATCGTCGCCTATAGATAGTAGGAGAGGAGATATCGTAAACTCTTTTCGATCGGCAAACCGAAAAAGAGGAGGAATCTTACTACGATGGCTCAAGGGCATTATAGGACACCGTTCAAGAAAGCGTTATTGCAGTTCATCACGGAGTCGGATCCCTTCCCGGTCATGTGTGTAACAGAATAGGTTGAAAAACGCTGAAACTATGGTATTGGGGCTGAAAAGAGAACCAACCAAAAAACCTTACCGGCCTTGAAAAATCTGGTGGGCGGTGCAGGATTTGAACCTGCGGCCACCGGCGTGTAAAACCGATGCTCTACCGCTGAGCTAACCGCCCGGTCCGCCTATATTATAACAAAAGAGCTCTCCGTTGCCATGTCTTGGCCTCGGTGCGCATCGGAGCAAGGTTGATATCCGGGTGCCTTCAAAGGGGGATTTTTTCTTTGGGGCTTGACTTTCTAAAGAATTGAAATAAATTAGTAATGTTCTCTTGTGCCGGCTGGAGAGAGCCCCACCTTATGATTCCCATCACCCCCCCTTTTGCTGACAACAGCCGGCCTCTCTTCCCCCGGATTCGAAGGGGGATCGCGGGGGTGAGCCGTCACCGTCCTTCGGAACGGGTTCTTTCTCCCGCCATCTCCGGGACATGAAAATCGGCGTTTGACATAACCGTATTCCTATGTTAGCCTTATGAGCCTGTTTTTTATCTCCGTCTGAAGAGAAGGTCAAATAAGATGTTTGCTGTAATCAAAACCGGCGGAAAGCAGTACGTCGTCAAGGAAGGCGACATCCTCAGCATCGAGAAGCTGGACGTCGAGCCCGGCCAGAGACTCCTCTTCGGCGTCCTTCTCGTCGAAGCCGACGACCGGACGCTCATCGGCACGCCTCTCGTCGACACTGCGGCGGTCGTGGCCGAAGTCCTCAAGACCTACAAGGACGAAAAGGTTCTCGTCTTCAAGAAGAAGCGCCGGAAGCAGTACCGGCGGACCCGCGGCCACCGGCAGCTGCTGACCGAGGTCAAGATTGAGAAAATCTACCCCGATACGACGTCCCTCCCCGCGGAATCGCTCAAGTTCGAGACCGTGAAGAAGGGAGCTCCCGCGGCCGAAGCTCCGGCCCCGGCGCCGGTCAAGGCGAAAAGAGCGGCTAAGCCGCCGAAGCCGAAGGTCGAGCCCGAAGAACCTCCCGTCAAGGTGAAGAAGGGCGGCAAGCCGAAAGCCAAAGCGGCGGCCAAATCCGCCCCCGCCGGAAAGCCGAAAGCCGGGGCGAAGAAGGCCGGAACGCCGAGGTAAGACAAAGGAGATCCGCAATGGCCCACAAGAAAGCAAGCGGCGGCGCGCGCAACGGACGCGACAGCCAATCGAAGCGGCTGGGCGTCAAGGAATACGGCGGCGAGCTGGTGAAGGCCGGCTCCATCCTCGTCCGGCAGCGGGGGACCCCGTTCAAGCCCGGCACCAACGTCGGCCGCGGCCAGGACGATACCCTGTTCGCCAAGATCGCCGGCAAGGTCCGGTTCGTCAAGAAGGGCGCGAAGGGGACGATCGTCTCCATCCTTCCCGTCTAGCGGAGGCCCGAAACATCACCCCGATTCTCGTCCGCCGGGAACGGCCCTCCCTCCCGCTTTGTTCTTGCCTCGTCCCGGGCGCCGAATTTTCCCATGTTCATTGATCAAGTCAGAGTGTCCCTCCAGGCCGGCAAGGGCGGCGACGGCTGCGTCAGCTTCCGCCGCGAGATGGGCGTGCCCAAGGGCGGCCCGGACGGCGGGCACGGCGGGAACGGGGGAAGCATCGATTTCCTGTCGGACGAAGGGCTGAACTCCCTCGTTTATTTCCGGTTCCATCCGATCAACAAGGCCCGCAACGGCGCGCCCGGCGAAGGGGCCAACCGGACGGGCAAGCGTGGGGCGGACCTCACCCTCAGCGTCCCGGTCGGCACCGTGGTCAAGGACGAGGCGACGGGCGAGATCCTCCACGACTTCCTCAAGTCCGGCGAGAAGTTCCGGGCGGCCAAGGGGGGCAAGGGCGGTCGGGGCAACGCCTCATTCGCCTCGGCGACCCACCAAGTGCCGCGCGAGCACGAGAAGGGCCGGCCGGGCGAGGCGAAGGAGCTTTTCCTCGAGCTCAAGATGATCGCCGACGCGGGCCTGGTCGGCTTCCCGAACGTCGGCAAGTCCACCCTTCTCTCCAAGATCTCCGCCGCCCGGCCCGTGATCGCGGATTACCCCTTCACGACGCTCATCCCGAACCTCGGCGTGGTCTACGTCGGCTCCGATGAGAGCTTCGTGGCGGCCGACATCCCCGGGCTCATCGAGGGCGCCCACCTCGGCCACGGGCTGGGCGTCCAGTTCCTGAAGCACGTCGAGCGGACGAAGCTCCTGGTCCATATCATCGACGTCTCGCCCTATTCCGGCCGCGACCCCGTCGCGGATTTCGAGGTCGTGATGCGGGAGATCCGGGAATTCAACCCCGGCCTGGCCAAGCGGAAGCAGGTCTTGGTCGCCAACAAAATCGACCTTCTCGGCGAGGACATGTCGCGGCTCGAGGCCGTCCGGGCGCTCGCCGCCCGCAAGAAGCTCGGCTTTTTCGCCATTTCGGCCGCGAAAGGCGAAGGGCTGAAACAGCTGACGGCGGCCGTCGGGGCCAAGATCCGGGAGCTGAAAAAGAAGGATGCCGGCGGGGAGGGGCGATGACCCGGAAGGAGCGGATCGGCGTTTTCGGCGGCACGTTCAACCCGATCCACACCGGCCACGTCAGGGCGGCGGCCGAGGTTCGGGCCCGCTTTTCGCTCGACCGCGTCCTGTTCGTGCCGTCCTTCATCCCGCCCCACAAGGAGACCGCCGAGATCGCCTCGCCGGGCGACCGGATGGCCATGGTCAAGCTCGCCCTCCGGCGCTTTCGGAGGCTCGTGCCCAGCCCGATCGAGATCGAGGCCGGGGGGACATCCTATTCCATCATCACCCTGGGCAAAATCCGGCGCCTGTATCCCGGCGCGCGGATCTTCTTCATCCTGGGCGCGGACGCATTCCGCGAAATCGAGACGTGGCGCGAATGGCGGCGCGTCCTGGAGCGGTGCCTGTTCATCGTCACGACCCGGCCTGGAAGCCGGCTCGCCGTGGCCCGGGCCGCGCTCCCTCCCGAATACCGGAGGGGGGTCTTCGAGGTTACGCCGGCGACCCGGATCCGGGAGGAACTGTTGTCGTCCCAAAGGATCTTCCTGACCCCGATCTCCGCGGTCGACGTCTCGTCCACCGAGATCCGATCCCGCGTCCGGCGGGGCGCGCCGATCCGGGGGCTCGTCCCAGCGCCGGTCGCACGGTACATCGCCGAGCGGGGCCTCTATAGGACGCGGACATCCTGACATCCCATGACATCATCCATCGAGGCGCACATGGAACCGACATCAACCAAGAAAGTCACGAAGCGGAGCCTGCCGGTCGAAGTCCGGACGGCGGTCAAGGCCGCGCAATCCAAGAAGGGGGAGGATATCTGCGTCCTCGACCTGAGGGCGGCTTCGACGTTCACCGACTATTTCCTCATCATGGAGGGCGGATCCTCCCGCCAGAACGCCGCCCTCGCGGAGGCGGTCGGCCGTGAGCTCAAGGGGCTCGGCGTGCGGCCGATCGGCGTCGAGGGGACGACCCACGGCGAATGGATCCTCATGGACTATGGCTTCATCGTCGTCCATGTCTTCTCTCGGGCGGCCCGCGAGTATTACGCCCTCGAAAAGCTCTGGGGCGACGTCCCGAAATTCGAGTACTGACCGCCGGCCGTCCGCGGCTCCATGGACATCAAGCTCCTCTGGCCCGGGAAGACGAAGAACGCCGCGATCCGGGATCTTCAGGAGTTTTACCTGAAGAGAATCGGGGAGCTGGCTTCCTGCCGGATCGTCGAGACCGCCGAGGCGCGGGGCCTCGCCGAGCGGTTCGGCCCCAAGATCAAAGAAATCGAGGCCCGGGGGCTTGAAAAACATTTCAAAGATGATTATATTGTCTGCCTCTTTGACGGAGGTCTGGAAATGTCCTCGGGGGAATTCGCCCGGTTCCTGGAGAAGACGTCGGCCGGATCGGCCCGGACGGTGGCCTTCGTCGTGGGGGGATTCCTGGGGCTTGATCCCCGGGTGATGGACCGCGCCCAGGCCCGGATCTCGCTGTCCCGGATGACGTTTTCGCACGAGCTGTGCCGGGTCATGCTGATGGAGCAGATCTACCGCTCGATCTCGATCCTGAAAGGAAGACAGTATGCCAAATAAGAACGGAAGCGCTCCCAAGGCCATGCTCAAGAAAGAGCTCGACGTCTACAAGAAGAAGCTTCAAGCCCGCCGCAACGAGATCGTCCTCAAGCTCAGCACCCTCAGCACCGACAGCCGCGACTTTGAGACCGACATCGCCCAGGACGCGGCCGACAAGGCCGAAAGCTCCTACACGAAGGAATTCCTCCTCAGCCTGTCCGACGCCGAGCGCGACCAGCTGTTCCAGATCGACGCCGCCCTCAAGCGCATCGAGTCCAAGGATTTCGGAAACTGCCAGATGTGCCAGAAAGAAATCGGCAAGAAGCGGCTGAACGCCCTGCCCTGGACGCCGCTCTGCATCGAATGCCAGCAAAAATCGGAGTCCGAAACGGTCTGACCCGGTCCGCCCGAAACGCCCTCCGCCGGGGGGCGAAGCTGCTCGAGCTGGCCTTTTTCCCCTCTTTCTGCAAGATCTGCGGGACTCTCCTCGAGCAACCCGGCGAGCGCGTGGTGTGCGCGGCCTGCCTGGCCAAGATCGTCCCCGAGGTCGCGTCCGCCTGCGTCTGTTGCGGCCGCTTCTTCGAGGGCGAGGGCGGGCCGCATCCCTGCGCGGCCTGCCTGGACAAGCGCCCCCCCTACGGCCATCACCGGTCCTGCGCCCGCTATCGGGGCGAGCTCAAGGAAACCCTACTCCTGTTCAAATACCGGTATTACCGGTCGCTCGGGAAGCCCCTCGGCCGGTTCGTCGTCGAGGCCACCCGGGAGGAGGACGCCCTGTGGGAGGGCGTCGACGTCATCGTGCCCGTGCCTCTCCACCGCCGGCGGCGGAAAGAGCGGGGGTTCGACCAGGCGCGCGTCCTGGCCCGGGAGATCGGCCGCCTGAAGGGGCTGACCGTCGCGCCCGGGCTGCTCCGCAAGATCCGGAATATCGTTCCCCAGACCTCGCTCGAGCGGGCCGACCGGATGGCCAACGTCCGCGGGGCGTACACGGCGCCCCGGCCGGAGCGGATCAAGGGGCGGGTGGTGCTGCTCGTCGACGATGTCTTCACGACCGGGTCCACGATCGGGGAATGCGCCTCGACCCTGAAGCGGTCGGGCGCGAAGGACGTCAGGGCCGTCACCGTGGCCCAGGCCTGAGGCGGATCGAGGCGCGGGAAAATGAAAAAGCCCTTGGTCCCGTTCGGGGCCAAAGGCTTGTGGGAGAGAGGAGGGGGTTACTTCTTGGGCTTGTCGGCGGCGCTGGCCTTGAGGATCTTGACCTTGCGCGGCTGGAGCTCGTCTTTCTTGGGCATCGTGATCTTCAGGACGCCGTTCTCGTGCGTGGCCTGGATTTTCTCCGGGTCGATGGAGTTCGGGAGGGTGAAGGCCCGGTAAAACGACCCGTACGAGCGCTCGATGCGGTGGTAGTTCTCTTCCTTCGTTTCCTTTTCGAACTTCCGTTCGCCCTTCAGGCTCAGGGTGTTGTCTTCGACCTTGATCTCGACATCTTTCTCGTCGATGCCGGGGATCTCGGCCGTCAGCACGAGCTCCTTCTCGGTCTCGAAGATGTCGACCGAAGGCGCCCAGGTGCTGGTCGTCAGCTCTTTGCCTTCTTCGGCCCGGCCGGAGACGACGTCTTCGAACATCCGGTTCATTCTTTCCCGCAGGGTTATAACATCCCTGAAGGGATCCCATCTGATAATCGCCATTTTTATCCTCCTGCAAGAGATATATACTAACGGTGTTAATATAATATATTAGCGTAATATTGTCAAGTATATATAAAAAAAATTATATAACTATTTTTCCTTGCCTGAAACCAGGACCGTGATTTCTCCTTTTAAGGCTCGTTCTCCCATGGAGCGGAGGATCTCATCCGCCTTTCCCCTGAGGAATTCCTCGTGGATTTTCGTGATCTCCCTGGCGATGACGATGTCCCTCCCGCCCATCGTCTCCAGGATCGCCTCCAGGAATTCCGCCGCCTTCCGGGCGGGGAGGTAGAAGATCAGCGTTGCGGATTCGTCCTTGAGAGCCAGCAGGCTCTTGCGGAGGGCCCCTTTTTTAGGCGGCGGGAAGCCGGCGAACAGGAAACGATGGGTGGACAGCCCCGACGCGCAAAGCGCGGTCACCGCGGCGCAGGGGCCGGGGAGGGGAACCACCTTGATCCCTTCGCGAAGAGCCTCGCGAACAAGGCGGAATCCCGGGTCGGAGATGCCGGGGGTTCCGGAATCGGAGACCAGGGCCACATTCTTTCCCCGCTTGAGGATGTCGAGGAGGAGAGGGATCTTGCGCGCTTCCTGGGGCTGGAAGTAGCTGATGAGCTCCTTCCTAAATTCGAACCTGTTGAGGAGCTTGACGGTCTGGCGGGTGTCCTCGCAGGCGATGGCCGCGACATCCTTCAGGATGCGCAACGCCCGGAGGGTGATGTCCTCGAGGTTGCCGATGGGCGTCGCAACGATGTATAGAGTGCCGCCGGCGGGACTCATTTGCCCCAGTCGTACGGATATAGGAAATCGTGGCCGATGGTCCGCGTGGAAATCTTGGCGATGGGCGGCATTTGACGCTTGAATTCCGAGGCCTTGATCCGGGCGATGATCATGTCGACCGTCTTCTTCTTGAATCCCCGGGCGATGACATCCGCCCGCGACTCCCTCTCGTCGACGAGGGCGTAGAGGATCTTGTCGAGCTCGGCGTACGTCAGACCTAGCTCGCCCTCGTCCGTCTGTCCCGCCCAAAGGCCGGCGGTCGGGGGCTTCGTCCGGATCTTTTCGGGGACGCCGAGCTCCGCGGCCAGCTGTCGGACCTGGGTTTTGTAGAGGTCGCCCAGCGGGTTGAAGGCGCAGGCCGTGTCGCCGTGGATGGTTCCGTAACCGATCAGGAGCTCGGTCTTGTTGCTCGTCCCGAGAACGAGCGCTTTCTCGCGGGCCGAGATGTCGTAGAGGATGGACATCCGCTCGCGGGCCATCTTGTTCCCGATCCGGACCCGCCCCGCGGGAAGGGCGGCGAAGTAGGCGTCCACCATGGGCGCGATGTCGACGACGAGCGATCGGATCCTGAAGGCGCGGGCGGCCTCGCGGGCGTCTTCCATGTCCGCGCTGAAATTCTCTCCGTAGGGCATGAGCAGGGCGAGGACGTTCTTCGGTCCCAGGGCCCGGGCGGCGAGGGCCGCGCAAACGGAGGAATCGAGGCCCCCGCTCAAGCCCAGGACGGCCTTGGAGAAGCCGGCCTTGCCCAGCTCCTCGCGGATGAAGGCCGTGAGGACCTGGATGGTGAAGGGGCCGTTAAGCGTCATAGCCATGGACGATCCTTTCGAGCGCCGCGAGCGTCACCTCGGGCTTGTCGTCGCGCTTGAAGGGCCAAGCCTTGCGCGCCTTGCGGACATCGCGGAGGTCGATCTCGCGGACCAGGAGATCGGGCTCCAGATAGGCCGCCCGGCCCGCGCTCTCGCCCATCGGCGTATAGACGAACGACCCGCCGGCGAAGGCGACGCCGTCCTCGAACCCGACCCTGTTGCAGTAAATCACGAACGCCTGGGCGAAGCGGCCCATGGACTCGCCCATGAGCTCCCACATCCGGCTCGAGGCGAAGCCCTCCTCCTCGGACAGGCCGCGACCGGGCGCGGCGCTGATCGTCAGCGTCGTCTCCGCCCCGCCCGCGAACAGGAGGTAATGGGGGCTGAGGTGAAAGAAATCCCGGCAGATCATGAGCCCCATCTTCCCCCAGGGGGTGGCGAACGTCCGGAAGTTCCGGCCCGGGGCGAAGAACCTTTGCTCTTCGAACAGGCCGAACGTCGGCAGGAACACCTTGCGGTGGACGTGGAGGATGCGCCCGCCGGCCAGGAACGCGGCCGAGTTGTAGAACATCCCCTTCTCCGAGGGGCGCTCCTCGACGAAACCGAGGACCAGGCCTATGTCTCGGCTCAGGGTCTTCAGGACGCGGAATTCCCTGGCTGCGTCGGGGTCGAGGGCGACGGTCTCGACGAGGTCGCGGAGCTTGTATCCGGTCAGGCTCAGCTCGGGGAAGACGACCAGGTCCGCTTTTTCCTTGCGGGCCCGGTCGATGATCTTCAGGTGAAGCTCGAGGTTCTTCCGGACATCCCCCAGGACGGGCGCGATTTGGGCAAGAGCGATTTTCACCCCTCCAACGTAACACAAAGACGGGTCGGGCCTCAATATCCCCTTGGCCCCTTCACCTTAAGGGCCATTTGGGCTAAAATACGAAGCGGCGCATGATGGACCACATCGGGCTTTATCTCAAGGATATCTATATATCCCGGAAAACGGGGTTGCTCTCCGCGCGCGGGGCGGGATTCCAGAAGCAGCTTTATTTCCAGGAAGGGAACCTGATCTTCATCAAAACCAACGTCGTCGCCGAGCGCCTGGGCGAAGTCCTGTTCCGGATGAAAAAGATTCCGGAGGAGGTTTATACCGCCCTCCCCGGCCTGGTCCGTCCCGATGCCATGATCGGGGAAGTCCTGGTCAAGAAAGGCCTGCTCTCGCAGAAGGACCTCTACGAGGGCATCGTGGCTCAGATGACGATCGTCGCCCTGAGCCTGTTCCCCCGGTTCGATACGAAAATCGCGTTTCAGACCCGGCCGCGGTTCTTCGAGGACAATGTCGAGCACGAAATGAAGCTGCCGGTCGTCATCGCCGAAGGAATCCGGGAGATGCCTGCCGGCTCCCCCCTGGCCGAGTTCTTCGCCGGCAAGGTCCCCTTCGCCTGTCCGGGAGGAGACCCCGGCTGCTTGATCACGGACGAGCGCTCGCTCCTGCTCCTCATCGACGGGAAGCGCCGGTCGGAAGATGTCCGGAATCTTCTGGGCGAAGCCGATGCGATGTTTTGGAATAGGATGTATCTGCTGTTCTGCCTGAATCTCATCGGCCTCCGCGAGGACTCTGTCTCCACGGCCTCGAACGGCGAGGAGCGTTGGGAGGAGGACCTTGAGTCGAGGCTTCGCGATGCCCGGGAGCTCCTCCAGAGGCTTCCCCAGATGACCGAATGCCAGATCCTGGGCGTGGCTTCGGACGCCAAGGAAGACGAGATCAAGAAAGCCTATTTCAAGCTGGCCCGGAAATACCATCCCGATCTCTTCGGCCGGCATCTGGCGCCCGAATCCCGGGCGCAGATCGCCGAGGTCTTTGACACCGTTACGAAAGCCTACCGGAATGTGCTGCGCGAAAAGAGAGTCCTCGGCGCGTCCGCGGCGGCCGCCCCCGGCCCAAGATCGGCGCCCGGCGCGCGCCGGGAAAACGCCGAGAAACCGGGGAACCCCGAAACGCTGTACCGGCAGGGGAAGACGCTCTTCAACCAGGCGCGCTACGAAGAGGCGATCGTGCTCCTGGAGGAGGCGGCCAGGATAAAGGACGACAAGGCGGACTATTTTCTCCTCCTCGCCCTGGCCCAGTCGCACGTGCCGTCCCTGAGCAAGAAGACCGAAAAGAGCTTCCTCCGGGCGATTGAGCTGGAATCCTGGAATCCCGAGGGCCTCGTCGGCCTCGGCCGCCTTTACAAACGGGAAGGCCTCCTGTCCCGGGCCCGGAAGCAGTTCGAGCGGGCCCTCGAGATGGACCGGGATCACAAGATCGCCCGCCAGGAGCTGGAGGCGATGAAGGAAAAGCCCGATCCGAAGAAAGGGCTGGCCGGGATTCTGAACAAGGATTTGTTCGGATCCAAGAAGAAGTGACCCGCGTTTCGCGGGTCATCCCGAGCCTTGCGAGGGATCCCCTTATCTTTCCTTTAGGATTTTCTCAATAAACGTCTTCTCGTCGAGGATTTCCACCCCTAATTTCTCGGCTTTCGCCAGCTTGGATCCCGGGCCCTCGCCGACGACGAGGTAGCTCGTCTTCTTCGAGACCGAATCGGTCACGGCGCCGCCCCTGGCTTCGATCGCCGCCGCGGCTTCGTCGCGGGAGAAGCGCTCGAGCGTCCCGGTGAGGACGAACGTCTTGCCCGCGAGCGGCCTCCCCGCCTCCGGCCCGCCGGCGCGATCGATTGTCCCGGGCTTGTCGGCGAACGTCAGGCCCTCGGCCCGCAGCCGCTCCAGCAGCTTGCGGTTCTCGGGCTGGCGGAAGAAGAAGGCCACGCTCTCGCCCACCACGGGGCCGACATCCTCGATGGCCGTCAGCTCCTCGGGGGCGGCGGCGGCCAGCTTGTCGATGTCGTGATAATGGGCGGCCAGCGACCGGGCCAGCTTCTCCCCGACGTGGCGGATGCCGAGGCCGAAGACGAGGCGCGCGATCTCGTTGGATTTCGACCGATCGAGCTCGTCCCTCAGGTTCGCCGCGCTCTTGGCCCCCATCCGCTCCAGGCCGGCCAGCGTGTCCGGGTCCAGCCGGTATAGGTCCGGGATCGAGGCCACGAGCTTCGCGGCGAGCAGCTGGTCGACGAGGGCTTCGCCCAGCCCCTCGATGTTCATCGCCTTCCGCGCCGCGAAATGGAGAAGCGCTTCCCGGAGCTTCGCCGGGCAGGACGGATTCGTGCAGCGGGCCACGACCTCGCCTTCGGGCCGGAACGCCACGGCGTTACAGACCGGGCATGTTTGGGGCATGACGAATTCCCTCTCCCGGCCCGTCCGCCGCTCCTTCATGGGCGCGACGACCTTGGGGATGACGTCCCCGCTCCGCTCGATGAGCACATAATCGCCCACGCGGATGTCCTTGCGCCGGATCTCGTCCTCGTTGTGAAGCGTCGCCCGGCTGATGGTCGTCCCGGAGAGCTTCACCGGCTCCAGGACCGCCACCGGGGTCAAGGCGCCCGTCCGACCGACCTGAACCTCGATGTCGACGAGGCGGGTCGTGGCCTGGCGCGCCGGGAACTTGAACGAGATCGCCCACCGGGGGGCCTTGGACGTGGCCCCGAGCGCCTCGCGGTCCGCCGTGGCGTTGATCTTGAGCACGATCCCGTCGGCGTCGTAGTTCAGGCTGTCGCGCTTGTCCGTCCAGGCGCGCCAGTAGTCGACCCCCTCGGCGAGCGTCGGGCAGAGCTTGGATTTCGGGTTTGTCTTAAATCCCAGACGGCGCAGGGCGGCCAGGTTTTCCCACTGGCTCTCCGTCTCCCGGCCGTCGGCCGTGAACGCGTAGAAGAAGGCGTCGAGCCTGCGCCCGGCGACCTCGCGGGGGTCGAGGAGGCGGATCGACCCCGAGGCCGCGTTTCTCGGATTGGCGAATGACGGCTCGTCGGCCGATTCGCGGTCGAGGTTGATCTTCCGGAAGGATTCGAAGGGGAGATAGATCTCGCCCCGGACCTCGACCTCGCGCTCGTCGGGGATCGTGAGGGGTAGGCTCTTGATCGTCCTGACGTTGGCCGAGACCTCGTCGCCCTGGAGGCCGTCGCCCCGGGTGACGGCCTGGACGAACCGGCCGCCGCGGTAGAGGATCGAGATCCCGAGGCCGTCGATCTTGAGCTCGGCCACGTACTCGATTTTAGAGCCGGGCCGGAGCCGGCGGACGCGCTCGTCGAATTCCTCGAGCTCCTCGACCGAGTAGACGTTCTCGATGCTCATCATCGGCCGGGCGTGTCGGACGGTCGGGAATCCCTCGGCGGGCTTCCCCCCGACGCGTTGGGTGGGGGATTCGGGCGTGACGAGCTCGGGGAACTCCGCCTCCAGGGCCTGGAGCTCCTTCATCAGCCCGTCGAATTCGGCGTCGGAGATTTGGGGATCGTCGTCGATATAGTATTTCCTCTCGTGATGCTCGATCTCGCGGCGGAGCTTCGCGATGCGGGCCTCCGCCCGGTCACGCGTCAACGGCTTCGGCGCCATGGAATCCTCCCGATCCCCGGGGAATGCGCCCCCGGGCGCCCCCATTGTATCGGTTCTCCGGGCAAAAAAAAACCCTCGGGGTCCTATCCGAGGGAAAAACCCCGAGGGTCGACTTCCGCGCGTCGTCGGCGGGCGCGGCCGCCCGGGCTTACTTGACCCCGAGCTTCTGCTTTTCGCCTTCGAGGAGCCTGTTGAAGCCGTCGACTCCGGCCTTTTGCTTGGCGCCGAGGTCGTCGAGCGTCTTCTGCTCCTTGTCCATGCTTTCCTTGATCTTCCGGTATTCACGCCGCTGGTCGGGGGTCAGGTCCTCCTCGCTCTTATCGCCGAACTTGGTGTTGATCGTCTTGGCCCAGTCGTCGATGAGCGCCTTGCTCTCCTGCATCAGCTTGACCCGGTTGTTCCATTCCTTGTCGTTGCTGAAGTAAATGCTTTCGGCCAGAGCCCGGGCGTCCTTGCTCTTGGCGGGCGAAAGGAAGGCCGCGTCGAGGAGGTACTTGATCGCGTCGTTCGTCAGGGCGGGGTTGGTCTTGGCTTCCTTGGCCAGGGTGATGCCGATGTTGTAGGCCAGGTCTCCCGACCGGCTCTTGGCGAAGGAATCCTTCCAGAGGGCCATGGCCTCGTCCACCTTGCCGGACTTGTAGAGGCACTGGGCGACGAGGGCCTGGCTCTCGGTGTCCTTGGGGTTGGCCTGGGCGAGCGTCTGAAAGACCTTGCCGGCGTCGGCGTAATTCTTGGCCTCGTAGAGCGCCTTGGCCTGTTTCTTGACCTCGGCCAGGATCTTGGCGTCCTTGAGGATGCCGTAGGCGGTCATGTATTCGTCGAGGGCGCCCTTGACGTCCTTGGCCTTGTCGAGTGCCTGGGCGATCAAGTAGTGGCCCAGACCGATCATGCTGTCCCATTTGGCCGCCTCGGGCTCTTTCGCCTTGCCCTCGGTGGCCGTCTGGATAAGCTGGGCGGAAGTGGCCTTGGTCTTGTCCACCTGGCCTTGCTTCGCGTAGGCCGCGGCCAGATTGATCAGGACCTGACTTTTCATGACGTTGTCCAGGCCGCCGAAGGCGAGGGCCTTATCGCCATAGGTGACGGTTTCCTGCTCGGTCTTGCCCTGCCAGGGGATGATGCACAGGTTGGCGTTGGCGAAATTTTCGTATTGAACTCCCTTGCCGCCGAACTTGGCCAAAAAATCCTTCAGGAGGGTTACGCGCTCCGCCGGCGAGTTCGCCGTCATGGCTTTGATATAGGCCTGGTCGGACTCGCTCTGTCCATAGGCGACGCCGCCAAAGGCGATGGCGACGGCGATGGCGATCAGGATGACTTTTTTCATGCTTGACCTCGCTCCCAAAATTTGGGGAATGATATCCCACTCTCCCTAACTTGTCAATATTCCAATAGTTGCGAGTATGGGCCCGTGAATAAAAATGCAATTATTATGCCAATTCCGGTAAAATAGGGCGGAGAAGGCCATCATGGGCGGATTTCCGGAGCTGTTTCTCGAGCGCGTAGGCAAGCCCCTGGGGCGGGGTGTCCTCCTGAAGGACGTCTCGAATTTTCGGATCGGGGGACCCGCGGACTTCTTCTTCGAGGCCGGGACGGAGAGCGACCTTCGAGCGGCGCTGGGAGCCGCCCGGGAAGGCGGCGTCCGGCGCTATGTCATGGGCGGCGGCTTCAACCTCCTCTTCGACGACGCCGGCTATCGGGGGCTGCTGATCAAGGTCGGGCTTCGGGGGATGACCGTCGAAACCGCGTCGGAATCCGGCTTCCTGTTCCGGGCGGCCTCCGGCGAGAGCGCCGGCGACCTCCTGAAATTCGCCGTCGCCCGCGGCTGCGGGGGCCTCGAGTTCCTGGCCGGCATCCCCGGCACCGTCGGCGGAGCCGTCTTCGGCAACGCGGGCGCTTTCGGCCGGGCGGTCGGCGATGTGCTCGAGGACGCCCTCGTCCTGGGGGCGGACGGGCGCGCGGTCCGGGCCGGCCGGGATGACTTAGAATTCTCCTACCGGCACTCGAAGCTCAAGTCCCGCCACGACATTCTGCTCGAAGCGACGTTCCGGCTGAGGTCGGGCGATCCCGCGGCGGTCGAGGCCAAGATCGCGGAATACTTGGCCCTCCGCGCGGAGAAGCACCCGCCGAAGAAGACGGCCTACGCCGGGAGCTATTTCAAGAATCCCGCGCGGCCGGACGGGACCAAGCTCGCCGCCGGCCATCTCCTGGAGCAGGTGGGCGCGCGGGGAATGCGCGTCGGCGGGGCGGCCGTCTCCGCCTGCCACTGCAATTTCCTGGTGAACGAGGCGGACGCCTCGGCGGCCGATGTCCTGGCCCTCGCCGCGGAGCTCAAGGCCCGGGTGAAGGCCAGGTTCGGGATCGAGCTCGAGGAAGAGGTTATTTTCCTGCCAGCAGACGGGCCATCGCTCTGACGCGGGCCGGCGGAATCCTGTTCCCGCGCTTGGCGAGGGCCATCGCTTCCGTCCCCAGCACTTTGTAGATCCTCAGGGCGGCGGGGTGTTTCCGCAGGACGGAGATGTGCCGCCGGACGGTCTCCACGTCCCCCCGTGATATAGGCCCCGTCAGCGCGGTCGACCTGTCAAGGCGCTTTACGCTCTGTAAAGTTCCTTCGGCGAGGGGAAGCAGGATCGCCGCCGCGTCGCGGTCGGCGATGCCGGTTGAGGCGAGGAGGCGGCAGGCCGTGTCGAACAGGGGGATGAAGAGGTTCGAAACGATGCCTTCGGCGGCGTGGAAAAGCGCCTTGTCCTCGGCGCGCAGGACGAGCGGCCGGGCGCCCAGCTTTCGGGCAAGGACCGCGCCGGCCCGCACCGCGCGGGGATCGCCCTCGAGGTCGATGGTCGCCCCTTGGAACACGGACGGGGCCAGGTCCTTGCGGGGGAACGTCTGGACGGGATGGAACGAAGCGCAGGCCGCGCCCGCGGCGCGGAGCGGCGCCAGAGCCGCGGACGTGACCGCGCCGCTCGTGTGGAAGACGATCTTCCCGCGCCACGTCCCGGCCGGGCGCGCCGCCGCGGCGAGCGACCGGGCCACGCTCCCGATCGCGTCGTCGGGGACGGTAATGAAGACGAGGTCCGCGCCGTCCGCGGCCCGGGCCGCGCTCCGCGTGGCCGCGCCCCGGCCGATGATCGCCCGGGATTCGCGCGCCGCGGCGAGGCTCCGGTCGGCGATTCCCCGGATGGCGATTCCCTTCCGCCGAAGCGCCGCGCCCAGGACCGTTCCCAACCGGCCCGCGCCGATGATTGAAGCTTTGCGGTCAGGTCTCAACATTTCAACATTTGACCCTGAATTTCGATGTCCGTCAACTTTCGTGGGCGAAGGCCGATCCCTATTCCTTAAAAAGCTCGGACCAGAGCTTGACTTCGAGCTTCGAAGGCCGGGGCTCCTTCTTGTCCATTTCCCGGACGCTCCGATGCTCGCGCAGCGCGCCGTTGAGTTCGCCGGCGAACTGGCGCCCCGTAAGCGACGTCGCGCCGTGCTCGCGGGCGAAGGCCCGCACGCCCCGGTCGGTGCTGACCACGAACAGCCGGCGCGTGTCGCGCCGGGAGGCGATGAACTCCTCGAGGATGGTGTCCGCGGACCCGCCCGGCTCCGGGTTGAGGACCGCGAGGCGCGCTTCGCCGCGGACCATGGCCTCAACGTCGGCCGACGGCGGGCCGTCGAAGACCAGGATGACGCGGGAGCGGGTGAAGCGCTGGAAGGCGATGAGCCGCCGGACGAGCTTGAGCCTGTTGTCGGGATCCCTGTGCGCACCGGGGAACAGGTGTCCGAGGAGGTTGTTGCCGTCGATGAGGTAGGCCACGCGCGGACATTACCCCGGGGGCCAGGCCATGCGCCGCCCGCCGAGCAGGTGGAAGTGGATATGGAACACGTCCTGGCCCGAGTCCCGGCCCGTGTTCAGGACGATGCGGTAGCCAGAAGCACCGATGCCCTTGGCCGCGGCGATGAGGGGCGCCTTGACGAGGATGTGGGCCAGGAGGTCGCCCTTGGCGGCGGGCACGTCGGGAAGGGCGGCGAAGTGCTCGCGCGGGATGATGAGGGTGTGGGTCGGAGCCTGGGGCCGGATGTCGTCGAAAGCGACGATGAGCTCGTCCTGGTAGACGATTTTAGCCGGGATCGTCCCCGCCGCGATTTTGCAGAAGAGGCAGTCGTCCATATCGGCCCCCATTGTGGAGACACAATACCTATTTCCCTATTTAAAGGGCTTCAGGGACACCCTGTCATGCCGCTGCGGAAATAGGGAATTAGGTATTGTGTCTCCAATTTTCAGTCCCGGAACCGCTCGATCCTTGCGCCGAGCGCTCGGAGCTTCTCTTCGATCCGCTCGTAGCCGCGGTCGATGTGCTCGACGTCGTTCACGATCGTCTCGCCGCTCGCGATCAGGCCGGCCAGGATGAGCGAAGCCGAGGCCCGCAGGTCGGTGGCGATGACCTCGGCGCCGGAGAGCGGAGTCCGGCCGTGGACGACGGCCTTGTCGCCCAGGACCTCGATCGCCGCGCCGAGGCGGAGGAGCTCGTTGACATGCTGAAAGCGCCGGTCGAAGATGGTCTCGGTGATGATCGATGTGCCGGTGGCCTGGGTCATGAGGACCATGAACTGGGCCTGCATGTCGGTCGGGAAGCCCGGATACGGCGAGGTCGTCACGTCCTGCGGCCGGATCTCGGCGCTGCCCACCACGTGGAGCGTCTTGCCGTCGATGTCGATCGTCGCGCCTGAATAGCGCAGCTTTTCGATGGTCGTCATGATGTGGCTGGGTTCGGTCCCGGTGAGGCGGATGTCGCCGTGGGTCAGCGCCCCGGCGACGAGGAACGTGCCGGCCTCGATCCGGTCGGGGATGATTTCATGGTCGGCCCCGCCGAGGGCGTCGACGCCGACGATGCGGACGGTCTCCTCGCCGACCCCCTCGATCTTCGCCCCCATTTTGATCAGGAGCTCGCAAAGATTCGAGATCTCGGGCTCCTGGGCGCAGTTGCGGAGGATGGTCTCGCCGCGGGCGAGGGTGGCGGCCATGATCAGGTGCTCCGTGCCGCCGACGGTCTTCTTCTCGAAGCGGATGTCCGCTCCCTGGAGCCGGTCGGCCTCGGCCTTGATGTAGCCATGCTCGAGGGTGATGTTCGCCCCGAGCCTCTGAAGGCCGGCGAGGTGAAGATCGACCGGCCGGAGGCCGATGGCGCAGCCGCCCGGCTGGGCGACGATGGCCTTGCCGAAGCGGGCCAGCAGCGGGCCGAGGACGAGGAACGAGGCCCGCATGACCTTGACCAGGTTGTAGGACGCCTCTTCGGAGAGGATTTTCGGGACTTCCAAGGTCAGGTTTGTGCCCTCGAGGTGATAGTCCAGGCCCAGCTCCTTCATGAGCTTCAGCATGGAGAAGACATCCTTCACCAAGGGAATGTTGCTCAGATGGACCTTTTCCCCGGTGAGGAGGGATGCGGCCAGAGCCGGGAGGACGGCGTTTTTGGAGCCGCCGATGCGGACGCCGCCCTTCAGCTGGAAATCATTGCGGCCCTGGATACGGATTTTTTCCACGGGAGAATTGTAGACTATCGCGGCCGGAAATTCAACGGGGAACGCCCCGACGAGCGCAGCTACGGAAAGAGGGGACACAGAACACCGGCCTGCTGCCGGCAATAGAATAGTGGGGTTCTGTGTCCCCTCTTTCCGCCCTTACACCCTCTTTAGTGCCTGGTCCAAATCGGCAATGACATCCGACGGATCTTCCGCCCCGACGCACAGCCGGATGAGCTGCGGCGGCACGTCGGCCGCCCGCCGGGCCTCCTCGCCCTGCTGCTGGTGCGTCGAGATGGCCGGGATGGTGGCCACGCTCTTGATCCGGCCGAGGTCGGTGGCCCGGAAGATCATCTTGAAGCCGTCGAACACCTTCCGGGCGTTCTCCGGCGGGCCGTCCACGCGGAAGCTCATCAAATGGCCGTAGCGGTTGACCTCGCGGCCCCGGCCGTCGTTCGAATCGACCAAGGTCATGTAGCGCTTGGCCAGGGGATGGAGCGGGTCCTTGGGACAGCCGAGGTAATCCACTTGATAGACCTTCGGCTGGCCCTCCAGGTATTCGGCGACCGCCATGCAGTTCCGGCTGACCAGGTCCATGCGCGATCGGAGTGTCCGGACGTCGTTGAGGGCAAACATGGCGTTGGCCGGCGCGGACGCCGGGCCGTTGTCGCGGTAGGGGAAGAATTTGACGTATTCGGCGAAGCTCTCCTTGAAGAGCGGGTGGTCATTCTTGACCTTGGTCACGATGGGCTTGCGGCTGATGAGCGCCCCGCCGACGGCCAAGCCGCCGGCCGTGATCGATTTCGTGAGCGAATGGACGACGATGTCCGCCCCCCAGGCGATCGGCCGGGTGAGGGCGGGCGTGGCGCACGTGGCGTCGATGATGAACGGGATCCCCCAGGAGTGGGCCAGGTCGGCCAGGGCCTCGAGGTCGGCGAAGGACTGTTGAGGATTGCTCGGGGCCTCCATATAAAGGAAGCGCGTGTCTTCGTCGATCACGGCCTTCCACTCGTCGATATCCTCCGGGTTGTGAACCCAGCGGACCTCGATGCCCCGCTCCTGCTTCTTGCGGATGTTGAAATGCTGATATGTGCCGCCGTAGAGCCGGTTGGACGTGACGAAGTTGATCCGCTCCGGGCCGTCCTTCTGCTTGACCAGGAACGGATCCACGGCCTGGGCGATGGCCGACATGCCGGAAGCCGTCACTAAGCACGAGGCGTCGGAGCCGGTCTTGTAGCTTTCAAGCAGGGCCAGGACCCACTCGAGATAATAGGTTGTCGGGTTGGCGATGCGGGTGTAGCACCAGGTCGGGACGAGATAGGCCAGGGCGGCCTCGAGCTCGTCGGAGTCACGGTAGGCCTGGGCGCTGGCCAGGTAGAGGGGCTCGATGATCGCTCCCTGATTTCGGGTGAGGGCCTCCTCCACCGAATACAGGCCGTGGACGGCGATCGTATCGAATTTCCACTTCTTCGCCTGGGCCATCTGGGCCTCGCGCTCGGCGATGAGCTTCTTGGACTCCTCCACGTACTTCATGACGCCGGGGCTGTAAATTTTGTCTTGCATGACCGCTCCTAGTCAAATGGGGACACAATACTCTGTCCCCGGGGGACAGAGTATTGTGTCCCCCGACACGGCTTTATCGCAGATCCCTATGCATCGCGAGCAGGTCCTGGAGGATCGCCGCCCCCGTCTGGAGCTTGCCCGCGCCCGGGCCTTGGATCGTGACCTTGCCCAGCAAATCGAGGTCGAAGGTGAGCGCGTTCTGGGCGCCCATGACCCCCGCCAGCGGGTCGGAGAGCGGGAGCTTCTGCGGGCCGACGGCGGCCGTCACCTTGGATCCGACGCGCTTCGTCTCGGCGATGAGCTTGTAGCGGAAGCCGGCCTGCTTGGCCTCGTCGACCATGGCCTTGGTGATGCCGGTGATGCCTTCGCGCTTGACCTGCGAGGTCTTGACCCGGCCGCCGAGGATGACGTTGGAGAGGATGACCAGCTTGGCCAGCGCGTCGAATCCCTCGACGTCGGCCGTGGGATCGGCCTCGGCGTAGCCCAGCTTCTGGGCCAGGGCGAGGGCTTCGGGATAGTCCATGCCGTCCATCTCCATCTTGCTCAGGATGAAGTTCGTCGTCCCGTTAAGAATGCCCTTGATCTCGCGGGCTTCGTTCCCCGGGAAGCCGTTCTCGGCGAGGGTGAAAACGGGCGTGCCGCTCATGACCGTGCCCTCGATCCGGAAAAAGGCCCCGTGCTTTTCGGCGAGAGCCCGGAGCTCGTGGTAGTGGAGCGCGGCCGGGCCCTTGTTCGAGGTGGCGACGTGGATGCCGAGCGAGAGCGCCTTCTTGATGTAGCTCGTGGCCGGCTCGCCGGTCTTGATGTTGGTGTAGGTCAGCTCGGCTATCATGTCCGCGCCGCAGGCGCCGATGACCTCGAGCGGGTCCATGGCGAGGGGCTTCTTGCCGGGGTCGTAGGCCGAGAGGGGCTTGCCCGCGGCCAGGACGGTGAGAATCTTCCGGATGTTGAGGCCGGAGGGGGACATGATCGTGCCCTTGAGCTTGTCCGCGACGGCCACGACCTTGACCTCGAAGCCGTAGGCCTCTTTCATGGCCTCGCCCTTGTCGGTGAGGATTTCGAGCAGGCCCTGTCCGACGGTGCCGCAGCCGATGAGCGCGAGCTTGTATTTCATGGGATTCCTCCAGGATGGGATGATGCGAGCGAAGTCGCCGAAGCGGTCGAATACACCGGCGTGGCGGAGTATCTGGATGTTAGATAAGCCCCTTGGGAAAGGGCTGTGAATTGCAGGCGCATGACGCACCCCCATCCTAGCCCATCCGCGGCGGGTTGTCAAAACGCAAGCCGTCCCGGCGGGCGCCACCCGCCGGGAGTTTCTTTCGCCCGCGAAGGCCTTGAGCCTTCCGTTTGACTTGGATTTTCCACCCGCCTATGATGGGAACGGTCTGAATCAGGAGGGCCCATGATCCGAAAAGTGACTCCGCTCGCGGGTATTTTCCTTCTTCTCGCTTTGATGTCGAGTTTCGCCTCCGCCGCCGGCCAGGCGGCCGCCGCCCCCAAGGGGCTGAAGGTGTTCATCTCCGTAGATATGGAAGGAGTCTGCGGTGTCGTCAGCTGGGACGATGTCACGGTCGGCGGCACGGACTACGGCCTGTTCCGGAAGCTGATGACCCAGGAAACCAACGCGGCGATCGAGGGCGCCTTGGCGGCCGGGGCGACCGAGATCGTCGTCCGCGACGGCCACGACACGGGGCGCAACATCCTCCCGGATCTTCTCCGGCCCGAGGCCCGTCTTCTCCGCGACTGGTCTTACGGCCCCCTGAGCATGATGGAGGGCATCGACAGGACGTTCGACGCCGTGGTCTTCATCGGCTATCATGCCCGCGCTTCGACCCCGAACGCCGTCCTCAAGCACACGATGACGACCAAGCTCCTCGACGTCATCATCAACGGCAAGAAGATGCCTGAGGCGGGGATCAACGGCCTGATGGCCGGCTATTTCGGCGTCCCCGTCGTCCTCGTCTCGGGCGACCAGGCCATCGCCGCCCAGGCCAAGGAGCTGTTCGGCGACATCGAGACGGCCGTAGTCAAGGAAGCGATCGCCACGGCGGCCCTCAACCTCCATCCGGCAAAGGCGCAGGAGCTGATCAAGCAGAAGACCACGGCCGCGCTCAAACGGCTGAAGGATTTCAAGCCCTACAAGCTCGCGCCGCCCTACACTCTCGACGTGTCGTTCGCCGACGAGGCGGGCGCGCAGAAGGCCTCGTGGATCCCGGGCGCCGTCCGCAAGGATGAGCACACGGTCTCCTTCACGGCCGGCGACGTCATGGACCTGATGAAGCTCTTCCGGCTGTCGAAGCTGTAATCAACACTCCCTTGCATTTTCCGCCCCGGGCCGCTATGCTGGATTTGTGGAAAATCCCGGAGATTTCGCATAAAAAAAGGAGAATCCCATGGGTGCCCTGATTATCTTCCTCATCATCATCGGCGTTCTGTTCCTGGCGGCGGTCGCCATCTACAACGGCCTGGTCGTCCTCCGCAACCGGTGCGACAACGCCTGGTCGCAGGTCGACGTCCAGCTGAAGCGGCGGTACGACCTCATCCCGAACCTGGTCGAGACCGTCAAGGGCTACGCCAAGCACGAGAGCGGAGTCTTCCAGAACGTGACCGAGGCCCGGGCCAAGGCCATCGCCGTCGACACGGTCAAGGACCAGGGCGCCGCCGAAACGCAGCTGACCGGGGCCCTCAAGTCCCTCTTCGCCGTGGCCGAGGCTTATCCCGACCTCAAGGCGAACCAGAATTTCCTGATGCTCCAGGAGGAGCTGGCCGGCACCGAGGGCAAGATCGCCTATGCCCGGCAGTTCTACAACGACCAGGTCATGCAGTTCAACCAGAAGCAGCAGGTTTTCCCCTCGAACGTCGTCGCCGGGATATTCCACTTCCAGACCAAGGAATATTTCGTCATCGAAGAGCCCGCGGCGAAGGAACCGGTCAAGGTCAGCTTCTGAGTCGAGCGGGGCGCGGGGACGGCGCCTGACTCTGACGCCACCCGCGCCCGTCGCTTCGCCAGTTCTTCATGTACGCCGAAATCGCGGCCAACAAGCGGAAGTCGTTCGTCCTCGTCACGCTCTTCCTCGTCCTCATCTTCGCCCTAGCTGCGGTCCTGGGTGAGCTTGCGGGCATGGGGCGGCCCGGGCTCGTGATCGCCCTGATCATCGCCGTTGGCCTTTCGGCAGTCGGCTATTACAAGAGCGACGACATCACCCTGGCCATCAGCAAGGCGCGGCCGGCGACGAAGGAGGAATTCCCCTATCTTTACAACGTCGTCGAGGGCCTGGCCCTGGCTGCGGGCGTGCCGACGCCGCGCTGCTACGTGATCGACGACACGGCGCCCAATGCGTTTGCCACGGGGCGCGACCCGAAAAACGCGGTCATCTGCGTCACGACCGGGCTCCTCCAGAAGATGGACCGGGCCGAGCTCGAGGGCGTCGTGGCCCACGAGATGTCCCACATCAGGAACCTCGACATCCGCCTCATGACGCTTACCGTGGTCATGGTCGGCGTCGTGGCCCTGCTCAGCGACTGGATCCTGCGGACCTTCATGTGGGGAGGGCGGGGGAGACGCCGGGTCGGAGGGAGCGACAAGAACGGCGCCGGAGCGGTTCTGATTATCGTGGGCCTGGTCCTAGCCGTCCTCTCGCCGCTCATCGCCCAGCTCATCCGGCTCGCGATCTCGCGCAAGCGCGAATTCCTGGCGGACGCGAGCGGGGCGATGCTCACCCGCTACCCGGCCGGGCTGGCTTCGGCCCTGCGGAAGCTCGCGGCCGATACCGAGCCGCTCGAGGCGGCCAACAAAGCCACCGCCCACCTCTACATCGTCAACCCGCTCCTCGACCACAAGGGAGCGCTCAACAAGCTGTTTTCCACGCATCCGCCCATCGAGGAGCGGATCGCGGCGTTGGAGAAGATGTAGGACTGGACCGGGAGGCCCGGGACGCAGCCCAGGGCGGCAGCGCGGTGTGCGCCCGCTCGGATCGTGGGCGGACGCGCGAAACCTGTTGAAAACGGAGCCCGTTGCGGCTATAATGTCCCAGCCCTAATGCGGGGTCGTAGTTCAGTTGGTTAGAACGCCGGCCTGTCACGCCGGAGGTCGCGAGTTCGAGCCTCGTCGGCCCCGCCACTTTTCCCCATATAACTCAACGTTTTCCTTTAAGCACCTTTAGCCTAGTTTTAGCGAGTTTAAGCACTTTTTGTGACACAGTTGTGACACGGGGAGAGGTCTATCCCCGCAGACTTGTTGGAGTCATACCTCCTCACTCCAAGGCAACCTTCAAGTCCTTGCCTATGCCCAGAAATCGTTACACAATCTTGATCTTGTCTTTGCTTCATCCGGCCTTCATGTCAGAGCTCTGAACGCTCCCGAAGAGTGGAGCCCAAGTGACCACTGTCGTATTTTGATCGAATTATCTTGACGGACTGATTCGTAATCAGTAGGTCGGAGGTTCGATTCCTCTCGCTGGCTCTCGATTTCTCGGGGAAAATCCCGATTTTCTTTTAAGCGCCATTAATCGAACTTAAGCGAGATTAAGTAGTTTCTGTTACACCACGGTGACATGGGGACAGGCTTGTCTTTTTCTGGATGCAAGGGGCTTCAGATCCGGTATGGCTTCTGACGAAGGGGCTGGGTGGGTTCGATTCCCGCATCCTCCTGCCATAGCTCTAGAAATCTACAGACAAAATGGACGAGAAACGGGGTGCGGGTCACTTCGTAGCCATCTCAAAGTTGACATTTCAGTTAATTATCCTCAATCAGTAGTGTCCCAACGTTGATT